>NZ_CP015732.1:0-1462123 GCF_001750145.1 Arthrobacter sp. U41
GGCTTGAAATTCTCCAGCGAGCGGAAGACGCGGACGAACACTTCCTGGGTGAGGTCCTCGGCGTCGTACTTGTTGCCGGTGAGCCGGTACGCGAGGCGGTACACCTTCGCGGAGTGGTTGGTCACCACTTCCTCCCAGGTGGGCCGGACCCATTCGGCTTCCGCCGTGGGCTGGGACTCTTCAGTTGCAGGGACAGCTGCCATAACCGACATTGTCCGCTCCCCTCGTGGATGGTGCTTACGCCGTGGACGGTGCTTGCGGCTGCAAGCACCTGCATCCTTGATTCGGCGCCGATCACCACGCGGATGAGCGGATATCCATCATTTCAAAATAAGCTGGGAATTTCCTGACGCCGGCGGTCCTTCCGCCGACGGCGGAACCGGCAGCCGGCGCCATCACACTGCTCCCCCGGATGGGGCCCGCGCGGCAGGGAACCGCGGCGCCTGCCATCACGGGCGCGGCGGTGGCGCCTCCCTGCCGGGTACCACCGGACACAGTAGGCTGGGGTGAACAATCCCCCTGCCGCCCAGAAAGCGAATACATGAGCGCCGATAAGTCCACGAGCTGGTCCTACGCAGAAGATCTGCCTGCCGAGGATGAGGTCCTGTTGCACGCGCGCGAACGGTCCTTCGAACTGGGCGTCACCCCGGTCGGCCCCGGGGTCGGAGCCGTCCTGACGGTCCTGGCCGCGGCGTCAAAGGCCCAGACTGCGGTCGAGGTCGGCACGGGCGCGGGCGTCTCCGGCGTCTGCATCCTGCGGGGCCTGGGTCCGCAGGCCGTGTTGACCACCATCGACGTCGACGTCGAGCACCTGAAAGCCGCCCGTGAGGCTTTCCAGGAGGCCGGCAGCCCGGCCAACCGCACGCGCACCATTTCCGGCCGGGCCCGCGATGTCCTCCCCCGGCTGACGGACGGCGCCTACGACCTGGTCTTCATTGACGCCGACAAGCCGAACTACCCCGGTTATGTGGAACAGGCCATCCGACTGCTCAAGTCAGGCGGCCTGCTGATCGTCAACGATGCGCTGGACAAGGACCGCGTCGCCAACCCGGCCGCTCGCGAGGCCACCACCGTGATTCTGCGCCAGGTTGGCAGGTCCATCCGCGACGACGACCGCCTCGCGTCGGCCATGCTGCCTACCGGCGACGGCCTGCTGGTCGCCGTCAAGAAATAGCTTCAGGAGGTTGCCAAAAAGAGGGCGGGTTCCGCAGCCATCCGGCTGCGGAACCCGCCCTCTGCCAAAAGAGTGCAGAAAGTTATTCGGTAACGCCGACGAGGCATTCCTTCAAGTTTGTGGCCTCGGCAGAATTGAGTTCGACCACGAGCCGCCCGCCGCCTTCGAGCGGGACACGCATGATCAAGCTTCGTCCTTCTTTGGTTACTTCCATCGGGCCGTCGCCGGTGCGTGGTTTCATAGCCGCCATAAGGAATATCCCCTTCATTAGTCCAGTGACATACCAGCCCGGCCGGGCTGCGTCCGCTTAGTCAATCAAGCTGCCCGGCGGCCATGATGATAGTCATCAGGGCCATATACTCAGTTTGCTTCTTGTCCTTGCTTACCAACTATTATCGCGTAACAACGCGGCTGTAGCTAATCGTTGGACTTTCCGCCGCGCCGCGTCCTGCCGGGCCGGGAGCCGCGAAAGGTGCCGCGCGTCACGGCGGATAGTCGCCTCCGCCGGGTAGCGGCGCCCAGGCCCACAGCCAGACGATCCACACGATCTGCAGCAGCAGGAACATCAGGACGACCGTGCCCCGGTAGGCCCGGGACCGGGAGATCAGGGCCGCGCCGAGGGCCAGCGGGAAGAGCGGAAGCAGCATCCGGAAGGTGCTCGTCTGCGGGTGAAGGAACATCAGCAGGTAGCCCATGTAGCAGGCGCACCACAGACGCAGTTCGGTGCCCAGCGCCCGCACCGGGCGGCACATCATGGACCAGGCGAACAGCGCAACGAAGACGAACGGCGCCAGTATGCCCAGCACCGGGCCGAAGAGCAGGACGCCGGTGTCGAACCAGGGTTTGAAGGGCACCAGATCGTGGCCGCGCCAGACGGTTTCGGTTTTGGTATAGGCCTGGATGTCCCCCGTGACGGCCCAGGCGATGACCGGCCACAGCAGGGCTCCGGCTCCGCTGACCACGGTCAGCCCGGCGAGCGACCAGAGCTGGGCGCCGGCCTGCGGCACGGCGCCGGACGGCACGGCACCGCCCACGTTAGCCGGGCCGGGCGCCGTTCCGGGTGCCGTGGCGCGGGCCGCCGAGAAGTACTGCCAGAGGCGGTAGAGGAGCAGCAGCCCCATCATCGCCGCGAACGGCACACCGGTCGGCCGGGACAGGCACATCAGCACAACGACGGGCATGGCCCACAGGTAGCGGCGTTCCAGCACCAGCAGCAGGGCAGTTGCCAGCAGGAGCAGGTTCAGTGACTCGGCATACGGCAGCTGGAGGACGGGAGACACCGGAAAGGTGGCGACAAACACCGTTCCCCACAGCGCGGTGCGGTGCGGTGCCCGGAGCCGGAAGAGGCGGTAGATGACCAGCGCCGCCCCCAGACCGCACGCCATGGCGATCAGCGTCAGGGTGAACGCCGGGTGCATCCCGGTCAGCCCCGCGACCACGCGGCCCAGCATGGGAAAGAGCGCGTAGAACGCCCAGGCATTTTCCTGGACGTTTCCGGCCCCGTCGGTGGGGAGGACGTCCGGGTAGCCGTTCCGGAGGACCTCGCCGTACCAGCGCGCATCCCAGATGTTGACGAAGGACCAGTAGTCCGGCTTGGCCGGAAACCAGGGGTTGACGCCCTGGTGCAGGGCGGCGGCCATAAAGATGCAGGCGCTGACCAGCCGTGCGCCGACATAGAGTCCGCCCACCTGGACCCACCAGGGCCAGCGCGCCACGACGGCACCTGCCGTGGCGGCAACGCTCCGGACCCTGCCGGCCGGGTCCACCGGATCCAACGGCCCAGGCCTCCCGGCACCGCCCTCTGCAGCTCTGCGGCTTGGCCGCTGCGCGGTCTCCGGCGCCTGGGCCTGATGGTGCTCACTGTTCACGGAGCGGTCCCCGGTTCGTCCCGGGGCCGTCCCAGTTCGGCCCCAAGGTCCGCGATCTTCCGGTCCTTGGCCAGGAGCTGTTCCCGCAGCTCGTCCAGCACCTGGTCCACCTGATCCATCCGGTACCCCCGCAGACCCACCGCGAACCGGAGACGGTCGACGTCGGACGGTTCCGCCTCCGCCGGCAGCAGCACCGGGGGGAGGTTGGCAACCGGCTGGTCGAATCCGTCGTCAAGGGCCCGCGGTCCGCCGTCGTCCGCTCCGCGCCGGCTGCCGAAGATTTTCGACGCCCTGCCGGTGCCGAGCAGGAAAGCGGCGCCGGCCAGCGCAATCGCCAGGAAGACCAGGAAGAAACTCACTCCCCCATCGTGCCAGAGATCGGCGTGCCCGGCCGGTGGCCCGTCAGCCCCGCGTGCCGCCGGAGTTTCCGGTGCCGGACCCGCTGCCGGCGCCGTTGCCGTTGGGGTTCCGGTGCCGGGCGGCGCCCTCCACCACCAGTTCCACGGCGAGCGCCGGATCGTCCACTACCTGCAGCAGGTCCAGATCCTCCTCGGACATCATGCCCTCGGACACCAGTGTCGTCTGGATCCATTCCACCATCGGGCTCCAGAACGCTGTTCCGACCAGGACGATCGGGAAGGACGTCACCTTCCGGGTCTGGACGAGCACCATCGCTTCGAAGAGTTCGTCCAGGGTCCCGAGGCCGCCCGGGAGCACGATAAACCCCTGGGCGTACTTCACGAACATGGTCTTGCGGGCGAAGAAATAGCGGAAGTTGATCCCCAGGTCCACCCACTGGTTCATCCCCTGCTCGAAGGGCAGTTCGATGCCGAGGCCCACCGACACCCCGTTGCCCTGCACTGCACCCTTGTTGGCTGCCTCCATCGAGCCGGGACCGCCGCCGGTGATCACCGCCAGCCCGGCTTCGGCCAGTTTTCGACCCACCTCGACGGCGAGTTCGTAGTTCAGGCTGCCGGGCACGGTCCGCGCCGAACCGAAGACGCTGACCGCGGGGCCCAGGTCGGCCAGCGCGCCAAAGCCTTCCACGAACTCGCTCTGGATCCTCAGGACGCGCCACGGGTCGGTGTGGACGAACTGGCCGGGTCCCTTCGTGTCCAGCAGGGTCCGGTCCGACATCGTCACCTTGGCGGCCTTGCGCCGCAGCTCCAGCGGGCCCTTGTGCCGGATCCCGGCCGGGGGCGGCGGCGTCTCGCGGGCTTCGCCGGGCGTCTTTCCGGCTGGGGCCGGCTCTCCGTGTTTCTGCGGATCGGTACTCATGCCCAAAGGTTAGCGCGGATATCCGCGCTAACCTTTCCGGCGCGGCGCGGGCACACGGCCGCCCGTGCCGGATCCTCCGGCCGGCCCCGCAGGATACCGGGAACCCCCTCGGTCACTCTGACCTGCAGGTATCTCTTGAATCACGATCTGCAGGAAGTAGGAATGATTGCCGTCATAATCCGCGGATGTTCGCTAGATTCTTCTTATGACTACTCAAGTGCCCGGCGATGCCCTCGTCTCCCTGAATGCCGTCAACAAGCACTACGGCCAGTTGCACGTCCTGAAGGACATCAACCTGAACGTCCGCAAGGGCGAGGTTGTTGTCGTCATCGGACCGTCGGGATCCGGCAAGTCAACGCTGTGCCGGGCCATCAACCGTCTCGAAACCATCGACGACGGCGTTATCACGATCGACGGCAAGGTCCTGCCCGAAGAGGGCAAGGAGCTCGCCAAACTGCGCGCCGACGTCGGCATGGTCTTCCAGTCGTTCAACCTCTTCGCGCACAAGACGATCCTTGAGAACGTCACGCTCGGCCCGATCAAGGTCAAGGGCCTCTCGAAGGCCGAGGCCGACAAGGACGCCATGGCCCTGCTGGAGCGGGTCGGCGTCGGGCACCAGGCGCCCAAGCTGCCCGCCCAACTCTCCGGCGGCCAGCAGCAGCGCGTCGCGATTGCCCGCGCCCTGGCGATGAAGCCGAAGGTCATGCTCTTCGATGAGCCCACCTCCGCGCTGGACCCGGAAATGATCAACGAGGTCCTCGACGTGATGATCCAGCTGGCCAAGGAGGGCATGACCATGATCGTGGTCACCCACGAGATGGGCTTCGCCCGCAAGGCCGCGGACCGCGTGGTCTTTATGGACGGCGGCCAGATTGTCGAGGACGCCACCCCCGAAGAGTTCTTCACCAACCCCAAGAGCAGCCGCGCCAAGGACTTCCTCTCCAAGCTGCTGACCCACTAACTTCCCTCTGAGTTTTCCTCCGAGTTCGCACCCAGGCCGCCGCAAGGCGGCCGACCAATGAAAGGAAATGTCATGATGGCATTTTTGACCCGAAGGAAATCCCTTCTGGTTGCCGCATCGGCGGCAATGGCCCTCAGCCTGAGCGCCTGCGGCGGCAGCACCTCCACTTCCAACCCGCCCGTGGCCGAGAAACCGAGCTTCGCTGCCGACACCACCATGGCCAAGCTTTCGTCCGCCGGGAAGATCGTTATCGGCACCAAGTTCGACCAGCCGCTGTTCGGCCAGAAGGGCCTCGACGGCAAGCCGGTCGGGTTCGACGTGGAAATGGGCAAGCTGATCGCCGGCAAGCTGGGCATCCCCGCCGACAAGATCGAGTGGGTCGAAACGGTCTCAGCCAACCGCGAGCAGTTCATCAAGCAGGGCAAGGTGGACATCATCATCGCCACCTACACGATCAACGACAAGCGCAAGACTGAAGTCGACTTCGCCGGACCGTACTACGAGGCCGGCCAGGCGCTGATGGTCAACAAGGACAACACGTCCATCACCAAGCCCGAGGACGTCAAGGGCAAGAACGTCTGCTCCGTGACCGGTTCCACACCGGCCGCAACCATCGTCGAGAAGTACGGAGCAGTGCTGGTTCCGGCCGCCACCTACGCCGCCTGCCTTGAGCCGCTGCGCAACAAGCAGGTTGAAGCGATCACCACCGACAACGTCATCCTGGCCGGTTTCGTCGAAAAGGAACAGGAGGCCTTCAAGCTGGCGTCGGATGAGACCTTCACGAAGGAGCCGTACGGCATCGGCCTGAAGAAGGACGACACCGTCTTCCGCAACTGGATCAACGACCAGCTGGAAGCCTTCGACAAGGACGGTTCCTACAAGAAGGCCTGGGCGGACACCGCCGGGAAGGTCATCAAGACCGCTCCCTCACTTCCCGCGATCGAACGCTACTAGTCTGGTGTGGCGGTTGCCGGGGCGCGCCCGACGCAGCTCCGGTAACCGCCATTCCCGTCTCCCGATCCACTCCCCTCAAGGCAGCCTAAGGAACATATGGACGTCATCATTGAAAACCTCCCCCTGTATTGGGACGGTTTTCTCAGAACCCTCTTCCTGTCCGTGGTTTCGGGGATCTTCGCACTGATCTTCGGCACCCTGCTGGCGGCAGCCCGTGTCTCCCCCATCGCCGCGCTGCGCGGCTTCAGCATGACGTACGTGGAGATCGTCCGGAACACTCCGCTGACCATCGCCTTCTTCTTCGCCGCCGTGGTCCTGCCCCGGCTTGGGGTGACGTTCCAGCAGTTCGAGGTAGCCGCCATCATCGCCCTGAGCGCCTATACCTCGGCCTTTATCGCCGAAGCGGTGCGTTCCGGCGTCAACAGCGTCCCGGTCGGCCAGGCAGAGGCCGCACGCAGCATCGGCATGAAGTTCAGCCAGGTCCTTAACCTGATCATCCTGCCGCAGGCCCTGCGCACGGTGATCCCGCCGATGATCAACATCCTGATCGCGCTGGTGAAGAACTCCTCGGTGGCCGGCGCGTTCTTCGTCCTGGAGCTCTTCGGCTACGGCCGTCAGCTCGCCAACGCCCACGGCGACGCCGTGCTGTGGGTCCTCGTTGGTGTCGCCTTCTTCTACCTGCTGATAACCGTCCCGCTTGGCTATTTCGCCAACCTGGTTGAACGAAAGGTGGCGATCGCCCGATGAGCTCGGTCCTTTACGACGTACCCGGCCCCAAGGCCCGCCGTGTCTCCCTGATCGGCTCCATCGTCGGCGCCGTCGCGATTGCCGGACTGCTCTGGTGGGCCGTCTCCATCCTCGCGCAGCAGGGGATTTTCGAAGCCGAACGCTGGGCCGTCTTCCAAATTCCCGATGTCTGGGCGCTGATCGGCAACGGAATCATCGCCACCCTCACGGCCGCGGCAGTCGCCGCAGTCATCGCCTTCCCGCTCGGACTCGTGCTGTGCCTCATGCGCATCTCCGACGTCGCCTGGATCCGGATCCCGACCAGGATCGTGCTGGAATTCCTGCGCGGCATGCCGGTGGTCCTGATGATGTTCTTCGTGCTGCTGGTGTTCGCGACCGGTTCCTTCGTCGCCGTCGTCGCCGGCCTGGTGCTCTACAACGCGGCGATCTTCGCCGAGATCATCCGCGCCGGCATCCAGTCCCTGCCGAAGGGCCAGCGTGAAGCCGGCCTGGCGATCGGCCTCACCAGCTTCGCCTCCCGGCGGAGCATCGAGCTGCCCCAGGCAATCCGGCGCATGCTGCCGTCCCTCGTGGCGCAGCTGGTGGTGCTGCTGAAGGACACCTCGCTGGGCTACATCGTGTCCTACGAGGAACTGCTGCGCAAAGTCCAGATCATGGCGGACTTCCTCGGCCCGGACTACCTGTTCCCGGTGTTCTTTGTGGCGGCGGCGATCTACATCGCCATCAACTTCTCCGTCTCCCGCCTCGCGATCTGGATCGAGAAGCGCGGTTCAAAGAAGGCCGCCGGCGGCGTGGCGCACGTCCCGGTCGCCGGGATCCCCGTCAAGTAGTCCCCGCAGCGCGGCCCGCGCCCGGGCCGACGCCCGCAACGCAACGCAAAAGGTCCGGAACCCCGAGAAGGGTTCCGGACCTTTTGCTGTAAGCAGCGTTTCCCGCAGCGTTAGGCCGTGAGCCAGCTCCGCAGCACCCGCAGGCATTCGCGGATGGCATCGGCCTCGACGTGCTCGTTGTCCTTGTGGGCCAGCAGCGCATCACCCGGCCCGAAATTCACCGCCGGGATGCCCAGTTCGCTGAAGCGTGCGACGTCGGTCCAGCCGTATTTGGGCTTCGGCGCGGCACCCACAGCGGCGACAAAGGACGCCACCGCCGGGTGGTTAAGCCCCGGCCGCGCGCCGGCGGCGCTGTCGGTGCGGACGACGTCGAACCCGTCCAGCAGCTCCCGCACGTGCTGCTCCGCCTCGTCCGGGGACTTGTCCGGGGCGAAGCGGTAGTTGATTTCCACGACGCACCGGTCCGGGATGACGTTGCCGGCGGTCCCCCCGTTGACTTTCACGGCGTTAAGGCTTTCCCGGTAGTCCAGTCCGTCCACGGAGATGGTCCGTGGCTCGTAGGCGGCGAGCCGGGCCAGGATCGGGGCCGCGGCGTGGATCGCGTTGCTGCCCATCCAGGCCCGGGCGGAATGCGCCGCTTCGCCGACCGTGGTGGCCTCGAAGCGGATCGTGCCGTTGCATCCGCCCTCGACCGTCCCGTCCGTGGGTTCCAGCAGGATCGCGAAGTCCCCGCCCAGCAGGCTGCCGTGGTTCCGGACCAGCCGGCCCAGCCCGCTCTTGACAGCCTCGACTTCCTCGTGGTCATAGAACACGAAGGTGATGTCCTTGTCCGGTTCCGCGCCGGCGTCGAACAGGCCTGCGGCCAGCGCCAGCTGGACCGCGACGCCACCCTTCATGTCGGTGGCGCCGCGGCCGTAGAGGATCCCCTCGCCGGGGGCCCCCGAAGGCCAGTACGACGGGACAGTCCCGAGGGAGCCCTCCGTGGTCGGCAGGGGCACGGTGTCCAGGTGCCCGGCCAGGATGACCCGCTCGGCGCGGCCGAGGTTGGTGCGGGCAATGATCGAGTCGCCGTCGCGGACCAACTCCAGCTGCGGAATGGTCCGGAGGGCATGCTCTACGGCGTCGGCCAGTTCCCCCTCCGCAGCGGAGACGCTGTAGATGTCGATGAGCTCGGCGGTCAGCAGCGCCACGTCCTGGCGCAGGTCCAGGCGGGCGGCGGAGTGGTGGCGGGTGTTCGGGTGCGCGTTCAAATCCGAGGAAGTCACCGTCCCACTTTATCCGCTGGGAGCCCCCGTCGGGCTGTCACGGTTTCGGGGAGGGCAGGCGCCGTCTATAGACTTGGGGCATGACTGAAACCGCTTCTTCCGCTGTGCCCGCAGACGCCCGCTCCGCCTATGGTTACGGCGTCGCCACGATCGCCACCGGTAACGGCGATGCCACCGTCCTGGACGTCTGGTTCCCGGCGCCTGCCCTCGGAACCGCGACGGAGGTCCTCCGCGACGTGGCCAACGCGGACCAGTCCCTGCTCGACATCGCCGAAACCGGAGCCGACGCCGACCGCGGCACCGAGCAGAAGGTTGTGTTCGTCCAGATCCACCTCGACGAGGCACCCGCGGACACGGCTGACGCCTACCTGCGCCTGCACCTGCTCTCGCACCGCCTGGTGCAGCCGAACAGCATCAACCTGGACGGCATCTTCGGCAATCTCCCCAACGTGGTGTGGACCAACTTCGGACCCGCCGCCGTCGAGGGCTTCGAACTGACCCGGGCCCGGCTGCGCAAGCGCGGTGCCGTCACCGTCTACGGCGTGGACAAGTTCCCCCGCATGGTCGACTACGTCATCCCCTCCGGCGTGCGCATTGCCGACGCCGACCGGGTCCGCCTCGGCGCGCACCTGGCCGAGGGCACCACGGTCATGCACGAGGGCTTTGTGAACTTCAACGCCGGTACCCTTGGCGCGTCCATGGTGGAAGGCCGCATCTCGGCCGGTGTGGTCACCGGCGACGGGTCCGACGTCGGCGGTGGGGCCTCGATCATGGGGACCCTGTCCGGCGGCGGCAAGGAAAAGATTTCGCTGGGCAAGCGCGTGCTGCTGGGCGCCAACTCCGGCGTGGGCATCAGCATCGGCGACGACTCCGTCGTCGAGGCCGGGCTTTACGTCACGGCGGGAACGCGCGTCCGCGTGGTCGGGGCCAAGGACGCGGACGGCGAGGACACCAGCCGGATCGTCAAGGCCGTAGAGCTGTCCGGAGTCCCCAACCTGCTCTTCCGCCGCAACTCCTCCACCGGTGAAGTTGAGGTCCTTCCGCGCAAAGGTCAGACCGTCGAGCTCAACGAGGCCCTCCACGCCAACTAAGGTTGGGTGCGGAAAGCCAAACGTCAGCAGCAGGTACCGGTCCGGCAAGGGCCCGAGGGAGTAGTTCGTGGCACGCAGATCCAGCTTGCGCCGTCGGATCGTGCTGCTGCTGACCCTGGCCATGGTCGGGGGCGGGATCTACACCGCCGTGGCGTTCGTGCAGCGGTCCGAAGTCCTCATTACCGAACGCTGTACCGCTGTCGGTGGCGGCAGTGCCGAGCTCGCCACGGACCAGGCCGCCAACGCCAGCCTGATTTCCGCCGTGGCCGTGCGCCGCGGGCTTCCGGCCCGGGCGGCGAGCATCGCCCTGGCCACCGCCATGCAGGAGTCCAAGATCCGGAATATCGGCCACGGCGACCAGGCCGGCCCGGACTCCCGCGGGCTCTTCCAGCAGCGGCCCTCACAGGGCTGGGGCACGACGGAGCAGGTGATGGATCCGTACCACGCGAGCAACGCCTTCTACGATGCCCTCGTGAAGGTTCCCGGCTACGAGACTCTGGAAATTACCGTCGCGGCCCAGCGGGTCCAGCGCTCCGCGTACCCCGATGCCTACGCCCAGCACGAGGTGATGGGCCGCGCCTTCGCCTCGTCGCTGACCGGTCAGACCGCTGCGGGCCTCGACTGCTCGCTGCGGGAGCCGGACGCTGCCGGCGACACGGCTGCCGTGCAGGAGCGGCTTTCCGCGGCCTTTGGCGGCGTTCCTGCCTCCACGGAGGGCAGTACCCTCGTCCTGCAAGCCGAGGGAACCCAGGCCTGGGCCGTGGCGCACTGGGCGGTCGCCAACGCCAAGGCCCTCGCCATCACCGAGGTCCACGCGGATGGGCGCAGCTGGACCCGGCAGGCCCGCAACGGCTGGCAGTCCGCCGAGACACCGGCGGGACAGGTCAGGGTCACTGTCGCCGGGGCACCGAAGCCGTAGCAGACCCCTCCCCCGGCGGCCCGGGGCCGGGCCTGCGGCACCGGGCGCCCCCGTGGGCCGCCCGGGCGGTCTCAGACCAGCAGGTCCACGACGGGCCGCACGTAGCTGCGGAAGAGTTCCGGCTGGGACAGCAGATCGGTGCTCATGATGATCTTGTCCGGCTCCAGGTACCAGGCCCGCGGCTCGGCAAGGGGCAGTTCAACGATGGTCAACGCGAAGCCGTTGGCGGCGCGGCCCACCTCGAGGAGCCGGTCGTCGACCATGTCCTGCAGCAGTTGAACCCCGCCGGCGGCTTCGCGTTCCGCCTCCACGGCAAGGTACTCGCCGCGGCGTTCCCGGGCCCAGCTCAGCGCTGCGCCGAAATGGGCCTGCAGCACACGCCGGAGCGCGGGCGAATTACTGAAGGCGTTGAAGCCCGGGGGGCCCAGTTCAGGCGACATCTCAGGATGCGCCTTCAGGAGTTGTTCCCACCAGGCTTCCCATTCGGTTTTGAGCGCACTGAGGCCGCCGACCTCCGCAATCAGGTGGGTGTGGTCAACAGGGCGTATCTTCGGTGCCGCGTGGCAGAGCGCCGGGTGCCCTGCGCTGTCCAGGCCGGCGGCGTCGCGAACGTAAAGTGCAATGAGCATGGGACCCGAAGTGTCCATAGTGATCCGCCAGCCCGGCCCGCCTGTGTGGTGCATCCGATTGCCTCCTTGGCAAGACGTACGTTTCCAGTGTATTCCTCAAGTTAACGCACGTTAATGGCTCCCGGCGGAGCTGCCCAATCCCGCGAGGTGGGACTCCAGCACGTCGCTGCACATCTGCGCGGTCATCCATTCGGGCTGCAGCAGGGCGTGCATGCTGAGCCCGTCCAGGGTGGCCAGCAGCCGCTCCGCCTCGATGACCAGCCGCTGCTGGTCCACGTCTGTGCCGTCGGGGTCAGCCGCGGACGCCAGTTCCATCACGACCCGTCCCACGATCGCAGCCACGGCGCGGTGGCTGCGGTCGGCTTCCGGTACCAGGAAAGGCTTGGTCCTGGCGGCGTTCTTGAAGGCCATCCAGACGCAGGAGTCAACGGCGCGTTCCTCATCCAGCGGAAGAAACTCGCCCAGCAGGGTTAACACGCCACGGTGGTGTTCCGGGGTGCCGGGCCGCGCCTCCGCGAGGCGCTCGTCGGCTGCGCTCAGCCGGCCGACGATCCGGTCCACCACGACCCCGAACGAGTGCATCAGGAGATCGTCGCTGCTGGCGAAGTAGTGCCGGACCGAGCCGACCGCCAGTTCCGCCTCATCTGCGACTTCGCGGAGTGAAGCACGTTCAAGTCCGTCCGCTGCGACGATCCGAAAGACCGCTTCGACAACTTCCTGGCGCCGCACAGCGGCGTCGACAAATTTGGGCATTAGTCTGTTTTAGCACGGATGTGCCCGAACGACGGCGGGGCGCACCGGCCGGGCGCACGCGGGGCCGCACCAGCGGCCTGGCGCCGCGCGCCCGCGACCCCTCCCCCGGACACAAACGACGCCGGCCGCGCACCTGGTGAGGTGCGCGGCCGGCGTCGTAGAGCTGTGGTCCTAGGTCATTACACCGAAGGGTAGTTGCGCTCCGGCTCACCGATGTAGAGCTGCCGCGGGCGGCCGATCTTGGTGTTGGGGTCGCTGATCATTTCGCGCCACTGGGCGATCCAGCCCGGCAGGCGGCCGATCGCGAAGAGCACGGTGAACATCTTCTCCGGGAAGCCCATGGCCTTGTAGATCAGGCCGGTGTAGAAGTCCACGTTCGGGTAGAGCTTGCGCTGGATGAAGTAGTCATCATTCAGGGCCTTCTCCTCGAGGCGCAGGGCGATCTCCAAGAGTTCGTCGTTGCCGCCGAGCTTCGTGAGGATCTCGTGGGCGGTGGCCTTGACGATCTTGGCGCGCGGGTCGTAGTTCTTGTAGACACGGTGTCCGAAGCCCATGAGGCGGACGCCGTCCTCCTTGTTCTTGACCTTTTCCATGTAGTCCTCGGGCTTGGTGCCGTCGGCCTGGATCTGGCGCAGCATCTTCAGCACGGCCTCGTTGGCGCCGCCGTGGGCGGGGCCGAAGAGGGCGTTGATGCCGGCGGACACGGAGGCGAAGAGGTTGGCGTTGGACGAGCCGACCAGCCTGACCGTGGAGGTCGAGCAGTTCTGCTCGTGGTCGGCGTGCAGGATGAGGAGCAGGTCCAGCGCCTTGGCGACGACCGGGTCCACCTCGTACTGCTCGGCCGGCAGGCCGAAGCTCAGGCGCAGGAAGTTCTCCACGAGGTTGTGGGAATTGTCCGGGTAGAGCATGGGCTGGCCGATGCTCTTCTTCAGGGCGTAGGCGGCGATGACCGGCATCTTGGCCAGCAGGCGGTAGGTGGAGACTTCAACCTGCTCCGCGTTGAAGGGATCCAGCGAGTCCTGGTAGAACGTGGAGAGCGCGGACACGGCCGAGGACAGCACCGGCATCGGGTGGGCGTCGCGCGGGAAGCCGCTGAAGAAGCCCTTGAGCTCCTCGTGGAGCAGGGTGTGGTGGCGGATCCGCTGGTCAAACGTTTCCAGCTCGATGGCCGTAGGCAGGTTGCCGTAGATCAGCAGGTAGGAAACTTCCAGGAAGCTTGAGTGCTGGGCAAGCTGCTCGATCGGGTAGCCGCGGTACCGAAGTACACCGGCGTCGCCGTCGATGTAGGTGATCGCGGAGGTGGTTGCTGCGGTGTTCATGAAGCCGGGGTCAAAAGCAACGGCACCGGTCTGCTTCAGCAGCTTGGAAACGTCGTAGCCTTCGTTTCCTTCTACAACCTGGATGCGCGGCAGTACGAGCTCGCCGCCGGCATGGCGCAGGGTTGCGCTGGTGGTCTCAGTCATGGAGTCTCCTCTGAGGCCTCAGGGCCTCTGTAGAAAGCTGGTCCAACTTCTGGTGAAGCCGCCCACGGAACCTGTTTTGGACACGGATTCCAACGGCTGCGCTGCCTTCTTGTGGAAAGCCACCATTGATAGTCAGTTAAAAACTACCGGCAGTTTCCGGGTGGAACTAATCCGGGGCCATCCCGAGCTACCCAAAACGCGCCGGTTGTGGCACGTGTCACAGCATTGTTACGGGCCGGTGGCCAGACGTGATGCCGCGGCGTCGATCCGCTCGTCGCTTGCCGTCAGCGCGACGCGGATAAATCCGTTGCCGGCGTGGCCGTAGAAAACACCCGGGCCAACTACGATCCCGCGGTCCGCGAGCCGGCCGACCGTGTCCCAGGTCGCTTCGCCCGCGGTGGCCCAGAGGTAGAGTCCGGCCCGGGATTCGTGGATGGCCAGCCCGAAGCGCTCAAGCGCCGGCACGATCCGTTCCCGGCGTCCGCGGTAGAGGTCCTTCTGGGCCTGGACGTGGGCATCGTCTCCGAGGGCAACGCGCATGGCTTCCTGGACCGGGTAGGGAACGATCATTCCCGCGTGCTTGCGGCTGTTGACCAGATTCGCCATGATGGCGGGGTCACCGGCCACGAAGGCGGCGCGGTAGCCGGCCAGGTTCGACTGCTTGCTCAGCGAGTAAACGGCCAGGAGGCCCTCGTGGGAACCCTCCGCGACCTGGGGGTCCAGGATGCTGGGCACGGGGGCTCCCCCGCGCTGGACGTCCCATTCGCCCCACCCGAGTTCGGCGTAGCACTCGTCCGAAGCCACCACGGCGCCGAGCTCGCGGGCCTGCCGGACGATCCGGCGAAGCGAGCCGGCGTCGCGGACGTTGCCGGTGGGGTTTGCCGGGGAGTTGATCCAGACCAGGCGCACCCTGGCCCGGGTGGCGGCGTCGAGCTCATCCAGGTCGTCCGCGGCGATGTGCTCTGCACCGGCGAACGTCGCGCCGATGTCGTAGGTCGGGTAGGCGACGGTGGGGCGGACGACGACGTCGCCGGGCTTGAGGCCGAGCAGGAACGGCAGCCACGCCACCAGTTCCTTGGAGCCCACCGTGGGCATGATGTCCTGCGGATCCAGCCCGGGCACACCGCGGCGGCGTTCAAACCATGCCGCAATTGCTTCCCGGAGCCCGGCGGTGCCGTGGACCGTGGGGTAGCCGGGGGCGTTGGCCGCGGCGCGCAGCGCCTGCTGGACCACTTCGGGGGTGGCGTCCACGGGGGTGCCGATGGACAGGTTCGCGACTCCCCCGGGGTGTTTGGCTGCCCTGGCGATGTACGGTGCCAGGGCCTCCCACGGGTAGTCGGGCAGGCTGAGGCCGAAGCTGCGCAGCGCAGATGTCACCGACTCCCGCCTTAGTTCTCTTGGTTCTGCGGCGGCAGGGCGGCGATCATCGGGTGGTCCGTGTGGGTGTTGCCGACCTTGGCGGCCCCGCCCGGGGACCCGAGGACGTCGAAGAATTCAACGTTGGCCTTGTAGTAGTCGGCCCATTCCTCGGGGGTGTCGTCCTCGTAGTAGATGGCTTCGACGGGGCAGACCGGCTCGCAGGCCCCGCAGTCCACGCACTCGTCGGGGTGGATGTACAGGGAACGCTCACCCTCGTAGATGCAATCGACGGGGCACTCTTCAATACATGCCTTGTCTTTGACATCTACACACGGCTGCGCGATTACGTACGTCACGTCCCTGGCCTCTCCACGTTGGTTCCGGCGATGGCCGGTTGACTGCTCCCGGCCTGAGCGCCGGGCTGCTGACTTCTGAGCCTATTATCTCCCGGCCCGTTCCCGCGAACCTAGCCGGGCGTCACACGGGTCCGCACTATTGAATCTACCGGACCTAGGATGAACGGGTGAGTTCCTCGATGCCTGTGCCCCAAGAGTTCCTTGCCGCCGCCGAGCTTGGGACCCGGGTGGTGGTCCGCTACCAGGTTGAAGGCGGGCTGACCGACGCCCTGGGTGAGCTGGTGGCACGCACCGACCTCGGATGCACCATCCGCACGCGCCGCACCGACGTCGTGGTCCCGCTGGCGCTGGTGGTGGCCGCCAAGCAGGTCCCGCCAGCCCCGCCCCGCCGCGCGCCGCGCCCGCCCGGTGGACATGCCCTCCCCTGATCTTCACCAACGGACATATGGCCACTATGTCCGTTCCCGGCCGCACCCGCTGGACATGTCCCTGCGGTCAGGCCGGCAGCAGTTGGACATGTCCGGTGCTAGGCCGCAGCGGAGATCCTGTTGAGCGCGTCGCGGACCATGGCGATGAACTCGTCGGGCCGGTGCAGCAGTAGCGGATAGCTCACCACCAGCGTCGGGATGCCGAGCCGGGTTGTGACGTTCCACCGGCGCCGGTCCTCCTCGAAGCTTGCCCGGTCCATGTGGAAGCCCGCCCCGTCGGTCTCGATGCCAAGCCGGCCGTCGACCATGAGATCAAGGTGGCCCATCCCGGGGATGTTGACCTGGGACTCCACCTGGAACCCGGCCCTGCGGAGCCAGTACCGGGCCATGCACTCGATGATCGACTGTGACTGCGGGACGATCATGGCGGCTATACGTCGCTGCCTCGCATCGTTGCGGCCAGCCAGCCGCTGCCGGAGCCCGGCGAGGGGCAGTCCCTTGAGGACCACCGCGGACTCGGCAACGACGAGGCCGTCGAGGTCCGGCAGGCACCGCAGGCTCTGCACGACGGTGTCCAGCAGGGTGGGCGGCGCGGCGGACCGGTGGCAGACGAAGCCGGGATAGCTTCGGCTGTGCGCGACCGAAATATGCGGCTGCCCGGGCGGTTCGAGCACCCAGAGGCCCCGGAACTGGGCAGCGGTGACACATGCGGGCTCCGCCGGCAGCGACCGGATGGAGATGAGCTCGGCGTCGGCCCCGGGGGCTGCGTAAACGCCGCGGGCCACGCGGGAGACGGCACCCCGGGCAAGGGCCGACTTGAGCCGGAAGTCCGAGACGCCCGCGGCGGCGAAATGTTTGGCGCGGGCGACGCCGTCGTAGTTTGAAAGCACTTCAGTGACATTGACCATGCGGACATCGTGGCGCCGATGGCTCAGGCGGGAACAGGGCCCCGCCCCGCTATGTGCAAAAGGGCATGCTCTGCGTTGCGGGCCGGTCGGGGACCTGTCCGCCGTCCGGGCTGTGTCTGCCCCCGGCCGGCACTGGGCATGTCCCGGGGCGGAGTGCGGAAGATGGACATGTCCCTGGCTGGGTCGGAGCGAGCAATGGGCATGTCCGGCGGCGGGTGCAGCGGATGGACACAGTGCCTTTATGCCCACGCGCGGCAGCCAGGAATGGGCATGTCCCACCGGGCGGGGGTGGGGTGGGGGCGGGGGCGGGGGCGGGGCGGCTCGGGCTAGGGCTGGGGCAGGGCTGGCCGGTAGCGCCGGCACCAGGCCAGCATGCCGACCGTGACCAGCGCGATGCCGTAGATCCATAGATTCCCGGCCAGGTCTCCGATGATGAGCCGCTTGCCGTTCTCCAGCGTGGACCACCATCCCGCCAGCGCGTAGCAGAGGACTCCGCAGGCCGCCGTCGGGAGCACCGAACGGAAGGCGGCACCGAGCCACAGCTCCACGGCGCCCAGCAGCACCAGCGCGGCGACAGCACCCCACGGCACCCCGACACCGGCGACCAGAACGTCCTGCCGGTGCAGGGCGGTGCCCGCCAGGGCAACAAAAAGAGCTGCCGGTACGGCGGCGGCAATACCGCCTGCCATACCGGCAGCTCCCTTATTCATCTGAATCTGTTGTTCCAGCGCAGGACGCGGGGACTAGACCTTCGCGCGGGCCCGGTTGGACTTGGCACGCTGGTTGACGTCCAGGATGAGCTTCCGGATGCGGATCGACTCCGGGGTCACCTCGACGCACTCGTCTTCGCGGGCGAATTCGAGCGACTCTTCGAGGGTCAGGTCACGCGGAGGCGTGAGGTTCTCGAAGGTGTCCGAGGAAGCGGCACGCATGTTGGTGAGCTTCTTTTCCTTGGTGATGTTGACGTCCATGTCGTCGGCGCGGGAGTTCTCGCCGACGATCTGGCCTTCATAGACCTCCGAGGTGGGCCGGACGAAGAAGGAGCCGCGTTCCTGCAGGTTGATCATGGCGAACGGCGTCACAACACCGGCGCGGTCGGCGATCATCGAACCGTTGGTGCGGTATTCGATCGGGCCGGCCCAGGGCTCGTAGCCCTCGGAGATGGACGCTGCAATGCCGGCGCCGCGGGTGTCCGTGAGGAACTTGGTGCGGAAACCGATCAGGCCACGGGCCGGAACGATGAACTCCATGCGGCACCAGCCGGTGCCGTGGTTCGCCATGTTGGTCATGCGGCCCTTGCGGGCAGCCATGAGCTGCGTGACGGCGCCCAGGTACTCTTCCGGCACGTCGATGGTCATGTGCTCCATCGGCTCGTGAACCTTGCCATCGACGAGCTTGGTGACAACCTGCGGCTTGCCGACGGTCAGCTCGAAGCCTTCGCGTCGCATCTGCTCGACCAGGATGGCCAGCGCGAGCTCGCCACGACCCTGGACTTCCCAGGCATCCGGGCGCTCGGTCGGGAGCACCTTGATGGAGACGTTACCGATCAGTTCCTTGTCGAGGCGGTCCTTGACCTGGCGGGCCGTGACCTTGGCGCCCTTGACCCGGCCGGCCAGCGGCGAGGTGTTGATACCGATGGTCATCGAGATGGCCGGATCGTCAACAGTGATCAGCGGCAGCGGCTGCGGGTTGTCGACGTCGGTCAGGGTCTCACCGATGGTGATTTCCTCGATACCGGCAACGGCGACGATCTCGCCGGGGCCGGCGGACTCGGTCGGGACGCGGTCCAGGGCCTTGGTGGCCAGCAGTTCGGTGATCTTGACGTTCTTCATTTCGCCGTTGGCGCGGGCCCACGCAACGGTCTGGCCCTTGCGGAGGGTGCCGTTGTAGATGCGCAGCAGTGCCAAGCGGCCGAGGAACGGGGAGGCGTCCAGGTTGGTGACGTGCGCCTGCAGGACACCGTTCGGGTTGTAGGTCGGTGCCGGGATGTGCTCGATGATGGCCTGGAACAGCGGCTCGAGGTCCTCATTTTCCGGGGCGGAGCCGTCGGCGGGCTGCTCGAGGGATGCACGGCCAACCTTGGCGGCGGCGTAGACAACCGGGACGTTGAGGATCTTGTCCAGGTCCAGGTCCGGAACTTCGTCGGCGAGGTCGGAGGCCAGACCGAGGAGCAGGTCCATGGACTCGTGGACGACTTCGTCGATCCGGGCGTCAGGACGGTCGGTCTTGTTGACCAGGAGGATCACCGGCAGGTGCGCGGCGAGGGCCTTGCGGAGGACGAAGCGGGTCTGGGGCAGCGGGCCCTCAGAGGCGTCAACGAGGAGTACCACGCCGTCGACCATCGACAGGCCGCGCTCGACCTCGCCACCGAAGTCGGCGTGGCCGGGGGTGTCAATGACGTTGATGGTGATGGTCTCGCCCTTGGAGGACGGTCCGTTGTAGGCCACCGTGGTGTTCTTGGCCAGGATGGTGATGCCCTTTTCGCGCTCGAGGTCACCGGAGTCCATGACACGGTCTTCGAGGTGGTTGTGTGCGGCAAAGGAGTTGGTCTGCTTGAGCATGGCGTCGACCAGGGTGGTCTTGCCGTGGTCAACGTGGGCCACGATCGCGACGTTGCGCAGGTCACTGCGCGATGCAGTGGCTACCGCAGTGTTGGTGGTGGTTTCAGACATGCGTTATTGCTCGATTCAGTGGTGAAGTCAACTGTTGTATCGCGACATTTCCAACCGGAACGCACGACGGATACGCCCCTTTGGCACAGGGCACCTTCATCCATTCTAAACGCTTGGGCATTTATTGGCCTAAAATCCCTCAATCCCGGCAGACCGGCCGGGGTAGTCAGGGCGGGAGATTGGGCTTCGACTGTGAGGAATCTCACTGGATTTTCCGTCTTCCATGCCCCATCATTGCTGGGACAGCTGCAGCCAAACCGGAGACATCAATGCGAAACGCCCCGGCCCTGTCCCGCTTGGTCGCACCGATGATCGCCGTAGGGGTCCTTGTTGGCGGCTGCGGGCAGGCCCCTTCACCCCGAACCGCCGATGCCGGATCCACCGCCGTCCACGGCCTTTCCGCCCAGACCGCGCCTGCGCCGGCCGGAGTCCCCGGCGGGCCTGCAGCCGCCGGCTCCCAGGGGCACCGGGAACTGACCCAGGCAGCCGCCCCGGGAAGCATACCGGCGGGCACCATCCACCGGAATCCTGCCAACGGCCGCGACGAGGTGGTTGTGGCCGACATCGCCAGGACAGCGGTGCTGATCGGCGATTCCCAGTCCGAGCCCGCCGGTTCCTGGCCCCGGAGGGCACTGGCCGGTCTGGGCTACGCGGTCCACTTCTGCGGCGGGGGCGGTACGGGCTTTGTCGCATCCAACGGCCCCACCGGAAATTACATCGACGCACTGCAGCGCGGCGACTGGCTGCTTCCCTCCGGTTCGCCGCCCCTGGTCCTCATCGAGGGCGGCGGCAACGACGCCGCCCTCGGCGCCACCGACCAGCAGATCCTGGCCAACGCCGAAAGGCTGATCACCAGTGTCAGGCAGCGCTACCCCGAGGCACGGCTTGCCATGGTCGGGACCCTCGCCCGTGGCGCCGCCAACGGCGGGGGCCGCCGCACCGAGGTCGACGCGCTGCTGGGCACGGTGGCTGCGCGGCATTCAATTCCCTTTGTGGGCGTCGGAGACTGGCTGACGCGCCACAACCTCACGAAACTGATGGCCGACGGCGTCCACATGAGCCCCGGGGGGCACGCCGCGCTGGCCGGACTGCTGGCCCGACGGCTGGACGAATTTGGCCTCCGGACCCCGAACCCCGGGCCGGCGGAACCCGCGGCCGGCGGCTGAGCGCCGCCCACGGTCCTTAAGCGGCAAGGAGCCGGTGCCCGCCCCAAGGGGCGGACACCGGCTCCTGTGTCATTCAGCCATGTTCAGCTCACGTCAACAGCTCAGGCGACTTCCGGGGGAAGCATCAGGCGCGCACCCGGGATGGCGGTGAGCAGCGCCTTGGTGTAGTCCTGCCGCGGCGCGTCGAAGACGTCGTCGGTTGAGCCTGTTTCAACCAGCTTGCCCTTCTCCATGACGCACACGTGGTCGGCGATCTGCCGGACCACCGCAAGGTCGTGGGTGATGAACAGGTAGGTCAGGCCCAGCCGGGACTGCAGTTCCGCGAGCAGGTTCAGCACCTGGGCCTGCACCAGGACGTCCAGGGCGGACACGGCCTCGTCGCAGATAATCACCTCGGGGTCCAGGGCCAGGGCCCGCGCGATCGCGACGCGCTGGCGCTGGCCGCCGGAGAGCTCGTTCGGGTACCGCTGCATGGTGGACTGCGGCAGTGACACCTGGTCCAGCAGCTCACGGACCTTCTTCTCACGGCTGGCCTTGTCCCCGATCTTGTGGACGCGCAGCGGCTCCTCGATGGTCCGGTAGATGTTGTACATCGGATCCAGGGAACCGTACGGGTCCTGGAAGATCGGCTGCACCCGGCGGCGGAACGCGAAGATCTCCTTGCGGTTGAGCGCGGAGGTGTCCACGCCGTCGAAGATGATCCTGCCGGAGGTCGGCTCCAGCAGGTTCAGCACCATCTGCGCCACGGTGGACTTGCCGGAACCCGATTCGCCCACGATCGCCGTCGTCGTTCCGCGCTTGACGCTGAAGGAGACGTCGTCGACGGCGGTGAAGTCGGTGGACTTGCCGAACCCGGAGCGCAGCTTGAAGACCTTGCTCAGGTTCTGGATCTGCAGCACGTCTTCGGTCATCGCCGGTTCAACGGCCACGGCCCCGGCGGGGGCCAGCACCTCGTCCGTCGCGACGCCGAGTTCCTTGGCCACCTGGATGCGCCGTGACGCCAGCGACGGCGCCGAGGCCACCAGCCGCTGGGTGTAGGGGTGCTGCGGGTTCTGCAGCAGCTCCAGGGACGGGCCGGCCTCGACGACGTTGCCGCGGTACATGACCACGACCTTGTCGGCACGCTCGGCGGCGAGACCGAGGTCGTGGGTGATGAGCAGCACGGAGGTGCCCAGTTCCGAGGTCATCTCTTCCAGGTGGTCCAGGATCTGGCGCTGCACCGTGACGTCCAGGGCCGACGTCGGCTCATCGGCAATGAGCAGGCGCGGCTGGCAGGACAAGCCGATGGCGATCAGTGCGCGCTGGCGCATGCCGCCGGAGAACTCGTGCGGGTACTGCTTGGCCCGACGGGCCGCGTCCGGCAGCCCGGCCTGCGCCAGGACCCTGGCGACGTCGTCCGGGCCGCTCGGGCGTCCATTGGCCTTCAGCGTCTCCTTGACCTGGGCGCCGATCTTCCAGACCGGGTTCAGGTTGGACATCGGGTCCTGCGGGACCATGCCGATGATGTTGCCGCGCAGTTCGATCATCCGCTTCTCGGTGACGTGCGCGATGTCTTCACCGTCGAGCAGGATCTGCCCGCCGGCGATGCGGCCGTTGCCGGGCAGCAGGCCGATCGCGGCCAGGGCGGTCGTGGATTTGCCGGACCCGGACTCGCCCACGATGGCGACCGTCTCGCCGGGCATGATGGTCAGGTGGGCGTTGCGCACGGCTTGGACCTCGCCGCTGCCGGTCTTGAACGAGATCGCGAGGTCGCGGATTTCCAGCAGTGGCCTGTCGGCCGGGGTTCCGGCCTCGTGAATGCTGACGTCGGAAGTTGTCATGTGTGCCTCCTTCATCGCTGGCGGCTCTTCGGATCGAGGGCATCACGGAGGGCATCGCCCAGCATGATGAAGCTCAGGACAGTGATGGACAGGGCTGTTGCCGGGTAGAGCAGCACAGCCGGGTTGGTGCGGATGGAAGCCTGCGCGGCGGAGATGTCGTTGCCCCAGGACATCACGGAGCCGGGCATGCCGATTCCGAGGAACGAGAGCGTGGCTTCGGCGACAATGAAGACGCCGAGTTCCATGGTCGCGAGCACAATGATCGGCGCCAGCGCGTTCGGGAGCACATGGCTGACCAGGGATCCCAGCCGGGAGACGCCAAGCGACCGGGCTGCGGTCACGAAGTCGGCGTTGCGCACCTCGATGACGGCGCCGCGGGTAATGCGGGCCATCTGCGGCCACCCGAGCACCACCAGAACAAGGACCACCGTCCACACTCCGCGGTTTTCCCGCATCAGCGGAAGCTGGGTCAGGACCAGAGCGCCGAGGACGATCGGCAGGGCGAAGAAAATGTCGCCGAGGCGGGCGATCACCGTATCCACCCAGCCGCCGAAGAATCCGGCCAGGGCCCCGAGGGTGACGCCGATGACCAGGACCGAGATCACCGAGAACACACCGACCATCAGCGAGGCCTGGGTGCCGTGGATGATGCGCGAGTAGATGTCGCAGCCCTGGAAGGTGAAGCCCAGCGGGTGTCCCTCGGTGGGTGCACCGTTGGAGTTCGCCAGCACGCAGCCGTTGTCCGGGGCGACCTGGGTGAAGAGCCCGGGGAAAAGCGCCACCACGATGATCAGCGCGATCATGACCGCGGAAATGATGAAGAGCGGACGACGGCGGAGCTTGCGCCAGGCGTCGGCCCAAAGGCTCAGCGGGGCGTCGTCGACCTTGACGGCATCCGTTGCCAGCAGGGGGGTTTCCTCGACCGGCGCAACAAAGTGCTCAATTTTTCGATTAGTTTTCATAGCGGATCCTCGGGTCAAGCCAGGCGTACAGCAGATCGACCAACAGGTTGGCGAGAACAAATACCAGCACCAGGACGCTCACTATGGCGACCACGGTGGGGCCTTCACTTCGGAGAATGGCCTGGTACAGCTTCTGGCCAACGCCGGGGACATTGAAGATGGCTTCGGTCACGATCGCGCCGCCCATCAGGCCGCCCAGGCTCGCGCCGAGGTAGGTGATAACGGGGATCAGCGAGTTGCGCAGGACGTGGGTCACCACCACTTGGCGGCGGGCCAGCCCCTTGGCGGTGGCGGTGCGGACGTAGTCGGCGTTCATGTTCTCGATGACGGAGGCGCGCGTCAGCCGCAGCACGTAGGCGAAGGACACCATGCCGAGGACAATTGCCGGCAGGATCAGGCTTCCCCAGGTGACATTCGAACCGACCGTGGGTTTGGCCCACCCCAGCTGGACACCGATCAGCAGCTGCAGCGCGAAGCCGAGCACGAAGGTCGGAATGGCGATCACGACCAGCGAGAGCACGAGGACCGTGCTGTCGAAGATACCGCCCTTGCGCAGACCGGCGACGAGGCCGAAGGCGATGCCGAAAACGCCCTGGATGATGAGGGCTTCGATGGCGAGCATGGCCGTCACCGGGAAGACCCGGCCCAGGGTGGCGGCAATTGGCTGGCCGGTGAAGTCGACGCCGAGGTTGAAGGTGAAGAGGTTCTTGAGGAACAGCCCGTACTGGATCCAGAACGGCTGGTCCAGATTGTACTGCTGGCGCAGCTGCGCGATGACGGCCTCGCTCGGCGGGCGGTCGCCGAAGAGCGCACGGATGGGGTCGCCCGGGAGGGCAAAGACCATGAAATAGACGAGCAGGGTGGTTCCGAGGAATACCGGAATGACCTGCAGCAGGCGCCGGAGGATGAACTGGATCACAGCCGCGCCTCCGGTGGGATGGTGGAACGAAGGGGAATCATGGGGACAGCTTCCTGCCGGTTTCAAGCATATGGGGGTCCGGCAAGGCCGGACCCCCAAGCTTTGGTGATGTGGAAATGAGTTCCGCAGAACTCAGGAACTACTTGGCCGTGATGGCCCAGTACTGCAGAACGCCGTTCCAGCCGGAGTCAACGTTGCTGACATTCTGGCTCCAGACAGCCTGGCGGGCGGAGTACCACAGCGGCAGGTTCGGGAGGTCCTTGAACAGGATCTCCTGGGCCTGGGTGAACTTCTTGTTGGCGTCGTCCGTGGACTTGGCGCCCAGGCCTTCGGTGAGCAGCTTGTCGAACTCGGGGTTCGAGTAGCCCTCGTAGTTGGCGCTGGCGCCGGTCTTCAGGAGCGGTCCCAGGAAGTTGTACAGCGACGGGTAGTCGGCCTGCCAGCCGGCGCGGGTCAGGCCCGGGAGCTCCTTGGCGGAGCGCAGCTTCAGGATTTCAGCGAACTTGGCGAACGGCTGGCCTTCGGCCTTGATTCCCAGGTTGTTTTTGAAGTTGTTGGCAACGGCGTCGATCCATTCCTTGTTGCCGCCGTCGGTGTTGTAGGCGAGCTGCAGGGTCTTGTCTGCGGGCCACGGGCTGATGGCGTCAGCCTTGGTCCAGAGGTCCTTCGCCTTGGCGGCATCGAACTTCAGGACCTCGGATCCGGCAACGTTTTCGTTGTAGCCGTCAACAGCCGGGGAGGTGAAGTCCTTGGCCGGGATGCGGGTGCCGGAGAAGATGACCTTAGTGATTTCCTCGCGGTTGATCGCCATGGAGAGCGCCTGGCGGCGCAGCTGGCCTGCTTCGCCCTGGAACTCCGGCAGATAGCCCGGGATGTTCAGGGTGGAGTTGCCGGCGTACGGCTTGTTCAGGTTGTTCTCCGGGAAGTCCATGGTGTAGGTCGTCAGGGCGTTCGTGGGCAGAACGTCCGTCACGTCCAGGTTGTTGGCCTGGATGTCCGTGTAGGCCGGGGCCGGATCGGTGTAGAACTTGAAGGTCACGCCGCCGTTTTTGGCTTCGCGGGCGCCCTTGTAGTCGGCGTTCTTGACCAGGGCGATCTGGCTGTCGTGCTGCCAGGCGCCTTCCTTCTCCATCTTGTACGGGCCGTTGCCGACCGGGTTCTCGCCGAACGCCTTCGGGTCCTTGATGGCGTCGGCGGGCAGCGGCATGAAGGCCGAGTAGCCGAGGCGCAGCGGCCAGTCGGCCTCGGGCTGCGTCAGCTTGACCTCAATGGTGGCGTCGTCCTTCAGGACCAGGCCGGAGAGGGTCTCGGCGGTGGGGGCGGGAACTTCGGTTTCCTTGCCGTCCGCTCCCGCCTGCTTGGTGGTGGCGCTGACGGCGTCGTAGCCCTCGACGGACTCGAAGAAGCTGCTGTTGCCCTGCGCATTGGTGCTCAGCGCGGCAAAGTTCCAGGCATCAACGAAGCTCTTGGCGGTGACTTCCTCGCCATTGGTGAACTTGGTGCCCTTCTTGACCTTGATGGTGTAGTTCTGGCCGTCCGGGGACTCGATGGACTCGGCCAGGGCGTTGACCGACTTGCCGCTGGGATCGTAGCTGGTCAGGCCCTCGAAGAGGAGCTCGACGACGCGGCCGCCGTAGACTTCGCCGGTGTTGGCGGGCATGAGGGGATTCTGCGGTTCGTTGCTGTAAGCGGTGATGACCTTGTTGGGGTCGCCGGCAGCCTGGCTGGCACCGTTTGAGGTACCGCCTCCGGCGCCGCATCCGGTCAGGGCGAGGGCGGCGATGGCCACCATGCCCAGTGCTTTGGAAGTGCGCGAAAAACGCATTCCGCCTCCTAAGAGTTGTGGGAGTTCGTGAGGGAAAAACTTATGCTTCCCCGCAGGCAGGCACAGAGATATCCCCTGTGACGTGGCCTACATATACGAGTAGCCTAACCCCCGAATGTCCAGATGGTGGAACTCTGTTGCCAAACCGTGACCCAACTAAAACCGTGACCGAGATCGTCAAGTCCGATGTATTTCAGGTCACACGCTACCGGCTGGTAATATTCGCCGCCGGGCAGTCCCGGTTAAGGGGGCTTAACTCGTTCCGGCCTCCAGCAATTGGGCGCGCAATTCACGCCGCTCGCGCTGTTTTTCCGGATCCGGCAGCGGCACCGCGGCCAGGAGGCGCTGGGTATAGGGCTCCTGCGGATTGCGCAGGATCTGGTCCCTGGTGCCCTGTTCGACGATGCGGCCGCGCTGCATCACGCAGATCCGGTCCGCCAGCACGTCGACGACGGCAAGGTCGTGCGTGACGAAGAGGCAGGCAAAGCCGAGCTCCTTCTGCAGGTTCTGGAACAGGTCCAGCACCTTGGCCTGCACGGACACGTCCAGTGCCGAGGTGGGCTCGTCGGCGACCATCAGTTTCGGCTTGAGCGAAAGGGCCCGCGCGATGCCAACCCGCTGCTTTTGCCCGCCCGAGAGCTCGTGCGGGTAGCGGTTTCGGTAGTTCCGCGGCAGTTCCACCTGGTCCAGCAGCGCCTCGATCCGTTGCTGCAGCTCGGCACCTTTCGCCACCTTGGCAAGGAACATCGGCTCGCCGATGCTTTCGCCGATCGGAAGCCTCGGATTCAGCGACGAGGACGGGTCCTGGAACACCATGCCGACGTGGCGCCGCATCTCGTGAAGCTGCCGGCCGTTCCTTTTTGCGGCGGAAATATCCTGGCCGACGACCTTCATGCTGCCGGCCGCGACCGGCAGCAGACCGACGGCGGCGCGGCCGATCGTGGTCTTGCCCGACCCTGACTCCCCCACCAGCCCGACAACCTGTCCCGGATAGATGACCAGGTTGGCGCCCTCCACGGCGCGGAAGGCGGGAACGCGGCCCTGTTTGGGGTACTCGATGGCCACGTCTGTCAGCTCCAGCACCGGCTGGCCCTGCGGTATTGCGGCCCGGGCGCCGGCCAGGGCCTCGGCGTTTTCACGCTCGCGCCGGAGCAGCTGCTCCTCCGGGATGGAGGCGAGCTCGACCTTGGTGGCGGCGGCGAGGGCTGCGGTGACGTCCACTTCCTCGGCGGAACCCGCTCCGCCCTGGCCAAGGTGCGGAACGGCAGCGAGCAGGGCCTTGGTGTACTCGTGCTGCGGGTTGTGGAAGATCTCTGCCGCCGTGCCGGTTTCCACGATCACACCGCGGCGCATCACGGCGATCCGGTCGGCCAGGTCGGCCACGACGCCCATGTCGTGGGTGATCAGGACGATGGCGCTGTCCAGCTTGTTGCGCAGGTTGCGCATCAGGTCCAGGATTTCCGCCTGGACCGTCACGTCGAGGGCTGTGGTGGGCTCGTCGGCGATCAGCAGCTTCGGGTCGCAGGAGAGGGACTGGGCGATCATCGCGCGCTGCCGCTGGCCTCCGGAGAGCTGGTGGGGGTAGGACCGGAAGGCCTTCTCCGGATCCGGCAGTTCGACGAGCTCGAGCATCCGCAGGGCCCGCAGGCGGGCCTCGTCGGGAGAGACCTCGCTGTGCAGCCGGACAGTCTCCACGATCTGGGAGCCCACGGTGTACACCGGGTTCAGGGCGGTCATGGGCTCCTGGAAGATCACGGCCACGTCCTTGCCGCGGACGGCCCGGATGTTCGCCTCGTCCGTCCCCAGCAGTTCCTTTCCGGCGAGCTTGACGCTCCCGGTCACCCGGCTGTTGCTCGGCAGCAGGCCCAGCAGTGCCATGGAGCTGGCACTCTTGCCCGAGCCGGACTCCCCCACGATCGCCAGCACTTCACCGGCGCGCACCTCATAGTTCAGGCCGATGGCGGCAGGCACCCACTTTTTATCCACACCGAAGTCGACGCTCAGGCCGCGGACCTCCAGTACGGGTTCGCTCTTTCCTGGCGCAGGGGTGAGGGCCGGATCGAGGGTGATGAAGTCAGTCATGATGGGGCTTTCCTTCCACCCGGGCCGCCGGTCCACCGGGGATTAGTGCTGCGGCTCGGAATACTGAATTATGGGGGGCATGAGCTCTGCGCCGCACGCCGGTAACGTTGAAACCTTCAAGGCCCGAACGAACGCGTGGTTCGCCTGGCTGTCCTGGGCGGTCGCCGTTCTCGGCATCGTCGTCACGACGGTGACCGCCGGTCCGGCGGCGCTGGCCGGAACGGCACCGCTGCTGCTGGTCGCGTTCCTGGGCTGGCAGCTTTTCTGGATGCCCGCCGTTGTGGTGCACGACGGCGGGGTCACCCTCGAGAACCCGTTCCGGTCGGTCCAGGTGCCCTGGGAGGCCCTGGTGCATGTCGACACCCGCTTTGCCCTCACCCTGGTCACGGCACGCAGGAGCTACGTGGCCTGGGCGGCCCCGGCGCCGGGCATCTGGGGCGGACGCAATGCCCGCCCGGAAGACCTCCGCGGCCTGCCGGCAACCACGTACGGTCCCGGCCAGTCCGTGCGGCCCGGGGACCTGAAGTCCACCGACTCCGGCCAGGCAGCCCGGCTGGTGCGGGAGCGCTGGCATGACCTGGTGGAGAGCGGCGACCTGGCCGCCGGCGATGCCGCCACCACACCGGTGAAAGTGAGCTACCGCTGGGCGGCGGCCGCCGTCGTCGTGCTGTTGCTCGCGGCCAGCTACTGGGCTGTCGCCGCCCAGTAGCCCGGCCATGCCGGCGTTGCGGGGGGCGGCCATCTATCCGCCCTTGGTTCCGTCGAACGCGGTGACGGGTGTGGCCTCGATGTGGCGCCCGCCGGTGTCCTTGGCCTTCTTGGCGTTGAACTTCTTCTGCCTCGGATCGAACGCGTCCCGCAGGCCGTCGCCGATGAAGTTGATGCTCAGGCAGATCAGCACAATGAACAGGCCCGGGAACCAGAACAACCACGGCCGGGTGGCAAAGGCCTCCTGGTTCTGCGAAATGAGCAGCCCGAGCGACGTGTCCGGCGCCTTGACGCCGACGCCGAGGTAGCTCAGTGCCGTCTCGGTGAGGATCGCGGCGGACATCGTCAGCGTGACGTTGACGATCAGCACCCCGACGGCGTTCGGCAGGATGTGCTTGAAGATGATCCGGGCGTTGCTTGCCCCGGAGATCCGGGCCGCATCCACGAATTCGCGTTCGCGCAGCGAGAGGAACTCCCCGCGCATCAACCGGGCAAGGCCCACCCAGGTGATCAGGCCGAGGAAGATACCCAGCGCCAGGATGCCGTTGGTGCTGGCGAAGGTGGCGAACCAGCTACCGGAGTCCCGCCGGCCGGCCATCTGTGCCATCACGGCGGCAAGCAGCAGCCCCGGGATGATGATGATGACGTCGGTGAGGCGCATGAGCACCGCTTCGGTCCAGCCGCGGAAGTAGCCGGACAGTGCCCCGACCACGACGCCGACCAGGCCGGCGATGAAGCCGATTACCACCATGACGGTGATGGACTGCTGGGCGCCGCGCATGGTCATGGCGAAGAGGTCGCGGCCGATCCGGTCCTGGCCGAAGGGGTGATCGCCCCAGGCCAGCGGCCACAGCGAGGCGGTGGGCACTCCGTCGTTGACCAGGGGGGTGACCTGGTCGTGGCTGTATTTCCACCAGCCGGGGATGCCCCAGTAGCCGACGGAGGTGAAGGCCGTGACGAAGATGATGGCGAAGACGACGAGCCCGATGATGGCGCCGGAGTGGCCCAGGAACCGCTTCCGGACGATTTGGCCCTGACTCAGGCCCTTGGCCTCAAGGATTGGCTCGATGCCGGCCGCCGGCAGCCCGGCCTGTTCGGCCATGATTTCGTCCTGCTGACTTGGCTGGCTCATGCTTTTACCCTTACGCGCGGATCAAGTGCGGAGTACGCAAGGTCCGCAATGAGGTTGAAACCCATGGCTGTGATGGCGACACAGATGAAGACGCCCATCACGGGGTTGGGATCGGTGTGGGAGATGCCGTCCAGGAACAGGAAGCCCATCCCCCGGACCGAGAACACGGTCTCGGTGATGACGGCTCCGCCGATCAGCCCGCCGATGTCGAAGGCCACGATGGTGGCGATCGGGATCAGCGCGTTGCGGAAGGCGTGCCGCATCACGACGGTCCGTTCGGACAGGCCCTTGGCCCGGGCGGTCCGGATGTAGTCCATGTTCATGATTTCCAGCATTGAGGCCCGGGTGAAGCGTGTGTAGCCGGCCAGCGAAATCAGGATCAGAGCCATGGTCGGCAGGATCAGGTGCGTGAAGGAGTCCAGGCTCAGGATCCAGAAATCGCCCTCGATGTTCGGGGTGCTGGCACCGATGGTGGCGATGGGGCGGCCCCGGACGCGGCTGTTGTTGAAGTACGTGGGCCACGCCTGCATGTAGCGGTCCAGCAGGATCATGAATCCGACCAGGAACGAGGTGAGCGCTGCCGCCCGCATGGACTGCCCGCGGTCGTAGCCGCCCATCAGGAAGCCGATGCCCAGGCCGACCAGGACCGCTGCCACCGCAAGGAGCACGATCATCAGCAAGGTTGCTTCGTTGAGCAGCGGTTGGATGACGAAGTAGACCACCAGTCCGACCCCGACGGCGATCAGGGCTGACTGCAGGGCCTTGCGGTTCTTGAGTCCGGCCGAAAGGAGTGTCACGGCGAACGCAATGCCGACACCGGCAATCGCGATGACCACCGGGCCCAGCCCCGGGGTCTTGAACCACTCGGTGGCTGAGAAGTACACCAGCACGGCGGCGGCGAACAGGAAGGCCACGCCGCCGATAAGCAGCCGGCGTTTCATCTCGCCGCCGACAGCCACGGCGGTCAGGACACCGAGGACGGCGCCGATGGCGAGGGCTGCCGGGATGGGTATTTCGGGATTCCGGAGGAAGTTGTTGAACCCGATGGCGCCGTACTCCTTGAGGAGCACCGCGACCCAGAAGATCGGCAGGGAGAAGAACAGGAAGGCCATGAACGTCACGCCGTAGTCCAGCGTGCTGTACTGGCGCAGGGCCGTGATGATGCCAAGCGTGATGCCGATAAGAATCGCCAGCACGGTCGCGCCCGTGACGAGGGTCAGGGTCTGGATCAGCGCGTGTCCCAGGGCATCGGTGATGGGCTGGCCTGCGATGTTTCTGCCGAGGTCGCAGGTCCCGGCGAACGGGATCAGACACTTGGCTGCCCCGCCGAGCCACTGGAAGTACCGGAGCGGGGCGGGGGTGTCCAGTTGCAGCAGCTCGGTGCGTGCGTCCATCAGCTGCTGTTTGTTGGGCGCGCTGCTGGCGCGGAATTCCTCGAGTGGATCCCCTGACGCCGCTGTCAGGAGATACACCAGGAAGGATGCGCCAAGAAGAATGAGGGCGGCGGTAATGAGCCGCCGGACTATGTAGGTCACCATTGGAATAGAACCTCGGTATTCGGGCCCAGGGGTTGCCCGGACCGGTCGCAGAGTTTGGCCGTTTCCCCGCGGATGGTGTGGCAGGGCCCGCCATCGTGAGGGGGTGTCGCTAGAAAGGCGCCGGAACCAGAATGCCCGGTCCCGACGCCTTTAGCTAGCAAATGTCACTTGCGGTCGTCGGCTACTTCTGTGCCCATTCCCAGAAGTTCCACCAGACACCGGTCTGGTTCGGCATGTACTTCACGCCGGTGATGCGGTCGCTGTAAGCATCCACGCCGACTGCCTGGAACAGCGGCAGGCCGTAGGCGGAAGCCCAGATCTTCTGGTCGATCTGCTTGATCAGGGCATCCTGCTTGCCCTTGTCGGTGGTGACAATCAGTTCTTCCATGAGCTTGTCGGCTTCCGGATCGCTGAACTGGTTGAAGTTGGAGTCGTTGCCCGACTTGAAGATCTGCGGAACGCCGGAGACGCCGACCCCTGAGTTGATCCAGCCGAAGATGGTGGCATCGTAGCTGCCGTCGCCCAGGGCCTTGCCCCAGTCCGACTTGCCCAGACCGCCGTCGACGATCTTGAAGCCTGCCTTGGCGGCGGACTCGCTGATCAGTGCGAACATGTCAGCACGGTTGGGGTTGTCCTTGTTGTACATGATGCGGACTTCAGGCGTGGCACCGTTGAGGAGCTTCTTGGCACCTTCGATGTCAACGTCCTGGTAGGCGGAGGATCCGTTGTCCTTGACGGACTCGGTGTACAGGGCCTGGTCCGGGACGAACAGCTGGGAGTCGAGCGGCTTAGCCTCCGGGTCCAGCTTCTTGACGATCTTGTCGACGATGTCCTTGCGCGGGACGCTCTTCATGAACGCTTCGCGGACACTCTGCTCGGCAAAGACGCCGCTGTAGTTGAGGTCGATGTGGTCGTAGGAAAGCTGGTTGCCAACCTCGACCGTGACGCCCTGGCTTTCAAGGGCCTTCAGCTGCTCCACCGTGTCAGCCGAAGCCTGCGGTGCGATGATGTCGGCTTCGCCGTTCTTGAGCGCCTGAACCTGCGCGGGGGCGGAACCGATGTAGCGGACGGTGATTTCGTCCAGCTTGGCTTCCGGACCCCAGTTGTAGTCCTTGTTCTTGACCATGGTCAGGGACTGGTCCTGGTTGACACCCTTGACGATGTAGGGGCCGTTGGAGAGGTACAGGTTCGGGTCCGCCGGAAGGGTCTTGGAGTCGAAACCGGTGTTCCACATCTCCGCCATGGCCTGGAGCTGTGCATTGGCCGGCTGGGGCGCCTTGGCGTCGCCGCGCGGCATGCCCTTGACCAGGTCAACGAATGCCTTGGCATCCGCCAGACCGGCCTTCTTGGCCAGGACGTGGGCCGGGATGTCGACGCCGGGGCCGCCAATGGCGATTTCCCAGTCGGCAAAGGGCTGCGAGTACTTCAGGGTCATGGAGCGGCCGTCTTCGCCGAGTTCCGGGAAGTCCGTCAGCGCGATGCCGGTAGGGTCACCGGCGTAGGAGAAGTAGGACGTTCCGGTCTTGGCCTCGGTGTCGGCGTCGTCGTAGTAACCGGAGAAGGCGGCCCACTGCAGTACGAGGTCGGCAGCGGTAACGGGAGTGCCGTCGGACCACTTCACGCCCTCGTTGATGGTGTACTTCACTGTCAACGGGTTGTCCGAGGTCTTTTCCATCTTGCCGAACTTCTCGTTGCGGACAACGTTCAGTTTGTTGTCGATGTAGAAGAAGCCGGAGTGGGTGGCGTAGCTGATCTTGGAATTGATGTCCGTGTTGCCGTCAGCCGTGTTGGGGTTGAACGTGTTGAAAGCGTTCACCTCCACGACTGTTGCCGAACCGCCTGATTTGCTTGCTGCCGCAGCAGTGGTCGGGGTTGACCCGCCGCTGTTGCCCGCGCAGGCGCTGAGGGCGAGGGCAGCTGCTGCTGCCACACCCACTGCTTTGGAAATACGACCGAAGCGCATTCCGCCTCCTTGTTTCTGTGGTGTGGTTGAGACCGAGGCCGTAGGCACCGGGCAGACGTCCACGCTCCCCAACGGAAGTGTGGGCCGTCTCACATGGGATGAAGCGTAAACCCGAAAATCAGCTATGCGCGCGGAAAGTTGACCAGCCGTAAAGTTCGTTACCGAGCTGCAACATTCGACGGATTTATTCCATCCGGATTCCACAAGGAGTATTGACGTCCCGGAGGCCCCGGACTAATGTCCCCGGGCACAGGAAAAGCCCCGATTATCAAATCGGGGCTCCTCGAGTTAATCCTTAATTACTTGATGGAATTACCATGCCATCACACGTTGAAGCGGAACTCCACCACGTCGCCGTCGGCCATGACGTATTCCTTGCCTTCGATGCGGACCTTGCCGCGGGACTTTGCCTCGGCCATGGACCCGGCTTCGATGAGGTCGTCGAAGGAGACGACTTCGGCCTTGATAAAACCGCGCTGGAAATCGGAGTGGATCACGCCGGCCGCCTGCGGGGCGGTGTCGCCCTGGTGGATGGTCCAGGCCCGGGTTTCCTTGGGTCCTGCCGTCAGGTAGGTCTGCAGCCCGAGGGTGTGGAAGCCGACGCGGGCCAGCTGGTCAAGTCCGGATTCGTCCTGGCCGTTCATTTCGAGCATTTCGCGGGCCTCCTCCTCGTCCAGCTCGACGAGGTCGGATTCGAGCTTGGCGTCGAGGAAGATGGCGTCCGCCGGGGCCACCATGGACCGCAGCTCTTCCTGCTTCTCCGGGCTGCCCAGAATGCCTTCGTCCGCGTTGAAGACGTAGATGAAAGGCTTGGCGGTCAGGAGGCTGAGTTCCCTGAGGTGCTCCATCTCCAGCTTGTCGCTCTTGACCGAGGCAAAAATGGTGTCGCCACGTTCCAGCACGGCCTGGGCCGCCTTGATCGCGGCCAGCTCGGCGGCTTCCCGCTTCTTGATCTTGACTTCTTTTTCGATCCGGGGAATCGCATTTTCGATCGTCTGAAGATCAGCCAGGATCAGCTCGGTGTTGATGGTCTCCATGTCCGAGCCGGGATCCACCTTGCCGTCCACGTGGATGACATCGGGATCATCGAACACCCGGACGACCTGGACGATGGCCTCGGCCTCGCGGATGTTGGCGAGGAACTTGTTTCCCAGGCCCTCGCCCTCCGACGCGCCTTTGACGATCCCGGCGATGTCCACGAAGGACACCGGTGCGGGCAGCAGGCGCTGGGATCCGAAGACGGCGGCCAGCTTGGCAAGCCGCGGGTCCGGAAGACTGACGACGCCGACGTTCGGCTCGATCGTGGCGAACGGATAGTTCGCTGCGAGCACCTGGTTGCGGGTCAGTGCGTTGAAAAGAGTTGATTTGCCGACGTTGGGCAGTCCGACGATGCCAATAGTAAGAGCCACGAGTACTAATTCTACCTGCTGTGGCCGGGGAACCCCACAGCGGCACCGGAGCCTGGTTGGCCGGCTGCAGGGCGTCGGCCGGAAACTGTCACAGGGGCATGCCAGAGTGAAGGCATGGACGCTTTTGCATTGATTCTTTCCCTCCTCATGCTGCTCGTCGGCGCAGTCGCCGGCGCCGCTGTGGTCTACCTGCTGGTCCGCCGCCGGACCCTCGCTGTGGAGCAGGACTTCGACGCCGTGTCGGGCCGGCTCTCCGAGGTCAGCGCGCAGTTCGCCGCGGCTGACGCGGAAAGGCGGCTGCTGGCTGCCCAGAACCGGGAACTCGGCGAGTCCCGGAACCAGGACGGCAGCGTGCTGCGTGCCCTGGCCCCGGTGGCGGAGAAGCTCACCGCGGTACAACAGCAGGTGTCACTGCTGGAGCGCGACCGCCTGGAGCAGTACGGGCAGCTGGCCCAGCAGCTGCAGGAGGCCCGGCTGTCCGACGAACAGCTGCTGCGTTCAACGCATGCCCTGGAGTCGGCGCTGCGGTCCAACAGCGCCCGCGGCCAGTGGGGCGAAGTCCAGCTTCGCCGCGTGGTCGAGGCGGCCGGGATGCTGCGCCACGTCGATTTCCACGAGCAGGTGCACAGCGGGCAGCCGCACGGCGCCGCGACGGAGACCAGCCTCCGGCCCGACCTCGTCGTGCAGCTTCCCGGCCAGAAACAGCTCGTGGTCGACGCCAAGGTCCCGCTCGCCTCCTACCTGGCCGCGCAGGAACTTGGCGCGTCTGCCGGCGGGCACCTGCACGCACAGTCACTGGGCGGGCAGCAGGCCCATCTGCTGGCCCATGCCAAGGCCCTGAAGGCCCACGTGGACGCGCTGAGCAGCAAGAAGTACTGGGACATTCCTGGCAACTCGCCGGAACTGGTGGTCTGCTTCCTGCCGGCCGAGTCGATTCTGGCGGCCGCACTGTCCGCGGACCCGGCGCTGCTCGACTACGCCCTGTCCAAAAACGTGGTGCTGGCCTCCCCTTCGACCCTGCTGGCGGTCCTGAAGTCCGTCGCCTTCACCTGGCGCCAGGACGTCCTGACGGACAGCGCGCGCGAGCTTTTCGAACTCGCCCACCAGCTCTACGAGCGGATGGGCACCCTCGGGGACAACGTGACCAAGCTCGGCGCCTCGCTCAAAACGTCGGTGGACCGCTACAACTCCATGGTGGGAACGCTGGAGGCCCGGGTGCTGCCGACCGCACGCAAGCTCAATGCCCTGGATGCGACCGGGCTGACCACCCCCGCAGCCGTGGAGGTGACGCCGCGCTCCGTGGCTGCACCGGAACTCCAGCCCGGGAACGGGCCGGGGATTGGTTCCGGCAGCCGGCAGGCGGACGCATCCCTGGGCGATTCGGCCAATGAGGATCGGGAGTCCGCAGCCTAGGCAGCGGCGCCGCGGCGCGCCCCGGCGGAGGGGCGCGTCCTGCGACGGCTCTTAGGAGCTCTGGGCGGGGCGTGCCCCGCGGCCCCCGAGGGCGCGCGTGACGTCGCCGGCCTGCTTTAGCGTGGCGCGGAGTTCCTTTGGCAGCGAAAAGAGCAGGTCCTCCTCGGCCGTGACGACTTCCTCGACCGAGCCGTAGCCGTAGTCGGCGAGCAGTCGTAGGACATCCTTGACCAGGACTTCCGGGACCGAGGCCCCCGAGGTCACGCCGACGGTGGCCACACCCTCGAACCAGGTTTCGTCCACCTCGTTCGCAAAATCCACGCGGTAGGAGGCCTTCGCACCGTACTCCAGCGCAACCTCCACGAGCCGGACGGAGTTCGACGAGTTGGCCGATCCGACCACAATCACGAGGTCGGCCTGCGGCGAGATCTTCTTGATGGCCACCTGGCGGTTCGTGGTGGCGTAGCAGATGTCGTCGCTGGGCGGATCCTGCAGGGTCGGGAAGCGCTCCTTGAGGAGGCGGACCGTTTCCATGGTTTCGTCGACGCTGAGGGTGGTCTGGGAAAGCCAGATAACCTTCTCCGGGTCCCGGACGGTGACCTTGTCGACCTCGTGCGGGCCGTTGATGATCTGGATGTGCTCGGGGGCCTCGCCGGCGGTTCCTTCGACTTCCTCGTGACCGTCGTGGCCGATCAGCAGGATGTCGAAGTCGTCCTTCGCGAAGCGCACCGCTTCTTTGTGCACCTTGGTCACGAGGGGGCAGGTGGCGTCGATGGTCCGCAGCCCGCGGTCCTCGGCAGACTGGACCACGGCGGGTGAGACACCGTGGGCGGAGAAAATCACCAGTGCGCCCTCGGGGACCTCGTCGGTCTCGTCAACGAAGATGGCGCCCTTTTCCTCCAGGGAGCTGACCACATGCACGTTGTGGACGATCTGTTTGCGAACGTAGACCGGCGGACCGTAGTGCTCCAGGGCTTTTTCCACCGCTATGACCGCACGGTCGACGCCGGCGCAGTAGCCGCGCGGGGCCGCGAGCAGGACCCTTTTCGGGCCGGAGACGGCGGCTGAGGCCAGCACTTCCTCCGGCGTACGCCGCCGGCGCGGAACGGTTGGCATCGGAATGGAAACAGCGGTGGAGGTCATCCCCCAATGCTACCGGTGTCGGGCGGGCAGCCCTGGCCCGTCCGCAGGCGCAGGGAACCCGGGCGCGCGGCGCCGGGCATTCAGGCGCGGCGGCGTCCGCCGACGACGCGCAGCAGGAGTCCGACTGCCAGCAGCACGCCGCCGGCCACGGCCGCCATCAGGGTCCACTCTCCGAAACTTGAGCTGGCGGCCGAGACGAACTCGTTCTTGAAGATCTCCGCGACTTCGTTGCCGCTGTTGGTCCGCGTCGCCGCACCCCCGGCGGCGTCGGCGGCCAGCGTCCAGGCACCGGCCAGGACCAGTGCCCCAAGCCCGATGCCGGCCAGGACAGTCCAGCGTCGCCGGGCGGCGACGAAGGCCAGGGCGAAGGCGATGAGGGCGCCGGCGGCCGCGGCGTAGCCCATCGGGGCGAACGCAGAGACCCGGTCGAGGACCTGCCGGTGCTCGGGCTGCCCGATGGTGATCAGCAGCTGGTCGGGAGCCTCAAGCGGCAGGGTCGTCGCGTCCGCCACCTGTTTCGCCACCAGTGCAACGAGGGGCGCAAGGTCCAGGGTGAGTGTGGAAGCGCCGTCGGCCTCGGCCGGCGCCGTCGTGGGGTCGGCAATATTCAGCCGGTGGCTCTTGCGCAGGGTTTCGGTCCAGGCATCTGGGTAGCCGGGCATGGTCGTCAGGGACCGGGCGGCGCTGTCCAGGATGGGCGTAACCAGTCCGCTCAGCGCTTCGGGGATCTGCTCCGCGCCGAGACTGCCGACGGCAGCCGCAGCAAGCCGCTGCTGAAACACCGGGTCCTTGCCCAGCGGGGCGGTGAACGCCACGAAGCCATCCTCCCGGACGATGTTCCGGTCCACCCACATGGCCGGAACGGCGACCGCCGCCAGGACAAGCCCGATGAGTACCGCTACGGCCGAGACAAAAGTGCGCACGAGAATTCCTAGTTGGTTGGTGGGTAGTGCCATCCTACGGGGCGGCCCGCGGAACGATAAAAGTCAGGCCCCGATGATAGAGCTATGGATAGAGTTGAAACCGACAAGTTCGAGTTGTCTGCCGGTGCCCTCCCTGACGCGCAATCGCCGGGGTGTGCACCTGTCGGCAGCCCCGCCCCGGCAAAGGACACCCACCACATGCACAAGGCCATCTCCGCCCCGGGCTACCGGAATGTCTGAGGACGTCGCGGCGGCCACGACGGTTCCGGGCACGGCGGCGGAAACCAGCCCGGAGAACCCCTGGCCGCTGCAGCTGCTGTCCCAGAAACTCAAGATGCACATCGACCGTGCCCCGTCCGCGTGGGTCGAAGGCCAGGTCATCGAACTGAACCGGCGCGGGACCAACGCCTACCTGACGCTGCGGGACATCGACGCTGAGATCTCCCTCCCCGCCTCCGTCTGGACGAAGGTGCTCGACCGGCAGGAAACCCCGCTGGAACGCGGGTCCCGGGTCGTGGCCCTGATCAAGGCGGAATTCTGGCTCAAGACGGGCCGGCTGAACATGTCTGTGAAGGACATCCGGCCGGTGGGCCTGGGGGATCTGCTCGCCAGGATCGAGCGGCTGCGCCATGCCCTGGCCGCGGAAGGCCTGTTCTCCGACGCCCGCAAGAAGCGCCTGCCCCTGCTCCCCCACCGGATCGGGCTGATCACCGGACGCGACTCCGACGCCAAAAAGGATGTGCTGCGCAACGCCGCCCTGCGCTGGCCCGCCGTCGAATTCGAAATCCGCGAGGTGGCCGTCCAGGGCAACACCGCCGTCGCGCAGGTCATCGCCGCGCTGCGGGAGCTGGATGCGCACCCCGAGGTGGACGTGATCGTCATCGCCCGCGGCGGCGGCGCCCTGGAGGATCTGCTGCCGTTCAGCAGCGAGGAACTCATCCGGGCGGTGTCCGGCGCTTCCACCCCGGTGGTGAGCGCGATCGGTCATGAGGCGGACCGGCCGATTCTTGACGATGTCGCGGACCTGCGCGCCTCCACGCCGACCGACGCCGCCAAGCGGATCGTCCCGGACGTGGTGGAAGAGCTCGCCCGCGTGCGCCAGGCCCGGGACCAGCTCCGGCGCGGTGTCACCCGGCTGGTGGAACGTGAAACGGACCGCCTGGCCACGTTGCGGTCCCGCCCCGTACTGGCTTCCCCGGAGGTCATGGTCAGCCTCCGGCACGACGACGTCGAACGGCTCAAGGGCCGCGCCCGGTCGGCCGTCACCGCCGCCGTCGTCCGGGCCGCCGACCAGCTGGTTCACCTCAAAGCCCAGGTCCGTGCACTCTCGCCGCAAAAGACGCTGGACCGGGGGTACGCCGTGGTCCAGCTCGCCGACGGCGGCGCGGTCCCCGGCACCCGCCGGGACGTTGTCCGGCACCCGGACCAGGCACCGCCGGGCACTCCGCTGGCCGTCCGCGTGGCCGGGGGCCGTTTCACCGCGGAGTCGACCGGCGGCCAGGAACCCGCCGAAGACGCATAGGCCATCCCATCCGAACCATCCGTCCCGCGGGACACAGCAAGGAGCAGCACGCCATGGCAGTAGAAACAACGCCCAACGCCGACATTGAGGCTCTGAGCTACGAGGAGGCCCGCGAGCAGCTCGTCGGCATCGTTACCAGGCTCGAGGCCGGCGGCGCGAGCCTGGAGGAGTCGCTGGCGCTCTGGGAACGTGGCGAGGCGCTGGCCAAGCGCTGCGAACAGTGGCTCGAGGGTGCCCGCAAACGCCTGGCCGCGGCCCGCGACCAGCCCCCTCAGGACGGCTAGCCGGGCGCCGGCCGGTCAGGAGCGCAGAACCAGTTCCCGTTCCGTCGGGACGTCAAGGTCCGGAACCGGCCACTGCAGTTTGAGGCCCTCCAGCGCGTCGAGCAGAAGCTGCTGGACGGCGATCCGGGCGTACCACTTCTTGTTGGCGGGGACCACGTGCCACGGGGCGGCCTCGGTGCCCGTCCGCTCGAATGCCTTCTGGTAGGCGTCCATGTAGTCGCTCCAGAATGCGCGTTCCAACAGGTCGTTGCTGCTGTATTTCCAGAGCTTCGACGGATCATCCAGCCGCGCGAGCAGCCGTTCCTTCTGCTCGTCCTGGCTGATGTGGAGCATAACTTTGACGATCTTGGTGCCGGACGCCGTCTGCCTCGCCTCGAATTCGTTGATCGCGGTGTAGCGCCGCTCCAGTTCCTTCGGATCTGCCCAGCGGTGGACGCGGTGGATCAGGACGTCTTCGTAATGCGACCGGTCAAAGACCCCCACCATCCCGGCGGCCGGCACTTCCTTCTCGATCCGCCAAAGGAAGTCGTAGGACTTTTCTTCCGGCGTGGGCGCCTTGAACGACTTCATCTTCACGCCCTGCGGGTTCATGGCGCCCATGACGTGCGTTACGATCCCGCCCTTGCCGGCCGTATCCATGGCCTGCAGGATCAGCAGGATGCGCTTGGTGCCGCCGAAGCGCGATTCGGCGAAAAGCTGTTCCTGGAGCTGGGCGAGATTGTCGTCCAGGTCGTCGAGCAGCACCTCGCCGTCGTTCTTGTCCCCCGGGTAGCCCGGCGTGGAGTCCGGGTCCGTGTCCGCCAGGCTGAAGCCCTTGCCCACCTTCAGAGTGTCGGAGGGGCGCTCCTTGAATCTCACGACGTCTGACATCCCTTGCCTCTTTCCGGTTCCGGCAGACGCCGTTCGGACCGCCGGAGAACCGCCCGCGCCGCGCTGCTGAGCCTAGGCTAGTTCCCCTTGTACCGGCTCAGGAAGTCCGCCATGCGGTTAATGGCCTCTTCGAGATCCTTCACCAGCGGCAGGGTGACCATCCGGAAGTGGTCCGGGCGGACCCAGTTGAAGGCCCGCCCGTGGGAGACCAGGATCTTCTGCTCGCGCAGCAGGTCCAGGACGAACTTCTCATCGTCACGGATGTGGAAGACCTCGGGGTCCAGCTTCGGGAAGAGGTACATGGCGCCCCGGGCCTGCTGCGTGCTGACCCCGGGGATGGCGTTGAGCATGTCATAGGCCTTGTTCCGCTGTTCCAGCAGCCGCCCGCCCGGCAGGATCAGGTCGTTGATGCTCTGGTAGCCGCCGAGCGCCGTCTGGATCGCGTGCTGGGCCGGGACGTTGGCGCACAGGCGCATGTTCGCGAGCAGGCTGATGCCCTCGAGGTAGTCCGCGGCGTCCTTCTTCGGCCCGGAAATGGCCATCCACCCGGCCCGGTAGCCGCAGACGCGGTAGGCCTTGGACAGGCCGCTGAACGTCAGGCAGAGGACGTCGTCGCCGGTGAGGCTTGCCATGTTCACGTGGACAGCGTCCTCGTAGAGGATCTTCTCGTAGATCTCGTCGGCGAAGAGGACCAGGCCGTGCTTCTCGGCCAGGGCCACGATCTTCTTGAGGGTGTCCTCGGGATAGACGGCGCCGGTGGGGTTATTGGGGTTGATCACCACAATGCCCTTGGTGCGCGGGGTGATCTTGGCTTCCAGGTCCTCCAGGTCCGGCTGCCAGCCGGAGTCCTCGTCGCACAGGTAGTGCACGGGCCGGCCGCTGGCAAGGGCCACCGAGGCCGTCCACAGCGGGTAGTCCGGGGTGGGGATCAGGACCTCGTCGCCGTCGTTGAGCAGCGCCATAAGGGACATCGTGATGAGCTCGCTCACACCGTTGCCCAGATAGATGTCATCGACGTGGATGTTCTGGATTCCGCGGGTCTGGTAGTACTGCGAGACGGCCGTGCGGGCGGAGAAGATGCCGCGGGAGTCGCTATAGCCCTGCGCATGCGGCAGATGGCGGATCATGTCCACCAGGATCGCGTCCGGGGCTTCAAATCCGAACGGTGCCGGGTTCCCGATGTTCAGTTTGAGGATGCGGTGACCCTCCGCCTCCATCTGCTGGGCGGCCTGAAGAATCGGTCCACGGATGTCGTAGAGGACATTATGAAGCTTGGTGGACTGCTTGAATTCTGCCATTCATCAAATATGCCATATGGCGGATGGACTTCCGCCGAGACCTGTCTCACAGGGGTGTCCCGCCGTCACAGGCGGAAAGTACGACGGCGGCCGCCGGGCTCCCCCGTGAACCGAGGAGCCCGGCAGCCGCCGTCGTGCGTCAGGAAGGTCCGGGAGTGCCCCTTACTTGACCAGGCCCTTGTCCTTGAGCCAGGCGGCGGCAGCGTCCTTGGGATTCTGCTTCTGGCTGCCGCTGACGGCCCGGTTGAGGTTGATCAGGTCCTCGGTGGTGAGGACCTTGGACACAGCGTTCAGGGTTTCCTTTGCCTGGTCGGTCATCTTCGCCGTGTTGTACAGCGGGAGGACCTGCTGGGCGATGAAGTTGTTCTTCGGGTCCTCGAGCACGACCAGGTCGTTGTCCGCGATGGACGGTGTGGTGGTGTAGATGTCGGCCACCTGGATCTGGTCGGAGAGCAGGGCCTTGAGCGTGACGGCACCGCCGCCGTCGCTGAACGGCTCAAGCTTCTTGGGCACGCAGTTGTAGTTCTTCGCCAGGCCCGGGAGCCCGTAGGCGCGTTCGGCGAAGGTCGCCGGGGCGCCCACCACGAGTTCGCTGCAGACCTTGGCGAGGTCCTCGATCGACTTCAACTGGTACTTCTCCGCGGTGGCTTTCGTGACTACCATCGCGTCCTTGTCCTCCGCCTTGGAGGGCTCCAGCACGGCCAGTCCCTCCGGCAGCTTGCCGGGCAGGGCCTTGTAGATGTCCTCGGCCGAGACCTCCGTGGCGTCCTTGTTGACGTGCAGCAGCAGGTTTCCGCTGTAATCGGGGATGACGTCCACCGATCCGTCCTGGACGGCCTTGAAGTAGACCTCACGGGAACCGATGTTCGGCTTGGTGCTTGCAGTGACGCCGGCCCCGTTCAGCGCACCGGCGTAGACCTCTGCGATGATCTGGCTCTCGGGGAAATCGGCGGAACCGATCACCAGGGCAGAGCCCGACGCGGAGGTGGCCCCGCCCGTGGCGGGTGAGGTCGAGAGCGGATCTGATGAGCCTCCGCAGGCGGACAGTGCCATGGCCAGGCCGACGCCGGCGGCCAGGCCGCCGAATGCGCGCCTGCCGAGTGCTCGTTGGCGGGTTTTCTTCATGACGTACCTCCTTGAACAACAGTCCCCGCTGGTACAGGGTCTGTGAGATCAACCGCAGCCTGCTGGCTCCGGTTTGGCTGGGAAGAGGCCCCCTGGGACAGGAACAGCCTCTGGATAAGGGCAAGGACAAGGTCCACGGCGATGGCGAGTCCGGCGATGAGCAGGGACCCGCCCAGCATCTGGGGGAAGTCGGACAGCACAAGCCCGTCGAACAGGTACCGTCCGAGGCCGCCGAGGTTGATGTACGCCACCACCGAGACAGTGGCGATGGCCTGGAGCACACCGGTCCGGAACCCGCCGAACATCACCGGCAGGGCGTTGGGGAACTCGGCGCGGAAGAGGACCTGCAGCTCGGTCATGCCCATGGCCCGTGCGGCGTCGACGACGTTCCGGTCCACGCTGGCGATGCCGGCGTAGGTGCCGGCGAGCAGCGGCGGGACTGTCAGGATCACGAGGGCCCAGACCGGCGGCATCAGCCCGATGCCCGCGAGCAGCACGAAAAGTGTGAGCAGGCCCAGGGTCGGCAGGGCCCGGAGGGCGCCGGCGACGGCCACGGCGGCGACCCGCCCGCGGCCGGTATGCCCTACGTACAGGCCAACGGGGACGGCGATGGCGGTGGCGATTAGCATGACCAGGCCCGTATACAGCAGGTGCTCGGCCAGCCGTTCCGGGATTCCGGCGCTGCCGGACCAGTGCTCCGGATTGCCGAGCCAGTCAAAGGTGTCCGTGACGGTGTTGCTCATGAGGTGCCGCCCGCAGTCCGTGAGTCGGACACCCGCAGGGCTGCGGCAGCCGGGCCCGCCGTGGCCTGGCCGGCGCCGGAAACGGTGCCGGTGGTGGCCGCAGCGCGGGTCCAGGGGGTCAGCAGCCGTTCGAGCAGGACCAGGATGGCGTCCATCAGCAGGGCCAGGATGAGGATGGCGATGATGCCCACCACCACTTCGGTGACGAAGTCGCGCTGCAGGCCCGAGGTGAAGAGCATCCCGAGGTTGCCGATGCCGAGCAGGGCCGCGACGCTGACCAGGGAGATGTTGCTGACGGAGACCACGCGCAGGCCGGCGAACAGCACCGGCAGGGACAGCGGCAGATCGATCTGCAGGAAGCGGGCAAGCGGCTTGAACCCCATGGCAACGGCGGCCTGCCGGAGGTCCTCGTCCACCGAGTCAAAGGCGTCCAGGGTGGCGCGCACCAGGAGGGCGACGGCGTAGATGGTCAACGCCACCACAACGTTGAGGGGATCCAGGATCCGGGTTCCCAGGATGGTTGGCAGGATGATGAAGAGCGCCAGTGAAGGGATCGTATACAGCAGCGAGGAAGCCGTCAGGACCACGGAACGGAGCACGCGGTTCTGCCGGGCAACTTGGGCCAGCGGGACGGCAATCAGCACCCCAAACACCATTGGCAGGATGGAGAGCACAAGGTGCTGGCCGGCGAGGCTGAACACCTGCGCGCTGTTGGCCAGGAACCAGTCCATCAGAGCGCGCCCTGCCGGACCCGGCGGTCCGATTCGATCACGGCGAGAACTTCTTCGGCGGTGATGACACCGGCCACCCGGCCGTCTGCGTCGACGGCGACGCCCAGCCCGGAGGGCGAGGAGAGCGCCGCGTCGAGGGCGCGCCGGAGGGTGTCGCCCTTGCGGAAGAGGGATCCGCCGGGAACCGTCGCGGTGCCCTTGCCCGGGCCCGACCAGCCGAGCGGTCGCAGGTCATCGTCGACCACCAGTTGCCAGTCGGCCGACGCGTTGCCGTCATGCTCGAGTTCGGCGGTGGTGATCGTCCTGGCCCGGTGCACGGTCACCCCGTCGGACGGGCTGAAGCCCAGGTGCCGGAAGCCGCGGTCCCGGCCCACGAAGGACGCCACGAAGTCGCTGGCCGGGGCGCGCAGGATTTCCTCCGGGGTGGCGTACTGCGCGAGTTTTCCGCCGAGGCCGAACACCGCCACCTTGTCCCCGAGCACGGTGGCCTCGTCAATGTCGTGGGTGACGAAGACAATGGTCTTGGCCAGGTCGCGCTGGAGCCGCAGGAGTTCCTGCTGGAGTTCTTCGCGGACCACGGGGTCCACGGCGCTGAAGGGCTCATCCATGAGCAAAACGGGAGGGTCGGCGGCGAGCGCCCGTGCCACTCCCACGCGCTGCTGCTGGCCGCCGGAGAGCTGTGAGGGGTACCGTTTGCCCAGCGCAGATGCCAGCCCGACGACGTCGAGCAGCTCCTGCGCACGCTTCCGAGCCTCGGCCTTGGGCACGCCGTTGAGCCGGGGCACGGTGGCAATGTTGTCCAGCACGGAGCGGTGCGGCATCAGCCCGGAGGACTGCATGACGTAGCCCATGGAACGGCGCAGCTTGGCGGCCGGCACCGAGGTGACATCCTCACCGCCCACGGTGATGGTTCCGGAGGTCGGCTCGACCATGCGGTTGATCATCCGCAACGAGGTTGTCTTGCCGCAGCCCGAGGGCCCGACGAAAACCGTGATGGCACCCTTGTCGATGGACATGGTCAGGTCATCCACGGCAGGTTGACCGCTCTGGTACTGCTTGGTGACGCTCTGGAACTCGATCATGGCTTCAGCCATTTCCGGGCTTACCTAACTGTTGGCGGCAACATCGGACGTTCCAGCCAACTGATCATAGACACGCTGATTTTTGGCTGTAAAGCAGGTAGAACCCAGCCTAGCCAGCGCGGCTGACAAAGTCAGGGATATCGTCAAGGGCGCAGTGGCTGACGTTGCTATTCGTAGGACAGGCGATTTTGGATGGGTGCTGCGCCGGAAAGTTTTCCGCCGCAGCACCCATCCACCGCCATGGGGGCGCTACACCTGCAACGCGGGGTCACATCGCGCCCATTCCATCGGGCGGCATGGGCCGCAAGTGACCCCGCGTTGCTTCTGGGCACTCGACTCCCGGTCAGCGGGTGCCGCCCGGGTGCCGGCCCCGGCCTTTGCCGCCGCCCTTTGCACCGCGCCTTTCAGCCTTCTCGTGGCTGTCCCGTTCTGCCGAGCGCTGGCTCTTACCGGCGGCCGATATCGTCTGGTGCCACTCCCGTGAGTAGGCGCGGCGGGCGGCAGCATCGTGCCGCCGTGCCAGGGCTGCGAGTTCACGCTGGAGTTTGAGGTAGCTCGCCCAGTGCCGGTTATCGAGGGAGCCGTCCGCGAGGGCGGCCTGCACGGCACAGCCGGGTTCCCGGCCGTGGGCGCAGTCGGAGAACCGGCACCGCCGGAAGAGCTCCTCGAGATCGCCGAACATCTCCGCCATCCCGCCGTCGGCGTCGAACAGCCCGAAGCCGCGGACCCCCGGGGTGTCCATCAGAACGGCACCGCCGGGCAAAGGGACGAGTTCGCGGGACGCGGTGGTGTGTTTGCCCCTGCCGTCACGGGCGCGGACCGCCCCGGTTTCCTGGACCGGGGCGCCAACGAGGGCGTTGATGAGAGTGGACTTCCCGGCCCCGGAGGGACCCAGCAGCACGAGGGTGCCGCCGGGAGGGAGGTGGCCCAGCAGTTCGTCGAGGCCGTCGCCGTGTTCCGCGGAGGTGGTGACCACCGCGACGCCGGCCGCCTGGAGGATCACCTTGCCCACGACATCGTCGGCAAGGTCGGCAAGGTCCGCCTTGGTGATGATGACGAGCGGGGTGGCGCCCGAGTCCCAGGCCGCGACGAGGGTGCGTTCGAGCCGGTTGTGGGTGAGCGGCCGGTCCACGGGGACCACAACGCCGACGATGTCCATGTTGGCGGCGAGGACCTGCGCCTCCGACGAGGCGTCAAAGGCGCGTTTGCGGCTCAGTTCCGAGTGCCGCGGCAGAACTCCCGTGATGGCAGGCTCCCCCGCGGTGTTCGATCCCAGCCAGACCCAGTCCCCGCTCGCGGGCGTCTCCCCGGTACCGGGGTAGGGCAAATGGAGGGTCTGATCGTGTGCGGCGACAAGGACCAGGTTGCGGTCCACGCGGATGACCCGGCCAGCGCCCGTGCCGCCCGCCACGGGGTGGGCCGCGAAACGTTCGGCCACGGCGGCGGTGAAGCCGTAGCCAGCCGGACCGGCGGGAGGGTTGGTGATGGTGTGCGGGGCGCCGGACGCGCCCGGACGTGCAGCAGGACGTGGAGCAGAACGTGCAGAAGAAGCAGTCAACGGAAAACCCTTTGATGGGGCCCGGGCACGTGCCGCGCTACAGGGTGGAACCTGGCAGCTGTGAGGCTAGCGGATGCGGGTGGCCGGGGCAGGAATAATGACTTGGCTGATGGTGGCGCGCTGTGCGCGCAGGCGTTCTGCAGTCATCGTCCCCACCTCCCCGTTCCCCTTGGCTGTCCCGGTGTCGGTACCCGTTATCGCCGGGTGCCGGTTCGGCCGGCATGTCCCGGCGGCTTCTTTAGAATAAGCCGGGCCCACCGGCCCTGGCTAGGGAACCCGCCAGGGCAGTTTCATCTCAGGAGAGCTTGCCATCCAGCGGACGCTCGCGGTGGAGCCGCAGCGCCGCGTCGACCAGCGAGACCTTGTTCAGCCCTGCGACGTCTTCCAGCGGGATCCAGGCCGCGTGCGTGGTGCTGCCGTCCACCTCGTGCCGCAGCTCCCCGCCGGTGACGGTCGCTTCGTAGATGAGCCGGAGGGACTGGAAATCGCGTTCTCCGCCGTCGATCCGGATCTCCGCGGGCCAGTGCCCGACGTCGATCCCCAGCATGCCGCCGACCGCCGCGTCGTACCCCGTTTCCTCATAAATCTCCCGGCGGCAGCCGTCCACGGGGTGCTCGCCCAGGTCCAGGCCTCCGCCGGGCAGGGTCCAGCCTTCCTTGCCGCCCTGCTTCCAGTACGCCAGCAGGATGGCGCCGTCGCGGATGATGACCGCGTAGGCAGCCGGGCGGGTGTCGAAGTTCAGGCTCATCCCACCAGCGTAGTAGCCCGCCGGGCCGGCTCAGCCCTGCTCGGCCACGAGCTGGAGCACACCAAACACGGGCTCCCGGTCCAGGACCCGGACGTCGGTGATCCCTCCGGCGGCGAGGGCGGAGCGGAAGGATTCCTGCAGGCGGGGGACGTTCATGCCCAGGCCGCCGCCCAGGATCACCGGGCCGTCGATGCCGAGCTGCCGGACCGCCTGCAGCGCCAGGGCTGCCAGATCCCGTCCGGCCTGGTCCACCAGTTCCCGGCTGGCTGCGTGGCCGGCGGCGGCCGCATCGACCACAAGCCGGGCGCGCCCGGCCCAGTACCGACGTCCGGTGTCCGCTGAATGGAAGAGCGCGATCAGCTTGTTCGGGTCATCCACACCGCAGGAGGCCAGCAGCGCGAGAGTCAGCTCGTCCGGTTCCAGCCCCTGGTTCATCCGGCGCAGGCTGTGGCGGACCGCTTCGCGGCCCAGCCAGTATCCGCTGCCTTCGTCCCCCAGCAGGTAACCCCAGCCGCCGGCGCGGGCCTCCTGCCCGCTGCTGTTTCTGCCCCAGGCGGCCGAGCCTGTTCCGCCGATGACGGCAACGCCGGTGCTCGCTCCGCCAGCCGCCAGCAGGAGCCTCGAATCGTGGACCACGGTGATCCGGGCACCCGGCACATGGGGGGCGATGAGCGCGGCGAGCGCCGCGGCATCGGCGTCGGTATCGATGCCGCCGGCTCCCGCGTAGACCCGGGCGACCGTCCCGCCTCCGACCAGGGCAAAGAGCTCGGCGAGATGGCGGGCCGCTTCCTCGCGGCTGACGTTCTGCACGTTGGAGCTGCCCACCGATTCGTCCGCCACCGCCCGGCCGCCCTCGAACCGGACGCCACGGGTCTTGGTCCCGCCGATGTCGAGGCCGATCACGGCCCCGGCTGCGGAAGAGGAAGAAGGGGCAGGGTCCGCCGCTGGCGGGATGTCAGAATGGGTCACCAGACCAGCCTACTGAATCGTCTCCAGGAGTGACCCATGCCGCACGCCCTCTTCGGCACCCGCATCATTGCCGCCCCCATGGCCGGCGGGACATCCACGCCCGCCTTCGTAAAAGCCGTGCATGATGCCGGGGGCCTGGGCTTCCTCGCCGCGGGATACAAAAGCGTTGAGGCCATGCGGGCGGAGATCGGCAGCGCCCGGGCCGCCGGGGCACGGTTCGGCATGAACCTCTTCGTCCCCGATCCGGCCCAGCTGCCACCGTCCGGGGACGTGCGGGCGCAGCTCGAGGAGTACCGCGGCCGGCTGCGGGCCGATGCCTTGCGGTACGGGGTGGAGATCCCGCCGCTGCGGCTCGACGACGACGACCACTGGCCGGGCAAGATCGAGGCACTCCTGGCTGATCCGGTGGAACTGGTCAGCTTCGCGTTCGGGCTGCCCGGCGCCGAGGTGGTGCGCGGCCTTCAGCGGGCCGGTTCCACCGTGCTGGCCACCGTCACCACGGTGGGCGAGGCGCTTGAGGCCGCCGGGCAGGGCGTGGATGCGCTGGTGGTGCAGCATTCGAGCGCCGGCGGCCACAGCGCGGCCTTCCAGCCTCGGCCCGCGGTTCCCGGTGCCGCCCCGGACGCCGGGGACGGTGAGAGCCGGCCAGGCACGACGGCGGAGCTGCTCGCCCAGGTGCGGTCCGCCGTCGGGCTCCCGCTGGTTGCCGCCGGCGGGGTGATGGACCGGGCGGGGTTGGACGGGGTGCTGGCCGCGGGGGCACAGGCAGCCCAGCTGGGCACCGCGTTCCTCCGCACGGACGAAAGCGGCGCCCGGCAGCTGCACAAGGACGCCCTCGCCAGCCCGCGCTTCACGCAGACCCTGCTGACGCGGGCCTTCACCGGACGGCCGGCCCGGGCGCTGGTCAATGAGTTTGTCCGCGACCACCCCGACGCCCCGGAGTCCTACCCTGCCGTGCATCACCTCACTGCCCCGCTGCGCGCGGCTGCGGCCGCCGCCGGGGATCCGGAGCGGCTGAACCTCTGGGCCGGGACCGGCTGGCAGCAGGCCCGGACCGGCTCCGTGGCGGAGGTCATCGCGGGGCTGCTGGGCTGACGGCCTGACGGCCTGCCCGCTGCCCGCCCCCGCACCGCCCGCCCCCGTCCCCTAACCGGCCGTGCGCCCGAAATCGCCGGTGCGCTGCGGTGTCGCCGTAACGTTCCCCGCGATGTCGACGTGCTCCGGCGAACGGGCGCGATGGGCCGCGTCAGCTGCCGGAGCGGCCACGGACGAAGCCGGCCAGCAGTGCCGGGCCTTCGCTGAGCACCAGCTCCCGGAACAGCCGCACCGGGTCCGGCTCGGCGTCCGGTCCCCCGCGTCGTTCCCGCCAGGCCAGGCCGATCTCCCGGAAGGCAAGGCCTGAATCCAGGGCCAGCTCCACCCAGCCGAGGTCGCCGGACTGCGCCGGGGTGTGGCGGCCGGGGGCCATCCCGCCTGGCGGAAGGATGCTCACCCCGAGTCCTGCCGAGACGAGCCCCCTGGCCGTATGGGAGTCCTGGCTCTCGAAAGCGATGCGCGGACGGAAACCCGCTTCCCGGAACAGCGCGTCCGTCAGCGAGCGCATGCCGTAGCCCGGGCCCATGGCGACGAACGGGTCCTGCCGGATCTCCGACAGGCGCGCGCGGCGGCGCCCGGCGAGGGGGTGCCGGTGGTGGACAACCAGCCGCAGGGGTTCCCGGTACAGGGCTGCCGAGGAGATCAGCCGGCTCGGCGCCGCGACCGGGGCGGTCAGGGCCAGGTCCGCGTCGCCGGCGGCCAGTTCCGCCAGGCAGCCGTCCCGCGCGCCCTGGCTGAGGTCGAAGGCCGGCTGGGGATGCCGGCTGCGGAAGGCGCTGATCAGCAGCGGCAGCATCGCCTCGCCGAACGTGTGCTGGAAGGACACCGCGATCCTGCCGCGCACCACCTCCGACTCGTGCCGGACCAGGTCCAGTCCGGTCTGGAACTCGCCCAGCGCAGCCTCGATGTGGGGCAGGAGCGCCTTGGCGGCGGGAGTCAGCCGAACGCCGCGGCCGTCGCGGATCAGCAGCTCCGTCCCGATGATGCTGCTGGCCCGGGCGATTCCCCGGCTGACCGTCGACTGGGGCAGTCCCAGCACTTCGGCGGTCGCCGTGATGTGCTGCGTGCGCCCGAGTTCGGCCAGCAGGGGCAGCAGCGGAAGCAGTTGGACCAGCTGCTTGTGCTCCACGTCCATGGCCGCCCCTCAGATCGTTCCGTATCTGCTATTGATTCTATGTGAATCATGCATTGGAAGCATGCCTTGGCGGAGCCTATTCTGGGGAGATGCCTCGACTTCCGCCGCTCCGCCGCCGCGCTGCCACCGGCCAGGTCCCGCCGGGCCCCGCCGGCGGCGCCCGGACCGGGACCGGTTCCGGCACCTCCCCCGGAACTTCCCCCGGCGCCGCACCCGGGGCGGACGCCGTTGCTGCCGCGTGGCCGGGGCACCCGAAGGGGTCCACGGCCTACCGCAAGATTCTCGCAGGACTGGCGTTCGCCGGCGTCGCCACCTTTGCCCAGCTGTATTCCACCCAGGCGGTGCTGCCGATGATGGCGGCGGAGCTGCAGGTCACGGCGGCCGAGGCGGCGCTGACCATCTCGCTGGCCACCGTGGGGCTGGCCGTGACAGTGCTTCCGTGGTCCTTCCTGGCCGACCGGGTCGGCCGGGTCCGGGCCATGATGTGGGGCATCTCTGCCGCCACGGTCCTGGGCCTGCTGGTGCCGCTCGCTTCCAGCTTCCCCATGCTGCTGGGCCTGCGGATGCTCGAAGGCATGGCACTGGGCGGCATCCCCGCCATCGCCATCGCCTACCTCAATGAGGAGGTCGACAAGGCCCACGCCGCGCTGGCGGCCGGAACGTACGTCGCCGGCACCACCCTGGGTGGACTCGCCGGCCGGCTGCTGGCCGGGTTCGTCGGCGAACTCTGGGGTTGGCGGGCCGGGGCCCTGGCCGTCTCGCTCCTGGCGGCCGCGGCCGCCGCGCTGTTCCTTGTCCTGGTGCCGCAGGCCCGTGGCTTCACGGCCGCGGCCGCCAGCGGCTTCCGCGGGGCACTCCGGACGCTGGCCGGCCACGGCCGGAATCCGAGGCTGCTGGCACTCTACGTCCAGGCGTTCCTGCTGATGGGCGGCTTCGTGGCCGTTTACAACTACCTCGGCTTCCGGCTCTCCGGTGAGCCTTTCAGCCTTCCGGCCACCATCATCAGCCTGATCTTCCTGGCCTACCTCTCCGGAACAGTGTCCGCCCGCTGGGCCGGCGCACTGACAGCGCGGTTCGGGCGGCGCACGGTGCTGATCGCAGGAACGGTCCTGATGGCCGCGGGCCTGGCCCTGACGCTGACGGAACTGCTGGCGCTCATCATGGTGGGCCTGCTGCTGTTCACCGCAGGCTTTTTCGCGGCGCACAGCGTCGGCGCGGGCTGGACCGGTGTCATTGCAACCACCGGCCGGGCACAGGCGGCCTCGCTCTACAATCTCGCCTACTACCTCGGATCCAGCGTCATCGGCTGGGCCGGCGGGCTGGTGTTCCAGTCGCTGGGCTGGACGGCCCTGGCGCTGACCGTGATCGGGCTTGCCTGCACGACGGCGGTGATCACCGCCGTCGTGCATCCCGCCCGGCCGGCGGCTGCGTCGCGGGCCGAACTCAAATAGCCGGCGCCGCTAACGGGTTGCTTCGATTGCCTGCACCAGGTCGGCCACGACGTCGGAGGCGTCCTCCAGGCCCACCGACACGCGCAGCAGGCTGGCATGCGGTTTGGCATCGGCGGCGACCGGCCGGTGGGTCAGCCCCGCCGGGTGCTGGATCAGGGTGTCGATGCCGCCAAGTGAGACCGCATGGGTGATCATGCCGACGGCGGAAGGGACCCGTTCGGCGTGCTCGGCGCCGCCCACCTCGAAGGCGATCAGCGAACCGGGACCGGCCATCTGCGTCCCGATCAGCCCCTGCGGGTCGCACTCCGGCAGCCCCGGATAGAAAACACGCCGCACGAGCCCGTGCCCGGCCAGGGCGACGGCGACCTTCTGCGCGCTCGCCTGCTGTGCGCGCACCCGGACCGGCAGCGTGGCCAGGCCGCGGTGGAGCAGGTAGGCAGGCCAGGGTGTGAGGATGCCGCCGGTGACAGCCCGGATCTGGCGCAGCCTGGTGGTCCACTCGGGCCCCGCGGCCACCACGCCGCCCATGGCGTCGCCGTGTCCGCCGAGGAACTTCGTGGCGCTGTGCAGCACCATGGCGGCACCGTGGAGAAAGGGGCGCTGCAGGATCGGGCTGGCGAAGGTGTTGTCGACCAGAAGCGGGACACTGTCCGCGGCCGCGGCCACCCGGGCGATATCGACGAGCTCCAGGCTCGGGTTGGCCGGCGTTTCGAGGATCACCAGGCCGGTGTCGGGGCGGAGCGCGGCGTGCACGCCCTCCGGGGTGGTGAACGTGACGTCGTTGCCGAGCACCCCTGAGGCCAGCAGGTAGTCGCTTCCGCCGTACAAGGGGCGTACCGCGACGACGTGCTGCTTTCCGGCGGCGACGACGGCGAGCAGCACCGCGGTGAGCGCGGCCATGCCGGTGGCGAACGCCACAGCCTCGGGGGTGTCCTCGAGGACGGCGACGCCCTCCTCGAACCGGGCCACGGTGGGATTCCACAGCCGCTGGTAAACGGTGCTCTGACCCTCCACATGGGCGCCGCCGGTGGCCATGTGCTCATAGGCGAGACCGCCGTCGTGCACCGAGGGAAGCGGCGCGGTGGTGGAGAGATCGATCGGTACTGCGTGCACGCCCAGTTCAGTGAGGCCGTTACGGCCGGCGTGGACGGCCAGCGAGTCTTGAGAAAGCACCCTTGCTCCTTATGAATATTCACCGTTGAATTCCGCAAGTATCTGGCAATAATTCGGGGTTTTGTAGGGCCCGCGAATGGAAACGCCGGAATGCGCCGTTTATGATGAACTGACAACACTTCAAGGAGGATCCGTGAGTAGCAGTGCGAAGAATCTTCGGCCCGGAGCGGGTGCCGGCGAGCCGCTGGATGCTATCGACGAGCGCCTGCTCGCGGCCCTCGTCGCCGATGCCCGAATCTCCAACAAGCAGCTGGCCGAGCTGGTCGGCATTGCGCCGTCCACGGCCCTGATGCGCACCAGGGCGCTTTCGGAGCGCGGGATCATCCAGGGCTTCGAGGCGAAGCTGAGCCTGTCCGCGATCGGCCGCTCCGTCCAGGCCCTCATCGCGGTCAGGCTCCGCGCCCACGACCGCGAGCAGATCGACCGCTTTACCGCCCGGGTCCCGAAACTCCCGGCCGTGCTCTCGACTTTCCACACCTCGGGTTCGGTGGACTACCTGCTGCACATCGCCGTCGCCACCACCGAGGACCTCCGCGACTGGGTGCTGGACAATCTGGCGACCGACCCGGTCGTGGGCCATACCGAAACAACCCTGGTTTTCGACCACATCCAGGGCAACCTGGGCCCGCTGCCCGACTGAGGAACGGCGCCGGCGCATGCCAGGGGTCTGCGGCGGCAGGCCGGGCATGGCGGCAGCGTCAGGCCCGGCGCAACGCCCCCCGCAGCGTGATCACGGCGAGGACGGCCGCCGCGAGGGAACACAGCACCACGAAGCCGGCGACCGCCGTCTGCAGGCCGACGACCCCGGCGGCGAGCCCCAGCCCGATGACGGGAAAGGCACTGCCGAGGTAGGTGATGACGTAGACGGTGCTGATGATCTGGGCGTGGCGTGCGGGCTCGACCTTTCCGGCGACATCGTTGAAGACGGTCCGGAACGACACACCCTGTCCAAATCCGGCGGTGACGCTCGCAACAATAAGCAGCCAGGGGCTGTTCCAGGCGGCAGCCGCCGCGATCAGCAACACAGACACTGCCAGCATGCCAAGTCCGACCGGCACCACGAAGCGTCCCCGCACGGCGACCAGCTGGCTCAGTGCGGAGGACCCGAGGGTCAGTCCCGCCAGCAGGCCGATCAGCGGACGCGAATCGGCGTGCACGATCTGCGCGAAATAACCCGGCGCCAGGGACAGGCAGAAGCCGAACACGGTGAAGCTGAGGAACCCCACCGAGGACGCCAGCCAGAAGGCCCCGCGCGCCTCACTGGACACCGACGGCCGGCGGGGCGCCAGCACGCTCAACGGCTGCGGACCGGAGACCGAGGTGATGGCCGGCCGGGCCTTGAGCAGGTACAGCGGAACCAGCAGCGCCGCCAGGACCAGGGAATGCAGGTAATACGGCGTGGAAGTCGGCCCCGGAAGCAGCGAGAGGACTCCCCCGATCGCCGGACCGGCCGCCACTCCCCCGGCGGAAGCCAGCAGGGTAAACCGCGAGGCCCACTCGGGACGGCTGGGCAGCAACTCTCGCAGGGCCGCCGAACTGGCGCCCGTGGCGAGAGCCACCGCGACGCCCTGCAGGGCCCGGCCGGCACACAACGCGAACAGGCTGTCCGCCATGGCAAAGACGGAGCCGCCGGCGAGGCCCACCAGCACCGCGAGGACCAGGGCGGCCCGGCGGCCGATATGGTCCGACCAGTGGCCGGCCAGGATCAGGGTGGCCACCAGCGCCAGAACGTAAGCGGAGAAGGCGACCGTCACGTCCAGGGCGGTGATGCCGAGTTTGGCCTGCAGCAGCGGATAGAGCGGTGTGGCAAGATTCGCGCCGACCAGCAGCGTGAAGATCACGACGCCGGCCATTACCAGCCGTGCGGTGGTGGAAGCATCCCAGCCCCAGCGGTCTGCCGTGGCCGGGCGCATGCGAAGTTCGCTGAAGACAGTCATGTCCGTGCCCTTGCGTGGAAGCGGGCCGCGTGTTCCCTGTGATGGGGGAACCGCCAGCCCGTGAGATTCTGATACTTCAAGACTGCGGCATAGCTGACCCTGGCGGCCAAAATTCGTGCAAAAATTGATCAAAACAGTCAATCAGTATCCGCCCGCATGAACCGGAGTGATGATTTGAACAGTCTGGACCCCACCGACCTGAAGATCCTGCTGGAACTGATCCGGGATCCGCGGATCCAGATCGGTGAACTCAGCGAAACGCTGGGCATCGCACGCAACACCGCGCAGTCCCGGGTGCGGCGCATGCAGCGTTCCGGTTTGCTGCACGACGGCGGCCGCGAAATAGATCTTGAAGCGGTGGGTTATGACGTGGTCGCCTTCGTCACGATCGAGGTCACCCACCGGGAACTGGACGGTGTCGTGGGCGCCCTGCGCCTGATCGCCCAGGTCCTGGAAGTCCACGAGATCTCAGGTCGCGGCGATGTGTGGTGCCGCGTGGTGGCCACCGACACCCACAACCTGCAGTCCGCTTTGCGCTCCATCCTTCGGATCAAGGGCGTCATCCGGACCGAAACCGTCCTCGCCCTGCACACACACATCCAGTACCGCACCGAACCGCTGATCAGCCGGCTGGCCCAAGGCAGCTCGCTGGCCCCCTCCCGTCCAAAATGATGCCCCGGCCCGGCCAGCCCGCGCGGCCCCCGCGCGCCGAAGGCTGGATAATAAGCCCGTGACTATCATCGATAACGCCGTCTACGTTGACGGCGTCCGCAGCGCCGAGCCGCAGAGCCTCGAGCAGACCTTTGCGACCCTGAGCCAGCACGGCGGGATGGCGTGGATCGGCCTCTACCGGCCCACGGAGGACGAAATGGCCGCGGTCGCGGCCGAGTTCGGGCTGCACAGCCTCGCCGTGGAAGATGCCATTTCGGCCCACCAGCGCCCCAAACTCGAACGCTACGACGACATCCTCTTCACCGTGCTGCGGCCCGCGCGGTACCTGGATGCGACTGAAACCGTGGAATTCGGCGAACTCCACGTGTTCACCGGCAGCAACTTCGTCGTCACCGTCCGGCACGCCGAAACCGGCGGGGTGGCACAGGTGCGGCGGAAACTGGAGCGGCACCCCGATCTCCTGTGCCACGGACCGGAGGCAGTGCTCTACGCCCTGATGGACCAGGTGGTGGACGACTACCTCCCCGTCGTGGCGGGGCTGGAGAACGATATCGACGAGATCGAGGACCAGCTGTTCAGCGGCGATTCCACGGTTTCCCGGCGGATCTACGAACTGGCCCGCGAGGTCATCCAGTTCCAGCGCGCCATCCACCCGCTCCCCGCCATGACGCAGCTGCTGCGGCGCGGCTTCGAAAAGTACCAGGTGAAACCCGAGCTCCAGCACAACCTCCGCGACGTCGAAGACCATGTGGAGCGGCTGATCTCCCGCGCTGATTCCTTTCGGGACCTCCTGCAGAACGCCCTCACCCTCGACGGCACGCTCACGGCCAACCGACAGAACGAGGCCAGCGCCGAGCAGAATGAGCAGGTCAAGAAAATTTCGTCCTGGGCGGCCATTTTCTTCGCACCCTCGGTTGTTGCCGGCGTCTACGGGATGAATTTTGAGCGGATGCCCGAACTGCAATGGAGCTTCGGCTATCCGATGGCCATCGGGCTGATGGCCGCCACCGCGGCGCTGATGTACGGGGTCTTCAAAAAGAAGGGGTGGCTCTAACCGCGAGCGCCTGCCGCCGAGCCCGCGTGTAGTCTGGCGTCATGAGCGCGCGGCGGGACCGGTTCCGGGACATCGTGGAGACCCTGACGAGGCACGGACTGGGCTTCGCACTGGGACACCTTGGGCTCGACCGGCTCAGGCCCGCAGACGGGACCGCGGGCAGGCACCGGTTTCCGCCCCGGGGCGCGAGCCTGCCGGTGCGTGTCCGGCTCGCCCTGGAAGACCTCGGCGCCGTCTACATCAAGTTCGGCCAGATCGTGTCCACGCGCACCGACGTGCTTCCGCCGGAGTATGCCACCGAGCTCGCGAAGCTCCAGGACGCTTCCCCTCACATTACCGCAGCCGAGGTCCGCGCCGTCATCGCCGAGGAGCTCGGTACTGCGGCGGACCGGCTTCTCGATTCACTGGACGACGTTCCCCTCGCCACCGGTTCCATTGGCCAGGTCCACTGCGGACGGATCGCGGTGGGCCCCGGGCACGCCGAACCGGGCGTCGCCGGTGACACTACGGGCGGCAGCCGGCACATCGACGTCGTGGTCAAAGTCCGACGGCCCGGCGTTGTGGCCCAGGTCAATGAGGATCTGGAGATCATGGCCGAGCTGGCCAAACGGGCGGAGCGGGCCTCCACGAGGGCCGCCGGCGTCCATCTGGCAGCCCTGGTCGATGAGTTCTCCCAGACCATGCGCGCCGAACTGGACTACCTTCAGGAAGCCCGGAACGCGGAGCAATTCGCCGCAAACTTCGCGGGCGATCCCCGCGTCCACATTCCCCGGGTCTTGTGGGACACCACCACATCCCGGGTCCTCACGCTGGAGCGGATCCGTGGCGTCAAGGTCACCGACAGCGCCGCGCTGCGGGAAGCCGGGATCGACACCGGAGAGCTGGCCCGGCAGGCCTGCAGCGTCCTGCTCCAGATGGTGTTCGAGGACGGCTTCTTCCACGCAGACCCGCATCCGGGAAACTTTTTTGTGGAAGCAGACGGCCGCCTCGGCATCATCGATTTTGGCATGGTCGGCCAGATCAGCGATTCCACCCGCGATCAGCTGCTCCGGATGCTCCTGGCGATCGTGGAACAGGACGCCGCCCGGCTGACCACCGCCCTGGTCCGGCTGTGCGGAGCGCAGATGAACGGCGGCTTTGGCGGACTGCAGGCCGCTTTGGGGCGGCTGGTGGACCGCTACGCAGGACGGCCGCTCGCGGAGATCCCGATCGTGGCGGTGCTGGCGGAACTGGCGGCCCTGCTGCGCGAACACCGGCTACGGCTGCCCCGGGAAACGGCACTGATGCTGAAGATGCTGGTGATGGCGGACGGCCTGGGCAAACAGCTGGATCCCGGCTTCGAGCTGACCACCCAGCTCGGTCCCTTCACGCAGTCAATCATCCTCGCCTCGTTGTCCCCGGAGGCGCTGGCGGCCCGGCTGAAGAAGCTCGGCCGCGAAGCCCTGCGCCTCGGCACGGACGCACCGGAAATTCTCCGCCGGGTGGTGGACGTTTTGGAACGAGGGGGCATCGACATCCATTTCCGGGCCGAGGAGCTGGACAAGCTCATGGACAAGGCCGACAGGACCGGGAACCGGATCGTGGCCGGACTCATCACCGCGGCTTTGATCAATGCCGTCGGGGAACTGGTTTCGGTCCAGCCCGAGCGCTGGCGCAACTGGCCGAAGACGCTCTTCACCGCGGGAATCGGCGGTGTCGGCGCCCTCGGCGCGTACCTGGCCCTGACCTCCCGGCACCGGAAGTAGCTTGCTCCGACGCCGTCGGGAGGGTCAGCAGTCGGGAGGGTCAGCAGTCGGGACTGTCAGGAGTCGGCACTGTCAGGCGTCGGGACTGTCAGCGGCGCTGCCGTGCCTGCGCGACCAGCCGGCTGAACGCCAGGACGAACACCGTTTCGATCAGCACCATAAGCCCGAGCAGCAGCCACTGGCTTTCGCCGATGAAAACCACCGCCCCGATCACCACCAGAATGGTTCCCAGGGTCAGGGCGTACACGGCGAAGCCGATGGCCACCTTCGCGCTGCGGACGCCCGTGCGGAAGCCGAAGCCCACCGGTTCACCCCCGGGGTAGCCGCCCACGCGGTCCGGTCCCGCAGGCCTGAGCCTGTCGAACTCCTCCCACGGGTCGCGGTCCTGATCAGTCATGCTTCCATTATCCCGCGCCGGCGGCATTCTCAGGGGACCGGTTCGTTCCTGCAGTCACAGTCCGGTTGGCACCGCGACAGCCAGGTCGGGCCCGCACTCCGGCCGCTTCCTGCCGGGGCCGTCAAGGCGGACGGCCGTTAGGCGACGCGGACGTCGATTTCGCCCGGGGCCGCGCCGTCGGCGCCGAACACCAGGTGGCGGTTGGCGATCTTTTCGCTGAAGAACCGGTCGTGGCTGACCACCACGACGGCTCCGGGGAAGTGCACCAGCGCGCGTTCCATGACCTGGGTGCTGGACATGTCCAAGTGGTTGGTCGGCTCGTCCAGCAGCAGCACCGAGGCGCCGGAGAGGAGGCACTGCGCCATGGCGACGCGGGCCTTCTGCCCGCCGGAGAGGTTCCCGATTTTTTGCTTGAGGTCCGCCTCGGAGAACTGGAACATGGCGAGGAACCGGTTGACGGACTTCTTCGTGGCGCTGAACGCCAGGCTGTCAGGCAGCGCGTTGACCGCGTGGGAGACCGTGTCGGCGTCGTCGAGGTCCTCGAGCATCTGGTTGTAGGAGACGAAGCCGGGCCCCTTGGCCCAGGCGACCTCGCCGGAATCGGCCCGCTCTTCGCCGGTCAGCACCTTCAGGAGAGTGGACTTGCCGCTGCCGTTGGAGCCGAGGACCACAATCCGGTTGCCCCGGCGGATCTCGAAGGACAGATCGTCGAACAGCAGCTTCTCGCCGTACGACTTGCCCAGACCCTCCACCCGGCAGAGAACATCCTTGACGTGCAGGCCGCCATAGATCTCGGTGACAATCTGGTCGACGGGACGGGGTGTGCGGGACTTCTTGATCTTGGCCAGCTGGTTGCCCAGGCCGCGGCTGGCCTCCTTGGCCGCCTCGCGGCGGTCGGCGATCCCTTCGGCCTCAAAGGCCAGGAGTTCGGATTCGTGCACAAACTGCTGCTCAAGGGTCTTGAGGCGGAACTGTTTTTGCACCACGTATTCGCCGAAGTTTCCCGGGTATTCGTGCAGGTGGAAGTTCTCCACCTCGATGATCCGGGTGACGACGGCGTCCAGGAATTTCCGGTCGTGCGAGACGATGATGGCGGCGCCCTTGAAGTCCCGGAACCAGCTTTCGAGCCATTCGACGCCCGCCACGTCCAGGAAGTTGGTGGGCTCATCGAGCAGCAGCACGTCGGGGCCCTCGAGCAGGATCTTGGCCAGGGCCGCACGGTTTCGCCAGCCCCCGGACAGCTCGTCGATCGCGCAGTTGCGGTGGGCCTCGTCGAAGCCCAAGGTGGTCAGGACGGTGTCGATGTGCCGCGGGTAGTCCCAGCCGTCGAGCCGTTCCATGTCCTCGAACAGCTCCGCCTGGCGGCTGATCAGCCGGTCGAGTTCGGCTTCCGCGGGATCAGCCGCGATGGAGATGTCGATGGCGGCCAGTTCAGCCTCAACCTCTTTGACCGCGGAAAACAGCGCATCGAGCACTTCACGAATAGTGGCTTCGCCATTGAGTTCGGAAAACTGGGAGAAGTAGCCCACTTTGGTGCCCAGTTCCAGGGTGACCGTACCGGTGTCCGGCGCCACCTGGTCCAGGACCAGTTTGAGGATGGTCGTCTTACCGGAGCCGTTCTTGCCGATCAGGCCCACGCGGTCGCCGGCCTCGAGGCGGAAGAAGGCCTCGCGGAGAATCTGGGTGTTGTCGAAGCGCACACTGACGTCTTGCAGCCGGATCAGGCTCATGGGTGTTTCTCTTTCGATGTGGGGTTCAGAACGGCACTGGCGCGGATGGCGGAGCGTGGCACTTAACGGGTTGCGAGCCGCCACAGCGAGGTGACCTCGGCCGTGCGGGCCTCGAACAGCGGATCGTTGCGGTCGGATGCCTTGGGGTGGGTTGGCTTGGTGTCGTACCGTTCCAGCACCTTCAGCCCGGCCGCCGCGATGGCGTCCAGCAGTTCGTCACGGGACCTCAGACCCAGGTGCTCGGCCAGATCCGAGAGGATGAGCCAACCCTCACCTCCCGGCTCCAGGTGGTCGGAGAGCTCGTTCAGGAAACGGAACAGCATCCGACTGCCGGGGTCGTAGACGGCATTGTCCAACGAGGAATGCGGCGTGGCCGGAATCCACGGCGGGTTGCACACGATCAGCGGTGCACGGCCGGGCGGGAACATGTCGGTCAGGACAGCTTCCGCGCGGTCCTGCACGCCCAGAATCCGGAAATTCTCGCTCGCGCAGGCAACCGCGCGGGGTTCATTGTCCGTCGCCACCACACGGTGGATGCCGCGGCGGGCGAGCACGGCAGCGAGCACCCCGGTGCCTGTTCCGACGTCGAACGCCAGCAGGTCAGATGGCAGCGGAGCCGCGGCCAGCAGGTCGACATACTCGCTGCGGGTCGGGAAGAACGTGCCGTAGTGCGGGTGGATGCGGCCCTGAAGGGCATCGACGTAGACGCCGTTCTTCCGCCACTCGTGTGCACCGATGGCCCCCACGAGCTCATGGAGGGAGACCACCGAAGGCTCGCTTATTTCCCCGTACGCCCCCGCGGCCGCCTCCTGGATGTCCGGGGAACGCCGCAGCGGCACCACCGGGCCCGGATCAAGCGGAATCAGCAGCAGCCCGAGAATGCGCGCTCGATGCGAGCGGGACTGGCGGTGCCGGTAGAACCCGTCCGCCGTGGTGTCCGCGGCCTTTTTCTTCCCGGCGCCCACCCGCCGGTCCATGGCGTTGAGGATCTGCCGTGCGTTGTGGAAGTCGCCCTGCCAGAGCATTGCTATGCCCTGGGACGCCATCCGGTTCGCTTCATCGGCTGTCAGGGAGTCGGTGACCACTTCGACGCGCGCGGGTGCCGGTCTTCCGTTGGCCGATCGCCAGCGCGCGGTCCTGCTCTGGCCGGCCTCGGCCCACGTCACGACGGCGGGTGCGTCGACGGCGGGTGCCTGGAGGGGCCTGCCGGACTGTATCGGGGTTTCCTGGCGGCGGCCGGGCACGGAGGTGGTAATAAGAGTTCCAATCCCAGAGTCTTGAACAGTCGTCCGGTCATGAACCACGCTAGACGTACCTACTCAGGATACAGGCGGGAGCCGGCAGCCCTCCCCTGTCACTGCGGGATGCGGCTCCGCACGATCTCGCTGACTGCCTTGCCGTCGAAGCGTCCGGCGACCTTGGCGGTCACAGGTTTCATCACTGCGCCCAGCTGCCGGATGGTCAGTTCGGTGCCACCGGCCGTGAGGTTCGCGATCACCTCGTCGACGATGGCCTCCACTTCGGCTGCGGTCAGTGCCTTCGGCAGGTACGCCTCGATAATCTCGGCTTCAGCGATTTCCGCCGCTGCCCGCTCGGACTCCCCCGCCTCGGTGTAGATTCGGGCGGTGTCGCGTCGTTTGGCGGCTTCTTTTTGCAGCAGGGACGTCACCTGGGCGTCGTCCAGCACGATCGGGGTCTTGCCGGACTTCTCGCGGGTTTCAATTTCGCCCAGGACGTTGCGCACTGTGGTGAGCGCGACCTTGTTGCGGTCCTTCATGTGGCCGACGACGTCGGCGTGCAGGCGTTCTTTCAGGGTGGTCATGATTCTCCTCGTCTCACTTGACAGGATATCGGGCTGAGCGGCAAGGGTTGCGATGGCGGCGGCAAGGGTTGCGATCCTAAGCGCTGGGCGTTCACTGCCTGTTTCAGGGCTGGACGCCTCCGCCCTGTACCGTCTCGACAGGCCGGCGGCCGGCATTAAGGCCGCATCAATGATGAAGAGAGGTCGCGATGACGACTAGTAACCACCAGCCCAAACTCAGCAGGCGGGCGGCGTTGGCTGCTGCCGGAGCGCTTGGGGCGTTGGGAATCACAGCGTCTACCGGAGCTGCGGGCATGGCAGCACCGGGCGCGAAGGCTCCCAAGCCGACGCTTGTCTTTCGCCCGGACGGCGCATTCAGAATTGTTCAGTTCAACGACACCCAGGACGACGAGCAGACGGACCGCCGCACAATCGAACTCATGGACCGGACCCTTGATACGGAAAAGCCGGACTTTGTGGTCATCAACGGGGATGTCATCAATGGAGGATGCGACTCCGAGCTGGAGGTCAAACAAGCGCTCAACCACGTGGTCCAGCCCATGGAACGCCGGCAGATCCCTTGGGCCGTGACCTTTGGCAATCACGACGAAGACTCGGTGCAGCGATCAGGAATGACCGAAGCAAAAATGCTGGAATTCCTGCAGACCTACGAGTTCAACGTGAACGCCGACTCCACGCCGGGACTCACCGGTACCTCCAACTCGCAACTGCTCGTTCAATCCTCCAGGTCAAAAACTCCGGCCTTTGGTCTTTGGCTCATCGACACCGGCCGCTATGCCCCCGACAGCATCGATGGGCAGGACTTTGAGGGCTACCCGGACTGGGACTGGGTACGCATGGACCAGGTTACGTGGTATCGGAATCAGTCAATCGCAGCAGAGCAAAAGTACGGAAAGAAGATCCCGTCCCTCATGTGGGGCCATATCGCACTTCATGAGCACCGCAATATGTGGTTCGCCAGCCTCGACTCGCGAACAGATGCGGATCACGCGCGTGCGCTCAAGAGGCACAACATAGTGGGCGAACGGAACGAGGACGAGTGCCCTGGACCCATCAACTCGGGCTTGTTTAATGCCTTCCTGGAACGGGGGGATGTGGCCGGCTATTTCGTGGGGCACGACCACGTCAACACCTATGTCGGCAACTACTACGGTGTTCAGCTCGGCTACGCACCCGGAACCGGATTTGGTGCCTACGGACTGCCCGGCCCTGAACGTAACCGACTGCGCGGTGCGCGTGTCTTCGAGCTGGACGAGAACCACCCCGGAATCTACAAGGACACGCGGCTCGTCTTCGCAAAGGACCTCGGCATTGACCTTGCCGCAAATGACCAGCCCATAGTTCCGCTCCCGCTGAATCCGCCGCAGCGCTAACAAGGGCTCGGGGACGGGCCGGCTGCGAGCGAAGCGTCTGATGGAGCCCGAATGATGCGCTTCCTATCTCCTGGGACTATACGCGCAGGGGCCCGGCCAGTTTGATCGGCCGGGCCCCGCCACTCCTCGCTGGCGACCTCACCAGACCGAGCTGATGCACTCGACCAGCTCACTCAGATGCCGCTGCGCCCCGCCCATAGCCCGTGCAGCAGCGGAACCACCGACACGATCATCAGCACACTGCCGAGCGCCGTGTCGTCCGCTCGGACCACAGAACCTGCGATGAGCAGGGCGCCGAATATCAGTGCCGATGCCGATCGCTGCAACGTGCGGTCGAGCCGTCCCACCTGCCGCTCGAGGCGCGGATTGGCAACTGCCAGTGAACCGTCCTCGATTCGGGTCAGAAGCCCCTCGAGACGTTTCGGTAGACCCAGGGCCATGCCGGCGGCATCGAAGGCCTGCTGGGCCACGTCCTGCACGATGTTGCCACGCTCGTCGCGAAGCAGCTGGGCCGCGTAGGGTTCGACCGAGTCCCACAGATTGAACCGGGCGTCCAGCGTGCTGCACACACCCGACGTCAGTGACATCGCCCGGATGATGAGCAGGAAATTCTCCGGCAACTGGAACGGCAACGAGCGAACCACGTCACCGAACTCCACCGCAAAATCAAGGAACTCCCGCGGGTCCACCTCGCGAAGCTCGGCGAAGCCCATCCCGCCAAACCGGCCGAAGAGGTGCGTCAACGCCCGCTCAAGCTCGACCGTGTCGGCCGAGGGCACCAGGACACCCACGTCGCTGATCGCGGTCATCAACCCATTGCCGTCACGCGATGCTGCCGCGATGAGCAGCTTCCGCAGGCCGCTGCGCGTACTCGCCGGAACCTCGCCCATCATGCCGAAGTCGATGAACGTCAGTTTCCAAGGGCGCTCTGTGGCCGAATCGGTACCCGGAGTGACAAAGATATTGCCCGGGTGCGGATCGGCGTGAAAAAAGCCGTTCGTGAACATCTGGTCGAACATGACCGACGCGAAAATCGGGGCGACCTGGGCCGGATCGATGCCCGCCGCGAGAAGCGCCTCCGCGTCCGTGATCTTGATCGCCGTGACATCTTCGAGGGTAAGCACGCGGCGCGTGCTCCGCTCCCATACGACGTCGGGCACACTCACCCGGTCGTTGTCGGCGAAGTCATCAGCGAACCGCACCGAGTTCGCTGCCTCATGCAGGTAGTCGATCTCCTCAAGGCTGGTCTGCGCAAACTCCTCGACCAGGGCGGGCATGTCGGCACGGTCGGACACCAGGCGCACGTGACTGAGCCAGCCGCCCACTTTGCGCAGTGCCGCCAGGTCGACGTCGACAATGGCATCGATGCCCGGCCGCTGTACCTTCAGCACCACATGGTCGAGACCGGTGTCGACGGCGTCGCCCGGAAGCAGCCTCGCCCGGTGCGCCTGCCCGAGCGACGCTGCTGCGATCGGCGTCTCCTCGACCGAGGCGAACAGCTGGTCCAGCCGCGCACCCAGCTCCGCCTCGGCAAGGCGACGGATCGCGGAGAACGAGACCGGGGGCACCTCGTCCTGCAGTCCCTCGAGTTCCTTGGTGATCTCGGGCGGAAGCACGTCGAGCCTGGAGGACAGGAACTGACCGACCTTGATCATTAGACCGCCAAGGTTTACCGCCAGCACATGAAAGCGCTGCGCGAAGCGCAGCATCCTCTTCGCCCTGGTGCGCTCGGCAATTCGGGCCAACCCGACGCGAGGGAGGAAGAGCTCGAACCACCAGGTCACCGCGAGATGCCAGGCGGCGAAGCGCAGGATGCGACGGTAACGGGCCCGGGTATCCCCGGCGCCGGGTACCGGATCTGCCCGGTCCCGACGAACCGACGACACCCCCGTCAGTCCTGGGCGAGGATCGAGTACAGCCGACGACGTGCGTCGTCGAGTACCGCCACGGCCTCCTGCACCTGCTCCCGCGATCCGGTGCGACCCACCTGGGACGCGGCCTGCGCGAGCTCGACGCCCGCCTTGGTCAGCGCCGCGAACCCGCTGCCCTGCGCCGGAGCCGTTGACTCCCAGGGCGCTGACGCATCGGCACCCGCTACATCCTCCCGGCCCGCTTCAGTCAGCGAGTAGATCTTGCGGCCGTTGGATTCCTCGGCACTGATGAATCCCTCGTCGGCCAGCAGCTGCAGCGTTGGGTAAACAGATCCGGCGCTGGGCTTCCAGCTGCCACCGCTGCGCTCCTCGATTTCACGGATGATCTGGTAGCCGTGCATCGGCCGCTCCGCGAGCAGTGCCAGCACCGCCGACCGCACCTCGCCTCGACCCGCACGGGTGCCGGAGCGCTTCTCAAACCTCGAACGCAACTCCTCGACGGCCTGCCACATGCCGTCGACGTTGTGGCCGCGGAATCCGCCTGCCGGGTATGAATTGCGCATCATGCTCTCCTCAGTGAACCGCGAACGATATAGAACGATAGTCAACGATACATCCCGATACTTGCTGGAACCAAGAGTGAGCGGAGCCGACCGACGGGACGCAAAACATAAGAATCCCACCGCTGCCACCGCCCGCGGAACCGATACAACCTGCGGGCTGACCGGGTCCGAACCGATGGTCATGGGGAGACAAATTCCCGACTAAATGAGCCTCGCCAGGCTCTCAAGGGTTCAAAAACCCCTGCAAATTTGTGGAGCTAAGGAGATTCGAACTCCTGACCTCTTCGATGCGAACGAAGCGCTCTACCAACTGAGCTATAGCCCCGAAGCAACGCCGGTCCCGAAGGAACGGCGTTGCCGGTGTCCCTAGGCTACAAACTATCCGCGCCCTTTGCCAGCCAGCCGCTGAAAGTCTCACCGGCGTGGCGTTCCTCCGGGACCAAATTCAGGCCCGTGCGCAGGTATTTGCCCATCGCGCCGGGCAACGGGATCCTGACAAGTCGCCCGCGGGAGCCGGTGGCTGCCTTCCACTGCCGGGCGAACTCCCCCATCGCCTGGATCTCCGGGCCGCCGATGGTCCTGACGCTGTGCCGGAGGCCTGCCGACGGCGTCAGCGCCGCCTCAAGCAGGGCCGCCGCGACGTCCGCGGGCGCAATCGGCTGGAACCGGGCACCCTTGACTACCGGGATGATCCACAGTTTCGCGCCGGCGGCGAAGGTCGCCGCGAGGAGCGAATGAAACTGCGTCGCCCGGAGCGCCACGGTCTCAAGTCCGGACCGCTCGTAGACGTGTTCCTTGGCCGCCTTCGAGGCGTAGTAGCCGAAGCTGCTCCGGTCACAATTGACGATGGAGAGTATAACGGCCCTGGCCACGCCGGCGTCCTGGGCCGCGGCGAGCAGCCGGGCGCCGCCGTCGGCGAAGTCCTTCAGGGCCTTCCCGGAGCGCCCCTCCAGACAGTCGATCACGACGTCGGCCCCGGCCAGCGCCGCTGCCAGGCCTTCGCCGGTGGTGACATCGGCGGAGAAGTTCTCCGCGCCGGCGGTCCAATTCGGGGCTCCGGCGGCAGGCGGGCGCCGGCAGATAACTGCGACTCCGTGCCGGGCCGCGACAGACTGCCGCACGACCTCACGGCCCGTCTGGCCGGTTCCCCCGGCAACGCAAATTCGTGTCATGCCCTGAGGCTACCGGCCGGCGCCCGGTCCGGGGCGGTTTGGACCTTCAGATAGTCGATCAGCGGGACACAAGAAAGCCCCGGGCTGCCGTTACTGGCGGCCCGGAGCTGGGACAGACGAGGCTTAGGCCCGGCGTCTCTGCAGGACATCGTCCAGGTTGCTCAGGGCACTCTGGGCCTTGCCCAGTGGTTTCGATTCGGACTCCGCGCCGGCGCTGCCGGCCGGCGCCTGCGGGAGGCCCTGCTTGAGCGACGGCTTTCCGACGGACTTGGGGGCCTCCGGCAGGTCAAGCGGCTCAGGGGCGGCCCGCTCGGCCTTCGGCGCTTCCACATAGGTGGGCTTGGGGACTTCCACCGGCTCCCAGCTGGATCCTTCAGCGCCGCGGGCGTCCCCGGCGCCCTGGACGGAGGTGTCGCCCGAGGCCACGGCCTCCGCCAGGGCCGCCTGGCGGAGTTCCTGGGCAGTCAGCGGCTTGGGGGCCGGCTTGCGTTCCGCCGCGTCGGCCTGGGCGTCAAAGAGCTGGCTCTCGGGCCACTCTCGGGGCTCCGCTGCCGCCTCCCGCCTCGGGGCGGGCCCTGCCGGGCGCGACGGGCGTGACGGTGCGCTCATGGCTTCCCGGAACGCGGCATTCATTTTGCGGCGGCGGTCCCGGATCGCGAGCCGGCGGAGCACAAAGACGGCAGCCAGGGCGCCGAGCAACGCGACAGCGGGCAGCCAGGCTGAGCCAAGTCCGAAGATCCGCAGGGCCGCCGACACGACACCGGTGAGCAGCGAGAGCGAACCGGCCAGCGCGAGCGCCAACCGGCCATAGCGGATCTTGAAGGCCGGGCCGGTGGCCGCAGGGTGGACGCCGCCGTCGAGCACACTGGTGCCACGGTCGGACTCGGTGCGGTGGGTACTGGTCATGGGGTTCTCCTGCTGGGCCGTCATCTTCATGACGCTCCCGGCTTGCGGGGCTGCTGTTTCTAGATCGGTGACGTCCGTCACGAGCTCGCCCGCAGGCTTCAGCTGGTGGCGTCCGTTCTGGAGCATGTAGGGGGCAACCCACACAATCCAGAGCGCAACAGCAATGACAAGGATCACAGAGCTGCTAAGAGGGAAGTCCACATCAAAACCGTATGAGCAATGCGCGGTGCGGGGCCGCATTGTCCCCGGTGTGTCGCGGGGGAACTGCCAATTGACTGGATTTACGACAAAAGGGCTGGTCAGGACGGGTCGGACCGCTTACGCCGGCCCGGTCTGTTGCCAGCGTGCCAGCAGTCCTCCCGGCACTTCCTCCGCGGTCAGCGCGAAGCTCCGGTGATCGGACCATTCGCCGTTGATATGCAGGAATCGCGGCCGGTATCCCTCGTCGCGGAAGCCGAGCTTTTCGACCACCCGCAGGCTGGGACCGTTTTCCGGACGGATGTTAATCTCCATCCGGTGCAGCCCGAGGGTCTGGAAGCAATAGTCCGTCACCAACGCCACGGCAGTCGGGGCTATGCCCTGGCCCGCGCGGTCCTTGTCCACCCAGTAACCCAGCGTGGCCATCATCGCCGAGCCCCACACAATGGAGGACACAGTCAGCTGTCCCACAATCACCGGTTCCCGGAAGCCTGGCGTCCAGGCAGTGATCACAAACGGCAGGGCTGTCGCCAGGGCGGCCTGGGACTTGAGGGACCGCACCATCTGGCGGTAGTCGGGAAGTCCGCCCCCGGGAACGGGGTTCGACGCTTCCCAGGGGGCCAGCCACTCACTGTTACGGGAGCGGAGCTCGGTCCACTCCTTGCGGTCCCGGTACCGGATCGGGCGCAACACGAGGTCGCCGCTTTCCAGCGTGACCGGCCAGCTGAAGCCGCCCCCCACCGGAACTACTTGGTCAGGCTTGGAGCGAGACTCGAAGCGAAGCCCGGCAGCCACTCCCGCAGTCCGGGACCCAGGTCGTCACTGTCGCAGGCAAGCTGGACACAGGCCTTAAGGTAGCTGAGCTTGTCGCCGGTATCGTAGCGGCGGCCGCGGAAGACCACGCCGTACACGCCATAGCCTTCGCCGTCACCGGCTGCCAGCTCCTGCAGCGCGTCGGTGAGCTGAATCTCGCCGCCCCGCCCGGGTTCGGTGCGTTCGAGGACTTCGAAGACCGCCGGGTGCAGGACATAACGGCCGATAATGGCCAGGTTGGACGGGGCATCCTCGACGTCAGGCTTCTCGACCAGGTGCTTGATCCGGACGTAGTCTTCGCCGCCGATCGGTTCGATGTCGGCGCAGCCGTAGGCACTGATCTCGGAGGGCTCTACCTCAATCAGTGCAATCACTGATCCGCCGGTTTTCGCCTGAACCTCGATCATGGTGCTCAGCAGGTCGTCACGGGCGTCGATCAGGTCATCGCCCAGCAGGACCGCAAACGGCTCATAACCCACGTGCTGCTTTGCACGGAGGACGGCGTGGCCCAGGCCCATCGGATCGCCCTGGCGCACGTAGTGGATGTCACCAAGATTGCTGGCAGCCTGGATGGACTCGAGCTTGGCAATGTCGCCCTTGGCCGCAAGCGTGGCTTCCAGGGTGGGGACGCGGTCGAAATGGTCCTCCAGCGCGCGCTTGCTGCGCCCGGTGATCATCAAGATGTCGTTCAGCCCGACTTTGACGGCTTCCTCCACGACATACTGGATGGCGGGCTTGTCAACGACGGGCAGCATTTCCTTGGGCATGGCCTTCGTGGCCGGGAGGAACCTGGTTCCGAGGCCGGCTGCGGGAATGACGGCCTTGCGGACGGGGGCGTTAGGTGTAGTCACTCGACTAATCTAACGGAGGGACCAAACATTGCGTAATCATTCGCGGGGCCAGGAACCGCTGCTTCCCGGGCCCCAGCACTAGGAGGGACGGGGCCTCATGGCGTCGAAGCAAGAGATCCGGGCCGGACACCGGGCCAGGCGTGCCGCATTGACGCAGGCGGATCTGGAAAGCGCCGGAGCCGGCATTGCCATGCACGGGCTCGCCTGGGCTTCGGGCCTGACCGGCGGCAACGCAGGCACTTTCGCCGCCTACCTTGGTGTGGGTTCCGAGCCGCCCACCCTTCCCCTGCTGGCAGCATTGCACGGCGCGGGGCACCGCATCCTGCTGCCGGCCTGCGAAACAGGGCTGGGGCTGAGCTGGGTGTACTGGACGCCGGCCTCAGAATACGCCCGGAGCCGCTACGCACCGATCCAGGAGCCCGCCGGGGAACGCCACGACACAAACGTCATGCGGAACGCCGACGGCATCTTCCTGCCTGCCACCGCCGTCGACGCGTCCGGCAACCGGATCGGCCAAGGCGGCGGCTACTACGACAAGTTCCTGGCCGCCCTGTCCGCCGTCATCCCCTCCGGGACCCGGGCGTCCGACGGCGGGCCGCTGCCTTCGCTGCCGACCGCCGCCGTCGTGTACGACGGCGAGGTGCTTCCCGCCGGCAGCATCCCGGCAGAGTCCTTCGACCGGAAGGTGGCCGCCGCCCTGACCCCGGGCGGTTTGCTCCGGTTGCAGCCCTAGGGCTCATGGGGACTCCCTGCCGGGGTGATAGAATTAGCACTCAGGCCCTGCGACTGCTAAGGGACGGATTCTGCCGGTAGCTATTTCGGCACCGATCCCGACCGGACAGCACGGGACCTGCTCGTTTGTCCCAGAGGAGGATTTCCAGTGCCCACGTATGCATACGCCTGCAAGGACTGCAGCCACGCCTTCGAGATCGTGCAGTCGTTCACCGACAGCTCCCTCACGTCCTGCCCGGAGTGCCAGGGAACCCTTCGCAAGAAGTTCAACAGCGTTGGCGTCGTCTTCAAGGGATCCGGCTTCTACCGGAACGACTCCCGCGACTCCAAGGGCAGCACAGTGGCTCCGGCTCCGGCTCCCGCCCCGGCAGCAACGCCCGCGCCCGCCGCCGCTTCCGCTTCCGCAAGCTAGGTACTGCGGGGGCTACGGCCGCCCCTACCTTGCTCACTGAGGGTCCGCGGCCGCGGCGCAGTACTTTGCCTGCCCCGGCAGATTTGTCCACATAGCCGCAACCGCGCCTGCCCGATGTCCGCGCGGATGCGTAGCGTCGGGGTATGGCCGCCCCAGCAATTCCCGCCCCGCCCTTCGGGATCATCCCCGCGGCGTTCCTTCCTGTCTTGTTCCGTGGTTCAGCGCGCCGATCATCGTTTCTCCGGGTCGGCCGTTCCGCTGGGCGCCGCTCACCACGGTCGAACTCGGGAAGCCCTCCGCACGGGCCGGGACCCGCTGTCCGGACGTTCCGACGGCGGCTGCTCCGCTGGCTGGCCAGGCAGCGGCGCCTGGCGGTGGCTTTGCTGCTCTGCCTCGCGGCCGGCCTCACGGTTCAACAGCTGACACCGGCCCCTGCCGACACCGTCCCAGCCTTCGCCGCGGCACGGGACCTTCCGGCCGGGAAAATGCTCGGCCCGGACGATCTGACGGTTCTGAGCGTTCCCCGCAGCCTCGTCCCCGCCGGCAGCTATGGCAGCACTGATTCTTTGCAGGGCACGCAGCTTGCCGTGGCCCTTCGCAAGGGCCAGTTGCTCTCTGACTCCCAGCTCCTTGGGCCCGGGCTGCTGGCGGGAAGCCCGCCGGGGTCTGCCGCCGTGCCACTGCGGATGGCAGATCCGGCCTCAATCCAGTTGCTCTCCCCCGGTCAGCTCGTCAACGTTGTGATGACCAACGGTAACGGCTTTGACCAGCCGGCGACCTCGCACGTGCTCGCCGCCGCGGTGCCGGTGCTGTGGACCTCCGGGCAGGCCAGCGAGGCCGGCCAATGGCTGGCGGCCGGGGAAACCGAGGGACTCATGGTTGTGGCTGCCGATGCCGAGCAGGCACGCCGTCTGGCAGGCGCTTCCAACCAGGGAAAGCTGTACTTCGTCCTGGTGGGGGCCGCTCATGGCTAAGAGCCGCCCCCGGCCGAAGGTTCGCCCGAGCCCGTTCCGGCGCGGCGCCAAGGCAGGGACGTCCTTAGCCCCAGTGCGGGGGTTTCTGTTCCTCAAGCCAGGAGTCATGGTCGTAGCCGCCGGGCTCGTCGCCCCAGCGCCGCGGGTCGTCCTCCGCGGCCTTGTTCGGCAGCACGCCGGCCGCGACTGCCGCCGGGGCGGCCGTCTGCGGTGCGCCGTTCCTGCCGCCCTCCTGCGCTTCGCCGTTGCTCTGCGCTTCGCCGTTGTTCTGTGCTTCGCCGTTGTCCCGGCTATCGCTGTCTGTGTACATGCCGCCGGCCTCCTTGCTGCCCTGATCCGTCCTGTTCTGTTGCGCGCTGTCCGGCCGTCCGGACGGGGCCCGCCCCTCCGAGGCCTGCGCTTCGCTGACCAGGTTCTCGACGTCGTCGTCGAAGAAACCCGGCGACGCCGGCTTCCGGTGCGTCACCGCAGGCTTTTCCAGGCCCAGGTATCCGCCGATCCGGTCGGCACAGGCCGAAGGATCGGTGAAGACCTCTATGGTCCATAGTGGCATGTAGCGCCAGCCGAGCCGCTCCAGGAGCTGCGGGCGGAGCCTGCTGCGTTCACGGACGGTCAGGCGGCGGTACTGCTCGGTGCCGTCGGACTCAATCGCCACGGGACGGGGAATCTCGGCGTCGTCCTGCCCGATCGTGCTCAGCGGGTCGGCCGCGGCCACCATGTTCAAAACGCCGTCGTACTGGTGCCAGACCCGGGCGCCGCGGGCCCGCAGCCGATCGCCGAGATCCGCCACGAGCGGGTCCGCTCCCAGTGCCTGCTCGCTGGCGGCCGCCCGCGATGCCGGGCTGCCAAGATCTGTGTTGCCTGCGATTTCACGATCCAGCAGCTCATAGAAGTCAACCGCGCCGTGGCTCAGCCGGGTCACGTCTAGGTCCTCGGGACGGAAGCAACTGAGCACGTGCAGGGACCGGCGTGCCCTCGTCATGGCGAGGGCAAACTTGGCCCGTCCGCCGTCCGCGGACAGCGGGCCCAGGTTGTGGAGCGCGCGCCCGTGCGGGGTGCGGCCGTAGCCGGGAGAGAAAATAATGTGGTCGCGGACCAAGCCCTGCGCGCGTTCCAGGTCCACGACCCGGAAGGATTCGTCCCCGGCAGTGAAGAAACTGGCCAGCAGCGGATAGTTGGGCAGCTGCAGCCGGATCGACTCGCCGATGCGGGCTGCATGCCGCAGGCTGCCGGTAACAACGGCGAGCGACGTCCGCGGCCGCAACCGGGCGTGTTCGAAGACAAGCTCCACGGCGCGGTTCACCTCGGCGACCACCGATTCGACACCGTCCTGGTCCGCGCTGGGCAGTCCCGTGCCATCCGGCAGGTACTCCACCGAGAGGGCGCGGTCCAGCCCGGTGGCCGACTGGCCCTCCGGCAAGCGCCGCAGTCCGCCGTCGTAGAAGCCCTTGCTCAGCTGCCGGACCAGGTCCTCATCCACGGCGCGGTAAACGGTTCTCAGGTTCCAGACGGGCAGCACGGCGGCCAGCGCCTTGTAGGCGCTCTCCACCCCCTGGTGGGAGCTCTCGCCGGCGGCAAGCCGCTCCACACCGACGGTGAAGGTCCGCGGGCTGGCGATACGGTCGTCGCCAAAGGCAATAACCTGCTTGGCGCGGGCGATGGCCGGCAGGACAGCCTGCAGCGACGTCGCCTCGGCGTCGAGGATGACAACGGCGTCGAACCGCTGCTCCACCGGCAAGACCGCAGTCATGAGGTAGGGGCTGACCGACCACACCGGCACCAGCATCGGCAGCAGTTCCGCGGCCTGGCCGGTCAGGGCGGACAAGGTGACCCGTCCGTCCTTGAGCAGGCTGCGCAGCAGTTCGGCCTGGCGCGGGTACTCCGCGAGAGCCGCCCGCCAGCGTTCGGCCAGCTTCCAGCGCAGCCGGGCGGCACCACTGGCGATGTGGGCGTTGTCCGCGAGACGGTACTCGGCCTCGAGCTGACGCAGGGCGTCGCCGTCGGACATGGCCAGATAGTCGTCGCCGCTGATCATGGCTTCCAGGGCGGACTGCCACCATGCGAGCTCCAGCTCCGCGGCCACCGATTCGGCGGGTACCTCGCGCTCGGCAAGATCGGCGAGGAGTTCACCGAGGCCATGTTCGCGCATGTTCTCCACCAGGAGCGTCCGCTCCGGCAGGGTCTCTAGCGTCCCGGTGTCGGCAACCAGCCGCGCCAGCCGCTCCATAAGTTCTTCATACGGCGTTCCGTGCAGCTCGCCGCCTGCCGCGGTATGCCGGACGGCCTGGCCCAGCTCGGCCAGCTCCCCTTCCAGCTCCCGGTACAGGGCGATGATCTCCCCTAGGCCCGACGGCACGGCCGGATGGCGCTGTGTCGTGGCGTAGTCGGACCACGCGGCCCGCTGTTCCTGGACCAGGACGAGGGAGCTGTGCAGGTCGGCGATGTGGACGCCCGGACGGACGTATTCCTTCGCCACCCGGCGCAGGCGGGACCGCTGCATGGACGGCATCTCGATGTTCCGTTCACGCCGCCACGACGAGGCGGCGGTAGCGGAGATCAGATCATGGACCGGACGGTCAAAGATGTCAGCCGTGAATTTGTCGAGGCTTTCGCGCACCGCGACCAGCAGCTCAACCTGATCCCCCCACTCGGCAAAGGTGCGGCCGAGGCGGATCTCGGCGTGTTCGGCGACGCCGTTCATCAGCTCGCGCAGTTGCGGCAGCTTCCCCGCCACGGAGCGGGCAACCTGCTGGGCTTCCTGGGTTTCCTTGCGGGTCAGGAGCCGCGCCCCGTGCCAGGGGCTCGTCGTCGAGGCCCGGCTGAAGCTTCCCAGTTCCGCCGCCCGGCGGAGCCTGCCGGCCAGTTCCTCGCGGTCCCGGATACTGTCCAGCACGCTGCGCTTGAGCCGGACGGTTGTGGCCGGGGCAGGCTGGATGGAAGTCAGCTCGGCCAGCGACTGCATGGCCTCGTAAGGCGAGCAGCCCCAGCGTTGGCGGACGTTGTGCAGTGAGGCGACGTGGTCCCGCAGGGCGTGGCGGTGCTCGATCAAAGTGGTGTGCAGATTGCTGAGCTGGGGCTCGAGGGATTTCTCGTTGCGCACGATCGCCCGGACCAGCTGGCCCTTCAGCTGCAGCGGAGTGGAGTTGCCGGCGAGCTGGAACAGGGTGGAGTCCAGCCCGAGCGTGTCCAGCTGCGCGGAGATCTCGCCCAGGCTGGCGCGCCGGTCCCCCACGACCAGGACGGTCTTGCCCTGGTCGACGAGGGCGCCGATGGTGTTGATGGCGGTCTGGCTCTGGCCGGTGCCCGGCGGGCTGCTGACCACGAGCGAGTCCCCGGCGCGGACGGCGTCGACGACGTACTGCTGGTCGGTGTCGGCGTCGAGCAGCAGCAGTTCATCGGCCGGATCCCGCTCATCGGTGCTCGGGAAGCGCCCGGCCTTGAGCTCGGGAACCACCACCGCCCCGCCACCGGCGGCACGCCCCAGCGCCGCGACCAGGGGATGGCTCTCGTTGATCCACGGATCCTCGAGGCTGCCGGAGAGGTCCGCGAAGGTGGAGACCAGAAGGTTGTGTTCGACCTCGGCGCCGTGGATCGGCTGGATCAGGGTGCCCAGACGGTCGAGGACCGGCTGCGGATCAAATCGGGCGGTGCTGTATGCCATGCGGGTGACGGCGTTGACGTCGAAGACGATCCCGTGGATGGTCTTCAGGTGCCGGATCAGGGCAGGGTTGATCTTGGCCTGTTCGGTCAACTGGAGTTCGTAGTCGTCCTCGCCCGGGCGGACCGTAAGGGAGATGGCGGTCAGCATGACGGGGGCTGAGACGCGCTGCGGCTTGCCTCCGACGGCGGACGTCCAGACGACCGTGCCCGCGGAGAAGTATCCCGCGTCGATACCGCGGTCATTGGTGAGTTCGAAGATTTTGGAGCGCAGATTGCGGGATGCCCGCGCGGCGACAACATACTGCTGGTGGTCACGGATCAGGGTGGAGAGCCGGGTGCGCCGGCCCGCCATCAACTGCGCCAGGCCGGAAGGATGGGCATGGGTCAGGTCGATCGAGCCCTCAGGCGTCTTGGTGAAGCGGAGCATGGTGTCCGCTCCGGTGACGGGTTTGAGTCCCGACAGCCATTTCCTGAGCTCCTCGGAGCCCTCGGGGAGGCCTTGACCAACTGACACTGCTGCCTTCTTTTCTGTACTCGCGTTTACTCTGCTCGAGTTTTCCGTGCCCGCGCGGGACGTCCTGGACCATACCGGCATGCTTTCGAGAGTAGCCCGAATCCGGCGCCTGTGAGACTCCGCAACACTGGCGGGACTCAAATTCGACGCGAATTTCCAGGATCGCAGTTCCCTGCCAAAGCGGCCGCACAAATCCGCGTTGGGAAACATCCCGTCAGACGCAAAGTGGCCGGCTTCCTGAGGAGGCCGGCCACTTCCCTAGCCTGTTACCAGGCTATTCCCATTCGATGGTTCCCGGCGGCTTGCTGGTCACGTCGAGCACCACGCGGTTCACGCCGTCCACCTCGTTGGTGATGCGGTTGGAGATCCTGGCCAGCAGATCGTAGGGCAGCCTCGACCAGTCCGCGGTCATGGCATCCTCGGAGGAGACCGGGCGCAAAACGATCGGGTGGCCGTAGGTGCGGCCATCGCCCTGGACCCCGACGCTGCGGACATCGGCCAGCAGGACGACCGGCATCTGCCAGACCTCTTTGTCCAGTCCGGCAGCGGTCAGTTCCGCCCGCGCAATGGCGTCCGCCTTGCGCAGCAGGTCCAGCCGCTCCTTGGTGACTTCGCCGACGATCCGGATGCCAAGGCCCGGTCCGGGGAACGGCTGGCGTCCCACAATTTCCTGCGGCAGGCCAAGCTGGGCGCCGACGGCACGGACCTCGTCCTTGAACAGGGCGCGAAGCGGTTCGACGAGTTCGAACTGCAGGTCTTCGGGCAGGCCTCCCACGTTGTGGTGGCTCTTGATGTTCGCGGCACCTTCGCCGCCGCCGGATTCGACGACGTCCGGGTACAGGGTGCCCTGCACGAGGAACTTGATCTTTTCGCCGTGGGCGGCCGCCTCGGCGATGATCGCCAACTCCGCTTCCTCGAAGGCGCGGATGAATTCGCGGCCGATGATCTTGCGTTTGGTCTCCGGGTCGCTGACGCCGGCCAGGGCCGACTGGAAGCGCTCCTGCTCGTTGGCGACGTAGAGCTTGACGCCGGTGGCGGCCACGAAGTCGCGTTCGACCTGTTCGGCTTCGCCTTCGCGCAGCAGTCCGTGGTCGACGAAGACACAGGTCAGCTGGTCGCCGACGGCGCGCTGGACGAGGGCGGCGGCGACGGCGGAGTCAACGCCGCCGGACAGGCCGCAAATGACCCGGGCATCGCCGATCTGTTCGCGGATCCGGTCGACCTGCTCCTCGAGGATGTTGCCCGCGGTCCAGTTCGGTTCCAGTCCGGCGCCCTTGAACAGGAAGTTCTCCAGCACCTGCTGGCCGTAGGCCGAGTGCTTGACCTCGGGGTGCCACTGCACGCCGTAGAGGCGTTTCTCCTCATTGGCGAAGGCGGCCACCTCGGCTCCGGCCGTCGTCGCGAGGACCTCAAAGCCTTCCGGGGCCTCGTGCACCGAGTCGCCGTGGCTCATCCAGGTGCTCTGGTGCTGGGGCATGCCGTTCAGGATGGAGCGGCCTTCGCCGAGGGTGGTGGTCTCGGTGGCACCGTACTCGCGGAGCCCGGTCTGGGCCACCTTGCCGCCCAAGGCGTTGGCCATGGCCTGGAAGCCGTAGCAGATACCGAAGACCGGCACCCCTGCTTCGAACAGCTCCGCGCCGACACTGGGGGCACCTTCGGCGTAGACGCTCGCGGGGCCGCCGGAGAGAATGATCGCGGCGGGATTCTTGGCCAGCAGTTGCTCGGTGCTGTAGGTATGCGGAACCACTTCCGAATACACATTCGCTTCCCGGACGCGGCGGGCGATCAGCTGCGCGTACTGGGCACCGTAGTCAACAACCAGCACGGGCTTGTGGGAGGTCTGGGATGCAGTGGGAGTAGTCACCGTACCAGCCTACTTTGCGGCGCGGTCCGCCCGCACATTGAGAACCCGGCCCGGGGCCGGAAAGGGCCGCCGGGTAAGCGAACTCACATGGGTTGCCCGACGGCGGCCGGGCGGGCCGGGCGGCACGCGGTGGCGCTCAGTAGCGCCGGGGGGCCTGCGGGTTGGCGGCCAGTTCGGCCTCCACCTCGGCGTGGAACTTCTTCTCCACGAAAAAGGACAGGAACGGCACCACGCCGCCGAGCGCCAGGATGATCATCTTCGCGAACGGCCAGCGCATCAGCGACCAGAGGCGGAAGTTGGACATGAGGTACACCACGTACATCCAGCCGTGCACGATCAGGACCGCGACGGAAAGGTTCACGCCGCCGATGACCCCCGGCGGCTCGGCGTCGGCGAAGCCGAGGCCGAACGGTTCACCGGTGACGGCGTTGGTCCCGCCGGCGAAGAGGTACTGGCCGAAGGCGTACCGGGCGACCAGTTCGGCGCAGAGCAGGAGCAGCATGGCGCCGGTCATGTACGCAAGCACCTTGTAGAACTTCAACGCCGAACGGATCTGGGCCTCGGTTCCGCCAAAGCGCCGCTTCTTACCGCCTGCGCTTCCGGTTGCGTTGGACTGCTGCGGCTGGACGGCAGGCTGGGGCTCGATCATGATTGCACTTTCGGTTCGGAGGGGTGCGGTTCTTTGGGGCCAGGTTCCGGGACGTGCTGCGCCGCGGCTTCCTGCTCCTCGTCGAGGGCGTCCTCGAGCCCGCGGCGGTAGTCGTCCTTGACCAGGCGCCACCAGATGAACAGGGCGAAGCCGGCGAACACGACCCATTCCGCGGCGTAGAAGAGGTTCAGCCAGTTGACCTTCGCGGCGGGTGGCTGGGGCCCGACGTCCAGCGGCTTAATCGCGCCGCCGGACGCGGCGGCACTGACATCGCTGCCGCCGGCAAGCTCGGAGCTCGCGGCAACAAAGCCGGGGTAGCTGCTGATTTCCCAGACATTGATGAGTTCCGCCACGGAGACGGCGCTGGCCCGTCCGGGACCGGCGTCGGTGTCGGTCAGCGGGGCTTCGGACGGCAGCAGCCGCCCGGTCAGTTCAATGATGCCCGACGGCGGGGCGGCGGCGTCCGCGGGGTCCGCGACCCAGCCGCGGGCGACGGGGATCCACGTCTGCGGTGAGGCGCCCGCTCCGGTGAGGACCGGGGCGTCGTTGACGGCCAGGGCCGAGATAATCCAGTAGCCGGTGGCGCCGTCGTTCAGGCGGCCCGGGACCAGGACCTGCTTCTGCGGATCGTAGCTGCCGGTGGCGGTCACGATCTGGTCGGCCACCGTCCCCGGGAAGAAGTTCCCGGGTTGGAGCACCGTGGTGAGCGGTTTGGGCTCCTCGGTCGTGGTGGCGACCGTCACCTCGGGCTGGCTCGAGCGGCCGAACTGCCACTGGCTGAGCAGGACAAACACCCCGGAAACGACGATCGCGAACACCAGTCCGGCGATCCAGCGGGGTTTGAGGGCAGTTTTCAGCACTCCTTAACCGTACTTCGTCGGCGCGTAGAACAACGAAACGGAGTGTGGGCCGAAGGCCTGCCCTAGTGGTCGAAGAAGACCAGGCTGGAGTTGATGAGTTCCGCGATCACTTCGGCGTCGTAGGCACGGCGGAGCGATTCGCGGAACGATTCCTTCGACAATGACCGGGCGAGGGTGGCCAGGACTTCGAGGTGCTCGGAGAAGGAGCTGGCCGGGGTCGCGATCAGGAGGACCACCGTGGCGGGCCCGTCGGCGGCGCCGAAGTCCAGCGCCCTGCCGTACTTCGTGATACCGACGGCGATCGAGGTCCGGGAGACGAATTCACTGCGCGCGTGGGGCAGGCCGATGCCGCCCGGCAGGCCGGTGGCCAGCTGGTGTTCCCGGGCGTTGACGTGCCTGAGGAAACCCTCAAGATCCGAAATGCGTCCGGCGGCATGCATCCGTTCCGCCAACTGGGTGGCGGCGTCGAACTTGTCGGTGGCGTCCATCTCGAGGATCACCATGTCGGGGGTGGTGAGCTCGGCGTCATACCGGTCCAGTGGTTCCGCCAAGAGTTTTCCCTTCGAAGTGGCGTCGGTCCGCCGGCAGGCTCGGGTCGAGGCTGCCGGCGGACGCTGCCGGTCAACGCAGCGGAACGATGTCCTCGACGCCCAGTCGTGCTGCGTCAGCGGATTCGTCGTCCGGCTGCTCCTGGCTAAGCCGTTCGGCGTCGACCCTGGCCAGGTAGTGCTTGATTTCGCCCTCGCGCTGCGCATCGCTCCAGCCGAGGACCTCTCCCATCAGTTTAGCGACTACCGGTGCGGCGGACACACCGCGGTCCCAGGCCTCGATGGAGATCCGGGTCCGTCGGGTCAGCACGTCCTGCACATGGCGGGCGCCCTCGTGGGTGGCGGCATACACGGCTTCGGCGGCAAGGTAGTCGTCCGCGCCGGGCAGCGGTTCGCCAAGTTCCGGGTTCTCCGTGATCAGAGCCAGCACCTCAGGGGCCATCGAACCGTAACGGTTCAGCAGGTGCTCGACCCGCGCCACGTGGACCCCGGTCTCCTCGGCCATCCGGTTCCGTTTGTTCCACGCGGCCTTGAATCCGCTGGCGCCCAGCAGCGGGATGGATTCCGTGCAGCTGGGCGGAACGCGTTCGTCCATGCTGCGGGTCGCCTCATCGACGGCGTCCTTGGCCATCACCCGGTATGTGGTCCATTTGCCGCCGGCCACCACAACGAGCCCGGGGACCGGGTGGGCCACGACGTGTTCGCGGGAAAGTTTGGCGGTGGAGTCGTTCTCCCCCGCCAGCAGCGGGCGGAGCCCGGCGTAGACCCCTTCGACGTCTTCCCGGGTGAGCGGGCGCTTCAGGACCTTGTTCACATGCTCGAGGATGTAGTCGATGTCCTTGCTCGACGCTGCCGGGTGGGCCTTGTCGAGGTGCCAGTCGGTGTCGGTGGTGCCGATGATCCAGTGCCGGCCCCAGGGGATGACGAAAAGGACGGATTTCTCGGTCCGCAGGATCAGCCCCACGGTCGACTGGAAGCGGTCCCGCGGCACGACGAGGTGGATGCCCTTGGAGGCGCGGACCTTCAGCTGGCCCCGGTCGGTGACCATCGCCTGGGTTTCGTCGGTCCAGACCCCGGTGGCGTTGATGACCTGTTTGGCCCTGATGTTGAAGCTGGAACCATCCTCGTGGTTAACGACTTTGGCGCCCACCACACGTTCGCCCTCGCGCAGGAAGTCGACCACGGACATCTGGTTCACCGCGTGGGCCCCGTAGTAGGCCGCTGTGCGCACCAGGTTGGCGCAGTACTTGGCATCGTCGACCTGGCCGTCGTAGTAGCGGATGGATCCGACGAAGGCGTCGTCCTTGAGGCTCGGCGCGGCCCGCAGCGTCCCGCGGCGGCTCAGGTGCTTGTGGAACGGCACGCCCCGGCGCTGCCCGGTGGAAATGGACATGGCGTCGTAGAGGGCGATGCCGGCGCCCACGTAGGGCCGTTCGAAGAAGGGTTTGGTGAGCGGATACAGGAAGGGAACCGGCCGGGCCAGGTGCGGGGCGAGCGCTGAGAGGATCAGCCCGCGCTCATGCAGCGCCTCCTTGACCAGGGCAAAGTCGAGCATTTCCAGGTAGCGGAGGCCGCCGTGGATGAGCTTCGAGGAGCGGGAGGAGGTGCCAGCGGCCCAGTCGTTCGCCTCGACGATGCCGACGCTCAGGCCGCGCGTGATGGCATCCAGGGCGGCGCCGGTGCCCACGATTCCTCCGCCGACAATCAGGATGTCAAGTTCCTTGCCGGGGCCGGTGGTGCCCCGGAGTGCCGCCAGTGACGCTTCGCGCTCCGCAGGCCCCAGGGCACCTCCGGCCCTGGGAGAACCGCCGGGATAACTGTTCATGTCACGCCTCCATCCGCATCAAAGCTCGTAGTGCACCACACTACTTCCAACTTCCCCGGATGGGCAGGGGGCGTTCAGTTGCCGGAATAGGGCGAAACGACGACGTCGACGCGCTGGAATTCCTTCAGGTCCGAATAGCCTGTGGTGGCCATGGAACGGCGCAGCGCACCGATCAGGTTTGACGTTCCGTTGGTGTGGTGGCCCGGCCCGAAGAGGACCTCCTCGAGGGAACCGACGGTGCCGACGTTGACCCTGTCACCGCGGGGAAGTTCCAGGTGGTGCGCTTCCTGGCCCCAGTGCCAGCCCTTGCCCGGGGCTTCTTCGGCGCGGGCGAGGGCGCTGCCCAGCATGACGGCGTCGGCGCCCATGGCGATGGCCTTGACGATGTCGCCGGAGGATCCCATGCCGCCGTCGGCAATCACGTGGACGTAGCGTCCGCCGGACTCATCCATGTAGTCGCGGCGGGCAGCGGCGACGTCGGAGATGGCGGAGGCCATGGGCGAGTGGATGCCGAGCGCGCGGCGGGTGGTGCTGGTGGCGCCGCCGCCGAAGCCGACCAGCACGCCGGCGGCACCGGTGCGCATGAGGTGCAGGGCCGGGGTATAGCCGGCGGCCCCGCCGACGATCACAGGGACGTCGAGTTCGTAGATGAACTGCTTGAGGTTCAGCGGCTCGTGGTCCTTGGAGACATGCTCGGCCGAAACCGTGGTGCCCCGGATCACGAAGATGTCGACGCCGGCGGCCACGACGGTCTTGTAGTGCTCCTGGGTCCGCTGCGGGGTGAGGGAGCCGGCGACCGTGACACCCGCCGCGCGGATCTCCGCGAGCCTGGTGGTGATCAGCTCCGGCTGGATCGGTGCCTGGTAGAGCTCCTGCATGCGCCGCGTGACGGCCGGGCTGTTGGTCTCGTCCTGCAGCGCGCCGATCTGGTCCAGCACGGACTGCGGGTCCTCATACCTGGTCCAGAGGCCCTCAAGGTCGAGCACGCCGAGGCCGCCGAGACGGCCCAGGGTGATCACGGTTTCCGGCGACATGGCCGAATCCATGGGAGCCGCGATGACAGGCATGTCGAACTTGTAGGCGTCGATCTGCCAGGCGACCGACACATCCTTAGGGTCACGCGTACGTCGGTTGGGGACGATCGCAATGTCATCCAGGGAGTAGGCACGACGCCCACGCTTGCCACGGCCAATCTCAATCTCGTAAGTCACTGCTCTAGGTTATCCCAGCCGCGGCATCGGCCACGGACCCGGCGGGACCGTGGCCGGCGCCGGACTCGACGCGGAGGATCTGCTGGCCGGCCTTGGCCGGCGGCGCCAGGACGGCCTGGGCTGGCTCACCTCAGCGCCCACCTTCCCTAGACTGGACACAGACCCGTCGCCGGAAAGGCTGCTATGACCACTCAAGACACGCTCTGCAGTCCGACATGAGCGTTCCAGCTTCTTCCCCCGCAGGCCAGCCCGCGCATCCTCTCGATTACTGGGCTTCCCCTGAGCTGGCACGGGTCAGCCCGCCCACGGCGCCCTCCCGTTTGCGGCAGCTGGCTGATGCCCAGGGCACCCTGGCTGCGGCATGGGGCAGCGCCATCGGATCCGGGCCCCTCCTGCTCCTGACCGGAGGATTCGTCTCGGCCATGTCCGGCAACCCCGCCTGGGTGTTGATCCTCGGCGTGCCGGGCGTTGCTTTGACGGTGCTGGGCCTGGTCTCCTGGCAGCGGGTACGTGGCACACTGCCGAACACCAACAGGCTCCTCATCGTCCGTGGCCCGGGGTCGGCGCGCGGCGGCGCCATGATGGTGGCCGTGCTGGCCATCATTCCCGGCAGTCTTCTGGCCACCGCTTTCCCCGGGATCGCTTCGCGGGGAGCTGCGACGCTGGTTGCGGTGAGCGGCGCATATGTACTCTTTGTGGCTCTCCTGGCAGCCTTTATCCTCATCCCGTCGGTGGTCCTGGGACGGGCCCGGCGGTCCTTCCGGCGAAGGATCCAGACGGACCCCGGGCTCCGCACAGCGGTGGAAGGCGATCTGGCCATTTGGCGCGACCCGTACGGCAATGCGGGTTACGGCCCCCTGTAGAGGGCCGCAGGCAGGAGTCCTCCGGGGTGACGGACATCCACCGGATCCTGCTCGCCCCGACCGCCGAGACCGGGGAATTCATCGCGGCGGTCTACAACTTTGACGAGACCCGGGTGCTGGACGTCGCGGCGTCGTGCGGTGCCCGCGGGCGCGCCGGTGGGAAGCAGTCCCCATCGCAGGGCTGACGGGGATGAACTAGTTTTGGGGTTGGAGTCCGGCGGAATAGTGCCCGGAGAATCTATTGGGGGGAATCAATGGCGCCAGGCTTTTACGGGGCGGACGTAGCGCAGCTCCGCGCACTGTCGAAATCGCTGGGGCAATCCGAAAATCGGCTCAAAACCGTTGAATCGAGCGTTAATTCCCTGGTGCAGTCCGCCGTGTGGAAGGGAACGGACGCTGATAAGTTCCGCGCCGAATGGACCAGTTCGCTGCGGCCGATGCTCAACAATGCCTCTGCCACCCTGCGACACTCGTCGCAGCTCCTGCTGGGCCAGGCCAGCGAGCAGGACCAGGCCAGCGGCTCGGGCAGCGCCGTACCGGCCTCCAGCGGAGCCGGGCAAGCGCCGGCCACGGAAGCCGCGGTCCGGAGCTGGGGGGACGCGTTCACCGACCCCAACTACACACACGCGCCGTCCGGAATTGAATGGCTGCTGGAACTGGGCGGCGGGGATGGCAGCGGATCCTCAACGCTCGCAAATGGCCTGAAGTTCGTGGCGGATAAGTTCAACTGGAACATTGACCTTGCGCAGGTAGAGGCCGGCACCAGCAAGTTCTTTGACTTCATGAAGGGCGCCAACCGGCTGCTTGGAGTGCTGGGCGGTGCAATAGGTGCCTTTGACGTCGCATCCGGCATCGCCGGCAAGGACCCATTCCGGATCGCCGACGGCGTCATCGGCGGCGGACTTTCCATCGCCGCAGTTCTCGCCACCGGCACCATAGTCGGAGCACCCGCAGGCGTTGTTCTTGGTGCTGCGGCCCTGGGCTGGGGTGTTCTGGGAATGATGTCCGGGAACGCGCCTGTCACCAAAAGGATCTGGGACTTTGGCGCCGGCGTCGTCGGCGGCGTGAAGGATCTCGCGAGTGGCGCGAAAGACGCCCTCGGGTGGGCCGGCGGTAAGCTCGGTTTCGGCTAGCGCCGGCCACCACCACGATGCCAGCCACCGACTATCCTGAGGAACTGATGCCCGATTCCATGACGCCGGCCGCGCCGGGCCTGCCCGAGGCCGCCTACCGGGTCACGAGCCACGAACTACTCGCCCTGCTGTCTTTCGACCGCAGCGCCGGAACGGCGCTGACCCGGCGCGTCCTTGGGTTGGCGGACCTGCCCGAGGACCACGACCTCGTCCGCGCGGGCATTGGCACCTTGAACATACGGGACGCAGTGGAGATCCGCGGGGAGCAGGTAACCCTGCTGGCCCAGGCACAAGTGCTTGCCCGCATCCTCGCCACATCTTCGCAATGGTTCGACATCACAAGGATTGGCCCTGATTCAGTGTCGCCGTCCTATGTCGTCGACTCCCCCGTGGGCCGCGCTGCAATCCTGCTGCGCCCGCTCAGCGAGTACGTCTGCATCCCCTTGCGCGATGACGTTGACCTGTTCGACTTCGTCGAGTCCACCGTGGACGAGGCTGCGGCGTCGATGGCCGGCGCGGCTGAAGGCATCGTCACGTCGCGCCGGTACCGGGGTACTGCCGACCCCGTCGTGGCGAACCTCAAGGCCCAAAAAAGTGGCTCGTTCCAGCTTGCGGCCGCACCCCTGGATGATCAGGGTCAACTCAGTGTGCGGGACCTCGCAACATCGGAACGTCCCGGTCGCGTGGTGCGGGAAACCCTGGCGGTTACGCGATGACGGGACCGGCCGCGGCTCCGTCGATTGATTCCCCGGAACTCGCCCTCGGCTATGCGCACCGCCGCGCCCGGGTCTTCTTGTCCTGGTGGATGGGCATCGTCTTCGCGTTGCCGGGGGCTGCGCAGGCGCTCGCTGAGTCCGCGACTGGCCAAAGTCCGGAGAACGGCCTTGTTCTCTTGGGCCTCGGGTTGTTCATTTCCGGGGTCGGCTGGCTGGTGACCGTTGCCCCGCGCTTCACCCGCAAGCCGCCGAGGCCGGCATCGGATTTTGCCCGTACCGAACAGTCCATCCGGATCGCCCCCGGCGTCGCCATCGGCTCAACGGCCGTGACACTGGCCATTGTGGTGGCATTCATGACCCTCATGCCCAGGGGAATGTCGCCGGAGGTCCTGCCCGTCCTGGCGATGCTGGCGGCCTGGCCGCTCGCGATCGGGGCAGGCCTGCTTTATTCGCGCCGCCTGCACGCGCAGCGGGAGCACCTGTTCAGGCGGTGGCTTGCGCGCACTGCCGCCGGTCCCGAGACGCCGGGCCCGGCATGACGGGCCCGGACACCGGCGTGGCTCCGGACGCTACGGCGTTGGGTTTCGCCCAGCGCAAATCCTGGGTGTTCTCCGCCTGGTGGTACCCCGCGGTGCTGGCCGTCTCCGGGGCGGTTTATGCCGGACTCGCCCAGGCCCTGGGGCAGAACCCGGAAACGGGAGTTGTCCTGGCAATCCTCGGAGGGGCTGGCTCGACCCTGGGCTGGGCCCTCACGGTCGGGCCCCGGTTCACCCGCAAAGCGCCCAGGCCCGCTGCGGATATCGCGGGCGTGGACCAGGGAATCCGGATCACTCCCGGAATGATCCGGACCATCCTGATCGCCAGCGCCCTGGGTGTTGGCGCCCTGGTCTTGTTCACTCCCGACGGCGGCTCGCCGGAGACTCTGCCGCTGCTGGGCATGCTGGCCGTCTGGCCGCTGGGCCTGGCCGCGGGCCTGGCCCACACCCGGCGGTTCATGCTGGACAGCGCCGGGCTCTACGCGCGATGGCTGGACCGCGGCTAAAGACGGCCGCACGGCCCCGCCGCGGTCAGGCGCCTTCGGCCTCGTCCACGACGAGCTGGGACTCGAACATCCGGAAGTAGCGGCCGCGCAGGGCCACCAGCTCCTTGTGGGTGCCCTGCTCCACGATCCGCCCGTCCTCGAGCATGTAGACGATATCCGCCTTCTCGATGGTGGCCAGGCGGTGGCTGATCGCGATGATCGTGCTGCTGCGGTCGGCGAAAAGCCGGGTGAAGATGCGGTGCTCCGCGAGGGCATCAATGGCTGAGGTCGGCTCGTCCATGACCATGAACGGGGCGTTGCGGTAGAAGTTCCGCGCCATCGCGAGCCGCTGCCACTGCCCGCCGGACAGCCCGCTCCCCTTCCGTCCGCGCGGATCCTCCATCCAGTTGCTTACGTGGTTGTCCAGGCCGTTGGGCAGTTTGTTGATGAACTCCAGGGCTTCGGCGTCGGCCGCAGCGCGGCGGATCCGCCCGTCGTCGCGCTGCGAGTCGACGTCGCCGAAGTAAATGTTCTCCGCCGCGGTGGCGAACTCGTACTTCAGGAACTCCTGGCTGAGCACCGCCAGATGCCGGTGCCAGGACTTCACGTCGACGGCGGCGAGGTCGACGCCGTCGAGCAGCACCTGACCGGAACCCGGGCGGTAGAGCCCGGCGAGGATCCGGATGAGGGTGGATTTGCCGGCGCCGTTCTCGCCCACGATAGCGATGTGCTGGCCTTCGTGGATGGTCATCGAAATGCCCCTGATGACCTCCAGTTCGCTGCCCGTGTACGTGAAGCGGATGTCACGCAGCTCCACGGTCGTGGGCGCCTGCAGCAGCGGCGGGGCGTGGCTGGAGTGCACCGGCATCGCCATGAACAGCTCGTAGTCCTTGAGGTTCGCGAGGTCCTCGTCGATGGAGCTGAGCGAGGAGACGAGGCTGTTGGCCGTGGACAGCGCCCGGCTGACGATCTGCTGGACGTACAGGAACTGGCCCACCGGCTGCGCGCGGGCGATGATCTGCCCCACCACCCAGATCAGCGACACGACCTCCGCGCCGTACTGCAGGGCGTCGGCGGCGAGCTGTTTGGGGATGTAGCGCTTCTGGAAATCCAGCCGCCGGCGCTCGTCGGCGTCGCGCAGCCGGGAACGGAGGTCCATCAGGTAGCCCACGATCCCGTAGAGGCGCATCTCCGCGATGTGCTGGGGCCGCAGGAGGTTGGTTTCGATCATCCGCCGCTGCCGGCGTGAATCGATCTGGGTGTTCCAGTGCGCGATCTGCTCGCGGGAAAGCTTGAACTGCAGGTAGACGCTGGGCACGATCGCCACGAGCACGATCACGGCGATCCACCAGCTGACCAGCAGCAGCGCGCCGACGGCCAGGATGACGGACACCAGCTGGGTGAAGATGGCGGCGATCCGGTCCAGGACCCGGGCATAGGAATCGGAGAAACGCTTGGCCCTGTCGTACAGGTCCACCGTTTCCTTGTCGTCGTAGCGCCAGAATTCCAGGGCCAGGAACCGTTCGTACATCTGGTCACCCACGATCGCGCCGACCTTGAAGCTCATCAGCTGCTGGATGTACCGGTCCACGCTGCTGAAGCCGCCCCAGAACAGCCCGAGCGCCGCCGTGATGATGACATACACAATGGCCTGCTGGCCGGCCGCGGCGTCCCCCGCGTAGGCGGCGGCGAGTGCCGTGGTGGTCAGGGCGGCGAAGTACGTGGTCACCAGCGGCAGCGTCGCGGAGATCAGCGAGCCCGCCACCTTCATGACGACCGCAGCGGGCGAGGCCCGGAAGCTGACGCGGAGCACCTGGGCCACGGCGCGGGCGTAGGGCCGCCACGCCAGTTTGCGCTTCGGCGCACGTGCGGGCAGGAGTTCGGACATGCCTCCAGCCTAGTTGCGGAACTGCGCGGGCTACCGCGAACCGTAGTTCGGCGCCTCCACCGTCATCTGGATGTCATGCGGGTGGGACTCCTTGAGGCCGGCCGGCGTGATCCGGACGAACTTCCCGCGGGCCTTGAGCTCGGCCACGGTCGGGGCTCCGGTGTAGAACATGGTCTGGCGGAGTCCGCCGACCAGCTGGTACGCGACCGACGCCAGCGGGCCGCGGTAGGCCACCCGGCCCTCGATGCCTTCCGGGATGAGCTTGTCGTCGCCGGAGACGTCGGCCTGGAAGTAGCGGTCCTTGGAGTAGGAGGTGTTCTTGCCACGGGTCTGCATGGCCCCGAGGGAGCCCATGCCGCGGTAGAGCTTGAACTGCTTGCCGTTGACGAAGATCAGGTCGCCCGGGGACTCGTCGCAGCCGGCGAGCAGGGAGCCGAGCATGACGGTGTCAGCTCCGGCAACCAGGGCCTTGCCGATGTCGCCCGAGTACTGCAGGCCGCCGTCGGCGATCAGCGGCACTCCGGCCGGGATGGCGGCCTTGGCGGATTCGTAGATCGCGGTGATCTGCGGGACGCCGACGCCGGCGACCACACGGGTGGTGCAGATCGACCCGGGACCCACCCCGACTTTGATGCCGTCGGCGCCGGCGTCGATGAGCGCCTGGGCGCCTTCGCGGGTGGCGGCCTGGCCGCCGATGATGTCCACGTGTGCCGCGGCCGGATCGGACTTCAGCCGGCTGATCATGTCCAGGACACCCTGGGAGTGGCCGTTGGCGGTGTCCACGAAGAGGGCGTCCACGCCGGCGTCGATCAGGGCCATGGCGCGCTCCCAGCCGTCACCGAAGAACCCGATGGCCGCACCGACGCGCAGCCGTCCGGCGTCGTCCTTGGTGGCCAGCGGGTACTGCTCGGCCTTGGTGAAGTCCTTGGTGGTGATGAGGCCCTTGAGCCGGCCCTGCTCGTCAACGAGCGGGAGCTTTTCGATCTTGTTGGTCGCGAGCTTGTGCGAGGCTTCCTCGCGGCTGATGCCGACGTGGCCCGTGACCAGGGGCATCTTGGTCATGACGTCGCTGACCAGGCGGATCGGGAAGTCGGCTTCCGGCACGAAGCGGGTGTCGCGGTTGGTGACGATACCCAGCAGCCGCATGCCCTCGTCCACGACCGGGAGGCCGGAGACCCGGTAATGCGAGCAGATTTCGTCCAGTTCGGCCAGGGTGGCCTCCGGGCCGATGGTCAGCGGGTTGGTGATCATGCCTGATTCGCTGCGCTTGACCCGGTCCACCTGGTCGGCCTGGTCGGCGATGGAGAGGTTGCGGTGCACGACGCCGAGGCCACCCTGGCGGGCCATGGCGATCGCCATCCGCGACTCGGTGACGGTGTCCATCGCGGCGGAGAGCAGCGGAGTCTGGACCGTGATGCGCTTGGAAATGCGGGAGGAGGTGTCCGCCTCGGAGGGGATGACATTCGTGTGGCCGGGCAGCAGCAGGACGTCGTCATACGTCAGTCCGATGAAGCCGAAGGGGTTGTGTTCGGGCTGGGTCATGAGTGCGCCTCTTACCTTGGTTACGGGTTTCACGGGTAGGGGTTGCAACAGATGACCAGCCCGTCATTACGGGCATGGCCTGTGCAGAAGTGTTGAATAAATAGTAGAACCTTGGCGGCGATCCCCATATTCCGGGCCGTTAATGTGAGCAACGGCACCGGCCGGGTGACGCCGCCGCGTCACGTCCAGCCGGTGGCTGCCAGCAGGCGCTGTTCGAACATGGGGATCATGCTTTGGACGTAGGTTTTGGTCAGATGGTTGTCGTCCTTGTAGACGTACACATTCCCGACGACGGCCGGGCAGGTTCCGCCGGCGCAGATGAAATCACTCAGGTCCATCAGGTACAGCCCCGGCATCTTCCCCCGGTACGCGTCCAGGGGTGAGGAGGCGGCCAGGGATTCTTGCAACGGCACCTGGCACTTCGGGGCCTCGGGTCCGTTCTTCTGGACGCACTCGGGCATGTTCATGCTGAAGCGCGGGTTGTCGCGGATGCCCACCACTTCGATTCCGGCTTCGGTGAAGGGCTGGATGCCCTCCAAGTAGTGCGGCACCTCGGTTTCGAAGGGCGCGTCAACGTGGGTCAGCGAGGCGACGGTGAAGACCGCATCGGGCTTGTGGTCCATGACGTACTGGGCGCTCGCCTTGTTGAAGGCGTTGCACCCGGAGTCCCGGTCCGGGGACTCGCCGCCGAAGCGGCAGTTGCCCTTCAGGAGGGCAACGACCTCCCAGCCGTGGCTGCGGGCGATCGGGCCGAGCGCCGCCATGTACTGCTGGGCGTGGGAGTCGCCGAGCACGACGATGCGTTTGGTGACCGTGTCCGGTCGGCTGTTCTGCAGGCATCCCGCGAGCAGCGGGTCGGACGGGACGTTCGCGTCCGTGCAGAGCCCGTCGATGTCGGCCCACTCGTTCTTCATCGCCAGCGGAGCCGGGATGATCTTCGCGTCCGGCGTCGGCTTGCCCGCGTTCTCGGGCGCCAGGGCGGCCGCGCCGGGGGTCAGTTCCCTCGGCTGTGCCGCGGCCACGGCCTCGGCTGCCATCAGCCTGCTCTGCCACACGGACACAGGGCCCGCCAGCAGCACACCGCACGCGGCGATGACGACGGCGGTGCGCCAGGCGCGACGCTGCGGCCAGTGCCACTCGCGCAGCGGATTCTCCACGAAACGGGTGGTCAGCACGGCCAGCACGATCGAGGCGGCCACGATCACCAGGCCCTGGAGCAGGTTCGGCGCGGTGATGCCCGTCGCGGCGAGGCCCAGCACCAGCAGCGGCCAGTGCCACAGGTACAGGGCGTAGGAGTTGTCCCCGAGGGCCACCAGCGGCTTCCAACTCAGGAAGCGGTCCACGCCGAAGGGGCTGCCGCTCTGCCCGGCGACGATGATCGCCGCCGCGGCCAGCGTCGGCCAGAGGGCGATGAAGCCGGGGAGGGAGCGGTCAACGGTGAGCAGGAGGCCGCAGGAGAGCATCGCGGCGAGCCCGGCCCAGCCCAGGGCAACCCGCAGCATTTTGCCGGGCCGGAGGTGGGGCAGCGCCAGCGCCAGCAGCGAGCCGAGCGCGAATTCCCAGAGCCGGGTGCGGGTGTCGAAGTAGGCGTAGGTCTGGTTGGTGGCCGTCTGCTCGATGGAAAAAATCAGCGACACAACGAAGATCACGCCGAAGGCCGCGGCCAGCAGGGCGGCGTAGCTCACCCGGCCGCCCCAGGGGGTCCGGCGGCGCAGGAAGCGCAGCAGCACGGCGGCGCCGGCAAACACGAGCGGCCAGAGCACGAACACCTGGCCCTGGATGGAGAGCGACCAGAAGTGCTGCAGCGGGCTGGCGCCGGAATGGTCCTGCGCGTAGTAATCGACGGCGGAGTCCGCCAGGAGCCAGTTCTGCCGGTACAGCAGGGAGGCCCAGGCCTGGTCCAGCACGTCCGGCCAGCGGCTCTGGGGCAGGACTACCCGGGTGCCGGCCAGTACGCCGAGGATCACCACCACGACGGCGGGAAGCAGCCGCTTGAGCAGGTGGAGCCAGTGGTTCAGGAGGCGCAGGGGTTTGCCGTTCTCGACCTTGCGGGCGAAGCTGAGGGTCAGCAGGAACGCCGATATCAGCAGGAAGATATCGACGCCGCCGGAGACCCGCCCGAGCCAGACGTGGTAGGTGACCACCATGAGGACCGCGAGGGCGCGGAGACCCTGGACCTCGGGGCGGTAGCCCGAGTTGGTGCGCCTTTGCGACCCCGCATCCGTTGCCTGCGGCCCGGCTATGGTTCGCTCGTTCGACACTCAGGACCCTCCAGGCCGGTTTCCAAAGCATCAATGTTACCGAGTCGTAATTTCTCTGGCGAATCACGATGCCGCAGTGTGCCGTCGCCGGCCGCGTAGAGCACGCCCCATGAAGGACACCAGCTACCGGTGGATGACCAAGCGCCAGGCCGCCGCAGCCCTGCAGGAGTACCTCGCCGAACGCCCCGCGGCGCTGCAACTCCTGCGGGCCGAGCTCACCGCCCATGGCCTCGACCCGGACCCGATGCTCGACGGCACCACGGCTTCCCTGATCCCGCTGTGGCGCTGGATCGCCGCCCGGCTCCTGACTCAGCCGCCGGATGCGGCATGGCAGGTGGGCTACCACCGGATCAAGGCCTACCACCTCCAGAACCACCCGGTACTCACCAGCCCGCACACCGACATGGAGATCTTCCTGCCGGTCTTCGTCACGGTGATAGCCAACCGGCTGCGCAGCGGCATGGACCCCCTGCGCGAGGACCAGTTCTCCAGCTACGCGGGCACCGTCATCACCGGGCTCCGTGGCGAGGAAAACGACGCCGTTGCCGCTCCTGCGGCGTCGGAACCGCTGGTGGAAGTCGACGTCTACGACGAGGTCTTCGACGTCGGCCTGCGCGAGGACCTCGCCCACGAGCACTCGCGCATGATGGACCGGATGATCACCGAACTCCGGGCACAGCCCGGCGTTGCTTCGGCTTTCCGGGAGGACCGTGAGGTGCTGCTGGTCGGCGCCCCGGAATGGACCGTCGGGGAACTGGAGCAGTGGCTGCTGGCATGGAGCCGACGCCACGTCCGCGACCTGGGCTGACAGCCCCGGACGTTACGCTGTAACGACCCAGAGGAGGCCGCTCGTGATCGCACAGCTGCGCATTTGTGTCCCGGAAGAGTTGTCTGCCGCCGTGCTGGACTGCTGCACGGGCGAGCTTGGGGTCGCGGAGGTTTCCCGTCAGCCTGGTGGCTCCATCCTTCCTCCGGGGGACATCATCCAAGTCCTGCTGGCGCGGGAGTCAGTGGAGCGGCTGGTGGAGAAGCTCCAGGCCCTGAATGTCCAGGCACAGGGTTCGGTCTCGGTCACCATGCCGGAGCTGGTGCTCTCCGACCGGGCGGACAAGGCCGCCGCCGATGCCCCCGGCGAAGGCGCGGACGCCGTGATCTGGGACGAGGTGTCGCGGCAGACCGGCGAGGACTCGCGGCTCACGTGGAGCTATCTCGCGTTCCTGATTCTCGCAACCCAGCTGGCGGCCATCGGGATCGTCACGGATTCGACCATCGCCATTGTCGGGGCCATGGCGGTGGGACCGGAATTCGGCCCGCTGGCTGCCCTGGCTGTGTCACTGGTGCGGCGGCAATGGCAGCTGGGACGCCGCGCGGCCCTGGCGCTTGGCATCGGCTTCCCCGTCGCCATGCTGGCGGCAGCCCTCACGGCGTGGCTGTCCGTGCCGCTGGGACTCTTTCCCTCCGACGTGCTGGACCGCGGATCCGCGGTCGAATTCATCTATCACCCGGGGCCGTATTCGCTAATCGTTGCCGTGCTGGCCGGGACCGCCGGGATGCTGTCCGTGATCAGCCGGCGGTCCGCTGCGCTGATCGGGGTCTTCATCTCCGTGACGACGGTACCGGCGGCGGGGTTTGTGGCTGTGGCGCTGGTCCTGGGCGAGTACCAGAAGGCGGCCGACTCGGCCCTTCAGCTGGGACTGAACCTCATCGGAATCGTGGCGTCCGCGGCTGCCGTGCTGGTCTTCTACCGGCTCGTCACCAAGCGTCTTCCGCGCGGCGCCGCCCTGCGGCTGCGGCGGAAGGCCATGCGCTCCCAAGGCTGACCTGGGCTGACCAGGCCACACGCAACGAAAGACCGGACCAGCTGGTGCTGGTCCGGTCTTTCGTTTAGCCGGTCCTGGTGAAGCTGCGGCGCCGGCGAAGGCGCCGCGGGTGAACCTTAGTGCTGGTGTCCTGCGTGCTGGTCTTCCTCGGCGGGCTTCTCGACCACGAGGGTTTCCGTGGTGAGCACCAGCGCCGCGATTGACGCCGCGTTGCGGAGGGCCGCACGCGTCACCTTCACGGGGTCGATGACGCCGGCGGCGATCAGGTCTTCGTATTCACCGGTCTTGGCGTTGAAGCCCTGGTTGTTGGCGGATTCGGCCACCTTGGCGACGACGACGTAGCCGTCAAAGCCGGCGTTCTGGGCGATCCAGCGCAGCGGCTGGGTCAGTGCCCGGCGGACGATGCCGACAGCAGCAGCCGCGTCACCTTCGAGGGCCTGGACGGCAGGGTCCTCATCGAGCGCCTTGAGGGCGTGGATGAGGGCGGCGCCGCCGCCGGCAACGATGCCTTCTTCAAGGGCAGCGCGGGTCGAGGACACGGCGTCCTCGATGCGGTGCTTCTTTTCCTTCAGCTCGACCTCGGTGGCAGCGCCAACCTTGATCACGCCGATGCCGCCGGCCAGCTTGGCCAGGCGTTCCTGCAGCTTTTCCTTGTCCCAGTCGGAATCGGTGCGGGTCAGCTCGGCGCGCAGCTGGGAAACCCGGGCTGCGACGTCCTCTGCCGAACCGGCACCGTCAACGATGGTGGTGTTGTCCTTGGTGACGGTGATGCGCCGGGCGGTGCCCAGCACCTCAAGGCCGACCGTGTCCAGGCTGAGGCCCAGTTCCGGGGAGACAACCTGTGCGCCTGTGAGGGTGGCGATGTCCTGCAGCATGGCCTTGCGGCGGTCACCGAAGCCCGGCGCCTTGACGGCAACGACGTTCAGGGTGCCGCGGATGCGGTTGACGATCAGCGTGGAGAGTGCCTCCCCGTCGACGTCCTCGGCGATGATGAAGAGCGGCTTGGAGCTCTGCAGCGCCTTTTCCAGCAGCGGCAGGAAGTCCTGGACGGACGAAATCTTGCCCTGGTTGATCAGGATCAGCGCGTCTTCGAGGACTGCTTCCTGGCGTTCCGCGTCGGTGACGAAGTACGGGGACAGGTAGCCCTTGTCGAACTGCATGCCCTCGGTGAGGACCAGTTCGGTCTGCGTGGTGGAGGATTCCTCGATGGTGATCACACCATCCTTGCCGACCTTGCCGAATGCCTCGGCCAGGAGCTCGCCGATCTCGTCGCTCTGCGCGGAGATCGCAGCGACGTTGGCGACCTGGTCGCCTTCGACCGGGCGGGCGTTTTCGAGCAGGCGGGCGGCGATGGCCTCAACCGAGACCTCGATGCCGCGCTTGATCTGGCCCGGGGCGGCGCCGGCCGCAACATTGCGGAGGCCTTCCTTGACCAGAGCCTGCGCCAGCACGGTGGCCGTGGTGGTGCCGTCACCGGCAACATCGTTGGTCTTGGTGGCGACCTCCTTGGCAAGCTGCGCGCCAAGGTTCTCGAACGGGTCGTCCAGCTCTACTTCACGGGCGATGGTGACACCATCGTTGGTGATCGTGGGGGCGCCCCACTTCTTGTCCAGCACGACGTTGCGGCCGCGGGGGCCAAGCGTCACCTTGACCGTGTTGGCGAGCTTATCGATGCCGGCTTCAAGCGACCGGCGGGCAGCGTCATTAAACGCAAGCTGCTTTGCCATGGTTTTGTCCTTTCAAAGACAGAACCCCGCGCAACTGACCCGTCAAAGAAGGATCGGCGGCGCGGGGTCCAAGAGAGTTACTTTACGACGATCGCCAGGACGTCGCGGGCGGAGAGCACGAGGTACTCGGTGCCGCCGGTCTTGACTTCAGTTCCGCCGTACTTGGAGTAGATCACGACGTCGCCGATGGTGACGTCGATCGGAACGCGGTTGCCGTTGTCGTCAAAGCGGCCGGGGCCTACTGCAACAACTTCGCCTTCCTGCGGCTTTTCCTGCGCGGAGTCCGGGATAACCAGGCCGGAAGCCGTGGTCTGCTCGGCTTCGAGCGGGCGGACAACAATACGATCCTCAAGAGGCTTAATAGAGACCGACAATGACCTCTCCTTTTCGTCAGCAAATTCGTGGACATTAAAGCTGTGGGGCCAAGGCGTACAGACCGTCGTCGCGGTGCCGGCAGCAGCCTGGCTGATAAAGCTTCAGGTGTTAGCACCCTCCTAGGGAGAGTGCTAATGACGACTCTATGTAAGGAGTTAGCACTCGGTCAAGGCGAGTGCCAGAATTACGTTCCCGGTGAACGCTCCGCGGCCCGGCTAGCGTCCGCCGAGGTCCTCGAAGTCGACGTCTTCACCGTTGTCCGCGCCATCGGGGTCCGGCTCGTTCCGGTGCCGGTACAGCACCAGCGCTCCCGCCGCGGCCAGGGCAGTTCCAAGGGCCAGGAATACGATGCCGCCGATTCGGACCGCGGCGTAGCTCTCGCGGATGGCTTTCGCCTCGTCGGTGGCGTCCGTGACGGCCTTGCCGCCGACGGAATAGACGGTGGCGTTGAAGGAGTCCAGGAGGAAGATGATCACCAGGAGGGCCACGCAGACGACGGCGATGACGCCGCCGGCGATCAGTGCCGGCCGGGCGTAGCGGGCCAGTCCCTGGCGGGCGGGACGGCCGCCCCCGGCGTCCCGGTCTGCGGCGCCGTCTTCCGGGTAGCTTTCGTCCGTGAAGCTCTTTGCCGTGCCGCTGTCATCCATGCCGACCACCTTATCGGGCGGACGGCTCCCGGCACGCGCTGAACTAGGCTTGATTCCATGGCTGACACACCGCAGGACCAGATTGCCCCGCTGCTCAACCCCAAGGGCTGGGAGCTGCTGGCGTCACTTGGCCCGTACCGGGAGGACGACGCGTTCCGTCTCAACGCCTCCCTCCGGAAGGCCGGCCACTCCCCCGAGCTCGTCTCCGCCGTGCTCACCCAGTCGCGGCTGAGGACCAAGGCCGAAGCCAAGTTCGGCGAGTTCGCCCGTCAGATGATTTTCACCCAGGCAGGTCTGGAGCAGGCCACCCGGCTCACCGTGGCGGCAAGGCACGCGCAGCGCTTCGCGGAAGCCGGCGTGCAGCATGTGGCTGATCTTGGCTGCGGCCTCGGCGCCGACGCCATGGCACTGGCCTCGCTGGACATCCAGGTCACGGCCGTGGAAATGGACGAGACGACGGCTGCCTGCGCCACGATGAACCTGATCCCGTTCCGGAACGCCACAGTGGTCCACTCCGATGCGACGACGTTTGCCCTCGACGGGATCGACGGCGTCTGGCTGGACCCGGCGCGACGGACCACCTCCACCTCGGGAACGAAGCGGCTTTGGGATCCGGAGGACTTCTCCCCGCCGCTGTCCTTCGTCGAGGCCCTCGCCGGCGACGGCCTGGCGGTAGGGGTAAAGATGGGCCCGGGCATGCCCCACGATTCGGTTCCCAAGGACTGCGAAGCCCAGTGGGTTTCGGTGGGCGGGGACGTCACCGAAGTGGCGCTGTGGTTCAATGCGGTCCGGCGTCCCGGGGTCCGGCGGGCGGCCCTTCTGCTCGGCCCCGCGGGCGCGGCGGAGCTCAGCAGCGCCGAGGACTTCGACGGCGGCCCGGTCGCCCCGGTCGGGCCGGTCGAGGGTTACCTTTACGAACCCGACGGTGCCGTCATCCGCGCCGGGCTGGTGGCCGACGTCGCGCTCCAGCTGGGCGGGCACCTGGTGGACGAGCACATCGCCTACATCTGCGCCCCGGAACTGCGGGACACCCCCTTTGCCCGGGCCTACAGGGTCCTGGACGTGATGCCCTACAACGTCAAGGCGCTCAAGGCCTGGGTCAAGGACCAGGGCATCGGCGTGCTGGATATCAAGAAGCGCGGCACCTCGGTCACTCCGGAGGAGCTGCGCAAACAGCTCCTCCCGGGAGGGAAGACCGGAGGGAAGACCGGCGGCAGCAAGAACGGCAAGAAGACGGCCACCCTGGTCCTCACCAGGATCGGCGAGGAGCGGGTGGCCATCTCGGTGGAACCGGTCTGAGTTCGGGCGGCCGGATTCCCGGATTTCCGGCAGGCTACTGGGCCCGCATGAAGTCCTCGGCTGCCCGGACCTGCTCGTCGGTGGGCCGGATCCCGGTGTACAGCACAAACTGCTCCAGTGCCTGGATGGTCGCCACCTCCGCACCCGTGATCACAGTCTTGCCGGCCGCCCGGGCGGCCTTGATCAGCGGGGTCTCGGCCGGCAGCGCGACGACGTCGAACACCACCTTCGCGGCATCCACCGCCTCCTGCGGGAAGGACAGCGAGCCGGCGTCCGGCCCGCCTGCCATCCCGACGGGCGTGACATTGATGATCATGTCGGCCGTCAGGGAACCGACGTCGGCGCGCCAGGCGAACCCGTAGAGCCCGACGAGCGCCCGCCCGGCCTCCTCGTTGCGCGCGATCACGGTGACGTCCCGGAACCCGGCGTCGCGCAGGGCCGCGGCGGTGGCCTTTGCCATGCCGCCGGCGCCTTTCAGCAGCACCGAGTACGAGGCGGGCACGGCATTGCGCTGCAGCAGCTGCTCGATCGCGGTGTAGTCGGTGTTGTGGGCGGTGAGCGTGCCGCCGTCGTTGACGATGGTGTTGACCGAGTCGATGGCTTTCGCGGACGGGTCCATTACATCCACGAGCGCAATGACCTCCTCCTTGTACGGCATCGACACGGCGCAGCCGCGGATTCCGAGGCCCCGCACGCCGGCGATCGCCTGCGCCAGATCGGTGGGGGCGAAGGCCTTGTAGATCCAGTTCAGGCCGAGCTGGTCGTACAGGTGGTTGTGGAAACGCGTCCCGTTGTTGCTCGGCCGGGCCGAGAGCGAGATGCAGAGGGTCATGTCTTTATTCAGGATGGGCACCACTCCATTAAACGCCAGGCCGGCCCCGGCCGCCGCGCGGCCGGACGCGGCGCTGTCGTCCGGAGACTTTTGTGAACACTTTCACGTTTCCGCCGCCGTCCGGCCACAGGCCCGGTGCCGCCCCTGCACTAGACTTGAGCCACCGTTGCCTCGCCAACTGTCCGGCGAATCCGCCTGTGACGCTGCCGGCCGGGCATGGAAACGGACAGCACAACGATGAAGGGACCACATGAAGATTGATTTCGCTTCATCCAGGCAATCAACTCTTGGTGTGGAATGGGAACTTGCCCTGGTGGACGCGGAAACCGGGGAGCTGGCCTCCGTGGCCCAGGAGGTCCTCCGCGGCGTCGCCGCGAGGCATCCCGAACTGAACGAGGACGACGAGCACCCGCACATCAAGCAGGAACTGCTGTTGAACACGGTGGAGCTTGTCACCGGCATCTGCAACACCGTGGCCGAGGCCAAGGCGGACCTGAGCAGCTCCCTCGCCGCCGTCCGTGACGTCACCGATCCGATGGGCGTCGAGATCTTCTGCGCCGGCAGCCATCCCTTCAGTCCCCCGCAGCTCCAGCCGGTGACGGACAAGGAGCGTTACGCCAAGCTCATTGACCGCACGCAGTGGTGGGGCCGCCAGATGGTGATCTACGGGGTGCACGTGCATGTGGGCCTGGACAGCCGGGACAAGGTGCTGCCGGTGCTGGACGGCCTGGTGAACTACTTCCCGCAGTTCCAGGCACTCTCCGCGTCCAGCCCGTTCTGGGGCGGCGAGGACACCGGCTACGCCTCCCAGCGCGCGCTGATGTTCCAGCAGCTGCCCACCGCCGGCCTGCCCTTCCAGTTCGCCAGCTGGGAGGACTTCGAGTCCTATGCCCAGGACATGTTCACCACCGGCGTGATCGACTCGCTCTCCGAAATCCGCTGGGACATCCGGCCCGTCCCCCATTTCGGCACCATCGAGATGCGCATCTGCGACGGCCTGGCAACACTCGAGGAAGTCGGCGCCATCGCCGCCCTGACGCAGTGCCTCGTCGATGAGTTCTCCACGACGCTGGACAACGGCGGCACCATCCCCACCATGCCGCCCTGGCATGTGCAGGAAAACAAATGGCGTGCGGCCCGCTACGGCCTGGACGCCATCATCATCCTCGACGCCGCAGGCAACGAACAGCTCGTCACCGATCACATCCGCGAGACGGTCGCGCGGCTGGAACCGGTCGCCGTCAAACTGGGCTGCGCCGCCGAACTGGCCGATGTCCTGAAGATCATCGAGCGCGGCGCCGGGTACCAGCGGCAGCGGCGTGTGGCGGCGGAGCACGGCGGCGACCTGCGCGCCGTCGTCCTGGATCTGGTCCAGCAGATGCGCAAGGGCCCCGAAGCCTAGGCACGGCGCCTGCCCCGCGGGACGGTCTCAGGCCGAGACGGTGGTGACCGGCATCGAGGAATCCGGCGCAAACGCGATGCCGCTCGGCGCGATCCCCGCCATCACCAGCTGGGCGCCCAGAGCCGCCACCATGGCGCCGTTGTCCGTGCACAGGTCCAGCGGCGGGACGGTCAGCCGGATGCCGGCGGCGCTGCAGCGCTGTTCCGTGAGCTGGCGCAGCCGCGAATTCGCCGCCACACCGCCGCCGAGCAGCAGTTCGGTGATGCCGTTCTCCCGGCAGGCAAGCACCGCCTTGGACGTAATGACGTCCACCACGGCCTCCTGGAAGGCCGCGGCAATGTCCGCCACCGGCACCGTCTCGCCCCGGGCCTCGAACTGCTCCACGCAGCGTGCGACGGCGGTCTTGAGTCCGCTGAAAGACCAGTCATAGCGGTGCGGCCCGGGTTCCTCCGCGGTCCCCATGTATTTGGGCTGGCTGAGGCCGCGCGGGAAGCGGATCGCCTTGGCGTTGCCGGTGCGTGCCAGCCTGTCGATGGCCGGGCCGCCCGGATAGCCCAGGCCCAGGAGCCGCGCCACCTTGTCGTAGGCCTCGCCGGCGGCGTCGTCGATCGTGGACCCGAGCAGCTCGACGTCCCCGGTGATGTTCCGGATCCGCAGGATTTCGGTGTGCCCGCCGGAGACCAGCAGGGCGCCCAGGTTTTCCGGCAGGGCGTTCCCCGGCAGCGCGCTCCCCCGCGGAACGTCCGCCCGCGCGGGGCCGGCGGAGGCCAGCGGCCCGCCGTCGTCCGTCTGGAGCAGCCCGACGCCGACGTGCGCGACGAGGTGGTTGATGGCGTAGAGCGGTTTGCCCGTGGCGACGGCGAGCGCCTTGGCCGCGCAGACGCCCACCATCAGCGCTCCCGCGAGCCCCGGACCGGACGTGACGGCGATCGCGTCGATGTCCGCGAGCGTCACCCCGGCCCCTGCGAGCGCCTCGCGGAGGGTGGGCACGAAGGCGTCCAGGTGGGCGCGGGAGGCGATCTCGGGAATCACGCCGCCGAACCGGACATGTTCCTCCATGGAGGAGGACACGGTGTTGGTCAGCAGCTGCGTGCCGCGGACGATCCCGACGCCGGTCTCGTCGCAGGAGGATTCGATGCCGAGGACCAGCGGCCCCTCCGGCTGGGTGCTGTTCATGGGCGGTCTGCTTCCCTGGGCGTGGTGTCGGGTTCGCGGGCGCCGAGCCGCAGCCGCATGATCAGCGCGTCGACGCCGTCGCGGTAGTAGCGGGGCCGGACGTGGATCTGTTCGAAGCCGTACCGGCGGTAGAGCTGCTGGGCTCGGGGGTTGTCGGCCCGGACCTCCAGGAGCACGTCATCGGCGCGGCGCCGCCGGCTTTCCCGGATGAGCTCGGTGAGCAGCGCCGAACCGATCCCCCGGCCTTCCTGCTCCGGGACGACGGCGATGGTCTGGACGTCCGAGATCGGCTCGATGCACATCAGCCCGGCGTAGCCCACGATCTTCCCGGCCAGCTCGGCCACGAGGTAGCGCCGCGTTTCGGCCTGCGCCAGCTCATCAAAGAACATCTGCAGCGGCCAGGCGTCCACCGGGAACAGCCTGCGCTCCAGTTCATGCACGGCGGGGATGTCCGCCGCGGTCATCTCCCGCAGGATCACACCGCCCGGCGCCCGGGCGTTCAAAGCGCCCTCTTCCGCGGGCCGGGGACCTGGGCGTCGGACTCGCGCAGGTAGAGCGGTGTGGAATCGAGCAGCTGCTCCCCTGCTGCGAGCCGTGCGAGGGCGAACTGGCCCAGCGAGAGGGCCTCGGGCTGGCGGGAGCTGAATTCGGGGACAGCCTTGACGACGTCGGCGTAGAGGCCGGCGCCGGCGCCGTAGACCGGCAGCTCGGGCAGGTCCGCGGCGAAGCCGACATGCGGGCCGTCCAGGAGCTGCGGCAGCTGGCTGCCGGTGAGCACATAGCGGGCCCAGTAGACCTCTTTGCGCCGCGCATCCGTGGCGACGATGAACTCCGGCGCCGCTTCGGTGGATTCCGCCACTTCCAGCGCGATGGCGTCCAGGCTCATCAGCCCGTACAGGGGTTTGCCCCACACGAACGAAAGGGTGCGGGCCGTGACGATGCCCGAGCGCAGGCCGGTGAACGGGCCCGGCCCCACCCCGGTGACAACCGCGTCGACGTCGGCGCCGCTCAGGCCCGCCTCGGCGAGGAGCGCCGCGATTCCCGGCGCCAGCACTTCGGCGTGGCTCCGGGTGTCCTCGGTGGAGAAGCTGCCCACGAGGGACTCCGGGGCGTCGTCGGAGACGAGCGCGGCGCTGGCCACGGCCGAGGTGTCAATGGCAAGGATCAGCATCAGTGCCCTTCCGGGGTGTGGGGCGCGGATTCGGAAGCGGTCCCGGCAGGCGCGGTGTCAGCGGGCGCCTCCAGTGCGGGCGGGTGCACCCAGCGGGGGCCGAAGCCACGGATCACGATCGTGCGGGGTTCGTCGTCGTCGTCGGTGTCGAAGTCCAGCACCCCGGGGGTTTGCGCGGGGGCCGGAGGCTGCGTGGATTCCGGAACCCCGGGCGTGCCGCCCAGGCTGCGGACCAGGTCCACCTCAAGCCGGCTCTCGCTCAGGTGTTCCACCCGGCCGCGGCCCCATTCCACCACGGTCACGGAGCTGTCCATGGTGTTTTCCAGGTCGATATCGTCGATTTCCGAGGCCGAACCCAGCCGGTAGGCGTCAACGTGCACCAGGTCCGGGCCGCCCGGCCGGGGACCGTCGGGCAGGTTCGGGTGGATGCGGACCAGCACGAACGTCGGTGAGATGATGCCGGCCCGGACCCCCAGGCCCTCCCCGAGGCCCTGGGTGAAGGTGGTCTTTCCCGCTCCCAGCTCACCGGTCAGGACCAGCAGGTCCCCGGCCTGCAGCTGGGCGCCGAGGCTGGCCGCGAGGGCGTGGGTTTCGTCCGCGGTCCGGACTTCCAGGGTCCGTTCCCAGGCCGCCGCGCTCACGGCCGGGACTCTTCGCTGACGGGCTCTTCGTTGATGTAGCGGCGCGGCACCCGGGGGCTGATCCGCGTGACGATCTCATAGTTGTTCGTGCCGGCCGCCCGGGCCCAGTCCTCTGCGGTGGGGCCGCCGCCGTCGCCGTTGCCGAACAGCACCGCCTCGGCACCGAGGACGGTGGGTCCGCCGGCGGAAACGTTGAGCGGGCCGAGGTCGATCACCATCTGGTCCATCGCGATGCGTCCCACGACCGGGTAGTTCACGCCGCCGACGCGGACCGGTCCTCCGGTGGCGATCCGCGGCACGCCGTCGGCGTAGCCCAGCGGGATCAGTCCCAGGGTGCTGGTGCTGCCGGTGCGGTAATTAAGTCCGTAGGACACTCCCTGGCCGGCCGGGACATCCTTGCAGTGCGAAACGACGGTGCGGAGGGTCATTGCGGGGCGCAGGCCCAGTTCTTCCGAGCTCTGACCTTCGAACGGCGAGAGTCCGTAGAGCCCCAGGCCGACGCGGACCAGATCAAAATGGGTGTCAGGCCGGGACAGGGTGGCCGGGGTGTTGGCCAGGTGCCGCACTTCCGGGTCCACGCCGGCGTCCTGGGCGATGGCGAGGGCTTCACGGAAGGCTGTCAGCTGGTCGTCGGTTTCCGGGCGCTCGGGTTCGTCGGCGACGGCCAGGTGGGAGAAGATGCCCACCACCCGCAGCAGGCCCTGGTCCTGGTATTCCATGGCTTCGCCGACGAGGCTGTCCCATGCATCCAGGGTCGCCCCGTTGCGTCCCAGCCCGGTGTCCACTTTGAGGTGCACGCGGGCAGGCCGTTCCTGCTCGCGGGCGGCCGCAACGATGCGTTCCAGTTCCCAGCCCGAGCAGCCGATGTCGATCCCAGCGGCCACGGCGGCGGCGAAGTTGCTCTCCGGGGTGTGCAGCCAGGCCAGCAGGGGCGCCTCGATGCCGGCGGCGCGCAGGGCCAGGGCTTCGGAAATGTGGGCCGTTCCCAGCCAGGTGGCTCCTGCGCTGAGGGCCGCGCGGGCGACGGGAACGGCGCCGTGGCCGTAGGCATCGGCCTTGACGACTGCCATCACCCGGGCCGGCGACGCCACGGCCGCCACGCGGCGGACATTGTGCCGGATGGCTTGGAGGTCGATTACTGCCGAGCGTTCCTCCACGTGGGCTGGCGAAGCCTGAGGGACGGGCCGGGAATCACCGGTTGCTGCTGGGTAAGTCACTTAACGATTCTAGGGGTGGCAGCGCATGCGGCTGAATTCGGGCCCCGCGGCAGCCTCCCTCACCCCCACGGGACATGCCCAGTGCTCGCGCCCGCCACTGGGCACAAGGCCTTATGCCCATTCCTTACCCCGAGCGCGGGACATGTCCAGCGGCCACCCGGTCCCGAGGCCGGAGCGCGCCCGAGGGACATGCCCAGTGCTCGCGCCCGCCGCTGGGCACAAGGCCTTATGCCCATTCCTTACACCCAGCGCGGGGCATGTCCGGCGGGAGCAAGCCCGGGCGGCGGCGCCGCTTACGCGTCCGACAGGTGCGCGATGGTCGCCGTCGCCCGCCGCTGGGCCTCCGGCGGCACATCCCGGACGATGTCCTCGAGGAAGCTGTAGCGCCGGAGCCACTGGCTGCTCTGCCGTTCCTTCCGGGCGTTGGCCCGGTGCCACCAGTCGGCGATGTCCCCCCAGCCGGGTGCGGCCAGCGAGCCGCCGACCTCCTGCACGGCCAGGGCGGCGCAGAGATTGGCGAACCGCAGTCGGTCGCCGAGCGGCCAGCCGGCGAGGCAGCCGACGATAAAGGCGGCACCGAAGCAGTCCCCCGCCCCGGTCGGATCGAAGGCGGACACCGGCAGCGAGGGCACCCACTCCTCTTCGCCCGTTTCGGAATCCACGGCCATCGCCCCCTGCGCCCCAAGGGTCACAACGGCGACCGGGACCTTGTCCGCCAGGGCGTACAGGGCCGCCCACGGATTGTCGTGGCCGGTGAAGTTCATCGCCTCGTGCTGGTTCGGCATGAAGGCGTGGAAGTACTGCAGGTTCTCCAGCCGGGTGGAGGACCAGGCGCCGGTGGGATCCCAGCCGACGTCGCCGAACAGCCGCACCCCGGCCTTGTACGCGTCGAGCGCCCACGGCTCCAGCTCCTCGCCGAGCTCCGCGACCGCTGCGAGCGCCGGAGGAGGGGTGCCGACCAGTTCGCTGGAGGTTACCGGGGCCGGGTGGCCGTGCGTCACCATGGACCGGTCGTGCTCCACGCTGAGGGACACCGTGACCGGCGAGTGCCAGCCGGGCACACGCCGGGACAGGGACAGGTCCACGTGCTCCTGGCCGGCCAGGATCTTCCAGTTGTAGTCGCCGTAGCCGTCGTCGCCGAACGCGGCCGCCAGCCCGGTCCGCAGCCCCAGCCGGGCCGCGGCGATGGCCTGGTTGGCCACGCCGCCGGGGCAGCTGCCCATCCCGTCGCTCCAGATCTCGGTTCCGGCGACGGGCGCGTGCGGCAGCCCGGTGAAGATGATGTCCTGGAAAACGGTCCCGGTCAGCAGCAAGTCGAAGCCCCCCGCCGTCGGGGTCCGGACGGAGGAAAGCGGATCAAAGCGCCGCGTCGGTTTCGCGTCCATGTATGGCACATTACGCCGTCCCGGTACCGCTGGAAAGGCGTGCGCCGGGCCCGGGAGAGCCACTGTGAATAGACTGGGGACATGCGGCTGATGATTGCCGGAGGCGGCGGGTTCCGGGTACCGCTGGTCTACCGGGCGCTCTGCGCGGGACCGTTCGCGGGCCTGGTCCGGGAACTGGTGCTGTACGACGTCGATCCGGCCCGCCTCGCCGCCATCAACGCGGTCCTGGCCTCCTTCGCGGGGCAGGCTGCCGGCGCCGCCCTTCCCCCGGTCCGGGCCACCACGTCGCTGGCCGAGGCGCTGGACGGCACGGACCTGGTCTTCGCCGCGATCCGCCCCGGCGGGACGGCCGGCCGCACCGCCGATGAGCGGGTGGCCCTGGCCCTGGGGCTCCTGGGCCAGGAGACCACGGGGGCGGGCGGGATCTCCTACGCGCTGCGGTCCATCCCCCGCATGCTCGATCTCGCGGCCCAGATGCGGCGCCACTGCCCGGACGCGTGGCTGCTGAATTTCACGAACCCGGCCGGTATGGTCACCGAGGCCCTGGTTCCGGTGCTCGGCCGCAGGGTGGTGGGCATCTGCGATTCGGCGAGCGGGCTGGTCCACCGGGCGGCGCGGGCCGCCGGCGTCGACCTTCCCGAGGGCAGGCTCGACGGCGTGGGGTACTACGGCCTGAACCATCTTGGCTGGCTGTACCGCCTGGAGGCCGGCGGCCGGGACGTGCTGCCCGGGCTGCTGGCCGACGCCGACGCCCTGGCCGGCTTCGAGGAAGGCCGGCTGTTTCCGCAGCCCTTCCTGGCGGACCTGGGCGCCCTGCCGAACGAGTACCTCTATTACTACTACGAGACCGAACGTGCCCTGGCCGGCATCCGGTCCTCCGCCACGACCCGCGGCGAGTCCATCGACCGGCAGCAGACCGAGCTCTATCCGCGGCTCGCGGCGGCCGGCCCGGAGGCCTTCCGGCTGTGGGATGACGCCCGCCGCTCCCGAGAGGAGGGCTATCTCGCCGAGGCCCGTCCCGCCGGCGAGCGCCGGGATGAGACCGACCTCGCCGGGGGCGGCTACGAACGCGTCGCGCTCGCGGTCATGCGCGCGCTCTCCGGCGGCGGTCCGGCGGAGCTGATCCTGAACACCCCCAACACCGCCAGCGACGCCGGCACCGGTGAGGGCACAGGTGCCGGCACTGGCGCCGGTGACGCCGCGGCGATTCCCGGACTGCCGGCGGACGCCGTCGTCGAGGTCCCCTGCCGGGTGACACCCGAGGGGGTGGTCCCGCTGCGGCAGGAACGGCCCGCGCCGGCGCAACTGGACCTGCTCCGGCGGGTGAAGGACGTCGAGCGGCTGGTCGTGAAGGCGACCAGCCGGGACCCCGGGACAACCGGGCCGGGCCGCCGTGAGGCGGCCCTGGCGGCCTTCGCCGCGCACCCGCTGGTCGGTTCCGGGGACCTCGCGGGACAACTGCTGGCCGGCTACGAGGCCGCGTTCCCGGAACTGGGGAGGCTCTGGTCCGCTGGGACCTGAGCCCGGCGTCAGAGCCTGCGGTACATCACGTGCAGGCCAACGTAGCCCAGGCGCGGGTGCAGGAACGCCTCCGGGATGGTCGCCAGCACCTCGAAGCCCAGGGACTTCCAGGCGGCGACAGCCCGGACGTTGCTTTCGACGACGGCGTTGAACTGCATGGCCCGGAACCCGGCCGCGCGTGCCGTGTCCAGCGAATAGGCGCAGAGCGCACGGGCGACCCCCTTGCCCCCGTGCGCCGGGTGGACCATGTACCCGGCATTGGCGACGTGGCTTCCGCCGCCGCCCTGGTTGGCGTGCAGCTCCCCGGTGCCCAAAACAACCCCCTCGAACTCGCCCCGTCCCGCCGCGACGAAGGTCTGGCCCGGGGGCTGCCGGAGCCACCGTTCACGCGCCTGGTGCTCGGTGGTGTCCCGGTCCCAGGTGAAGGTCTCCCCGGCCCGGATGACGGGCTCGAGGATCTCCCAGATCCCCGGCCAGTCCCCGCCGGTGGCCGGGCGGATATCCCAGCCGGGGCCGGTGGAATCTGTCTCTGCGCTTGTGCTCACAGCCGTCACGTTAGCAGCACCCCCGGTTCTGTGACCGGCGCCGCCCGCCGCCCTGTGAAGCCGCGGGAACTTCAGGAGTAGTGTTTTATCGAAACGCAGTTCCGGCCGCGTTTATCGGGACCTGTCCATCAGGGCCCCGTCCAGAGAGGGAGGGGAAGAATGTCGCTGATCCGCCGCGTGGCGTTCCTCTCCCTGCACACCTCCCCGATGGAGCAGCCCGGCTCCGGCGACGCGGGGGGCATGAACGTGTACATCCGCGCCCTCGCCGCTGCCCTCGCCGAGACCGGCGTGGAGGTGGAGATCTTCACCCGGTCCACGTCGGCCGGGCAGGCCGCCGTCGAGCATCCTTCCTCCGGAGTCTGCGTGCACAACGTCCTCGCCGGCCCGGCCCGGAAGCTGCCCAAGGAAGAACTGCCCGAACTGCTGCACAGCATGGTCGCCGAAATCGACCGCATCCGGCAGCTCCAGCCGCACGGCCGCTACGACGTGATCCATTCGCACTACTGGGTTTCCGGGGTGGCCGGGCTCGAGCTCGCCAGCCTGTGGGGCCTGCCCCTCGTCCACACGATGCACACCATGGCCAAGGTGAAGAACCTGCTGCTAGTCGCCGGGGAGGAGCGCGAGCCGCGCCGGCGCGAGGACGGCGAACAGCGGATTGTCGACGGCGCCACCCGGCTGATCGCCAACACGGGCACCGAAGCGGCGGAACTGGTCTCGCACTACCACGCGGACAACGACCACATTGATGTGGCCCCGCCCGGGGTGGATCTGGAGATCTTCACACCGGCGTTCCGCGGCCGGGCCAGGGCAGACCACGGGGTGCCGCCGGGCCGTTTCCATCTGCTGTTCGCCGGGCGGATCCAGCGCCTCAAGGGCCCGCAGATCCTGGTGAAGGCCGCCGCACTGCTGCGGGCACGGCGCCCGGACATCGACCTTCAGCTGACCATCGTCGGCGCGGTCAGCGGGGCCAAGGACTTCGACCTGAAGTCGCTGATCAGCGCCGCCGGAATGGACGACGTCGTCACCCACCATCCGCCGGTCAGCGCACCGAAGCTGGCCGGCTGGTACCGGTCCGCCGACGTCGTGGTGATGCCGTCATACAGCGAGTCCTTCGGTCTCGTGGCGCTCGAGGCGCAGGCCTGCGGAACGCCTGTGGTCGCCACCAAGGTCGGCGGGCTCTCCCGAGCCATCTTCGACGGACGGACCGGCTTGCTCATCGAGGGCCACAAGCCCGCCGACTGGGCCGACGCCCTGGAAGCCCTGCACGACGACCCAGCGACCCGCGAGGACATGGGCCGCGCTGCCTCCCTGCACGCGCAGGAATTCGGCTGGCAACGCACCGCCGCGATCACGCTGGAGAGCTACCACACCGCCTTGAGCCAGTACTTTGGAAACCTGACCATTCCGCTGGGCCACACACCCCCGGCCGGACCCCTGGGCCGCTAACAGCGGCCTGAACCCACTGGCCGGAACACCCACCGACGCCACGAGCCAAAGGACGACGATGTCTGAAACCACGATTCCCGGATCCCCCGCCACAGCAGCGGCGGGTTCCGCGGGCGCCGCCGGTGCCTCGGGGGCAGCCGCGTTGAGTGATCTGGAGATCGCGCAGCGGGCCACGATGCGGCCGATCGGGGAGATTGCCGCAGCGGCCGGGATCAACGCCGAGGCCCTCGAGTTCTACGGCCGGTACAAGGCCAAGATCGACCCGGCCAAGCTCGCCGCGGCACAGGCCGGCGGTGTGTCCCGGGCCCCCGGCAAGGTGGTGCTGGTTTCCGCGATGTCCCCCACTCCCGCCGGCGAAGGCAAGTCCACCACCACGGTGGGCCTGGCGGATTCCCTGGCCCGGGCCGGCCACAAGGTGATGATCGCGCTGCGCGAACCTTCGCTCGGCCCGATCCTGGGCATGAAGGGCGGCGCCACCGGCGGCGGCTACTCCCAGGTGCTGCCGATGGACGAGATCAACCTGCACTTCACCGGCGATTTCCACGCCGTCACCTCGGCGAACAACGCCCTGATGGCCCTCGTGGACAACCACATCTACCAGGGCAACGAGCTGAACATCGACCCCCGCCGGATGACCTTCAAGCGCGTGCTGGACATGAACGACCGGTCGCTGCGCGAGGTCGTGATCGGCCTGGGCGGCCCGACGCAGGGCATCCCGCGGCAGGACGGCTTCGACATCACCGTCGCCTCGGAGATCATGGCGGTGTTCTGCCTCGCCACCGACCTCGCCGACCTGCGGGAACGGCTCGGACGGATCACGTTCGGCTACACCTACGACCGGCAGCCGGTCACGGTGGCGGAGCTGGGCGTCCAGGGTGCCCTGACCATGCTGCTCAAGGACGCCCTCAAACCGAACCTGGTCCAGACCATCGCCGGGACCCCGGCCCTGGTCCACGGCGGACCGTTCGCCAACATCGCCCATGGCTGCAATTCCCTGATCGCCACCCAGACCGCGCGCAGCCTGGCGGACATCGTCGTTACCGAAGCCGGCTTCGGCGCCGATCTGGGTGCGGAAAAATACATGGACATCAAGTCCCGCGTCGCCGACGTGGCCCCGTCCGCCGTCGTGCTGGTGGCGACGGTCCGGGCCCTGAAGATGCACGGCGGCGTCGCCAAGGACCAGCTCAAGGAGCCCAACCTGGACGCGCTCGCTGCCGGCGTCGTCAATCTTCAGCGCCATGTGCGCAACGTGGAGAAGTTCGGCATCACACCGGTCGTGGCGATCAACAAGTTCGCCACCGACACCCGGGAGGAGCTCGACTGGCTGCTCGAATGGTGCGACGCGGAGGGCGTCCCGGCTGCCGTGGCCGATGTCTGGGGCCGCGGCGGGGGCGGGGACGGCGGCGACGAACTCGCCGCCAAGGTCGCCGCGGCCCTCGACGCGCCGCACACCTTCCGTCACCTGTACCCGCTGGAGATGTCGGTGGAGGACAAAATCCGGACGATCGTGCAGGAGGTCTACGGCGCCGACGGGGTGGACTTCTCCGTCCCGGCGCTCAAGCGGCTCGCGGAGATCGAGAAGCACGGCTGGTCCGGCTTCCCGGTCTGCATGGCGAAGACCCAGTATTCCTTCAGCGACGATGCGAGCAAGCTCGGCGCCCCGAAGGGTTACACCGTGCACGTCCGAGACCTCATCCCCAAGACCGGCGCCGGGTTCATCGTGGCCCTCACCGGCGCGGTCATGACCATGCCGGGACTGCCCAAGGTCCCGGCCGCGATGCGCATGGATGTCGACGCCGAAGGCAACCCCGTCGGCCTCTTCTAGACCCTCCCTCAGATCCGGCGCCGTCCCACCCAACGCTCCCGCAGATCCGGCGTCGTCCGACCCAACGCTCCCGCACATCCGGCGCCGTCCCACCCAACGCTCCCGCAGATCCGGCGCCGTCCCACTACGCCCGGCCACCTGAATTCTGAGCAGGACGACGCGGGTGTTCGGGTCGTCTGTGGATAACTCCTGCAGGGTTCTTCAAATGGGTTCACAATGCCAGCATGAGAACGCCAAGGGAGCTCCCGGGTCAACTCGGCGCGGCACCATTCACCGTCGCCGCTGCCAAGTCCTTGGGAGTGCCGAGAGCCAGGCTCAGACAGTCCGACGTCAGTCATGTCAGCCGGGGTCTCTACCGGCCCGCGGAGTGGAGTTTCGAGTTGGAGGCGGCGGCTCGCGCACTGTCCGCCGCGTCACCAGGGGCCTGGATCTCGCACGTCACGGCCGCCAGGCTTCGATGTCAGCTCTTGCCACCGTGGCTCTCGGATTCTGAGGAGCTGCACCTGAGCAAGCCACGGGTGCTGCCAGAGGTCCGGCGCAAGGGCATCGTCGGCCACACGGTCCTGGCTTGGGAGGACGAAGTCGAAACGGCGGACGGCATCCGGATCAGCACGCGACCCCGGACGTGGCTCGACCTCGCACGGCGGTTGAACCTGTCCGAACTGGTCTGCATGGGCGACGAGCTCGTTAGGGTTCCCCGGTTCGGCTTGGAGGGCAGGAGCGAGCCCTTCGCGACCGTCGATGGGCTACGTTCGATGGTGGGTCGCCACCCGAACCTGCAGGGAATCGTCCGCGCCCGGGCGGCCCTGGACCTGATGCGAGTGGGATCCGACTCAGGTCCGGAAACGTTGCTGCGCCTTGCTATGTGCGACGCCGGTCTCCCGGAGCCGGAGCTGCAGCTCGAACTGCACCCGGAAAGCCCGGTTTCCCCCACGGCTGACCTGGGCTATCGCCGCCGGCGGCTGGCTGTCCAGTACGACGGCGGGCACCACCTGCTCCCCGACCAGATCTTCAGCGACCGACGCCGTGACAAGGCCTTCGAGGCAGCAGGATGGACGGTGCTCGTCCTGACAAAAAACGACCTTGCAGACGGCTTCGCGAGCGCAACCGCCAAGATCAAACGAATCCTCCGCAGTGCGTACCTCAGCCCGTCCGCCGCTGCTGGCTTTGCCAGCCCAGCGTGAGGGACCGATCCGCCGACAACGGCCGAACGTGAGGGGGATCGGGCTGGCGCCAACCGTACGTGAGGGATCGTTTACCGACGCACCCCGGACACACGACGCTCCCGGACCAAAGGTGCGGGAGCGTCGTGTTGGAAAGCACCACAGCTGCGGGAGCGTCCGGTTGGAACACACCACAGCTGCGGGAGCGTCCGGTTGGTGGGGCGGGGTTAGCGCTCCAGGTCGCCGCGGATGAAGGCCTCGACCTTGTCACGGGCGAGGTCGTCGTTGAACTGCTCCGGCGGGGACTTCATGAAGTAGCTCGACGCGGAGAGCAGCGGGCCGCCGATGCCGCGGTCCAGGCCGATCTTGGCGGCGCGGATGGCGTCGATGATCACGCCGGCGGAGTTGGGCGAGTCCCAGACTTCCAGCTTGTATTCCAGCGACACCGGGGCGTCGCCGAAGTTCCGGCCCTCAAGCCGGACGAAGGCCCACTTGCGGTCGTCGAGCCACTGGACGTAGTCCGACGGGCCGATGTGCACATCGCGGGGCGCGATGTCGGCCTCCACGTTGGAGGTGACGGCCTGGGTCTTGGAGATCTTCTTGGACTCGAGGCGGTCGCGTTCCAGCATGTTCTTGAAGTCCATGTTGCCGCCGACGTTCAGCTGGTAGGTGCGGTCCAGGGTGACGCCGCGGTCCTCGAACAGTTTGGCCATGACGCGGTGCGTGATGGTGGCACCGATCTGGCTCTTGATGTCATCGCCCACGATCGGGACACCGGCGGCGGTGAACTTGTCCGCCCAGGCCTTGGTGCCGGCGATGAAGACCGGCAGGGCGTTGACGAAGCCCACCCCGGCGTCGATGGCGCACTGGGCGTAGAACTCCGCCGCTTCCTGCGATCCGACCGGCAGGTAGCAGACCATCACGTCGGCCTTGGCGTCCTTGAGCGCCTGGACGACGTCGACCGGCTCCTCCGTGGACTGCTCGATGGTCTCGAGGTAGTACTTGCCGAGCCCGTCAAGGGTCGGACCGCGCTGGACGGTGACACCGGTGGGCGGGACGTCGGCGATCTTGATGGTGTTGTTTTCGCTGGCCAGGATGGCGTCGGACAGATCCAGGCCCACCTTCTTGGCGTCGACGTCGAACGCGGCAACGAACTCGACGTCGTTGACGTGGTACTTGCCGAACTCGACATGCATGAGCCCCGGAATCGTGGCCTTGGGGTCGGCATCCCGGTAGTACTCAACGCCCTGGACCAGCGAAGTGGCACAGTTACCTACGCCGACGATTGCGACACGAATCGGATGTGAAGACACGGAACTCCTTTGAGAACAAACTTCATGCCCGGCGCGGGCGCGCGCTGAAGCGCTGCGGCAGCAGACGGGCACGGCGCCGTACGGCGCCCTTAGCATTCTAGTCAACGACGCCGGCGGGCTGCTTGTTCCCGCCGGCCGGCGCCGTTTTGTTACTTGCGGGCCCGGACTGCTACTTCTGGGCCCACAGATTGATGTCGGACTCGACGGCGAACTCGTCGATCGCCATCAGCTCCCCGGCGGTGAAGTCGAGGTTGTTGATCGCGGACAGGGTGTCCTCGAGCTGCCGGACGCTGGACGCGCCGACGAGCGCGGAGGTCACGGAGGAGCCCTTGCCCTGCTCGCGCAGGATCCAGGCGATGGCCATCTGCGCGAGGCTCTGCCCGCGGCCTTCGGCGATCCGGTGCAGGCCCCGCACCCGGTCCAGTTTGTCCTCCGTGATGCTGTTTTCGTCCAGCGACTTCTCCTGCGCGGCGCGTGAACCGGCCGGGATCCCGTTCAGGTACCGGTCGGTCAGCATGCCCTGCGCCAGCGGCGAGAACGCGATCGAACCCGCCCCAACCTGGTCCAGGGCCTCGTACAGGTTGGGGCTGCCGTTTTCGGTCCAGCGGTTCAGCATGGAGTAGCTCGGCTGGTGGATCAGCAGCGGGGTGCCGAGCTCCTTCAGGATCCGTGCGGCCTCGAGGGTCTGTTCCGGGGTGTAGGAGGAGATGCCGGCGTACAGGGCCTTCCCGGAGCGGACGGCCTGGTCCAGGGCGCCCATCGTCTCTTCCATCGGCGTTTCCGGGTCGGGCCGGTGGCTGTAGAAGATGTCCACGTAGTCCAGGCCCATGCGGTTCAGCGACTGGTCCAGGCTGGCGAGCAGGTATTTGCGCGAGCCCCATTCGCCGAACGGGCCCGGCCACATGTTGTAGCCGGCCTTCGTCGAGATGATGAGCTCGTCCCGGTACGGGGCGAAGTCGTCTTTGAGGTGCCGGCCGAAGTTCGTTTCGGCGGAGCCGGCAAGCGGGCCGTAGTTGTTGGCCAGGTCGAAGTGGTTGACGCCAAGGTCGAAGGCCCGGCGCAGGATGGCGCGCTGGGTTTCGAAGGGCTTGTCGTCGCCGAAGTTGTGCCACAGGCCCAGCGAAATGGCCGGGAGCTTCAGCCCGCTGCGGCCCACGCGGCGGTACGGCATGGAGTCATAACGGGTTTCTGCTGCAACGTATGTCATACGAACTGTCCTGTCCTATTTCGAGATGATGGCGGCGCTGTGGCCGGGCAGGTCGAGCTGGCTGCCGTCGAGACGCACGCCGCCGTCGGTGGCCAGCGCGATCGAGGCACCGGCCACGGCGAGCCTGCGCGGTTCTGCGGAGAAGTTCATCGCCACCTCCACGCTGCCCCGGCGCAGGCGGAGCCAGCGGTCGGCCTCGCTGAAGGCCACCGCGGTGTCCTCGAACCCGAGGCCCGCGAGCTCCGGCGTCGAGCGCCGCAGCGCGATCAGCTGCCGGTACAGCGCCAGCAGGCGGGCGTGGTCACCCTCGACGGCCTCGGCCCAGTTGAGCCTGGAGCGGGTGAAGGTCTCCGGGTCCTGCGGGTCGGGCACGACGGCGGGGTCCCAGCCCATCCGCTCGAACTCCCTGATCCGGCCCTCGGCCGTGGCCTTCCCGAGTTCCGGTTCCGGGTGCGAGGTGAAGAACTGCCACGGCGTGCTGGCGCCGTATTCCTCGCCCATAAACAGCATCGCCGTGTACGGCGAGGTCAGGGTCGCGACGGCGGCGAGCGCCAGCTGCCCGTAGCCCAGGGTCTGGGAGAGCCGGTCGCCCGTGGCCCGGTTGCCGATCTGGTCGTGGTTCTGGCTGCAGACCACGAGGGCTGCCGGGTGGACCAGGGCCGTGTTGATGGGCCGGCCGTGGTGCCGTCCGCGGAAGCTGGAGTAGCTGCCGTCGTGGAAGAAGCCGTCGACCAGGACCTTCGCCAGCGCGCCGACGGAGCCGAAGTCCTCGTAGTAGCCGGTCGACTCGCCACTGACGTTGACATGGACGGCGTGATGGAAATCGTCGCTCCACTGCCCGGCCAGGCCGTAGCCGTTGACCTCCCGCGGGTAGAGCAGCCGCGGATCGTTGAGGTCGGATTCGGCGATCATCGTGGCGGGGCGTCCGGTCTCGGCGGAGACATCGTCCGCCAGCGCACCGAACTCCTCCAGCAGGTGGATGGCCCGCTCGTCCTTGAAGGCGTGCACGGCATCGAGCCGCAGCCCGTCCACGTGGTAGTCCCGCAGCCACATGGCGGCGTTCTCCAGGATGTAGCTGCGCACGATGTCGGAGCCGGGGCCGTCGAGGTTCACCGAGTCGCCCCAGGTGTTGCCCTCCCCCGATTTCAGGTACGGCCCGAAGCGGCCAAGGTAGTTCCCGCTGGGTCCGAGGTGGTTGTAGACCACGTCCTGGATCACGCCCAGCCCGGCGGCGTGGGCGGCGTCGACGAACCGCTGGTACGCGGCGGGTCCGCCGTAGCCCTCGTGCACCGCATACCAGAGGACCCCGTCGTAGCCCCAGTTGTGGGTTCCGTTGAAGCCGTTCACCGGCAGCAGCTCCACAAAGTCAATGCCGAGCTCCACCAGGTAATCGAGCTTCCCGATGGCCGCATCCAGCGTGCCCTCGGGGGTGAAGGTCCCCAGGTGCAGCTCGTAGATCACCGCTCCCTGCAGTCCGCGGCCCTGCCACTGCCCGTCCGCCCACTCATGGCTGCCGGCGTCGAAGGTCCGCGACAGGGAATGCACGCCCTCGGGCTGACGCCGGGACCGGGGGTCCGGCAGCGGTGTGGTGTCCCCGTCGAGCAGGTAGCCATAGTCCACGTCCCCGGCGGCGGGCGCGTCCGGCGCGGTCCACCAGCCGCCGCTGTGGTCGAGGCCATCCGGCCCCGAGCCGACAACACCGGCCGGTCCGGGACCGGTGATCCGGCTCATCGGGTACTCCCGGCCGTCCGCGAGCAGCGTGATGGTGTGCGCGTCGGGCGCCCAGAGGTTAAAGCGTTCGGTTCCGTGTGCAGGCAAGGTCATGGCATTCTTCCGTTCCCCAGGATGGGTTCGTCAGTCGGGGCGGTCAGGAGGTGGGCACCAGCAGCGCCACGGGGTAGTCGCGCAGGATCTCGGCCAGCGGCACCGGGCCGGCGCGGAAGGTGTTCCCCGTCAGCTCGTCCGCCATGTCCACGGCAAGGTCGACGGCGGTGTCCCGCCAGCCGCCCTGCTGCTCCAGTCCCCGGGGCAGCCGGGTGGCGAGGGTGAGCGCCCCGGCGTCCGCGGCAGTCCCGCGGTCAAAGCACACCAGGTGCCCGGCCGCCGGCCCGGTTGCCGCAACCGGACGGTAGCCGGTGAACAGCTCCGGGCGGTCCCGGCGCAGCCGCAGCGCCCGCGAGGTGACCAGCAGCTTCGCGGTTTCGTCCGTGTACGACGCCGGGCGTTCGCCGGCGTCGAGTGCTGCCAGGGCCGCGCGCCGCGCGCCGTAGTCGAACGGGCGGCGGTTGTCCGGATCCGTCAGCGAGCGGTCCCAGAACTCGGTGCCCTGGTAGACATCCGGGACCCCGGGCATGGTCAGCTGCACCAGCTTGGCGCCCAGGGAATTGACGGCGCCGCAGGGCGCCAGAAGCTCCACCAGGGAATCCAGCTCCGCCCGGACCCTGGGATGGTCGAAGACCGCGTCGACGGCCGCGGAGAGCTGCTTCTCGAAGGCCTCGTCCGGGTCCAGCCAGTCCGTTGAGTTGCCGGCCTCGCGGGCCGCCTTCATCGCGTAGTACTGGAGGCGTTCCCGGTCCGCGGGCCAGACACCGGCAATGGACTGCCAGAGCAGGTTCGCCAGCGGCCCGTCGGGCAGCGGCGCCAGTTCCTGCAGCCGGGCCAGGACGGCCTTCCATTCACCGGACAGCTCCGCGAGGACCGAGATCCTGGCACGGGTGTCTTCGCTGCGTTTGGTGTCGTGCGTGCTCAGCGTGGTCATGGAGAGCGGGAGCTCGGCCTGCCGGCGGACCATCCGGTGGTGGAATTCCTCCGGCGCCACGGAGAATTCAGTGGGATCGGCCCCGACCTCCGTCAACGTGCCCAAGCGGGTGTAACGGAAGAACGCGGTGTCTTCCACCCCCTTGGCCATAACCATGCCGGAGGTCTGCTGGAAGCGGCGCCCCAGCTCGGCACTTTCCTCCGGACCGGCGTCCAGCAGCAGCGGCAGCAGCAGCGCGACGGCGTCGGCCAGCTCGGGACGGCGGCGGACGGCTAGTGCGCACGCCTCCGTCAGGACGTCGGCACCCTCGGGCAGGTAGCTGCGGTACACCGGGAAGGCGGCGATGATCTCGGAGAGGGCGTCGGCAGCCGCGTCGACCGGGAGGCCGGCGCCGGGCGGCACCAGCCGCGCCAGCCGGAGCATCTCCGAGTGCAGGATCCCGTCCGTGATCCGGCGCTTGGTGCCCCGGATCATCTCCTCGTAGTCGGCGGGCCGGCCGCCGCGCAGTTCGGCGTCGAGGGCGTCCAGGGCTTCCTGCCCTGCGGGGTCGACAAAGAGCCGGTCCACGTCCGCGAGGGCGTCGTAGCCGGTGGTTCCGTCGCAGTCGAAACTGTCGGGAAGCACCTCCCCCGGCTCGAGGATCTTCTCGATCAGCAGGTAGCTGCCGCCCGTGACCTCGCGGAGCCGGTGCAGGTAACCTTCCGGGTCCGCCAGTCCGTCCGGGTGGTCGATCCGGAGACCGTCGACCAGCCCTTCGCGGAACCAGCGGATGACCTCGGCGTGGGCCTCATCGAAGACCTCCGGGAGTTCGACCCGGATGCCGGCGAGGCTGTTGACGGCGAAGAACCTGCGGTAGTTCAGCTCGTTGTCGGCCCGGCGCCAGCCGATCAGCTCGTAGTGCTGCCGGTCGTGGACCGCCCGGGGGTCATCGCCCTCGGTGTGGCTGCCCTCGGCGAGCGGGAAGCGGTGGTCGTAGTACCGCAGCTCCCCGTCCTTGATTTCCAGCGCGTCGACGTCGGAGTCCGAGCCCAGCACGGGGATCCGGATCCGGCCGCCGCCGAAGTCCCAGTCGACGTCGAACGCCGGGGCGTAGCGGGACTGCTGGCCCTCCTTGAGCAGGGACCACCACCACGGGTTCTGGGCGGGGGTTGCGACGCCGACATGGTTCGGCACGATGTCGACGAGCACCCCCATCCCGGCTTCCCGCGCCGCCTGTGACGCGGCGACCAGGCCCTTGGGGCCGCCACGGTCGGGGTCGATCGCGGAGGGGTCGGTGACGTCATAGCCGTGGTCCGAGCCCTTCTCCGCGGTCAGGATCGGCGAAAGGTAGATCCAGTCCACGCCGAGTGACTTCAGGTACGGCACCGTGTCGGCGGCGTCCTGGAGGGTGAAACCGGGCCGGACCTGGAGCCGGTAGGTGGAGACGGGGGTCCTCATTCGGCGGCAGCCTTCGCCGCGCTGGTCGCGGCGGCGTCGGCCTGTGCCTCCGCCATCTCCTCGAGGGCGTCCTCGTGCTCGGCCATCGAGGCCAGTGACGCGGCCGCGGAGTAATCCACCTCAACCTCGGGGCCCGAGTGGGCGCGGAGCACCACCATGGACTTGGCGGCGAGCTTCAGCACCGACCGTGCCTTGAGCGGCTCCGTGGTGTCGGCCTGGTCCGAGGTGTCCACCAGGACGTCCCAGAACGGCGAGTACTCCTCCGCCGGCAGGGTGAAGTCCACGTCCTCGTCGTGGGCGTTGAAACCGAGCAGGAAGCTGTCGTCGGTGATCCGGCGGCCGCGGGAGTCCTGTTCCTGGATGCCGTGGCCGTTGTAGAAGACGCCGATGGTGCGGCCGAAGCCGCTGTCCCAGTCCTCCGGGAGCATTTCGGTGCCGTCCGGTGTCAGCCAGACGATGTCCGGCAGTTTTTCGCCCTCGCCGCGGCGCACCGGGCGGCCGTCGAAGAAGCGGCTGCGCCGGAACGTCGGGTGGTCGTGGCGGATCTTGTTGACCACGGCGGTGAACTCCACCAGCGGCTGGTCCATGGCTTCCCAGTGGATCCAGCTCAGCTCGGAGTCCTGGCAGTAGGTGTTGTTGTTGCCTTGCTGGGTGCGGCCGAGTTCGTCACCGTGCAGCAGCATCGGGACGCCCTGCGAGAGCAGCAGGGTGGCGATGAAGTTGCGCTGCTGCCGGGCGCGGAGAGTCAGCACGCGTTCGTTGTCGGTGTCCCCTTCCTCGCCGCAGTTCCAGGACCGGTTGTGGGATTCGCCGTCGTTGTTGCCCTCGCCGTTGGCATCGTTGTGCTTCTCGTTGTAGGACACCAGGTCGCGCATGGTGAAGCCGTCGTGGGCGGTCACGAAGTTGATCGAGGCCACCGGGCGCCGCGCCGAGCTTTCGTACAGGTCCGCCGAGCCGGTCAGGCGGGACGCGAATTCGCCCAGCGTGGAGGGCTCCCCGCGCCAGAAGTCGCGGACCGTGTCGCGGTATTTTCCGTTCCATTCGGTCCACTGCGGCGGGAAGTTGCCCACCTGGTAGCCGCCGGGGCCGATGTCCCAGGGCTCGGCGATCAGCTTGACTTGGGAGACCACCGGGTCCTGCTGGATGAGTTCGAAGAAGGTGGAGAGCTTGTCGACGTCGTAGAACTCGCGGGCCAGGGTGGAGGCGAGGTCGAAGCGGAAGCCGTCGACGTGCATTTCCAGGACCCAGTAGCGCAGCGAGTCCATCAGCAGCTGGAGCGAGTGCGGGTGCCGGACGTTGAGCGAGTTGCCGGTGCCGGTGTAGTCCATGTAGTGCTTCAGGTCGTCGTCGACGAGGCGGTAGTAGGCCTGGTTGTCGATGCCCTTGAAGGAGAGCGTGGGGCCGAGGTGGTTGCCTTCCGCGGTGTGGTTGTAGACCACGTCCAGGATCACCTCGATGCCGGCCTTGTGCAGCTCGCGGACCATAGCCTTGAATTCCTGGACCTGGTGCCCGACGTCGCCGGAGGAGCTGTAGGTGTTCTGCGGGGCGAAGAAGCCGATGGTGTTGTAGCCCCAGTAGTTGTTGAGGCCCTTCTCTTCGAGGGTGCCGTCGTTGACGAACTGGTGGACCGGCATGAGCTCGATCGCGGTGACACCGAGCTTCTTGAGGTGGTCAATAACCGCCGGGTGCGACACTCCGGCGTAGGTGCCGCGCTGCTCTTCGGGAATTTCCGGGTGCAGCTCGGTCAGGCCCTTGACGTGGGCCTCATAGATCACCGATTCGTGGTACGGGATGCGCAGCAGGCGGTCACCGTCCCATTCGAAGAACGGGTTGATCACCACGCCGTGCATGGTGTGCGGGGCCGAGTCGGCGTCGTTGCGGGAGTCGGGGTCGCCGAACTCGTAGGTGAAGAGCGCCGGGTCCCAGTCGATCTGGCCCTGGATGGCCTTGGCGTACGGGTCAAGGAGCAGCTTGTTCGCGTTGAAGCGGTCGCCGTGCTCCGGCGCGTACGGGCCGTGGACCCGGTAGCCGTACTTCTGCCCCGGCTGGACGAGCGGCAGGTAGCAGTGCCACACGTAGCCGTCCACCTCGGTCAGCTCGATCCGTGTCTCGCTCAGGTCATCGGCAAGGATGCACAGCTCCACCCGTTCGGCACGTTCGCTGAACAGGGCAAAGTTGGTGCCAGTGCCGTCAAAGGTGGCTCCCAGCGGGTATGCCGTTCCGGGCCAGACTTCCATGTGTTCTCCTCGTGCATATGCGGACAATCTCTAGACAGACTACTTGTAAGTAGGGTTATCATCCCTGTCGGGACGGTTCGTGCGGTCGGCGTTACATTCTCCGCAGCGCCTCCGGGACGGCCTCTGCTATGCCGCTCGCCGTGACCGGCGCACCTGCGGAGGCGAGGCTCCCGGCCCTTCCGTGGACGCTGGCGGCAATCGCCGCGATGCCGGCCCAACGGTCCGCGTCGGGGATGCCGCGGGAGGTGAAGGCCCCGGTGTTTTCCGCCAGTTGAGCCAGCAGGGATCCGAGCACACCGGCCAGGACATCCCCGCTGCCGGCCGTGGCCAGCCAGGGTGACGCCTCGGCCTGGCTGAAGACGGCACCTGACGGTGCGGCCACGAGTGTTGTGGCGCCCTTGAGCAGCACGGTGGCGCCGGTCAGTTCGCTGGCACGCCGGGCCGCGGCGAGGGTGACCTGCTCCACGTCGGAGCGGCCGGGTTCCTCCCCGTACCGCGCCAGCAAGGCGGCGAGTTCCCCGGCGTGCGGTGTCAGCACGAACCGTGGGGTCAGGGCCCGGGGCAGGGCGGGCAGCGCCCCGGCGTCGGCCACGACGGGAAGCCCGCTGGCGGCGGCGTCGCGGACCCGCTCCAGCTGCTCGTGGGCTGCTTCATCCAGGCCCGGGCCCAGGAGCCAGGCCTGGACGTGGGTGTCCGCGGCGCTGCCGGAGCCGCAGACGACTTCGGGGCAGGACCTCCGGACCAGGTCCGCGACGTCGGGCGGGCCGAGGTAGCGCACCATCCCGACGCCGGACGCCAGGGCGCCGCGGCAGGCGAGCACGGCGGCGCCAGGGTATTGCGCCGACCCGGCCACGACGCCCAGGACGCCGCGGGTGTACTTGTGCGAGCGGCGCTCCGGCTGGGGCAGCAGGGCGGACAGGTCCTCCGCTTCGAAGCGGCGCAGGGCCGGCTCCGGCAGGGCAGCGTCGATGCCAATCGGAATCACCAGTACCCGGCCGGTGAAGTCAGCCCCGGGATCGGCCAGCAGTCCGGCCTTGGCCGCCCCGAAAGTCACGGTCAGCTCCGCCCGGAGCACCGGGGTGTGGGCTTCTCCGGTGTCGGCGTCCACACCGCTGGGAATGTCGCAGGCCACCACCAGCCCGGGCCGGGAGCGTCCGAGCGCCTCGACCAGCTCCGCGGCCGGTCCCCGGAGCCCGCCCTGCGCACCGGTCCCCAGGACCGCGTCAATGACGACGTCGGAGCCGGCAGCGGCCGCCGCCGCAACGGGCACATTGTCCGGAGTCAGCCGGAGCACCCGGCCGCCGGCCTTTTCAAAGGCCGCGAGTCCTTCCGGGTGGGCGCCGCCCGCGGTGAGGACCGCCGTCGTCCGCATGCCGCGGCGCGCCAGCATCGCCGCCGCGAACAGTCCGTCACCGCCGTTGTTGCCCTTGCCGGCGAGCACCGTGGCGCTGGCGCCGTAGAGGCGCCTCCCGCCGGCCCGCAGTTCGCGGACCACCGCGTTGGCCAGCCCGTAGGCGGCCCGCTGCATCAGAACAGCGCCCGCACCATCGTCCAGGAAGCGCTTTTCAGCCTCTCGTATCTGGGTTCCGGTGTAGGCGCTGATCATGGTTTCAGTCCATTCGCGGTGCATTCGCTGTGGGAGTCAGGCTCTGGACAGGCTCGTAATGCTCAGCCTTCGGCGATGACCGTCGCCGTGGCGATGCCGCCGTCGTGGCTCATCGAGAGGTGCCAGCGTTTGACGCCCTTCGATTCCGCGACGGCCAGCACCGTGCCTTTGACCTGGACGGTGGGCCCGTTCTGGTCCAGCCCGATCCAGCAGTCCTGCCAGTTCATGCCCGCCGGGGCGCCGAGGACTTTGGCCACGGCCTCCTTCGCGGCAAACCGGGCAGCCAGGGAGCGCGTGTTCAGTTCGCGCTCTGCGGGGACGAACAGCCGGTCGCGCAGCCCGGGGGTGCGCTCGAGCTGCCGGCCGAACCGTTCAATGTCTACGACGTCTACGCCAATGCCAACAATCATGGCGTTATTCTACGGTCACGCTCTTGGCCAGGTTGCGAGGCTGGTCGACGTCGTAACCCTTGGCCGAGGCCAGGGCAAGGGCAAAGATCTGCAGCGGGACCGTGCTGAGCAGCGGGGCCAGCAGCGGGGGGGTCTCCGGGATGTAGAAGACGTGCTCGGCGTAGGCCTTGACGGCCTCGTCGCCCTCTTCCGCGATCACGATCGTCTTGGCGCCGCGCGCCCGGACTTCCTGGATGTTGGAGACGACCTTGGCGTGCAGCGAGTCCCTGCCCCGCGGCGAGGGGACCACCACGAAGACGGGCTGGCCCTCCTCGATCAGCGCAATCGGGCCGTGCTTGAGCTCGCCGGCGGCGAAGCCCTCGGCATGGATGTAGGCGAGTTCCTTGAGCTTGAGCGCGCCCTCCATCGCCACCGGGAAACCGACGTGGCGGCCCAGGAACAGCACGGACTTGGCGTCCGCCATGGCCGTGCCGAGTTCCTTGATCTGCGCCTCGTTGTCGAGGATCCGCTGGATCTTGGCGGGGATCTTGTTCAGGTCCGCGAGGATGTCCTTGATCTCGCCCTGGAACTTGTTGCCGCGCAGCTGGGCCAGGTAGAGGCCCAGGAGGTAGGCGGCGGTGATCTGCGCCAGGAAGGCCTTGGTGGAGGCGACGGCGATTTCCGGGCCGGCGTGGGTGTAGAGCACGGCGTCGGATTCGCGCGGGATCGTGGAGCCGTTGGTGTTGCAGATCGAGACCGTCTTGGCGCCCTGTTCCTTGGCGTAGCGGACGGCCATCAGGGTGTCCATGGTCTCCCCGGACTGGGAGATCGAGACGATCAGGGTGTTCTCGTCGACGATCGGGTCGCGGTATCGGAATTCGTGCGAGAGCTCCACCTCGGTGGCGATCCGGCACCAGTGCTCGATCGCGTACTTGGCAACCTGTCCGGCGTAGGCGGACGTGCCGCAGGCCAGGACGATGATCTTGTCGACGTTCTTGAGCAGTTCCGGATCAATCCGGAGTTCGTCAAGGGTCAGTTTGCCGTTGATGTCCGAGCGGCCCAGCAGGGTCTGCAGCACGGCGTCCGGCTGGTCGTGGATTTCCTTTTCCATAAAGGACGGGAAACCGCCCTTTTCGGCGGAGGCCGGGTCCCAGTTGACGTGGTATTCCTTGCCTTCGGCCGGGGCGCCGTAGAAGTCCGTGATTTCCACGGTGTCAGCGGTGATGGTCACGATCTGGTCCTGGCCGAGTTCGACGGCGCGCCGGGTGTAGTCGATGAAACCGGAGACGTCGGAGCCGAGGAAGTTCTCGCCCTCACCGAGGCCGACGACGAGCGGGGAGTTGCGGCGGGCCGCCACCACGATGTCGGGCTGGTCCGCGTGGATGGCGAGCAGGGTGAAGGCGCCTTCGAGGCGCTGGCAGGCAAGCTGCATGGCTTTGGTGAGGTCGCCCCGGGACGAGCCGCCGTGGACCTGGTTCCGGTAGATGTCACCCAGGAGCGCGGCGGCCACTTCGGTGTCAGTCTCAGAGTGGAAGACCACGCCCTTGCGCACGAGTTCGAGCTTGAGTTCGGCAAAGTTTTCGATGATGCCGTTGTGGATAACGGCCAGTTTGCCCTCATCGGCGAGATGCGGGTGTGCATTCTGGTCCGTCGGGCCGCCATGGGTGGCCCAGCGGGTGTGACCGATGCCGGTCAGCGATTCCGGCAGCGGGTTGGCCTCGAGTTCGGCAATCAGGTTGCTCAGTTTGCCTGACTTCTTGCGGGACGAAATGGTTCCGTCAGCCACCACGGCGATGCCTGCCGAGTCGTAGCCCCGGTATTCCAAGCGCCGCAGTCCCTCAAGGACAACGTCCAGGGCATTGTGTCCAGTATTTACTCGGCCAGCAGAGTGGCCCACATATCCAACGATTCCACACATGGACTCAAGCCTAGCGGGTTTCCCGGACAGCGGACGTAGGATGAACGGCCGCAAGACGCTGTTCGCTGCCCGCGCGGCACGTCCCGGGGACCCGTCATTTCGCTCTCGGCCCGGCGGGGGGCAGAATCTCTAGGGTGACTTTGCAACGCAATGAAGCGAACGGCGACGGCGCCTCCCCGTTCGTGGAGCTGGACCGGCAGACCTGGTCCCGGCTCGCTGCCCAGATGGAACAGCCCCTCAACCGGGAGGACGTGCTGCGCCTCCGCGGCCTCGGCGATCCCCTTGATCTGAAGGAAGTCCGCGACGTCTACCTCCCGCTGTCCCGGCTGCTGCACCTGTATGTCGAGGCGGCAGGCCAGCTCCACGCGGCCACCACCACGTTCCTCGGCGAGCAGACCCAGCGCACGCCGTTCGTGATCGGCGTCGCCGGTTCGGTGGCCGTGGGCAAGTCGACCATCGCCCGCGTGCTCCGCGAGATGCTCCGCCGCTGGCCCGGCACCCCCAATGTTGAACTGATCACCACCGACGGCTTCCTGTACCCGCTGGCGGAACTCAAGCGACGGCAGCTCCTGGAGCGCAAGGGATTCCCCGAGTCCTACGACCGGCGTGCCCTGCTCCGCTTCGTGAGCGAGGTCAAGGGCGGCGCCGAGGAAGTCCGGGCGCCCTGGTATTCCCACGTGACCTACGACATCGTCCCCGGCAAGGAAGTGGTGGTGCGCCGCCCCGACGTGCTGATCGTTGAGGGGCTGAACGTCCTGGCGCCGGCCCGGCCCCGGCATGACGGCCGGCAGGGCCTGGCCGTGAGTGACTTCTTCGATTTTTCCATCTATGTTGATGCCAAAACGTCCTATATAGAGGAGTGGTACGTGGACCGCTTCCGCAAACTGCGGACCACCGCGTTCGCGCAGCCGGAGTCGTACTTCCACCGCTACGCCACGCTCTCGGACGCCGAGGCGGAAGAGACCGCACGCGAGATCTGGAAGCGCATCAACGAACCGAACCTTGAGGAAAACGTGCTCCCCACCCGCGGCCGCGCGCAGCTGGTCCTCACCAAGGACTCGGACCATTCCATCCGCCGTATGCTGCTGCGCAAGGTCTAGCACAGGTGTGCTACGACGCGTCCGCTGTGTCTCCCGGGGTGCCGGACTCCGCCGCCGGAACCTCCAGCAGGCGGGCATTCAGCCGCCTGCTGCTGGCTGGATCCGGGCTCGCAGCCCTGAGCGCCTGCGTCCCCGAAGCCGCCCGGCCGACGTCGTCGGCCTCGGCTTCCCCGTCCGTGTCGGCGGCTCTCAGCGCGATGCCGTCCGCCACCGCAGGGGGCACGCCGTCCATTGAGCCCGCGCCGGACAGTCCCGCCGCGCCGGCGCCGGAGACGGTTCCCCCGGCACCCTCCGCTGCCGCGCCCGCGCACTCGCTCTCCGACCCGGCGAGCCCCTGGGTGGTCGTGAACAAGCACCGGCCGCTCTCCCCCGCCGACTACGTGCCGGCCGACCTGGTGCAGCCACGCGTGCGCCTTGCCACCTCCGGCGAGGCGGCGCTGCTCAACAGCACGACGGCGGCCGCCGCGGAGCGGATGTTCGCCGCGGCCGCAGCCGCCGGCGTCGTCATGACCCTCGCGAGCGGTTACCGGTCCTTCAACACCCAGGCCGCCACGTACAACCGCTACGTCCAGTCGGAGGGCCAGGCCGCGGCGGACACCGCCTCAGCGCGGCCCGGCTACTCGGAACACCAGACGGGCTGGTCCTTCGACATCGGCGACGGCAGCGGACGGGACAGTTTCACTCCGGCGTTCGCCAATCAGCCGGCAGCGGTCTGGGCGAAAGCCAATGCCCACCTCTTCGGTTTCGTGGTGCGTTATCCGTGGATGTTCCATGAGATCACCGGCTACTATTACGAGCCCTGGCACCTGCGCTACGTGGGCGTGGAGGCCGCGGGCGAGATGGACTCCCGGGGCATCGCGACCCTCGAGCAGTACTTCGGGCTCGAGGCGGCACCGGCCTACCTGTAGCGGCACGGCTTGGGAGGCCCTGGGAGCCCCCGTGAGTGCCCGGGACATCGGCGTTCACCCCGACACAGAACACGGCGCTTATTACCTCCGCGACACGGCGTGTTCACGCGGCTGGGATAGCTTGGGGACATGTTGACAGGATTCAAGAGCTTTATTCTCAAAGGCAACGTCGTGGACCTTGCCGTCGCGGTCGTTATCGGTGCCGCGTTTGGCGCCGTGGTAACGGCACTGGTCCAGAGCGTGCTGATGCCGTTTGTCGCAGGTGTGGTTGGTTCGCCCAACTTCGACAGCTTCGCCCTCGTCACCCTGAACGGCAATGACATCAGGTTCGGGGTGTTGCTGACGGCGATCGTCAACTTCCTCCTCGTCGCGGGCGCCATCTACTTCGTCGTCGTCGTTCCCATGAACCACATGATCGAACGGCGCAACCGCCGCCTCGGCATCGACCCGGGCGTCAAGGAAGAAGCAGCCGAGGATCCGCAGATCGCGCTGCTGACCGAAATCCGAGACTCCTTGCAGCAGCGCCAGCACTAGTCCACGGCAACCCGGATGGTCATTGAATACCGGACAGTCCTTAAATACCGAACGGCCCGCCTCGAGAGGCGGGCCGTTCCTTTGCTTAAGCAGTACTGCGTAGATCCTTAGCGGACACCGCCTCCGCCCGTTCCGGCCACTCCGAACCCCATACCGGCCGGGCCACCGACATCGGCGATTGCCGCTGCGCGTGCGGCTTCAAGCTCTGCTTCGCCAAGCAGCGGGCAGCGGTGTGGGCGAAAGGCAACGCGCACCAGTTCGGCTTGGTCGTGTGCTGTCCCTGGCTGTTGCACCCGATCACCGGCCACAACAACGAGCCCTGGCACTTGCGCTTCATCGGGGTGCGGGCCGCGACGGACATGAAAGACCGCGGCATCGAGACGCTTGAAAAACACTTCGGCCTGGAAGCCCCCCGGCCTACTTGTAAGAGGCCTAGGAGGAATCTTCCGCTCCTTTTAAGGCCATCCCGGTGAGCCTGGGGACCGCGGCCAACAGGGTCAGCGGGATTGTGCCTACAAGTACCGGAGATGCCAGGACCATAGCGGGAGCTATGAGCAACGGCCACTGCTTTCGGGCACCAATCACCACCAGCGCTACAGCCAGCAGGCAACGCAGGAAGAAGCTTGTGCGGGAGTCCGGTGTGCCATCCCTATGTTCGAGAAGAAACTGCAGCCAAGCCTGCCAACCCATAGGATCCAGGGCGTAGGAAATAAAGACAATTGTCGCCAGACCGGCGGCGCCACGCTGGAGTTGGCGCCACTCGCCGCGCGCCGCGAACCATAGAAGACCGACGCCGGCCGTGACCTTCGTCAGGATGGGAAAGGACCAAATGGCTGGCTTTTGCATGCCGACAACAGCCGCGGCGGCAAGCAAAATGTAGATGTTGCCCACCACGAGCTCTGGCAGGCAGAGCATGAAAGTCGGGACCGACCACCGGAGCTTCAGAGGCTTGAGGAGCCAGCAAAGGACCACTGCTTCGAGGCAGATCCACATCGCTAGAAAGAGCTGCCAAGGGAGCAGGGCCAAGGGCCTCAGCACCGTAATGAAGGCGGGTGAGTAGAGGTATGCGTCTCTTTGGCCCGGAGCCCTCTCGTAGACAAGCTCGCCCTGGGCTGCGAGCCAATAAGCATGCGCGTCTTGCCCCAATGCCTCACTCATGACGGCTGCTTTGAGGGACATGAACGCGAAAAGCAAACCCAGGGGCCATATGAGGACAACCGCCAGCCTCATGAACAGCGGATACTTTGAAGCGAAATCAGACCAGCTTCTAGGTGACGCGTCGATGGCAAGTGCTAGCGTGCCGGAAAGTCTACCCATGACCTGATAGTGCCATATTGCGACGCCGCTGCCGCTGAAGCGCCCCCCGCCGGCCTCGTGGCGGCTTAGTCCGCGACAAGCTCCAGGGCCAGCTCGGTCCGGACCACCTGCGCAAGGCGCTCCGCGACGGCCTGGGCGGTTTCCTGCGATGCCGCCTCGACCATGACGCGGACCACCGGTTCGGTTCCGGAGGGGCGCAGGAGGACGCGGCCGGTGTCGCCAAGCTCGGCCTCGGCGAGGGCCACGGCCGCGGCGAGGGCTGCGTCACCGTTGACCCGGGTGCGGTCCACGCCCTTGACGTTGATCAGGACCTGCGGGAGCTTGGTCATCACCGTGGCCAGTTCCTTCAGCGGACGGCCCGTGAGAGCGACCTGGGCGGCGATCTGCAGTCCGGTGAGGACGCCGTCGCCGGTGGTGGCGTGGTCGGCGAAGATCACGTGTCCGGACTGCTCGCCGCCGAGGTTGAAGCCGCCTTCGCGCATCCCTTCCAGGACGTAGCGGTCGCCCACGCCTGTTTCGCGCAGGCTGATGCCGGCCTCTCGGAGTGCGATCTTGAGTCCGAGGTTGCTCATCACGGTTGCCACGAGGACGTTGTCCTTGAGCTTGCCCGAGGCTTTCAGTGCCACGGCGAGGATGGCCATGATCTCGTCGCCGTCGACGACGTTTCCTTCGTGGTCCACTGCGAGGCAGCGGTCAGCGTCGCCGTCGTGGGCAATGCCCAGGTCGGCGCCGTGGGCCAGGACTGCCTGCGTCAGCGGCCCCAGGTGGGTGGAGCCAACCCCTTCGTTGATGTTGAGTCCGTCCGGCTCGGCACCGATGAGGATCACGTCTGCACCCGCGTCCTTGAAGACCTGCGGGGAGCAGCCGCTGGCCGCGCCATGGGCGCAGTCCAGCACGACCTTGAGACCGTCCAGGCGGTGCGGGAGGGTGCCGAGCAGATGCACGATGTAGCGGTCCTCAGCGTCGGAGAAGCGCTGGATCCGGCCGACCTCGCCGCCGACCGGGCGGCGCGGCTCCTTGCCGAGCTGTTCCTCGATGGCGTTTTCCACATCGTCCGGGAGCTTCTGGCCGCCGCGGGCAAAGAACTTGATGCCGTTGTCCGGGGCGGGGTTGTGCGAGGCGGAGATCATCACGCCGAAGTCCGCGTCCAGGTCTGCCACCAGGTAGGCCGCGGCCGGGGTGGGCAGCACGCCGGCGTCATAAACGTCGATTCCGGAGCTGGAGAGCCCCGCTTCCACCGCAGCCGCAATGAACTCGCCGCTGGCGCGGGGGTCCCTGGCAACCACGGCGCGCGGCCGTGTTCCGTTCGTATTGCGGTCATGGCCAAGCACGACGGCGGCGGCCTGGGCCAGCTGCAACGCCAGTTCGGCCGTCAGCAGGCCGTTCGCCAAACCCCGGACACCATCTGTTCCAAATAATCTAGACATCGGGTCAAGTTTAGACGATCAAGGGACCGGGTCCGGCCCCGGGACCGCGTGACGGACCCGCGGCGCCGCCGGGTTGCCGGCCAGATGCCGGCGTTTGCGCTGGTTAAACGGCGAAAGCCCGCCCCGCCACAATGGGCGGAACGGGCTTTCGTGCAAGCGCCAGATGCGCTTGGAAGCGGGTTTAGCGCTTCGAGTACTGCTGAGCCTTACGGGCCTTCTTGAGACCGGCCTTCTTGCGCTCGATGACGCGGGCGTCACGGCGCAGGTAGCCGGCCTTCTTCAGGGTGGCGCGGTTGTTCTCGGTGTCAATCTCGTTCAGTGAACGGGCGATGCCGAGGCGCAGGGCGCCGGCCTGGCCGGAGATGCCGCCACCGTGGATGCGGGCAAAAACGTCGTAGGCGCCATCAAGATCGAGGATCTTGAAGGGCTCGTTGACGTCCTGCTGGTGCAGCTTGTTCGGGAAGTAGTTGGCCAGCTCGCGGCCGTTGATGATCCACTTGCCGGTGCCGGGCACGATGCGAACGCGCGCGACGGCTTCCTTGCGACGGCCAACTGCCGCGCCGGCAACCGTGAGGGCCGGGCGTTCCTTCTTGGGCGCTTCTGCTTCTGCAGGACCGCTTTCCGAGGTGTAGCTGGTCAGGTTTTCCTCAGCCACAACGGCCTCGGTGGTCAGTTCTTCGTTCTGAGCCACGATTCTCCTTGATAAAAAGTTGGTTGGTGGCCAGGACTACTGGGCGACCTGGGTGATTTCGTAAGTCTTGGGCTGCTGGGCGGCGTGGGGGTGCTCGGCACCCTTGTAGACCTTCAGCTTGCCCAGCTGCTGTGCAGCGAGGGAGTTCTTCGGGAGCATGCCCTTGATGGCCTTCTCCACGGCGCGGACCGGGTTGGACTCCAGCAGCTCCGCGTAGGTGACGGAGGTCAGGCCGCCCGGGTAACCGGAGTGGCGGTATGCGCGCTTCTGCTCCAGCTTGGCGCCGGTGAGGGCAACCTTTTCAGCGTTGATGATGATGACGAAGTCGCCCATGTCCATGTGGGACGCAAAGGTTGCCTTGTGCTTGCCGCGCAGCAGGATTGCGGTCTGGCTCGCGAGACGACCAAGGACAACGTCTGTGGCGTCAATGACGTGCCACTGGCGGTTGATATCGCCGGGCTTCGGGGTGTACGTACGCACGGTGTTTGCCTCGTTCTTGTTCTGGCGTTCTTGTTTTAGGCGTCACACGAAGGTGCACCTACTATCTATGCGCTACCGGAACAGAGGTGAGGGCTCTATGTAACCAGTAATCCTGAAGTCTCGAATGTGCACGCTGGGTAGTTATCCTGCAACCGGATTCCAAGCGGGCACGCATCATCGAGAAGGACACGCACAACGACTACCAATAATAGCGGACGACGTGTCACTGGGTCAAAATGGGGTGTCCGGATGCATTCTGCCCGCCGCCGGCCTGCCGCATCCCTGGAGGAAACGTGTTCGATACCGCCGCCGTTGGCTCCGCATCGCCGCTGTTCATTGCCGGGGTCGGCTTCGCCGGCCTGTGCCTGGGACTGATTGCCGACACTCTGGTCCGGCGCACCCTCCCCCAGCTGGCCGGCAAGGCCACCACCAGGCTGAAGATCACGACGGCGGCGGTCACCTTTTTCCTCTCGGCCCTGCTGGCATGGCGCTTCGGGAGTTCCGCCGAACTTCCCGCGTACGTATTACTTGGCATTTTCGCCGTGCCGCTGGCGCGGATCGATATTGTTCACCATTTGCTGCCGAACCGGCTTGTTGGGCCCCTGCTGGGGGCTGGCCTGGCGCTGCTTACGTTCGCTTCGCTGGCACAGGGGGCAGCCGGCGACCTGATTCGCGGACTCGCCGGGTCCGTGATCTTGTTCATTTCTTACTTAATTCTTGCCCTGACAAGCCGAAATGGCCTCGGAATGGGCGACGTGAAGCTCGCGGCACCACTTGGACTGTACTTAGGCTACCTAGGTTGGTCGCAGCTCTTCTACGGAGGAGCCCTGGCTTTCGTCGCCGGCGGCCTCGCCTCGGTGATCCTGCTGCTTAAAAACCGCGAAAACAAGCCAAAAGAGGTGGCCTACGGCCCCTCAATGCTCGCAGCCGGACTGGCCATCATCCTGCTTCTTCCGTAACACCAGCCACTGCCGCATCTCTGTCCTCGTTAGTAAGCGGACGCATCAATACAAGTAGTGCGTCCCAAGAGTTGACACAAAACTGAGTACAGCCTCCGCGAATGGCACGTAGCGCACGCGTTTCCATCCCAAAAACTCGGGTATTCCGATTCATTGCCGTGCCGTTAATTGCCGTGCCACTGTTGTCCCAACGGAACTCCGGGGGGTTTAGCAACAGGGGATTTGCTGGAATTCCGTTTCACATTCACAACTCTGGAAAAGGAACTTCAAAATGACTGGTCTCATGGTTTCAATGCTCGCATTTGTCGCCGGCGTCAAGGACAAGATGGCTTCCGACGAAAAGGGCGCAACGATGGTGGAATACGGCATCATGGTCGCCCTCATCGCTGTCATAGTCATCGCTGCTGTCGGCCCGCTTGGTACCACAATCCGCGATATGTTCGCCGGAGTCACCGCCCAGCTGTAGTCGGACTCGGACTAACGTTTGGCGGCGGAGTGCTATTTCCGCCGCCAAACCTATTAATTGGGATCAACTGAGCGAACCGGGGAGCATCGGTGTCGAATACCAAACATAACGAGCGCGGCGCGGTAGCCGTAGAAATGGCAATGATCCTGCCGCTATTGCTATTGCTAGTCATTGGAACAGTCGAGTTTGGCCGCGTTCTCAATGTCCAAGTGTCTTTGACACAAGCCGCCCGTGAAGGTGCGCGCCATGCTGCCATTAACTATGACGACGCGTCCCTTGATGTAACTGGGGCTGCTCTTGCGGCGGCACCTTCATTAGCTGGCCTGGGTGTCGGGGTCGCCAACGATGCATCTGCTTGTGCAACGGGAGCGAATGTCACCGTTACCACAAACGTGACGCTTCCCTCATTGTCCGGGTTTCTTGACGCCGGCTTTTTTGGTGGACCGGGAATATTTCCGATGGCCTTAACTGGAGTGGGAGTAATGAGATGCGGCGGTTAATAGAGGAATTGCCAGTTGACCCCCGGTTAGCTCGGGAGAATTCTGAGCCGGAGCGGGGTGCGGCAACCATCCTCGTGGCAATATTACTGGTTGCACTCTTGGGCTTTGCCGCACTGGCTGTCGACGTTGGAGCCATGTATGCCGAAAAGGCTCAACTGCAGAATGGTGCAGATTCCGGCGCTCTGGCAATCGCAGGCGACTGCGCAGGCGGTACTTGCGGCGACACCGACGCAACTGCGGATCTTCTTGCCAACTCGAACAGCAATGACGCCGCCAGCGGTGTTACCTCTGTAACCTTTCCAGCCGCGACCACTGTTCGCGTGGAAACCTTCGCCCGCGCAGCCGGCTCCGACGCTGACAGTTTCTCACTCTTTTTCGCGAGGCTGATGGGATTCGAAACCACAGAGATTCACGCCGTTGCTGAAGCCTCCTGGGGTCCTCCGGATTCCGGTTCGACACTCCCCTGGACGGTGAGTGAGTGCGTATTCCGAGACTTCCTCACAGCCAGCCAGCGGGCCGAGTTGGATTCAACGGGTAACTTTACCGGCGATCCAATAGCGACCCATTTGTTGCTCCGGTATGACGAAAAAACCCCGGATTACGAAGGGTGCGAAGCGCAGAACGGATACGCGCCTGGCGGCTTCGGGTGGCTGGAAGCAAACGCAGATTGTTCCGCTGACGTCACTGCCGATGGCACGGTCAACGGCCAACCCGGCAATTCATTTCCCAAAACGGGAGGGGCGGAAAAGGTCTGTCAGGACGTTCTCAAGGGACTACTGAACGAGCCGGTCCTCATCCCACTCTTCAGTTCAGCTATCAGCGGCGGCGGCGACAAAACGCAGTACACACTTATCGGATTCGCAGCATTTCAGGTCACAGGGTACAAGTTCGGGGGCGGTCCGGAGCTAACGCATGACGACACCAGCGCTCCATCCTGCACCGGAATGTGCCGTGGTCTTCAAGGGTTCTTTACCCGCTTCGTCACTCTCGAGGAGGGCCGGATCGCCACCGGTGGGGCGCCAAACTTTGGGGCATCCAAGGTCGAGCTCACCGGATAGCGGCCCCACCGCTCCATCATCTTGTTCTATTGACTAAGGAGAAACACAGTGAAGTCACGCCTACTGGGAGGCATCGCGGCTTTGGTATTGGCCGTTGTTGGAGCCATCTTACTATTTGTTTACGTGCAAGGCGCGGCCACCCGCGCGCAGGCAGGGCTGGAGCCCGTCAATGTCTTGGTTGTTCAAGAGTCAGTCCCTGCGGGCACCAAAACGTCAGACTTGGGCACGAGGGTCCGCTCTGAAGCGATCCCCAAGACTGCCGTCCCCGAGGGGGCATTGGAGACGCTCAGTCAAAGGGAAGGCACAGTCACGGCCGTCGATCTGCAGCCAGGCGAACAACTCCTGGCCTCACGGCTTGTTGATCCCCGCGAACTCGTTCCAGGCACTGTGCCGGTGCCCGACGGGCTGGAAGAGGTCACGCTTCTCCTGGCGCCCGAACGTCTCCTCGGCGGCAGGATCGAAGCCGGAGACATCGTTACTGTCTACTCCTCATTCAAAACCGAAGAGGGCATGCCGGCGGATGCTACCGTGCCGCCTGAGGTGAAAGGCTGGAAGCAGTCCACCGGCCTGCTGTTCCAGGACGTCCTGGTCACAGCCGTTCAGAAGGCAGCCGCAGACACTAAGAATTCGACCGGATCTGAATCTGGGGTCGAAATGCCCAACGGATCTGCGTTCGTCACGGTAGCGAGGACCGACGCTGACGCCGCAAAGCTCGTCTTCGGCGCAGAATTTGGCACCCTGTGGCTTTCCAAGCAAACCCCAACCTCCACTAACAACGATCCTCCGGTCACCACCTTTGGAGGGCTGTACTGATGAGCCGCTTCGTCGCAATCACGGCGGTAAGGGATTTCGAAGGCCGAGTCCGTCAGGCCATCTCGGGGGCTCTCCATGGCGAACTGCAAACGCTGTCGCCCGATGTCCTCAAGGGCGGTCCTGATGACGTCTTCAAACAGCTGAACGGCGCTCCGCCCGAGGTACTCATCCTGGGACCCGGCGTCGCGCCCGATGACGCACTAAAGCTGGCGACGGTTTTCGACCTCCAATTTCCAGAGGTTAGCCTCCTGTTGGTCGCCGAACCCAGCCCGGAACTGGTGCTGCGGGCCATGCATTCGGGCATACGGGACGTGGTGACGTCTGAAATTGGCGTGAACGACCTCCGCGTCCTGTTGGAGCGGTCATGCCTGGCATCCGCAAGCCGACGCCGCGGGATGTCGGCAGCCCCTGAATCCGGTCAGGAGCGGGGGCGAGTCATCGCGGTTATGTCTCCCAAAGGTGGGGTTGGGAAGACCACCGTCGCTACGAACCTGGCCATCGGGTTGGGCAAGGTTGCCCCAATGAGCGTAGTTATTGTGGACTTGGATTTGCAGTTTGGTGACGTCGCCTCAGGGTTGTTGCTGGAGCCGGAGCATTCTATTTCCGATGCCGTGCACGGCGCCGCCGCCCAGGACTCCATGGTCCTCAAGGCTTATCTGACTGTCCACCCCGCCGGAATCTACGCACTGTGCGCACCGCGCACGCCCGCAGAGTCGGATTACATCACGGCAGCGCACGTCGGTCGCCTCATCAATCAGCTGGCAAGCGAGTTCAAGTACGTCGTCGTAGATACGGCACCAGGGCTGGGCGAGCACGTCTTGGCGACCTTGGAGCAGGCAACTGACGGAGTATGGGTTTGCGGAATGGACGTTCCCAGTATCCGTGGCCTCCACAAGTGTTTTGCGGTCCTCCGAGAGTTGCAGCTGTTGCCACAAGGACGCCATACAGTCCTGAATTTCGCGGATCGGAAAAGTGGCATCTCGGTCCAGGATGTCGAAGCCACGATCGGCGTCCCCATTGACGCCGTCATCCCCCGTTCACGAACTCTGCCTTTCTCCACAAACCGGGGAGTGCCCGTGCTGCAAAACAACTCCAGGGAGCCTGCCTCCAAAGGACTCAAGAAGCTCGTTGAGCGCTTCGATCCCCAATGGGTGGCTGCGGGTCACCACAAGCTTCACCGAAGGGTAGTGGTGTCATGAAACTGTCAGCCCGGCTTTCCCGCACACAGGCTGAGGTCGATCCTCAGACGCCTTCTCTCGCCGACAGCGAACGGGAGGGCCAGGCCTTGGAAGCCAAGGTAGCCACCATTGGCCAAACTATGCGCCCGGTACCGGCTTCATCAAGTTCTCTCGGGGGGGCGCCCGTGCAGCCGGTTGTGGACGCATTGGCTGGCTTGAAGCAGCGCGCGGCCTTGGCATTATTCGAACGTATGGGCACACGATTTGGTGATACTTCATCCTCAGAGGAGGAGCTGCGGGCCAGTGCCATTGAAGAGTTGTCCGTGGTCATCGACCAGGAACAAGTACCGCTCTCGCCCGAAGAACGTCGGCGCCTCATCAGAGAGATTGCCGACGAAGTGATGGGCTATGGGCCGCTTCAGCGGTTGCTTGAGGATCCGTCTGTCACGGAGATTATGGTCAATCGTTTCGACCAGATCTATGTGGAACGCCACGGCCATCTCTCATTGACCGGAGCGCAGTTCAGTTCTGATGACCACTTGCGGAAAGTCATCGAGCGGATCGTGTCCCGCGTAGGCCGCCGGATCGATGAATCCTCGCCATTGGTGGATGCACGGCTGGAAGATGGGTCCCGAGTCAACGCCATCATTCCTCCACTGGCCGTCAACGGCCCTTCTCTGACCATTCGCAAGTTTAGTCAAGTGCCGTTGACCGTGCAGAACCTCATTGAGTGGGGCTCGATTACACCTGAGATGGCCGAACTGCTGAGCGCGTGCGTCCGGGCACGGCTGAATATTATCGTCTCCGGTGGTACTGGCACAGGAAAAACAACCCTGCTCAACGTCCTGTCCTCGTTCATCCCGGAAGAGGACCGGATAGTCACCATCGAAGACGCAGTGGAGCTGCAACTGCAACAGGAACACGTTGTGCGATTGGAAAGCCGGCCACCCAATATTGAGGGCAAAGGGGCCGTGGGCATTCGCGAGCTCGTGCGTAACTCGCTGCGTATGCGCCCCGACCGCATTATCGTCGGCGAAGTTCGTGGTGGCGAGTCACTGGACATGCTCCAGGCAATGAACACCGGTCACGATGGCTCATTGTCCACCGTGCACGCCAATTCGCCGCGTGACGCAATCGCCCGCCTGGAAACCCTGGTACTCATGGCCGGAATGGATCTGCCGCTCCGTGCCATCCGCGAACAGGTGTCGTCCGCTGTGGACTTGTTGGTTCAGGTGACACGCCTCCGTGACGGAACCAGGCGTGTGACGCACGTAACCGAGGTGCAGGGCATGGAAGGAGACATAGTCACGCTCCAAGATGCCTTTGTCTTCGATTACGCCGCCGGGATGGACGAGCAGGGGCGCTTTCTGGGCAAGCCCATTGCTACGGGTATTCGGCCCCGATTCTTGGATCGTTTCGCTGAGCTCGGTATTTCGGTATCACCGGCGGTCTTCGGGCCGACGATGGCGCCTCTGGGGAGGCGATAGGACATGGATTCCCCGATTCTCTTTATTGTGGCCACAGTCCTCTGCCTCGGTGCAGTGATAATACTGTTTGTCGTAGTGCTCAAACCACGCTACTCCGGTATACCAATCGAGCGCAGACGGCCAGACTCGCAGCCGGACCAGTCCTCGCTGGGTAAGGTCTCTCAAACAGCTGTGGCTGCCATGGGCGGAGTGCTGGGAGACTCGGGCGGTCCGTACAACCGGACGGTTCTCTACAACGCGGGTGTGAAGACAGATCCGGCGACCTTCACTCTCATGGTCGCAGTCTCGTCACTTGTCGGGGGAATTCTTGGTGCGCTCCTTACGAACGGCCCTATCGGTATCTTATTGGCAGTTGCAGGTCCGTTCTTAGCCAAAATCGGCCTATCCTTAATGACAGACAAACGCCGCGGAAAGTTCGAGGCACAGCTCACCGACACCATACAAATGCTCATCGGTGGCCTGCGTGTGGGGCACAGCATCATGCGTTCAATCGAAGCAGCGGCAACAGAGGCCGACTCCCCTACTTCTGAGGAACTGAGCCGAATCGTCAACGAAGTCCGTATCGGCAAGGATGCCAATCTGGCTCTTGATGAAGCGGCCCAGCGCATGGACAGCGAAGATTTCCAGTGGATCGGTCAAGCTATCCAGATCAATCGCGAGGTCGGCGGAGATCTGGCTGAAGTCCTGGAGCAAGTGGCTGGCACCATACGGGAACGTAGCGAAATCAAGGGACAGGTGCGGGCGCTAAGCGGCGAGGGCAAGATGTCCGCCTACATACTGATGGCCATGCCGGTTGTGGTCGCTATCTTTATCAGCATGATCAACCCAGGGTACACAGACGTCTTCTTCACCGAGCCCATCGGAATCGCAATGCTCGTCGCAAGTCTCATCATGTTTGCCGTCGGCGGATTCTGGATGAGCCGCATCGTTAAGATCAAGTTCTAGGGAAGGCCATCATGACTCCAATTGGTTGGCTCATCATCGCCATAGTTGTCCTGCCGTGTTCTTATCTTGCTTGGGCGCTCCTGACGGCCGACCGGAAGGCTCTTCTAGCCGTCCAAGCGAATCTTGGACAAGGCCTGGGCCAGAACGGCAGCGTCAACGTTGTCCGCCCGCCGGCCCTCCTGGATATCTCGAAGAGATTGACCCCTGCGGGCTACGTGGCCAGGCTGGATCGTTGGCTATCCCTCGCAGGCCGCCCTCAATCCATTCCGCTGGAGAAGTTGACGGTGGCTAAGCCCACGCTCGCGTTGGTGGGCGCGGTCATTGGGTTCTACTTGTTCAGCAGCGATCCATCGCCCAAAAACCTTGGTATCGGCGTTTTCCTGACCATTTTCTCTTACTTCCTGCCCGATCTTTTGATCTACAACAAAGGGATCAAACGCCAGGAGGAAATCGAGCTGGAACTGCCAAATACTCTGGATCAGATGCTGATTTCCGTGGAGGCCGGGCTGGGTTTTGAAACAGCCATGTCCAGGGCGGGCCAAAACGGCACGGGCCCACTCGCGCAGGAGCTGACGCGCACCCTCCAGGACATCCAGGTGGGTCGGCCCCGGCAAGAGGCGTATCAGGCTTTGGCAGACCGCTCCTCGGTCCTGGAGCTACGCAGCTTCGTCCGTGCCGTTGTTCAAGCCGACAAGTATGGCATCGGAATCGCGAAAGTCCTCCGAACTCAAGCTAAGCAAGCGCGCGTTAAGCGCCGGCAACGGGCCGAGGAAAAGGCAATGAAGCTGCCTGTGAAAGTGCTGTTTCCGCTGCTCCTGTTCATCTTTCCGGTGCTGTTCATTGTCCTCCTCGGACCTGCCGCCATCAACATCATCGCTGCCTTCAGCTAAGCCCAGCGCCCCAATGACCGGACCCCCTCGGCCCAGAGACGAGGGGGTCCTCCACAAGCCGGACCCCCTCGGTCCCCAGAACCGAGGGGGTCCTCCAAAGCCGGACCCCCTCGGACCCCAGAACCGAGGGGGTCCTCCTTGTGCCCGGCAGCTATAGCCGCGTGCCCGCAAGTCACGCGCAGGATTCCCGCAGGGGCAATGCAGGGAACGTGCAGTTCGGTAAGTCTTGGCGCAGGATCCCACCAAGTCGACTCTTCGGCGTGTCGGCGCTTGCTAAGTTCCTCTCAGTGCTGGTGCAGGGCCAGCCGCCAAACTCGCTCAGGAGCCTCCATGCTTTCCCTTATCGCAACTCTTCAGACTCTCGGCTTCGCTGCCAAGAACCGCCTTCGCGACGAGAAAGGTGCAACTGCTGTGGAATACGGCATTATGGTTGCCCTCATTGCCGTTGCCATCATCGTCGCAGTCACGGCCCTTGGTGGCCAGCTGACAACTCTGTTCACCAATGTCAAAACTCAGCTGGCACTTTAGCAGTAGTGGTTCATTCCAACACAGGAAAATTGTTGCGGTGAAGGTGTCATTCCTTCACCGCATCTCCGTTCGTGGCCCCGACCACGCCGCCTATCGGCCACCGTCCATCCGATGAAAGGTCCCCGCGCATGCGTGAGCGTTCGGAGCGCGGTGCCGTTGCCGTTGAGTTCGCGCTCCTGGCGCCGGTCCTGATCATGCTGCTGCTCGGCATCGTGGAATTCGGCCGCGCTTACAACACGCAAATCTCTCTTTCAAGTGCCGCCCGCGAAGGCGTTCGGGTCATGGCAATCGGCAACAACCCCACCGCTGCCCGCACCGCCGCCAAAAATGCGGCCGCAGGGCTGCAACCCGCGCTGAGCGAAGCCAACATCACCATCAGCCCGGCGAACTGCACCGCGGGCGCGCAAGTGACCTTCAAGATCACCTACACCCTCTCGACCATAACCCGCATCGCGGGGCCGTTCCCGCTGGAGGGCCAAGGGGTGATGTTATGCGGCGGCTAGCTGGCCTTATCCCGCCCAGGGACCGCGAGCGCGGAGCCATCAGCGTCATGGTCGCCGTTCTTATGGTAGCGCTGCTGGGGTTCGCCGCCCTCGCCGTCGATGTCGGGATGCTCCACGCCGAACGGACCCAGCTCCGCAACGGCGCGGATGCTGCGGCCCTGGCCACCGCCCAGAAATGCGCCCGCAATGTCAACGATGCCGACTGCGCTGCCACTTCCGCGCTGGCACGAGACCTCGCAAACAACAACGCCGGCGATGGAATGAGCAATGTAAAGTCCCTTCTCCTGGACAAGACGGCACGCACTGTCACGGTCACAGCCGGTGCCCAGGAGGCGGGACGGGAGCCTAACCACGTTTCGCTGTTCTTTGCCCGCGCGCTGGGCTTCAGCGCCGCGGAAGTGAATGCGTCGTCAACAGCGCAATGGGGCAGCCCTGCTGCCGGGACGACGGCGTTCCCCCTCGCCTTTTCGATCTGCCAGGTCCAGGGACATGTCGATGGCGGCCTGCAGTTGCTGCAGAACCACGGAAGCGGCGCCAACCCCGGCTGCAACTATGGACCCTCCGGGGCCACTGTCGCGGGCGGCTTCGGTTGGCTCCCCAATGATCCCGGCATCTGCGGCGGACTGATCGACCTCGCGGTAAGCGAAGGCGGCAGCGATCCTGGCAACAGTTCGCCCGGCGCCTGCGACGCCACGCTGCAGAGCTGGGCGAACGACATCTCCGCGGGCCGGGAGGTCGTGGTCCTGCTGCCGGTCTTCAACACTGTGACAGGCACGGGTGCCGGCTCTGTCTACGGACTGACCTCGTTTGCGGCATACAAGGTCGCGGGCTGGAAGTTTAGCGGTGTAAACAGCCTTCCCACCGCGTTCCACAACACGTCCCCCGATGTCCCCGCGGCCGTGGCGTGTGATGGCAACTGCAGGGGCATTATTGGGGGCTTCATCAAGTATGTGTCCCTGGCCCACGGCTTCAGTCTCGGGCCTGTCGACCCCAACGGCGCCACCATTGTCCGGCTCACACAATGATTCCCCAGCACCACAGATTCGTTAACCAGCACAGGAGCAGTCTTTGAAGTCACGCTTATTGGCCGGGATCGCCGCCGTGGTCCTGGCCCTCGTCGGAGCCATCCTCGTGATGTCTTACGCCAGCGGTGCGGACGAGCGTGCGGTCAAGGCCCTGGAGCCTGTGGAGGTCCTTGTGGTGGCGAAGCCCGTACCGGCCGGCACCGCAGTGGAAAGCCTCCTGCCTTTCCTGACTGCCCAGAAACTCCCAGGCACTGCCGTGGCCACATCGGCGCTGCATAGCCTCGACGGCCATGCCGGCAAGGTCACCGCCGTCGAACTGCTTCCGGGTGAGCAACTCGTCGCGGAACGACTCACCGCACCGGAAGCCTTGCAGTCCAGCGGATCCGTGCAGGTGCCGGAGGGGCTTCAGGAGATCTCCTTCCAGCTGGACCCCCAGCGCGTTGTCGGCGGACGGCTCACGGCCGGGGACCACATCGGCATCTTCATCTCGTTGAAAAATGGCGGCATCGAGGCCAAGCCGGACAAAGAGACGACGCAGCTGACCCTCCACAAGGTCCTGGTGACGTCGGTGCAGCGGGCTCCCAGCGCCGCCCCTTCTCCCGAACCCACCGACAGCGGCTCGGCGGCCCCGGTCGAGGATACGTCCCTGCCCACCGGATCGCTGCTGTTGACGGTCGCCGTGAACGACGTGGACGCCACCAGAATCGTCTACGGCTCCGAATTCGGCACACTCTGGCTCAGCAAGGAGCCGCTCAATGCAACGGACAGCGGCCGCCCTGGAATCATGACGAAACCGGAGGTCTACAAATGAGCCGTTTTGTCCTGATCACGCCCAATGCAGACTTCCAGTCCCGGGTAGGCCTGGCTCTGGCCGGAAGCCTGCCGGGGGGCCTGCAGACCTTCGCCTTCGTCAATCCTGCCGATCCCGAAGAGTTGTTCGCGAAGCTTGACCAGCAGCGTCCCGAGGTCCTGATTCTTGGACCGGATGTGCCCGTCGACGACGCCCTGCGCTTGGCCACGATCTTTGACGTTCAGCTATCCGAGCTCAGCGTCATCCTGGTGGGCGAACCGGACCCCGATTTCCTGCTGTTGGCCATGCGCGCCGGCATCCGGGACATTCTCAGCCCTCACGCCGATGCTGCCCAGATCCGGGTCATGCTGGAACGGGCCTGCCAGTCCTTTGCCAGCAAGAACAGGTCTGCGGCCGTTCAACCCCCGGACGCCCCGAAGGGTCTGGTGATCGGCGTCTTTTCGCCTAAAGGCGGAGTCGGCAAAACCACCATTGCCACCAACATCGCCATCGGGCTGGGACAGGTGGCCCCCATGAGCGTTGTGATCGTGGATCTGGACCTGCAGTTCGGCGACGTCGCCTCCGGGTTGTACCTCCACCCGGAGCACACCGTGACCGACGCAGTCTCCCCCGCCGCGAGCAACGATTCCCTGGTCCTGAAGGCGTTCCTGACCGTGCACCCCGGCAATATCTATGCGCTCTGCGCGCCCAGAAGCCCCGAAGAAGCGGACAACATCACACCTGAACAGGTGACGCGCCTGCTCGGGCAGCTCGCGCAACAGTTCCAGTACGTCATCGTGGACACGGCCCCGGGGTTACCGGAGGTGGGCTTGGCTGCCATGGAGCAGTGCACCGACATTGTCTGGGTCACTGCCATGGATGTTCCCAGCATCCGCGGGCTGAGGTCCGGCCTCGAAATCCTTCGGCGCCTGGACCTCCAGCCGGAGACGCGCCATGTTGTGCTGAATCTGGCCGATTCCGCATCCGGACTCGCCGTTCAGGATGTCGAAGCCACCATCGGTGCGCCCGTTGACGTGAGCATTCCGCGATCCAAGGCTGTGGCGTTGTCCACGAACCGGGGCATACCGGTGCTCCAGGAGGGTCGCAAGGATCCGGCCGTCAAAGGACTGCGGCAGCTGGTTGAACGCTTCGATCCTGCGTGGCGGGCCAGGGCAAAAAAGAAACTGCACCGCAGGGTTGTGGTCCAGTGAAGCTCTCTGACCGTCTCGCCGCCGCTGAGGGCGGGTCCGCTGCCGCGCCCAGGCCCGCTCCCGAGCCCGCTCCAGCCGCCCGCGCCGCGCCTCCCCAAAGGCTCAAGGCTCCCGCTGTCGAAAGGCCGCGCACGCCAATCGCAGCCCCCACTTTCGAAGAGCAAACTGATGGGCCCCGGTCTTTTGGCCAGCAGCCTGTGGATGTCTTCGCTGCCCTCAAACAACGCGCCGCCACCGCCCTGTTCGAGCGGATGGGCGCGCGCTTTAGTGATTCCGCCGTCAAGGAAGACGATCTGCGCTCCTCGGCACGGGAGGAACTCACCCGCATCATCGACGCCGAACAGGTCCCGCTGTCCGGAGAGGAACGGCTCCGGCTGGTCCAGGACGTGGCGGACGATGTGCTGGGGTACGGACCGTTGCAGCGCCTGCTCGATGATTCCGCAGTTACTGAAATCATGGTCAACGGCATGGACCAGATCTACGTTGAGCGTCACGGCAAGCTCACGCTCACCGAATCCCGGTTCAGTTCCGAAGAGCACCTACGCAAGGTGATCGAGCGCATTGTCTCGAAGGTGGGACGCCGCATCGATGAGTCATCCCCGCTGGTGGATGCACGCCTCGAGGACGGCTCCCGCGTAAACGCCGTCATACCGCCGCTTGCGGTGGGCGGCTCCTCCCTGACAATCCGAAAATTCAGCAAAGTACCCCTCACGGTCCAAAATCTCATCGAGTTCGGCACCCTGACCCCTGAGATGGCGGAGCTCCTCAACGCCTGTGTGAAGGCAAAGCTCAATATCATCGTCTCGGGCGGCACCGGCACCGGCAAGACCACCCTGTTGAACGTTCTTTCATCGTTCCTGCCCCACGACGAGCGCATCGTGACGATCGAGGACGCCGTCGAACTCCAAATCCAGCAGCGCCACGTCGTACGGCTGGAAAGCCGCCCGCCGAATACCGAAGGCAAAGGCGAGGTCACCATCCGTGAGCTCCTGCGGAACTCCCTTCGTATGCGCCCGGACCGGATAGTGGTTGGTGAGGTTCGTGGCGGGGAGTCGCTGGACATGCTCCAGGCCATGAACACCGGCCATGACGGCTCACTGTCCACGGTGCACTCAAACTCGCCCCGGGACGCCGTCGCCCGCCTGGAGACCCTGGTCCTGATGGCCGGAATGGACCTGCCGCTCCGCGCCATCCGCGAGCAGATCGCCTCCGCCGTCAACCTGATCATTCAGATCTCCCGACTGCGCGACGGCACCCGCCGCATCACCCACGTAACGGAGGTGCAGGGCATGGAAGGGGACATCGTCACCCTGCAGGACGCCTTCGTCTTCGACTACTCCGCCGGCGTGGACGCCCACGGCCGGTTCCTGGGCAAACCGGTCCCGACCGGCATCCGCCCCCGGTTCATCGACCGCTTCGAGGATTTTGGCATCCACGTCTCACCCAGCGTGTTCGCCGCTCCGTTGGCGCCAGCCGGAAGGCAGTTGAACCAGCCGTGACGATGCTGCCCATTGGCGTTGGCCTGTTCTCGGCTGCCCTGTTCCTCCTCGGTCTCGTAGTGCTCGCTCCGCGGAGGGCACGGGTGCCGATGGACCGGCGCCAGCCCGTCCAGAACCAACCGGACTCGCAGCTGACCCGGTTCGCCGGCTCGGCGGTCAACCTCGTCGACGGATACTTCGCACAGCGAAAAGTGCAGCTCTTCAGCAGGGAGGCACTCGAAAACGCAGGTCTGCGGATGGGCCAGTCCGACTTCTTTGTGCTGGTCCTGGCCGGCGCCTTCGTCGGCGCGTTGGCAGGCTTCGTCGTGGCGGGCCCGTTGCTGGCAATCATGTTCGTCCTATTGGCACCGTTCGCGGGGCACCTCGTGATCGTCTACCTCACTGGCAAACGCCGTGTCGTGTTTGACCAGCAACTCGGTGACACACTCCAGCTACTCTCCGGCGGCCTGAGGGCAGGCCACAGCATCCTGCGAGCGATTGACGCGGCCGCGGCCGAATCGCAAAGTCCCACTGCGGAAGAGATGCGCCGGGTCATCACCGAAACGAGCCTCGGCCGGGACCTGCAGTCCTCCCTCACCGACACAGCCGACCGGATGCGCAGCGATGATTTTGTCTGGATCGCCCAGGCCATCCAGATCAACCGGGAAGTGGGCGGCAACCTCGCCGAAGTCCTGGACCAGGTGGGTGAAACGATCCGCGAACGCAGTGAAATCAAGGGACAGATCAAGTCCCTGGCGGCCGAGGGAAAGTTCTCCGCCTATATCCTGATGGCTATGCCGTTCGGCATCGTCGCGATGCTGATGGTGGCCAATCCGGGCTATATGGACGCCATGGTCACCCACATGCTCGGTTGGGTCATGATTGGGGCGTCCTTCGTCATGATGACCATCGGCGGTCTGTGGATGCGCAAAATCATCGACCTGAAGTTCTGAGGCACCCATGGACCCCTCGGTACTGCTCGCTTTGCTCCTGGTCTCCCTGCCGCTCGGGTATCTCGCCTGGTCAGCGCTCTCCGTCGACAGGAAGTCCCACCAGGCCATCCGGGGTCTGCTCGCAGCAGGCACGGAGACCGCTGAGTTCGAAGAGGCTCAAAGGAGCTCGCTGCTGGAACGGGTCGGTTACCGCCTGACCCCGGCCGGATACGTCCGCAAACTCGACAAGATGCTGTCCCTGGCTGGCCGCCCCACATCCCTTCCCCTCGGACGCGTGCTGGCGGCCAAGCCCCTGCTGGGGCTGGCCGGCGCACTGCTGGGTTGGTACATCAGCGCGACGGGTGCCACGCCCCTTATCAAGGCGGTGGGCCTTTTTGTGGTCCTGCTGGGGTACTTCATCCCCGATCTGATGCTCTACAGCAAGGGGCAGGAGCGGCAGACGGCCATGCAACTGGAATTGGCCAACACCCTCGACCAGATGCTCATCTCCGTGGAGGCCGGCCTGGGCTTCGAAGGAGCCATGGCCCGCGCCGGGGAGAACGGCAAGGGCCCGCTCGCCGAGGAACTCGTCCGGACGCTGCAGGACATGCAGGTCGGCAGGAGCCGCCGCGAGTCTTACCTGGCTCTCGCGGAGCGGACCAGCATCCCTGAACTGCGCAGCTTTGTCCAGGCTGTTGTCCAGGCGGATACCTACGGCATCGCCATCAGCCGGGTACTCCGGATCCAGGCCAAGGTCATGCGGGTCAAGCGGCGGCAGCGGGCCGAGGAAAAGGCCATGAAGCTCCCGGTCATGATCCTGTTCCCGCTGCTCTTTTTCATCTTCCCGGTGCTCTTCATCGCCATCCTTGGCCCTGCCGTCATCAACGCGATCGACACGTTCAGCGGCCAGTAGCTGCACGGTGACTGCCGGTCCGGCGGAGCCTCGGGGCAGAACTCAGGAATGCGCCCGGAAAGCCGCAGATTTACCACAGGAAACGCCGGGGTGGGGAGCATCCGCCGGACCAGGCAGTACCGTGGACGCATGTCCTTCCAAGGCGCTCCAGACGACGGCGACGCAAACAGTGGCTCCTCCGCCGGAACCTCCACCTGCGGTGCGGGTCTGGCCCCAGCGGCGGCCCAAGACACCCCGCCCCCGCTCGTGGACCCCGCCGCCCTCCAGGATCTCGGATCACAGCTGGACAGCCCTGCCGTGGCCGAGGGATTCGCAAGGGATTACACCAACATGTGGGACCGGCGGTACCAATCGCTCGAGACATCGCTTCAGAGCGGGGACGAGGCCGCGGCACTGGACGCGGTCCTGAGCCTAAAGACATCCTCCGCGATGGTTGGCGGGGTCCGCCTGGCCGAGCTCGCCCGGGAACTCGAGGAGGCCATCCGCGTCCGCGACGCCAACCGCGCGCGGTTCCTCCTGCAGGAAGTTGCCGAGAGTGGAAACGAAACAGTGGACGAACTCCAGCTCAATTTCGGGGACAGCTAGTCCAAGGCCGGCGCGAGCCGGTATCCCACCCCGCGGACCGTCTGGAGCCATCGCGGCTGCAGCGGGTCCTCCCGCAGCTTGCGCCGCAGATTGCCGATGTGGACTTCGACAGCGCGCTCGTCTGACTCGCTGATATACGCGTTGGCACCGTAATGATCACCGCGCACCACCCGGACCAGATCGACCTTCGACCGGACCGCACCGGCCCCCTTGAGCAGGGCGTGCAGAAGATCGAATTCGCTGCGGGTCAGGCTGGCTGGGACGCCATCCAGGGTGACTGACCGGGTGTGCGGGTTCAGCACCAGGCCGTTGTGCCGAAACGCCGAGTCCTGGGGCAGCACCAGAGCCGCCGATGCCGCAGCTTTCGACTTTGGGGACTCGCCATCGGCGGCGTCCTGCCTGGGCCTGCGCATCATCGCCGCCACACGGGCGCGGAGTTCACGCGGGCGGAAAGGTTTCGTCATGAAATCGTCCGCCCCGGTATGCAATGCGGTGAGGGTGTCCAGCTCATCCGTCCTGGCGGTCAGCATGACCACATAGGCGTCGCTGAACTGCCGGATCCGGCGCAGGACTTCAAAGCCGTCGATATCGTGGAGGCCAACGTCCAGGGTGACGATGTCGGCCTTCTGGCTCCGCACCACCTCGACCCCCTCACGCCCGCTTGAGGCGCCGTGGACGTCAAACCCCGCCTGGCTCAGCACGGCTTCGACGAGATGGCGTATGTCCTCGTCATCCTCTACGACGACTGCGACTCCAAGGTCAGTCATGGCCCCCCTCACATCTGATGCTGCGGCATCCACCCCCATAGCGGCCGCGTCGGTACTCCGCGCGTTCAATTAGTGCGCGAGTATTGTCAGAATACCCACGTCAGCGCGCTATTAACTGTTTTGGCACAGTCATGGCCATAAATATTCATCCTGTGTCAAGCTGGCATGACCAAAGTTGTTAAATGGAAGCAGCGAGGAAGGGGCACGGCTTCATTGAGTAGACAGCAACAGGTCCGGGACCCGGAGGCTTACCTGGCGGGATTTCCGCGGCGGGTGCACCGGGTCCTATCCCGGCTGACCGGGTGCCGGGAAGCCGAGCTCCATGCGCTCCTTGAGGACAGCCGCGACCGCGAACGCCGGCTCAGCGACGAGATAACCGGGGCGCTCGATGCCCTGACGGCCAAGGAAAACCTCGTCTCGACCGTCTCACACGAGTTCCGCACGCCGCTGACGTCGATCATTGGCAACCTGGACCTGGTCCTCGGCGAATCGGCGGAACTCTCCCCCGCTGCCGTGCGCCGGATCGAAGTCGCGCAACGAAACGCTGAACGGTTGCTGGCGCTGGTCTCGGACCTGATGGTGTCCGCCGACTCAACACTGCACGTCCACCCATGCCGGACGGACCTGGCCACCCTTGTCGAAGCCAGCCTCGGCTCGGCCCAGGCCCACGCCCAGGCATCACGGGTCTCGCTCTCCATGGACGTTCCGGCCCCGCTCTGGGCCGACGTGGATCCCCTGCGGATCAGCCAGGCCGTCGACAACCTGCTCTCCAATGCCATCAAGTATTCACCCGACGGCGGCACCGTCCACGTCTCCGCCAGCAAGACGGGGGGCCGGGTGCTTTTGCACGTGGAGGATGACGGAATGGGAATGACAGCCGCCGACGCCGAGCAGGTCTTCACCCGATTCTTCCGAAGCCCCGCGGCCCGCGAAGGCTCGATACCCGGCGCGGGCCTGGGCCTGTCCATCACCAAGGCAATCATCGAACGGCACGGCGGCTCCATTTCCTGCCGCACATTGCCTGGCTGCGGCAGCACCTTCACAGTGGAGCTGCCCACCGAGCCGGCCCTCTAGCGCGGTGCGGCTGTCGGGCGTTCTGGCGCGCCTGGGCGCCCTACTGGCGCGTGGCGCGCGTCAGCTCGGCCCTGGCCAGCATCCCGCAGGCCGAAGGGTAGGCCACTTCTTCCAGCACCAGCGGGTGCGGGGCGGCGAGCACTGACTTCGCATCACGCTGGCGGTCAAGCAGCCGCCGATAGAGCCAGCCGGGCTCCTCGATGCCGGCCCCCACATACAGCGCCGATCCCACAAGCGATCGCACCATGTTGTGGCAGAACGCATCCGCCTGGACCGTGGCCACGATAACCCCGTCGGCGCCGCGGGCAAACTCGAACCGCTGCAGCTCCCGGATGGTCGTAGCGCCCTCACGCGGCTTGCAGTAGGACCGGAAATCCTGGAGTCCCAGCAGCTGCGAGGCGCCTTCGTTGAGGAGCCCGACGTCGAGCTGTTCCTGATGCCACAGCGTGGCCGTCCGGCCCAGCGGGTCCCAGCGGGCAGGTCCGTCCGCGATCCGGTAGCTGTACCGGCGCCAGAGCGCGGCGAACCGCGCGTCGAAGCCCTCGGGGGCGATGGTGACCTTGTGGACCTCGATGGCCCCGGTCAGATCCCCGAGACCCCGGCTCAGGGCGCCGCGAAGCCGCCGCAGCAGCGCGACGGCGGGATCCAGCTCCACGCCGCGGTTGAGGCCCAGCCACTCCGTTTCGCTGAAGTCGACGTGCACCACCTGTCCGCGGGCGTGCACGCCTGCGTCGGTCCGCCCGGCGACCGTGACCCTGATGGGCCTGCGGATGAGCAACGCGATGGCCTCTTCCAGGGTGCCTTGGACGGTACGCCGCCCGGGCTGGACGGCCCACCCGCTGAAGGGTCCGCCGTCGTACGCAAGATCAAGCCGGACACGCAAAAACCCGCCGCCCCCTCTAACGGGGGCAGCGGGTTTCTGGTCGTTCATAACGTCAAGTCTACTGCCGAAAAGGGCAGACTACTCGGCGTCGCCAGCCTGCGCAGCGTCGCCGCCGGCAGGGGCGAAGCCGGCAGCAGCTGCCGACTCTGCGGAGTCGAACCAGACCTCAGCAGTCGTGCTGTCGTACCAGCGGGATCCCGGAACGTGGAACTTCATGGAGTCCTCGTTGCCCTTGACAGCGAAGCCCTCAGGAGCAGCTTCGCCGGCAACAGCAGGCTTGGAGCCGGCGTACTTGGACTCAGCAGCCTCGGTCTCCACAACCTCGGCCTCGGCGGGAGCTTCCTCGGCGGCCGGAGCAGCCTTGTCAGCATCGCGCTTTGCGGCGGAGGTAGCCTCGGCTACAACTGCCTGCTTGGCGGAAACCGGCTCGAGAACCAGTTCGATGACAGCCATGGGAGCGTTGTCGCCCTTGCGGTTGCCGATCTTGGTGATGCGGGTGTAGCCGCCATTGCGGTTCTCCACTGCCTGTGCAATGTCGGTGAACAGCTCGTGCACGATGCCCTTGTCGCTGATCAGGCCGAGTACACGGCGGCGGGAAGCCAGGTCGCCACGCTTGGCGAAAGTGACCAGGCGCTCGGCGTACGGCTTCAGCCGCTTGGCCTTGGTCACCGTGGTGGTGATCCGCTTGTGCTCGAACAGTGCGGCGGACAGGTTCGCGAGCATAAGGCGCTCGTGACTTGCTCCGCCTCCGAGGCGCGGACCCTTAGCGGGGGTAGGCATAATAGTTTCTCCTCATATGGAAGCCGTTGGGCTGCGCACACCGTGGTGCATCCAGCCGGCAGGCCAAGATCTGTTTGTTAGAGCTCGTCGTCGCTGAAAGCGGCGTCGTCCTCTTCAATTGCTGCGGCGCGTGCTGCGAGGTCAAAACCGGGAGGCGAGTCCTTGAGGGACAGGCCCAGTTCAACCAGCTTTGCCTTGACCTCATCGATGGACTTCGCACCGAAGTTACGGATGTCCATGAGGTCGGCCTCGGAGCGGGCCACGAGTTCACCCACGGTGTGGATGCCCTCACGCTTGAGGCAGTTGTAGGAACGGACGGTGAGGTCCAGATCCTCGATCGGCAGGGCCATGTCTGCTGCCAGGGCAGCATCCGTCGGCGACGGGCCAATCTCGATACCTTCAGCTGCGGTGTTCAGCTCGCGGGCCAGACCGAACAGTTCCACCAGGGTGGTACCTGCCGAAGCAACGGCATCGCGCGGGGCGATGGCCTGCTTGGTCTCGACGTCGACAATGAGCTTGTCGAAGTCAGTGCGCTGCTCAACACGGGTAGCTTCCACGCGGAAAGTAACCTTCAGGACCGGCGAGTAGATCGAGTCGACCGGGATGCGGCCGATCTCGGAGTCGCCGGACTTGTTCTGAGCTGCCGAAACGTAGCCGCGGCCGCGCTCGATGGTCAGTTCGAGTTCGAACTTGCCCTTCGAGTTCAGCGTGGCAATGTGCAGATCCGGGTTGTGGAATTCGACGCCGGCCGGCGGAGCGATGTCCGCGGCGGTGACGACTCCCGGGCCCTGCTTGCGCAGGTAAGCAACAACCGGCTCATCGTGCTCGGAGGAAACCGACAGGTTCTTGATGTTCAGGATGATCTCGGTGACATCTTCCTTGACACCCGGAACCGTGGTGAACTCGTGCAGCACGCCATCGATCCGGATGCTCGTGACAGAGGCACCGGGGATGGAGGAGAGCAGGGTACGGCGGAGTGAGTTTCCGAGCGTGTAACCGAAACCGGGCTCCAGCGGTTCAATGATGAAACGGGAGCGGTTATCGGAGACGACCTCTTCGGAGAGGGTGGGGCGCTGTGCAATGAGCACTTAGGTTTCCTTTCGGCGAGCATCCGCTATATGACGCAACACAGGTGGTGGAAAGATCGGTCTGAAGACTTAACGCGGCTGCGCTTGCCCGGACCTGTGAGGGTCCGGGCAAGCACGGTGCGTTGGAAAGCCTTAGACGCGGCGGCGCTTCGGCGGACGGCAGCCGTTGTGGGCGCTGGGGGTTACATCCTGGATGGACCCAACCTCAAGGCCAGCGGCCTGCAGCGAACGGATAGCCGTTTCGCGTCCCGAACCCGGGCCCTTGACGAATACGTCAACCTTGCGCATACCGTGCTCCTGCGCACGCTTTGCGGCGGCTTCGGCGGCCATCTGGGCTGCGAACGGGGTGGACTTACGTGAGCCCTTGAAGCCAACCTCACCGGATGAAGCCCAGGAGATGACAGCGCCATTCGGATCCGTGATGGAAACGATGGTGTTGTTAAAGGTGCTCTTGATGTGCGCCTGGCCAAGCGCGATGTTCTTTTTGTCCTTCTTACGCGGCTTGCGAACCGCGCCACGAGTCTTCGGGGGCATTTTTTCTCCTACAGAAAGTTATCGGGGGGAAGACGAGCGGTTTAGCGCGTCTTCTTCTTGCCTGCAACGGTGCGCTTCGGACCCTTGCGGGTACGTGCGTTCGTCTTCGTACGCTGTCCGCGCACTGGCAGGCCCTTGCGGTGGCGAATACCTTCGTAGCTGCCGATTTCAACCTTGCGGCGGATATCTGCTGCTACTTCGCGGCGAAGGTCACCCTCAACCTTGTAGTTGCCCTCAATGTAATCACGCAGCTGGACGAGCTCGGCGTCGGACAGGTCCTTGACCCGAACGTCCGCGCTGATGCCGGTGGCAGCCAGGGTTTCGTGTGCACGGGTCTTGCCCACGCCGTAGATGTAAGTAAGCGCAATTTCCAACCGCTTTTCGCGGGGAATGTCTACGCCAGCGAGACGAGCCATAGAGGCAGTGCTCCTTGAATAAACCGGAGGTCGTAGGCAGTACACCCGCACAATCCGTGCGGCCCCAGCCTCCGACCGGGGGTTAGCTGTACGGGCCCATATGTCCCAAATCAGCTTGTGCTGCCTTTTATTTACTTGCGTGGGTTAGCAACCCAGGATTTCCCGAAGGGGAAATTAGCCCTGGCGCTGCTTGTGGCGCGGGTTCTCGCAGATCACCATGACCCGGCCATTACGGCGGATCACTTTGCACTTTTCGCAGATCTGCTTGACGCTCGGCTTGACCTTCATGGCGTTCCTTTGCGTGTTGCAGTGGTCAGCTGGACCGGCCTTCGGCTATTGCTCTGGCCGCCCAGTGTTTACTTGTAGCGGTAGACGATACGACCACGTGTCAGGTCGTACGGGCTCAGCTCCACCACTACCCGGTCCTCAGGGAGAATCCTGATGTAGTGCTGGCGCATCTTTCCTGAGATGTGTGCCAGAACGACGTGCTTGTTGGTGAGCTCAACGCGAAACATCGCGTTGGGCAGCGCCTCAGTCACAACGCCCTCGATCTCAATGACCCCGTCCTTCTTGGCCATACCCTCCGCTAACTGTTGTTTGCCGCAGCCCTTCGGTTTGCACCGAAAATCACCGCGGACGTTTTTGATTGATTGGCTGATGCCTCCCGGCCCCAAAAGGGCACAACAGGGCAGACAACCAACAGACAACACTACGCCATTGCGGGCCGAATGTTAAATCCAGTAAGCGTAGCGCACTCAGCCGCCGTATGCACCAAATTCGCCCGCCGGCGTGCTCACGGCCTCCGCGCAGGTGATCCCGTCGAGGATGGCCAGCCGCACGACGTCGGCTGCCGCACTTTGCAGGGTGATGAGGCTCATCTGCCGGGCGGTCTCGCTGCTGCGGTCCAGCGCGAGGGCTCCGGTGGCGAGGCAGAACACCGTGTCCCCGTCCGCCAGGGTGTGGCTGGGATTCAGCGCACGGGCCAGCCCGGCATGGGCGGCCGACGCCGTGCGCTTGCATTCGGCCTTGTCCAGCACGGCGTTGGTTGCGACGACGACGAGGGTGGTGTTCAGCGTGGGTGGCGACGGCGGCGCTGCCGCGCCAACCGAGCCGTTCCCGGCTTCCGCCGCAGGGGCCGAAGCCGGTGGCGTGCCAAATGGAAGTCCCAGCGCATTAACGACGGCCAGCGCCCCTACCACGACCCCGTTCTCCAGGGTGATCGAGGCTGTGCCTACTCCGCCCTTGTATTTGCCACGGCCTATGAGGGCTCCGGTGCCGGCGCCGACGTTGCCGCGTTCGACGTCGTGCGTGATGGGGCGGACGGCGGCGTCCGCGGTGGCCGCATAGCCCATGGCCGCGTCCGGCCGGGCGGCGAAGTCCCCGCCGCGGCCCAGGTCGAAGATCGCCGCTGCCGGCACGATGGGCACCACGCCGCCGGCAACCGCGAACCCCCTGCCGTTCTCCTCGCACCAGCGCTGGGCGCCGTGGGCTGCGGCGAGGCCGAAGGCGCTTCCCCCGGTGAGCACGACGGCGTCGACGGTTCGGGTCAGCGTCGTGGGGTCGAGGGCGTCGGTCTCGTGCGTCCCGGGGCCGCCACCCCGGACATCGACGGAGCCCACCGTCCCGATGGGAGGCAGCACCACCGTCACGCCGCTCAGCCAGCCGTCGCCGGTCCTGCCCGCGTGGCCGACTCTCAATCCCGGCACGTCAGTTATCGCTGTCATGGCTCTATTGTGCGCTCCGGCGCATGGCCGCTGCCCCAATCGCCTCTCCAACGATTTGAAGAATTCCTTGAGAATGTCCGTGTTCCGGACGGGCGCTGTGTAATACTGCTGGCAACACAGCGTTAATAGGCGACGAAGCCTTGGACAACAATGCTCTTCTGGGGTCTTGTGCGGGGGTTCCGCCCACCAACCATGTGGTGAAGTGATAGCAAGGTATCCCGCCCACCCGCCTGCCGCTGGCAGGCCCTGGAACCGTTAGCGACCCGAATGACGCGACAATTGACCGACCGGCCCCGCGCCACCGTCGAGGCCAAACCGGCCCCGACGCCGCGCGCCCGCTGGTCCGCCAGAACCCGCCGGGATTTCTTTGTCTTCCTGGCGCTGGCCCTGCCCAACCTTTTGCTGATTGCGGTCTTCACCTACCTCCCGCTCTTCAACAACATCTATTACTCCACCCTGGACTGGACCCTGGGCTCGGCCTCGGCCACGGTGGTGGGCCTCGACAACTACGTCACCTTCTTCACGAGTGCGGACGCCTCCAAGGTCCTGGGCACCACGGCCGTTTTCACCTTGGTCACGGTGGGCGGCTCGATGCTGCTGGGCCTGCTGGTGGCCCTCGCGCTGAACTCCAGGATCCGCGGCACGACCTTCGCACGCTCCGCCGTCTTCGCCCCGTACGTCCTGAGCGGGGTCGGCGTCGGGCTCGTCTGGCTGTTCATCTTCGATCCGGGCTACGGCGTCCTGTCCTGGCTGCTGCGCGGTATCGGCCAGCAGAGTCCGCAGTGGATCAACGATCCGCAGCTGTCCCTGGTCATGGTCATCATCGTCTACGTCTGGAAGAACCTGGGCTACTGCGCCGTCGTCTATCTGGCCGGGTTGCAGTCGCTGCCTCAGGATGTCATGGAGGCAGCGTCGCTGGACGGCGCCAACGGCTTCCGGCGCTTCCTGAGCATGTCCCTGCCGTTGCTCTCCCCCACCACGTTCTTCCTGCTCATCACCACCATGCTGAGCTCGCTGCAGGCCTTCGACCTGATCCGGATCATGACCCCGCTGGGCAACGGCACCAGCACGCTGATCTACGAGGCCTATCTCCAGGCGTTTGGGGCCTTCAACCGGGCAGGCTACTCGGCCGCCATTTCGGTGATTCTGTTCGCCATCCTGCTCATCATTACCGTGCTGCAGCTGCGGTTCGTCGAACGGAAGGTGCACTACTCGTGAGCACATTGTCGCCCGTCAGCCCGGACCCCGCGGACAACGCCGGCCCTGCTTCCGGTCCGGCCGCAGGCCCCGAGATTCCGCTGCAGCGCCACAAGCCGTTCTCCCGGGCAAACCTGGCCCAGACGGTTGCCGGCGGCTACCTTCCGCTGATCCTGGCCACCCTTGTGGTGTTCCTGCCCCTGTTGTGGATGGTGCTGAGCTCATTCAAGCTGCCCGGTGAAATCATCACGATGGACCTGCAGATCCTGCCCAAAAGCCTGAACTTCGAGAACTACAACATCGCCATGACGACGGTGCCGTTCGCTCAGTTCTTCGTGAACAGCCTGATCGTCACCGGCGTGGGCGCCACCATCAAGGTCCTGCTGGCCATCCTGACCGCGTACGCCCTCGTGTTTGTCCGGTTCCCTTACAAGAACGTCATCTTCGTGCTGATCCTCGTGGCCCTGATGGTCCCGCCGCAGGTGTCCATCCTGCCCAACTACATCCTGATCGCGGGCATGGGCGGCAAGAACACCCTGTGGGGCATCATCCTCCCGGGCCTGGGCACGGCGTTCGGCACCTTCCTGCTGCGCCAGCACTTCATGACGCTTCCCGCTTCCATCCTGGAATCCGCCGAGATCGACGGCGCCGGTCACTGGCGCCGCCTCTGGCAGATCGTGGCACCGGTATCCGGGCCCTCGATCGCCACGGTGGCGCTCGTCGTCGTCGTGAGCGAATGGAATGACTACATCTGGCCGCTCATCATCACGGACCGTCCCGAAACGATGACGCTGCCGGTGGGCCTGACGCTGCTGCAGAACTCCGAGGGCAACGGCTCCGGCTGGGGCATCCTGATGGCCGGGGCCGTGCTCGTGATCGTGCCCATCCTGCTGGTCTTCGCGGCGCTGCAGCGCTACATCGTGGCCGGCCTGACCCAGGGCAGCGTCACCGGGTGACGCCGCCCCCGGCGCACTCCCCCCTTTACACAATCATCACCAATCAACGAGTCAGCATCATCGAGAGGATCCACCATGGCATCGAATCTTGACCGCCGGCATTTCCTGGGACTGGCAGGCGCCGGGGCAGGTGCCGCCGCACTGGCTGCCTGCGGGGGCCCGTCCACCGGAGGCACCACGCCTGCCACCAGCGCCGCCGACATCGATTTCAGCGGGGTAAAGCCCGCAGCCTCAATCGATTTTTGGTCCAACCACCCGGGCAAGTCCCAGGACGTGGAGAAGGCCATCATCGAGCAGTTCCATGCCAAGTTCCCCGAGATCAAGGTCAACCTGGTCACCGCCGGGGCCAACTATGAGGAAATCGCCCAGAAGTTCCAGACCTCGCAGGCCGCGAAGTCCGGCCTTCCTGGCCTCGTGGTCCTCTCCGATGTCTGGTGGTTCCGGTACTACTCCAACGGCAACATCATCGCCCTCGACAGCCTGATCAAGCAGCTGGACGTGAAGGTGGATGACTTCCAGAAGTCCCTGATCGCCGATTACCAGTACGAGGACAAGCAGTGGGCGCTCCCCTACGGCCGCTCCACCCCGCTGTTCTACTACAACAAGGACCACTTCAAGGCTGCCGGGCTGCCGGACCGCGCCCCGAAGACGTGGCAGGAGTTTGCCGAGTGGGCGCCCAAGCTGAAGGCAAGCTCCGGCGCCCAGTACGCCTACATCTACCCCGCCCTGGCCGGCTACGCCGGCTGGACGCTACAGAACAACCTGTGGGGCTGGGGCGGCAGCTGGTCCAACGAGTGGACCTTCAACTGCGACTCCGCCGAGTCCGTCGCCGCACTGCAGTGGGCGCAGGACTCCATCTTCAAGGACAAGTGGGCAGGGGTCTCGTCCAAGGAAGCTGCCGATGACTTCGCCGCAGGCATCACCTCCTCCACGATCTCCTCCACGGGTTCGCTGCTGGGCGTGCTGAAATCCGCGACGTTCAACGTGGGCGTGGGCTACCTGCCGGGAGGTCCGAAGAACGAAAGCCCGGTGTGCCCCACCGGCGGTGCCGGCCTGGGCATCCCCAGCGGGGTCAGCAAGGAGGTCCAGCTCGCGGCCGCCACCTTCCTGAAGTTCATGACGGAACCGGAAAACACCGCGCAGTTCTCCGCAGCGACCGGGTACATGCCCACCCGCACCTCGGCCGACATGACCGCCGTGCTCGCCGCAACCCCGCAGATCAAGACCGCCATGGACCAGCTTGCCGTCACCCGGGTCCAGGACAACGCCCGCGTGTTCCTGCCGGGCGCGGACCAGGAGATGGCGAAGTCCGCCGCAGCCATCCTCACCCAGCAGGGCGACGTCAAGGCCACCATGACGGCGCTCAAGGCCACCCTGGAGGGTATCTACAACAAGGACGTGAAGCCCAAGCTCAAGAGCTGACGCGGCTCCGGCTTCTCCCCGCTACGACGAATCCCTGGCGACGCTGGTATTCCAGCATCGCCAGGGATTCTTCGTGTCACAGGCGCTCACGCGCGGCGCAGGCCGTTTAGCGCACCGCCCGCGGTTCTGCGCGTCACTATAGGCCTGGGATTTAGGGGATCGGGACGGGCACGACGCCGAGCGGGGCCAGTTTCGCGGCCCCGCCGTCGGGCGCGGACAGGACCCAGATGCCCTTCTCGTGGACGGCCACGGAGTGCTCCCACTGGCAGGAGCGCTTGCCGTCGGTTGTCACGACCGTCCAGTCATCGTCCAGCACGGCGGTTTCGATGCTTCCGCGTACCAGCATCGGTTCGATCGCCAGGCACAGGCCCGGACGGATCTTGGGTCCGCGGTGGTTGGTGCGGTAGTTCGGGACATCCGGGGCCATGTGCATCTCGGAGCCAATCCCGTGGCCCACATAGTCCTCGAGGATGCCCAGGGGCTTGCCGGGCACGGAGGAGACGTAATCGTCCACGGCGTTGCCGACGTCGCCAACGAACTTGCCGGTCGCCAGGGCGGCGATCCCGTGCCACATCGCGGCCTCGGTGACATCGGAGAGCCGCTGGTCCTCGGGGTCAGCGGTGCCCACGATCACGGTGCGGGCGGAGTCGGAGTGCCAGCCGTCCAGGATGGCGCCGCCGTCGATCGAGAGGATGTCCCCGTCCTGCAGGACACGGGTGCCGGGGATGCCGTGCACCACTTCCTCATTGACCGAGGTGCAGACCGTGGCGGGGAAGCCGTGGTAGCCGAGGAAGTTCGACGTCGCGCCGGCGTCCTTGAGGACCGCGGCAAACACGGCGTCAAGGTCCTTGGTGGTCTTTCCCGGGGCGGCAGCCGCCACGGCAGCGTCAAGGGCGCGGCTGAGCACGAGCCCGGCCGCGTGCATGGAACGCATCTGGGCGTTGGTCTTGTATTCGATGCGTGGCTGGCCGAATGCCATCCGCCACTTCCTTTCGTTCAGGCTGCGCCACCCCGGGAGGCGGACCGCCAAATGGCTGAGGCCCCTCCCGGCGTTCGGGAGGGGCCTCGAAGTTCGTGGGCCGATCAGGCCGACTGGGCCTCTTTGATGGCCTGCATAACGCGGTCGGTGACCTCGTCGATGCCGCCGATGCCGTCGACCCGGGTCAGGATGCCGCGGTCGGCATATTTGGCGACGACAGCCTCCGTCTGGCTGTGGTACAGGTCGAGCCGGTGCCGGATGACGGCTTCGTTGTCGTCGGTGCGTCCGGTTTCCAGTGCCCGGCCCAGCAGGCGGGCGACGAGTTCCTCATCATCGGCCGTGAGCTGCAGGACGACGTCGAGCTTCTCGTCGCCGTCGGCGAGGATCCCGTCGAGGTAGTCAACCTGCGCGGTGGTGCGCGGGTAGCCGTCCAGCAGGAAGCCGTTCTCGACGTCGTCCTCGCTGAGGCGGTCGCGGACCATCTTGTTGGTCACGCTGTCCGGAACGAAGTCGCCCGCGTCCATGTACTTCTTGGCTTCGATGCCAAGCGGCGTCTCACCCTTGACGTTGGCGCGGAAGATGTCTCCCGTGGAGATCGCAATAACGCCGAGGCGCTCTGAAATGCGCTCCGCCTGCGTTCCCTTGCCGGAGCCGGGAGGTCCGATAATCAACATTCTCGTCATCGCAAAAGCCCTTCGTAGTGACGCTGCTGTAGCTGCGCATCAATCTGCTTGACGGTCTCCAAACCTACGCCGACCATGATCAGGATCGAGGTGCCACCGAACGGGAAGTTCTGGTTGGCGTTGATCAAGACCAGTGCGACCAGCGGGATCAGTGCCACAAAGCCAAGGTACAAGGCACCCGGGAGGGTGATCCTGGAAAGCACATACTGGAGGTAGTCCGCGGTCGGCTTGCCGGCACGGATACCCGGAATGAAGCCGCCGTACTTCTTCATGTTGTCAGAAACTTCTTCAGGGTTGAAAGTGATCGCAACATAGAAGTAAGTGAAGAACACAATCATGGCGAAGTAGAGCGCCATGTAGATCGGGTGGTCACCCCGGGTCAGGTTGTTGTTGATCCACTCAACCCAGGGTGCAATCGGCTCGCCCGGAGCCGGCTGGTTGAACTGGGAGATCAGGCCCGGCAGGTACAGCATCGAGGACGCGAAGATGACTGGCACGACGCCGGCCATGTTCACCTTGATCGGGATGTACGTGCTGGTGCCGCCGACGGTGCGGCGGCCGATCATCCGCTTGGCGTACTGCACCGGGATACGGCGCTGGGACTGCTCCACGAAGACCACCGCGGCCACAGTCAGCAGCCCGATGACCAGGACCATAAAGAACGTGCCCGGGCCCTGCGAGGTCCAGATGGCACCCAGCGAACCGGGGAAGCTCGAGACGATCGAGGTGAAGATGAGCAGCGACATGCCGTTGCCGACACCCTTTTCGGTGACGAGCTCACCCATCCACATGATGAGGCCGGTGCCGGCCGTCAGCGTGATGATAATCAGGATCGTGGTGACGACGCTGTCGTCCGGGATGATCGGAAGCTGGCAGTTCGGCAGCAGCTGGCCGGAACGCGCCAGCGACACCAGGGTCGTGGCGTTCAGCAGGCCCAGGGCGATCGTGAGGTAACGCGTGTACTGCGTCAGCTTCGACTGGCCGGCGGCGCCTTCCTCATACAGCTCCTGGAAGCGGGGAATCACCACCCGCAGCAGCTGGACGATGATGCTTGCCGTGATGTACGGCATGATGCCCAGGGCGAAGACGGACACCTGAAGCAATGCACCGCCGCTGAACAGGTTGACGAGCTGGTAGATGCCGCCCGAGGTCTGACCGTTCTGCAAGCATTGCTGGACATTCTGGTAGTTCACACCAGGCGAGGGGATGAAGGCACCCAAGCGGAAGATTGTGATGATTCCCAGCGTGAACAACAACTTGCGTCGCAGATCAGGCGTGCGAAAGGCCCGGCCAAATGCGCTAAGCAAGCGTCCTCCTGAGTAATAAGTAAAGTCGTGTGAGAAAGGTCAAATAAACCCAACAACCGAGTCTAACGGGTGTTCGCGCCCTGCGGACAATCGCAGGGCCGCAGAAAATAAAAAAAACTCCCGGCACCCGGGGCGCGAGCCCCTGGTGCCGGGAGTTTCCACAACGGGCAACTGCCCCGCCGCCTCGTTAGAGGGCGGTGGTGCTGCCGCCTGCTGCAGCAATCTTTTCTGCGGCGCTGGCCGAGAATGCGTGGACGGTGACGTCAACCTTGACGGTGATGTCGCCGGTGCCAAGCACCTTGACGGGCTGGTTCTTGCGAACGGCACCCTTTTCGACCAGGTTCTCCACGGTGACTGCGCCACCTTCCGGGAACAGCTCGTTGAGCTTGTCCAGGTTTACAACCTGGTACTCAACCCGGAACGGGTTCTTGAAGCCGCGCAGCTTCGGCAGGCGCATGTGCAGCGGCAGCTGGCCGCCGGCAAAGCCAGCCTTGATCTGGTAGCGGGCCTTCGTACCCTTGGTACCGCGACCGGCGGTCTTACCCTTGGAACCTTCGCCACGACCAACACGGGTCTTGGCGGTTTTGGCACCCGGGGCGGGACGCAGGTGGTGAACCTTCAGTGCGTTCTGCTTCTCAGCAGCGGCGCCCTGTGCCTTTTCGGCGGTGTTTTTCTCTGCCATTTACTTCGCCTCCTCTACCTTTACCAGGTGCGGAACCGTGTTGAGCATTCCGACGGTCACGGCGTCGGCGGTGCGGACAACGGTGTGTCCGATCCGCTTCAGGCCGAGGGACCGCAGGGTGTCGCGCTGGTTCTGCTTGCCGCCAATGGACGACTTGATCTGAGTGATCTCCAACTTTGCGTCAGAGACAAGCACGTTCTTAGCCATGACTCAGACACCTGCCTTCTGGTTCAGGAGCGCCTTCACCATTGCCGGCGGAGCGATCTCGTCGAGCGGGAGGCCGCGGCGTGCTGCCACTGCTGCCGGCTCTTCGAGGCGCTTCAGCGCGTCAACGGTCGCGTGCACGATGTTGATGGCGTTGGAAGATCCGAGCGACTTGGAGAGGATGTCGTGGATGCCCACGCACTCCAGTACTGCACGGACCGGACCGCCGGCGATAACACCGGTACCGGCGGACGCCGGACGCAGCATGACGACGCCTGCGGCGGCCTCACCCTGGACGCGGTGCGGGATGGTGCTGCCGATGCGGGGAACGCGGAAGAAGGACTTCTTGGCTTCTTCAACGCCCTTCGCGATTGCGGCAGGAACTTCCTTGGCCTTGCCGTAGCCAACGCCGACCATACCGTTGCCGTCACCGACGACGACGAGGGCGGTGAAGCTAAAGCGACGACCACCCTTGACGACCTTGGAAACACGGTTGATGGTTACGACGCGCTCTACGAACTGGCTCTTCTCGGCTTCGCGGCCACCATCGCGGCCACCACGGCCACCACGGTCTCCACGGCCCTGGCCCTGGCCGCGGTCGCCACGCTCGCCACGACGAGCGCCACCACGGGCGGCGTCGGTGGTAGCAGGCGCAGCGGTCTCAGTTGCCGGAGCAGCTACAGCTTCAGTCACCTGAATGTCCTTTTCGTTATTTTCGGTCACAGTGACAGCCCACCTTCACGTGCGCCGTCAGCGACGGCGGCGATCCGGCCGTGGTACTTGTTACCACCGCGGTCGAAGACAACAGCTTCGATACCGGCAGCCTTGGCACGCTCGGCGACGAGCTCGCCAACGCGCTTGGCCTTGGCAGTCTTGTCACCTTCGAATGCACGAAGGTCGGCTTCCAAAGTGGAGGCGCTCGCTACGGTCAGGCCCTTGGTGTCATCGACAACCTGGACGAATACGTGGCGTGCGGAACGGTTGACGACCAGACGAGGACGTACAGCCGTTCCGGAGATGCGCTTGCGGATACGAAGCTGGCGACGGCTGCGCTGGGCAGACTTGCTCTTGTTCGTACGCTTCTTGTTAATTGCGATCGCCATGGTTACTTACCAGCCTTTCCGACCTTGCGGCGGATGACTTCGCCTGCGTAGCGGATGCCCTTGCCCTTGTAGGGGTCCGGCTTCCGCAGCTTGCGAATGTTGGCAGCAACCTCGCCGACCTGCTGCTTGGAGATGCCTGAAACAGAGAGCTTGGTCGGGGTCTCTACTGCAAAGGTGATGCCGTTCGGTGCCGTGATGTTGACCGGGTGGCTGTAGCCAAGAGCGAACTCCAGGTCAGATCCCCGTGCCTGAACGCGGTAACCAGTACCAACGATTTCAAGCTTCTTCTCGTAGCCTGCGGTGACGCCCTGGATCATGTTGGCGATCAGGGTGCGGGTCAGGCCGTGCAGCGAACGTGAGGCGCGCTCGTCGTTCGGGCGGGCGACAGTCAGGGTGCCATCTTCCAGGGAAACCTCGATCGGGCTGGGCACAGTGTGGCTCAGCTCGCCTTTGGAACCCTTGACATTGACGACAGAGCCGTCAACCTTGACCTCAACGCCGGCAGGAACGGTGATGGGGAGACGTCCAATACGTGACATTATTCTCTTCCTTTCCCGTTACCAGACGTAAGCGAGGACTTCGCCGCCCACGCCCTTCTTGCCGGCCTGCTTGTCAGTCAAGAGGCCGGAAGAGGTGGACAGGATTGCGACACCCAGGCCACCGAGCACGTGCGGCAGGTTGGTGGACTTTGCGTAAACGCGCAGTCCCGGCTTGGAAATACGACGAACGCCAGCGATTGAACGCTCGCGGTTCGGACCGAACTTGAGCTCGAGGGTCAGCTTCTTGCCAACCTCAGCGTCTTCTTCTTTCCAGGAGGCGATGTAACCTTCGGCCTTCAGGATGTCGGCAACGCGTGCCTTGAGCTTGCTGTACGGCATAGACACGGAATCGTGGTATGCCGAGTTTGCGTTGCGCAGACGCGTAAGCATGTCTGCGACGGGATCTGTCATTGTCATGGTGGGCTCTTGCCCTTCCTCATAACGGTTTCCGCCGTGCAGGTTTTCCCGAACGGATTCGGGACCAGCGCGGACGGACCTTTTACGTAGCTAGATTAATCTTCGGTCTTGAACGGGAAGCCAAGCGCCTTGAGCAGCGCGCGGCCTTCGTCGTCGGTCTTGGCAGTGGTCACGACGGTGACGTCCATACCGCGAATGCGGTCGATGGAGTCCTGGTCGATCTCGTGGAACATAACCTGCTCGGTCAGACCGAAGGTGTAGTTGCCGTTGCCGTCGAACTGCTTGCCGCTGAGGCCCCGGAAGTCGCGGATACGCGGCAGCGCCAGCGTGACCAGACGGTCCAGGAATTCCCACATGCGGTCCCCACGCAGAGTTGCGTGTGCACCGATCGGCATGCCTTCGCGCAGCTTGAACTGTGCGATCGACTTGCGGGCTTTGGTTACCTGCGGCTTCTGGCCGGTGATCAGGGTCAGATCGCGGACAGCGCCGTCGATCAGCTTGGAGTCCTTAGCGGCATCTCCAACACCCATGTTCACAACGACCTTGACCAGACGGGGAACCTGGTTGACGTTCTCGTACTTGAATTCCGCAACGAGCGTGCTCTTGATGGAATCCGCGTACTTGGTCTTCAGACGAGGAACGATCTTGCTTGCCGGAGTCTCGAGAGTCTCAGTCATTAGATGTCCTTCCCTGAGCTCTTGGCCACGCGGACACGCACTTCACGCTTCACGCCATCGCGCTCAACGGTCTCGGTGCGGAAACCGACGCGGGTGGGCTTCTTGGTGGACGGGTCAACCAGAGCCACGTTGGAGATGTGGATCGTAGCCTCGACGACTTCGATGCCACCGGTCTTGGTGCCGCGCTGCGACTGACCGACCTTGGTGTGCTTGGTTACGCGGTTAATGCCTTCGACCAACAAGCGGTTGGTCTCGGGGAATACGCGCAGAACCTTGCCCTGCTTACCCTTGTCGCCGCCGCGCTCAGCCTTGGCGCCAGTGATGACCTGAACCAGGTCACCCTTTTTGATCTTAGCCATGGACTAAAGCACCTCCGGAGCCAGAGAAACGATCTTCATGAACTTCTTATCGCGAAGTTCACGACCAACCGGTCCGAAGATACGGGTACCGCGGGGGTCACCGTCGTTCTTCAGGATCACAGCTGCGTTCTCGTCAAACTTGATGTAGGAACCATCCGCACGGCGGCGTTCCTTCTTGGTACGGACGATGACAGCCTTGACGACGTCGCCCTTCTTTACGTTGCCGCCCGGAATTGCGTCCTTGACGGTAGCGACGATTACGTCGCCAATGCCTGCGTAGCGACGGCCAGATCCACCGAGAACGCGAATGGTAAGGATTTCCTTAGCACCCGTGTTGTCGGCGACCTTGAGTCGCGACTCCTGCTGAATCACTATTTACTCCTTGCGTCGCGCTGGTTCTCAGACCGAAAATCTTCCTACGGAATGAGCCTTGCGGAACGGTTGATCGGGGTGTCTCTTGACCTGCCTGGATTTTGCCAGACCAGGCCTAAACTCCCGTGCCAAAAACATTTGCTTCCCAGGCGGATTCCGACGAATCGGGGCGCAAGGGGGCACTATGCCGTGGCACGCTTGTTTACGAGGATGATGACGGCGCACAGATAGCGCCATACAAACTCAAAATCTTAGCACGTTTGGGCCAACAGGCAGAATCGACCCTTACCACAGACGACGGCGTCACGCACGGCAGGCTTTCGGCCCGCCGGCCGCGGCACTCCCCCGGAAACCCGGCCCGCCGCCGTCGTGCGCCTGGCAAAAGCCTGCTGGGGGTGACGCACGGCCGCGGCTCTCCCCCGCCAACGGAGAAACCCCCGCTCCCAGAAGGGAACGGGGGTTTCTCGTACAGCGAGGCTGCAGGTGTTACTTGGCCTTCTCGAGGATCTCCACCAGACGCCACCGCTTGGTAGCGGAGAGCGGGCGGGTCTCGGCGAGGAGAACGAGGTCGCCGATGCCGGCGCTGTTCTCTTCGTCGTGAGCCTTGATCTTCGTGTTGCGGCGAAGGACCTTGCCATAGAGGGCGTGCTTCACACGGTCCTCGACCTGGACAACGATGGTCTTTTCCATCTTGTCCGAGACCACGTAGCCGCGCTTCGTCTTACGGTCACCGCGCTCGGCAGCCGCAGCTGCGCCGGAAACAGTTTCCGTCACGTTCTCGTCCTTTTCACTCACTTGGCGTCCTCCTCGGTCTCAACCGTTTCAGCCTTGTCGGCCTTCTTGGTTGCAGCCTTCTTGGACTTCTTTTCTTCCTTGGCTTCCACAACCGGTGCGGCAACCTCGGCACGAATGCCCAGTTCGCGCTCACGGAGAACGGTGTAGATGCGTGCGATGTCCTTCTTTACCGCGCGCAGACGACCGTGGTTCTCCAGCTGACCGGTGGCGGACTGGAAACGCAGGTTGAACAGCTCTTCCTTGGCCTTACGGAGTTCCTCAACGAGTCGCTCGTTGTCGAAACCGTCCAGCTGTGCGGATGCAAGTTCCTTGGATCCTACTGACATTTCTATTCACCACCTTCGCGACGCAGAATGCGTGCCTTCAACGGGAGCTTGTGGATCGCCAAGCGAAGTGCCTCGCGGGCAGTTGCTTCATCGACACCGGAGATCTCAAAGAGAACCCGGCCCGGCTTGACGTTTGAGACCCACCATTCCGGAGAACCCTTACCGGAACCCATGCGGGTTTCGGCAGGCTTCTTCGTCAGCGGACGGTCCGGGTAGATGTTGATCCAGACCTTTCCGCCACGCTTGATGTGGCGGGTCATCGCGATACGGGCAGACTCGATCTGACGGTTCGTGACGTATGCCGGGCTCAGAGCCTGGATACCCCATTCACCGAAGGAGACCTTCGTGCCGCCCGTTGCAGCGCCGGTACGACCCGGGTGGTGCTGCTTACGGTGCTTGACTCGACGTGGGATAAGCATTTAAGCCTGTCCTCCTTCAACTGCCGGTGCGGTAGCTGCCTCAACTGCCGGAGCTTCGGCAGCAGCGGGTGCTGCAGCCTCGGCCGGGCGGTCGGGACGACGACGGCGGTCACCACGGTCAGCGCCACCCGGGCGGCCCGGGCGGTCGCTGGCACCACGGCCGCGGGACGGAGCAGCAGCTGCCTGCTGAGCCAGTTCCTTGGCGGTGACGTCACCCTTGTAGATCCAGACCTTCACGCCGATGCGGCCGAAGGTGGTCTTGGCCTCGTAGAAGCCGTAGTCGATGTTCGCGCGGAGGGTGTGCAGGGGCACACGGCCTTCGCGGTAGAACTCCGAGCGGGACATTTCTGCGCCGCCCAGTCGACCCGAGCAAGCGATCCGGATGCCCTTGGCACCGGCGCGCTGCGCGGACTGCATGGCCTTCTTCATCGCACGGCGGAAAGCCACGCGGGAAGTCAGCTGCTCAGCAACGCCCTGGGCAACAAGCTGTGCTTCCATCTCGGGGTTCTTGACCTCGAGGATGTTCAGCTGGACCTGCTTGCCGGTGAGCTTTTCGAGCTCGCCGCGGATGCGGTCTGCCTCTGCGCCGCGGCGGCCGATAACGATGCCCGGACGTGCCGTGTGGATATCCACACGGACACGGTCGCGGGTGCGCTCGATTTCAACCTTGGCGATACCGGCGCGCTCCATGCCCGTGGACATGAGCTGGCGGATGCGGATGTCTTCGCGAACGAAGTCCTTGTACCGCTGGCCGGCCTTGGTGCTGTCAGCAAACCAGTGCGATACGTGATCGGTGGTGATGCCGAGTCGGAACCCGTGCGGGTTAACTTTCTGTCCCACTTAGCGAGCCTCCTCTTTCTCCGGGGTAGCAACTACCACGGTGATGTGGCTCGTGCGCTTCTTGATCTGAAATGCACGACCCTGGGCTCGCGGCTGGAACCGCTTCATGGTCGGGCCTTCATCAACATACATTTCGCTGATGATGAGGTCACCTTCGTCAAACGCCACGCCGTCGCGGTCCGCGAGGACCCGGGCGTTGGAGATTGCCGACTGAACTACCTTGAATACCGGCTCTGAAGCTGCCTGCGGGGCAAACTTCAGAATTGCCAGAGCCTCATTCGCTTGCTTACCACGAACAAGGTTGACGACGCGCCGGGCCTTCATAGGCGTTACGCGGATGTGACGCGCAATTGCCTTGGCTTCCATTGCTTTCCTTCTCTCGTCTTTGACGTAAGTGCAGGCGCCTAGCGGCGCTTGCCCTTACGGTCGTCCTTGACATGGCCGCGGAATGTCCGCGTGGGAGCGAATTCGCCGAGCTTGTGCCCGACCATCGACTCAGTGACAAACACGGGGATGTGCTTGCGTCCGTCGTGTACGGCGATCGTGTGGCCGAGCATGTCGGGGACGATCATCGAGCGGCGGGACCAGGTCTTGATGACGTTCTTGGTGCCCTTTTCGTTTTCCCTGGCTACCTTTACAAAGAGGTGCTGGTCAACGAAAGGACCTTTTTTCAGGCTGCGTGGCATGTGTCCAGGCTCCTATCGCTTGTTCTTGCCAGTACGACGGCGACGAACAATAAGCTTGTCGCTCTCTTTGTTGGGACGGCGGGTGCGGCCTTCGCGCTTACCGTTCGGGTTGACGGGGTGACGTCCACCGGACGTCTTACCCTCGCCACCACCGTGGGGGTGATCGACCGGGTTCATGGCGACACCACGGACGGTCGGGCGAACGCCCTTCCAGCGCATACGGCCGGCCTTACCCCAGTTGATGTTCGACTGCTCGGCGTTGCCGACCTCGCCGACGGTTGCGCGGCAGCGCACGTCAACGTTGCGGATTTCGCCGGAAGGCAGACGCAGCTGGGCGAAGCGGCCTTCCTTAGCAACGAGCTGGATCGATGCGCCGGCGGAGCGGCCCATCTTGGCGCCGCCACCCGGACGCAGTTCAACTGCGTGGATAACGGTACCGACCGGGATGTTGCGCAGCGGAAGGTTGTTGCCGGGCTTGATATCAGCGTCGGCACCTGCCTCTACGGTGTCACCCTGGGACAGCTTGTTCGGGGCAATGATGTACCGCTTGGTGCCATCAATGTAGTGGAGGAGGGCGATGCGAGCCGTGCGGTTCGGATCGTACTCGATTTCGGCAACGCGGGCGTTGACGCCGTCTTTGTCGTGGCGACGGAAGTCGATTAGACGGTACTGGCGCTTGTGGCCACCACCCTTGTGACGGGTCGTGATCTTACCGGTGTTGTTACGGCCACCCTTTTTCGGGAGGGGACGTACCAACGACTTTTCCGGCGTCGACCGCGTGATTTCAGTGAAGTCCGCTACGCTCGAGCCGCGACGGCCCGGGGTAGTCGGCTTATATTTACGGATTCCCATAATTTATTTCCTCGTTAAAGTGGTCTCCGCTACGAGAGCGGACCGCCGAAGATGTCGATCGTGCCTTCTTTGAGGCTCACAATTGCACGCTTGGTGTTCTTGCGGGTACCCCATCCGAATTTGGTCCGCTTGCGCTTACCGGCACGGTTGATGGTGTTGATCGAGTCGACCTTGACGGAGAAGATTTTCTCCACGGCCAGCTTGATCTCGGTCTTGTTCGAGCGGGGGTCCACCAGGAAGGTGTACTTTCCCTCATCGATCAGGCCGTAGCTCTTTTCCGAAACGACGGGTGCAAGCACGACGTCGCGCGGGTCCTTGAGGGTGGCTGCACTCACTTGGCATCCTCCTGGTTCTTTGCCACTGCCCGGTCAGCAACGAATGCTTCGTAGGCAGCCTTGGTGAAGACAACGTCATCGGAGACGAGAACGTCGTAGGTGTTCAGCTGGTCTGCGTACAGAACGTGAACATCAGTGAGGTTGCGCACGGAAAGTGCAGCAACATCGTTGGCGCGCTCGATGACGACGAGCAGGTTCTTCCGCTCGGAGACACCCCGCAGAGTTGCCAGTGCGGCGCTGGAGGACGGCTTGGTGCCGGCTACCAGTTCAGCAACAACGTGGATGCGGCCGTTACGGGCGCGGTCAGAGAGAGCGCCGCGCAGTGCAGCAGCAATCATCTTCTTGGGGGTGCGCTGGCTGTAGTCACGCGGCGTGGGGCCGTGGACAACGCCACCACCGGTCATGTGAGGAGCACGGATTGAACCCTGACGGGCGCGGCCGGTGCCCTTCTGCTTGAACGGCTTGCGACCTGCACCGGAAACTTCGGCGCGGGTCTTGGTCTTGTGGGTTCCCTGGCGAGCAGCAGCGAGCTGGGCAACGACGACCTGGTGCAGCAGCGGCACGTTGGTCTGTACGTCGAAGATCTCTGCAGGCAGGTCAACCTTGACAGTGCTAGTCATTGAACTAGGCTCCCTTCACGGCGGTGCGTACGAGTACGACCTGGCCGCGGGCGCCGGGGACGGCGCCCTTGATCAGGAGCAGCGACTTCTCGACGTCAACCGCGTGGACCGTGAGGTTCAGCGTGGTGTGACGAACGGCGCCCATGCGGCCGGCCATTTTCATGCCCTTGAAGACGCGGCTCGGGGTGGATGCGCCACCGATTGAACCGGGCTTACGGTGGTTCTTGTGAGCACCGTGGGAAGCTCCAACGCCGTGGAAGCCGTGACGCTTCATAACACCGGCGAAGCCCTTACCCTTGGTGGTGCCAACGACGTCGATCTTCTGGCCGGCTTCGAAGAGCTCTACGGAGAGCTCCTGGCCCAGCTCGTAAGAGTCAGCATCTGCAGTGCGCAGTTCGACGACGTGGCGGCGAGGCGTGACGCCTGCCTTTTCAAAGTGACCAGCCAGCGGCTTGGTGACCTTGCGGGGATCGATCTGGCCGTAGCCGATCTGAACGGCGACATAGCCATCAGTGGCTGCATTGCGCAGCTGCGTGATGACGTTCGAGTCAGCCTGGACCACAGTGACGGGGATGAGCTTGTTGTTCTCGTCCCAGACCTGGGTCATGCCGAGCTTCGTGCCCAGCAGGCCCTTTACGTTACGGGTTGCGGTCATAGTCTCTCAGCACCTCCCTACAGCTTGATTTCGATGTTCACGTCGGCCGGCAGGTCGAGACGCATAAGCGAATCAACAGCCTTCGGCGTGGGGTCGATGATGTCGATAAGACGCTTGTGAGTACGCATTTCGAAGTGCTCACGGCTGTCCTTGTACTTGTGCGGAGAGCGGATGACGCAGTAGATGTTCTTCTCCGTCGGCAGCGGCACAGGGCCAACTACCGTGGCGCCTGCGCGCGTGACCGTCTCAACGATCTTCCGTGCTGAAGAGTCAATAACCTCGTGGTCGTATGACTTCAGCCGGATGCGGATTTTTTGTCCCGCCATGTCGCCTGACTCTCTTTCGTTAGTGCTGCTCCAGTGAGGGCTGCTCTGTTTACTTGCGTGTTGCATGTGGCTGCCGAAGCAATTGAAGTCGTAACTACCACCCGCCGCACAAGCTGAATCCGGAAAATTCCGGGTTCCTCAACCTGTCGGCGTAACCGACCCCCGCGGTCGGGCGTGTCGCGCTTTTCAACGCGTACTCGTCCGCAGTTCCATGGGGAGTGGGTTATGTTTGGTCTCCTACTTGGACCCTGACACCCGGCATTATCCGGATCGGGACGCGAAGGAGCGCTTGAACAACTCATCTAGTATGCCGGAATAAACGGGCAGAAGCGAATCAGCGGCCATGTGGGGCCGCGCCGCCGCCACTGCCCGCCCGGCCAGGTCACCATGCACGGCACGGACGACGGCGGGACGGCCCGTTCCGCTCATTGCCTTCTGCCGGCGGCGTGGGGATGATAGGGACATGACTGTGCAGGACGCTGTAGCAGTTCAGGCCCTTGCAGCGCGCCTGAGCCCGGATTTCCAGCTGGGGGTTGCCTCCGCCGCGTTCCAGATCGAGGGCTCCCTCGCGGCCGGCGGCCGCGGCCCCTCCGGCTGGGACGCCTTTGTCGAGAAACCCGGCAGCATCCGGGACGGCCACTCCCCCGCCGTCGCCTGCGACCACTACAACCGCACGCCCGAAGACATCGAACTCATGCGCGCGCTCGGCATCGACTCCTACCGCTTCTCCATCTCCTGGCCGCGGATCCAGCCTGACGGCACCGGGCCGTTCAACAGCGAGGGACTCGATTTCTACGACCGGCTCATAGACCAGCTGCTCGAGGCCGGCATCTCACCGATGGCCACCCTGTACCACTGGGACACCCCCCTGCCGCTGGAGCACCGCGGCGGCTGGTTGAACCGTTCCACGGCGGAACGCTTCGCCGCCTACAGCGCGGCGGCCGCCCGGCGCTTCGGAGACCGCGTGGCCCAGTGGGTGACGCTGAACGAACCGGTGTCGGTGACGCTCAACGGCTATGCGCTGGGCGTCCATGCCCCGGGCCACGACCTGCTCTTCGATGCCCTGCCCTCGGTCCACCACCAGCTCCTGGGCCACGGCCTTGCCGTGCAGGCGCTGCGTGCGGAGGGGGTCACCGGCGCCGTCGGCGTCACCAACCTGCATTCCCCGGTACGGCCCGCCTCCCGCTCGGTGACGGACCGGTTCCTGGCCAACATCTTCGACCTCGTCCTGAACCGTGTCTATGCGGACCCCATCCTCCTGGGCCGGTATCCGAAGGTGCCACTGATCGCGAAGCCCTGGTTCCGCTCGCTGGGCCGGATTTCGGACGCCGACCTGCGGAACATCCACCAGCCCCTCGACTTCTACGGGCTGAACTACTACTACCCCGTGAAGGTCGCGACCGGAGCCGGCCCGGGCGAAAGCCCCGTCGGCACCGCGGACGCGATGCTGAAGATGCCGTTCCACATGGCAGCATTCCCGGAGTACGCGACCACCGGTTTCGGCTGGCCGGTGGCACCGGACCACCTCGGACCGCTGCTCCGCGAGCTGAAGGACAGGTACGCCGGAGCGCTGCCTCCGCTGTACATCACCGAGAGCGGGGCCAGCTTCCCCGAGCCCGACCACGTGTCCGGGCCCATCGCTGATACGGAACGGATCAGCTACATCGCATCCCATCTGGGCCATGCCCTGGACGCCACGGCGCCCGGCGGCATCGCCGAGGATGTCGAACTGCTGGGCTACTACGTCTGGACCCTGATGGACAACTTCGAATGGGCGGCCGGCTACTCCCAGCGCTTCGGTCTGGTCCATGTGGATTTCGACACCCAGACACGCACGCCCAAGGATTCGTACTACTGGTACCAGGCGCTCAGCCGGGCGCGGAAGGCCTGAGCCTGCGGGTGCTCGAACCCTGGCCGGGTCCGGAGGCCGGCGTGGGCGTCCGGCTATTTCTCCCGGTTCGCCCGGTTGATGCGCTTCGCCCGGTCAATCTCGTCACGGAAGTGCTTCTTGGCCCAAAAAACACCGGCGACGACGGCAACGGCCACCAACAGGAAAATTAACCAGCTCACTGTGAGCTCCCTTCGTTGGGTGCAACGATATCAGCGCCCGGCCCCCGTCAACTATGGTCCGCCGGCTCACGGTGTGGTGCCGGCTCGTCAGCCACGGGCTTGCTGCGGTTCAGCCTCCAGACCGCCAGCACGATGAGGGCCGCGGCAATGAGGGCCAGCAGCGCGAAGGTGTACTGACGCATCGCCCACATGATGCACACCGCCACTCCTGCCGCACCCCACCAGACAAACAACCGTTCGCCGAAGGCCAGCCCGGCCATGAGCACCACGGCCATCAGCGCCAGGACCCACAGTTGCTGCACCGCATCACCGCCGAGGATGATCCCCAGCCCGGACAGCGTCAGCAGCCCGGCGGCGCCGGACAACAGCACCTGCCCTGCCCTGCGGTGTCCCGCCCCGCGGGTCCCGGACGCCAGGCGAAGGGCACCGAGCACCCCGGCCAGAACCACATACCACTGCAGCGCCCAGAACACATCGGGCCACTCGGAGCCTGCCTTGAGTCCGGTGAACAGCACCGCGCGCTGCACCGCCGCCGTCGTGGCGAAAAGGCCCAGTTCCGCGCCGGCCCTGCGGGCTCTCGCCGGCGCTTCGGCGCAGCAGACCGCGGCGGTGGCGGCCACGAGCGCGGCTCCGGCCCAGGCCGTCGCTGCCCACCACAGCCCGGCGGCCGCGGCGAGGCCAAGACCCAGGACCGCTGCCAACACCAACGACCAGCGGCGGACCGGATCGGGAGCCAGCGGTTCGCGGCGCAGCCACCGGACCGCATACAGTGCTGCCGCCGCCGGGGCGCAGCCCGCAAGCCATGGAAGGTAGCTGCCCCGGGCGCCCGGCACGACGTCCAGCAGCACGGACGCTGACAGCGTGGCACCGGACAGGACCGCCGCCACGGCCGGCACGTAAAGCACCGGCCACCTTTCCAGGTGTGACGCCGCGAAACAGACCGCCGCCAGCACCAGGACCGACGCCCCGGTCAGCCAGTTCGCGGCGCGCGGGGCCAGCACCAGGGCGGTCAGGACGAAAGCGCCGGAAGCCGCCAGCCAGAGCCAGCGTTCGACGTCGGCCCACGCGTTCCGCCGGAAACGCAGGCCCGCGGCGGTGGCGGCCAGCGACAGCACGAGCAGCATCACCACGACCCCGTCGTGGCTGAGGACCGGCCGGTCCAGCAGTCCGCCGGCTGAGGCGCCGCCGTCGAACTGCACCAGCGGCCCCAGCGCCACGGTGCCGAACACGGCGGCATAGACCGTCAGGTAGGCCGCCCCGCGGGCCGCAAACACCCGGCTGGCCACGGCTGCGGAGACCAGCAGCAGGGCCGCGTGCAGCAGGATGACCCAGCGGCCGCCGTCGTCGGGCGCTGCCGCCAGGTAACCGAGCGGTAGCACTGTCTGGGCGGCAATCGTGATCCATACCGCCGCCTGCTGGAACGGGACGTCCGGCAGGCGGTGCCGCATGAGCCAGCGGATCACGTGCTGGGCGGCAAGGACCAGCCCGAGGGTCACCGAGACGGCGGTGGCCGAGACCGTCACGTCGTAGCTCAGGACGAGCGCCAGGGCCAGGGTCAGCACCCGGACGGATGCGAAGTAGACGCCCTTGGCCGTGCGCGAGGCGGAGGCCACCACCATCGCGGCGCTGAAGACGGCAAAGATGCCCAGCACCAGCTCGACGTCGAGCGCCGAACCCGCACGGGCCAGCAGCAGCACCGCCAGAGACGCCGGGGCAAACACCGCCGTGCGCGGGCGGGCTCGCAGCACCAGCCCCGCCGCCGCCGCGCCGAGGGCGATTACGGCGACGGCCGCGGTCAGCTGCCAAATCCCGGCCGGCTGCTGCTGGAGGCCGGACGCCGTGAGACCGGCCAGTGCGACGGCCTGCAGCATCAGCACTGCGGCGGCGTCGGCGACCACGCCGTCGGGAGCCCGGCGCCTGAGCTCGGCCAGCAGGGGGAACGCCAGCTGCAGGCCCAGTACCAGCACCGCCAGTGAAGCACCCATGAGTTCCTCGCCGCCGATCATCAGCGGACCGGTCTCCTGCCGCAGCTGCTGGAAACCCGTCAGGGCCAGGACGGTGCCGGTCCCCCGGGCCATCCACCAGTAGCTCCACCGCTGCTGCAGGGCACCGCGGCGCAGCGCCGTTGCCACGAGGTAGAGCACCGTCAGGGCCAGGCCGATGTTGGCGCTCCTGAGCGAGCTGCCGGTGAGTGCCAGGCCGGCCAGCGCCGCCGCCATGCCCAGGGGCAGCAGCTCGCGGACACCGGACCGCCAGGGAGTCCCTGCCGCAGCCTTACCGGACAGGGCCCAGCCGATGCCCAGGGCGACGAGGAGCTGCAGCACGATCGCGGCGCCGGTGAGGGCCCTCCCCGGCGTGTCGTCCACGACGGCCAGCGCAGCGAGGACGGGGAGTGCTGCCAGGGAGAAGGCCGCCAGGCTCGCGTCCGGGGCCAGCGACGGCACGCCCGCCCGGACCAGGGCTGCCGTGGCGAGCTGCTGCGCCACGAGGGCCAGCAGGAAGGCGGAGAGCACCGGAACGGACCCGGCACCGCCGCCCGTCACGGCCGCGGCTACCGCGGGAACAGCCAGCGTGGCTGCGATGCGGGCGGCGAGCACGAACTGCCGGCGCAGGCGCTCCGCCGGGGGCAGGGAGCGCACGGCCCAGAACACCGCGACCAGCAACAGGAACACGGCCGGGCCCCAGACGCCGGCGCGGCCACCGAACGCCGCAGCCACCAGAAGGGCGGCCACGGGGGCCGCTTCCGCCATCCCTTCCAGTCCCACGGCGAGGGCCATGCCGGTGAGCAGGGCCAGCAGCAGCGGCAGCCACACCGGGATGTCGGCAGTGGGGGCGATGGCGGGGTCGACGGCGGCAGTGAACAGGGTGGCCGCGCCCCACAGCAGGGTTAGGAGCAGTTGCAGTCCGAAGGTGCCGAGTGCGTCCGCCCGCCGGCGGCCGGCGGGCCCCAGCAGTGTGGCCGGAACCACCGTCAGTCCGGACGCCAGCAGCACGGACTGGAGGGCTGCCAGCACGAGGGCGGTCAGCACCATCCACGGCAGGCTGTCGCTCGACGCCCAGACCGCGGCCGCCGCGGCCACGGTAAGACTGACCCGCGCGCCGTAGTACTGGCCGACCCGGAACCGGCTCTGTGGGAGCGCCGCCATCAGAGCGAAGTACGTTCCACACAGGAACATCATGAACGCGTACTCGCCCCTGCCGAGCAGCATCGGAAGGAAGGTCGCACCGGCTGCGACGGCGGGGACCACGAACGGGTGCAGGTCCATCAGCGGTTTGACGAACACCGACGGCATCCAGCGCGGACGCGTCAGCGCCAGCACGGTCAGGACCACCGCGATGGCGATCAGCGCCGCGAAGTACCAGAGCACGGCTCCGCCCACGACCGAAATCCCGGACCACGCCGTCGACACGACAAAGGTCAGGGACAGGTGGGCGAGAACCCTGCTGTCCATCCGGACGGCGGCGGCAACGTAGGCCACGGTGCCGATGAACGAGGTGACCAGCCAGGCGGCGGGTCCGTCGGGCAGGGTGAAGTTGTACATGGCGAGGCCGGCCACCGGGATCAGGGCCAGGCCGGTTCCGGCGAAGGCTACGGCGGCCGGCCGGAGCCGCGGGGCCCTCGCATGCAGGACCAGACCGCCGGCATAGAACAGCGCGGTGATGGCGACAACGCCGGCGAAGCGGAGGACTGCCGGGAGGCCGGTGCCGATGAACAGGGCACCGGCAGCCACCAGCAGGAGGCTGGCGACGTAGAGGGTGATGTTGATGTTCTGCCGGTCCCGTTTCTCCTTCCGGGCAGCCCGCTCCGCGGCGGACTCTTGGCGGACAGCCGGACGCGGGGGCTGAGGCGGCGCAACGGACCACTGGACGGGCGGGGGCAGCGGTTGCGCCCGCGCCGGCTGCTGGGCCGGGGCGTGGGGCTGATACTGCCGGGGACCGACCGTCGGGGCGGGCGTGGGCCACGGCTGGGGCGCCGCCGGTTGGGGCGCCATCAGTTGGGGCGCCATCGGTTGGGGCGCTGCCGGTGCGGTCGGCTGATTGCGGGCAGCCTCGCCGTCCTTCCATCCCTGGACATGCCCCGCACGGAAGCCGGCCGCGAACGCGCCATCGACAGGATCACTGGCACGCCGGCGTTCCTGGGCCCTCCCCCGTCGGACGCCGACTACGAGGGCAGCGGCCAACAGGAGTAGTACCAGCAAGGTCTGGACAACACCCGGCATACAGATCCTTCATGTCTCCGGCTGCCCGAACCCGCTCAGCCCCAAGTAAATCCAATGACTAGATGAAACCTACCACCGATGAGCGGTCAGCCGGGCAAGCTCCTAAGGTTGGACCCCACCCAGGGATCTCCCCGATCCCGCATGCCGGTCATTCGACGAAGATGGCCGCTTTGCGCGGCCTCATAGCGGCCGTTTGTGGCGAACGGGCGAAGGCGGCACGGCGGGTTCAAGCGGTCGTTGCAACACCCCCGAATGGACGAAGATGGCCGCCATGAACGCTCCAGTAGCGGCCATTTGCGGCGAATGGACGCACCCCGGTAAGGATTTTCACCAGGGACTTGGACCTGCAAAGCCGGTTGAGAAAGAACCGGCACAAAAGAACAGCCCCGCTGCGACTGCAGCGGGGCTGTTCTTTGCTTCACGGGGGCCGTCAGACGGCCACCCCGATCAGTGATCTAACTCAGATCAGCAAGTACTACTTGAGGATCTTGGTAACGCGTCCCGAACCAACGGTGCGGCCGCCTTCGCGGATAGCGAAGCCGAGGCCCTCTTCCATGGCGATGGGCTGGATGAGCGCAACGGTCATCTCAGTGTTGTCGCCGGGCATAACCATTTCCGTGCCTTCCGGCAGGGTGATAACGCCGGTTACGTCCGTGGTGCGGAAGTAGAACTGCGGGCGGTAGTTGGAGTAGAACGGGTTGTGACGGCCGCCTTCGTCCTTGGAGAGGATGTAGACGTTAGCCTCGAAGTCGGTGTGCGGGGTGATGGAACCCGGCTTGACGACAACCTGGCCACGCTCGACGTCGTCGCGCTTCAGACCGCGGAGCAGGAGGCCACAGTTCTCGCCGGCCCATGCTTCGTCGAGCTGCTTGTGGAACATCTCGATACCGGTAACCGTGGTCTTCTGGACCGGGCGGATGCCGACGATCTCGACCTCGGAGTTGATGGCGAGGGTTCCACGCTCGGCGCGGCCCGTAACAACGGTGCCACGGCCGGTGATCGTGAAGACATCTTCGATCGGCATCAGGAACGGCTTGTCACGGTCACGGACGGGGTCCGGCACCGAGTTGTCGACAGCTTCCATGAGGTCCTCGACGGACTTGACCCAAACCGGGTCGCCTTCGAGGGCCTTCAGACCGGAAACGCGAACGACCGGAGCCTCATCGCCATCGAAGCCCTGAGCCGAAAGCAGCTCGCGAACTTCCATTTCGACGAGGTCGAGGAGCTCTTCGTCATCGACCATGTCCGACTTGTTCAGTGCAACCAGCAGGTAGGGGACACCAACCTGGCGGGCCAGCAGAACGTGCTCGCGGGTCTGAGCCATCGGACCGTCAGTGGCGGCAACCACGAGGATTGCACCGTCCATCTGGGCAGCGCCGGTGATCATGTTCTTGATGTAGTCAGCGTGACCCGGAGCGTCTACGTGTGCGTAGTGGCGCTTCTCGGTCTGGTACTCAACGTGGGAGATGTTGATGGTAATGCCGCGCTGACGCTCTTCGGGAGCAGAGTCAATAGACGCGAAGTCGCGCTGCTCGTTGAGTGTCGGGTACTTGTCGTACAGCACCTTGGAAATCGCGGCCGTCAGCGTCGTCTTACCGTGGTCAACGTGACCAATGGTGCCGATGTTGACGTGCGGCTTAGTCCGCTCGAACTTTGCCTTTGCCACAGGTTCCTCCTAGAACGTTTTCAAATGACTTACCCTTCGACCGCGCTTGTCGCGGCGAAACTTCAGTAAGTCTACTTGGGGGGCTTTGGATTGATGAAATTGCAGATTCAGGAACTAATACTAGTCCCACGAGTCTGTCGGTGCAGATGGCCGCCGGCCGGACCGGAACCGGCCATCTGCACCAGGTGAATTTCCGGAACCGGAAACGCACCCGAGTTTGTTGCTGCGAGAGCCTTGGAGACTACTCGCCGCGGTTCTTCTGGATGATCTCGTCGGCGTATGCCTTCGGGACCTCGGCGTAGCTGTGGAACGTCATGGAGTACACAGCGCGGCCCTGGGTCTTCGAGCGCAGGTCACCGATGTAGCCGAACATGCCGGACAGCGGGACGTGCGCACGGATGACCTTGACGCCCTGTGCATCTTCCATGGACTGCATCTGGCCACGGCGGGAGTTGAGGTCACCGATAACTTCACCCATGTATTCCTCAGGGGTGCGGACCTCGACATCCATCAGCGGTTCGAGCAGGATGGGGTTCGCCTTGCGTGCGGCTTCCTTGAAAGCCATACGGCCGGCGATCTTGAACGCCATTTCCGAGGAGTCAACATCGTGGTACGCGCCGTCAATCAGCGTGGCCTTGATGCCGACAACCGGGTAGCCGGCGAGGACGCCGTCGTTCAGCGCATCCTGGATACCCGCGTCGACCGAGGGGATGTATTCGCGCGGAATACGTCCACCGGTGACCTTGTTCGAGAACTCGTACATCTCGCCCTCGGACGTGTCCAGCGGCTCGATCGCGATCTGGATCTTTGCGAACTGACCCGAACCACCGGTCTGCTTCTTGTGCGTGTAGTCGTGACGCTCTACAGCGCGCTTGATGGTTTCGCGGTACGCAACCTGCGGCTTGCCGACATTCGCCTCGACCTTGAATTCGCGGCGCATGCGGTCCACCAGGATGTCCAGGTGAAGCTCGCCCATGCCGGCGATGATGGTCTGGCCGGTGTCCTCGTTGAGGGAGACCTGGAAGGTCGGGTCCTCAGCGGAGAGCTTCTGGATAGCCGTGGACAGCTTCTCCTGGTCACCCTTGGTGTTCGGCTCGATCGCAACGGAAATCACGGGCTCCGGGAAGCTCATGGATTCGAGGACGATCTGGTTGTTGGCATCACACAGGGTGTCACCCGTGGTGGTGTCCTTCAGGCCGATCGCTGCGTAGATGTGACCGGCGGTAGCGCCGTCAACGGGCATTTCCTTGTTGGCGTGCATCTGGAACAGCTTGCCGATGCGCTCTTTCTTGCCCTTGGTGGAGTTGACCACCTGGGTGCCTGCTTCCACGTGACCGGAGTACACGCGGATGAAGGTGAGCTGCCCGAAGAACGGGTGCGTCGCAATCTTGAACGCCAGAGCCGAGAACGGCTCCTCGGAGGAAGGCTTGCGCGTCAGTTCCTTCTCTTCGTCGCGGGGATCGTGACCGATCATCGGCGGGACGTCGAGCGGGTTCGGCAGGTAATCGACAACAGCATCAAGCATCGGCTGGACGCCGCGGTTCTTGAATGCTGAGCCACAGAACACCGGGTAGAGCTCGGAGTTGATCGTCATCTTGCGGATGCCGGCCTTGAGTTCGTCCTCGGTGATTTCTTCACCTTCGAGGTACTTCTCCATGAGTTCTTCGGAGGACTCCGCAACGGTCTCAACGAGCGTCGCGCGGTACTCTTCGGCCTTTTCCTTGAGGTCAGCCGGGATCTCCTGGATCTCGTACTTGGCACCCATGGTGACGTCACCCTTGGAGTCGCCGGGCCAGACCAGTGCGCGCATGTAGAGCAGGTCGACGACGCCGATGAAGTCGTTCTCGGCGCCGATCGGCAGCTGCATTACAAGCGGCTTGGCACCGAGGCGGCTGATGATGGTGTCGACGGTGAAGTAGAAGTCAGCGCCGAGCTTGTCCATCTTGTTGACGAAGCAGATGCGCGGGACGTTGTACTTGTCAGCCTGGCGCCAAACAGTCTCAGACTGCGGCTCCACGCCTTCCTTGCCGTCGAACACGGCAACTGCACCGTCGAGGACGCGCAGGGAGCGCTCCACCTCAACCGTGAAGTCCACGTGGCCGGGGGTGTCGATGATGTTGATCTGGTTGTTTTCCCAGAAGCAGGTCACGGCGGCAGACGTGATGGTGATGCCGCGTTCCTTTTCCTGTTCCATCCAGTCAGTCGTCGAAGCGCCGTCGTGCGTTTCGCCGATCTTGTGGTTCACACCTGTGTAGAACAGAATGCGCTCGGTAGTAGTGGTCTTGCCGGCATCGATGTGGGCCATAATGCCGATATTGCGGACCTTGCTAAGGTCGGTAAGCACGTCCTGTGCCACGGTGTCTCCCTTTCGGATGGACTGCACGGACGCCGCCGGCTCTGTTGAGCCGGCGGCGTCCGGGAAGTATTACCAGCGGTAGTGTGCGAAGGCCTTGTTGGACTCGGCCATCTTGTGGGTGTCTTCGCGACGCTTCACAGCGGCACCGAGACCGTTCGAGGCATCCAGAATCTCGTTCTGGAGGCGCTCGGTCATGGTCTTCTCGCGGCGGGCCTTGGAGTAGCCAACGAGCCAGCGCAGGGCGAGGGCCGTCGAGCGACCCGGCTTGACCTCAACCGGAACCTGGTAGGTGGCGCCACCGACGCGGCGGGAGCGGACCTCGAGGGAAGGCTTGACGTTCTCCATGGCCTTCTTGAGGGCTGCAACCGGGTCGCCGCCGGACTTGGCACGAGCACCTTCGAGTGCACCATAAACGATGCGCTCCGCGGTGGACTTCTTGCCGTCAACGAGCACCTTGTTGATGAGCTGGGTAACCAGCGGGGAGCCGTAAACGGGATCTAGAACTAGCGGCCGCTTGGGGGCCGGACCCTTGCGAGGCATATTACTTCTTCTCCATCTTTGCGCCGTAGCGGCTACGAGCCTGCTTACGGTTCTTGACACCCTGGGTATCGAGGGCGCCACGGACGATCTTGTAACGGACACCCGGAAGGTCCTTCACGCGGCCGCCACGGACGAGCACAATGGAGTGCTCCTGCAGGTTGTGGCCTACACCGGGGATGTAAGCGGTGACTTCAACGCCACCGTTGAGGCGCACACGGGCGACCTTACGCAGAGCCGAGTTCGGCTTCTTCGGGGTCGTCGTGTACACGCGGGTGCAGACACCGCGGCGCATGGGGCTGCCGTTAAGCGCGGGAGCCTTGGTCTTCTTGACCTTAGGCGTGCGGCCCTTGCGGACCAGCTGGTTAATCGTAGGCACTCTCGTGTTCTCCGTTTTATCCGGAGCGGCCGTTGGCGGCCGCTCTCTTGTCGCTGCGCCCCGCCGCTCGAGATTTGAACTCTCCAGAGCCGCCGGCACGAAGCCTTAATAGTCGGACCGCACGCCGGGATCCATGGACTTTCATCCCGGACTGCCCCTAGGCATGCGAAAATGTGGCATACGTTGCACAAGAACCCTGCAAACCGGAAACGTCGACCTGATTCAGCCTTTCAGCTGCAACCGGCGCACTCATCCACTGCCACAATAACAATTAGTCTCAAGTCTAACACGGTCAGGTCCCAGCCCTTAATCGGGCCCCCGCCTCCCCCGTCGGTTGCTCCGATACCGCCGTTTTGAGCACCCAAAAGGGCGTTATCGGAGCAACCGACGGGGTGAAAGGGGGTGGTCCCCCACCTTGCGCGGCGAACCCGGCCGTCACCGCCCACTCGTTAAACAGCAACGCGGGGTCACTTCGAGCCCAATCCGGGGTGCGGATTGGGCCGTGAGTGACCCCGCGTTGTGTTAGCGGTTAGCGGAAGTCGCTGCCCAGATCGTAGTCATCCAGCGGGATGGCATGGAACTCAGGAGCTCCGTCGCCGCCCAGGGAATCGTAGGAGAAATCACTGAACGCGCTGGGGCCGGTGAACAGGTTGGCCTTTGCTTCCTCAGTGGGCTCCACGGTGACCTCGGTGTAGCGCGGGAGACCCGTGCCGGCCGGGATGAGCTTACCGATGATGACGTTTTCCTTGAGGCCGAGCAGCGGATCGCTCTTGCCTTCCATGGCCGCCTGCGTCAGGACGCGGGTGGTCTCCTGGAAGGAAGCTGCGGACAGCCAGGACTCGGTCGCCAGGGACGCCTTGGTGATGCCCATGAGCTCGGGACGGCCGGAAGCCGGCGTCTTGCCCTCGGACACAACGCGGCGGTTGGCATCCTCGAAACGGCTGCGCTCGGCGAGCTCGCCGGGCAGCAGGTCCGATTCGCCGGACTCGATGACCGTGACGCGGCGCAGCATCTGGCGGACGATAACCTCGACGTGCTTGTCGTGGATACCGATGCCCTGGCTGCGGTACACGCCCTGGACCTCGTCGACCAGGAACTTCTGCGCGGCACGGGGGCCCATGATGCGCAGAACCTGCTTGGGGTCGACCGGACCGTTGATGAGCTTCTGGCCGACGCTGACGTGCTCGCCGTCTTCGATGAGAAGACGTGAACGGCGCAGGACCGGGTAAGCGATCTCTTCGGATCCGTCATCCGGGGTGATGACCAGGCGCATCTGGCGCTCGGACTCTTCGATGGTGATGCGGCCGGCTGCTTCAGCAATCGGTGCGACACCCTTCGGAGTACGGGCTTCGAAGAGCTCCTGGATACGGGGCAGACCCTGGGTGATGTCGTCGCCACCGCTGGAGGAAACAGCACCACCGGTGTGGAACGTACGCATGGTCAGCTGGGTACCCGGCTCACCGATGGACTGCGCGGCGATGATGCCGACTGCCTCACCGATGTCGACGGTCTTGCCCGTGGCCAGCGAACGGCCGTAGCACAGGGCGCAGGTGCCGACGCTGGACTCACAGGTGAGTACGGAGCGGACCTTGACCTCGGTGATGCCGGCTGCGAACAGTTCGGCAATGACGACGTCGCCGCAGTCGGTGCCGCCTGCTGCCAGGACCTTGCCCTTGGAGTCAACGACATCCACGGCCAGGGTACGGGCGTACGCGCTGTTCTCGACGTTCTCGTCCAGGACCAGCTCGCCGTTGGCGTCAGCCACCGCGATGGCGGTCATGAGGCCGCGCTCGGTGCCGCAGTCCTCTTCGCGGACGATGACATCCTGCGACACGTCCACCAGACGACGGGTCAGGTAACCCGAGTTGGCGGTACGCAGCGCGGTGTCAGCCAGACCCTTACGGGCACCGTGCGTGGCGATGAAGTATTCCAGCACCGACAGGCCCTCGCGGTACGAGGACTTGATCGGACGCGGGATGATCTCACCCTTAGGGTTGGCCACCAGGCCACGGATACCCGCGATCTGACGGACCTGCATCCAGTTACCACGTGCACCGGAGGACACCATGCGGTTGATGGTGTTCATCGGGGACAGGTTGTCACGCATCGCCTGGGCGATCTCGTTCGTTGCCTTGTTCCAGATCTCGATCAGTTCCTGGCGACGCTCGTCGTCGTCGATCAGGCCCTTGTCGTACTGGCCCTGGATCTTGGCAGCCATGGTCTCGTAACCGGCGAGGATCCGCGGCTTGTCCTTGGGCACCTCGATGTCGGAGATGGCGACGGTGACACCGGACCGGGTGGCCCAGTAGAAACCGGCATCCTTCAGGTTGTCCAGCGTTGCCGCCGTGACCACCTTCGGGTAGCGCTCGGCGAGATCGTTGACGATGGTGGACAGTTCGCCCTTGTCAGCAACGTTCTCAACCCACGGGTAGTCGGCGGGAAGCGTCTCGTTGAAGAGGACCTGGCCCAGGGAGGTCTGGACGAGCACGGTCTGACCCGGCTCGTAACCTTCCGGAGCTTCCCAGCCGGCGTAAGGGACAAAGCCCTCCAGCCGGATCTTGACCTGGGAGTTCAGGTGCAGCTCGTGCAGGTCGAACGCCATGATGGCTTCCGCGACGGAGGAGAAGATCCGGCCCTCGCCAGCTGAACCGACACGCTTGGTGGTCAGGTGGTAGAGGCCGATGATCATATCCTGCGAAGGCAGCGTCACCGGGCGGCCGTCAGACGGCTTCAGGATGTTGTTCGAGGACAGCATCAGGATGCGGGCTTCGGCCTGGGCTTCGGGGCTCAGCGGCAGGTGCACTGCCATCTGGTCACCGTCGAAGTCAGCGTTGAAGGCGCCACAAACCAGCGGGTGAAGCTGGATTGCCTTGCCCTCAACAAGCTGCGGCTCGAACGCCTGGATGCCGAGACGGTGCAGGGTGGGTGCACGGTTCAGCAGCACCGGGTGCTCGGTGATGATCTCTTCGAGGACATCCCAGACCTGCGGGCGGTAACGCTCGACCATCCGCTTGGCCGACTTGATGTTCTGCGCGTGGTTGAGGTCAACCAGGCGCTTCATCACGAACGGCTTGAAGAGCTCCAGCGCCATCTGCTTCGGCAGGCCACACTGGTGCAGCTTCAGCTGCGGGCCGACGACGATCACGGAACGGCCGGAGTAGTCAACGCGCTTACCCAGGAGGTTCTGGCGGAAACGACCCTGCTTGCCCTTGAGCATATCGCTCAGGGACTTCAGCGGACGGTTGCCCGGTCCGGTGACCGGACGGCCGCGGCGGCCGTTGTCGAAGAGGCTGTCAACAGCTTCCTGAAGCATGCGCTTCTCGTTGTTGACGATGATCTCCGGAGCACCGAGATCAAGCAGGCGCTTGAGGCGGTTGTTGCGGTTGATCACGCGGCGGTAGAGGTCGTTGAGGTCGGAGGTCGCAAAGCGGCCACCGTCCAGCTGGACCATCGGGCGCAGTTCCGGCGGAATCACCGGGACAGCGTCCAGCACCATGCCGAGCGGGCTGTTGTTGGTCGTCAGGAACGCGTTGACCACCTTGAGCCGCTTCAGGGCGCGGGTCTTGCGCTGGCCCTTGCCGTTGGCAATGATGTCGCGGAGCATGTCCGACTCGGCCTGCATGTCGAAGTTCTCAAGACGCTTCTTGATCGCTTCGGCACCCATGGAGCCTTCGAAGTACATGCCGTAGCGGTCGCGCAGTTCGCGGTACAGGCCTTCGTCGCCTTCAAGGTCAGCGACCTTGAGGTTCTTGAACCGGTCCCAGACCTGCTCGAGGCGCTCGATTTCAGCATCCGCGCGCTTGCGGACGTTAGCCATCTGGCGGTCAGCGGAGTCGCGGGCCTTCTTCTTGTCGGCAGCCTTGGCGCCTTCGCCTTCGAGACGGGCAAGCTCGTTCTCGAGGTCGCGCGCGATCGTGGCGATGTCCGAGTCGCGGTTGTCGATCAGCTGCTTCTTCTCGATGTCGTGCTCAACCTGGAGGTTGGGCAGTTCTTCGTGGCGGCTGTCGGCGTCGACGCTCGTGATCATGTAGGCAGCGAAGTAGATGACCTTTTCGAGGTCCTTCGGTGCCAGGTCCAGGAGGTAGCCCAGACGGGACGGAACACCCTTGAAGTACCAGATGTGCGTGACCGGGGCGGCCAGCTCGATGTGGCCCATGCGCTCACGGCGGACCTTGGCGCGGGTGACTTCAACGCCACACCGCTCGCAGATGATGCCCTTGAAGCGCACGCGCTTGTACTTACCGCAGTAGCACTCCCAGTCGCGGGACGGGCCGAAGATCTTCTCGCAGAAGAGGCCGTCCTTCTCAGGCTTGAGCGTGCGGTAGTTGATGGTTTCCGGCTTCTTAACCTCGCCGTAAGACCAGCCACGGATGTCTTCCGCGGTGGCGAGGCCGATCTGCATGAGGCCGAAGGAGGATTCGCTGGACATATGGTCCCTGTTCTCTCTTGTTCTCTAAATTCTGAGGTCTTGGGTTACGGGAAGAGGGAGGAGTCCGACGACGGGCGGGGAAACCGCCCGCCGTCGAACGCCTGCTAAACCTCTTCTACGGAACTGGGCTCTGCACGAGACAGATCGATGCCCAGTTCTTCCGCAGCCGTGAAGACTGCGTCATCAGAGTCACGCATTTCAATTGTGGTTCCGTCCGTGGAAAGAACTTCCACGTTCAGGCACAGCGACTGCATTTCCTTGATCAAGACCTTGAAGGACTCAGGAACGCCCGGCTCCGGGATGTTCTCGCCCTTGACGATGGCTTCGTAGACCTTCACACGACCATGGATGTCATCCGACTTGATCGTGAGGAGCTCCTGGAGCGTGTAGGCAGCGCCGTACGCTTCGAGCGCCCACACTTCCATTTCACCGAAGCGCTGGCCACCGAACTGTGCCTTACCACCCAGCGGCTGCTGCGTGATCATGGAGTACGGGCCGGTGGAGCGCGCGTGGATCTTGTCGTCCACCAGGTGGTGGAGCTTCAGGATGTACATGTAGCCGACCGAGATCGGATCCGGGAACGGCTCGCCGGAGCGGCCGTCGAACAGGCGGGTCTTGCCTGAGGAGTTGATCAGGCGGACACCGTCGCGCGTGACGTTCGTGGAGTCGAGCAGGCCCGTGATTTCCTCTTCACGCGCACCGTCGAACACCGGCGTTGCAACAGTGGTCGAGCCACTCTCGCGCGGCAGGTTCGGCAGCTGCTTGACCCACTCGGGCTCGCCCTCGATCTTCCAGCCGGTCTTGGCAACCCAGCCGAGGTGCGTTTCCAGCACCTGGCCGACGTTCATACGGCCCGGAACACCCAGCGGGTTCAGGACGATATCAACGGGGGTGCCGTCGGCAAGGAAGGGCATGTCCTCGATCGGAAGGATCTTGGAGATAACGCCCTTGTTGCCGTGACGGCCTGCGAGCTTGTCGCCGTCGGTGATCTTGCGCTTGGCAGCAACGTAGACGCGGACCAGCTGGTTGACGCCCGGGGGCAGCTCGTCGTCGTTGTCGCGGTCGAAGACGCGGACACCGATCACGGTGCCGGACTCGCCGTGCGGAACCTTCAGGGAGGTGTCGCGCACTTCGCGGGACTTCTCACCGAAGATGGCGCGCAGCAGGCGCTCTTCCGGGGTCAGCTCGGTCTCGCCCTTGGGCGTGACCTTTCCGACCAGGATGTCGCCGGCTTCGACCTCGGCGCCGATGTGGATGATGCCACGCTCGTCAAGGCCGGCCAGGACTTCCTCGGACACGTTCGGGATGTCACGGGTGATTTCCTCGGCACCAAGCTTGGTGTCGCGGGCATCGATCTCGTGCTCCTCGATGTGGATGGAGGACAGGACGTCCTCAGCCACGATCCGCTGGGACAGGATGATGGCATCCTCGAAGTTGTGGCCTTCCCATGACATGAATGCCACGAGCAGGTTCTTTCCGAGGGCCAGTTCGCCCTGGTCCGTTGCCGGGCCGTCAGCGATGATGCCGCCGACCTCCAGGCGCTGGCCTTCGCTCACCAGAACGCGGTTGTTGTAGCAGTTGCCCTGGTTGGAGCGGGCGAACTTGTTGATCCGGTAGTTGGTCTCCGTACCGTCGTCGTTGAGCATGATGACCAGCTCAGCCGAAACCTCGGTGACCACACCTGCCTTCTTGGCGATGGTGACGTCACCGGCGTCGACTGCAGCGGCGCGCTCCATGCCGGTACCGACGAACGGCGCCTCGGAACGGACCAGCGGCACGGCCTGGCGCTGCATGTTGGCACCCATGAGTGCGCGGTTTGCATCGTCATGCTCGAGGAACGGGATCAGGGCGGTAGCCACGGACACCATCTGGCGCGGGGAAACGTCCATGAACTCGACCTCGGCGGCGGGAACCAGCACAGGCTCGCCTCCACCACCACGGGCACGGACGAGGACGGTCTCTTCGGCGAACTTCTTGTTCGGATCGAGCGGGGCGTTGGCCTGTGCGATCAGGACCTCTGCCTCGTCGTCGGCCGTGAGGTACTCGACCTCATCGGAGACAACACCCTCGGACACGAGGCGGTACGGGGTCTCGATGAAGCCGAACGGGTTGATGCGTCCGTAGGAGGCCAGCGAACCGATCAGACCAATGTTCGGGCCTTCAGGGGTTTCGATGGGGCACATACGTCCGTAGTGCGACGGGTGAACGTCACGGACTTCCATGCCTGCACGGTCACGGGACAGACCACCCGGGCCAAGCGCCGACAGGCGGCGCTTGTGGGTCAGACCCGAGAGCGGGTTGTTCTGGTCCATGAATTGGGACAGCTGGGAAGTTCCGAAGAACTCCTTGATGGCTGCCACAACGGGGCGGATGTTGATCAGCGTCTGCGGCGTGATGGCCTCGACGTCCTGGGTCGTCATCCGCTCGCGGACAACGCGCTCCATCCGGGACAGGCCGGTGCGGACCTGGTTCTCGATGAGCTCGCCGACGGCGCGGATGCGGCGGTTGCCGAAGTGGTCGATGTCATCGATCTCAACGCGCAGCTCGTGGTCCTGGCCGTCACGCTTGCCCGTGAGGGTCTTCTCACCGGCGTGCAGCGCAACCAGGAACTTGATCATGGCGACGATGTCTTCAACGTGCAGGACAGACGCTTCCTTGTCACCAAGGGAGCGGTCGATGCCGAGCTTGCGGTTGATCTTGTAACGGCCGACCTTGGCCAGATCGTAGCGCTTGGAGTTGAAGTACAGGTTGTCCAGCAGGGACTGGGCAGCCTCGACCGTGGGCGGCTCGCCCGGTCGCAGCTTCCGGTAGATGTCCAGCAAGGCGTCTTCGCGGGTTTCGGTGGCGTCCTTCTCCAGCGTTGCGCGCATGGAGTCGTACTGGCCGAACTCTTCGAGGATCTGGCCTTCGGTCCAGCCGAGGGCCTTCAGCAGCACCGTGACGGACTGCTTGCGTTTGCGGTCGAGGCGAACGCCGACCTGGTCGCGCTTGTCGATTTCGAGTTCGAACCAGGCGCCGCGGGACGGGATGATCTTCGCGGTGAAGATGTCCTTGTCACTGGTCTTGTCGGCGGTGCGCTCAAAGTAGGCGCCCGGGGACCGGACCAGCTGGGAGACAACAACACGCTCGGTGCCGTTGACAACGAAGGTGCCCTTCTCGGTCATCAGCGGGAAGTCACCCATGAACACGGTCTGCTGCTTGATTTCGCCCGTGTTGTTGTTCATGAATTCGGCCTTGACGTACAGCGGAGCCGAGTACGTTGCGTCCCGGTCCTTGCACTCGGCCATGGTGTATTTCGGATCAGCGAACTCCGGCTCGGAGAAGCTCAGGGACATGGTGCCCTGGAAATCCTCGATCGGGGAGATCTCTTCGAAGATGTCGGACAGACCCGAGGAGGTGGCGACACTGAGGTCGCCTTCTTCGACGGCCTTGGCTACGCGTGCCTGCCAGCGTTCGTTGCCGACCAGCCAGTCAAAGCTGTCGGTTTGCAGGGCAAGCAGATTCGGAACGTCAAGTGGTTCGTGAATCTTTGCGAATGAGAGCCGGCGGGTTGCACCGTCGGTGCTGTCGGCATTGATAGCGGTTGCAGCGTTGTTTACATTAGAGGTGCTCGAGGCGACCAAGAGGGATCCTTCCACAGACCTTCAGGCGTTTTCAGATCTCCCCCGTTATGTACCCTGCAGAGTGACTCCGCAGCGCTACCAGTCCGGTTCCGCTATATGACCCGGGACCCGCGCCGCCCATGGTGGTGCCGTTGTTGACGGCACATTGATGGAGCAGCTGCCAGGCTAAGCCCACCGCTATATGAAGGCTGAAGATAAACAGGGAAGACGCAAATATCTACGATACGGCAAAGCAACCTACTTGTCTACCCCACTTCGCCCGGGATTGCAAGCACTGCCCCGGGTCCCGGATCGGAGGGCCGTCCGCGGGCCGCGCATCCCGCAGACGGCCAGCCAGACGGCCAGCCGGACGGACAACAGCGGGCCAACAGTGGGCCAAATGGCCCCGTGACGGGGGTCACGATAACCTTGCTGTATATCGTTCAAGATCGGAAGAGAAAACCATGAGCAACTCTGCAGACGACAATGATGTTGTCATCCTCGCCGCCGCCCGCACACCCCAGGGGCGCCTCAACGGGCAGCTCGCCAGCTTCACGGCAGTGGAGCTCGGCGCCCACGCCATCCGGGCGGCACTGGCCGCCAGCGGGGTGAAGGCCGAGCAGGTGGACTCGGTGATCATGGGCCAGGTGCTGCAGGCCGGAGCCGGCCAGAACCCGGCCCGCCAGAGCGCCATCGGCGCCGGCATCGGCTGGAACGTTCCCACCGTGACCATCAACAAGGTCTGCCTGTCGGGGCTGACGGCGGTGATCGATGCGGCCCGGATGATCCGCGCCGGTGACGCGACCGTCGTCGTCGCCGGCGGCCAGGAGTCAATGACCCGCGCGCCGCACATCCTCCCGGGCTCCCGGCAGGGCTGGACGTACGGGACCGTCCAGGCGCTCGACGTCGCAGCCCATGACGGACTGACCGACGCGTTCGACGGGCACTCCATGGGATTGTCGACCGAGAGCAAGAACCTGACCCTGGGGATTGACCGCACCTCCCAGGATGAGGTGGCGGCAGCGTCCCACCAGCGCGCCGCCCGTGCCGCCAAGGACGGCGTGTTCGACGGCGAGATCGCCCCGATCAGCGTCAAGCAGCGCAAGGGCGACCCGATTATCCTGGCCGCGGATGAAGGCATCCGGCCGGACACCACCGTCGGCTCGCTGGCCGCCCTGCGGGCAGCGTTCGTCACGGACGGCACCATCACCGCCGGGAACTCCTCCCCCCTGTCCGACGGCGCCTCCGCCCTTGTGCTCTCCTCGCGGAAGTTTGCCCGGGACAACGGCCTCGAGTACCTCGCCGTCGTCGGCAAGCCCGGGCAGGTCGCCGGTCCGGACAACTCGCTGCACTCCCAGCCCTCCAACGCGATCCGGAGCGCCCTGCACAAGGCCGGCTGGTCCCCCGCCGACCTGGACTTCATCGAGATCAACGAGGCCTTCGGCTCGGTGGCAGTGCAGTCCCTCAAGGACCTCGACTACCCGCTGGAGAAGTGCAATATCCACGGCGGGGCGATCGCGATGGGCCACCCGATCGGGGCCTCCGGCGCCAGGCTTGCCCTGCATGCGGCGCACGAGCTGAAGCGGCGCGGTGCCGGCAAGGCGGCGGTGTCCCTGTGCGGCGGCGGCGGCCAGGGCGAAGCGCTCCTGCTCTACCGCGACTGATCCCATGACGGACCCCGCAGCCCCGGCAACGGGAGCGGCTGGAGACGGTGTCGGCCGGGAGCGGTTCCTGACCGACGCCGCCGCCCGCGGCCTCAGCGTCCAGCTCGTCGAGCGCCTGGCCGCCGGCAGCCTCGAGGAGGCGGCTAAGATCCTCGGCATCCAGCCCGGGGACATCGTCAAGTCGCTGGTGGTCAAACACAAGGACGGCAGCTACCTGTTCGCGCTGATTCCCGGCGACCGGCAGATTTCCTGGCCCAAGCTCCGGTCGCTGCTTGGGGTCAACAAGCTCTCGCTCCCGACGGCGGACGCCGCCCTGGCTGCGACCGGCTACGAGCGCGGCACCATCACCCCGCTCGGGAGCACCGTGGCCTGGCCGGTGTACGCGGACCGGAGCATCACCGGCCGCCGGATTTCCATGGGCGCCGGCCAGCACGGCTACAGCGCCTTCGTGGACGCCGATGCCCTGACCGCAGCGCTCGACGCCGTCGTCGCCGACATCTCCGAACCGAACTGACTCCCCCACCAGGCCGGCCCGCCGACCTGGCACACCCGGGTTAACACCTCCGGGTTAACACCACAACGCGGGGTCACTTCCGGCCCATCCCGACGCCTGGGATGGGCCGGAAGTGACCCCGCGTTGCTGTTGAGAGGCGGTGCCGGGGCCGACTTTAGGCCCGGAACGCAGGAAGCCCCGCCCACCGGAGTGGACGGGGCTTCCCGGAGCGGAACGGGAACGCGGGGTTCCCGGACAGTTCCTGAAGCGGCGAGTTACTTGAGGGTAACGCGAGCGCCGGCTTCTTCGAGCTGTGCAACAGCCTTCTCGGCAGCTTCCTTGGTGACGCCTTCGAGGATGGCCTTCGGAGCGCTGTCAACAACGTCCTTGGCTTCCTTGAGGCCCAGGGAAGTGATGGCGCGAACTTCCTTGATGACTGCAATCTTCTTGTCGCCCGGGTGCTCCAGGATGACGTCGAATGCGGTCTGCTCTTCTTCTTCGACAGCGCCGCCGGCAGCGGGGCCAGCAACTGCAACAGCAGCAGCCGTAACTTCGAAGGTCTCTTCGAAGAGCTTAACGAACTCGGAGAGCTCGATGATGGTCAGTTCCTTGAAAGCTTCAATGAGCTCTTCGTTGGTGAGCTTCGCCATGGTGTGGCGTCCTTCCTATAGTGGTGCTCGGCGGCCGGAGCCGTGCCTTCGCACCGGAGTCTGGTTTAGAGAGTTAGTTCTCTTCGGGGGCTGCGGCGTCGGCCGGAGCTTCAACTGCTGCATCTGCCGGAGCTTCAGCTGCTGCGTCGGCCGGAGCTTCTTCAGCGGCGGGCGCTTCGGCTTCAGCCGGCGCGCCGTTCTCTTCTTCAAGCTTGAGGCGCAGCGCGTCGATGATGCGTACAGCGGCGGCGGCAGGAGCCTTGAGGATGCCTGCAACCTTGGCGAGCTGCAGCTCGCGGGACTCGAGTGCTGCCAGGGCAGCAACTTCGCTGGCGTTCAGTGCTTTGCCCTCGAAGTAACCGGTCTTGATAACCAGCTGCTTGTTGGTCTTGGCAAAATCCGTCAGGCTCTTGGCAGCGGCAACTGCGTCACCCTTGATGAACGCGATTGCAGTGGGGCCGGCGAGCTGACCGTCGAATGCTTCGACACCAGCTTCCTTGGCTGCAATGGCGGTCAGGGTGTTCTTGACGACCGAGAACTTGGTGTCCTGGCCGAGAGAGACACGCAGCTGCTTGAGCTGTGCAACGGTGAGCCCGCGGTATTCGGTCAGGACAGCGGCGTTCGATTCCTTGAAATCGTTAGTGATCTCAGCTACTGCTGAAACCTTGCTAGGCGTTGCCATAACCCTCCTTCCGGGGATAGTGCCGGTGATTCCCGGTCCCCGCTCAAAAGAGCTAAAAACTAAAAAACGCCCCGCGCAGATGCACGGGGCTTGTCTCGACGCAGTCCATGACTGCGGAGCTTTGCTTCGTTCACCTGCGCCGGCCGCCCTATGTTCAGGGTCCTTCGTCTGGAGATCCACTGGCTCTCCCGGCGCGACTACAGAATTGAGTCTTGCTTGGGAGAGTGGATTTCCAACAACCGACGGTCTTTGGTCCCCCCAGCTTACGCGAGACGGGGCGTGTGCTCCAAATCGGGCACCCGAGTGCTGTTGAGCCGGCCGCTCAGCTGACGCTGGGGCTGAAATCCGGGAGTTCCTTTTGCCAGATGCCCGTCACCCCGGCGGTGGTGAATCCAAGCTGCCGGTTGACGGTGAGCAGGTAACGGTTTTCCGGGGCGTTCCAGGTGTACAGGACCCGGGCATCCGGAAACTGCTCCGAGAGCCTCTCCATGTTCGAGAGCTTGATCAGCAGGCCCAGCTTGTTGCCTCGGTGCTCGCTCAGGACCACGGTATCGTCCTGGAACACGACGTCGGGGCGCAGCGCGAGCACGCTGATGGTGGTCAGGCCAACGAGCTCGCCGCTGGCAATGTGTTCGACGGCGGTGACCACCGTACGGCGTCCCTGTGCGATGGCGACGTCCTCGGCCTGGCGGAGGATGCCGGCGTCGAACACCATGCCCGCGTCCTCGACGCCGGGCACCCCGTCCTCGCCGGCGCTGTTTTCCAGCGCGACGACGGCCTCGAGCCACGGGTCCGGGCACCGGTCCGTCCAGTGGTGCAGGCGGTAACGGCCCGCGTTGGCTTCCTCGGCCTCGGTTTCCAGTTCCTCCACCAGCACACTATCGAGGGGCAGCGCACAGGCGCTGAACTGTTCGATGTGCTGCAGGGTGTAGCCGCTGCGCCGGGCAAACTCCACTTCCCGGCTGTCCACCGGGACAAACCCGAGACCCGTCCCCGGCACCAGCTGGCCAGCTTCGCTGTCGCCCAGTGAAGCGCTCGGATGGTTCGTGTCGATCAGGATGGTGTGGCGGCCCTCGTCACGGGCGAAGTGCTCCGCGGCTTCGAGCAGGTGCCGGCCCACTCCCCGGCCCTGGAACTCCGGCAGGACGTCGAGGGCAAATTCGGCCAGGTCGAGGTTTTCCGACAGCGGCAACGCAATGTCGACGGTCCCGACGATCTCGCCGCCGATCTTGGCCACCAGGATGACCTGGCGCTCGTACGGGTCCGCCATTTCCAGCAGTTTTTCCCGCGGCGCGTACGCGAGGTCGTCACTCCCCCAGGTCTGCATGCGCACTTTGCGTCCCACTTCAACGGCGGCAATGAAGTCAGCTGCGTCCTGCCCGTCAAGGGAATCGGGGATCCACAGCTGTTCAATCCGTACGTCGTTTGCCATAGAGGGCATCATCCCAGCCGTTCTGCCGTCCACCACGGGTACCGGAAACCCGGCATTGGCCGGACTTTCCCTCGCCAGCATATGCCGGTTTCGGCCACCGTTCCATCGGTGGCCCGACGACCACCCGGTGAATGCGGCGGATGGTGGGGACAGTCTAAGCGGCCTCCGGAATGCGGAAAAGACCGTCCCGCGGGTGCGGGACGGTCTTTTCTATTGCCTGATTGTGAGGCAGCTGAAGCCTAGACTTCGGTCAGGACCTTGGTGACGTTGGGGTCAACCGAGATGCCCGGGCCGAACGTGGTGGCGACGGTGGCCTTCTGGATGTAGCGGCCCTTGGAAGCGGACGGCTTGAGGCGGAGAACCTCTTCCAGAGCGGCTGCGTAGTTCTCGGCCAGCTTCAGGGCATCGAAGGAAACCTTGCCGATGATGAAGTGCAGGTTCGAGTGCTTGTCGACGCGGAAGTCGATCTTGCCGCCCTTGATGTCGTTGACGGCCTTGGCGACGTCAGCGGTCACGGTGCCGGTCTTCGGGTTCGGCATCAGGTTACGCGGACCCAGGACCTTACCGAGGCGGCCAACCTTGCCCATGAGGTCAGGGGTGGCGACGGCTGCGTCGAAGTCGGTCCAGCCGCCCTGGATCTTTTCGATCAGGTCATCGGAACCAACGAAGTCGGCGCCGGCTGCGATTGCAGCCTCAGCCTTCTCGCCCGTTGCGAAAACGAGGACGCGGGCGGTCTTACCGGTGCCGTGCGGCAGGATAACGGTGCCGCGGACCATCTGGTCAGCCTTACGCGGGTCTACACCCAGGCGGAAAGCAACCTCAACGGTCGCGTCGAACTTGGACGGGTTGGTGTCCTTTGCCAGCGTCACTGCCTCGAACGGCGCGTAGAACTTCTCCGCGTCGATCTTGGCTGCGGCTGCCTCATATGCTTTGCTGCGCTTTGCCATGCTGCTTACTTCTCCTTGTGCAGTTGTGGTCTGCGGACCGCGCTGGGCCCTGCCACAGTCGGAACTCCGAACGGTTTGTCCGTCCCGGATTTCCGACATTTCGATGTTTAGGTGGTGCCGGTTGCCCGGCGGGGAAGGCTATTAGCCTTCGACGGTGATACCCATGGAACGGGCGGTGCCGGCGATGATCTTCGCGGCGCCTTCCAGGCTGGTGGCGTTGAGGTCTTCCATCTTGGTGGTGGCGATCTCGTTAACCTGGGCCTGGGTCAGCTTGGCAACCTTGACGGTGTGCGGGGTCGGTGAACCCTTGGCAACGCCTGCAGCCTTTTTGATCAGCTCTGCAGCCGGCGGGGTCTTGGTGATGAACGTGAATGACCGGTCCTCGTAGACCGTGATTTCAACCGGAATAACGTTGCCGCGCTGGGCTTCCGTCGCAGCGTTGTACGCCTTGCAGAATTCCATGATGTTGACACCGTGCTGGCCAAGCGCAGGACCGATCGGCGGGGCCGGGTTAGCGGCACCTGCCTGGATCTGCAGCTTGATGAGGCCGGTGACCTTCTTCTTGGGAGCCAATGTAGGGTCCTTCTCTCAATTACGTCCTGGGACACAGGAGCGTGTCTCAGGTTGTTGGCCGCCATGGCGAGGCGGCCGGCCGCCCCTGGGCTGCTAAAGCGGGCAGCCCGGGGCGAATTCTGTGGGGATAACTAGATCTTGCTGACCTGGTTGAATGCCAGCGTGACCGGGGTCTCGCGCTCGAAGATGGAAACCAGCACCACGAGGGTCTGGGAGTCCACCTTGATTTCGGAGATCGTGGCCGGAAGGGTCTCGAAGGGACCTTCCTTGACGATGACCGACTCGCCGACCTCGAAGTCGACGTCGACGTGCGCGGCGGCGTGCTTGACCGGCTTGCCCTTCTCGGCCTGCTCTTCTTCGAAGACCGGGGCGAGCATGGAAAAGACCTCGTCGAGGCGCAGCGGGACCGGGTTGTGGGCGTTGCCCACGAAGCCGGTGACGCCGGGGGTGTGGCGGACGGCGCCCCACGAGGCATCCGTCAGGTCCATGCGGACCAGGACGTAACCGGGGATGCGGACGCGGTTGATGACCTTGCGCTGAGCGTTCTTGATCTCAACGACTTCCTCCATCGGGACCTGGATCTCGAAGATGTAATCTTCCATGTCCAGGGTCTGGATGCGGGTTTCAAGGTTGGCCTTGACGCGGTTTTCGTAGCCTGCGTAGGAGTGGATGACGTACCAGTCACCTTCCTGGCGGCGCAGCTTGGCCTTGAATTCATCGGCCGGATCAACCTCGGCGGCGGCGGCCGCAGCGGCCAGCGCGTCGTCCGACTCGTCGGCGTCTGCTGCTTCGTCGCCGGCTTCGGCGGTTTCGTCCTCTGCGGACTCGTCAGCGGCGGCTTCCCCGGCTTCCGCCGTGTCAGCAGCCTCGTCAGCGACGTCGGATTCGGGCGCAGCAGACACAGCCTCGGACTCTTCCCCGGCTTCCACCGCGGCGTCCTGGCTCTTATCCAGCTCAGTCTCAGTTACCTCGAGCTCCTGCTCAGACACTTGGTCTCCTGCTTCCTCATTGCCTAACATGCCTATTTAAATGACTCAATTCCGCACACCCCGCAGAACCTCCGGTATCCCGGTGGTAATCCACGCAGTCTGCGGACCGGTCGACTCTAGCTGTCCGTGGGGCCCGTGCCGCCGAAGACCCAGCCCACTCCGGTCCCGAAGGCCAGATCCAGCAGGGTGACGAGGAGCATCATGATGACCACGAACACCAGCACCACGACCGTGTAGTTGATCAGTTCCCGGCGGGTCGGTGCAACGACCTTCTTCAGTTCGCCGATGACCTGGCGGACGAAGAGTGCAAGTCGAGCGAAGAGGCCTGCCTTGGGGGCATTCTTGGCGGGGCGGCCACTGGAGCTGCTTGCAGCTGTTTCGGTCACCTGGTCCTCACTCATCCTCGCAAAGTCGGATACCCGGCTCTGAACTGAACCATGGTTGCTGCGCTTGTCCCAGTGAAACCGGAACAGCTTGCGCAGGGCAGACAGGACTCGAACCTGCAACCTGCGGTTTTGGAGACCGCTGCGCTACCAATTGCGCCACTACCCTATGGATCGAAACCCGCTCCGGCCCGTTTCCCCAGACTTCGCTGAGGCGCAGACCATCATCGTGTTTTCAACACCGGAAAACCATTCTACGCAACAACTGCGCCTACGTCGAACCGGCCACACCGGACCCCCGCCTCCCAGGGAGAAGCAGAGAGAAAATAGGCGGGAAAACCGGCAAGGGAACCAGAAGGGAAACGGCCGCGAACACCCGCCGCAAACCCGTCCGACGCACCCGCAGTCATATTTCCATGCCGGCTCCCCGGTCGATCCGGTGAACAGCATAGAGTGGATTCCGTCGAATCCCACAAACAGCCACTGAGGCTGCAAGCGAAGAATGGACCCGCGATGCCCGCCGCCCGCATTTCACAGCGAATTTCCGCCATAGCCGAATCTGCCACGCTGGCTGTTGATGCCAAGGCGAAGGCGTTGAAGGCGGCCGGCCGCCCGGTTATCGGCTTCGGCGCCGGCGAGCCGGACTTCCCGACCCCCGATTACATCGTGCAGGCAGCCATCGAAGCCGCCGTCCAGCCCAAGTTCCACCGCTACTCCCCCGCCGGCGGCCTGCCGGAGCTGAAGCAGGCCATTGCGGCCAAGACGTTCCGTGATTCCGGCTACAAGGCCGAGGCCTCCCAGGTGCTCGTCACCAACGGCGGCAAGCAGGCCGTCTACAACACCTTCGCCACCCTGCTCGACCCCGGCGACGAGGTCATTGTCCCCACACCGTTCTGGACCACTTACCCGGAGGCCATCCGGCTCGCCGGAGGCGTGCCGGTCGAAGTCTTCGCCGGGCCGGAGCAGGACTACCTGGTCACGGTGGAGCAGCTCGAGGGCGCCCTCACGGAACGCAGCAAGATCCTGCTCTTCGTCTCCCCCTCCAACCCCACCGGCGCTGTGTACTCGCCGGAGCAGGTCAAGGAGATCGGCCAGTGGGCCGCCTCCAAGGGCCTGTGGGTGGTCACGGATGAGATCTATGAGCACCTGACGTACGACGGCGTGCCCTTCACCTCGATCGCAACGGCCGTCCCGGAGCTGGGCGACAAGGTGGTCATCCTCAACGGTGTTGCGAAGACCTATGCCATGACGGGCTGGCGTGTCGGCTGGATGATCGGCCCGGCCGATGTCATCAAGGCCGCCACCAACCTGCAGTCCCACGCCACCTCCAACGTGTCCAACATTCCGCAGATGGCTGCCCTCGCCGCGGTGTCCGGACCGCTGACCGCTGTCGAGGAGATGAAGCTCGCCTTCGACCGGCGCCGCAAAGCCATCGTGGCCGGGCTGAACGCCATTGAGGGCGTTGAATGCCCGACGCCGAAGGGGGCCTTCTACGTCTACGCGGACGTCCGCGCCCTGCTCGGCAAGGAGTTCCCGTCCGCGAACGGCCCAGTCCGGCCGTCGACGTCGGCAGAACTGGCCACCCTGATCCTGGATGAGGTCGAAGTGGCGGTGGTTCCGGGCGAGGCGTTCGGCCCCTCCGGCTACCTGCGCCTCTCCTACGCCCTCGGCGACGAGGACCTGGCCACCGGCGTCGCCCGCCTGCAGGACTTCCTCGGCAAGGCCAAATAGCACCCTCCCGCAGATCCTGCAGCAATAAACCCGACGCTCCCGCACCACGCACCCGGGACATGTCCGGCCGCAATGACCAACAGTGGGCAGAATGCCGTTCTGCCCACTGTTGGCGTTTAAGAATGTGCATGTCCAGGTTGCGGGAGCGTCGGGCGTTGGACCGCCGAACCTGCGGGAGCGTCGGGCGGTGAACCGCCAAACCTGAGGGAGCGTCGGGTGTTTTGGGCTAGAGGAGGCGGCGTTCGGCGGCCCAGCGGGTAAGTTCGTGCCGGCTGGAGAGCTGGAGCTTGCGCAGCACCGCCGAGACGTGGGTTTCCACGGTCTTGATCGAGATGAACAATTCCTTGGCGACTTCCTTGTAGCTGTAGCCGCGGGCGATCAGCCGCATCACCTCAAGCTCGCGGGCGGACAGCCTGTCCAGTTCATCGTCCGCGATGTCGGCCGGGGCGGTGCCGAAGGCGTCCAGCACAAAGCCCGCCAGCCGGGGCGAGAAGACGGCGTCCCCGCCCGCGACCCGACGGACGGCGTCCGAAATTTCGGCCCCGGAAATCGTCTTGGTGACATAGCCGCGGGCGCCTGCCCGGATCACCGAGACGACGTCCTCGGCCGCGTCCGAGACGCTCAGGGCCAGGAACCGGGTGCTGCCCATCAAGGGCGCCGAGCCGGCCAGCACTTCGCGGCCGCCCCCGCCGAGTCCGCCCGGAAGATGGACATCGAGGAGCACGACGTCGGGACGCACGGCCGCAATCACGGCCACGGCCTCCTCCACCGTTCCGGCCTCGCCGGCAACGACGATGTTCGGGTCCAGATCGGCCTTCAGGCCGGACCGGAAGATGGCGTGGTCATCAACGATGACCACCCTGATCCCCGCAGCCGGGCCCCCCGCTTCGGTGTTGCTCACAGTCGTACCTCTCCGTTGCTGTTATTGCCCGGTGCTCCGGCGGGCGCCGCCGCTGAGAGGGGCAGTGCCAACCGCACCTCGGTGCCGTCCGGGCTGCTGTTGATGGTCGCGGTGCCGCCGTGGCGGTTCATCCGGCCGATGATCGATTCGCGGACGCCCAGCCGGTCCGCGGGGAGTGCGTCCGGGTCGAAGCCGGGACCGCGGTCCTTCACGAACACCTCCGCCAGGCCGTCGGTCACTTCCAGGTACACCGACACGGCGCCGCCGCCGTGCCGGGCCGCGTTCAGCATCGCCTCGCGGGCCGCCTGGACGAGGGCCTCGTGACGTTCGGACATGGCGCAGTCGCCCACGGCGACCACCTCGACGGCGTGGCCCAGCGCGTCCTCCACTTCCGCCGCCGCGGACTGGATGCCCTCCGACAATTGCCCGGCTTCCTTGCCCGGGTCCCGGTACAGCCAGCCTCTCAACTCGCGCTCCTGGGCGCGGGCGAGGCGCACGATGTCGGTCTCGTTGCCGGCGCGCCGCTGGATCAGGGCCAGCGTCTGCAGCACGGAGTCGTGCAGGTGCGCGGCGATCTCGGCCCGTTCGGTGGCGCGGACCCGCCCGGCCCGCTCCGCCTCCAGGTCCCGCCAGAATTTCAGCCCCCACGGCAGGAGGACAAGGGCCACGCCGCCCAGCACCGCCACCGAGGACAGCAGGGCCAGCCAGGTCTGTTCCCAGGACCCGGAGCCGGAGACCATAACCAGGACCCCGGCCACCACGAGCGCCAGCCCGGCCGCCAGACGGGCCCAGCCGCCGGCCTGGTTGGCCTTGGTCCGGTCCACGAGACCGGCCCGGCGGGTCTCGTCCAGCTGCATCCAGGCGATGGCGGCGCCGCCCAGGATTGCCGCGACCGGGATGAGGGTTCCGAGCGGAACATCGACCCCGAGCAGGCGGGCGATCAGGATTCCGGCGGCAAGCAGCAGTCCCGCGCCGAGCAGAATCTCCTTGCCGTAGCGCATCCCGGTGACCCTGCTGCGCCAGGTGTCGGCGGGAACCGCCCCGGCCGGCGCGGCTGCAACTTCCGGGGCGGGCCCGCCCGGGGAGGCGCCCGGGGTGGCGGCCGGCGGCCCGGCGGAGGGGGCCGGAAAGGTCTCGGCGTAAGGCGCGTAGGCCTCGGACAGGGGGGCCGCGAAGGGTGCGCTGACCGCCGGGGCGATGGGCGACGCCGGCTGGCGGGCATGGCGCTTGGCGCTCTCGTCGGCGGTGGGAACCATAATCCAGAGCCAGGCATAGAACGCGACACCGGCACCGCCGGCGAGCGCCGCCACCACCATGCCGGTCCGGACCAGCCGCACCGGCCAGCCCAGATGCCGGGCGAGGCCGGCGCAGACGCCGGCGATCACCCGGTCGCTGCCGCGGACCAGCGGCGGACGGGACCCGGCGGTTGTCATGAGTCAATCCAAACACGGATCAGGGTTCCCCGGACCCGTTTCCGGCCCTAACCGGGGGTGACTCAGGGACAGTTCAGGGTGTTCCCCAGTAGAGCGGATCCGTCGCGGACGGGAGGATCGAGGTATGAATCCGCACACTCCCATCCCCGATGAAGGCCCCGACCCGGCAGGCCGCACTGCCGGGCAGCCCGCAGACCAGCCGGGAGGGCAGGCCGCCGGAGAACCGGCCGCCCGGCCGGCAAACACCTCCGGCAGTTCCGCGGCAGGCCAGAAGCCGGCTGCAGACTCGGCCGCCACCGCTCCGCTGGATACTTCCGCGACTCTCCCGCTGGACTTTTCGGCCGGATCCACCGGCCCCGGAACGCCTCCGCCCCCGCCGCCGTACACCGGCCCGGCAACCCCGCCGCCCCACGCCGGCCCGTCACCGCTGCCGCGCTACACCGGACCGGCACCCCTGCCAGGCGCTGCCCAGCCGCAGAACTTCTTCGACTGGATCCGCAGCCAGGGCATCTCCCGCGGCCGCGAGCGCTGGGTCGGCGGGGTCGCCAGCGGCATCGCCCAGCGTTTCGGCGTTGACCCGCTGATTGTCCGCGGCATCCTGATCGTCCTGACAGTCTTCGCCGGCGTCGGCGTCCTTCTCTACGGCATCGCCTGGGCCCTCCTGCCGGAACCCGACGGCCGCATCCACGTCCAGGAGGCGGCCGCCGGCCGCTGGTCCTCCGGAATGACCGGCGCGTTGATCACCTCGATCATCGGCTTCCCCAGCCTGGGCACCGGCGTCTGGGGCTGGGACCGCTTCGGCTTCGGCCCCTTCCTCTGGACCGTTTTCTGGGTGGGCGGCGTCATCTACTTCATCTACTACCTGACACAGCGCAACAAGCCCCGGATCGCCCCCGTGTCCTCGGGTCCCCAGCCCGGAGCCCCGGAAGGCCCCGCCAACCCGGCGGGCCCGGCAACGCCGGCCGGGACGGCGCCCTTCGCCACGACCGGCTCCGGCGCGTCCGGTGCGCTGCCCCGGTATGGCGAGTCGGCAGTGCCCCGCCCGGCCTGGGGCACGCCCCCGCCCTCTGGCCCCACCCCTCCCGCCGGCGGCTACTACCAGCCTCCCGCGGGCGGCTACTACCGTCCGGTGCCCGACGGCGGATACGTCCCGCCGACCAAGGCCCCGAACTTCGGCCCCGGCGCCCCCGCCGTCGCGGTCACCGCGGGCCTCGCCCTGCTGGTGGGCGGCGGCCTGAAGGCCCTCGACGTCGCGAACGTGATCGATCTCGGCACCTCCAGCAACGCCGTCGTCTGGGCCAGCGCCGCGGCGGTCCTGGGTCTCGGCATCCTCATCGCCGGCCTCAGGGGCCGCACCTCGGGCATCCTCGGGTTCTTCGCCGTTGTCGCCCTGATCACCGGCGGCATCTACAGCGTGCTACCCAACGGGGACCGTTTCCGCCCGCAAAATGCCGACTGGTCACCGGTGAGCATCGAGCAGGCCCGTGACGGCTTCGACATCACGGCCGGCAACGGCACCGTGGACCTGACCAGGCTCCCGCTCAACCCGCCGCTGGGAACCGACCTTGTGGTCCCCATCGACGCGACAGCGAGCAACCTCACGGTGGTCATCCCGGACACCGTTCCGGTGCAGATCCGCGCCGACATGACCATGGGCAACCTCAATGAAGGCAGCCAGAACTACGGAGGCATGACCAGCCAGCAAAGCAACTACAACACCGGCAGGCCGGGAGCGACGCTGATCATCACGATCGACGGCACCTTCAGCAACGTAACCATCAAGGAAGGAAACTGACATGAGCAGCTATGACGCACCGACCGGCAGCACCGACGGCAGCAGCCCGGCTGCTCCCCCGCGGTCCGGCAATCCGGAGCCTCCGGAGGATTCCCGGGCCCGCGTGGGCACCATTGTCTGGGGGCTGATCGTGGTGGCCCTCGCCGTGCTCATCATCGTCGCCCAGCTCGGCATCGTGGCGCTCAACGGCACCTACGTGGTGATCGGCCTGATGATCGGCGCCGGCGCGGCACTCGTGATCGGCGGGCTGCTCTCGGCCCGCGGGCGTGACAAAGCCGCCCCGACAGGGAAGGCTTGAACCATGGAAAAATTCTTCAGCACCGTCAGGGGCCTTGGCCTGAAACGTGGTCCGCAGCGTTGGTTGGGTGGTGTCTGCGGCGGGATCGCCGCCAAGCTGAACGTGGATGTTGCGTTCGTCCGGATCGCATTCCTGCTTTTCGCACTGCTTCCCGGGCCGGCCTTCGTGATCTACCTCGCGGCGTGGCTGCTGCTCCCGGACCAGCGGAACGCCATCATCCTTGAGTCGTTCCTGGCGAATCGTCCGAACCGGCCCTGAGGAAACCCTGTCCGGAAGCGAAGTGCCCCTGCCGCCCGGCAGGGGCACTTTCGGCTGTAACCGTTTGTGTCCTGGCACACAGGCGCCATTAGACTTTAGGTGAGCTCAGCGTGGCGCTCTGCCTGTAAACCTTCGAACCAGGATTTGAGCCGAGACATGAAAATTGGAATCCTCACCAGCGGCGGAGACTGCCCCGGACTGAACGCCGTCATCCGCGGCGCCGTCCTGAAGGGAATCGCAGTCCATGGCCACGAATTCGTGGGGTTCCTGGACGGCTGGCGCGGCGTCGTCGAGGGCGACATCATCGACATCCCCCGCACCATGGTCCGCGGCATCGCCAAGCAGGGCGGGACCATCCTGGGCACCTCCCGGACCAACCCGTTCGAAAACAACGGCGGGCCCGAGGTCATCAAGGCCAACATGGACCGGCTGGGCATTGACGCACTGATCGCCATCGGCGGCGAAGGCACCCTGGCCGCGGCGAAACGGCTCACCGACGCGGGACTGAAAATCGTCGGCGTCCCCAAGACAGTCGACAACGACCTCGACGCGACTGACTACACGTTCGGTTTCGACACCGCCGTCGAGATCGCCACCGAGGCGATCGACCGCCTGCGCACCACGGGAGAGTCCCACCACCGCTGCATGATCGCCGAGGTAATGGGCCGCCACGTCGGCTGGATCGCGCTGCACGCCGGGATGGCCTCGGGCGCCCACGCCATCCTGATCCCGGAGCAGAGGGCATCGATGGAGCAGATCGCCAAGTGGGTTGTCTCCGCCCACGACCGCGGCCGTGCGCCCCTCGTGGTGGTGGCGGAGGGGTTCGTCCCGGACGAGCAGGAAACGCCGCACTCCGAACGCGGCCTGGACACCTTCGGCCGCCCGCGGCTTGGCGGGATCTCCGAGCGGCTGGCCCCGGAGCTGGAGGCCATGACCGGCATCGAAACCCGCGCGACCGTCCTGGGCCACATCCAGCGCGGCGGCGTTCCCACCGCGTTCGACCGTGTGCTGGCGACCCGCCTGGGCATGGCCGCCATCGACTCGGTCGTCGAGGAACGCTGGGGCACCATGGTGTCCCTCAACGGCACCGACATCGTCCACGTGGGCTTCGACGCTGCGCTGGGCAACCTCAAGACCGTCCCGCAGTACCGCTATGACGAGGCCGCGGTCCTCTTCGGCTGATCCGGCTGATCCGGCTGATCCTCCGACCTGGGCCCGACACGCCGGTGGGTAGGGTGGAGGCATGACACTTGAGCCCGGTTCGGTCGACATCATCCAGCTCGCGTGGGCCCGCCGCCTGGGGCTCGCCGACGGCGCCTTCGCGGCCGCCGCGGGTGAACGAATCACGCGTGCCGACGAGACGGCCCGGGCCGTCCAGTTCGTCCGGCTGTTCGGCAATTCCGCCCTGGTTGGCCCGCAGTGGGCGCTGGATGCCGCCGCCGGGTTCTCCGACGGCGAACTCGCGCAGCACGTGACCCTGTTGACGATCACCCGGGACCATGGCGGGCACGGGCTCGGCGCCGCCGCGCTGTTTTTCGCGGACGATCTGCCGCTGCAGCAGCCGTCGGAGGAGCTGACCGTCTCGCACGGAAATCCGGAAGCGATCGAACTGGAAGCCGCCTGCCCCCCGGATGACGTGAACGAGGTGGGCCTCTCGGACCTTGAGCACCGCTTCACCATCATGCACGTGGAGGACGGCCGCCGGACCCCCGTGGCATGCGGGGCCTACACCGAATGGGAAGGCATCCTGGCGCACATGGGGGTGCTGGTGGCTCCCCAGTGGCGCCGCCGGGGCCTGGGGTCGCTGGCGGCCTCGATTGCCGCCCACAAGGCACTCGCCTCCGGGTTGACGCTGCAGTGGCGCTCCGATGTCAGCAATAAGGGCTCACTGGCCATCGCCCGGAGCCTGGGCTTTGCCTCCGGCGGCATCCAGACCAGTGTGCTGCTGGGCTGATCCGGCAGCACCCCGGCTGGACCTCCGCGGGACGGGTACCTCAGCGGGACGGCGTGCCGGAGCCCTGGGCGCCGGCTGCCGGTGCCGGCACGGCGCCAAGTGTCCCCCAGCCCTGCATCGGCTGGGGCTTGCCGAAGAACAGCGCCACCCCCGCGCCGAGCAGGATGACGGCGGCGGGCAGCATGATGGACTGGCCCATCGCCGTCGAGAACCCGTCCTGCATGGATCCGGGCAGCGTGCCGCCAAAGGACATCGGACCCGCCTCCCCGGATCCTCCCGGGACGGCGGGAAGTTCCGCGGCGAGCCGGGCCTGGATCAGGACCGCGATTGCGGCGCTGCCGAGGACGGCACCGATCTGGCGCGTGGTGTTGTACACACCGGCGCCGGCGCCGGCCAGCCGCGGCGGCAGGTTCCGGGTGGCGGTGGTGCTCAGCGGCGCCCAGATGCCGGCGTTCGCGAGACCGAGCACGGCGCTGGGCAGCAGGAACAGCAGGATCGGCGTGTCCGGATGCATCAGGAACCCGTTCCAGGTCAGCGCCACGGACATCAGGAACAGACCGGTTGCGGTGATGAACTTCGGGTCGACCCGGTCGATGATCTTGCCCACCACCGGCGCGAGCCCGCCGGAGATGAGCGCCATCGGCACCATCATCAGCGCGGACTCGGTGGGCGTCAGGCCGCGGACAATCTGGAAGTAGAAGATCAGCGGCAGGGTGAAGGCCGTGATCGCGAAACCGACGGTGGTGATGCCGATGTTCGCGAGGGAAAAATTGCGGTCCTTGAACAGGGACAGCGGCAGCAGGGGTTCCCCCTTGTTCACCTTCTGCCACAGGACAAACACCGCGAGCACCGCGATTCCGGTGATGATGAGCCCCCACACCGTGACGGGTCCGGTGATGGTTCCCCAGTTGTAGGTTTCGCCCTCCTGGATGCCGAACACCAGCAGGAACAACCCGACGGCGCTGAGCAGCACGCCGGGGATGTCGAACTTGTGCGGGTGGGTGCTGAGGGCAGGCACATGGCGCAGTGCCAGGATGAAGCCGGCGATGCCCACCGGGAGGTTGACAAAGAAGATCCACTCCCAGCCCAGGCCGTCGACGAGGACGCCGCCGAGGATCGGCCCGACCAGGGTGGCAACGCCGGCGGTGGCACCCCAGATTCCCATCGCGGCCCCGCGCCGGTCCGGCGGGAAGATCCTGGTGATGACGGCCATGGTCTGGGGTGTCATGAGCGCGGCGCCGAGGCCCTGGAAGACCCGGGCCACGATCAGCATCTGCACGTCGCCGGAGAGACCGCACCAGAGCGAGGCCAGGGTAAAGACGACGAGCCCGGTCAGGTAGAGCCTCTTCGGGCCGAAGCGGTCACCCAGCCTGCCGGTGATCAGCAGCGGCACGGCATAGGCCAGCAGATAGGCGCTGGTCACCCAGATCACCGAGTTGATGTCGGCGTTGAGGGCTTTCATGATGCTGGGATTGGCCACCGAGACGATGGTCGTGTCGACCAGGATCATAAAGAAGCCGATCACGAGGGACCAGAGTGCCGGCCACGGCCTGGCGACGTTTTCCATGGGATTCCTTAGGGTGAAGGTCCGGCCGTGGACGGGAGGGACGAATCAGCCTAGCAGTGCCAGGATGTCTTTCCGCTCGAACATCTGCGCGGCCGCCCGGGCGGAGGGCGTGCCGGCGTCGGGGTCCGCGCCGGCGTCGACCAGCGCCTGCGCCACGTCCGTGTAACCCTTGAAAACGGCTCCGGCCAGCGGCGTCTGGCCGCGGTCGTTGGCGGTGTTGGCGTCCCCGCCGTGCGCCAGGATCAGCCGGACGGTGTCGGCGTGGCCGTGGTAGGCCGCGAGCATCAGCAGGGAATCCCCGGCCGCGTTCGTCATGGTCGCCGGAGCCCCGGCGGACAGGTAGCGGCCGAGCAGCGCGTCGTTGCCCTCGCGGGCAGCATCGAACAGGGAATGGGCCAGGGCCAGTGTTTCCTCGTCCGGCACGCCCGGGGGGTCGCTGCTCATCGTGTCCCCCGCAGGAAGCCGGTCTGGCGCCCCACCACCTGGCCGGCATCGGGAGCCACAATGACTTCCTGCGCGGCGGTGTAGGGCTCCTCGCCGTCCAGGACGGTCAGGGTTTCTCCCGGCGGGACCGAGCGCTTGACCACGGCCAGCGCCACCGGGCCCATTTCGTAGTGCTGCGCCACGGAGGTCACGGTGCCGACTTTGCGGTCACCGGACCGGACTTCGCTGCCGACGGCGGGCATGGTGTGCTGCGAGCCGTCGAGCTGCAGGAACACCAGCCGGCGCGGCGGGTGGCCCAGGTTGTGGACGCGGGCCACGGTCTCCTGGCCCTTGTAGCAGCCCTTGTTCAGGTGCACGGCGGTGCGGAGCAGGTCCAGTTCGTGCGGGATGGTTTTGTCGTCGGTTTCGGCGCCCCAGCGGGGCCGCCACGCGGCGATGCGCAGCGCCTCGGCCGCCCAGATCCCGGCGAGCGGCCGGTCGCCCACCGTGGCTTCGAGCTCAGCGGCCGGGACGAGGTACTCGAACCAGGGCCGTTCCAGCCCGGGGTGGGCGTCCTCCCCCACCACCGCATAGGAGTAGCCGCCGGCGCCGACGTGCGGCCAGGGATCCTCCCAGACCAGCCGGTCGGACCATTCCGGCACCCGGCGGGTGGTGCCCAGCACGGCCCAGTCCGCGGAAACGTCCGTGATCTCGACGCGGAGCATAAATTTCATCCTGTTGAGCCACTCGGCCAGCGGTCCGGCCTCCGCCGCCTCCACGATCAGCCAGGTCGTCCCGCCGTCGTCCACCACCCGGGCGTCGAATTCGATCCGGCCCTGCACACTCAGCAGCAGCAGTTCGCTGGACTGCCCGGGGGCAAGGCTGGTGAGCTGCTGGGAGGACAGGGTGTTCAGCCAGCTCAGCCGGTCCGGCCCGGAAACGGTGACGACGCCGCGGTGGGACAGGTCCACGACGGCGGTGCCGGCGGCCAGCGCCCGTTGTTCGCGCAGCGGTTCGCCGTAGTGGGAGGCGACGCCGGCGTCGGCGCCGCCGGCCTCGACGGCGCCGGGGCGCGCCAGCAGGGGGCTCTTGATAGTCATATGTAGTAGAAGTCCTTAGGGCTTAGCGGTATTCCGGATTTTCGAAGTCAAACCTGGTCCCGGCTTTCCAGGCCTCGGGAAGGTTTCCGTAGGCGGGGATGCCGCCTGCGTCCTTCAGCATCCGGGCCAGGTGCAGCAGGTTCCAGGTCATGAAGGTGGTGTTGCGGTTGGTGAAGTCACTTTCCGGACCGCCGGAGCCTTCATCGAGGTAGCTTGGACCCGGCCCCACGGCGCCGATCCAGCCGGCGTCGGCCTGCGGCGGGATGGTGAAGCCAATGTGCTGGAGGCTGTAGAGCACGTTCATGGCGCAGTGCTTGATGCCGTCCTCGTTGCCGGTGATCAGGCAGCCGCCCACCTTGGGGTAGAACGCCCACTGTCCTTTGTCATTGAGCTCCCCGGAGTGCGCGTAAAGGCGTTCGATCAGCTTCTTCGTCTGTGAGGAGTTGTCGCCCAGCCAGATCGGTCCGGCCACCACGACGATGTCAGCTTCCCGGACGGCCGGGTACAGCTCGGGCCATTCATCGGTCCGCCAGCCGTGCTCGCGCATGTCCGGGTAGACGCCGCTGGCGATGTCGTGGTCGACCGTCCGGATAACGCGCGTGCTCACGCCGTGTTTCTCCATGATCCGGCGGCTGACCTCGATCAGGCCCTGCGTGTTGGATTTCTCCGGGGACCTTTTGAGGGTGCCGTTGAAGTACACGGCCTTCAGGTCGCTGAAATCGGCAGGCATCCCGGCCATGGCGGGTGTGGTGTTCACTGTGGTGCTCCCTGCGGTCGCTGCGACAACGGAAAAATCAGTGAGACCTCAAGACCGGTCAGCGGTTCGACGGCGCGGGTGGCGCCGCTGCTCAGCTGACCTTGTGAAGGATCGCGGACGCGTGGGCCTCCAGGCCGCTGCCCCCCTCGGGACCCTTGCCCGTCGCCACGTCCCAGCGCCAGAGCAGGTTGCCGTCGACGAGGCCAAAGATCCGGGTGGCCGCGGTGTACTCCTTGGAGTGGCTGCCCCGCATCACCATGTCGGTGCTGAGCTGGATCTGCGGGCCCTTGATTTGGCCGTAGTACAGCTCGGAGATTCCGCCGGGGTGGGAAATCGAGACGGAGATGTCGAAGCCGCCGTCTTTGTTACGCAGGGCCTCGACCTCGTCGGCGCTTTTGAGCACCGGAACGATGTCGGCGGGGATCAGCCCCGGGCCGCCGTCTTCCTCGCGTTGCTTGCGCTCCAGCGCCCAGAAACCGGTTTCAACGGTCAGCGGACGAAGCCTGGTGCCGTCGTCGTCGGTCAGCCAGCTCTCGGCCCGGTACTGAAGGTACGGCAGGCCGTTGTGCGTGAAGGAGACGTGCTGCAGGAAGTGCTCGGAATCCTCCTCGCCGGCACCCAGCCTGCCCCGGCCCTCCCACTCACCAATGAGCCAGGACAGCGGAACGATTTCGGGTGTCAGATCTGTCGGTATTTCAATCGGCACAGCAGCTACCTCTGCAAACGAAGACGACGATAGAATTTCTGGCTGTTACTTCTGGCCCTTGAAAAGTCGGTAGACAACGAAGCCGGCGAACCAGGCCATGGCCAGGCTGGCAACGCCGAGCAGAACAAGGAAGAAGATTTCAAATGCAAGTACGGACATGATGCCATCCTAGCGCTTTAGTAGATGAGTAGTTTGTCTATGAAGTAAGCCAGCGAACCGACGGCGGCGACCGGCCCCAGCCCTATTCCGAGGCCTGCCGCAAAGCTTAGCGATTCTCCCCGGAGGATCACCAGCCGGCGGAAACTCACCAGCACGGCCCCCACCACCACCCCGACGATCGCGGCCGGCAGCACGGCGATGTCGGAGAACACGAGTCCGGCGAGCGGTCCTGCCAGCCCGGCCCCGACGACGCCCAGCGGCGCCACGACCCGGTCCGGCCAGCGGATCAGGCCCGCCAGCAGGGCGATCGCAGCGCTGATCGCCGCGACCAGGAGCATCTCACGCACGCCGTTGAAGCGGGAGCAGGCAATCCACCCGGCCCCCAGGCAGGACAACATAACACCCGCAGAGGAACCGAGGGTGGACTCCAGGCGCTGCGCCTGTCCCGTGCCGCGGATCAACTGCATGACGAAGATCGCCATCATTCCCGCCGCCATGAACGACGGTGTCCAGTCCAGGAAGCCCGGGGCGGGGACGTAGGTGGCGGCAACGGCGGCGCCCACTCCGGGCAGGCCGATCAGGACGCCCAGGGTTTTCCGGGCCGGGATGCCCAGGAAATGCGGCCAGCCGATTCCGACGCCGGCGGCCATCAGCACGCCAACCGCCAAAAGCGCCTCGGGCGAGGTGTAGGAGGCGCCGACAATCGCGGCGAGTCCGGCCAGGCCAATGACGCCGATGATCCAAGACTTCACTGTGCACCCGACATCTGTGTATCCGTCATCCGTCTTCCGGTCATCGTCGTACCTTCGCTCACTGCGGACCCCAATTCGACCTGATCATCGTCAGGGGGCTGCGGGCCCCGACGGATCAATCCTGCCCTATGTGACCGTTTTGTGTCGCAAAAGAATCGGCCACAGGTGACGGAACCATGTCCGGGAAGGGGCCTTTGGGTATACTCGAAGTCAGCTACAGACGCCCAACGATGCGCGGACACCCCTTGGAGGAAACATGTCGCACATCCTGCTATTGACGAACAGCACCGGCTCATCGGTCGACGTCCTGCCTGCTCTGGAACTGCTGAACCACCGGGTCCATATTCTCCCGGCCGAGCCGACCGCGCTGCTGGAGACCGACCCCTGCGACATCGTCCTGCTGGACGCCCGCAAAGACCTCGTTGGCGCACGCTCCCTGACCCAACTGCTCAAGGCCACCGGCCTGAGCGCCCCCCTGATGCTCATCCTGACCGAGGGTGGCATGGCCGCCGTGTCCTCGGCGTGGGCCGTCGATGACATCCTGCTGGAATCCGCCGGGCCCGCCGAGGTCGAGGCCCGCATCCGGCTCGGCGTCGCCCGGGCCGTGACGGAACAGGACGATGCCCCGACCGAGATCCGGGCCGCCGGCGTCGTTATCGATGAGGCCAGTTACACCGCCCGGGTCAACGGCGCACCGCTGAACCTGACTTTCAAGGAATTCGAACTGCTCAAGTACCTCGCACAGCACCCCGGCCGGGTGTTCACCCGCCAGCAGCTGCTGACCGAGGTGTGGGGCTACGACTATTACGGCGGCACCCGCACGGTGGACGTCCACGTCCGGCGGCTGCGGGCCAAGCTGGGCGCTGACCACGAGAACCTGATCAGCACGGTCCGCAACGTGGGCTACCGCCTCACGCTGGTCCGGCTTCCCGAGGAAGAGCTCACCGGAGCCTGACCAGCGAACAAAGAAAAGCCCCGGACATCAGTCCGAGGCTTTTCTTGTTTGAGTGGAGGACATACGGGTCGAACGTATCGAGGCCACCCCAGTGGTGGATCCCCCTCGCATCTGGACTGGCGGTTCCTGGAAACAAGCTCTGGACCGAACAGCCGGATGAGTTACCGACTATACGTAACAGGTCCGGAAACCACAAAATCGGGCCCGCCAAGGCCGCACCGTATAGCCTTGCACCATGAGTCCCGCGCATCCTGAGAACTGGCCCGTACTTGCTGCCAAGGGGGCCGCGGATCCGCAGCTCCTGAAGGATGTCAAAGCCCTCGCGGCCGCCGCGGAGGAATCCGATGGCAATCCGCCGCTGTCCGAACAGACGCTGGTGACGCTGCGTGCCGGCGACGCGGGCGAGGTCGGCGGTACAAAGACAGTGCTGACCCTGGCCCTGTACAGCCCGGAGGAGGAATCCGACCCGGCGACGGCGCAGGACCTGGCCGGGGTCGCCGTCGTCATCGAGGAGCCCGACGGCACGGGGGTGCTGGAGATTGCCGTCCATCCCAGCTACCGAAACCAGGGCGTGGCGGACCGGCTGGTCGGCGAGCTCAAGAACACCCGCGGCTTCGCCGGCCTCAAGGCCTGGTCCCACGGCAACCACGAAGCAGCGGCCGAACTCGCCGCGCGCTACGGTTACGGCCCCGTCCGCGAGTTGTGGAAGATGCGGCTCACCAGCGCGGCGGCGGAGCTGCCGGACGTCCCGCTGCCGGACGGGGTGACCCTGCGCGCCTTCGTCCCGGGCCGGGATGAGGATGCCTGGCTCGCGGCAAACCGGGCCGCCTTCGCGCACCACCCCGAACAGGGGAACATGACACGCGCCGACCTGGACGCCAGGATGGCCGAGCCGTGGTTCGATCCCGCCGGCTTCCTGCTGGCCGTCGATGCCTCGGACAGGATCCTCGGCTTCCACTGGACCAAGGTGCACCCCCGCCACGGGGAACACCCGGCAATCGGCGAGGTCTACGTGGTGGGGGTGACCCCCGACGCGCAGGGCACCGGGCTGGGCAAGGCGCTGACGGTCGCCGGCATCAGGCACCTGCAGCGCCAGGGCCTGCACCCGGTCATGCTCTACGTCGATGCGGACAACCTTCCTGCCGTGTCGCTGTACCGGCGGCTCGGCTTCACCCGCTGGGACGTGGACGTGATGTATGCCCCGCTGGAAGGCCGATAATCCATTCGACGGACACCCGTTGTCCATCCGGGGGAAATCCGGACTCTTCGAAAGCTGCTCGCCGGGTGATTGCTTGTAAGGTTGAAGCTAAATCGCGCCAGCATTAGGAGAGACCATGCAACGGGAATCTGCCCGGACAGCCACGTCTGAAGCCGCTACGTCGGACAAAAAAGTGCGACCCGCGCGTGCCCAGTTCGGCTCCTCCGAAGTGCCGGCCTCACGGGCCACCCAGGACCGGATCGACATTCCCGAATTCGAGCCCAGCCTGGAGCCTGCCGGTGACTTCAGCCCGGACCGCTTCCTGGACCGTGAACTTAGCTGGCTCTCGTTCAACGCCCGCGTGCTGGAGCTCGCCGAGGACCCGAACCTGCACCTGCTGGAACGCGTCAGCTTCCTCTCGATCTTCGCGTCCAACCTGGACGAGTTCTTTATGGTCCGCGTCGCCGGGCTGAAGCGCCGGATCGCCACCGGCCTGGCCGTCCCCTCCCCCGCCGGGCTCAGCCCGATGCAGGTCCTGGAGCAGATCGGCGACGAGGCCCACCGCCTGCAGCAGCGCCACGCCCGCGTCTACGCCGAGCAGATCCGTCCGGCGCTGGCCTACGAGCACATCCATCTCATGCACTGGGAGGAGCTGGATTCCCAGGCCAAGGACCAGCTCAGCGCCATGTTCGCCGAGAAGGTCTTCCCGATTTTGACCCCCCTGGCCGTGGACCCCGCCCACCCCTTCCCCTACATCTCGGGCCTCTCCCTGAACCTCGCCGTCGTCGTCCGCAACCCGATCAGCGACAAGGAACTCTTCGCCCGCCTCAAGGTCCCGGACCAGCTCCCCCGGCTGATCTCGGTCGACGGCCCGCGGGCCGGCTCCGTGCCGGGCCGGGTGGCCCGCTTCATCGCCCTCGAGGAAGTCATCGCCGTCCACCTGGACCAGCTCTTTGCCGGGATGGAGGTGCTGGAGCACCATACGTTCCGCGTCACCCGCAACGAAGACCTCGAGGTCGAGGAGGACGACGCCGAGAACCTGCTGCAGGCCCTCGAAAAGGAGCTGCTGCGCCGCCGTTTCGGCCCGCCGGTCCGGCTCGAAGTCACCAACGACATCAACCCGAACATCCGTGCGCTGCTGATCCGCGAGCTTGGCGTTGAGGAATCCGAGGTCTACTCGGTTCCCGCCCCGCTGGACCTCCGCGGGCTTTCGGTCATTGCCGGAATCGACCGGGCGGACCTGCACTACCCCAAGCACGTCCCGCACACCTCCCGGTACCTCAACGAATCGGAAACGTCCAAGGCGGCGAACGTCTTTGCGGCCATGCGGCGGCGGGACATCCTGCTGCACCACCCCTATGACTCCTTCTCCACCTCGGTGCAGGCGTTCCTGGAACAGGCGGCCTCAGACCCGAAGGTCCAGGCCATCAAACAGACGCTGTACCGCACCTCGGGTGACTCGCCGATCGTCGATGCCCTGATCGACGCCGCCGAGGCCGGCAAGCAGGTCCTGGCCCTCGTGGAGATCAAGGCCCGCTTCGACGAGCAGGCCAACATCTCCTGGGCCCGGAAGCTGGAGCAGGCCGGCGTCCACGTGGTCTACGGCATCGTGGGCCTCAAGACGCACTGCAAACTCTCCCTGGTCGTGCGCCAGGAGGTGGACGGGCTCCGACGCTACTGCCACATCGGCACCGGCAACTACCACCCGCGCACGGCCCGCTACTACGAGGACCTGGGCCTGCTCACGGCCAACGAGCAGGTGGGCGAGGATCTCTCCAAGCTCTTCAACCAGCTCTCCGGCTACGCTCCGAAGTCGACCTTCAAGCGGCTCCTGGTGGCACCCCGGTCGGTGCGTTCAGGGCTCATCGACCGGATCGAAACCGAGATCAGGAACGCCCGGGCAGGCCTCACCGCCCGGGTCCAGATCAAGGTCAACTCGATGGTGGACGAAGCCATCATCGACTCCCTGTACCGGGCCTCCCAGGCCGGCGTTCCCGTGGACATCATCGTCCGCGGCATCTGCTCACTGCGCCCCGGTGTGCCCGGCCTCAGCGAGAACATCACGGTCCGCTCCGTGCTGGGCCGTTTCCTGGAGCACTCCCGCGTCTTCGCCTTCGCCAATGCCGGGGATCCGGTGGTCTACATCGGTTCGGCGGACATGATGCACCGGAACCTTGACCGGCGGGTTGAAGCCCTGGTCCAGCTCACCAGCGGTGACGACACGACGTATGTCATGGACCTGCTGCGCCGCTACATGGATCCGGGCACCGCCAGCTGGCACCTGGACAGCGAGGCGGTGTGGACCCGCCACCACCTCGCCGAAGACGGCCACGACCTCGACGACATCCAGTCCTGGCTGCTCAATTCCCGCTCGCGGCAGCGCTCGTCCGGGCTGCGGTAGGGGCTCTGGCATTGAGTAGCGATGCACTGGTTGCCGACCAGACGGACCATACCGGTGAAGCAATCGCCGTGGTGGCAGCAGGCGCCGTGCCCTGGCGCGCCGCCCCGGGGGACAAGGAAAAACTCGAGGTCCTGCTGATCCACCGCCCGCGGTATGACGACTGGTCCTGGCCCAAGGGCAAGATCGACCCCGGAGAGACGGTGCCCGAGTGCGCCGCCCGCGAGGTCGAAGAGGAAATAGGGTTGAAGGCGCCGCTGGGCATCCCGCTGCCCGCCATCCACTACCACGTCCCCGCCGGGCTGAAGGTGGTCCACTACTGGGCCGTCGACGCCGGCGGGGCCTCAATCCTGCCGGACGGCAAGGAGGTGGACAGCGTCATGTGGTGCTCGCCGGAGAAGGCGGCCCGGCTGCTGAGCAACCCGAGCGACGTGGCGCCGCTCGAGCACCTGGCGGCCGCCCATGCCCGCCGCGAACTCAAGACGTGGCCGCTCGTCATCGTCCGCCATGCCAAGGCCAAACCGCGCTCCTCATGGTCCAAGGCCGAAGGGGACCGGCCCCTGGCTGTCACCGGGTTGCGGCAGGCCCAGGCAGTGGGACGGCTCCTGCAGGCCTGGAAACCCCGGCGTATTGTCTCCAGCCCGTGGCTCAGGTGTGTTGCCACCATCGCCCCCTACGCCAAGGTGTCCGATGCGAAGGTGAAGCTGAACGAAGCCCTCACGGAGCACCGGCACGGCCGGCATCCGCACAAGACGGCCGCCGTCCTCGAGGGCCTCTTCGACAAGCAGCGGGCCGTGGTGCTCTGCACGCACCGCCCCGCCCTCCCCACCCTGTTCGCCCAACTCGGAAAGCACATGGGTTCCCGGTTGCGCGCCCAGTTGCCGGATTCCGACCCGTTCCTTGCCCCCGGTGAGATCGTCGTGTGCCACGTGGCGCACCACAGCCAGGACAAGGTGGTCGCCGTCGAGCGTTTCCGGCCTTTCGACGACTGAGGCCCGCCCAGCCAGCAAGACGGATAAGGAGCGGACGCGACTTCTCAGTAGACTGGGACGGTGAGCATTCCTACGCCCTATGAAGACCTGCTGCGCGATGTCCTGGAGAACGGCACGCATAAATCGGACCGTACCGGGACCGGGACCCTGAGTGTGTTCGGCCGCCAGATGCGTTTCGACCTGAGCAAGAGTTTCCCCCTGATCACCACCAAACGCGTGCACTTCAAGTCCGTCGCGGTGGAGCTGCTCTGGTTCCTCCGCGGGGACACGAACGTGAAGTGGATGCAGGACCAGGGTGTCACCATCTGGAACGAATGGGCCGACGCCGACGGCGAGCTCGGCCCGGTCTACGGCGTCCAGTGGCGCTCCTGGCCGACCCCCGACGGCGGCCACATCGACCAGATCGCCGAACTCATCGAGAACCTCAAGACCAACCCGGACTCCCGGCGGCACATCGTCTCGGCCTGGAACGTCGCCGAACTCAAGGACATGGCCCTCCCGCCGTGCCACGCGTTCTTCCAGTTCTACGTGGCCAACGGCAAACTCTCGTGCCAGCTGTACCAGCGCTCCGCGGACACCTTCCTGGGGGTGCCGTTCAACATCGCCTCCTACGCCCTGCTGACCTGCATGATCGCCCAGCAGACCGGCCTGGAACCCGGCGAATTCGTCTGGACCGGCGGCGACGTCCACATCTACGACAACCACATGGACCAGGTCCTCAAGCAGCTCGCCCGGGCCCCCTACGAATACCCCCAGCTCAAGATCACCCGTAAGCCGGACTCCATCTTCGATTACACCCTCGATGACTTCGAGGTGGTCGGCTACCAGCACCACCCGACGATTAAGGCCCCGATAGCCGTATGAACAATGACAGCATTCCGGACGCAGAGCCCGCCGACTTCACCGGCACGCTGGATGCCCTCACCGGGCTCGGCGTCGTCTGGGCCCAGACCAGCACCGGCGTCATCGGCAAGGACGGCGGCATGCCGTGGCGACTTCCCGAGGACCTGCGGCACTTCAGCCGGCTCACCACCGGCCACCCGGTGATCATGGGCCGCAAGACCTGGGAATCCTTTCCGGACAAGTACCGCCCCCTGCCCGGCCGGACGAACATTGTCATCACCCGCCAGGAGGACTGGGGCGCAACCCCGGCGGCGGAGGGCTCCGTCGCGGTCAGCTCCCTGGACGACGCCCTGTTGGAGTCCCAGTTCGCCCCCGGCAACGACATGGTCTGGATCATCGGCGGCGGCAACATCTTTGCCCAGTCCATGGACCTCGCCAACGTCGCCGTCATCACCACAATCGACACCACCACGGAGGGCGACACGTTCGCCCCCGACCTCGGCTACGACTGGAGCATGGGCGCGAGCCTGCCTGCGGACGGCTGGGAAACTGCCGACAACGGAACCCGCTACCGCATCAACGTGTGGCGCCGGACGGAGCACTAGAAGAATGCTGAAGAAACCCGAAACCCTCTTTGTCCTGGGCTACATGCTGCTTCCGCTGCTGGCACTGCTCTCTGCGATCGTGGGGCTGACCATGATCCTGGGCGGTAACAAGATCGTCGGCGCCATAGTGCTCGTGGTCATCACCCAGGCCTTTGCCTTCGGGGCGTTTTTCGCCCTCCGGAGGCGCAAGCACGCGCTGCTCACGGAGCGCACGGGCGAGTAACGGGCGTGCCGGCCCTCGGCTGAGGTCGGATGGGGAGATCACCCCATCGCCGGGCCCGGCGGTTCCGGCTACATTGGTCCCGGTTGGATACGCACGCCGGAATGCACGTGGTCCCGGCCGCAGCCGGTTAGGCTGATGCACGGATAGGGGGAGCCATCATGGCAGGAAACTTGTGGGGCGCCGACGTCGCCCAGCTGCGCACACTCGCACAACAGTTCGGCAAAACGTCCGAGACGCTGCTGCTGCAGTCGACCACGCTGACATCGGCCATCAACAACAACAGCTCCTGGAAGGGAGCCGACGGCGCGCGCTTCACGTCCGAATGGAACGGCAGCCACCGGGCCCTCATCCAGAAAACAGCGCAGGCGCTCAAAGCAGAGTCCCAGCGGCTGATGACCCACGCCGACCAGCAGGAGAAGGCGAGCAACGGGGCCGGAGCCGCCGCAAGTGCCGGAATCGCCGGAATCGCCGGAATTTCCGCCCGCAGCGGTACTGCCAGCAATCCTTGGGGACCGGACTGGTTGGCAAAGGGTTCACCGTTCAGGGACGCGTGGGGACTCCGGGGTATGTCGAAAGCGGCCCTTGACCTTCCCAAGAATGTGTTCGGCTTGGCCACGATGGCCTCGAAGGGCCTCGATAACTTTACTGACGCCGCCCGCTGGGCGAAGCTCCCTGCCACCAGCGTCACCTACAACCTCCTGGATTCGGGCACAGACCTGATCGGGCTCAAGAATCTCCAGAAATACGTCCCGGCGCTCAACCAGTTCGGTGGCGTCTTCAAAGAAAGCCCGTGGCTGTTCAAGGGCCAGGGCTCGGTCCTTGAGAGCCTGGGCAAGGGCGGTCTCGGCCGGGGTCTGGGTTGGGCCGGCGTGGGCCTGAACGGATTCGACACCGTCAAGTACATTGCCGAGGGTAAAACGGGAGATGCCTTGTGGTCGGGCGGCAAGGCGGCCCTCGGCGTTGCGTGTTTCCTGCCCCCACCAGTCGGAACTGTCTGTACCGTGGCCAGCGCGGCGATCGCGATCTACGAGATCCCTGCGGTCAAGGAATTCGTGAACGGCGCCGCCAGCAATGTCGCGGACACAGTGGCCAGCGCGGTGAAGGATCCGGGCAAATTCGTCGAAGACACCGGGAAGAATCTGGCCGACCTCGGCAAGGGCGCGGCCAGCTTCCTTGGCTTCGGATAAATTCAATTGAAGGGTGACCCCGTGACAACCAGCATCGAATCCACTGAACCGCCGGACACGGCAGTCGGCTTCGGCTTTGCCGAAATTGCCTACCTGATCCGAAGGTTCGACACCGACGCCGCAAGGAAATCTGCCCAGGTACTGCGGCTGGAAGAGGAAGTTCAGTCCGACCCGATCTGCATCGCCGGAGGATCTTCGCTTCTGGGCCGCGGCTTTGCCAGCGTCGATAACGACCTTGAATTGGAGGGCCCCGCAGTACCCACCGCGTATGCCTTGTCCAGGGCGGACCGCTGGACCGAACTGAGTCTGGTCGACGGTGAGAAGACGGATACCGTCGTGCACGTGGAGTCCGACAAGGTATCGCTGCTGATGCAACCCCGGACCCTCAGTACGTGGTTCGTCTTTGCCCAGGACCCCGAGGTTGACGGCGCGGACGCCGAGCTGTCCATCATCGAAGAACATACCCGCACCCACCCTGCGGGTACAGCGTTCATCCGGGCCAAGACGATCTCCGGCGAAGACCACCTCCTCATCCGCCCGGACAGGGGCGGCTGGGCGGTCGCCAAAGTTGTCGATCCCTCAACGGACGTTGAGGAAACAACGGGGCTGGACACCCCGGGACTGCTCGCCCGGATTCGGGAAACCAGAGGGGCCGGCGCCTCATGAGCGACGCTCCGGAGGAGCAACACCCGTCCCGGCGTAAGGGCTACTACAAGCGCCAGGTCGAACTGGAAGCCGCGAAGCAGGGACTCACCGTTGAGGAATATGGCGTCTACAAAGGCTCAGTAGGGAGTGCCGTCAAGCCGATCAATTCGGCCGGGGGCCTGCTGTTCCTTGCCGTCCTGATATCGCTGTTCTCCAGCGTGGTCGTGGTCGCCGGCGTCAAGATCTTGATCGACAACGAGGTTACGAGCTGGGTCGAATTGATCATTGCATTCGCCATCGTCCTGTTCACGGTGCCCGCCTCATGGGCGTATTACCTCAAGGAACGCAAAGCCGAACGTCTTCGACGTGCGAGCGGCAAGACGCTTCAGCGCCCCACCCGCCGTTCGACCGTCCGGGATTGAACGTCGCCTCCGCGTGGGACTGCAGCCACCGCGCCCTGATCCACAAAACCACGCTTACCCTCAAGGAGTCCCATGGCCAGGCGCAGTAGAGGCGTCCCCCCGGGGCCCGGCTCCGCGCCGTCCCGGCCGTCTGGCGGGCGGGTCATCCACCGTTTGGCGGAGAACGGCGAGGTGGTCGCGTACACGGAGGAAGAGTACGGGGTCCGGAAGGACGACGGCAGCGGACTGGTCAAGCCTGTCAATTCGGCCCGCGGCCTACTTTTGATGGCTATTGTCGTGTCCGCCCTCGATTGCCTGGTGCTCTACGGTCTGATCAGAATCGTGATCGACGGAACGTGGGAGATCCTCGCCGAAACATGGTGGGTCCTCATTGTCGGCATCTTTGTGCCCTGGGTGTGCTGGAGCTACTACCTCCAGGAACGCCGGGCAGAGAAACTGCGCGCCGCCCGCAAGCTCCCCCGGCCCGTTGAATAGCCCGAGGAATCGGGCCCGCGGCTGGTTCGAGGGGATCCCTGCCGGAATCCCGGTCACCCGCGCGAACTTCCCCGACAGCACCCACCCTTTCCCGAAGGCGAACAATGGACAATGACGCAGCGCGCGGCCGCGAGGACGAGCGGACCAGGGCCTTGCACGAACAGGCGGTGGCTGCCGGCGAAAAGCGCCTCCTGACCCGGACGATGGACGGCGGCAGGCTGCACAGCTACGCCGCGGATGAGGTCGGCTTTGCCAGGGCCGGCTCGGGACCCATCGTCACCACTGCGCCGGGCATGCTGATGCTCGGCATCTTTTTCGCCGCGGTGACGGCCTTCTCACTGTTCCTGATCGCCGCCCCCACGGCCAACGGCCAGGACCCGCTGTGGGGAGCCCTCGTACTGACCGTGGGCGGGATCGCCGGCCTGGCCTGCGCCGCGCGGCTGGCGTACTCCGAACTCCGGGCCCGAAAGATCCGCCGGGCACGGGGCATCCCGGAGCCCAGTCCGCGGCAGTTGAACTGAGCGCTGACGTAACCGTCTGCGCCCCGCAGCCAACAAAGTCTAAACTGGGCCAATGACTACAGCAGCTACTCCGTCCGTTGGACTGGTCGGTTGGCGTGGCATGGTCGGTTCCGTCCTGATGCAGCGCATGCAGGACGAGGGCGACTTCGCCAACATCAACCCGGTATTTTTCTCCACCTCGAACGCAGGCGGTGCAGCCCCCGCTTTCGCTGAAGGGGCCGGCAAGCTCGAGGACGCGTTCGACGTCGACGCTTTGGCGAAGCTGCCGATCATCGTGACCGCCCAGGGCGGTGACTACACCAAACAGGTCCACGGCGAACTGCGCAGCCGCGGCTGGGACGGTCTGTGGATCGATGCCGCCTCCACCCTGCGGATGAACGACGATTCGATCATCGTGCTGGACCCCATCAACCGTGACGTGATCGACGCCGGCCTCTCCGGCGGCGTGAAGGACTACATCGGCGGCAACTGCACCGTCTCCTGCATGCTGATGGGCCTCGGCGGGCTGTTCAAGAACGGCCTGGTCGAATGGGGCACCTCCATGACCTACCAGGCTGCCTCCGGCGGCGGTGCCCGGCACATGCGCGAACTGCTGAGCCAGTTCGGCACGCTCAACGCCCAGGTCAGCACCGAACTGGACGACCCGGCGTCGGCCATCCTGGACATTGACCGCAAGGTCCTGGCCCACCAGCGCACCGACATCGACGCCACCCAGTTCGGCGTCCCGCTGGCCGGATCGCTGATCCCCTGGATCGACGCGGACCTCGGCAACGGCCAGTCCAAGGAAGAGTGGAAGGCCGGGGTGGAGACCAACAAGATTCTCGGCACCTCCGGCGATCAGCACATCATCATGGACGGGCTGTGCATCCGGATCGGCGCCATGCGTTCGCACTCCCAGGCGCTCACGCTCAAGCTCCGCGAGGACCTCTCCGTCGCCGAGATCGAGAAGCTGCTGGACGCGGACAACGAGTGGGCCAAGGTGGTGCCCAACACCAAGGACGCTTCGATGGCCGCACTCACTCCGGTGGCGGCGTCAGGCACCCTGGACATCCCGGTGGGCCGCATCCGCAAGCTGGAGATGGGCCCGCAGTACATCAGCGCGTTCACCGTCGGCGACCAGCTCCTGTGGGGTGCGGCCGAACCGCTGCGCCGCATGCTCAACATCGCCACGGGCAACCTGTAGGACCTACGCAGCATCCACGCCGGACCGCACCGCCCGGCTCAGGTGCCGAGAAATCTCCGGTACTTCGCGGCCTGCAGCTCAAAGGATCTTTGGGCGGCAGGCCGCAGTCCGTTGACGCCGTCGAAGGGTTCAGGCACGACGGCGACGGTTCCGCCGGTGCGGGACACCTCCCAGGTCCCGACGACCTGGCCGCCGGCCACGATCGTCCTTCGGAAGACCCCGTTGCCGCCCGGCACGATCCTGTTCGCATGCTCGGGCGGCAACACGAGCGACCGGTCCGTGTAACCGAGCAGGAACTCATCAAATCCGGGCAGTGCCAGCACCGACCGCGCCGCGGGGACACCGCCGTCGAGCAGTGCAGCCGTCTCCGGGGAGAGCCAGTAGCTGGTCCCCTCGAACGTCACCTCCACCAGCTGGTCCTTCACGGCTGCCAGGGCGGCGCGGACCTCCGTCAGGGGAATGCCGGACCACCAGGCAAAGTCACGCTCGGTGGCGGGACCGTGGCTGCGCAGGTAGCGCAGCAGCCACTCGGCGATGCCTTCGGCACGGTCCAGGGCGCGGGACTCGGTGATCCAGTCGTCGAAGGCCACCACCAGCTGCTGGTTGCCGGCCAGCGGGCCCTGCACCAGCCAGCCCCGCTGGCACAGGATCCCCAGCAGGTGGATGCCGCGCTGGCCGGCCGTGGGCTGGCCCGCCCGTTCGAAGGCCTGGAACAGCTCCGCGCGGCTGGCGGCTGCCCCGCCGGAGACCAGCTGCAGCGCGGTTGCCCCAGCGGCGCCGACGTCCGCGGCGGAAATGCCGAGCTCCCGGTGGCGCCCGGCCAGGCCGCGGATCAGCCGGTCGGCGGTGATGGCCAGCATCCACTTCAGGTCCTCGGGAGCCAGCAGGTGCAGGGTCCCGCGCATCGGCCAGGAGCGGACTACTTCCCCCCGGTTGATGGCGCCGCGGACATCGCCCGTCCGGGAACCCGGGACGCGCTGGCCGACAGCCCAGAGGGCGGCCCCCAGGTCCTGCGCCTGCATCGCGGTCATCCAGCGCACCGCTGCCGCGGCGCTGCGGAATCCGGACCCGGCCAGACCCTGCGATGCCAGCCGCAGCCGGCCCAGGATCGGCCGGCTCAGCCGGGCACGTCCCGTTGCTCCCATGCACCCATGCTAGGACGCCGCACGGGTGGTTCCCAGCCGCCTTCCAGCCGGACTGCCTACGCTTGAGGGATGACCATGAGCGAGCTGTGGCCGCTGCTGCGGCCCCTGAGCCGGAGGCTGGCCCTGCTGGGCTGGACGTCCAGCGCTGCCGGCATGGCCGCGGGGCTCGCCGTTGCCATCGCCAGCGGAACGCGGCTCTCCCCGATGATGAGCACCCTGCAGCTCGTGGCCGTGGCATCCCTGGCCGTGGCAGTAACCAGCTTCGTCACCGCCGCATCGCTCCAGCCCCGCTCCCCGGCGCCGGACGACGGCGAGGCACCGGAGGGCGGGGAACCCGGGGAACTCCCGGACACCGTGCAGAGTTTCCTGCTCGGCTCGTTGGCGCTGCTGGCCGGGGCGGTCGTCTTCGCTTTCGCCGGTCTTATGCTCCGCAGCGGGCCCAGCAACCAGTCCGTGGCGTTTTGCCAGGTCTTCTTCCTCGGTGCCGCCGCTTCGGGCTTCACCTTCATGCTGTTCAGCCGGGTAGTCCCGCACCGCGGCAGGGACTGACGGTTCCCGCTCCCTAGAGCTGCACGCCGATGAGCAGCGGTTCCGGGTGCAGCTCAATCCCGAAGCGTTCGACGACGCCGCGGCGCACCTCGCGCGCGATCGCCAGCAGGTCCGCGGTGCTGGCAGCTCCCCTGTTGGTGATGGCCAGGGTGTGCTTGGTGGACAGCGAGGCCCGGCCGCCGGAGACGCTGTCCGGCTCGAGCCCGAATCCTTTGCCGTAGCCGGCCTGGTCGATCAGCCAGGCCGCCGAGAGCTTGGTCAGCCCGTCGGCGCCGCCCGGGTAGCGCGGCGCGTCCTCGGGCAGCCCTGCGGCTATGGCCGCCGGCACGATCGGATTCGTGAAGAAGGAGCCGGTGGAGTAGGTGTCCCGGTCCGCGGCGTCCCAGACCATGCCCTTCGACGCCCGAAGCCGGAGCACCTCGCGCCGCACATCGTTGGAGTAGGCCCGCTGGCCGGCCTCGACCCCCAGCGCGCGGGCGAGTTCGGCGTAGCGGATGGGCGCGCTCATCCGGCCCAGCGGCAGCTGGAACTCGACCGTGAGCACCACGTAGCGCGGGGAACCGTTGACGGTGGTCTGCTTGAGGATGGAATCGCGGTAGCCGAATTTCAGCTCCGAACTGGTGAAGGTCTGCACGGCGTTGCGTTCCCGGTCCCAGGTCCGCACGGCGGCGATGGTCTGGGATACGTCCGAGCCGTAGGCGCCGACGTTCTGGACCGGGGTGGCTCCGGTAGCGCCGGGGATGCCGGAGAGCGCCTCGATCCCGGACCAGGCGTGCCGCACGGCGTGCTCGACCAGGGCGTCCCAGTTGTGGCCCGCCTGGACCACCACGGCGACGCCGCCGCAGGAGTCCTCCGCGGTGACGGTGAAACCCGCCGACGCGACCTTCAGCACGGTCCCGGGGAACCCGTCGTCGGACACCAGCAGGTTGGAGCCGCCGCCGATAATCAGCAGGGGCTCACCGGCAGCGTCCGCTGAGCGGACGGCCTCGATGATCTCGGCCTCGGTGCGGGCCTCGATGAAGCTGCCGGCGGGGCCGCCGACGGCGGCCGTGGTCAGGGCGGAGAGCAGTGTCTGGGTCACCCGACCAGCCTAGCCGGGTAACGCCGCACTCCCCTAAGCAGGGCCGGCCCGTCAGCTGACTTTGCGGGCCACCGGGGAGAGCAGGAAGCTGACCACCAGCATCACCATCACAGCCAGCAGGGAGTGCAGGATGCCGACGTGCTCCGCCAGCAGTCCCAGCAGCGGGGGTCCGCAAAGGAACGCGCCGTAGCCGATCGTGGAGACCACCGAGACCCGGGCGGCTGCCTTCGCCGGGTCGTCGGCTGCGGCGGACATGCCCACCGGGAAGCCCAGCGAGGCGCCCAGGCCCCAGACCGCGAGGGCCACATAGGCCACCCACGGCGCCGGGGCGAAGACGAACAGGCCCAGGCCCAGCACGGCCAGGGCCGCGCACCAGCGCATCACCGGGACACGGCCGAAGCGGTCCAGGACCACGGTGCCGGCGAAGCGTCCCACGGTCATGAACGTGACGAAGAGCCCGTACCCGGCGGCGCCCGCGGCGTCGGACTGTCCGTAGCCGTCGGCGAGCGCCAGTGCCACCCAGTCCCCCGCTGCTCCCTCGGCGAGGGCCAGGCCCAGCACGAGCACCCCAAGCAGGAGCGTCCGGCGGTCCCGCCAGGCCAGCGCAATCTGGCGCTTGTTGTCCAGCGGCCCCTCGGTCCGGTCTGTGTCTGAGTCTGTGTGAGGCAGCAGGACCGGGATGGGCCCGGTGGACGGGTCCTCGAAGGGATCGGGCCTGGCTGGCTTGAAACCCGGCCCGCCGGGCACCGGAGTGATGTCCGCGCGGAACCAGGACGCTGCGGTGGCCACGGAGCCGGCAACGAGCAGGCCCACCGCGGCGAAGTGCCAGAAGACCGGCAGACAGGTTGCGGCGGCCCAGGCTCCTGCTCCGGCTCCCGCAACCGTGCCGAGGCTGAACGCTCCATGCAACCGGGGCATGATGTGCCGCCGAACGGCGCGTTCCACCGCGGCACCCTCGACGTTGGAGGCCGTGTTCCAGCTGGCCGTGCCGAGCCCGATCACGGCCAGCCCCGCGGCGGCGGCGGGCGGGCTGACCAGGACCGAGGTTCCCAGCCCGGTGAGGACCAGCCCGGCGCCCACCATGATGCTGCCGATCCGGATGGTCTGCTTCGATCCGAACCGCAGCACGATCAGTCCGGACGCCGAGACCGAGATGAACGAACCCAGGGTCATGCACAGCAGCAGCAGCCCGATGTTCGCCGGCGTCAGGTCCAGCCCGTCGCGGATGGCCGGGAGCCGGGACACCCAGGTGGCGAACGCGATCCCGCTGGCCGCGTAGGCGGCCACGACGGCGTTACGCCAGTGCGTGACCTCCACGGCCTGGACGGTCTTCACGTTCACACCATTGCCGTCCGGTCAGGCAAGCCTGACGACGGCCTGGGCCTTCATCAGCACCTTCTGCCCGCCCGACATAACGGTGAGGTCCACGCGGGCGGTGCCTTTGTCGGCGTCGAGCGCCCCGATGGCGCCGCTGATCTCGATCACGGCCCCGGCCTCGGGCGTCCCCGTGGTGTCGGCCACCGGGACCGGTTTGGTGAAGCGGGTCTGGAAATCGACGACGGCGGCCGGGTCGCCGGCCCAGTCGGTCACGAGCTGGACGGCGGCGCCCATGGTGAACATGCCGTGCGCGATCACCCCGGGAAGGCCCACGCTGGTGGCGAAGGCCTCGTTCCAGTGGATGGGGTTGAAGTCGCCGGAGGCCCCGGCGTACTTGACGAGGTCCGTACGGGTGACGTCGATGCTGCGGCTGCCGATGTCCTGGCCGACAGCGAGGTCTGAAAGTGCGGGTGTCATGTCTACTGTCCCTCTCCGCGGACCAGAATGGACGAGGTCGCCGTGGCGACGGCCTCGCGCGTATCGTCGCCGGCAGCAGCTTCGGCTGCACCGGCCGCTTCGGCTGCACCGGCCGCCAGGGCGAAGATTTCCGAGCGGGTGGTGATCATGGCTCCCCCGCCCATGGCACGGACGCCGTCGACGTGCAGTTCGGCAACCAACCGGTCCCCGGCGACGATGGGCCGGTGGTGAATGAAGCGCTGGTCCGCGTGGACCACCCGGGAGAAGTCGATGCCGGAGTCCGGGTCCTCGATCAGCTGGGCGTCGGCCCGCTGGGCGACGATAATGGCGAAGGTGGGAGGCGCCACGAGATCGCTGTGGCCCAGGGCTTTGGCCGCATCCACCTCGAAGTGGGCGGGGTGGGTGGCTTTGACCGCGCGGGCGAACTCGCGGATTTTCTCGCGGCCGACGTCGTACACCTCTTTGGCAGGGTAGCTGCGCCCCTGCAGATCCGGATTGATAGTCATGGTTCCAGCCTAGCGTCCGGCCCCGGGCCGCCCGCGCCGATGACATGGCGCGGAACAGCATGACGGCATGCGGTATGATGAAAACATCATTTCATCAATTCACGGCCGGCCCCTCGGGTTCACGGGCCCAGAAAGCACAGGCAACGATGATTTCGGCAGCGCAAACCCCCTTGTACGAGATCAAGGCGAACCTGTTCAAGGCCCTCGCCCACCCGGCGCGGATCCGCGTGCTCGAGCTGCTGTCCGCCGCGCCGGATAACTCCGCGCCGGTCAGTTACCTGCTGGCCGAGACGGGCCTTGAGGCCTCCCACCTGTCCCAGCACCTCGCCACGCTGCGCCGGCACGGGGTGGTGACCTCGGCCCGTTCCGCAAACACCGTGACCTACCGGCTGGCCCATCCGAAAATCGCGGAACTGCTGGCCATTGCCCGGACCTTCCTGTTCGACAGCCTGGCCGATTCCAACGACCAACTCAGACTCGCGCAGGCACTGCCCAGCGAGCATCTCCAGGATTCCAATTCATGAGCGGCGCCCTGGCGCAGCTCAAACGGTTCCTTCCGTCCCGGCGTGACTATGACGGGCTGCGTTCCGCCTGGAAGACAGACCTGCTGGCGGGCATCACGGTGGGGATTGTGGCCCTGCCGCTGGCACTGGCCTTCGGCGTCAGTTCCGGCGTCGGCGCCGAGGCCGGACTCATCACCGCCGTCGTTGCCGGCCTGGTCGCCGCGGTCATGGGCGGCTCGCATGTCCAGGTGTCCGGCCCGACCGGTGCGATGGTCGTGGTGCTGGCCCCGGTGGTCGCCTCCCACGGTGTCGGCAGCATCGCCCTGGTCTCCCTGATGGCCGGGCTGCTGGTGATTATCCTGGGCATCAGCGGCCTGGGCCGTGCCGTGGCCTTCATCCCGTGGCCGGTGGTGGAGGGCTTCACCCTCGGCATCGCCGCGATCATCTTCCTCCAACAGGTCCCGATGGCCACCGGCACCGAAGGGATCCCGGGCCACAACACCCTGCTGGCCGCGTTCGAGAGCGCCTCCCAGGCCACCTCGCCCGCCGTTCTCCAGACGCTCGGCGTCGTGGCGGGCGTGGCGGCCGTGATGCTCCTGCTCCCGAGGTTGAGCAAGGCCCTGCCCGCGAGCCTGATCGCCGTGCTGCTGGCCACCGTGGCCGCCGAGCTGCTTCAGCTGGAGATCCCCCGGATCGGCGCGCTCCCGCATTCCCTGTCGGCACCGTCGCTGCCGTCCCTGGATCCGGCAGCGCTGGGCGGGCTGCTGATGCCCGCGGTGTCCATCGCGATGCTGGCCGCCATCGAGTCCCTGCTCTCCGCACGGGTGGCCGCCGGCATGGTGGGCCCTGACGGGAGGCCCTCCGGGGCCTACAGCCCGGACCGTGAACTTACGGGGCAGGGGCTCGCCTCCGTCGCGGCGGGATTCTTCGGCGGCATGCCGGCCACGGGCGCCATCGCCCGGACCGCGGTCAACGTCCGTTCCGGAGCCAGGACCCGGCTCTCCGCGATTGTGCACGCCCTTGTCCTGCTGGCCATCATCTACCTGGCGGCCGGCCTGGTCGGGAGGATCCCGCTGGCGGTCCTGGCCGGGATCCTGATGGTCACGGCCACCCGGATGGTGTCCAAGCGCACGGTCAGCGCCATCATGCGCTCCACCCGCGCCGACGCCTTCGTGTTTATCCTGACGGCCCTCATCACCGTGGCTTTCGACCTGATCGTGGCCATCGAGATCGGGCTGGTCGCCGCGGCCCTCTTCACGCTGCGCAAGTTCGCCTCGCTCAGCGGGGTGAAGCGCGAGGAGGTTCCGGGACCGCGGCGGGAGGGGGACGAGCACATCGCGATCTTCCGGCTCGACGGGGCTATGTTCTTCGGCGCCGCGGAACGTGTCCTGCAGGAAATCAGCCAGGTCAGGGACATCCAGGTGGCAATCATCCGGTTGTCCCAGGTGCGGATGCTCGACGCCACCGGCGCCCACACGCTGGTGGAGGTCATCTCGGCTCTGGAGCTCCGCGGCATCACGGTCCTGCTGAAGGGCGTCCAGCCCCAGCACCTTGAGCTGGTGACCAACGTCGGGGTCATCCGCTCACTGCGGCACCACAAGCACCTGTTCACGTCCCTGCCCGAGGCCGTGGAGCACGCCCGCAGCCATGTGCTGCGGAACGCCGCCGCTAACGCCTGAGGTTCTTCCGGATCGTCTGGCCGCGGACCACAATCCCGGCGATGTGCAGGATCAGGCCGAGCCCGATCACGGCAAGGGAGGCGACTGCCAGGTCCTGGTTGCCCGAGGTGTTCCCCACCAGGTTCAGGGCAATGCCGACCGCCAGCAGCCCCATCGCGCTGAAAACCAGCACCTTGTAGGTGGTAGTCGCGGAGTCCCAGAATTCTTTCAGCACCGCGCCAGTCTATCGGGCCGGCTCGGCTGACCTGCACCCAGGTCAGCCCCGAGTAGGTTTGTTCGCCTCGTCGACGAACTGCTGAGCGATCTGCTCCATGAGCTCGAGCGCGTCTGCGTCGGACATCGCGAATCCACTGTTGAACCCCAGGTCAATGGAGAGGGTCCCGGCGAGGACGCGAAGCCCGAGTCTGATGTCCCTCCCCTGCCACGACGTCTTCATCGCGTAGGCCTTCTCGCCAATCTTGGGGGCCGTCAGGAGGTGGACGGTGTAGACCTCGGGGCCACGAACCGAGGACTCGGTCTTGTCGAAGGTGGCACAGCGGGACAGGAGTTCGTCGGTGTAGTCGAAGTCCGCCCTGGCGAGGCTGTCCCTCGGGGCGCTGCGTACGTCAAGCAGAATCATCCCCGGGCCCGGCCAGCCCCCGATCGGCACCAGGCCCATGGCGAAGCCCATCGTCAAGTCCAGTTGCGCCTGATGCTGCCAGGGCTCGTGGAACACGCCACATTCGCTGGGTTCGACGGGCGGCGGATACCACCCTGGCGGCGGTGATGGCATCAGGGCGTACGACTTGCGCGCCTGCCCGCTGTCGTCCATCGGGGGTCCGCCGTATTGCTGCAGCACGGCATTGCCGACCGTCATCAGTTCCTGGTCGGTGAAGACCTTCGAAGGCATTCCGTTTGTTTCGGCTGGCGGCGGGCTACTGCCCGGTGACGACGGGCTGCTGCCCGGTGACGACGGGCTGCTGCCCGGAGACGCCGGACTGCCTGGTGGTCCAGATGTGCACCCCGAGAGGAACAGCAGGCTCACTGCCGCAGCGGCCACGCCGGAGCTGAGCAGGGCGCCGCGTCTCCGGCTGTTCGATAAGAAGTACCTTGGCATCGATGTTCCCCCCAGATTCAGCGGCCCACGCCCGCTGCGACGGCGAAGCCCGCTGGAGCCTGGACCGGGTGTTATCGCAAGGACCTCTCAGGCCCACCCTCGGTGGGCGATACTCTGCCGCCAGCGTCACCGATCCCGCTGCCAGGGAATAGGGCCGATGGTCCCGGTTCGCGCGACGAAGCGCGCTGAGCGAACGTCCGTTCCCTGGGGCGGGAACTGAAGAGTTGGAGCAGGGCCTGCTTTCAGCGCCCTACGTGCGCCTCCGAACAGCAGTGCTGCCAAAAGACCCCGTGGACCGGATAACGGGTATCGGTCACGGGGCCTCCTTGGTTCGGGCTGGCTAGAGCGCCGGCTGCACGCCAAAGGCTACCGCGAGCTTCATGATCTTCTCGGCGCGGCCCAGGCGGGGCAGGTCGGAGCCGTCGCGGATGACGCGGCCGCTGGCCTCGAAGTCGGCCATGAAGTCAGTGGCCCAGGCGACGTCGGACGGGGTCGGGCTGATGACCTCGTTGATGACGTGGGTCTGGTCAATCGCGAGGCAGAGTTTGCCGGTCATGCCCATCATCACGGTGATCCCGGTCTGCTCGCGGAGGATGGGGTGGTTGGTCCCGACGGTGGGGCCGTCGATGGGGCCCGGCAGGTTCCCGACGCGGCTGGCCACGACCAGCTTGGCGCGCGGGTAGGCCATGGCCTCGGCGGTGGCGGCCATGCCCGTGTCGCGGCGGAAGTCGCCCGAGCCGAAGGCCAGCCGGAACGCGCCCTGGGCCTTGGCGATGTTGTTGGCTTCCTCGATGCCGACGGCGGATTCGACCAGCGGGATGACCGGCGTCTTGCCATCCATGCGGTGGAAGCTCTCGGTGACCTGGTCCGCGGACTCGGTCTTGGCGAGCATCACGCCGAGCAGGCCGGGGGTGCCGCGGAGCCCGGCGAGGTCATCGGCCCAGAAGGGGCTCGTGGCGTCGTTGATCCGGACCCAGGCGCTGCCGCCGGCGGTCAGCCAGTCCACAACGTTGCCGCGGGCGGCGTCCTTCTGGGAGGGGTCCACCGCGTCCTCGATGTCCAGGATGATGGCGTCCGCGCGGGACACGGCCGACTGGTCGAACAGCTCGGGCTTCATTGCGTTGACCAGCAGCCAGGAGCGGGCGATTTCAGCGGGGATGTTGCGTTGGGGCCGGATGGTCCCGGCGGTGGTGGTGGAAGTCATGTATCTACGCTATCCGTTCCAGGGTGTTCCCCGCGAAGTTTTCAGGCCATGCGGGGCGACCAATACGACCAAAATCAAGTGGTCCCCGCCCATCTGACTCGCAGCAGGGGCCGTTTTCAGGGCTCGAAACGGCCCCCGCTGCCAGTTACTTGGGTGGGGCAGCCGGGGCGGCTAGGGGATGTTGCTGCCGCGCGCCGTGACCCAGAGCCGGTACCATTCGGCCCGGGTCATGCCCGCGGCGACCCCGGCCGCGTCTGCGCAGGCGCGGATGCGGTCCGGGTTGGCGGTGCCGATCACGGGGGCGATACCGGCCGGGTGCTTCATCAGCCAGCCGAGCAGGACCGACTCCCCTGTCGTTCCCTTCGCCGCCGCCAGCTCAGCCACCCGCCTGGCGGTGGCCTCCTCCGCGGACGACGGCGCTGCGGCCGGAGCCCCGGTGTAGAGCCCCCGCGCCAGGGAGCCGTAGGCCTGCAGGGTGATCCCGTGCCGGACACAGTGCTCCACGGTGCCATGCGGGAAGCTGTAGTCCGTTCCCTCCGCGTGGTTGACCAGCACCGTGCTCTCCAGCCAGGCGCGTTTGAACAGGCTCATCTCCAGCTGGTTCGCGGCCACCGGCGTCTCGAGCCGGTCCTGCAGCACCTCGATCTGCGCCCCGGACATGTTGGACACACCCAGCGCCCGGACTTTGCCTTCGGCCATCAGCTGCCCGACGGCGGAGGCAACCTCGGCGGGGTCCATCAGCGGATCGGGGCGGTGGAGCATCAGGACGTCCACGTAGTCCGTGCGGAGCCTGCTGAGGCTTTCGTTGACCCTGGCCAGGATGGCATTCCGGCTCAGGTCGTAATGCGTCTCCAGGCCCTGTTCGTTGAGCCGGATGCCGCACTTGGTCTGCAGCCGGATGCGCTCGCGCAGGCCGGATGTCTGCGCCAGCACCTCGCCAAAAACCGCTTCCGACTTGCCGCCACGGTAGATATCGGCATGGTCGAACAGGGTGATGCCAACCTCCAGGGCGGCGTCGACGGCGGCCGCCGCCTCGTCCACGTGCGCGGACGAGTGCGGCTCCGACGACCAGCTGCCGCCCAGGCCCATGCAGCCATATATCAGCTCCTGGGCCGGCGAGGGTCCCCGGGCGGGCTGTCCGGTGGATTCCCCGCCGTCCGGCGGGTTCACCGCAGCCAGACGGTGGTGCTGCCGGGCAGGAGGTTCCCGTCCAGCGGTCCGCTGCTGAGCAGCACCTCGCCGGCGGGCAGCTCCACGGGCTCGTCGCCGAAGTTGGTCACGGTCTGCCAGCCGCCCGGGCGGCTGAAGTGCAGCACCCCCGGGGCGGCCGTGTGCCACTGAAGTTCCTCCGAGGTCTGCAGGTCACGGCGCAGCGTCAGCGCCTTCCGGTAGAACTCCAGGGTGGACCCTTCCACCCCGTCCTCGGCCGCGACGGCGTAGCTGCCGAACCAGGCCGGCTGCGGCAGGTGCGCGCCGTTGTCGCCGAACCCGAACGAGTGCCCCTCGGCGGTCCAGGGCAGCGGGACGCGGCAACCGTCGCGGCCGATCTCGACGCCCTTGTTGCGGAAGAAGGTCGGGTCCTGGCGGTCGGCGTCGGGAATCTCCGCGACCTCCTGCAGTCCAAGCTCCTCACCCTGGTAGAGGTAGGCGGAACCCGGCAGCGCCAGCATCAGCTGGGTGGCCGCGCGGGCCCGGCGCAGTCCGAGCTCGATGTCGAGTTCCTGGGCCGGGGCGCCGGCGAGCAGCCAGCCCTTGCCGTCCTGGCCCTTGGCGTGCCTGCCGCCGCCCTGCGGCAGGCCGTAGCGCGTGGCGTGGCGGACGACGTCGTGGTTGGAAAACACCCAGGTGGAGGAGGCGCCGGATTCGGTGGCCTCAGCCAGGTTCCGGGTGATGATTTCGCGGAACTCCTCGGCGTCGAAGTCGGCCTGCAGCAGGTCGAAGTTGAAGGCCTGGCCCAGGCCCTGCGGGCTCGCGTAGCGGCCGCGGCGGTTGGCGTGGACCCAGGCTTCGGCGACGGCGGTGCGCGGCGGGTTGTATTCGTTGAAGACCTCGCGCCATTCGACGTAGATCTCGTGGACCTCGTCGCGGTCCCAGAACGGGTGCGAGCCGTCGTCGTGGCCGTCCGCCCCGGAACCTGCCGGGCTGAGCTCGACCTTGGAGAGCAGCGGCTCGGTCAGGTCCTTGGTCAGGGCGTGCGCCACGTCGACCCGGAAGCCGTCCACGCCGCGGTCGGACCAGAAGCGCAGGGTGGTGAGGAAATCGTCGCGAATTTCGCGGTTGGACCAGTTCAGGTCCGGCTGTTCCTTGGCAAAGATGTGCATGTACCACTGGCCGGGGGTGCCGTCGGGCTCGGTGATGCGTTCCCAGGCCGGGCCGCCGAAGACGGATTCCCAGTCCGACGGCGGAATCTCACCGTTGTCGCCCTTGCCGTCCCGGAAGATGTAGCGCTCCCGGGCGTCGGAGCCGCGGGGGGACGCGAGGGCTTCCTGGAACCAGACGTGGCGGTTCGAGGAGTGGTTCGGGACGATGTCGGCGATCAGCTTGATGCCGGCCGCGTGCAGGGCGGCGGACATCTCATCGAAGTCCTCCAGCGTCCCGAGCTTGGGGTCCACATCGCGGTAGTCATCGACGTCGTAGCCGCCGTCGGCGAGGGCGGACGGGTAGAAGGGGCTGAGCCAGACGGCATCGATCCCGAGTCCCTTCAGGTACGGGACCTTGGCCGTGATGCCCTTGATGTCGCCGAGGCCGTCACCGTTGGAGTCATAGAAGCTGCGCGGGTAGATCTGGTACACGGCTGCCTGGCGCCACCAGTTGGGATCGGCGGCGAGATCGGAACCGGACAGGGTTGCCAGCGTGGCGGTGTTGGACAAGGGGTGATCCTCCGGGATTCGGAACTGGGTTCTGGTATTTTAGATACAAGCTAAATATATTGCCTGAACAATTATGGGTCCGGACGGACGGGGAGGTCAACATTCCTATTCCGCACGCCGCCGCCACGCCCCAGCTGCTGCGCCGGGTGAACGCCCAGTCGGTGCTCGGCGTCATCCGGAATACCGAGGTGGCCACGGGCACGGAGCTGATGGCCCGGACCGGGCTGACGCGGGCCACGGTCATTTCCGTCTGTGAGGACCTGATCCGTCGGGGCTGGATCCGCGAGCTGGACGCCCGCGATGAGGGACAGCCCTGGAGTCCGCGCAAGGGACGCCCCGCCCGGCGCTTCGAGCTCAACTCGAGGGCAGGATTCGTCCTCGGCCTGGACATCGGAGCAGCCACCACCACCGCGGCCGTGGCGGACCTCCGCGGCACCGTCGTCGGACGCTCCAGCGATAGCTTCCGGGCCGCTGACATCCCCGCGGAGGAGAGGATCGACGTCGTCGACCGGACCTGCTGCCGGGCGCTGGCGGCCGCCGGGACCAGCCCGGGCAGGGTCCTCGCCGTGGGGGCGGGCATCGCCGCGCCCGTGGACCGCGACGGCAAGGTGCTCGTCGCCCAGCACTTCTGGAGCCTGTTCGACGTCGGGCTCCGCTCGGCGCTGAGGGAGCTGCACGGCTGGACGGTGCTGCTCGAGAACGACGCCAACCTCGCCGCACTCGGCGAACGCTGGCGCGGTTCCGGCGCCGGCGTCGACGACCTCGTGGTGCTGCTGGCCGGGGAACGGCTGGGCGCGGGGGTGATGGAGTCCGGTCGGCTGCTGCACGGCCGCGGCGGCGCGGCCGGTGAAATGGGGTACCTGGAACTGGTGCAGGGCGTGGGCTCCACCGACGGCATCGCCAGCCTGGCCAGGCAGTGGTCCGCCGCCGGGGGCGGGCCTTCCGCAGGAGGTGAGGCCAGCGCGCGGCGTGTCTTTGAAGATGCCGCCGCCGGCGATCCCGCGGCAGTGGCCATCCTCGACCGGATCTCTGACCGGATGGCACGGGTCATTGCCTCCGTGGCGAGCTTCATCAACCCCGAACAAGTGGTGATAGGCGGCGCCGTGGCTGAATCGGCGGGGGCGCTGCTGCCCGGCATCACCGCCCTGCTCCCCCGCTTCACCGCCACGCCGCCGCGCGTGACGGTCTCGCCGCTGGGCGACGCGATCGTCACCGTGGGCGCCATCCGGCATGCCCTGGACTACGTCGAGGCGAACGCACTGGAGCTGGAGTTGGAGCCCGGGACGTAGGGACGTAAGGCCGTGGCCGTAGCCGTAGCCGTAGGGGAACTAACTCACGGGTTCCAGGGCGGCCGCGAGCGGCAGCGTGCCGTCCCGGAACTCGATGGTGCGGCCGGCCGTTGAGGGCAGTCCCAGCACCGCCGCCGCGACGAGTGCCACGTTGGCTCGGGCTGTTTCCCGGCCGCCGGAGCCCTCCCCGGGGTTGACGTCGATCAGGCCGTTGCCTGGCCCGTCGGTGAGCGCTCCCGGGCCCAGGATGGTCCAGTCCAGGCCCGTTCCGCGCAGGTAGGCATCCGCGGCTGCCTTGGCCTCGGCGTAGGCGAAGAAGCTGTTCTCCTCGGGGATCCCGTGATCCGGCCCGGCGCCAAGATAGGAGACCATAATGTACCGCCGGACGCCGGCTTCGGCCGCAGCATCCATCGACCGGATGGCGGCGTCCCTGTCCACCGCGTAGGTCCGCTCGGGGCTGCCGCCGCCGGCACCGGCGGACCAGACCACGGCGTCGTGGTTCCGGAGCGCCTCGGCGAGCTCCGCCGTCGTCGAATGTTCAACATCCAGGACAACTGGAGTGGCGCCCGTTGCCGCGACGTCCTCCCGGTGGTCCGGGTTACGGATGAACGACGTAACCTCCGCCCCCTCCCCGGCGAGGATGCGGGACAGTTCCAAAGCCACCTTGCCGTGGCCGCCAATGATTGCGATTCGCGTCATGGACCTATTCTGTCCCACAACCCCGGCCCGCGCCCGCTGCGCTGTCACGCCTGGTTGCTTACGGGCGGGCCGGAAGCACTCCGAGTGATAGGGCAACGGGGGTTAAAACAGAAAACCCCCGGAATCGCAAGGATTCCGGGGTGTTACCTGTAGCGGCGGGGAGGCTCGATCTCCCGACCTCACGATTATGAGTCGTGCGCTCTAACCAACTGAGCTACGCCGCCATAAATGAGGAAAACCTGCGCTAAGCCGGTCAAAAACCGCCTTGACACAGGCCCTCATTCAGAGCCCCCCACCGGAATCGATCCGGTGACCTCGTTCTTACCAAGAACGCGCTCTACCACTGAGCTAGGGGGGCAACGAGTAAATACTTTACCGGAAGATTCCCCTCCCAACAAATCGGCGCCGGGAAGGCTCTGCGTGCGTCAAAATTGGCGCAAATACAGGGTGCCGGAGGTCCTGCGGGGCCCCCGGGCAGCCCTTCGGCACGGCCGGACGACCCGTATGTGACCAAGCGAACTTAACCAAGAACGGGCCGGCTCAAGGGCCGGCCCGTTCTCAGGGTGAATCAGTGCTTAGCAGCTGATGGCTACCACTTGTTGCGGGGCTTGAAGCCGCCTTCGGTGCGCGGCTTGCGGGCCGCGTCGGTGCCGACGCCACGCTCGTTGCGGTCGCTGAACGAGCGTCCGCCACGGTCAGCGGAGGACCGCTCGCCGTCGGTCTTGCGGAACTCGCGCTTGAAGCCGCCGTTGCCCTTGAAGTTGCCGCCACGGTCGCCGCCGCGGTCGCCGCCGCCGGAGAACCCGCCGCGGCTGCCGCCCTGGCCGCCACCCTGGTAGCTGCTGCGTTCGCCGGAGGGCTTGCGGCCGTTGTCCAGCTCGAGGTGGATCAGCTCGCCGCCGATCCGGGTGCGGGACAGAGCCTTCAGCTGGTCGGCGCTCAGGTCTGCCGGGAGCTCCACGAGGGAGTGGTCCGCGCGGATGTCGATGCCGCCAATCTGGGCCGAGGAGATGCCGCCCTCGTTGGCAATGGCGCCAACGATGGAACCCGGCATAACGCGCTGACGGCGTCCGACGGCGATCCGGTAGGTGGCGTTGCCCTCGGTCAGCGTGCGGGTCGGGCCGCGTGAGCCGAAGCCGTCCTTGGCGCGTTCGCGCTTCTGGTACTCAGGAGCTGCAGGCAGTTCCTTGACCAGGAGCGGCTGGCCGCCCTGGGCCATAACAGCCAGTGCAGCAGCAATCTCCGAGGCCGGCACGTTGTGCTCTTCCTCGTAGGAGGAGATGAGGTCGCGGAACGCCGCAACATCCTCGGACTCGAGCGTCTCGGTGATGCGCTCGGCGAACTTGCCCAGGCGCAGTGTGTTGACCGACTCGGCGGTGGGCAGGTGCATCTGCTCGACCGGCTGGCGGGTCGCCTTTTCGATGGACCGCAGCAGGTACTTCTCGCGCGGCGTCATAAACAGGATCGCGTCACCGGAACGGCCTGCACGGCCGGTACGGCCAATGCGGTGCACGTAGGACTCGGTGTCGTGGGGGATGTCGTAGTTGACCACGTGGCTGACGCGCTCCACGTCAAGGCCGCGGGCCGCGACGTCGGTGGCGACCAGGATGTCGATCTTGCCGTCGCGCAGGGCCTCGACCGTGCGCTCGCGCTGCTGCTGCGGGATGTCGCCGTTGATGGCGGCAGCCTGGAAACCACGTGCACGCAGCTTCTCGGCCAGGTCCTCGGTAGCCATCTTGGTGCGCACGAAGGCGATGACGCCCTCGAACTCTTCGACCTCGAGGATGCGGGTAAGCGCGTCAAGCTTGTGCGGGCCCATGACCTGCAGGTAACGCTGGCGGGTGTTAGCGCCGGTCGTGGTCTTGGACTTGACCTGGACCTCGGCCGGGTTGTTCAGGTACTGCTTGGACAACCGGCGGATCTGGCTCGGCATCGTGGCGGAGAACAGGGCAACCTGGCGTCCCTCGGGGGTCTGCTGGAAGATCTGCTCGACGTCCTCGGCGAAGCCCATGCGGAGCATCTCGTCAGCCTCGTCCAGCACCAGGTACTGGAGTTCGGACAGGTCGAGTGAGCCCTTGGAGATGTGGTCGATCACGCGGCCGGGGGTGCCGACAACCACCTGTGCGCCGCGGCGCAGTCCGGCGAGCTGGGGGCCGTAAGCGGAGCCGCCGTACACCGGGAGGACGGTGAAGTCGTCGATGTGCTTGGCATAGGAGGTGAAGGCCTCGGCGACCTGGAGTGCGAGCTCACGGGTCGGAGCAAGCACCAGGGCCTGGGTCTTGCGGGACGGGCCGTTGAGGTCGTGGAGCTCGGCCAGACGGGACAGCGCCGGTACTGCGAATGCTGCAGTCTTACCGGTGCCGGTCTGGGCCAGGCCCACGACGTCGCGGCCTTCGAGCAGCAGCGGGATGGTTGCTGCCTGGATCGGGGACGGCTTCTCGTAGCCGACGTCCTGCAGGGCAGCCAGGACACGGGCGTCGATGCCGAGGTCAACGAACTTGACGCCCTCATCTTCGACTTCGTCCTTGGCCGGTGCGGCCTTGGTCTCAGCGTCTGCCGAGGTCTGGGTCTCAGCCTCGACTGCGGTCTGGGTGTCAGCCTGCGGTGCGGTCTCGGCAGCAGCCGGAACCTCCACGGGAGCAGGAGCCTCGGTGAATACCGGGGCGGAGCCGGCTGCGGGGGCAGCCGTTTCAGAAGTCTCGACGTCGCTCTGAATGTTTTCGGTTTCGACGGAGTTGTTCTGAGTTTCGGGCATAGGTGAAATATCCTCATCCATAGGGGCCAAGCGGCACAACCCGAGGTGAGCGGAGCCGCAGTACGCGTGACACTAAATTGCCGGGCATACTTTGACCGGCCGGTCACATAGAAGCCCGGCGCTTTCGCAATCCCGTGGCAGGACTTCCCGCTGCAACTCTTGGCTGCTATCCCAGCAGTCTGTACAGCGTTTTCTTTAGCCGGCTCTCCCTATGAAAATGCCCGCATCCCAATTGCGCGGGCCCCAACACTTACCAGTCTTGCCTCAAGAATTGGGCAGGAAATAAGGGATTTCCGGAGTGGGGGATAGTTCAATTGTAGGGCATGGATCCTCCCATGGGTAACCCGGGGGCCTACAACGGCGGTGAGCTTGCGCACACGGGCACCCGCAGGCTACACGCCGAGGCGGCGCTGCAGCTTCTCGAACTCCCCGCGGTACTCCGGCTGGAGGCGGATCTCACCGTCGGCGTCGGCGTCCCGCAGTGCCTCCATGTCCTCCACCGTGGGATCGCTGAACCATTTGCCGATGGTGACTCCATGGGTGGGGAGGAAGATCCGGTGGATGTGGTCCCCGGCCTGGATGCTGCCGACCCGCACCACCCGAAGGTAGGTCCCGATCCGCCCGGCGTCGCCAAACCGTTTCACCCAGTGCGGCTCCCGCATGCGGCGCTGGAAGGTGGCGCAGGGCGTGCGGGGCGAGGTCACCTCGACTTCGACGTCGAGCCCGATTTTCCAGCGTTCGCCAATGATGGCGTTGGTGGCGCTGATGCCGGCGATCCGCAGGTTCTCACCGAAGATCCCCGGCGGGAGTTCACGGCCGAGCTCAGCTGCCCAGTAGTCGGCGTCGTCCTGGGAGTACGCATAGAGCGCCTGGTCTTCGCCGCCGTGGTGGACGCGGCTGGCCTGGACGTCACCGCGCAGACCGAGCTTGTGCACCCTGACCGGTCCGGCGACGGGCCGTTTGTCGATTGCTGTCACGCCGACGCTTCCGGGGTCCTCCAGCAACTGGTGTACGCGGCAGACGGCGAGAACAGAGGCGGTGTCCATGGCACCAGTGTAGGCCTGAGCCCCCGGGCCCGCCCACGGGACATGTCCCCCGCAGGCGCCGGCACGGTTATGCGCTCTTGCCGCCGCCGCCTCGGGGCCGACGATTCGCCGCAAGTGGCCGCTATCCCGCCCCCCAAAGCGGCCATCTTCGTCCAATCGATGCGCAGTCGCCGCCACCACGGCCCCAGCGGACGCCCCTCACCCACCGATTCGCCACAAGTGGCCGCTAACCCGCCCCCAAAGCGGCCATCTTCGTCCAATCGATGCGCAGTCGCCGCCACCACGGCCCCAGCAGACGTCCGCACCCACCGATTCGCCGCAAGTGGCCGCTATCCCGCCGCCATAGCGGCCATCTTCGTCCAATGGATGCGCAGTCGGCGGATGCGACACCGGTGGATGCGAAGCCGGCTCGACCACGTCCGCCGAGGTTGTCCGGCCGCACATTTATGTCCAGAGGCGTGGTCAGACGCTGCGCCTCCGTCTGGGTGGCTTCCATCGATCTTGTGCGAGTCCCGGTTGAGAGCACCCACCGACGGAAGGTCCGCACCATGACGATCACCGACCTCAGCGCGGCCGCCAGTGCGACGCTCCTGCCCGGTTACTTTCCCGCGCACCCCGCAAATGCTCGGCGACACCGGCGTGTTGGCCGGGTTCCGGGCCGGTGTCCGGAAGTAACTGGGAGGGAAGGCCGGGCCGGGACGACTGCCGGGCCGAGACCGTAGGATGCTGGAATGAGCAATGAGGCTGATTTTGCCCCCGGGTCTGAGATTCCCGAGGTGTCCGACGTCCTGGCGATCGATTCCCTGCTCAGTGCCGGGGAACTGGCCGTCCGGCAACGGGTCCGCGATTTCACGGACCAGCGGATCCGCCCGGGCATTGCGGCCTGGTACGACGCAGGCGTCTTCCCGCTGGAGCTGGCCCCGGAGCTGGGGGAACTCGGGGTCCTGGGCATGCACCTGGAGGGCTACGGCTGCCCGGGCCGCTCGGCCGTCGAATACGGCCTGGCGGCGATGGAACTTGAGGCTGGCGATTCCGGCATCCGCACCTTCGTCTCCGTGCAGGGTTCACTGGCAATGACCGCCATCCACAAGTGGGGCTCCGAGGAACAGAAACAGGAATGGCTCCCCCGGATGGCCGCCGGCGAACTCATCGGCAGCTTCGCGCTGACCGAGCCCACCGCCGGCTCGGACCCTGCCTCCATGAAAACCTTCGCCCGCCGCGATGGCACCGGCGACGGCGCCGGCTGGATCCTGGACGGCACCAAGCGCTGGATCGGACTCGCCTCGGTGGCGGACGTGCTGGTCGTCTGGGCGATGACCGACGACGGTGTCCACGGGTTCCTGGTCCCCGCCGGCACGCCCGGGGTCACCGCGACCCCGATCGGTCAGAAACTCTCGATGCGCGCCTCAATCCAGTGCGATGTCGCGTTCGACGGCGTCCGGCTGGGCCCGGAGGCCCTGCTTCCGGCAGCCCGCGGCCTGCGCGGCCCGTTCAGCTGCCTCAACGAGGCGCGCTATGGGATCGCGTGGGGCGCGATGGGTGCGGCCCGGGACTCCTATGAGGCGGCGCTGAAGTACGCCCAGGAGCGGCTGCAGTTCGGCAGGCCGCTCGCCGGGTACCAGCTGACCCAGGAGAAACTCGTGAACATGCTTGTGGAGATCCAGAAGGGCATCCTGCTGGCGCTGCAGCTGGGCCGGCTCAAGGACGCCGGGAAGCTGAGGCCCGAGCAGATCTCGCTGGGCAAACTGAACAACGTGCGCGAGGCCATCACCATCGCCCGCGAGGCCCGGACCATCCTGGGCGGGAACGGCATCACCCTGGACTATTCGCCGCTCCGGCATGCCGCCAACCTCGAGTCGGTGCGCACCTACGAGGGCACCGACGAAGTCCACACCTTGGTCCTGGGCCAGCACATCACCGGGCTTGCCGCCTTCCGCTAGCCCCGGGTTGGCCCACCACGGCAGTGTTAAGCCCCAGTCCGGCGATCTCCGGGGCGGTCAGGCGGAGAAGCCGCCGTCGGGCCTTGACCCAGCTGGCCGACGCCGGTCACGAGTGCAGTCATGCGGTGCGCCGGGGGCACGGCAGGCCGGGGCGCGGCAATGGCTTCCGGACCAGACTGGCCGGCGGGCAGGAAAGTCGGAGGCGCTAAGCCCGCTGGCGGAGCGCGGCGCGGGACGGGCGGTAGGCCAGCGCCCAGTACACCAGCATGGCGATGCCGCAGAGCACACCCAGGCTCGCCACTATGAGTTGCCATTGGGTCTGCGGGTCCTTGCCCCACTCGGCCGCCCCCGCCATGACCGCCAGGTACTTGGGCGTCAGGTAGAAAGCGAGCGCTGAGAACGCCACAATGATCCACCCGGCCAGGCGCATCCGTCCGTTCCGGGACGGCACCCGGTGGATCGCGAATCCCATGCAGGGCAGCGCCACGGCCATCCATACCCAGTGGTGGGACCAGGACACCGGGCTGATCAGGAGCATGAGCACGGCGGTGGCGGAGACGGCCACGAAGTTCTCGTCAGCGTCCACTGCCCACCGGATCACCAGTGCGGCGAGCGCGGCCAGGGCCAGGGAGAGCACCAGCCACACCAGGCTGGTCAGCCCGGAATCCGGCAGTCCCAGGTGCAGCAGCAGGCCCTTGACCGAGAGATTGTCCACATAGGCCGGTCCGCCGATCCGTCCGGTGTCGGGCAGGATCTTGGTCCAGAACGTGAGCGAGGCGTTGGGCAGGATGGCCCAGGCCAGGACGATCGAGCCAAAGAAGCCGGCCGCCATCCAGCCGAGGGCCTTGAAATCGCGGCGGACCAGGAAGTACAGCCCGAAAGCGAGCGGGGTCAGCTTAATGCCGGCCGCGACGCCGATCAGCAGCCCCGCGGGCCAGCGGATCTCCCCCGCCCGGGCTTTTCCGTGGAGCGCGAAGTCGGCCAGGATCAGGCCCATCAGGATGATGTTGATCTGGCCGAAGTCGAAGGTGTCGCGCCAGGGCCCCAGGAGCAGGATCGCGGCGGTGCCGGCCAGGGCCGCGGCCCGGAACCGCCAGTCGGCGAACGCGTTCTTCCAGCCGCCGAGGCGGAAGTAGTGCCGTGCGAGCCAGGCGGACACGATTCCGGCGCCCAGCAGCGCCGTGGCGGTGAACACCAGGCCGCCGCCGCCCTGGCCCAGCGTCGCCATGGCCGCGAACAGCAGCGCGGCGAACGGCGGGTAGGTGAACGGCAGCCCGTCCCGTGCCGCGTAGAGCTCGTTGACGCCGGTCTCTCCGGTCTGGAGCACCCGGCTGCCGCCGTAGAAATAGACCTCAAAATCGTTCAGCAGCGGATCGTAGGCGGAGTACAGCACCACCAGGGCGGCGACGACGGAGAGCGCGCCGGCCGCCGTCGCGAGCCATCCGCGCGTGGTTGAGGGCGTGGCCCTGGTGGTGGTTGTCACGGGTGCTTAGCTGCCTGGCTCGCCGGCCGCAGCGTCAATCTGCGAGAAAGCCTGCTCGAGGTCGGCGATCAGGTCCTCGACGTCCTCGATGCCGCAGGAGAGCCGGATCAGGTTGACCGGGACGGCCAACTCGGTGCCCTTGACCGAGGCGTGCGTCATCTCCGAGGGGTAGTTCATCAGGGATTCGATGCCGCCCAGGGACTCCGCGAGGGTGAACACGGAGGTCGATTCGGCCACCTTGCGTGCCGCCGTCTCGCCGCCCTTGAACTGCACGGAGATCATCCCGCCGAACTTCTTCATCTGTTTCCTGGCCAGCTCGTGCCCGGGGTGCGAGGGCAGTCCCGGGTACAGCACGGCCTCCACCTCGGGGCGCTGCAGCAGCCACTCGGCCACGGCCTGGGCGTTGTCGCTGTGCCGGTCCATCCGGACGCCGAGGGTCTTGAGACCGCGGGTGGTGAGGAAGGCATCCATCGGGCCCGAGACAGCTCCGACGGCGAACTGCACGAAGCCGATCTTCTCGGCCAGTTCCGCGTCGTTGACGATGATGGCGCCGCCGACGACGTCGGAGTGGCCGCCGATGTACTTTGTCGTGGAGTGCACCACGATGTCGGCGCCGAGGGCCAGCGGGTTCTGCAGGTACGGCGAGGCGAAGGTGTTGTCCACCACGAGGAGGGCGCCGGCGTCGTGCGCCACGTTGGCGAGGGCCTCGATGTCGGTGATCTTCATCATCGGGTTCGACGGAGTCTCCACCCAGACGAGGCGGGTCTTGTTCGCTGCCACGGCCTTGGCGACGGCGTCGAGATTGGACATGTCCACCGGGGTGTTGCCGATGCCCCACTCCCCCAGCACCCGGGCGATCAGCCGGTAGGTGCCGCCGTAGGCGTCGTTGCCGAGCACAATGTGGTCACCGGGGCGGGTGAGGGCCCGGATCATGGAGTCCTCCGCGGCCAGGCCGGAGCTGAAGGAGAACGCGGCGGTTCCGCCTTCCAGGGCGGCGAGCTGTTCCTGCAGCGAGTCACGGGTGGGGTTGGTCCCGCGGCCGTATTCGTACCCTGCCCGGAGCACACCGATCGCTTCCTGGGCATAGGTGGTGGAGAAGTGCACCGGCGGCACGACGGCGCCGGTGCGCGGCTCGAACTCCTGGCCGGCATGCACGGCGCGGGTGTTGAATCCGGCAATTTTTGCGGGAGAGCTTTCTGGCAAAGACATGTGCGTTCCTTTCGGCCGGCGGCCGGACGCCCCCGGGAGGGCGGTCCGGTCCCCGGGTCAGTTGCTGGGGTCAGTTGCTCAGGTAGGCGAGCAGGTCGTGGCGGGTGAGGATCCCCACCGGGGCGCCGACAAACGTCACCATCAGGGTGTCCGCGTCGGAGAGGAGCTCGCGGGCGGTCGAGATCGATTCCAGCGAGCCGATCACCGGCAGCCGGGCCTCCATGTGTTCGGAGACCTTGTCCGAGAGTTTGGCCTCGCCGCGGAAGAGCTTCGCGGTCAGGGTGCGTTCGTCGACGGCGCCGAGGACCTCGCCCATCACCACCGGCGGCTCCTGGGACAGCACCGGGATGCGCGAGACGCCGTACTCGTTCATGATGTTGATGACATCGCGGACGCTCTCGTTGGGGTGGATGTGCACGAGGTCCGGCATTTCCCCGGTCTTGGCCTTGAGGATCTCTCCCACGGAGGCCTCGTCGCCGCTGGCCAGGAAGCCGTAGGAGCGCATCCACTGGTCATTGAAGATTTTCGCCAGGTAGCCGCGGCCGGAGTCCGGCAGGATCACGACGACGACGGCGTCCTCCGGCAGGTCCTTGGCGACCTGCAGGGCGGCGACGACGGCCATCCCGGAGGAGCCGCCCACGAGCAGGCCTTCCTCGCGGGCGAGCCGGCGCGTCATCTCGAAGGAATCGGCGTCGCTGACGGCGATGACCTTGTCCGGGACGGACTTGTCGTAGTTGGCGGGCCACATGTCCTCGCCGACTCCTTCGACGAAGTACGGCCGGCCGGTGCCCCCGGAGTAGACCGAACCGGCCGGGTCGGCGCCGATGATCTTGACCACGCCGCCGTCGGACTCCGCGCGTCCGGCGGAGACTTCCTTGAGGTACCGACCGGTGCCGGTGATGGTGCCGCCGGTGCCGGCGCCGATCACGCAGTGCGTGATCCGGCCGTCCGTGTCGCGCCAGATCTCCGGGCCAGTGGATTCGTAGTGGCTGGCCGGGGCGGCCGGGTTGGAGAACTGGTCGGGCTTGTAGGCGCCGGGGATCTCGGTGACGAGCCGGTCCGAGACACCGTAGTAGCTTTGCGGGCTGTCCGGGGGGACGGCGGTGGGCGTCACCACCACCTCGGCGCCGTAGGCCTGGAGCACGGCGCGCTTGTCCTCGCCGACCTTGTCCGGCACCACGAAGATGCACCGGTACCCCTTTTGCTGGGCGACGAGGGCCAGCCCGACGCCGGTGTTGCCGGAGGTGGGTTCCACGATGGTGCCGCCGGGCAGGAGTTTGCCGGTGCGTTCAGCCTCCTCGATCATCTTGACCGCGATGCGGTCCTTGATGGAACCGCCGGGGTTCAGGTATTCCAGCTTCACCAGGACCGTGGCCCCGATGCCGTCGGTAACGTGGTGCAGCTTGACGAGCGGCGTATTGCCGATGAGGTCCAGAACGGACTGGGCGTACTTCATAGGTACAAAGTTACCGTCTCCGCCCGTCGGGGGCGGCCCCGGGGCACGCCGAGGCGCAGTGCGGGCGCCCCACCGCCGCTGTCTAGGCGCCGATGTCGTTCATTGCTGCCGCCGTGCCGGCCGGTTCCCCCGCCGGGGCCGCGTTCTGCCAGAGGCCAAGGATGTTGCCCTCCGGGTCCCGGAAGTAGGCCGCGAAGCCCATGTCCATCACGGCCTGCTTGGGCTGGACAGTGCTGCCCCCGAGGCTTCCGATTTTCTCCAGTGCCGCGTCGATATCCTCCACATCCACCGTGATGACCGGGGTCCTCAGCTCGCCTTCCCTGGCGAACATTCCTCCGTTGATCGAGCCTGCCTCCGCCGGCATGCCGGATTCGTCGGTGGGTGTGGTCATCAGCATGCTGTAACCAATGTCCGGCATGGTGTTGATGGTCCAGCCGAAAGCCGATTTGTAGAATTCCCGCGCCCGTTCCTCGTCATCAGCGGGGATCTCGAAATGCACAACGCGTCCAGCCATTTGAGTCACCTTTTCCTCTGCAGCCAGGGCGTGGGCGCTCCACGCCCACAGGGAGATTTTAGTCCCGTGCCGCGTTCTGCCACAGGCCCACGATGTTGCCCTCGGAGTCCTTGAAGTAGGCGTTCCAGCCCATCCCGGGAACCTCCATCTTTCCCCGGAACGTCGATCCGCCCAGCGCCGTGATCTTCTCCAGCGCGGCGTCGATGTCATCCACGTCAACGGTGACCACCGAGGAGGTCAGTTCCCCTTCCCTCTTGAACAGGCCGCCGTTGATGGACCCGGGCACCGAGGGCCGGCCCTGGTCGTCCGGCGGCGTGGTCATCGCCAGGCTGTACTGCATCTCCGGCATGACCTGGAAGTCCCAGCCGAAGGCCGAACGGTAGAACTCGCGTGCGCGGTTCTCGTCGTCCGCGGGAATCTCGAAATGCACTACTCCACCAGCCATCACATTCTCCTAGGAAGAGGGATTCGGGGCCCAAGGGCAGGCGCGGGCGTCCACGCCACAGCCGGAGTCTAGCCCCGGCCGGCGCCCGGGGTTAAGGGCCCAACGGCCCGCACGGGACGTCCCGGCGGTACGGCCGCTGTCAGGCGTTCGTGGAATCATGGTCGGATGACCATTGCAGACGTTCCCGCCGGCTTGGCTGCCGCGGCGGACGCCTCGCTGCGGTGGCACCCGGGCGGTCCTTTCGACCTGTCCCGGACGGTCGGCACGCTCCTGCGGGGGCACGGCGATCCGTCCATCCGCACCATGCCGGACGGCCTCTGGCTGGGATTCACGACGCCCGCGGGCCCGGCCACACTCCGTCTCGCCGCCGACGGCCGGCGGGACGACCCGGCCGTCGATGTCCAGGCCTGGGGACCGGGCGCAGCCGCCGCCGTCGATTCCGCACCGCGGATGCTGGGCCGCGACGACGACTGGTCCGGCTTTGACGAGCCCGCGTTCCAGGCCACGCTCCCCCGGATGGTTATTGAGGCCCGACGCCGCAACCTCGCCGTGCGGCTGCCCGCCACCGGCCGGCTGATCGATTCCCTCGTTCCCACGATCCTGGAGCAGAAGGTGACCGTGATCGAGGCCCGGCGCGGCTACCGCTATCTGATGTACCGCTTCGGGACCCCGGCCCCCGGCGCCGGGACCATTGCGCCGGCCAACCTGATGGTCCAGCCCACCCCCGATCAGTGGCTGCGCATCCCGAGCTGGGAATGGCACAAGGCCGGGGTGGGTCCCCAGCGTTCGGCGACCGTCATGCGCGCGCTGCGATCCGCCGCCGCGCTGGAACGGCTTGCCGTGCTCCCGGCCGCCGAGGCCTCCGCGAAGCTGCAGACCATTCCCGGCATCGGCGTGTGGACCGCCGCGGAGGTCGTGCAGCGCACCCACGGCTGCCCGGACTCGATTGCGGTGGGCGACTACCACCTGGCGGCGTACGTGGGCGCGGCGCTGACCGGCCGCCGGACGGACGACGCCGGGATGCTGCGGCTGCTGGCCCCGTGGACCGGGCACCGTCAACGCGTGGTCCGGATGATCGGCCTCAGCGGCTTCCGCAAACCGACCTTCGGTCCCCGGATAACCATCCAGGACCACCGCGGCCACTAGCACTGCCGTTCAGGGGCCGGGCCCCGGGCCCCGGGCCCCCGGACCCTCCGGACCTCCGGGGCCCCGGACCTCCCAGACTTCCCGGACCTCCCGGACCTCCCCCCACTACCAACGCGGGGTCACTTCCGGCCCATCCCGGGCGACTTTACCGGCGCGATGTGACCCCGCGTTGCTTTGAAGGGGGTCAGGAACGAGGGAGCCGAGCCCTTTTGATCCGGCCGATGGCGCCCTCGAAATCCTCGGCCAGGTCATCGGCGTTGACTTTGAAATACGCCCAACCCGCGCGGCGGAACGCTTCGTCCCGCCGGTAGTCCCGGGACTGCTGTTCGCGCGTGAGGTGGTGGGCGCCGTCGTACTGGATGGCGATCCGCCACCTCCGGTAGCCCAGGTCTGCAGCCGGCGAGCGCGGATCGTCCGGATCGAGTTTCACCTGAAGCTCCGGCTCAGGCAGCCGAGCGTCCAGCAGGGCCAGCCGCAGGAAGGTTTCCGGGAAGGAATCGGCTCCCACCCGCATCTCGTCGAGGGCGAGTCGGGCTTTCTCGACACCTTTCATGTTGGGATGCTGCCGGACGAGCAGCCGCAGCCCGTCCTTGTCGGCATATGGCTCGGACCGCTGTTCGAGGCCGGGCCGGGGTCGGCGGATGATCTGGTCGCCCAGGGCGATGAGGTAGTTGAGCGGCAGAACCGCAGCCAGATCCAGCCAGGTCCGGGGCGGCGCCGTCACGGGGATGCCGTCGACGTCGGTCAGCTCCCCGGGGTTGGACCGCACGCGGTGGCCCGTTACTCCGGCCCGGCGGACGCGGGGAAGCTCATGGGGTTTGCTGAGGTGGATGGTGGCACAGCTGCCCAGCCAGGGCGGCAGTCCCAGCAGGGTCAGGACGGCGGCTGTTTCGTGCGAGACCCAGGCGCCGGGCGTGGCGGCGGCCAGGACGCGGGCACGCTCGATGATCTCCAGCTGCCGACCGGCGGGCAGGTAGATGAGGCGGCCGCCGTCGGCCAGGTCACGCGCCCGGAGGCGTTTGGCCGAAACCCCCAGCCCGCGGGACTCATAGACCGTAAACGGCGTCTGGGCGAGGCTTTCGGGGAGCGGCGAAATGCGGACCATGGGCTCCATTGTGGCCTCGAAGCCACGCCGGTGCAGAGGTTATCCACAGGCCCGAGCTTCCTGCCGCAACGCGGGGTCAGATACCGCCCATCCCGGGGGATTTATGGGCGCCAAGTGACCCCGCGTTGGAGTTAGAGGCCGAGTCGGGACACTGCTTCCTGCCGCATGTCCACCTTGCGGATCTTGCCGGAGACGGTCATCGGGAAGCTCTCGCGCACGTCCACATAGTGCGGGATCTTGTAGTGCGCCAGCTTCCCGCGGCAGAACGCGGCCAGGCCGGCGGCGTCCAGCGGCGCGGCGCCGGGCTTGAGGATGACGCAGGCCATCAGCTCCTCGCCGTACCGGGCGTCCGGCACCCCGATCACCTGAACGTCCTGGATGTCGGGGTGTGTGTACAGGAACTCCTCGATTTCGCGGGGATAGACGTTCTCGCCGCCGCGGATCACCATGTCCTTGATCCGGCCCTCGATCACGATGTAGCCGTCCTCGTCCATCCGCGCCAGGTCGCCGGTGTGCATCCAGCCATCGGCGTCAATCGCCTCGGCGGTCTTGTCCGGCTGGTTCCAGTAGCCCTTCATCACGGAGTATCCGCGGGTGCACAGTTCGCCGATCTCGCCGCGCTGCAGCACGTCCCCGGTCATCGGGTCCACGATCTGGCTTTCCAGCTGCGGCATGGTCCGCCCGACACTTTGGGTGCGCTGGGCCATGGTGTCCACACTGCGGGTCATGGTGGACACCGGGGAGGTCTCCGTCATCCCGTAGCAGATGGCCACGTCCGCCATGTTCATGTCCGAGATGACGCGGTTCATCACCTCGATGGGACACAGCGAACCCGCCATCACTCCGGTGCGCAGGGTGGAGAGGTCGTAGGAGGCGAAGTCCGGCAGGGCGAGTTCGGCGATGAACATCGTGGGCACGCCGTACAGTGAGGTCCCGCCAAAGTCCTGCACCGCTTCCAGCGCCGCGGCCGGGGTGAACCCCCGGCCCGGAATGATGGTGGCGCAGCCGTGGCTCAGGGCGGCCAGGTTCCCGATCACCATGCCGAAGCAGTGGTAGAAGGGCACCGGCAGCACCACCCGGTCATGCTCGGTGTACTCCAGCAGCTCACCGATCGAGTGGCCGTTGTTCAGGATGTTGTGGTGCGAGAGTGTGGCCCCCTTGGGGAAGCCGGTGGTGCCGGAGGTGTACTGCAGGTTGATCGCGTCGTGCGGGTCCAGTTCGGCCATGCGCGCCTTCAGGGCCGAATGGGCGACGTCGTCGGCCCGCTTGAGCAGCTCCGCGAAGGTCCGCTCCGACTCGTTCGCGGGAACGCCGGCCGTGAGGGCGGGCTGGCCGGCGTCGGGCAGGAACACCAGTTCGCGCAGCTCCGGGCATTCCGCCAGCGCCTGCCTGGCCATCCCGGTGTAGTCGCTGTTGCGGTCCGAGGGCGCGGCGACCAGCATCCGCATGCCGTTCTGCTTGACCACAAACTCCAGTTCATGGCTCCGGTAGGCGGGATTGACGTTGACCAGGACCGCCCCCGCCTTGGCCGTCGCGTACTGCAGGATGGTCCACTCGGCGCAGTTGGGGCTCCAGATGCCGATCCGGTCCCCCTTGGCCACGCCGAGGGCCAGCAGCGCGCGGGCCAGGCGGTCGACGTCGTCGTTCAGCTTTGTGTAGCTCCAGCGCCGGGCTTCTTCCCCCGGCACTGCCGCGGCCTCGATCAGGGCGTCGTGGTAAGGGAACCTGGCCACGATCCGTTCGAAATTGTCGCCGATGGTTTCCTCGAGCAGCGGGACGTCAGTGTCCCCGGCTGTGTATGCAAGCATGATGTGACGCTACCAACACTCGGCCCGCAAAAAAAGACCAAAGCTTGGATGTCCTAGGAAATTTTCGGGACACAAAGCCGCGGCCCGGTATTGTAAAAACCATGAGCGCACCCATTGACCTTCAGGCCATCTTCATCCCCAACGACGGCGAGTTCTTCCGTGTGAAGCTCGCGCTGGAGATCGCCATCGACGAGGTGGTCAACGAACCCGGCTGCATCCGGTACGAGCTCACCGAGGCCGGCGAGGACAGGCTGGTGCTGACCGAGCGGTGGGCCTCGCAGGAAGACCTGGACAAGCATTCGAAGGGCACCGCGGTCCAGGACCTCAACGAGTCCCTCAGCGCCCTGCTGGCCGAGCCGGTCAAGATTGTGAAGCTCTAGCCGCGCCCTCGGGCCAAGACAACGAACACAGACAACGCGGGGTCACTTCCCGCCCATAAATCGGAAGATTATGGGCGGGAAGTGACCCCGCGTTGCTGTGGGGTGGGTCAGGGGCGTTTAGGCCTCCGGGATCTGGCTGCCGTCCTGCTTGCCGGCCGCCGCGGCAGCCTCGGCCTGGGACCGGGCCACGTGTGCGTGGACTTCCTCCATGTCCAGGGCCTTGACGGCGTCAACGACCTGCTCCAACTGCTGGGCATTCAGGGCGCCCGGCTGCGAGAACACGAGCACCTTTTCGCGGAACGCCATCAGCGTCGGGATGGACGTGATGCCGGCCTCGGCGGCGAGCTGCTGCTCAGCCTCGGTGTCCACCTTGGAGAAGACGACGTCCTGGTGCTTCTCGGAAACTGCGGCATAGGTGGGTCCGAACTGCTTGCACGGGCCGCACCATTCGGCCCAGAAATCGACGAGGACAATGTCATTGTCCTCAACGGTAGATGCGAACTTTTCACCTGTAATGTTTACGGTAGCCATGGGTCAACGGTACGCGAGCCGCCCCGGCTTGTCCCCTGCATTTCGCTGCTGGCACAGCCATGTGACGGCGCCCGGCGCGCTCTGCCATCCGGCCCGGGGGCCTAGGACCCTAGCCCGTGCCCTTGCCAGGGCCTACCATCGGCGCCATGCCCCCAGACCCGGGAAACACCGCCAGCCGTGCCATCACTGTCGACTCCCTGACCAAGTCGTTCGGCCACCGTGAAGTGCTGCACGCCATCAGCTTCGGCATCGAGAAAGGCTCGGTCTTCGGCGTGATCGGCCCCAACGGGGCGGGCAAGACAACCGTCATGCGGTGTCTGCTGGACATCATCCGGCCCACCGCCGGCGGCTCGACGGTGCTCGGCGAGAACCCCCGGACGGCGGGCCCGGCGCTCCGGCGCAGGATCGGATACCTCCCCGGCGAACTGTTCATGGAGGGACGGATCACCGGCCGCAGGCTGCTGTCGCATTACGCGGACATCAGCGGCCCGGTCCGGCCCGGCCGGATCGATGCCCTGGCCGAGCGGCTGGGACTGGATCTGGACCGCCACACCCGCAAGCTCTCCAAGGGCAACCGGCAGAAGCTGGGGCTCGTCCAGGCCTTTATGCATGATCCCGAATTGCTGGTGCTGGACGAACCTACCAGCGGATTGGATCCGCTCGTCCAGCAGGAGTTCCTCACCATGGTCCGGGAGGCCCAGGGCAACGGCCAGACGGTCTTCCTCAGTTCCCATGTCCTCAGTGAGGTCCAGCAGGCCGCCGACAAGGTCGCCATCCTCCGCGATGGCCGGATCATCACGGTCGCCACCGTGGCCAGCCTGCGGGAAGGAGCGGTGCGGCACGTACGGTTCACCGCCACCGGAATTTCGGCGGCCGACGCCGGCGCGCTGCTGGCACGGGTGCCCGGGATCGGGCACCTGGAGGTGCTTCCGGCGGGCGACGGCGTCGAGCTGTCGGCCACGCTGGGCGGCGCGATCCAGCCGCTGCTTCAGGTCCTGGCCTCCCTCAAGCTCACCGAGCTGGTGCTGGAGGAGCCCGATCTTGAGGCCTCCGTGCTTGAGCTGTACGGCACGATCCGCGGCAACGGCAACGGCAGCGGGGCCGATGGCAAAGGACGCCGCCGCCGGAAACGGCACGGGGCATGAGCAAGCCGCTGCCGCTGTTCACGCGGGCGTTCGTGGACTCCTGGCGTTCCACCCTCGGGTGGGCGGCCGGACTCACTGCGACGATCTTCATCTACCTGCCGCTCTACCCCTCCATCGGGGCAAGCCCGGAGATGCAGCGCGTGATGGACGCCTTCCCCCCGGAGATGATCAAAGCCCTCAACTACGACCAGATCACTTCGGGACCCGGCTACACCCAGGCTACGATGTTCGGGCTGATCGGCTTCCTGCTGATGACGATCGCCTCGGTGGCGTGGGGAGCGGCGGCAGTGGGCGGGGACGAGGAATCAGGCCAGCTGGAACTCACCCTGGCGCACGGGGTAACCCGGACGCAGCTGGTCCTGGAGCGGACGCTGGCCATCCTGCTGCGGGTGCTCCTTCTCGCGGCCCTCGTGTTCGCGCTGATCCGGCTGCTGAACGATTCCGCACAGCTGAACATCAGGCCGGAGCACCTCCTGGGCGCCTCGGTGCTGTTCGCCGGGCTGATTATGCTCTCGGGCAGCACGGCGCTGTTCGCGGGCGCGGTGACGGGGCGGAAAACGTACGGAGTGGCAGCAGGCGCCGGCGTCGGGGTCCTGGGCTATGTGTTCAACGCGGTGGGCCGGCAGAGCAGCGACGTCGGCTGGCTGCTGAACCTCTCGCCCTACAGCTGGGCCTACGGCAACGCCCCGCTGGCCAACGGCGCGGACTGGGCAGCCGCCGGCTGGCTGTGGGGAATTTCGGCGGCCCTCGTGGCGCTCAGCGCGGTGGCGCTGAGCAGGCGGGACGTGGGGACCTAGGGCCGGACCGGCTCAGGGCCGGACCGGTTCAGGCCCAGACGTGCGGCGCCGGCCGCCGTGCACCGGGCAGGGCGTTGGTCTCGCGCCATTCATGGATCCATTCGGGCAGTTCCAGGTCCGCCGGCGGCGCACCGAACTCCCGGAGGATGTCCTCCTGGCTGACCGGCCTGCCCTTGCTGACCAGCCGCGTGGCGATGAAGGCCCGGGCGTAGATTTCCCCGTCCGCCACCATGCGCTGCTCGAAGTAGATGGCTTTTTCGTCAAGGCCGACGATCTTCGTCTCGATCGTGTACCGCTGCCACAGGTGCAGCGAGCGGCGGAAGGCGATGGTCTCCCCCGCGGCCACGGGGCTCCATCCCCGACGGCGCATGGCCTTCCAGGTCCCGCTGCGAGCCATCAGGTCGAACCGGCCCAGGTCCATCAGGGAGAAATACATGCCGTTGTTGACATGCATCGCAATGTCAATGTCGGTCGGCAGGACCTTCAGGGGCAGCGACGCGGTGTCCCAGATGCTCAGCGGGGAGCGGCGGGAGGAGGTGAACAGCAGGACAAGCGTGCGGAGGAGCAGATGCATGGGGACTATGTTACCCGCGGGTAACAATGCTGCCAAGCACCGAGACGGCGGCTTTGGGTCCGGGACCGCGGATCAGCCAGCAGTTGCCGGTGCCGATCACCCGCTGCTCCCGCGGGTCCGCATGCGGCAGCACCAGTGCCGTATTCTCGTCGACTGCCACCGCCTTGTCGACCATGCCGTGCACGACGGCGGCGACGGCGCGGCCCAGCGTGCCGGCCTGCGCGGCATGGACATCGACGGCGAAGGGCACCAGGCCCAGCCCGTCGTGGAGCTCCACCTCGGCGAGCCCCTCGGACGCCTCCTCCGGGCACACCTCGGCGCCGCGGATCCGGTAGCCGCCGGCAATCGCGCGCTCCGGGGCAATCATGGCCCCCGCGGAGAATCCCAGGTAGGGGGCGCCCGCTGCAACCGCCTGGCGGATGACGGCCGCGGCACTCCGCAGGCCCGCCAGGTAAACGGGCGTCGGGCCCCCGCCGACGACGATCGCGTCGGCGCCGTCGAACATCCCGGGATCCACGGGCCCTTCCGGGCCAAGCAGGACCGTGGTCACCTCGCACGGCGTCCGGTGCTGCAGGGCATCCAGGTAGGCAGGCAGGAAGTACTTGGCGCTTCCTTCGCGGTCAACCAGTACCACCGCGATCCGCGGCAGCCTGCTGCCCCCGGCCCGCTCCCGGACCTCCGCCATGAACTCGTCGAAGATCGCGGGAGTCGTCACGGTGTCGGGGCCCCCGCCGACCAGATAAATGCTCATGGCTTCAACGTACCCGGATCACCGCCCGCAGGGGCAGACTCCGCATTACCCGCGGGCCCGGCGTCAGCCGGTAGCGATCAGCTCGGCTTCGAAGCCGTCCGAATTCACCAGGTAGGCGGCGAAGTGGTCCGGGCCGCCCGCGTGCGGGTACGTCTCCGGGAACAACTCACGCCAGCCCTGCCCGGCGGCGTCCGCCGCAAGGGCATCGACCTGTTGCCTTGTTCCGGCGCTGAAGGCCAGGTGATTGAGTCCGGGAGCGGTGCGTTCGTGCGTCCGGCCGCTCATGGCAGGGGATTCCTCGACGACGATGTACGTCGGCCCCCGCCGCCAGCTGCACCCGCGCGGCCAGTCCTGGTGCGCCTGGTAGCCCAGCCGGGACAGGAGCCAGCCCCATTCGACCCTGGCGCGGCCAAGGTGCGGCACCCACAGCTCGACGTGGTGGAGGGACCCGAAGGATTCGTCAGTCACCAGAAGAGTCTCGCACGGCCGCGGCGGCACAGGCCTTGGCCGGGATTCCGCCCCGCAAGACAACGGACGGTCTCAATACAGCAGTCGCTGGTAGAGGATGTGGTCCTGCCAGTCGCCGGCAATGTTGAGGTAGGCCGGGGCCACGCCGATCTCCGTGAAGCCGGCGCGTTTGAGGATCTTCTGCGAGGCGGCGTTGTGCTGGAGGGTCGCGGCCTGCAGCCGGTGCAGGCCCAGCTCGTCCCGCGCCGTGGTGACGGCGAAAGCGATCGCGGCGGAGCCGATCCCGCGCCCGTTGTAGTCCTTGTCCACCCAGTACCCGAGGTGGGCGCTGAGGAACGGCCCGCGGACGATGCCGCTGAGCGTCATCAGCCCGACAATCGCTTCACCGTCCGTCAGGACCCACGGAACATCGGATCCGGCGATGAACAGGGTGAGCTTGGACTGAACGCTCATCATTTGGCCCTCGACGGTGAAGAATTCCTCGGCCCGCAGCGGCTCCCAGGGCGCCAGGTGTTCCCGGTTTCGCAGGTAGGCCGCGCACATCAGTTCTGCGTCGGAGGCCCTCAGCACCCGGATCCGGACGCTGCCGGCCAGGGGCTTGCTCGTCCCAGTCATCCGCCAGCCCGGTCCGGGGTGGTCCAGTACGGCTGGGCCCGATCCGGCGGTGCCGGAAGATCATCAAAAAAGGACATGCACTAATCCTTGCACCGCCGGGGTGCTTTTCCAGGAAGCTCCCAGCACCCCGGACAACCACGCCACGGAGCCGGGCAGGACCATCAGGGCAGGACTCTTCAGCCGCCGTCTGACACCTTTTCAGGCCCGTCCCCGGGCTCGTCGCCGGTTCCCGTATCGGGGTCATCGGCGGGCTCGCTGTACGGCGCCCGCGGCGACCGGGAGTACAACTCATCCAGGCGTTCGTTCAGGGCGTGGGCAAGGACGTCGCGCTGCAGTGCCGGCAGGGCCATGGCGCCGTGGATGTAAGCCTCGACCTCGAATTGTCCGGCGTGGCCGCCGAGCGTGAAGTACCTCAGCCAGAGCTCCTCGATGCTGACGTCGGCATGGCGAAGCGACTCGGCGAATCGCCGCCGTTGTTCCCTCTCCTCGTCGCCCAAGGCCATGCCGTCGTCCTGTGCTTAGTTTTCGAAGGGCCTGGCCGCAGCCAGCAGTTCTGCCGCGACCTGGGCCAGGGGCTTCCCTGCCTGCCGCGACAGCATCATCAAATCCCTGAGCGCCGCTTCTTCGCTGGCGCCTTTTCGGGCCATCAGTAGGCCCTTGGCCATACTGATCGTGTCCCGTTGCGCGAGCGATTCCTGCAAGCGGTCGCTCAGCGTCAGGGCCGCCTCGCGGGCGTGGGAGTGTATGACAAATAGCGTGGCCTGTTCAGCAAAAAGCTCGGCCAATCGGACCGTGCCGTTGCCAAAGGAATGTCCGCCGTCCGAATAAACCTTGACTGCTCCCAGCGCGAGATCCCCGGACAATAGGGGGCAGCTCACCGACGAGGAAATGCCCAGGGCTGCCGCGGCGGGCGCCCAGCGCGACCACCGTTGCTCCGCGGCCAGATTCTCGACCAGGACGGTTTCCCCGCTCGCCCAGGCGGTGATGCACGGGCCTTCCTCGAGCTCATATTGGAGGGCATCGGCTTCAGCCACAACGGCGTCGGATGCGGCAGTCGTGTGCCGCAGGCCCGAACCGGCGATCAGACTCACTCCGGCGCCGATCGCGCCGGGAATCGCCGCCGTGGCCGCATCCGTGATCAGCCGGAGGGCGTGGGCCACCGTATCTTCCGTCAGCAGCAGCCTCGAGGCGCGGGCGAAAACGGCGGTGATCTCGTCAGCCAGCGGCAGTTCCACGCTCATATTCACCTCGGGGTCCATACTGGCCGGACGCCAGCCGGCGCGTATCGCCGCAGGATACAAGCATACGGCGGGCCGGCCCGAGGCGCGTGTATTCGCTGCCCACCGCACAGAGTAGTGTCAGGAGTAGCTTGATCTCAGCCTTGACGGGTCCTTAGGTTTCGCTATTTGGGTTGCGGGCGATCAAGAGTTCGCAACCGCCGAGCCGGCGCGTCACCGACGCCCAGGCGAACCCAGGATTGAGGCCGGCATGGTTTCCGGTACCGGCGCATCTCCATCACCCGAGCAACTGCAGGATCTCCTGCTGGAAAGTCCGGGGTTCACCGAGTTTCTTCTGGGCCTGACCACCATCTCGGCAACCCTCCTCGGCGGTACCGAACCGATGCTCTGTGCCATCACGGTGGAACGTGACGGCACTCCGGCCACCGTCGCCAGCAGCGGCGAGGACGCAAGACTGCTGGACGAGAAGCAATATACGTTCGACGACGGACCCTGCCTGACGGCCTTGCGGCAAGGCACCACCGTCCTGGTTCCCGATGTGGCGAATGACGACCGCTGGGACCACTACGCTTCCGCGGTCTCCGGCGAGGGCATCCGCTCGGTCCTTGCCGTGCCGATCGCTACCGATCCGGGTTCAGCCGCAGCCCTGAACTGCTACTCCCGCACCAGCGGCGTTTTTGACGAGGCAACAGTCGCGGAGGTGGAGCGCCATGCCGCCTCCATCTCCCGGATCCTCCGACTGGCGCTCAAAGTCCACCCCCCGCAAATCTATCCCGAGCATCTCCGCTCCGCGCTGAAATCCCGCGCCATCATCGACGCTGCCGTCGCGCTGATCATGGTCCAGAACCGGTGCAGCCGGGAACGGGCCATGGAACTGCTGCATCTGGCCTCCAGGGCCACCGACACCAGGCTCCACACCATTGCCGCGGACATCCTGCAGGGCGCCGCACTACCGCCGGCCGACCCCCCGGAATAGGATGGAAGAAGGCCGCCGTTTGCTCACGGCACGGCCGGGAATTGGGGGCAGCCATGAGTGGCAACCGCGCCGTTTCGTCGACGTCGCACACCATCGGCGGCAGCGCCAGCGCGCTGCTTGATCTCGTACTGGACAGCGCAGGCATGGGCTCCGGACTGGACGAGTTCCTGGCCGAACTGGCCGACCTGGCGGCGGAGGAACTGTCCCGTCCGGAACGCCCGGTGTCCTGCGGAATCACCGTCAACCTGCGGAAGCAACCTACCGCGGAAGTGGGCAGCACCGGCCAGGGATCCGCCAGCACCCTGCGGTTCCCCCTCGTTCTCGACGAGGAGAACTCCGCCGTCGTCAACCTCTACTCGCCGCGGACCGATGCGTTTTCTTCCGGGGATCATGCCTATGCGCAGCAGTTCGCGTCCGACGCCGCCCGGGCCCTCCTGCTGGCCCTGCGGATCTCACGGCTCAGCGACTCCCGGGACGACCTGGCAGCCGCAATGCAGTCGCGGACCATCATCGACATGGCGGTCGGGGCAATCATGGCCCAGAACCGCTGCGGGAGGGACTACGCCTTCAAGATCCTTCGGAATACCTCCAACAACAGGAATATGAAGATCCGTGACGTCGCGGCAGCGGTCGTGGCCTCCATCGCCGGCGACACTGACGTCTCGGCACGTTTCGAGGAGTGATCCACGGCCGGCGGTCGGCGCCGAGACGGCATGGGAACCATGGAGGACACAGTGGACGATCCTTACAATCTTGAGCGGTTCGTCACGGCCCAGGACTCGGGCGGAACCTACCGGCACGCCGTCGGCGAGCTCACCGGGGGTTCCAAGCGCAGCCACTGGATGTGGTTTGTCTTCCCGCAGATCGCCGGGCTCGGGCAGAGCCCGACCGCCCGGAAATATGCCGTGACCTCCCTGGATGAGGCGAAGGCCTATCTGCGGCACCCGGTGCTGGGTCCGCGGCTGGTCGAATGCGCGGGCGTTGTGGCCGGGCTGGAAGGACGTACCGCGGGGCAGATCTTCGGGGGCATCGACGAGCGTAAGCTGCACTCCTCCATGACACTCTTCCTCCGGGCGGACCCGCAGCAGAAGGTCTTCCAGGAGGTCCTGGCGAAGTATTTCCACGGATTGCCCGATCCGGCCACCGACCGGCTCCTCAGCGAGGGCTAGCGCGGAATGGAGCAGGCGTCCCGCGGACGCGGACTACGTCATTCTCGCCGATCCCAGGGGCAACCGTTTCTGCCTCGTGGACACCGCCGGACGCTATCGGGTGTCGACAAGGCTCGTCACGACAAGGCTCGTCACGACAAGGCTCGTCACGACAAGGCTCGTCACGACAAGGCTCGTCACGACAAGGCTCGTCACGACAAGGCTCGTCACGACAAGGCTCGTCACGACAAGGCTCGTCACGACAAGGCTCGTCACGACAAGGCTCGTCACGACAAGGCTCGTCACGACAAGGCTCGTCACGGCAGCGGGGGCTTCCCCCGGCGTTCCGGCGGATACAAGAGGTCTCGACGAAGGGATGCATGCGGAGGAGGATTAAAGGGCAGTCACGGTAAGGAGGTCAGTGATGTGCTATCCGTACAACAGGGAATTCCGGCGGGACATCAACAAGGACGAACCAAAGGAAACCGAGGCGCGCCCGGAGCCCCGGGTGGAAGCGCTTGGCTTCAAGTTCTGGGCCTTTCCCCGCCGCAGCAGGGAATTCACCGTCGAGGAACCGGCGACGGCCGACCGGACCCGCGAGAAGGTATAGCCCGGAAGCAACGGAAGGCTCCTCGCAGAGGGGCCTTCCACTCGGGCCCTACATATGGCCGGACTGCGGCGTGCCAACGTTCCGACGAAGGTGCGGGAGACTGGAGCTCCCCCCACACGAAAGCAGGACCGCATTGATCAATCTCCAGCAGGACGCCGAAGGCTTCGTCCGCATGAAGCGGCACCTTCCGGGCAGCACCGTTGTGTCCGTCACTTTCAGTGATGGATCCTCCGAGGAGTTCACCGGCGAGCAGCTCAACGCGATCTACGACGAGGCCCTCGCCGTCTACCGGGCAGAGAACCACCTGGACGCCAAGGGTTACTCCCGGGCACCAAAAAAGACGGTCCAGCCCGTGAACAGGATCGAGTTCGTGGCGGTGCATCCCGGGATGGCCAAGTAGCCCGCCGGAAACCCATTGACACCGCGGAACCGGCGGACTATTCTACAACCAAATGGTTGTATATGAGATTCGGGATGCTGACCTTGACCGCCTGTTCCAGGCGTTCGCCGATGCCACCCGCCGGGACATCGTCACCCGGGTGACGGCCGGTGAGTATTCGGTGTCAGGGCTGGCGGAGCATTACGCCATGAGTTTCGCCGCCGTACAAAAGCACGTGGCGGTGTTGGAGCGCGCTTCCCTCGTTACGAAGGAAAAGCGCGGACGGGAGCAGATCGTGCGGGCCCATCACGACGGACTACAACGAGCTCGACGGCTGCTCGACGAATACGAGACGATCTGGCGGCAGCGGGCTGACCGGATCGCAGACATTCTCGCAGAGGGATAGGAAGAGTTCCGTCATGACCGTAATCAGTTCGCAGAAGAATGCCGAAGCCCTGAGCTTCACCGTCGTCGCCGAGTTCGACGCCGGCGTCGAACGGGTGTGGCAGATCTGGGAAGACCCGCGCCAGCTCGAGCGCTGGTGGGGTCCACCCACCTGGCCCGCGACCTTCGACCGCCACGACTTCGTGTCCGGGGGCAAGGCCAGCTACTTTATGACCGGGCCCGGGGGTGAGAAGAGCCGGGGCTGGTGGCGGTTCACCGCCATCGAGCCTCCCCACCGGCTGGAGTTCGATGACGGCTTCGCCGACGCGAACGGCGACCCGATTCCCAGCATGGGCACGAGCCACGCCGTGATGCAGCTGGAGGCAATCGACAACCGCACCCGAATGACCATGGTGTCTACCTTTGACTCCGCCGATGCGCTGGAGAAGGTTCTCGCCATGGGCATGGAAGAGGGCATGATGCAGGCCCTTGGCCAGATCGACGCCATCCTCGCCGGGTCCAAGGTCAGCTGACAGCAGCCAGCCGGCCGCCCAGCTCGAACCGCAGGACGGCACCCCCGCATCTGCCGCCGCAGGTGCGGGGTGTTGTCGGTTAGGGCGCAGCCGGAGGGGCTGCCCGTTTGTCAGGCCGCGGTTCCCTCCACCTGGGCTTTGATGTTCGCCAGCAGCGCCTCGCCATCCTTCTCGCTCCGCTTCAGGTCAGCGCCTCAACCGGCGCGCCGATAACCGGGACGGGCAGGTGATCGGCGCGCCGTTCTCGACCGGGGAAGCCCGCCTTCGTAAGCGGGTCCTTGCGTCTCACCTTGGACCGCCCTCAGCGGACGGCAACAGGGGAGAAAGTCACCGCGATGTTCCATCCAGCTATGCGGCGGGCGGTAAACTCGTTCGAGGTTGAGCGTCCACTGTGGAGCCGGCACGGCCACGGCCACTCGTTGGAGGACGGATGACAAGCACGGAACAGCTATCCCCCCGCAGCCTCCGGGGTCCTGACGCCCCGGAGTGGGCGCGGCTGGAGGATCTTTCGAGGACCGGCCTGCTGGACACACCCTCCGAAGAGCGCTTCGACCGGATCACGCGGCTGGCGCAGAATCTCTTTGGGGTCAGCGCCGCCAGCATTTCTCTTATCGGCGAGAAGAACCGTCAGTACCTGAAGTCTTTTGTAGGCACGGTGTCCCGCGGGGCGGACCGGCCTGATACTTTCTGCGCGGAGACGATCAAGTCCTCTGAAACCATGATCGTGGAGAACGCCCTCACCGACGATCGTTTCAGGGACAACCCGCATGTGACGGGCAACCCCCACATCAAGTTCTATGCAGGCCATCCCCTCACCGGCCCCGGCGGCGCCCACGTCGGGACGTTCTGCATCATCGACCAGTCGCCCAGGTCCTTCGGTGCGGAGCAGCAAAAAATCCTTGAGGACCTCACCGCAATCATCCAGCGTGAGATGAACCTCTCGTGGGACATCGACCATGGCGCCCGCACTCAAAAGGCCATGTTGCCGGTCACTCCGCCGGCCCCGGCCGGGTACTCGCTGGCAACGTGCTTTTATCCCGCCTTCGGGCTCAGCGGGGACTTCTACGACCTCGGCACTACAGGGTCCGGACACTTCCGCATCACGGTAGGCGACGCCATGGGCAAGGGCATCGGTCCTGGTCTCGTCGCCGGGGCCGCCCATTCCGCCTTCGTCAACACCGGCTGGAATGCGGACCCGTCCGGCCTCCTCATGGACGTGGCGAGTCAACTTGAGGACACCCTGGCCCGTGCCGGCTCCTACGCGACGGTCTTCCACGCCGCAATCGACCCGGCAACCGGCGCCGGCCTCTATGCGGACGCCGGCCAGGGGTTGACCCACATCCTGCGCGCCGACGACACCGTCGAGCGGCTGCCGCCGACCGGACCGCCCCTCGGGCTGGTCCCCGGCGCCACTTGGGACCTGCGCCCCCTGGCACTTTCTCCCGGCGACGCCCTCCTGGTTCCGACCGATGGCCTCCTCGACCTCCACGGCGGCGACCTCCACGGGCTCGCCGAAGCCATGGCGGACTGCCGGACCGCGGACGACCCGGACATAGCCATTAAAGAATTGTGTGACAGGCGGGGGAAGGCCGTCATCCTGGACGACATTACGGCCGTCCTTTTCCGCCGGGACCCGCGGGAGCCCTAAACCGCCGGGTCCGCCGGGTCCGCGACGCCGAGCGCGGGGGCGGGGTCGGGCACAGGGCGCATACAGCCCCGATGACGTCACCATTCTTTCTTGCCCGCCGGCGGGACAGCCGGAGCCAACTGAGCCCTAACGAAAGAACTCCCCCGTGACTGTGAAGCTCTTCTGGGTCCGGCTCGTCGTGGTGCTGACGCTGCTGACCGGCGTCAACTACGTTGCCTGGCGCTGGCTGTCGTCGCTGAACTGGGACGCGTGGTGGATAGCCGTGCCGCTCGTCGCCGCCGAAACCTACAGCCTGATCGACGTCCTGCTCTTCGGGATGACGGTCTGGCGGCTGAAGAGCCGCACGCCCCCGGCAACCGCTCCCCCGGATGCCACCGTTGACGTTTTCATCACCACGTACAACGAGCCGCTGGAGCTGGTGATGACAACAGCGCTCGCCGCCAAAGAAATCCGGCACCCGCACGGCACGTGGATCCTTGACGACGGCGACCGGCCGGAGTTCCGGGAAATGGCCGCCGCGAACGGCCTGGGGTACGTGACCCGCAGTGCAGAGTGGCACGGGATGCCCCGGCATGCCAAAGCCGGAAACCTGAATAACGCGCTCATGATGACCGAGGGTGAGTTCCTGCTCATCCTTGACGCGGACCAGATCCCCGAACCGGACATTCTGGACAACACTCTGGGCTACTTCAACAACAGGAAAGTCGCCCTCGTCCAGACGCCCCAGTACTTCAGCAATGTTCCGGCGCACGATCCGCTGGGCAGCCAGGCACCTCTGTTCTACGGCCCGATCCAGCGGGGGAAAGACGGCTGGAATGCTGCGTTTTTCTGCGGCTCCAACGCCGTCCTCCGGCGGGAGGCCCTGATGCAGCTGGGGCTGGTTGGCTACGTCAGGGAAACGGAAAAGAGTATCCGGCGCGCCCTCCGCGCTTCCCAGGCCGCCATCCGCAAAGCACGCAAAGCTGCGGACAACGGATCCACCCTGCTGCACGAAACACTCAACGAGGTCGAAGCGGCAACCCTCGAGGCCTCCAGGCAGCTCGACGCCGGCGGGTCCCTGAGCGAGATCACCTACCGTGCGCGGCGCCGGGTTGACCGGGCCGTCCAGGCCTTGGTGCTGGCCGACGTATCCGCCCTTCAGGCTGACCTGGAGGAGATTGCGGCGATGGCGCCGGTGGAAATCGGCGAAGCGGGAGTGCCGGTGGTGACCGAGGATGCGGTGCACCGGATGTCCGCCCGTGACTGGTCGCCGCTCGGGGCGATCGAGTCCGTCCAGGCGGTTCTGGACGCCTTGTCCGTGGAACGTACCGGCGAGGCCCAGCCGGTCATGCCGCTGGCCACCATCTCCGTGACCGAGGACATGGCAACCGCCATGCGGCTGCACGCCATGGGATGGCAGAGCGTGTACCACCATGAGGTCCTGGCGTACGGGCTGGCGCCGGAGGACGTCGGCACCATGCTCACCCAGCGGCTTCGCTGGGCCCAGGGCACCATGCAGGTCTTCCTGCGGGAAAACCCCCTGGTCCAGCGGGGACTCAAGTGGGGCCAGCGGCTGATGTACTTCGCGACCATGTGGACCTACCTCAGCGGCTTCGCCGCCGTCGTCTATTTCGCCGCGCCCATCGTCTACCTGCTCTTCGGAATCCTGCCCGTCAGCAGCCTCAGCGCGGATTTTTTCGTGAGATTCATACCGTTCATGGTGGTGAACCAGTTCCTGTTCGCCGTGGCCGGGAAGGGCATCCCCACCTGGCGCGGGCAGCAATACAGCCTCGCTTTGTTTCCGACCTGGATTAAAGCCTGCACGACGGCGGCCCGCAACGTCTGGTTCGGACGCCCCCTCGGCTTCGCCGTCACACCCAAGGACCGGCAGTCCGGCGGCCCGCGGTGGAGCCTGATCCGGCCGCAGCTTGTGGTGTCCGTCCTGCTGGCCATCGCGGCGGCTGTCGGGATTGGGCGGCTGGCTGCCGGAATGTCCGAACCGGTCGGCACCCTGGTCAACGTAGTCTGGGTGGTGTTTGACCTCATCGTCATGAGCATCCTGGTCCGCGCCGTCAGATACCGAGGGTACGGAGCGGGCGATTCCGAAGACGAGACCGATGTCAACAACGGGTCATCCAAAGAAAGGGCAGTCCGTGCACCTGAGCTACAAAGTGAATGACAGCTACGCCGTGATATCAGCCGCGGGCCGGCTCAACATGGTTTCCGCGCCGAAACTGCGGGAAATGGTCGCGGAAGTTGTCGCTGCGGGTTCCGCGAGGATCGTGATCAACCTGGAAGAGACGGCCTTTATGGACTCCTCCGGCCTCGGAGCCCTCATCGGATGCCTCAAAGCCGCCCGGCAGGCCGGCGGCGATCTCCGGATCGCCGCAGTTCAGCCCCAGGTTCAAATGGTCCTGGGCCTGACCAGCATGGACAAGGTCCTGACCTCCTATCCCTCCGCAGCTGAAGCTTTCGGTGATGACTGACGTTCTCGCCCGGCGGACGCTGCGCCAGGCGGCCCTTCCGGAAGTAGTCGAGGCCGTGCACGCGGAGCTGGACGGGCTGTGGGATGACGCCTCCTTTGTTCCGGACATGGACCGCATGACGTTCGCCACGGCCGTGATCGAAGCGGCCAGCAACGTGGTGCAGCATGCGGTTCCCGAATCGGCAGCGCCGGTGGAACTCGGGGTCGACATCAGCGTCACGTCCGTCAGGCTGGAGGCCCGGCTCAGCGCCTTCGGCGCGGCCTGCCCTGACCCCATGCACACTGACTCTGCCATGCCTGACGGCGAGGCCGAGTCAGGGCGCGGGCTCGCGCTCATCCGCGCCCTGGTCACCACCGTCACGTTCGAACGCCAGGACGGGACGAACACCTGGATCCTGTCAAAGTCCCCGCTGCAGGGCAGCCCCTAAATCCCTTGACCCATGCCGCCCGGCACGAGCCGGGCGGCATGGCTCGAAAGCACAAAGAAAAAGCCTCCGGAACCTGTCGGTTCCACGTTCGGCGCTGTCACGACCGGGCGATGGAGTGGGCTGGAAACGTCATGCCTTGGCCAGCGCCGCCGCCGTCTGGTCGCAGTTGTGGAGTCTAAGGCTCGAGCGTCAGCCCTTGACGCGGTTATCAGCCTGAAGGTCCCATCCGCCATGGTTTGGGGGCTCGGCTGGCGCACCTGGCAGGAACACTTGAGGTCATCAGCCGGGGCGGAGAGCTGCGTGAGGGCCGGATGTTTCTGTCCGTGCTTGCCAAATATGGCACTGCGATCGTGAAGGAACTGCGGCGCAGCTACATCCATTCTGACCTTTCCGCTGCGAGCCGGTAGCCCACGCCCCTGACGGTCTGTAACCAGCGGGGCGATGCCGGATTTTCCCGGAGCTTGCGGCGGAGGTTTCCGAGATGCACCTCGACGGCGCGCTCATCTGATTCGCTGATGTAGGTGTCGTGGGGGTAGTGCTCGCCCCGGACGACGCGAACCAGTTGAGTTCTCGAGAGAACTTCTCCGCCTCCCTGCAGCAGCTCGTGAAGGAGGTCGAACTCGCTGCGCGTCAGTTCAATTGGGGCGCCGTCCACGTCAGCAGTGCGCCTCTTGTAGTTGAGCGTCAACCCGTTGTGTCGGAAGACCGAATCGTCCCGCTGATCCGAGGGTGCCTGGTGCGCGGGGTCAGGGTGGTCCCCGGAGTCCTGTCGGCGGGGCCTGCGCATCATGGCCGCGATCCTTGCGCGCATCTCCCTCGGACGGAACGGTTTCGTGATGTAGTCATCGGCTCCGGCATGAAGTGCAGTGAGCAGGTCAGGTTCTTCTGTTCGTCCGGTGACCATCACTACGTAGGCGTTGCTGAACTGACGGATCCGCCGCAGGACCTCTAATCCGTCGATGTCGGGGAGTCCGACATCCAGGATCACCAGATCGGCCTGTTGATCGCGCACAACGTCAACACCCTCGCGCCCGGCGGAGGCAATGTGGACTTCAAATCCCGACTGTAGAAGCGCAGCCGAAAGAAGATTGCGCACGTCCGCGTCATCTTCGACTACTACAGCCACGTCTGAAGCGATCATGGTTCCCCTTGTCTGACACTCCGCGTTTGCCCGAACCGAGGAGGTATTCAATGCGACAGTGCTCAAACTACTAGGGGCAGGGGCGCTTTGCACATTTTTGTTAAGTCAGGAGTCAAGTTTTGTAATTTGGCATGACATTTCATTTGAGATCGAACTCCATATGGCTCAGGTCCAAGCCGCGCTACAGGAGGCTGTCGGCGCAGCATCAGCGGCTCTGAGCGGGAGAAGCGCGGAGCAGCCTCCATCAGGGGGCACCACGCGCTGTTCCAGCGCCTCATGCCCGTAACGGGAGACCTGCATTCACTCACTTTCGGCGGCGCGGGCCCGGACCTGAGTTCTCGTACCATGCGGCCCAGTCCCTCGGGTGGACCGAGGGTCTGCCGATGAGATAGCTCTGTGCTGCGGTCATGCCGAGCCCGGCAACGGCGGCAAGCTCTTCGGGTGTTTCGATGCCTTCGGCGACAAGGGTGGCGCCGATCTGCCGGGCGAACTCGGCGAGGGCGGCACCGAGTGCGAGTTGGCCTTGGTTGTCGTCGATCCCTGCGATGAGGCTGCGGTCCAGCTTGATGATGTCGGGCCGGACGTGCAGGATGTGACGCATGGAGGCGAAGCCCGAGCCGGCGTCGTCGACCGCAATTCGCAACCCCCGCTGCCGGAGCGGCTTCAGAGCAGAGATGAGGGGAGTGTATTCGGATACTTCCAGTCGCTCTGTTAGTTCCAGGACGATTCTCTTCAGCGGCAGACCGGAACGTTTCAGAAGTCCCGGGAGCCTTGGGTCCAGACAGGTCGACGGTGAAATGTTCAGGGCCACGTAAATGGAGGGAGGCAGGCACAAGGCGGCTTCCAATGCTGTCTCCAGGGCGGCGAAATCGAGGTCGGACACAAGGCCGGCGACCGCGGCCTCGGCGAACCAGTACTCCGCACCCACCCCGTCCTCTTCGACGAACCGCGTCAGAGCCTCGACACCGATGAGGTGTCCTGTGGTCAGGTCGTGGATGGGCTGGAAGGCGGTCAGGAGCAGCTTCTGATCGATCATCGCCAGGATCCGGGTTCTGCTCTCTGAGGCGGCTGCCGCCTGTGCTGATTCCGGGGGCAGGGGCCGGCCGGTGCCTTCGAATCCGACGCGTTGTCCCTCACGGGCCTGGCGGAGGGTGCCGGTGACGTCCATCCAGACTGTGGTGCCGTCCCGGTGCCGGCAGCGCACGATGGCTCCGGTCCACGGGGAGCCGGATTCTATATCCGATGTCTGAACGGCTTTCCATGATCTCGCGAGGTCGGCGGGTTCGATGACGACGTTGCAATGCCTGCCAATCAGGTCCGCGGGCGGCCAGCCCAGCATGGTGGCGCTGGCCGGATTGGAGAAAGTGAAGATTCCCTGGTCATTCACCGCCCATACCCAGTCACGGCTGGTGCGCAGGACCGTGTCCATCAGTTGGGCATCATTTAGGGATCTGATGCTCTCAGCGCGGTGGTTCCTGCGGAACCGCAGGGCAAGAACGGTGGCCATGACGATCGGCATCACGATCAGCGATCCGGTTAGCAGTTGGACGCCGGGATGATCCAGCATGCTGGCAGGATCCAGGATCAGGGCGGCACCGGCGGAAAGGGCGAAGACGACCTGGACAACCAGCACGCACACGAGAGCGTCCCGCACCCGCGGTGTACCCGGTTCTTTATCCGTCATGCCGTCACCCCTCGGCTACTCTGCTGAATTCATTCCCTGACACTCGCGTGTTCGCGCTGGGAGCGTCGGGTCCCGGGTACGGCGGCCGCGGCGCGGTTCCGTCGGCGAAGGCGCCGCATGAACACAACTGCTGCGGCCGCGGCCATGAGCAGGACGGCAGCGGTCGCGGCCAGCGGCAGCCACGGGAAACCGTCCTCGGGTGTCGCGGCGACGGTCGGACCGGGGCCGGTGTCAGGGAAGGTGACCGTTGCGGACGCCGTCCGCTCCAGCAGACCGCTCGTTAGCTTGATGTGGGCCGTCCAAGGCCCGTTGGGGAGTACGGCGGGGGTGGTAAAGGTGACGGTCTGGGCGTTGCCCGGGGCGAGGGTTGTCGCCTTCTGCACGTTGAAGGGGCCAGCGGAGAGGCCGCCGGGGCCACCTGTCAGGCTGAGCCCGCCGGTGATGTCGAGTGCGCGTCCGCCCGTGTTCGTGACAACGGCGCTCAGCACAGGGTTGCCGTCATTGCCGCGGCCGGCGGTGACGGAATCAATGGCAAAATCGGCCGGTTTGCCGTTGCCCGGTCCCACAGAGAGGTAGATGCGGATGCCGACCCGGTTGGCCTGCACGACGCCGCCCTTGTCCGCGGGGCTCCGTACTTCGGCCCAGATGGCGCCGTACTGCTCACCTTCAGCCGCGTCGGACGGGACCGTGATCGTCACCAGGATTTCGGCGGCGGCACCGGCTGGCAGATCAACCTGGGGCCGGGCGACCTGGGTCCAGGTGGTGAGGTCGCTTTTAACCGTCTCGTCATCGCCGATGAAGGCGCCGGCCTCGATGTGCGCGGCGCCCTGATAGACGCGGATGGACTGCGCGGATCCGGTATTGTTCTCGACCCGGACCCGGCGCTTGATCTCGGTACCGGGTGCGAGCCTGTCAACAATGTAGGTCCGCGCCCGCGGGTCGTTCTGGGTGCCGGCGGGGATGTCCAGCAGCCGAATTCCGACCCCGGCCGGCTGCGACGGAGGCGGAGCCGGGGTCGTCGCGCGAGGGACGTCAGCCGCGACGGCTGCAGCCACCGGGGAGAAGGCGAGCAGGATCATCGCGATTAGAGTCATCAGGGAACGCAAGAAGTGCCTCTGCATGGTCGTGGGTGGTGCCGTTGCTGTCAACGTCGGGTTCCCGGGCGCTGGCGGTTTGCCGGACCGGGGAACCCGACGCTGATGCGTTGGAGCGCTTAGAGGAACGAGTGGGTCATCGTGGCAGTGTACGTGTCCGCCAGGGTGCCGGCCGGCGCGAGGATGCTCAGGCTGGCGTCCCAGGTGGCGGTGTTGTTGCCGGAGACTGCCGTCGCCGTCTGGACCGTTTTGGCGGTAGACAGGTCCACCTGCGTGGCCGGCGTGACCGTCGCGGTGCCGGTGACCGTCGGCGCGGCCGGGGTGTAGGTGGCTGCGGAGGCAGGGATGGTGCGGGCAGGGACGGCGGTACCTACAAAGCCGGTCAGGATGACCTGAGCCTGCCATCCGGTTACGCCTGCACGGTTGTCGGTGACCTGGACGGCCGTGAGGGGGACGGAGGTAGTGCCTCCTGGCGTCACGGTGCCGAGATTGGCAGTGCCGGGTGCGGAGACCGACAGAACACCAGGTTCAACCAGAACGGTGACCGTAGTGTCCGCCGTCGGGGCGGCAGTCGCCGGAAGGGCGATGGAGCCGACGAGGGCAGCCGAAACGGCAACGGCGAGAGAGACACGGGAGAGATTGCGCATGGTTTGAGACCTTTGCTGGAATCGAAAAGAGGTCCAGGAAGGGCACCTGGCCTGCCGCGGGAAATCACCCTTTCGGCAGGCCCCCACGGTCTACAGCCAAGCTACCCACGCCCATTGTGTTCGGAAACGAAACTGCGCCCATCCTGCTCAACACCTGCGTTAACTCCCGGATCAGGGTAAGGATCTTGCGCTACAGTCGACTGGAAATCGTCTTTCCGGGTTCTCTGACGACTTCATGAAGAACCGCCGACCGCCTCGTTGTACAGTGTGGTTCACGCCCCCGGTTTCCTGTCCCGCACCCGGCACCTCGCGGCCAGGAGAAGTAGTCGAGCGGCCAGGCCGGTTCCGGACTCAGTCGGAACCGGGGAACAAAGGAATAGCCAATGTCGATGGACCGATCCTCCGATCCGGAACGCACTGTTACCCCGCATCCTGCTGACCCGGGGGCGGCTGGTCCGGTGAGTGATGACGTGCCGGGCATCCGGAAGCAGGCGGCCGAGATTATCGATGCCGTTCTGTCCGGGTCTGCGCCCGAGCAGGCTTCCGCCCGTGATCAGCTGCGCGAACATCTGGCGGCCCATCCGGGCCGCCCGGACATTGCGCTGGTAGAGCACCTGACCGCGCTCAGGTCCCTGGGCACCTTCCCTCCAGTGAACCCGGAGGGCCCGGCACCGGTCCCTGTATCAGGGGCGTGGCCTCCGGCCGCTGAATGGTCCGTCCAGCCGGAAGAGAGTCTTAGCTCGAGGGTAGAGGCGGTCCTGAAAGACAGGATGCTGATAACAGCGTTCCAGCCGATACATGACCTCGCCAACGGCGGCGTTGTCGGGGCTGAGGCACTCACCCGGTTCGTCAGTACCGGGAGCGACGCCGCGGAGGACTGGTTCGCAGGAGCCCGGGACGTGCGGCTGGGAAGTGATCTTGAATTCGCGTCGCTGGAGTCCGCCCTTACCGCTGCAAAGGAGCTGCCGGAGAGCCTTTATGTGGCGCTGAAGCTGTCCCCGTCCACGTGTCTGGACCCGCTCCTGGCGGGGCTCCTGGAGCGATCGGGAATTCCTCCTGAGCGCATTGTCCTGGAACTCACTGAAGCCCTGACAAGCGAGCAGCCCGCTGCGATTGTCGCGGCGCTGGCGCCGCTGCGCCGTAACGGAGTCCGGCTCGCGGTTGACCATGCGGGCTCGTATTTCTCCTCGATCCGCCACATCAAGCACCTCCGGCCCGAGATCATCAAACTGGACCGCGCCCTCATTGCCGGAATCGATACCGACACCTTGCGCCATGCCCTCGGGGAGGCCCTGGTCGGGTTGGCCGAACAGATCGGTGCCGTGGCGATCGCCCAGGGAATCGAAACCTGTGCGGAACTGGCAGCTGTGACCGATCTTGGGATGGCCGCAGGGCAGGGCTATTTCCTGGGTCGTCCGACCACCCTCCGGGCAGACTGGAACGCCTGGAACGTCGCCGGACTCGATACCCTCTCCGTGATTGCGCCCGACCAGTCTTAACTACCTCCCGGGTCCTGGCAACAAATACCGGGGCGGACACCGGCGTCCGCCCCGGGGCGTCCCAAAGCCCCGCCCCGTCCCCGGGCCGTGGTGTTCGGTGTTTGTGTCAGCTGCCGATCGTGTCTTCGAATTCAACGTCAGGCGCCGGCTGGGGACTGGTGCCTTGGGTCAACAGCGCCTCGATCATCTGGGAGGGACCGGGCGGGGATAAATGGTATCCCTGTCCCATGCTGCACCCGAGGCCGCGGAGAAAGTGCAGCTGGTCGGGTTTTTCGATGCCTTCGGCGATGACGTCGAGGGAGAGTTTGTGGGCGAGGCCGAGGATACCTTCGAGCATGGCTGTGGCTGGTGCGTAGCCTTCCTGGGGGGTGAGGAAGGACCGGTCGATTTTGAGGATGTCCACGGGCAGCGCAGCGAGCGTGCTCAGGGAGGAGAAGCCTGTTCCGAAGTCGTCGATAGCGATGCGGACGCCTAAGGCTTTGAGTGTATTAAGGGCGCTGATACCGCCGTCAACGTTGCCCGCCAGGGCAGTTTCGGTGACTTCGAGGACCACTTTGTCTGCTTGGGTGGTGGGGTCGGAGAGGATGCGATTGATGGATGCCAGACTCTGTGGGTCTCGGAGCTGGAACGTGGAAAGGTTCACCGCGATCCAGAGGTCCTCGCAGCCGGGAAGGCATTGGCGCCAAGCGGTGGCTTGTTGGGTTGCGGTCTTCAGCACCCAGCAGCCGATGGCGTCGATGTCGCCGGTCTCTTCGGCCAGGGTGATGAACTCGGACGGGGGCAGAATCCCCAGGGTGGGGTGGTGCCAGCGCACGAGTGCTTCAGCGCCCACGATTGCCCCGGTGCGCAAGTTGGTGACGGGCTGGTATTCAACGCGGAGCTGCCCCGCGGGTGTGGCCGCGGGGAGGTCGGCTTTGAGGGCGGCCCGGTACGCCATGTGGTCATAGCCTTCGGCGTCAAAGAGCTGGTAGCGGCCTTTGCCGCCGTGTTTGGCCATATACATCGCGAAGTCCGCTTCCCGCAGCAAGGTGGAGGGGTCCTGCGTTCCGGGTCGCCTTTGGGCGGCCCCCATGCTCACGGTGACCATCAGTCGGTTTTCGCGGACGTGAAACGGTGCGCGCAGGGCCTCGTGGATCCGTGCAGCGACCGCGCCGGTCCCGGAGATACCCTCCTGGTCCGTGACCAGGACCGCGAACTCGTCCCCGCCGAGGCGGGCGACCAGGTCGTTCGGGCGCACGCAGCTCTTGAGCCGGGCAGTGAGCTGGATGAGTAGGGCATCGCCGCTGTCGTGGCCCAGGGAGTCGTTGACATTCTTGAAATCATCGACGTCGATGAATAACAGTCCCGCGTGGCGGGTCCGGAGGTCGTGGCCGGGTCCGAAAGCGCCGGCAAGGCGTTCGGTCAGCGCGGCGCGGTTGGCGAGTCCGGTGAGTGGATCGTGGTTGGCCCGGTGGGTGAGTTCCTCGTGGCTGTCGTGGACGGCGGCGGCCAGGGAGTTGAACGCCTGCGCGAGCTCGCCGAGTTCATCGCGGCGGACCACCTCGATGCGGTGGCGGTAATCGCCGGCGCGCAGCTTTGCGACGCCACGGCTCAGCCCTTCCAGAGGCTGCATAAGGTATTTGATCATCCGTCTGCGGAAGTACAGCACCGCGGCCGCGGTCAGGCTGAACAGCGCACTGCGTGCCACGATCACGAGCTGTTCGAGCCTTGCACTGGAGGCGATTCCAACGTCCAGGGCCTCCAGGGACGAACGCTCGATACCGGCCAGTTGCGTACGGATACGGGCACCCGCCGCGGCGAAGGAAGGAACGTCGGACAGGCGGTCCGCTCCGGCAGCCTGGACCTGGTCTTCCCACAAGCCATGGGCGGCCAAGTTATCCTGCCATGCCCGGCGGGCCACGACGACGTCTGCCCGCATGGTCATCCCGGTTGGAAGTACCATGGCAGCTTTCTCGAACAGGTCAGAAAGTTCCTGCTGCTGCTGGAGGTAGGAGGGCCGGTCCGAGGGTACGCCGGAGAGCAGAAGAAGTCCCGCCTGCTCGTGGGCATCGAGGGCGGCCCGCAGGCCGGCGATGATGTCCGCCTCGGCGTGGAGCCGTGAGGCTGCCGAATGCACCTCGTTCATGACTCCCCGGACACCGATGACGGTAGCCGCGGCCCCGAGCAGCACCGCGAGGAACATCAGCAGGAACGCCCAGGACCACTCACGTTGCAGCGTCCAGGTCCGGGCAGGAGCATCAGGAAGCGTTCCGGACGCAGTGGTGGCCGTTGAAGGGACGGCGGCGCTGATACTTGGAAAACGACAACCACAATCACAGGACAGGCCCGGATCGCGGCCGATAATGCTGCCATCCGGCTGCGCCCTGCGGCCGACTTCGAGTCTCTCTGCCGGGCTGTGCTTTGTCATCATCTGCCTCCGGGAAGGTGCAGGCACGCGCCGCACCGCCAATCTGGAGCGTAGCGGATCGGTTCCGGTATCCCCTCAAAAGTGACGACGTTACCTCCACAGCCCGGGCAGGTTCCCGGATCGATGGAGACGACGTGCCGGGACAGCGACACGGCGGACCTGACCGTGGGGCTGGAATGTCCGGTTCCGGAGTCACCCGTTTTGTCTCATCGGTTTCGGATTGTTACTGCGGCTCGCGGACAGGTGTCATCAGGATCTAAGCTTCTTCAGGTTTCCGGAACTGCCGGATACTCTCGGTCAGGGGGCCGGCCGGGAGGGGCTCGTATGGAACAGGGTGGGCCGCGGCTGCGTGGAGTGGTTGCTGAGGACCTCCAGGACCTGGTGCTGGACAGTGTGGACGTTCAGGAGTTCCTGCACATGCTCTCCCGGTACGCCGCGGAATTCCTGTCCACTGCGGGGCGGCCTGTCCTTTGCGGGGTCACCGTGACGAGGCCGAAGAAACCTTTGATGACGGCGGCGAGCGACCCCGAAGCGGTTGCGATGGATCAGATCCAGGACATGGCGGGGGACGGGCCGTGCCTGACCGCCGAGCAGGAGCTGCGGACCATCCACGTTCAGGACCTGGCCTCCGACAAGCAGTGGCCGGTGTTCTCGCTGGCGGCCGCCGAGCGGGGTTACCGGTCGATTCTGGCAGTGCCGGTCGAGCTGGACGACCAGACACGGGCCGCACTGATCTTCTACGCTGAGGCCCCGGCGGCGTTCACCACGGATAACATCACGCAGGCGGAAAACATTGCCCGACAGGCATCGAAGGCGCTGCGGCTTGCCCTGAGGATCGGCCGTCTTCTCGAGGCCCGGGACGACCTGGTCGCCGCGATGGAGTCCCGTACCGTCATCGACATGGCCATCGGGGCGATCATGGCGCAAAACCGGTGCTCACCCGGGAAGGCTTTTGCGTTTCTCAGGGATGCGTCCAATACCCGCAACACCAAGCTGAGGGACGTCGCGAAGTACGTGATCGTTTCTATCGACGGAACAGCCGACGTCCAGGCACATTTCGAGGAGTAAACCTCTGCCCGAGCCACTGCAGGATACGGGAATTGTTGATTTACGGGGCACTGGACCCTTACCGGCGCAGCGGGGCGCCAGATAGCAATGGAGATACCGCGGCGGTTTACCCGAACTGGGTCGGGGAACGCCGTGGCGGTGGGGTCCGGGCGTGGCGTTGAGACCCGCCCGGGCCCGACCGAGACAGCGATAGGCGGTGGGTCCAACAGGAGATCATCGGGCAGGGCCGGCAGGCCATCCAGCTGCTCTCGGGTTACCAGGGCAAGGAAACCACCGGCGCCCGCGTTGGCCCGGGCCAGGCCGAAGGCACTCCTGCCGGTTCCGTCGTCCTGGACCAGTTCGGCCGCAACCTGACCCAGGCTGCCCGGGAGAACAAGCTGGACCCCGTCATTGGCCGCGAGTCCGAAATGGAACGCGTCATGCAGGTGCTTTCCCGGCGCACCAAGAACAACCCCCTGCTGATCGGCGAGCCCGGTGTCGGCAAGACCGCCGTCGTCGAGGGCCTTGCCCAGGCGATTGTCCGCGGAGAGGTCCCGGAAACCATCAAGAAGACGGCCGGCTGACCGACTCCCAGGGCCGGGTGGTGGACTTCAAGAACACCGTGATCATCATGACCACCAACCTCGGCACCCGGGACATCTCCAAGAGCGTTGCCACCGGCTTCCAGTCCGGCACGGACACGCAGACCGGCTACAACCGGATGCGGGCCCGCGTCACGGAGGAGCTCAAGCAGCACTTCCGCCCCGAGTTCCTGAACCGTGTTGACGACGTTGTGGTCTTCCCGCAGCTGACCCAGGACGAGATCATCGAGATCGTGGACATGTTCGTCGGGCGGCTGGAAAAGCGCCTCAGGGACAAGGACATGGGCATCGAGCTCACGCCCGCGGCCAAGATTCTGCTGGCAACCCGCGGCTACGACCCCGCCACGCCCTGCCGGCAGCGGGCTGACAGCCGGAACAGGAGACTGCGCTCAGAGACGGCGGGCATCACCGTTGTTGGTTGCGTGCGGACCGGCCGCGAGGGCCGGGGCGTGCCGGCGGACAGCGTCGAAGAGTTCTGCGACATTCATTCCGCCGGTGGCCGCCGCAGTGACCGGAGGAACCCCGGCTGCCATGGCGCGGCACATCGCCTCGACGAGCGCGGCGCGGGCCTGGTCGGCCCGCATTTCGATCAATTCCACTTCGCCGGCGGCGACATGGACGGCAGTGAGGCGTTTTTCCAAGAATTCCTCCGGATGTGTTGGTCAAGTCAAATGCGCCCGCCGGGCAGGGTCACTCGCGCGGGTTCCGGGAGCCACGCTGCTTACTCCTATGTCGGTGGGGGTGCGGGAGGTGGGACCCGGGTGATGACGGGGCCGGCGCGAGCCGGGCTGCAGGCCAGGACCACGCAGTCCAACGCGGGGCGGCGGGCGCCGGGGACGGGCCGTGACCGGGTGTCTGCTGAGTGGACCTGCAGGCCGGCCTGCCGTGCCCACGAGGCGACCTCGGTGCTGTCGTGCAGCACCGAGGTCTCACACGTTCCGGACATGCCTTCCCGAGGGTCAGCCGGGTCGTGGCCGGCGAGCTTGCCGGCGCCCAGCCACGGTCATTGCCGGTGTACCAGCGGTTCCAGGCTTCCGCGGTCGAGGGGTACCCGGTCCCTCCGGGCCCGGATTGCCTCCATGCAGGCAGTGCCATGCCGCCCATGCTCATGGCCGGTTCCTGTCCGGGCGCAGCGCAGCTGCCTCCGCGGGCCGGCCGGGTGGGCCGTTGCGGTGCGGGAAGGCGACGGCCCCGCCGGCGGGGACGACGGCGGAGGGTCCGGTCAGTACCGCCGCGGCCAGCCCGGCCGGGTTCGCGGGGGCCGCGGGAAGTGCCGGGACGTCGAACAGAAGGAGGGCCGCGCGTCCGAAAGTCGGTAAGTATTGCGGCACGGGCTCCCGGCCGGTCCGGGATTCCAGGGGCGCTGTTGGCGGCAGAGGATACTCCTGATCATTCATTGGACCGTGCGTGTGCCGGGGTGAGGGCCACGATCCTGCCGGGGGCGGGATTCTCCTCGACGTCACGCGTTTCATCCGGTGCGGGGTGTTCAGCGGCCCGGGCATGCGCGACGTGGTTGCGTGGCAGGTCCTCGTCATCCTTCCAGCCCGGCAGCAGGGCCCGTGCCGCGGTGAGGGCCTTCATCGTGAACTGCCGGCTGCCGCAGCCAGAGGGGATGTGGCGGCTGAATGTTCGAGCTGCTCACGGGTGGTGTGCAGAATGCTGTTCAGCAGCAGGCGTGCCACGGACAGCAGGTCAGCGACCTGCGGGTACGCCAGGGAATAGAACATCTGCAGCCCCCGGCGCTCCCCCCGGACCAGATGGTACCGGCGCAGCACGGACAGGTGCTGGGACAGATGCGAGGCCTCCAGGCCCGTGGCGGCGAGAAGATCCGTCACCGGCACCTCCGGGGCCTCACACAGGAGCTCCAGCACCCGGATCCGCACGGGATGCGCCAGTCCCTTAAAAAGGTTCGCCTTCACCTCATACAACGGTGCCCGGAAATCCGAGAATTCCTCCATGCCTGCCTTCCTGCCAGTGGCGCTGCACGCTGCTTGACTATTTGATAGTTACATCATCCAATATAACAGTGGCGGACGAGTCCAAGACTGCCGTGCAGGACTGGGTGTCGGGGCTGACGAAGGGCAGCGACGCTGAAAAACGCAAGCCCAAGAGCGCGACGATCGTCATCCCCGCCTACGGGATACTGGCGGCAGTCCTCGATGGTGCCGTGGATGACCGGAGGGTGCTGGTGAATCCGGCGCTCGGTCTCGTCCTCGCCTATTGCGGGCTGCGCCGGGGGGAAGCTGTCGGGCTTCGGGTGAAGGACCTGGATGCACTGAAACCGCGCCTCCAGGTCGTGGAGAACGCCGTTGAGGTCGGGTCGCGCGTCGAGGTCGGGACGCCGAAGAACCACAAACAGCGCCCGGTGCCGTTCCAAAAGTTCAGCAGCGTGCCGTTGGCGAGACAGTGCGAGGGCAAGGTGGGGGACGATTTGATCTTCACTGGCGTCGACGGCGGCTACCTTCGAAGCACTTGTGTGCAGGAGGACCGGGGCGGCTGGTTCTCCGGAGCCGTGAAGAAGTCGGGCGTGCCGAGAATCACGCCGCACGACCTCAGGCATTCCGCGGCGTCCTTCGCCGTTTCGGCCGGGGCGAACGTCAAAGCCGTCCAGCGGACGCTTGGACATTCCTCCGCCGCCATGACGCTGGACATCTACGCGGACTTGTTTGACGAGGATCTGGACGCTGTTGCCGACGCCTTGGATGCCGTTGTTTCACAGGTGAATGTTGCCAAAGCGTTGCCACGGGCGGTTGTGGGGGAATGACAAAGGCCCGCAATTCGCCTAGTTTCTAGGGAATTACGGGCCTTCGTTTGGGTGGCAGATGAGGGATTCGAACCCCCGTAGGCGTTGCCAGCTGATTTACAGTCAGCCCCCTTTGGCCGCTCGGGTAATCTGCCGAACTTCAAAAGAAGATCACTCGCGGCCACTCTGTTCAGAACGCCTGTTTCCAGTCCGTTCCGCTTCCAGTAACCGCGGGCAAGACAACTTTACAGAACTTCTGCTCAAGAATCGAATCGGCGCTTTGGAGCCCTAAAAAGCCCGGAAAGTCAGGCTTCCCCCAGGATGCGGCCGGCGAGTTTGGATTCGAACTTTGCAGCCTGCTCCTCCGTGATCTGGTTCAGCGCAATGGCACGTGCCAGATCGGCGTGGACGCCGTCCAGCCTCGACGAGGCTTCCGCGGCGGGGCTGAAGATGATTGAGGCCGCCAGCGTTGCGGCCGCCACCGACGTCGCGGCGGTGGCGAGACCGCCAGCGGCGGCTGCGGTGGAGCGGATGACATACCGGACGGCCTTGTGCTGCATAACCTGCGCCTTTCGAACGACTCTTCCAACTCCCGCAACTGTGCCACCCGAAACTTCGTTCCCGCCATGGCTCAGCTTTGAGCGCACTGTGAACGTGACAACGCCCCGCCGGCCTTCACATCAGGGGCATCCGTACTAGGCTGGATTGCAGACACCAAAGCCCTCACCGGGCACCCCCCCCCAACCATCAGGAGGACAGTCATGGCAGGCGAATCAACATTCGACGTCGTCAGCAAGGTCGACAAGCAGGAAGTCGCCAATGCGCTGCACCAGGCGCAGAAGGAACTGGTCCAGCGCTACGACTTCAAGGGCGTCGGTGCCGAGGTCGACTTCAGCGGCGAGACGATCCTCATGAAGGCCAACTCCGAGGAGCGCGTGCTCGCCGTCCTGGACGTGCTGCAGTCCAAGCTCATCCGCCGCGGCATTTCCTTGAAGTCCCTCGACACGGGCGAGCCCTACCCTTCCGGCAAGGAGTTCCGGCTCGAGGCCACCATCAAGGAGGGCATTGCGCAGGACCTGGCCAAGAAGATCACCAAGCTCATCCGCGACGAGGCCCCCAAATCCGTCAAGTCGCAGATCCAGGGCGACGAGCTCCGTGTGACCTCCAAGTCCCGCGACGACCTTCAGGAGACCATGAACCTGCTCAAGGGCTTCGACGAGGCCGACCTGCAGTTCGTGAACTTCCGCAGCTAGGCTCCCGTCCGCGCACTCCGGGGGCACATTGGCTCGGACACGCCGTCGGCTGAGGCGCCGTCGTCGAAATCGGGGCTCAAAGTGCCCCCGGAAGGACGCAACCCGGTCCGCGGGACGAGCGTGCACACAACAAAGCCGGCGGCCGACCCGGCACCAGGTACCCACCTCTCGCCTCAAGCACCGGCCGGTCTCCGGCACAACATCCCCCCGTTCACCGCGGGCGGGCCGCGCTCCGGGGGCACATTGGCTCGGACACGCCGTCGGCTGAGGCGCCGCCGTCGAAATCCGGGCTCAAAGTGCCCCCGGATGGGAGCACCCCGGTCGGCGTCGTGCGCCTGCGGGCTAGCCCAGCTGCCGCCCGGCCATCCGCTCCAGCCGGCCGATCCGCTCGCTCACCGGCGGGTGCGTCGAGAACATTTTCGCGACCCCGCCGCCGCGGAACGGATTGGCGATCATCAGATGCGAGGCGTTGACCAGCCGCTGGTCCTGCGGCAGCGGCGCCAGCTGCACACCCTGCTCGATCTTGCGCAGCGCGGAGGCTAGCGCCAGCGGGTCTCCGGTGAGCTTGGAGCCGTCCTCGTCGGCGTCGAACTCCCGGGTGCGGGAGATGGCCATCTGGATCAGCGAGGCAGCAAACGGTGCCAGCAGCGCCATGGCGATCGCGGCGAGCGGGTTGGCGCTGCGCCGGTCCCCGCCGCCGAAGAACAGCAGCATCTGCGCCACGGAGGTGATGACGCCGGCGACGGCGGCAGCCACCGAGGAGGTCAGGATGTCCCGGTTGTACACGTGCATCAGTTCGTGGCCGAGCACGCCGCGGAGTTCCCGGGCATCGAGCAGCCGGAGGATCCCTTCGGTGCAGCACACCGCGGCGTTCTGCGGGTTCCGGCCCGTCGCGAAGGCGTTCGGGGCCATCGTGGGTGAGAGGTAGATCCGCGGCATCGGCTGCTGTGCTGCGGCGGAGAGCTCCCGGACTATCCGGTGCAGCTCGGGCGCCTCGGCCTCCGTCACGGGATAGGCCTGCATGGCGCGGATGGCGATTTTGTCGCTGTTCCAGTAGCCGTAGGCAGTCGTGGCGACGCCGATCAGCGCCATGATCCAGATCGGCGCGGCACTGCGCATACTGGACCCCATCAGCGCGCCGAGGCCCAGCAGCACCGCCCACAGCACGCCAAAGAGGGCCGCGGTCTTCAGTCCGTTGTGATGCTTATGCACTGTTCCTCCTGAAGTCGTCCCGCTGGGGACTCACACCCGGAAAACGTCCCGCTACGGCACCGGGTTCCGCGCGTCGTATGTCAGGAAGCCCGACTGCCAGTGCGCCACGGCCCAGGCCACCGCGATGCACAACAGGCCGCCCAAAAGCAGGACCCAGCCTTCACTTAGAATTCTAGTCCCGCCGCCGGCGAGCATGTCCCCCACCCTTGGTCCGCCCGCCACCACCACAATGAACACGCCCTGCAGCCGGCCGCGCAGGTGGTCCGGCGCGGACGCCTGCAGGATGGTGGTCCGGAAAACGGCGCTGACGGAGTCGGCGATTCCGGCCAGCCCGCAGCACAGGGCTGCAGGCAGCAGCCACCAGGTCACGCCGCCGGCGCCCGAGTCCCCGGCGAGGACGACGACGAGGCCGAAGCCGGCAATCGAGGCGCCCCAGCCCATCACGGACCAGACGACGGCGGACCCCTGCCGCCGCACCGCCCCCAGCGGCCCGGAGAACAGTCCGGCCAGGAACGCGCCGACGGCGGTGGAGGCCAGCAGGATCCCCACCGTGGTTTCGCCGCCGCCGATCATCAGGGCGCCGATCGCGGGCAGCAGCGCCCGCGGCTGGGCCAGGATCATGGCGACGAGGTCGATGATGAAGGTCATCCGCAGGTTGGGGCGGGTGCCCAGGAAGCGGAAGCCCTCGACGACGGACCGCAGGCCCGCGGGCCGCGCATGTTCCCCCGGCGGCATGGCGGGCAGCTTCAACAGCGCCCACAGGGCGAAGGCGAACGTGGCGACGTCAATGGTGTAGGTCCAGGCGAAACCGACGGTGGCCACCAGCAGCCCGGCCAGCAGCGGCCCGGCCGTCAGGGTGAGCCCGAAGCTGATCATGCTCAGCGCGTTGGCAGCGGGCAGGAGCTCCTTGCGGACCAGCACCGGGATGATGGCGCTGCGGGCCGGCTGGTTGATCGCCTGCGCGCCGCTCTGCACCGCCACGAGGGCATACAGCAGCCAGATGTTCCCCAGCTGCAGCCAGGCCTGCAGGGCGAGGCAGGCGGTGGTCAGCCACAGCACCGAGGAGGCCAGCAGCGCCACCTTGCGCCGGTCATGGGCATCGGCGATCGAGCCGCCCAGCAGGCCGCCGAAAACCAGCGGGACCAGGGCAAAGATGCTCAGCAGCCCGACGTAGAGGCTGTCCTGGGTGAGCCGGTAGACCTCCAGGCTCACGGCGACAAGGGTCAGCTGGCTGCCCAGGGCCGCGACGGCTGATCCCAGCCACAGGCGGCGGAAGGCCGGACTCTCGCGCAAGGGCGTGATGTCCGCCAGATATTTCCCCACCCGGATACTCTAGTGGCGCCCGGTCGGCCGGCTGGCGAAGCCGATGTGCGACGCGCGGTCGACGCTCCCTGTCCCGGGCCGCGGGCGGTGTACGGGTCACCGTCCCGGGCCGGCGGGGGCGGCGAAATAAGTCGCGCCTTATTACGATCGATTCATAATAGGTGATTGAATAGGGGCATGACGGATCCGGCGGGCACCCACGAAGCATGGGCTGCGGCCCTGCGTGCCCACGGCCGCCGGGTGACCAAACAGCGGCTGGCCGTGCTCACCGCCGTCGAGCATCACCCGCATTCGCCCGCCGAGCACATCCTCGCCGCTGCCCGCCAGGACCTTCCCGAGCTGACCGCGCAGTCCGTCTACGTGGTCCTGGGCGACCTGACCGACCTGCAGATGCTGCGCCGCTTCGAACCCCCGCATTCCCCGGCCCTCTACGAGACGCGGGTGGGGGACAACCACCACCACGCCGTCTGCATCAGCTGCGGCCGGGTCGAGGACGTCGAATGCGCCGTCGGCCACGCGCCGTGCCTGACGCCGAGCTGGGACGAGAACTCCACACCGATGACCATCCAGATCGCCGACGTCCTGTACCAGGGCATCTGCCAGGATTGCCAGCGCACCCAAAAACTTCCCTCCACATCTGAAAAGCAATTAATCAACAAAGGAGAATGATGACTGCGAACCTTTCCGCGCCCATCTCGCATACCGCGACCACGACCCAGACCGGTGCCCCCGTCGCTTCCGACGAGCACTCGCTGACCACCGGCGCCGACGGCGCCACCGCGCTGCACGACCGCTACCTGGTCGAGAAGCTCGCACAGTTCAACCGCGAGCGGATCCCGGAGCGCATTGTGCACGCCAAGGGCGGCGGCGCGTTCGGTACCTTCACGGTGACCGGCGACGTTTCCCGCTACACCCGCGTGGCGGCCTTCCAGCCCGGCGCCCAGGTGGGCACGGCCATCCGTTTCTCCTCCGTGGCCGGCGAGCAGGGCTCCCCCGACACCTGGCGCGACGTCCGCGGTTTCGCAACCCGTTTCTACACCCCCGAGGGCAACCTGGACATCGTGGGCAACAACACCCCCGTGTTCTTCATCAAGGACGGCATTAAGTTCCCGGACTTCATCCACTCGCAGAAGCGCCTGCCGGGCTCCGGCCTGCGCGACGCCGACATGCAGTGGGACTTCTGGACCCTCTCCCCCGAGTCGGCCCACCAGGTCACCTACCTCATGGGTGACCGCGGCCTGCCGCGCTCCTGGCGCGAGATGCACGGCTTCTCCTCGCACACCTACCTGTGGACGAACGCCGAAGGCGCCCGCTTCTGGGTCAAGTACCACTTCCGCTCCAACCAGGGCGAGCACAACATCACCGGCGAGCAGGCCGAACAGCTGGCCGGCGCCGACGCCGACTACTACCGCCGCGACCTCTACGAGGCCATCGCCGAGGGCAACTTCCCGAGCTGGGACCTGCACGTCCAGGTCATGCCGTACGAGGACGCCAAGACGTACCGCTTCAACCCGTTCGACCTGACCAAGGTCTGGCCGCACGCGGACTACCCGCTGGTCGAGGTTGGCCGCTTCGAGCTGAACCGGAACCCGGAGAACTTCTTCGGCGAGATCGAACAGATCGCGCTGTCCCCCGCGAACGTCGTTCCGGGCCACGACATCTCCCCGGACAAGATGCTGACGGCACGGGTGTTCTCCTACCCGGACGCCCAGCGCTACCGCGTCGGCACCAACTACAACGAGCTGCCGGTCAACCGGCCGATCTCGCCGGTGAACAACTACTCGCAGGACGGCTCGCTGCGCCACGGCTACAAGCCGGCGACCGCCCCGGTCTACGCCCCGAATTCCTTCGGCGGACCCGTGGCCGACCCGGCCCGCGCGGCCGAGGGTTCCTGGGAGTTCGACGGCGCGCTGGTGCGCTCCGCCGCGACCCTGCACTCCGAGGACAGCGACTTCGGCCAGGCCGGCACGCTGTACCGCGATGTCTTTGACGAGGCCGCAAAGGCCCGCTTCCTCGACACCATCACCGGTGCCGTGGGCGGCGTGCAGAACCCCGCCATCAAGGAACGCGCCATCCAGTACTGGACCAACGTCGACGCCGAACTCGGCGCCAAGCTGCGGGCCAACCTGGGCGCGGCCGCGGCCGTCTCCGACGCCGAGGCAGCCAACAAGATCGGCTAGCCAGCTCCGCACGAACGGAAACAACCCGCCACGGATCATCCGTGGCGGGTTGTTTTTTCTGTGCGCTACCGCTCAGGCGACATCCGCGCCGGCGGCGGGTGCCGGCGTCGAGCCCGCTCCGGACGTTCCCGCAGCAGCCGGGCGGTGGCCCTTCTTGGCGAGCTGGATCTGCTCGTAGACGTGGTGGCGCAGTTCGGTGAAGCGCGGCAGGGACCGGGTCTCCAGCTGATCGCGCTCCTCGGGCAGGTCGATGGTGATGTCTTCCTGGACCACCGTCGGGGAGCTGGAGAGGATGATGACCCGCTCGCCGAGGTAGACGGATTCGTCGATGTCGTGGGTGACGAACAGGACGGTGATGCCCAGCTTCTTCCACACGGTGCGGATCAGGTCCTCCAGGTCCGCCCGGGTCTGGGCGTCCACGGCCGCGAACGGCTCATCCATCAGCAGGACCTCGGGCTGGTACGCGATGGCGCGGGCAATCGCCACGCGCTGCTGCATGCCGCCCGAGAGCTGCCAGGGGTAGGACCGCGGGACGTGGGACAGGCCCACGGCCTCCAGCGCCTCGTCCACGAGCTTGTCGCGTTCGGCCTTCGGGACGCCCTGGTTTTTCAGCGGCAGTTCCACGTTGTCGCGGACCCGCATCCAGGGGAACAGCGAGCGGCCGTATTCCTGGAACACCACGGCCATCTTCTTCGGCGGGCCCACCACGCGCTTGCCGTCCAGGAGCACTTCGCCCTCGGTCGGGGCCATCAGCCCGGAGATGCACTTGAGCAGTGTGGTCTTGCCGGAGCCGGAGGGCCCCACGAGGCAGGCGAGTTCCCCGGCGCGCAGGTCGAAGGTCAGGTTCCGCACGGCTTCCACGTCGCCGCCGTCGGTCTGGTAGACCTTCTTCAGCCCGCGGACGGAGAGCATCGCTTCCGGGGCCGCATGAGTTGAGTCAGGCTGCATTTTCTACCTCTTTCTGGCCGTGGTACCAGCGCAGGATATTCCGCTCGGCCCACTGGAAGATGAATGACATGCCCACACCCAGCAGGCCGAGCACGATAATGCCGGACCACATCTCCGGAATGGAGAAGGAACGCTGGAACTGGACGATGGTGAAGCCAAGCCCCGAGGACGAGGCGAACATTTCGGAAATCACCATCAGGATCAGACCCAGGGACATGGACTGGCGGACGCCGGCCATGATCTGGGGGCTGGCGGACGGCAGCACCAGGTACCGGACGCGGGCCCAGCCGTCGATGCCGTAGGTGTGGGTGGAGTCGGAAAGCACCGGGTCGACGGCGCGGACGCCCTCGATCGTGTTCAGCAGTACCGGCCAGACGCAGCCGGAGATGATCACCGCGATCTTCATGGAGTCGGTGATGCCCATCAGCAGGATCAGCACCGGCACCAGGACCGGCGGCGGGATGGCGCGGAAGAACTCCAGCGTCGGTTCCAGCAGTGACCGGAGCCAGCGGATCGATCCGATCAGGACGCCGCCGACGACGCCGATCACGATCGCGACGACGACGCCAACCACGAGCCGCCCGACGCTGGGCAGCACGTCCGTGAAGAAGCGCTCACTGAACCAGACCTTGCCGAACGTTTCGACCAGGCGGGCGGGCGTGGGGACGTAGAAGTTGACCGTCCCCAGGGTGGAGGCCCACCAGATCAGGACCAGGATCACGGGCAGACCCAGGATGTAGCCGATATTCTTCAGGGTCTTCATACGATCACCTCGGACCGGACCGACGAGTGCCAGGCCAGGGTCTTCTTTTCGATAAAGCGCATCAGCATATTGATCAGCACACCGATCAGGCCGGTGGCGAGCACCAGGGCGTACATGCCGGAGATGGCGCCGCCGGACTGGGCGAGGGCGATTTCCCGTCCCAATCCCGGGGAGCCGATCACGAGTTCGGCCGTGATGGCCAGGACCAGCGCCACCGCGCCGGCGAGCCGTACTCCGGTCATCAGGTAGGGCAGGGCGGTGGGAAAGACGACGTAGCGGATCCGGGCCATCGGGCCCAGGCCGTAGGTTTTGGCCGTGTTGTTGGCGACCATGTCGACGTCGGCCACGCCGTAGAGCACCTGGATCAGGATCTGCCAGAAGGAGGCGTACACGATCAGCAGCAGCGATGACTCGATCTTCACCCCGAAGAGCAGCACGGCCAGCGGAATCAGGGCGACCGACGGGATCGGGCGCAGGAATTCGACCGTGGAGTTGGTGGCCTTCCGCAGGAAGCTGCTGGAGCCGATGATGAAGCCCAGCAGCACGGCAGCCACCACGGCGATCAGCAGGCCCAGGAACCAGGCCTTCATGGTCTCGCCGACCGACACCCAGAAGGCGGTGAGCCCAAAGTCGAGCAGCAGGGCGGCAATGACCTCACTGGCGGGCGGCAGATAGCGTGCGTCGATGATGCCGAGCCGGGGAATAAGCTCCCAGGTGAGCAGGAACCCGAGGATCCCCGCGACGCCGAGCAGTTGTTTGGTTGGCATCTTGCGGGCCTGCCGGCGGGGCCGCTCCGCGCCGGGGGCGGCACCGCCGGAGGTCAGGGTCGTGGAACTCACGGGAGGAGTTCGTCTGCGTTCGGTGCTTTGGTGAGCGTGCCGTACTTGGCGGCAGCTTCGCCGAGGGTGTTGAACGCGTCCTTGTTGAATTCAACACGGTACTGCGGCAGCACGATCTTGGCCCGGGCGGCCTCGTCGATCTTGGTGTAGGTGCCCACGATGTCGCGGACCTCCTGCGGGTGCAGCTGCGCGTATTCGAGCGACTTGTTCATGGCGCGGGTGAACTTTTCGGTCAGCTCGGCCTTGCCCTTGATGGTGTCAGCCTTGGTGAAGTAGCCGGCGATGTCCAGTTCCGGGCTCATCTCGACGAAGTTCCAGGAAACGACCTTGCCGCCTTCGGCCACGGCCTTGGACAGGAAGGGCTCGAGGATCCACGCCGCGTCAACCTGCTTGTTGGCCAGGGCCGCCGGGGCGTCCGGGAAGGCCACCTCCACGAACTTCACGCTCTGCGGGTCGCCGCCGTCCTTTTCGACGACCGACTTGATGGTGGTGTCGCCGATGTTGGAGAGGTTGTTCACCGAGACCCTCTTGCCGGCGAGGTCCTTCGCGGACTGGATGTCCGACCCGGCCGGTACGACGACTCCGCCGATGTCCTTGCCGACTTCGCCGGTGGTGGAGGCACCATTGGCGACGAACTTCAGGTCAAGGCCCTTGTCCTTGGCGACCATGACCGAGATCAGGTTGGAGAAGGCAAAGTCGAAGCTGCCGCTGACGATGCCGGGGACGATTGCCGCGCCGCCGGTTGCGGTCTGGATGTCGAGCTGGAGTCCCTCTTCCTTGAAGAAGCCCTGCTTGTCACCGAGGTAGATGGGTGCGCAGTCGACGATCGGAATGACACCGACGCTGACCTTGGTCAGGTCCGAAGCTCTGCCGGCGGTGCCGGTGGCGGTCCCGCCTCCGGTGGAACTGGGCGAGCCGCTTCCGCAGGCCGACAGTCCCAGAACGGAGGCGGCTGCCAGGACGGCAATAAAACGACGTTTCATGTTCACTCCTATGTGCCCAATGGCGTGGGAGTGACAAGCCCCCAAGCCGCAAATGTTCGCTGTTCGAACAGACGTTCAAATTAAGTCTGTTCTAAACATAATGTGAGGTCAACCACACTGGAATCATTGTTACAGCTATGAGACGGGGCGGCGAGGGCGTGCCGGTGGGGGCCGGTCCAACGCCGAAGTCGCCGGAGCCGTGCCCGGACGCTAGAAGCTTTCAGCGAATGGGCACTGCTCCGGCGACTTCGGTGCTTCGGGACCGGACGCCCGCCGGTCAGGAACGGCTGAGGGAGTCCTGGCGCGCCTCGGCATCGTCCGCGTCGGCCGCGTCCTTGGCGGCGGGGCCGTTGACCGAGGCCTTGGCCTCGGCGAACCTCTCGTTCAGCCGGGAGTGGCGCTGGCCGTAGGAGAAGTAGATGACCACGCCGATCACGAGCCATACGGCGAAGAAGATCCAGGTCTCCACGGCCAGGTTGGTCATGAGGTACAGGCACAGGACGGCCGAGACGATCGGGAGCACCTTTCCGAACGGCACCCGGAAGGCGGGCTTCAGGTCCGGGCGCTTCTTGCGCAGCACCAGCACGCCGATGCTCACCGTCACGAACGCGGACAGCGTCCCGATGTTGATCATCTCTTCGAGCAGGTCCACGTTGGTGAGCCCGGCGACAACCGCCACGCCGGCGCCGCAGATGATCTGCAGGCGGACCGGCGTCGCACGGATGGTGCTGGTCCTGGACAGCGAGCGCGGCAGCAGTCCGTCGCGGCTCATGGCCAGCACCACGCGGGAGAGGCCCATCAGCAGCACCATGATCACCGTGGTCAGGCCCACAAGGGAGCCGAAGGCAATGATCTTGGCGGCGTCGGTGTTGCCCACGGCCTCAAACGCCGTGGTGAGGGTCGGGTTCTCGGCCTCGGCCAGCTCGGTGTAGGACACCATGCCGGTCAGCGCCAGGGACACCAGGATGTAGAGCACCGTGACGACGGCGAGCCCGCCAAAGATGCCGCGGGGCAGGGTCTTCTGCGGGTTCTTGACTTCCTCGGCCGAGGTGGCCACCACGTCAAAGCCGATGAAGGCGAAGAAGACCAGGGCGGCGCCGGCGAAGATGCCGAGGGTGCCGTACTGCGCCGGGGCAGCGCCGGAGAGGAAGCCGAAGAGGGACTGCTTCATGACGTCGGCGGCGCCGGTGCCGCCGGTCGGCTCGGAGGCCGGAATGAACGGGGCGTAGTTCTCAAACTTCACGTAGCTGAAGCCGACCACGATCACAAAGAGCACGACGCCGATCTTGATCAGCGTGAAGATGTTGCCGACGCGGGCTGACAGCTTCGTCCCCATCACCAGCAGCGCGGTGAACACGGCGACGATCAGGAAGGCACCCCAGTAAAGATCCACGCCGCCCAGCGGGATCGACGGCGGAATGTCCACGCCCATGAGCGCGAACACCTTGCTGAGGTAGATGCCCCAGTACTTGGCGATCACCGCGCCGGCGGTGAACAGCTCCAGGATGAGGTTCCAGCCGATGATCCAGGCAAGCAACTCGCCCATGGTGGCGTAGGTGAAGACATAGGCGGAGCCGGCGACGGGGATGGCCGTGGCGAACTCGGCGTAGCACATGATCGCCAGCGCGCACGTGACGGCGGCGATGGCGAAGGAAAGGGTCACTGCCGGGCCGGCGAAGTTCGCTGCAGCCTTGGCGCCGACCGAGAAGATGCCGGCGCCGACGGCGACGGCGACGCCCATGATCATCAGGTCCCAGGAGCTGAGCGAGCGCTTCAGCTGACGGCCGGGTTCATCGGCGTCCGACATGGACTGCTCGATCGTTTTGGTCCGGAATAAGTTCATAGGAAAATCCAAAATCTCAGTAGCTTGTGGGAAACAGACCTATCCAGATTAGTGTCCGTCCACTGGACGTCTCGATCTGTCCCGCATGATGAGACGAAAAAGCGGGCCGTGCAGGTTTCCCTGCACGGCCCGCCCGCGCGTCGTCCGCCCCGGTGTAGAGCGGCTTTCGACCGGCCTTAGACCGGCCAGTCCATCAGCGTGGACCGGATCAGGAACCGTTTTCCTTCAGGCGCCTCCACCGAGAAGCCGCTCCCCCGGCCCGGAACCACGTCCACGGTCAGGTGGGTGTGGCTCCAGTAGTTGAACTGTTCCTTGGACATCCAGAACCCAATCGGCTGCGGCAGCAGGGCATCGGAAATATCAAACAGGCCCAGCATCACATCGGAGTCCCCGGTGATGAACTCCCCGGCGGGGTAACACATCGGTGAGGATCCGTCGCAGCAGCCGCCGGACTGATGGAACATCAGCGGTCCGTGCTGGAGCCACAGCGTGCGCAGCAGTTCCACCGCTTCCGGGGTGAGCGCCACCCGGGAGAAATCCTCCCCGGGAAGGGTCACGGCGGCGTCGAGCTTTAACTGTGGCATCAGGGTCCTTTACTTCGTCAGTACTTGATTGTGTCAGTACTTGATGACGACGCGGCCGTCGATTTTGGCGTGCTTCATTTCGTCAAGGACGGCGTTGACGTCGGAGAGCTCCCGGGTGGAGACGGTGGGGTGGATCTTGCCCTGGGCATAGAAGTCCAGGGCCTCCTCCAGGTCCTGCCGGGTTCCGACGATGGAGCCGCGGACTGTCAGGCCCTTGAGCACAATCTCAAAGATCGGCGCCGGAAAGTCGCCCGGCGGCAGGCCGTTGAACACAATCGTTCCGCCGCGGCGGGCCATCCCGATCGCCTGGCCGAATGCTGACGGGTGCACAGCCGTGACCAGGACTCCATGGCAACCTCCGGTTTCGCGCTGGATGACTTCAGCGGGATCTTCGTGCAGGGCATTGACGGTCAGTTCCGCACCGTGCTTTTTGGCAAGGGCGAGTTTGTCGTCGGCGATGTCCACCGCTGCAACCCGCAGGCCCATGGCCACCGCATACTGCACGGCGATGTGGCCGAGTCCGCCGATGCCAGAGATCGTGACCCACTGGCCGGGGCGGGCCTCGGTCATTTTGAGTCCCTTGTAGACGGTCACTCCGGCGCAGAGCACCGGGGCCACCTCCACGGGGTCCGAGCCGGCCGGGATCCTGGCCGCGAAGCGTGTGTCCACGAGCATGTATTCGCCGAAGGAACCGTCAACGCTGTAGCCGGCGTTCTGCTGCGCTTCGCACAGGGTTTCCCAACCGGTACGGCAGTACTGGCAATCACCGCAGGCGGACCAGAGCCAGGCATTGCCGACGAGGTCTCCGACGGCCAGGTCGGTGACGCCCTCGCCGAGGGCAACCACCTCGCCGACTCCTTCGTGGCCGGGGATAAACGGCGGGGTCGGCTTGACCGGCCAATCGCCTTCCGCGGCGTGGAGGTCGGTGTGGCAGACGCCGGTGGTCAGGACCTTGACCAGGGCCTCACCCCGTCCCGGCACTGGCACGGGGAGCGTCTGGATCTGCAGATCCTTGCCGAATTCGGTTACTACCGCGGCCTGCATTGTCGTCGTCGTCGTTGTCGTCGTCATAGCGAAATCCTTGCGTCATCGAGCCTGGGTGCTGCTAGGAGGGTGCACGGCGTCCTTGCGCGTGGGTGCACTGGTGGTGCGGGCGGGGCGGATCAAACGTGATCCGCCCCGCCCGGCCTGGTGCGGCTTAGAAGAAGCCGAGCTTGTTCTCGTTGTAGCTGACCAGGAGGTTCTTGGTCTGCTGGTAGTGGTCCAGCATCATCGAGTGGTTCTCGCGTCCGATGCCGGAGGACTTGTAGCCGCCGAACGCTGCGCCCGCCGGGTAGGCGTGGTAGTTGTTCACCCACACGCGTCCGGCCTGGATCTCGCGGCCGGCGCGGTACGCGACGTTGCCGTTACGGGACCAGACGCCGGCGCCGAGGCCGTAGAGAGTGTCGTTGGCGATGCCCATGGCGTCGTTGTAGTCGCTGAAGCGGGTCACGGACACAACCGGGCCGAAGATTTCCTCCTGGAAGATCCGCATCTTGTTGTGGCCCTCGAAGATGGTCGGCTGGACGTAGTAGCCGCCGGCCAGGTCCCCGGGCAGCTCGGCCCGGGCGCCGCCGGTGAGGATCTTGGCCCCCTCCTGCTTGCCGATGTCGATGTAGGAGAGGATCTTTTCCAGCTGGTCGTTGGAGGCCTGGGCGCCAAGCTGGGTTTCGGTGTCCAGCGGGTTGCCCTGGATGATCTTCTCGACCCGGGCCACGGCGTCGGCCATGAAGGAATCGTAGATGTCCTCCTGGACCAGGGCGCGGGAGGGGCAGGTGCACACTTCACCCTGGTTGAAGGCGAAGAGCGCGAAGCCTTCCTGGGCCTTGTCGTAGAACGCGTCGTCGGTGTTCTCGGCGACGTCGTTGAAGAAGATGTTGGGGCTCTTGCCGCCCAGTTCCAGCGTGACCGGGATCAGGTTCTGGCTGGCGTACTGGCTGATCAGGCGGCCGGTGGAGGTTTCGCCGGTGAACGCGATTTTCCGGATCCGGGGGCTGGAGGCCAGCGGCTTGCCGGCCTCGACGCCGAAGCCATTGACCACGTTAAGGACGCCGGCCGGCAGCAGGTCGCCGATGAGTTCCATCAGGACCAGGATCGAGGACGGGGTCTGCTCGGCCGGCTTGAGGACGACGGCGTTGCCGGCGGCGAGTGCCGGGGCAAGCTTCCAGACGGCCATCAGGATCGGGAAGTTCCAGGGGATGATCTGGCCGACGACGCCGAGCGGCTCGTGGTAGTGGTAGGCGGTGGTGTCGTCGTCGAGCTGGGAGAGCCGGCCTTCCTGGGCGCGGACGGCGGAGGCGAAGTAACGGAAGTGGTCGGCGGCGAGCGGAATGTCCGCGTTGAGGGTTTCGCGGATCGGCTTGCCGTTGTCCCAGGATTCGGCGACGGCGAGCATCTCGAGGTTTTCGTCGATCCGGTCGGCGATCTTGTTCAGGATGGCGGCGCGCTCGGCGACGGAGGTCTTGCCCCAGGAGGGGGCAACCTTGTGGGCGGCGTCCAGCGCCAGCTCAATGTCCTCGGCGGTGCCGCGGGCGACCTCACAGAAGGCCTTGCCGGTGACGGGGGTGATGTTCTCAAAGTACTGGCCCTTGACCGGTGCGACCCACTCGCCGCCGATCCAGTTCTCATAGCGGTCCTTGAAGGTGACCTTCGAGCCCTCGGTACCGGGCTGTGCGTAGACAGTCATTGCAGCTCCTTTGCTGTGCAAGATGGTGGCGGCCGGTAGTCGGCGCCGCCTATGCGTTCAGCCTAGGAGCGGGGAGGTTGCAGTCAGGTTGCAGGCAAGTGATCCGGGTCACCCTGCCGGAGTGACCGGGCCCACTCCCGCGGAGTGGCCTGGCTCACTGCCGCGGGAAACGGCGGGTCAGGCGCTGAGTTCCGTTTCGAGCCGTTCCAGATCCGCGACGATGGCGGCCCGCTTGGGCGACCGCGGCGGCAGCAGTTTCAGCGCCGCGATCCGGACCTCGACGTCGTCCCTGGCTTCGGGAAGCTCGGCATAGCGCAGGAGCGACTCGGCGCTGCCGTCGGTCAGCACCGCCTCGCGGAGCAGGGAGGAGACCCGGGTCCGCAGCTCGGCGATGCCGGGGGCCTCGGAGCGCGGCAGCACCGCGCCGCGGTAGATCTCCAGGGCGATCCGGTGGGCGCCGCGCTGCAGGCAGTTCAGGACCTGGCCGGAGTCCGGCAGCAGGTCCAGCGGCAGCCGGTAGGGGCGCGACTGAGGCACAGCGGCCGGGTTGAGCTGCTGGAGGACCTTGCGCAGCCGGACCATCTCGGCCCGGAGCGTCATGGTGGAGGCGTTGCCCGGGTACAGGAGGTCGCACAGTTCCTCGGCGTTGAGCCCTTCGGGGTGCATGCTGAGCAGGGCCAGGATTTCGCTGTGCCGCGCGGACAGCGCCACGGTGCGGCCGTCGATGCTGAGCAGCGCCTGGTCCCGGCCGAGGAGCTGGAGGCTGTTGCGGTACAGGCTGCCGGCCGGCCCGTCCCCGTCCCGGACCGCCGCGGCGGAGGCCGGGCCCCGGCGTCGGGAAGGCGAGGACTGCTTGGCGGCAGCGAGCTGGAGCCGCTCCACGCGGAGGTGCGCCTGGGCGGCGGCCACGGTCGCCTCGACCAGTGACAGGGTGTGCGGGGCGACGGCGGACTCGGTCCCGGTGATGTCCACGACGCCCAGCAGGGCCCCGGAATCCGGATCGTGGAACGGAACAGCCGTGCAGCTCCAGGGGTGGACGGAGCGTTTGTAGTGTTCGGCGCCGGAAATCTGGATGCCGCGGCCCAGGGCCAGGGCGGTGCCGGGGGCGCTGGTGCCCACGGTGGCCTCTGACCAGTCCGCCCCGGGAACGAACATCATGCCCTCGGCCCGGCGCCGCATCTCGGCGTCGCCCTCGACCCAGAGCAGCCGGCCCACCTCGTCCCCCACGGCCACCAGCATGCCGCTGTCGTGGCTGGGCAGGACCAGGAGCTTGTGGATGACGGGCATGATGGCGGCCAGGGGGTGCTGGCGCCGGTACTCTTCGAGTTCTTCGCGGTCCATCGCCAGCGGGGCCTCGGGGTTGTCCGGGTTGGCCTGCAGCTGGACCGAGCGCAGCCACGACTCCTGGATCAGGCTGCTGAGGCCGGGCAGCCGCAGATCGGCGGGGAACTCAAGCCCCCGGGAGTCCAGCTGCTCATGGCCGGCGCTGGCATACTGCTGGCGCAGCTCTGCGGGGACCCCACCTGATGGCGGGAGCAGGGCTGCCGGATGGATCGGATTCCTCATTGAACTCCCACCGGACGGGCACGACGGCGTGCCGGAGGCAGCCATGTCCATTCGAGTCTACGGGGCGTTCCGGGCCCCCGCCAGAGCTGGCGTCCCGCGGCCGCGCTGCGCCGTCGGCTCCGCGCTGCGTAAAGGCTTTCGACGAAACTGAAACATCTGGCGGGCCCCACATCCGGGCTGCCCTCCGCTCAGTCCCGTCCTCCGCTCAGCCCCGCCCGGGCCGGGCCGGGCCCCGCGCTGCCGGTGACAGTGGACCGGGGAGGTTCAGTGCCTGACGCGCGCGTCCTGCAGGTGCCGGTCGAGTTTTTCTTCGGCTTCCCGGCGCCGCTGGCCAACAATGCGAAGCTGCTCTGTAACCGGGTTTCCGTAGCGGTCAAGACCCCGGCTATGTGTGCTCTTCGCGAGCCCCGGGGTGGCGGGCGATCCCGTCCGTGGTTCTGTAATTTCACCCATGAAGGCATGATCTCACGGGCCCGCGAGCCTGAAAAGATGTACCAAAAGACGGAGCCGGGCGGACGCCGTCCCTCGCGGTGCCGGCGTCCGCCGGGGTGAGGCCCTTCTCTTCCTTCTGTTCCTTGCGTTCGGCGCGGATCTGGAGGGCTCCCGGTAAATGCCCGTCCACCGCTGCCGGGCTGGGGCTAAAGACCCTCGCCCCGGAACCAGGCGGAATGACGCAGCCGCAGAGGAAGAAGTGACTCAGCTCACGCCGGAGCCTGTAGTCTGGGAAGTGGTCAGGCAGCCGGCCGCTCGTGATTCGTAGAGGGATTCTGTCTATGACCAGCAATCTGGATGTCACCGTCGCCCTGGACTTGGGTTCCGGAACCATCACCGTCACCCCCACCGGGGCACTCACCGTTAGCAACGTTCGCGGACTTCTCCCGGTCGCGCGGCGCGCAGCCTCGCTCGCCCCGGACTTCAGCCTCATCGTGGACCTTGGAGAACTGGCCGCCGCCGAACCGCAGGCGGTGCAACTGCTCACGACGGCGGGCCCGCCGGGCACCCGTTTCCTCAGGTCGGGCATCCAGGACACTGTCCGGAAGAAATCCGGAAGGCGCCAGCTTCCAAGGACCCGGAACGCCGCCGCACTGCAGGGGACCGCCGCGTGACCGCCTACCGCCGTGGGGTGCTTGATTCACTGCCCTCACGGACCTTCCGCGCATTTGACTACTGGCCCCTCGTCATATCTGCCGCCGACTGGAACCGTCCTCCCGGGCCCGCGGGCACGAACCGGGGCTGAAGATGAGTATCAGGTCCCATTGGGACGAGTTTGATGCCGGGACCCGGGATTGGCTGATGAGCCACCCCGGCTGCCTGATCGTGCCCCGCACCCTGGCGGCGGCCATGAACCGCGCAATTGCTGAACCCGAGGTGACGGATCAGCACGGTCAGATCCGCCTGACCGACGACGATACGGAGTTTCTCCGGTCCAGGGCACACACGGCCCTGGCCGTCGAGGGCGCCAAACACTTTTTCGACGCCGTCCGGCCGGAGGACTCGGATCCGGCCGCATGACCTGCGCAGGCGCAAGCCGCGCAACACGGCTCGCCCGTATTAGGGTGTCGCCGTGGACCCTGGACAACCTCTGCCGTCGATCCGCGAGGCGGTGCAACTGCTCTTGTCGCCGCCCGGGAGCTGCCGGCCCTCACTCATCGAAGTGGGCCCGGAAGTAGGTGCCGCCGGCCATCGGGGCGATGACGGCGGCCGCCACATCCCTGAGCTTCATGTGACGCGCGTTCGATGCCTCCCGGAGAATCCTGAACGCGTCCTCCTGGGAACACCGGTTTTGCGCCATGATCACACCCGCAGCCAGGCCGATCACCGTCCGTGAGTCCAGCGCGGCCGACAGGTCCTCCCGGGCGTCCTGAAGCCTGGCGATCTTCAAGGCAAGCCTCAGCGATTTCGAGGCCTCCCCGGCGAACACCTCAAAGCTGGCGACCCCATCCGAGCCAAAAGCGGACGGGAAAGGGGAATGGAAGGTCAACGCGCCGCGGGCCTGATCTTCCAGGGCCAGAGGGACAACGAGGACGGAACGGAATCCACGGTCCACGGCCGCCTGCACATAGAGCGGCCACCGCTCCTCGCGCTCCGAATCCGGGATGTCCACGGTGGTGGAATCGCCCAGCGCGGCAAGCCGTGGCCCGTCGCCGGTTCTGCTCTGCAGGTCCTCCATGTCCAGGGCCTCACCGCTGCTCGCCGCGGAGGCCGGCGCCTTCCGCCGCCTGCTGATATGCACCCCGCAGTCCACCGCCCGGTCGGCGCGCGAGAGCGCGGACGCGGCATACCTCGCAAGGGCGTGAATAAAGCCCTCCACATCCCCGCCCTCCACGAGAACATCCTGCAGGCGCGCGGCCACATCGCCGCGCAGGGTCTGCAACTGCTGGTTCATGCCCGGTCCCCTCAACGCCACCGTCCCGCCCTCGACAGCACCGGAAAGTCACCACCTGGAGCGGTCCCTGCACGTTCGCTGATGACAGTCGGGCTCATGCGGCGGCCCCGGCGGGTTTCAACTCCGCGCCCGGGCCGCCTACCCCGGCTTCAACCGCATCATCGAAGAAACGAACCGCCGTGGTATCTCCATGCCTATCCCGGATCAGAGGACCCCGGTTAGGGTCCAAGGGCCTGACTCCCGTGCACCCCGCGAGCGGCGGGGGCGGTGCGAGGGGCGGGGGCGCCGGCCGCTGCCGGGCGTGCTTCCTGGCGGTCAGTCGCGGGAGATCTTGACCATGTCCTCGCGGGGAACCACCTTGATGCGTTCCCGCGCGACCCCGTAGTCGTCCCCGGACGCGGACCACTCCGCACCGAGGGCCAGCTCGTGGGCGTCGAGCTTGATCCAGCCTTCCCAGGTGGTGTATGCGATCCCGCGCTCCTCGAGCAGGTCGATGATTGCCTGCGGATCCGGGTTCTGCGCCGGCGGGAGACTCAGCCGGTCCTCGAGCAGGAAGCCGATGGTCTCCAGCGCGTCGCCCTTGGTGTGCCCGATCAGGCCGACCGGGCCGCGCTTGATCCAGCCGGTCGCGTAGATGCCCGGGACGGGATTGCCCTCGGCGTCGAGCACCCGGCCGCCTTCGTTGGGGATAACACCGCGGCGGGCGTCGTATTCCAGTTCGTCCAGCGGCGAGCCGTGGTAGCCGATCGCGCGGTAGACCGCCTGGACCGGGTAGTCGAGGTACTCCCCCGTGCCTTTGACGTTGCCGGTGCCGTCCAGCTGCATGCGCTCGAACTTGATACCGGTGACCTTGCCGGGGTGCGCGGCGTCGCCGGGTGTTCCATGGATTTCGACCGGGCTGTGCAGGAAGTGCAGGTGCAGGCGGCGGGAGGAGGGTTCCTCGGCCTCGGCGTGTTCCTCGACGAGCCAGTTGGTCAGGGTGTTGACCATGGTGCGGATCTGGTTGTTGCTGCGGATCGCTTCGTCCGAGGCCTCGTCGAATTCGAAGTCCTCCGGGTACAGGACGATGTCGACGTCGCGGGCGTGGGAGAGTTCGCGCAGTTCCAGCGGCGTGAACTTGACCTGGGCCGGTCCGCGGCGGCCGAACACGTGCACGTCCGTGACCGGGGAGTTCTTAAGCGCCTGGTACACGTTGTCCGGGATTTCCGTCACCAGCAGATCGTCGGCGTGCTTGACCAGCATCCGCGCCACGTCGAGGGCCACGTTGCCGTTTCCGATCACCGCGATCTCCTTGGCCTCGAGCGGCCAGTCGCGCGGAACGTCTGGATGCCCGTCGTACCAGGAGACGAAATCGGCCCCGCCAAAGGACCCCTCAAGTTCAATGCCGGGGATGTCCAGTTCCGCGTCCTTGATGGCGCCGGTGGAGAAGATCACGGCGTCGTAGAAGGCGCGGAAATCGTGCAGGGTCAGGTCACGGCCGTACGTGACGTTGCCGAGGAAGCGGATGTCGCCGCGGTCCAGCACCTTGTGCAGCGCGTTGACGATGCCCTTGATCCGGGGGTGGTCCGGTGCCACGCCGTAGCGGATCAGGCCGTAAGGTGCCGGGTACGCCTCGAAAAGGTCGATGCTGACCTCGAAGTCGCCGCCCTTGACCTCGTTGGACTTGGTCAGGATGTCCGCGGCATAGACGCCGGCCGGTCCGGCGCCGACAATCGCAACGCGGAGCGGACGTTTGGACGTGGTTTCGGCCGAGTTGGACACCGGGAGCCCTTCTGAGTCTTAGCGACTGCGCCAGTTCATACAGCGCACAATGCCTTATTCTAATTGTCCGCAGTCTGGAACGGGCTCCCCGGTGACCGACATCGCAGGGGTCCGATGCCCCGGCGCCGGGCGCATCGGAGCCGAAGGGCAGGAATAGGGGTCCCGGAGGTGGTGTTATTGATCTTGTGCCTACCCCCGACCGTTCCCTCGCCCCAGCCCCGCTGAGCTCCCCGGGCACTGCTGCCCCCGGCGGCCCGTCGAAGCGTCCGCCGGCCGTCCTCAAGGCAGTGGACACGGATACGACGGCGGGCATCATCTTCGGGATCGGCGCTTACGGCCTGTGGGGGCTGATGCCGCTCTACTTCTTCCTGCTGCAGCCGGCCGGCGCTGTCGAAATTGTGGCCAACCGGGTGCTCTGGTCGCTCATTTTCTGCGTCCTGCTGATCACCGTCACCCGCTCCTGGCGGGTCCTGGGGGCCGCCTTCCGGAACCGCACGCTGATCCTCCCGCTGATCATCGCCGCGGTCCTGATCGCGGTGAACTGGCTGACCTACGTGTACGGTGTGACCACCGGGCAGGCCGTGGAAGCGGCGCTGGGCTACTTCATCAACCCGCTCGTCTCCGTCCTGCTGGGCGTGGTGGTGCTGAAGGAGAAACTGCGGCCGCTGCAGTGGGCCGCCGTCGGCATCGGCTTCATCGCCGTGGGCGTCCTGACGGTCTCCTACGGCAGAGTGCCGTGGATTGCCCTGACCCTGGCGCTGAGCTTCGGCCTTTACGGGTTCGTCAAGAAACGCGTCGGCCCCCGCGCGGATGCGATCACCAGCCTCACGGTCGAGACGATCGTGCTGGCGCCGGTGGCGGCCGCCGCGATGATCATCCTGGCGCTCACCGGCGCCGCGACGCTGGCAGCCCACGGCGCCGGGCACTTCTGGCTCCTCGCGGCGTCCGGCATCATCACCGCCGTGCCGTTGCTGTTCTTTGGCGCTTCCGCGCGGCGGCTGCCGATGACCATGATCGGACTGCTGCAGTACGTCGCCCCCGTGCTGCAGTTCATCGTGGCGCTGGTTGTGTTCAACGAACCCATGACCACGGACCGCTGGATCGGCTTCGGCGTCGTCTGGCTGGCGCTGCTGGTGCTCACCGTGGACGTGCTGCGGACCACGCAGCAGAACTCCGTGAACCGGAAACTGGCCCGCGCGGCCGCCTGAGTACAGACCGGGCCTAAGGACAGACCGGGCTGAGGACAGGACCGGCCGCCTGGGTCTGGCCCAGGCGGCCGGTGCACTTACGGGCTGGTCAGACTGCGGGGTGGGTGCGGACTCGTTCGTAGTCGCGCGGGACGACCACCATGGGAACAGGCAGGGCCAGGAGCACCTTGTGGGCTGTGCTGCCGATGAACAGTTTGTTTTTCTCCGCCAGGCGGGACGAACCCACGATCATGATCTCGCCCTCGTCCCAGTCCAGGTCATCGATCGCTTCCTCAATCGTGCGGCCATGGGCAACTTCAACGCTGACATCGTGCCCTTCCGGGAGCCGGTGGGCGGCCGCGGTGAGGACGGTGTTGGCGTGGATGTGCGCCGCATTGACGTTTTCGCCGCTCTCCCCTTCGGCGTCGAGCTCCACGAGGGAAACCAGCCGCAGCGGGACCCCGCGACGTCCGGCGGCTTCGATCGCGACGTCGATCGCCGCCTCCGCGCCGGGACGCTGGCCCACCGCGAGGGTCAGCCGCGTGATCGGCTCGGTGCGCCGGTAGCCCCGGGGGGCCAGCGCCACCGCAACGGGCGAGGCGTGGAGCAGGGCGTTGGCCGCGCTGCCGATGGTGTACCGCTTGAACAGCCCGGCGCTGGCGGCACCCACGACGATCAGGCCGGCCTCGTAGTCCAGGGCTGCATCAATGAGGCCGGCGGCGTGTGAGTCGGCGTGGCGGACATGGAACCGGGCCTCGACGTCCTTGGGGACGAGGGACAGGCCTTCCCGTTCCGCGGTGATCATCTCCTGCTCCGCGGCGCTGACACCGCTTCCCTCGGGGTGCAGGGCGACGTAGGGGGTCCGCCGGTCCACAACGTAGACGAGGTCAAGGTGCGCGCCTTGGGCTCGGGCCAGGGCAGAGGCCAGGGCAACGGCGTCTGCGCCGCGGTCGCTGGGGGTATAGCCAACTACGTATCGCATGTATGAACCCCTTATGGGTCTGTGGCAGAAGCCAGCTTTGCTCCGGGGGTTCCGGGCGACGTCGGCCGGTCTGCGTTCCTGCAGTGGTAGGAACGACTCTAGCCCAGCGGGGCCCGGAATTGGCCGTGCCGGTACGTGACTTTCGGCCCTGAACGGGGCAATCATCCGTCCCTAGGCTTTGAGGGTCGAGGGGAGCTCATCATGGGTGCAATTGACACCGGGAAAATCCACATCGCCGCACGGAACACCGGGCTGGGGACGCTGGCCCTGCTGCTGGCCCTCACGGCCTGCACGCCGTCCCCACCGCCATCCGGCGGAACCAGTCCGCCCGCTGCCACGTCCACCGCGACCGCCACGTCCACGTCCACCGCTTCTTCGGCCGCCCCTGCGACGTCGACGGCGGCTCCTTCCGCGTCAGCCACCGTTCCGGCCGACACCGACGAAACGGCTCCTCCGCACGCGGGCGTCAAGATAATCTCCTCGAAGATCGCCCTCGACTGGACCTGGCCCGGTCCCGGCAGCCCGTTCAAGGCCACGCATGAGAACCCGGTGCCGGTTGCTCCGCCACCGGCCGCTCCCCTGCCCGCGCTGTACGCCATCGGAGCCGGGTCGCATCCCGCGGAGACTCCGCCCTTCGACCAGATGAGCTTCCGGTTCCTGGGCGGGTTCCCTAGCTACGACATCGAGTTCGTGCCCGAGTTGATCGCCGACGGCAGCGGCCTGCCGGTTTCCATGCCCGGCACCGGCGCCATCCTCAAGGTGGTTTTTCGCGGCGCCCAGGCGCACACGGCGGACGGCAAGGCCAGCACCATTACGCGCGCCCCCGCGGCCACGCTTGGCTACCCGGCGCTCACCAGCTACGCCCAGGCCGGGGATTTCGAGGGCATCGTCAGCTACGGGATCGGCGTCGGCCGGCCGATCGATCCGGTGCCGGAAACCAAGGTGCGGGTCTGGGAGGTCGAGAAGATCGAGCGGGGCCAGCCCGTCTACGTCGTTGTGGTCCAGCTCGATGCCAGTTCCTGGAAATAGCAGGGGTTAACGCAGCAGAGCCGCGGACGGCTGTCCGCGGCTCTGCTGCCCGGTGTTTGAGTGTGGCCGGTTGACCGGGTTTGTCAGGCGTTCGCCTTGATGGCCGAGGCCAGGACCTGGAGGCCGTCCAGCAGCAGCTCGTCGCTGATGACCAGCGGCGGCAGCAGCCGGATGACGTTGCCGTAGGTGCCGCAGGTGAGGATGATGACACCCTCCTTGAGGCAGGCGGCGGCCACGGCCTTGGTCAGCTCCGGGTTCGGTTCCTTCGAGCCGGCCTGGACCAGTTCGATGGCGAGCATCGCACCGCGGCCCCGGACATCGCCGATCACCGGCTGCTCAACCGACAGTTCGCGCAGCTTGCCGAGGGCGATCTCCTCGATGTGCTTGGCCCGGGCGTTGAGGCCGTACTGCTCCATGGAGCCGATGGAGGCCAGCGCCGCGGCGCACGCCACCGGGTTGCCGCCGTAGGTTCCGCCGAGGCCGCCCGGGTGGACGGCGTCGAGCAGCTCGGCGCGGCCGGTGATGGCGGAGAGCGGCATGCCGCCGGCGATGCCCTTGGCCATGGCGATGATGTCCGGCACCACACCCTCGTGGTTCACGGCAAACCATTCGCCGGTGCGGCAGAAGCCGGACTGGACCTCGTCGGCGATGAAGACGATGCCCTTGTCCTTGGCCCAGGCTGCCAGCGCCGGCAGGAACCCCTCGGCCGGGACGATGAAGCCGCCCTCGCCCTGGATGGGTTCGATGATGATCGCGGCAACCTGCTCGCCGCCGATCTGCTTCTCGATCATGGTGATGGCGCGCTTGGCGGCCTCGGCACCGGTGGTCTCCGGGTTTTCCTCGCGGTAGGGGTAGCTCATCGGCATGCGGTAGATCTCGGGCGCGAACGGGCCGAAGTTGGTCTTGTAGGGCATGGCCTTGGCAGTCAGCGCCATGGTCAGGTTGGTGCGGCCGTGGTAGGCGTGGTCGAAGGCGACGACGGCGTCGCGGCCGGTGGCCAGGCGCGCCACCTTGACGGCGTTTTCCACGGCTTCGGCGCCGGAGTTGAACAGCACGGTGCGCTTCTCGTGGTCACCGGGCGTGAGGCGGTTCAGCTGCTCGGCGACGGCGACATAGCCTTCGTAGGGCGTGACCATGAAGCAGGTGTGGGTGAAGTGCTCCACGGCTTCCTTGACCGCGCCGACGACGGCCGGGTCGGAGGCGCCGACGCTGGTCACGGCGATGCCGGAGCCGAGGTCGATGAAGGAGTTGCCGTCGACGTCGTGGATGATGCCGCCGTCGGCGTCGGCGACGAACACGGGGACACTGGACGCGACGCCGGCGGCGACGACGGCCTTGCGGCGGGCGGTCAGGGCGACGGACTTCGGGCCCGGGAAGTCGGCCTGGACGCGGCGCTTCTGCTCAAGACGGTAGACGATGTCAGAGACGGTGCTGGTCATGGGAAAGCCTTTCTGGCGTGCTGGTGGTGCGGCTGGGCGGTGTGGCTGGGCGGTGCAGCGGGTTTAGCAGCGGGGCTGCGCAGCTGGGTTAGGCGTCCAGCGCACTCATGACGTGCTTGATGCGGGTGTAGTCCTCCACGCCGTACATGGAGAGGTCCTTGCCGTAGCCGGACTGCTTGAAACCGCCGTGCGGCATTTCGGCGGTGAGCAGGATGTGGGTGTTGATCCAGACGGCGCCGAAGTCCAGGTCGCGGCTCAGGCGCATGGCCGTGCCGTGGTTGGACGTCCAGACGCTTGAGGCGAGGGCGTAGTCGACGTCGTTCGCCAGCTCCACGGCCTCTTCCTCGGTGCGGAACTTCTGCACCGTTATGACCGGGCCGAAGGCTTCCTTCTGCACGATGTCATCGCTCTGCCTGGCGCCGGTGACGATCGTGGGCTCGAAGAAGTACCCCTTCTCCCCGGCCTGGTGGCCGCCGGTCTCGATCCTGCAGTTTTCCGGGAGGGACTCCACCAGGGCCTTGACCGTGTTGAAGTGGTTGACGTTGTTCAGCGGGCCGAAGTAGTTGTCCTCGTCGTTCTGCGAGCCGGTGCGGAGGGTCTTCGTGTGCTCCACGAGGGCTTCCACGAGATCGTCATAGGCGGAGTCCTGGACCAGCACCCGGGCGATCGCGGTGCAGTCCTGGCCGGCGTTGAAGAAGGCGAACTCGGCGATGGCGGCCGCGCTCTTCTTGATGTCGGCGTCGGCGAAAACGACCGCGGGGGCCTTGCCGCCGAGCTCCAGGTGGGCGCGCTTGAGCCCCTTCGCGGCACCGGAGGCGACGGCGATGCCGGCCCGGACGGAGCCGGTGATCGAGACCAGGCCGGGGACCTTGTGTTCGACCATCAGGGCGCCGGTCTCGCCGGTGCCCAGGACGACGTTGAGCACGCCGGCCGGGAATATCTCGCCGGCCAGGCGGGCCAGGACCAGGGTGGATTCCGGGGTGGTGTCCGAGGGCTTGAGCACCACGGTGTTGCCCGCGGCCAGGGCGGGACCGATCTTCCAGATGGCCATCAGGAACGGGTAGTTCCAGGGCGCGACCTGCGCGACGACGCCGATCGGCTCGCGCCGGACGAAGGAGGTGTGGCCCTCGAAGTATTCTCCGGCGGACTTGCCCTCCATGATGCGGGCGGCGCCGGCGAAGAAGCGCAGCTGGTCGGCGCCGGCGGCAACTTCCTCGGAGGCGATCAGGGAGCGGACCTGGCCGGTGTTGCGGTGCTGGGCCTCGACGAGCTCGTCGCTGTTGGCCTCGACGGCGTCAGCGAGCTTGAGCAGCATCAGCTGGCGCTGCCCCGGCGTCGTCCGCTTCCAGCTCTTGAAGGCATCCTTCGCGGCGGTCATGGCGGCGTCGACGTCGGCCCCGACAGAGACCGGCGACTTCGCCACGACCTCGCCGTTGGTGGGATTGACGATGTCGAGCAGCTTGGTTCCGGCCGGCGTGACAAACTCGCCGTTGATGAAGTTCTGCAAGGTTTGAACCACGGTGTGCAACCTCTTTCGCGCTGAAAAGGACCCAATGAGACTGCTCCGAGCCTATGCCAGGCGGTCAACTCCGGGGAATAGTCACCTGCACACCGTTGCCGCCATTTTTTAGTGCGCTTGACCAGCCCCCGGTTATCCTGAATCCATGGCCATTTCACTTGCTGCCCTGCTGGCGGTGCCGTCCCTCAAACTGGCCAAGGCCGGCCTCGCCGAAACCACCTGGCACCAGGACATCGTCTGGGTGGCCGTCACCGAACAGGAGGACCCGCAGCGGTTCCTCAACGGCGGCGAACTGATCCTCACCACCGGGATGCGGCTCAAGAGCGCCCCGGAACAGCGCCGCTTCGTCCGCCAGGTCCAGCGCGCCGGGGCGGTGGGGATCGGGTTCGGCATCGGCCTGACGCACGACGCCGTGCCGCCGGCCCTGATTGCCGAGGCCAACCGCTGGGGGCTGCCGGTGGTTGAGGTGCCGTACGAGACGCCGTTCATCGCGATCGGCAAGCTGGTTGCTGACGCCCAGTCCGCGGACCACTTCACCAAACTGGAGCGGCTTATCGCCGGGCACCAGATCCTGGCCCGCGCCCTGCTTACCGGCGGCGGCCTCGCCGAACTACTCAAGCACCTCGGTTCCATGCTGCGGACCGACATTGTGCTGACTCAGTTCACCGCCCAGCTCTACAACAGCGTCCCCGGCAATCCCGCGCCCAGCGCCGAGGCGTGGGCATCCTTCCCGATTCCCACCGGCCGCCGCGACGCGTGCACGCTCTGGATCCGGCAGCCCTTCGAGGACTCCGGGATCGTGGGCTACGCCCAGAACCTGATCAGCGTCGAGCTCAACAACATGGTCAAACAGCGCCAGTCCCAGCGCGCCCTGGCCGGGCAGGTCCTTGAGGACGTGATCCACGGGACCCTGGAGCCCAGCGAAGCCACCCGGCGGCTCGCCGGGATCGGCGTCAACAGCACCCGCAGGAACGTGGTCCTGCTGGCCGAGTCCGCCGCGCACGCCAAGCAGCTCGGGACGTCTTCCCTGCCGCAGCCGCTGGAAAAGTCGGTGAGCGCCGTCGTCGGCAAGGATCTGGTGGCGGTGATCCCCGACGACGGCAGCGGAGCCGGCGCGCTGGCCCGGAGCCTCAGTGACCACCTTGCCGAGGCCGGGATCCACGCCACGATCGGGATCGGCGGGGCGTACACGAAACCCAACGGCCTGCGCTGGAGCTACTTCGAGGCCCGCGACGCGGCAAGCCACGGCCTGCCCGTGAACGAACCCGAGCGGCTGAGCCTGACCTCGCTGCTCCTGGCGAGCGAGGATGTGCCGCTGGCCGACATGGCCAGCGAGGCACTCAATCCGCTGCGGACCTTCGATGCCGCCCACGGCGCCGAGCTGATGACCACGCTGGAGAGTTATCTGAACAACAACGGCTCGGTGGCTGCCGTGGCCGAGGCGCTCACGCTGCACCGGAACACGGTCCGCTACCGGCTCGCCCAGATCACCGAACTCACCGGCTACGACCCGGCCCAGACCTCGGACCGGGTCCAGCTGTGGCTCGCCCTCGCCGTCCAGCGGCTGGGTGCGCGGCACCCGCGCTGACCCTGGCCCCGGCACCGCCAAGAGCAACGCCAACAGCAACGCCAACAGCAACGCGGGGTCACATCGCGCCCATCCCGGGCCTCGGCATGGGCGCGATGTGACCCCGCGTTGCTTGTCTGGGCCCGCCGAAATAGGCACCGCGTCACCCGCCGTGTCATGTGCCGAGATTTTCGCCACTAAAGGCTTGTTCTCAAACATCAAACGTCTAACCTTTAGGAATGGCTAGCAGCACGGCGGCGTCCGCCCTTCCCCAGACAGCACCTCCCGCCGTCGTGCGCGCACCGCGCGGCGTGATCATCGCGGGGGTCGTCGCGATCGTGCTGATCGGCCTCAACCTGCGCGCCGGCATCACCGGGGCCGCCGCGCTCCTGCACGACCTGCAGGCGGTCCTGGGCTACGGCCCGCTGATGGCCGCCGTTATCCCCTCGATCCCTACCCTGTGCTTCGCCGTCGCCGGCGCCGCGACCTCGTGGCTCACCCGCCTGCTGGGCCTGGAGAAGGCCATCCTGTTCTCCCTCGTGCTGCTCGCGGCCGGGCTGCTGGTCCGCGGCATCCCGGCCACCGGCATGCTGCTGGCGGGCACCGTCGTCGGGATGTCCGGACTGGCGATCTGCAACGTGGCGATGCCATCTTTCATCAGGACCCACTTCGCGCACCGGACCTCTCTGATGACCGCGCTCTACACCGTGACCATGACGACCGGCGCCACCGTGGTCGCGGTCATGATCGTCCCTGTGGCGCAGCAGCTCGGCTCGCCCTCCGCCGGGGTCGGGGCGATCGGTTTCCTGGCGCTGGTCGCCTGCCTCGGCTTCCTGCCGATTGCCCTGCACGCCCACCGGAATGCTCCCGCCGTCAAGGCCGGCCGGGTATCCCCCTGGCCGCTGCTGCGGACCCGGACCGGCCTCCTGATTACGCTCGGTTTCACGGTCCAGGCCCTGCTGGCCTACGCCGTGCTGAGCTGGTTCCCCTACATGCTGATCACGCTGGGCGTCACGGCCGCCGAGAGCGGGCTGATGTTCGGCCTGATGCAGCTTGTCTCCGTCCCGGCTGGAATGGTGCTGGTCGCGATCGGTTCACGCCCGCGGATGCAGCGCACCGCCTTTTACCTGGCCACGGTCACGATGGCCGCGGGTGTCCTGACCATGCTCGTCTTGCCGGTCTCCTGGGCTCCACTGACGGCGGTGCTGCTCGGTTTCGGGCTCGGCATCTTCCCGCTCGTGATGGTGATGATCAGCCGCAGCGGCCGCACCACCGCCGAAACCACCGCCCTGTCCACGGTCGCGCAGTCCGCGGGCTACCTGCTGGCGACGCTCGGCCCGTTCGGCATGGGACTGCTGCACAGCGCCACCGGGACCTGGACGCTGCCGCTGGTCCTGCTGCTCGCCGTGGCGCTGGGCCAGATCGCCGTCGGGCATCTGCTGACCGCCCGGAAGGCGCAGTCATGAAACTCACGGCATCGCACCGCCCGCCGCTGGTGGAGGAAATCACCGCCAAGCTCCGTGAACTGATCCACTCCGGCGAATGGCCGCTGCAGCAGCGGATCCCGGCCGAACCTGAACTCATGGCCGTCCTTGGCGTCTCGCGGGGCACCCTGCGCGAGGCGGTCAAGGCCCTGGCCCACAGCGGCATGCTGGAAGTCCGCCGCGGGGACGGCACCTACGTCCGCGCCACCAGCGAGATTTCCGGCGCCGCCCAGCGCATGTACCTGGACCACACGCAGGGTCACATCCTGGAGGTCCGGGTCGGGCTGGACACCCAGGCGGCCCGGCTCGCCGCACGCCATGCCACCGCCGACGACGTCGACGCGATGCGCGCGCTGCTGACGGCGCGCCGTGACGCCTGGCACGCCGCGGACTACGCCGGCTGGGCCCGGGCGGACTGGGAATTCCATGTCCTCGTGGCGCAGGCCTCGGCCAACCCGCTGCTCCACGAGCTGTACGTCAGCTTCAGCGGTGTCTTCCACGCCGACCTGCTCCGCCAGCAGCGCCGCGGCGGCATCAACGGCCTCCCGCACGAAGGCCACGACGAACTCGTGGACGCCATCGCCGCACACGACGAAACCGCCGCCGTCGAGAGCGTGCACCGGAACCTGAACTCCTGCGCGGAGTGGATCCAGCAGTAGGGCCCGCTCATCACAAAGACCTCCGCGCCGGAATTCCCTTCCGGCGCGGAGGCCTTTGTCATGCGGCTGACGGCCCCCGCTCGGCCAGCGCGAAGCCCGTCGGGCTAGCGTGCCAGGCCCGCGAAAACGTTCTTGGGTCGCTGCATTTCGCCGTGCTTGGCGCCGAGGACAATCACCGTGCCGGCGAAGGCCGGGATTGCCCACTGCAGGATCTTCAGCTGCTGCTGTGCGGAGCGGAGCTCCTCGGACGCGCCCGGTTTGGGCTCGGTGGCGCCGGCGGCACCCTCGCCGGCCAGCTTGTCCACCTTGGCACCCTCAAGTCCGGCGTACAGGCTCACGGCGGCACCGGCCAGGGTGACGATGGACTTGATGACGCTGAGCCGGGTGACGCCGTCCTGCTTGGCCATCCGGCCCTTGTTCTCCCACATGACGGCCAGGCCGGAGAGGAAATGCGCGCCGAAGGCCGCCGTCTGGAACGGGGCCCACTTCTTCCAGCCCAGGCTCGACAGCCGGGTGCGTTCGGCCGGATCCTTGGCTTCCGCCGTCGCGCCGTTCAGCCCGATGGCGCCCATCAGGGAGCCTCCGAACCAGGCGCCCGCCGTCAGGTCGTGGATGGATCGGGCAACAAGATTACCTGCCATGGTGAGCTTCCTATCGTCGGTGTGAATCAGGAACTGCCGCCACCCGCGAAGGGCCACGACTGGGCTATGGTAAGCACACTTATGAAAAAGTTGATAGTTCAGGGGGCAGCTCCCCTGCGTAGACTCGGCGGCATGGAATCATCGGGGGCTCACGACCGGCCCCCCGCTCCGCGGGAAACCGGCGGAGAGGCCCTCGGCCGGGCCGCGGGCGAGGCAGCCGACGCGGCGGAGTCGGCGTCGAACAGCGCCGCGCTCGACGCCGTCGCCCGGACCGGCTTTGCCGTGATGGCGCTGCTGCACATCGTGATCGGCGCGATCGCGGTGGCCCTGGTCCTGGGCGCCCCGGGCCAGGCCGAGCCCACCGGCGCGATCGAACAGCTCGCGGCCAACCCGTGGGGCCCGGCGGTCATGTGGGCGGGCTTCATCGCGTGCGCCGGGCTCTCGCTGTGGCAGTTGAGCGAGGCCACGCTGCGGGCCAGGCACCTCCCGCGCCGGCAGCGACTCGGCAAACTCGTCTCGTCCGGCTTCCTCGCCGTCGCCTACGGCAGCGTGGGGCTGAGCTTCGCCGGCTTCGCCCTCGGCAACCGAGGCGACTCCGGGGACTCGACACGGGACTTCAGCACCGCCGTCGTGCGCGGACCGTTCGGGGTGCCGGCGCTCATCGGACTGGGCCTGACGATCATCGGGATCGGCGTGTATTTCATCGTCAAGGGCGCGGGGAAGAAGTTCAAGGAGGAGCTGCGCCATTTCGAGGGCACCCGCCGGGGCCGGCTGATCAGCGGCCTCGGCGTCGCCGGCCACGTCGCCAAGGGTGTGGCGCTGATCCTGACGGGACTGCTGTTTGTCATCGCGGCGGCCACCAACGACCCCGGCTCGTCCACCGGGCTGGACGGCAGCCTCAAGGCCCTCCGGGACCATCCGTTCGGTCCGGCTCTGCTCCTGGCGATCGGCGCGGGCTTCATCGCCTACGGGGCGTTTGCGCTGGTCCGGGCACGCTTCGGGCGGATGTAAGTCCGTCCGCGAGCCTTCCGCTCCCGCCGGAACTCCCGCCGCGGCCGGCAACTGCTGCGCGGACTAACGCCTACCCCGCAGCTTTCCGCTCCGCCGCCTTCAGCGGGACCACGTCGCCCTCGCGGTAGAGCAGGGCACGGACCTCGGATTCGGCCGAGTCCAGCCGCTTCGGGTCGATGATCTCCCCCGCGGCGAAGTGGTCCAGCAGCCGCGGGTCCACGTAGCTTTTCCGGGCGATCGACGGCGTGTTGCCCAGCACCGCGGACGCGTCCACCATGGCGCGGCTTACCGCGCGTTTGCGGGCCGAGACCTTGGGCTGCGGGCCGCTCTGCGCCAGGCTGGCGGCTGCGGCGACTGTCCCGCGCAGGGTGCGGAAGTCCTTGGCGGTGAAGTCCTGGCCGGTGCGCTCCTTGACGTACTGGTTGATGTCCTGGCTGGACACCGGGTGCCAGCCCCGGCCCTCCTTGTACGCCAGCAGGCGGGCGTTGCCGCCGCGGCGCTTGAGCTGGCGCACGACGGCGGCGAGGTCGGCGTCGTCGATCCGTGATTCCCAGGTCTTGCCGCTCTTGGCGGGGAAACTGAGCCTGACCTCGTCCTTGCGGACCGCCACGTGGGCGCAGAGCAGGGTGGCGAGGCCGTGGCTGCCGTTTTCGTTTGTGTAGCGCTCGGAGCCGACCCGCAGCGAGCCGCTGTCCAGCATCCTGAAGGCGGCGGCCAGCACCCGCTCCCGGGCGAGTCCCTCGGAGCGCAGGTCCAGGGTGACGCGCCGGCGCGCGGCCGGCAGGGTTTCCGCGAGCTGGAGCGACCGGTCGAACTTCAGCCGGTCCTTCCGCTCCCGCCAGCCCGGGTGGTAGATGTACTGGCGCCGTCCGACGGCGTCGAGCCCGGTGGCCTGGATGTGCCCGTTGTCGTACGGTGCGATCCAGACGTCCGTCCACGCGGGCGGGATGCCGATTCCCTCCAACCGCTCGCGCACCGGCCCGGGCGGGACAGTGGAGCCGTCCAGGTCCTTGTAGCTGAAGCCGGTGCCCGCCGCGACCCGGCGGTAGCCGCGGCCGGACGCGTTGCTGCGCCGGAGCCTCACCGGCGGGTCTCTGGCGTGTGCTGCGCATCCATGAAGGTAAGCCTACTGACTACAGCCCCGTTTTTCGCCCCCACCCAAACAACGCGGGGTCACTTCCGGCCCATGATCCCGTTCGGGATGGGCGCGGTGTGACCCCGCGTTGCAGTTCTTAGGGCTTGCACCCCCGTTGCCGCGGGTGCTGGGTGCGCTTAGACCTCCGCGGCCACTCCGTCGCGGGAGATCTGGACCATGGCCTCGCGGGGAACGACTTTGATGCGCTCGCGCTGGATGCCGCCGGCACCGGCGTCGGCGCTTGCCTTCTCGCCGAGGGAGCGCTCGTGCGCGTCCAGGGCCAGCCAGCCCTCCCAGCTGGTGTACTGCACGCCGCGGTTTTCCAGCAGCTCGACGACTGCGTCCGGGGCGGGCGCCGCTGCCAGCGGCAGGTTCTCGCGGTCCTCGAGCAGGTAGGTCACGGTTTCCAGGGCGTCGCCCTTGGTGTGGCCGATCAGGCCGACCGGGCCGCGCTTGATCCAGCCGGTGGCGTAGATGCCGGGCACGTGGGTGCCGGAGGCGTCCAGGACGCGGCCGCCGTCGTTCGGCACAATGCCCTTGCTGTGGTCGAACTCGACCTCGGGCAGCGAGGACCCGAAGTAGCCGATCGCGCGGTACACGGCCTGGACCGGGTAGTCGACGAACTCGCCGGTGCCGCGGGCGTTACCCGTGCCGTCCAGCTCCGTGCGCTCGAACTTGATCCCGGCGACGCGGCCGGGAGCACCGGCTTCGCCGGTATTGTCCCCGTAGACCTCGACCGGGCTGTGCAGGAAATGCAGGTGCAGGCGGCGGGAGGCCGTGAGCTCGGAGAGGTCCTCGGGCTGCTCGGCGATCCAGTTGGTGAGGGTGCCGACCATGGTTTTGGTCTGGTTGTTGCTCTTGATCTGGCGGTCCGATTCGGCGTCGAACTCGAAGTCCTCGGCGTAGAGGATGATGTCGACGTCCCTGGAGTGGGAGAGCTCGCGCAGCTCCAGCGGGGTGAACTTGACCTGGGCGGGGCCGCGGCGGCCGAAGACGTGGACGTCGGTGACCGGGGAGTCCTTGAGGCCGGCGTAGACGTTGTCCGGGATTTCGGAGACGAGGAGGTCATCGGCGTGCTTGGAGAGCATCCGGGCGACGTCCAGGGCCACGTTGCCGTTGCCGATCACGGCGATTTCCTTGGCGTCCAGGGGCCATTCGCGGGACACGTCCGGGTGGCCGTCGTACCAAGAGACGAAGTCCGCGCCGCCGTAGGAACCCTCAAGCTCGATGCCGGGGATGTTCAGGTCCGCGTCCTTGATGGCACCGGTGGCGAAGATGACGGCGTCGTAGTGGGTGCGGAGGTCCTCGAGGGAGAGGTCGGTGCCGTAGTCGACGTTGCCGAAGAAGCGGATGTCGCCGCGGTCCAGGACCTTGTGCAGGGCGTTGACGATGCCCTTGATGCGCGGGTGGTCCGGGGCGACGCCGTAGCGGATCAGGCCGTAGGGCGCGGGGTAGCGGTCGAAGAGGTCGATGCTCACCGTGAGCTCGCCGCTCTTGACGGCCTCGCTCTTGGTCAGGAGGTCCGCGGCGTACACACCCGCGGGTCCGGAGCCGACGACGGCGATGCGCAGCGGGCGGGCAGCAGTTCCTACAGGGGTGTTCGTTGACACGGCTGTGTTCCTTTGTTCTTCTGCATCCGTTGCTCCGTAACCGCCCTTTTGAGGCTTGATAACGGCGGTTATGGAGCAATCGAGGGGTGTTAGGGGGTCAGTACTCGGGTCTTGGTGGTCCTGGTGGTGCGCGGTGCGTTCGGGGACGTGGTTCCGTAGTCCGCGGTCTTGAAGTGCGACGGCGCGAACGGGCTGACGCGGACCACGTCACCGATCACGATCACGGCGGGGTTCGCGACGTCTGCGGCCTCCGCCTGGTCCGCGATGGTCCCGAGCGTTCCGATGGTCACCCGCTGGTTCGGCAAATAACCATTCTCTACGATGCCAACAGGCGTCTCCGCTGGCAAACCGGCGCGTTCCAGCGCAGCCGCGGAATCGCGCAACTGGCCCACCCCCATGAGCAGGATCACGGTGTGGTCAGCCCGGGCCGGGACTTCGGAGAGTTCCTCATGGCCGGTGACCACGCTGAAGCCCTTGGCCAGCCCGCGGTGCGTGACGGGGATGCCGGCGGCGGCCGGGACCGAGATGGCCGAGGTGACGCCGGAAACCACTTCAACCTCGACGCCGTGCTGCCGGCAGAACTCGGCTTCCTCGCCGCCGCGGCCCAGGACGTACGGGTCGCCGCCCTTGAGCCGGACCACCCGGTGTCCCTGCAGGGCTTCCTCGACGAGGATCCGGTTGATCTCGGACTGCGGGACGGGGTGGTGGCCGGGGGTCTTGCCGACCTCGATCACGCGGACGTCGGGGGCCAGTTCGCTGAGAAGCTCGCGCGGGCCGAGGCGGTCCGCGACGACGACGTCGGCCTGGCCCAGGAGCCGCCGGCCGCGGACGGTGATCAGCCCGGTGTCGCCGGGTCCGCCGCCGACGAGGGCCACGGATCCTGCGGTTGCATCGGCGGCGGCCCGGCGCCGGCGCAGCGGCAGGTCCCCGGTTTCCAGCGCGGTGGCCACGGCGTCGCGCAGTGCCATGGCGCGGCGCGGGTCTCCCCCGGCGTTTACGGCGATTTTGACGTCATCCACAACGGCGACGGCGGGCGTCCAGGCGGCGGAGGCTTCGTGGTCGGAGGCGTTGACGCACCAGATGCGCTGGGCCTCGGCGTCGGCCGACACCTGCGCGTCCACGGCGGCGTCGCCGGTGGCAGTCTGGACGAACCAGACGCCGTCGACGTCGGCTGGGCGGTAGCTGCGGGGCTGCCAGGTGAGGAGACCGGCGTCGGCCAGGTCGGTGAGGGCCGGGCAGGCAAGGGGCGCGACGACGGTGACCTGGGCGCCGGCGTCGAGCAGTCCCTTGGCGCGGCGTGCCGCGACCGGGCCGCCGCCGACGACCAGCACGGGCCGGCCGAGGAGGCGCAGCGCCGTGGGGTAAATGTCCTGAATTGCCATGCATCGACGATAGGGCGGGGCCGTAGGGCGGAACAACGGTGCGGAAACACCCGTTCACGCGGGGTAACGCCGCGTCACATAGTTGTCGCCGGTCCGGGGGCTGGCCGGGGCGGGCTGGGTGGGCCGGGCGTCCGGGGCAGCATGCTGGCATTCCTGAGCAGGCGCGGCGCCGTCCGGGGGCACTTTGACGGCGGGAACAGCCCCCTCGGGCTCAAACGACGGCGCGCCCGCGCCAATGTGCCCCCGCTCGGCTGGTGGCAGGTGGCGGGAGGTGCCTGCTGGCTGCGGGACGGCTGGGTTGCGGGGCGGCTGGCCACGGGACGGCTGGCTGCGAGACGGTTGCTGCAGGGCGGGCCGGGAGCAGCCACTTCGCCGTCCTGGGCGCGGTCGGCACTTCGCCGTCGTGGCCCGGGCAGCTGTGGCGCCGTCCGGGGGCACTTTGACGGCGGGAACAGCCACTTCGGGCTCAAAGGACGGCGTGTCCGGGTCAAAGTGCCTCCGTCCTACAGGCGGCGGGCGGCGCGGGCGGCGAGTCGGCAGGCGGCTGGCCGACTCCGGGCGCCCTACTTCACCGCAATAAGCTCGATCAGTTTGATGTCGGGGTCCTTGGCCAGCAGGGCGGGTCCGTGCTGGCCGAGGGCGGCGGGGATGGCTCCGTCGAGGTGGGCCTGCCGGTCCTCTTCGGTGTCGAAGGTGTCGAAGATGCCGAACGTGTTCTCGTTGACCCGGAAGGCGTACCAGGTCCTCGTGCCGGGCTCGGTCAGGACGATCTCGCGGCCCCCGTTGAGGAAGTCCCAGACGTCCTGTTCCTTCCCCGGCTTGGCTTCGACCAGTGCCAGCACTCCGTATTTTGGCGCCACGGCTGTCTCCTCAGAATTGGGCTGGATCGGCCGCACACCGGCCTATAGCCGTGAGTGTAGGCCCGTCCATCCCGGCAGACAACAGCAACGCGGGGTCACTCAGCGCCCATAAACCAGGGGTTTATGGGCCGAAAGTGACCCCGCGTTGCTTGAGGGGGTGGGGGTTAGCGGGTGCTGCCGGCGAGGAGGCCCCGGCGGCGGAGCAGGTGCTTTTCGATCGGGGCGAAGACGAGCAGTTCGATCAGGATGCCGACGGCGAGGATCAGCAGGATCGCGGACATCACGATGGTCATGTCGGACAGGTCGCGGCCCTGGTTGAGCATGGATCCGAGGCCGAAGCCGATGGTGCCGCCCACGGCGATGATTTCCGCGGCCATCAGCGAGCGCCAGGAGAAGGCCCAGCCCTGCTTGAGTCCGCCGAGGTATCCGGGCAGGGCGGCGGGGAGGATGATCTGCAGGGCCAGCTGGAGCCGGGAGGCGCCCAGGACTGTCCCGACGCTGCGGTACTGCGGCGGGATCTGGTCCACGCCGGAGATCAGCCCGTTGATGATCGAGGGGATGGCGCCCATGAACACCACGAAATACACCGTGGCGTCGGTGAGGCCGAACCAGATGATGGCCGCGGGCACCCAGGCCACGGACGGCAGCACCTGCAGCCCGGAGATGAGCGGCCCGAAGGCGCGGCGCAGCGGGGCGACCTGGGCCAGCAGGAGTCCGATCGGGGTCGCGATGGCCACGCTGATCAGGAAGCCCACAAGCCCGCGCTGCAGCGAGGTCCAGACCGCTTCCTGCAGCTTGCCCTCCGCCCAGAGCCGGCCGAACTGGCCCAGCACATCCAGCGGGCCGGGCACCAGGTCCTGCCGCTTGAAGCCCATCGACACGTACAGCTGCCAGATGATGATGAGGACCGCAATCGCGCCGACCGGCAGCAGGATCCGGCTCCAGTCGACGCGGCCCTTGCGCACGGCATCGGACTGTAGCGAGTCCAGCCCGGCCTCCAGCTCGCGCAGGTCGGCCGGTCCGGTGGAGGACCGGGTCAGGGCGGCGGTGATGTGGCGGGTCTCGGCGGGCTCAACCAGCGATGTTTGTTCATTTGGCATGGCGGCGGATCTCCTCGCGTAGCCGGGCAGTGATTTCGGCGGTGAGCTGGCCGGCCAGTCCGGCGTCGGTGCGGTGCTCTTCGCTGACGTGCCATTCCCGCACCACGCGTCCGGGCCGTGAGGAGAGCAGCAGGACGCGCTGGCCCAGCCGGACGGCTTCGCGGACGTTGTGGGTGACAAAAACGATGGTGCGGCCGGTTTCCTTCCAGATCCGCTCCAGCTCGTCATGCAGCAGGTCCCGGGTGATCGCATCGAGGGCCGCGAACGGCTCGTCCATCAGGAGCAGCTGCCGGTCCTGGGCGAGCGAGCGGGCCAGGGCCACGCGCTGGCGCATGCCGCCGGAGAGCTCGTGCGGGCGCTTGTCCCCCGCGCCGCCCAGGTGCACGAGGTCCAGGAGCTCGTTGGCCTTGACCTTGCGCTCCTTCTTCCCGACGCCGCGCAGCTTCAGGGCCAGCTCAATGTTCTCCCGCGCCGTCAGCCAGGGGAACAGCGCCGCGTCCTGGAACATAAAGGCCGCGCCGTCGCTGGGCACCTCGAGGGCGCCCGACGTCGGGGCCTCCAGTCCCGCCATGATGTTCAGCAGGGTGGACTTGCCGCAGCCGGAGGCACCGAGCAGCGCGACGAACTCGCCCTGCCCGATGCTGGCGTTGACGTCGTCCAGCACCGGGGCGCCGTCGCCGAAGCGCTTGCCCAGGTTTTCCAGTACGACTGGCATGGTCACGTCCTTACTTCTGGTGGCACTTCTGTTGGCGGGCTGGAGACAGGGTCTGGCTAGTCCTGGCCCAGTCCCTGGGCTGAGACCTTCGGGCCCGTGGCGCCCTCGCCGAGGACGCTGTTGAGGGCCGTGAGGTCGAAGAGGCCGTTGATGTCGGCCTGGGTGGTGGTGCCGGCGTCGACGCCGTCCTGCAGCAGCTTCCGGTACGTTCCGGCGAGCGGGTCGACGGTGTAGACGATGTTCTTCAGCGAACGGTCAATCACGTCGGCCGGAAGGGCGGCACCGGCGGATTCCTGGAGAGCGGCGTTGAGGACCGTGGACTTCTCCGCGGCGGGGGCCGCGTTGAGCCAGCCCACGGATTCGACGTGGCCCTTCAGCAGCGCCTTGACCGTGTCAGGGTGCGCGGCGGCGAACTTCTTGTTGACGATCAGGACGGTGGTGATGAACTCGCCCTTGTCCCACAGGTCCCTTTCGTCGACCAGGACCTTCGCTCCGGCCTGCAGCACCAGGCGGGACGCCCACGGCTCCGGGAGCCACGCGCCGTCGAGCTTGCCGTCCTGGAAGAGTTTCAGGGTCTGGGCGTTCTCGGTGGGGTTGATGGCGACATCGCCGCTGCCGTCCGTTTTGGTCCGGTGGCCCTGCCGGCCGAGCCAGGCGCGCAGGGCCACGTCCTGGGTGGCGCCGAGCTGCGGCGTCGCGAGCTTCCTGCCGGCCAGGTCCGCGGCGGAGGTGATCCCGGGCTTGACCACCAGCTGCGCCCCGCCGGACGCGGCGCCGGCGATGATGCTGACCGATTCGCCCTTGCTCTTGACGTAGGAGTTGATGGCCGGGTTGGGGCCGATGTAGGTGGCGTCGATGGCCCCGGCATTGAGGGCCTCGATCGCGGCCGGGCCGGCGCTGAAGACCTGGGTGCTGAGTTTGGTTTCGCCGAGGCTCTTCGCGATCAGGCCCTGGCTGACGCCAATGAGGGCCGGGGCGTGGTTGATGTTGCCGAAGTAGCCGAGTTTGAGTTCGGCGGCGGGAGTGGCCGCGGGGACGGCAGCGGGCGCCGCTTCATTAGTGCGGGACACCGTGGACGCGACGGCGGCACCGGCGCCGATCAGCAGGGCGAGGCCGGCAGCCAGGCTGATTTCCAGCGCGCGCTTGCGCTTGGGCTTGGCAGATTCCCCGGCAACGATCCGGGTGGTGCCGGGGCTCTGGCCGGGTTTCTGGCGGGGAGCGGGGTTGTTCGATGGGGATGACATGCGGGAAGTCCTGTTCCTGGGGGGGTGTGCGGGGAGGCCGGGCGGTGGTCAGCGCCGGCGACATCGCCCCCGGAACCCACCGAGGGTGGACAGCCGTTCCGTTGTAGTCATGGCTTCACCATAGGGAGTGTCAGGAACACGGTTCAATGGCCCGGAAACCCGGGGTCACGGGAGTTCATGCAGCGTCACATGCGGGCCCGCCGTCCGGGCGCTTCGGCGGTTCAGTCGCCTTTAACGTTGACGAGCTGGCGGAGCTTGTGCCGTATTTTGACGAGGTCCGCGGAGTCGCGCATCACCGTGTCGATGGGTTTGTAGGCCGCCGGGATCTCGTCGATGAAGGCCTTGCTGGGACGGAATTCGATGCCCTGCATGGCGGTCTTCAGCTCGGCCAGGGTAAAGATCTTCTGCGCCGCGTGCCTCGAGTATTCCCGCCCGGCGCCGTGCGGCGAGGAATTCAGGGACGCCCGGTTCCCCAGGCCCACAACAACGTAGGACGCGGTGCCCATGGAGCCCGGAATCAGCCCGGGGTCCCCCGCCTCCGCCCTGATGGCTCCTTTGCGTGAGACCCAGACGGACTTGCCGTAATGCCGTTCCTTGGCGGTGAAGTTGTGGTGGCAGTTGATCCGTTCGGCCTCGCGGACGGAGCCTCCGGTCCAGGATTCAAACTGCCGGACCACCCGGTCCATCATCTCCTCGCGGTTCAGCAGGGCGAAGTGCTGGGCCCAGCGGAGTTCCCTGATGTATCGGTCGAATTCGAGGGTGCCTTCCTCGAGGTAGGCCAGGTCCGGGTGCGGCAGGGTGATGTGCCGGCTCCGGATCATGCTCCGGGCCTCGCCGATGTGCCGCTGCGCGAGTTTGTTGCCGACGCCGCGGGAGCCGGAGTGCAGGAACAGCCAGACGGCGTCCGTCTCATCCGCGCAGACCTCGATGAAGTGGTTGCCCGAGCCAAGCGACCCCAGCTGCAGTGTCCAGTTCGAGGCGTACTGGGCGGGGTCGAAACGCGCGTTCGCTGCCAGGCGCCGGAGTTGGTCTATCCGGGGTGCGGCGGTGGCGCTGATCCTGTGGTTGAAGTGGCCGGCGGACAGCGGGACGGCGTGCTCGATGCCCTCCCGCAACGGTTTCCGGTCCTTGCGCAGGTCCTTGACGGCATACTGTGTGCGGACGGCGATCATGCCGCAGCCGATGTCAACGCCCACGGCCGCCGGGATGACGGCGCCAAGGGTGGGAATGACGGAGCCCACGGTGGCGCCCAGGCCCAGATGGGCGTCCGGCATCAGCGCCAGATGCGGATAGATGATGGGCAGCTGTGCCGTGGCCAGGGCCTGCTGGCGGGTCGCGTCGTCCAGGATCGAGGCCCAGCTGATCAGCTTGCTGTTGATGACTTCCAACGGAACCCCCGTCCCGGCCCGCGGACCGCTTACCCGGCAGGGTGCTGATCCCTGCAGTGGGCCGTCCTTATGGTGTTGCCGGGTAGTTTACCGCGGCCGTTGTCGGGTAGCGGCTACCTTTGGGTGGTGGATATGGCTGTTGCTGCTAACCGTCACGCTCATCAACCTGCGTCCGCTGACCCAAGTGGATCGGTGTGGCCGGTAGGGGCCCGCCGCCCGGCGGGCTCATCGGTTCCTCTGGTAGCCCCAGGCCAAGGCTGCGTGCAGGCTGGGAAGGTTGAAACCGGGGTGGCGGGCCGCGAGTTCGTCAAGATGTAGCCTCGTCTGGTCCGGCTGCCATCCATAGCGCATCCCGTCCTCGATCAAGGCGGTGGAGCGGGCGAGAGCCGCCTCGACCTGCTCCGCCGACCACAGGTCACCCAGCACCTCGTGCAGATCGATCGGGACGATCCCGTCGTCGAGATGTTGCCGGTGAAAGCGGCGGTTGAGGTAGTGCAGGGCGAACACCGCGTTGAGCACGTCCTGGAGGCGGGCCTCGGCGATGTTTTTGGCTCGTCGTTCCAGGGAGTGCCAGCGGAGGCGCTCGAGCTGGGCGACAGCATCGGACAGTGCCGCCTCGTAGCGTTCCTCCGCGAGGCCGGGGACCTTGGCGCGGACCCGTTCCAGGACCGTGGAGCGATCGGCGCCGCGGTACAGCAGCTCGCGGCCATGGTAGGAGGACGCAGCCCTCAGGCTGAACTCTCGCTGGTCGACCTCGTCCTGCCGACGTTGCTGACGGGTCACAGGTGCCCCTGTCCTCGTAGCGTGCTCTCTTGCCCGGGCACGCTCACGGCGTCGTGCGACAACGGAGCCGGTCACTGCTCCTGCCCCCAGAGCGGCCGCAATCCAGATCAGATCCCGGGCGAGCACAGCCAGAAGCACACCGAGGACCAGCCCGATGAGCAGGCCTTGCTGCAGTGAGTCCAGCTGCCTCCATCCCCTCATGCTAGGACTCTAGCCCACAGGCAGTCAGCTGAACTCAGGGCTCCACGCTCAGGATTTGGGACCAGGGCTCAGCCCTTCGCCTCTACCCTCGTCCTGACGGCAGGACTAGCTTGCAGCTGTAGCAAACCCCATCCAGTTCAAAGGGCGGCAGGCCATGAGCTCCTCAGGAGAATCCCACGCACCGGGCTGGTCCCGCACGGCCCGTTCGCGCGGGGACGCTGCCGATACGGCCCTGCTTTCCGCAGGTTTCCTCGCTGTTGCGGTCTATGGCGTCGGAGACCTCGTCTCCGGCCTGCTGTACAACGGGTACAGCTTTAGGGACCAGGCGATCAGCGAACTGAGTGCTTTCGGCTCTCCGGTGCGCCCGCTGATGGTCACCGTCATCCTCATTCACGGGCTGCTAATGACCGGCTTCGGTGTGGGTGTCTGGCGGTCGGCCCACCGGACAAGCCTCCGTTGGGCCGGAATTTGCCTGGTTGCCTCCGCGCTCATCGGCTTTCCGACCCACACGGTGTTCGCAATGAGCTCCCGGTGGCTTCCCGGCGGGTTCAACGACATCATGCACATCGCTTTATCAGCCGTCTTCAGCCTCCTGGTTTTCGCGGCGCTCGTGCTGTCAGCTACCGCCTACCCGGGATGGTTCCGGCTGTATGCGATCGCGACCCTTCTGGTTGTCGCAGGATTCGGAGCCGCAGCATCGTTCGCCATCCAAGGCATCGCGCAAAACGTGACACCCTGGGCTGGCGGCTTCGAACGAATCAACGCCTACACGTACTTCGCCTGGATCGTCGTGCTCGCCGTCAGGACGATGCGGCGGCCCGCTCAGATCGTGTAGCGCTCGCCGTCGTGGTCGCCGGGGCGGCCGTTGCTACGCGGCGGTTTCGCGGGAAACGCATGTGGTCGCCGGAAGATTACGGCGACCACGCGCGTTTCCGGCGCCTCCCAGATCGCGTTCCCGCGACGGGCCCGGCAACGCCGGGTAATGCGGGGCAGAACTGGTCTAGCTGGGGCCCGGCTCGTGCAGCGCTCAGATCGAGTAGCGCTCGTCCTCGTGATCGCCGGGGTGGTCGTTGACGAGCCCGGCGGCCAGGGTGTTGCCGTCCAGCGGGTCGATCACGAGGAACGCCCCGGTGCGGCGGTGGTGCAGGTAGTTCTCCAGCGGCAGCGGCGCGGCGAGCCGCAGCTGGGCATGTCCAATGTCGTTCAGCTCCAGGCTGGTGGTGGGCTCCAGCTGGAAGTTGGCAAGGTCCAGCTTCCCGGTCACGTTCCGGACCAGGGCCTGGACCGTGCGCGTGCCGTGCTTGACCAGCACCTTGGCCCCCTCCCGGAGCGGTTTCGGCGAGAGCCAGCACAGCGAGGCGTAGAGGTCCGCCGACGCTTCCCGGATCGTTCCGGCCGCCGCGATCGTGTCGCCGCGGGCGACGTCGAACTCATCCGCGAGGCGCAGCGCCACGGACTGCGGGGCCACGGCCTCGGTGAGCCGCCGTCCCGCGAAGTCGATGCCGGTCACCGTGGTGGTGCGCGGGGCCTGGCCCGGGGTGAGGACGCTGACCTGGTCCCCCAGTTTCACCGAACCCTCGGTGATCTGGCCGGCGTAGGCGCGGTAGTCGCGGTAGCCTGCGACGTCGAGTCCGCCGGCGACGGCGTCGGGAGCCAGCGCGCCCTGCGGCCGGATGACGAGCTGCACGGGGAACCGGAAGCTCTCCAGGTGGCTTTCGAGTTCGTCCGCGGCCGGCAGCGTCTCGAGGACCTCAAGCAGGGCCGGGCCGTCGTACCAGGGCGTGCGCTCCGAGCGGTCCACGACGTTGTCGCCGTCGAGCGCGGAGACCGGAATCACGAAGAGATCAGCGATGCCGCCTGTATTTGAATCGTCACGGCCCAGTCCAAGCTCGCGGCCCACCTTCTGCACGTCGGCTTCGATGTCGCGGAACACGGCCTCGCTGAAGTCCACGAGGTCGATCTTGTTCACGGCCACGATCACGTGCGCCACCCGCAGCAGCTGCAGCACGGAGAGGTGCCGGCGGGTCTGCTCGAGGACACCCTTGCGGGCATCAATAAGCACGACGACGGCGTCCGCGGTGGACGCGCCGGTCACCGTGTTCTTGGTGTACTGCACGTGGCCGGGGCAGTCCGCGAGGATGAAGCTGCGGCGGTCCGTGGCGAAGTAGCGGTAGGCGACGTCGATGGTGATGCCCTGTTCCCGCTCGGCGCGCAGGCCGTCGGTGAGCAGGGCGAGGTCGATCGCCTGGGTGCCGGTGGCGCCTGAGCCGCCGAAACCGCGGTCCGCGGAGGTGCGGGCGACGGCGTCGAGCTGGTCGGCGAGGATCGCCTTGGAGTCGTGCAGCAGCCGGCCCACCAGCGTGGACTTGCCGTCGTCGACCGATCCGGCGGTCGCGAAACGAAATAGAGTCGCAGACAAAAAGCGGTGTGCGAGGGGGGCCTCGTCGAGCAGGGCGGCCGCGCGGGCGGTGTCGATTTCAGCGCTCATTAGAAATAGCCATCCTTCTTGCGGTCTTCCATGGCGGCCTCGGAAATGCGGTCATCCGCCCGGGTGGCGCCACGTTCGGTGATGGTGGAGGCGGCAACTTCGATCACGACGTCGCGCACGGTGGCGGCGGCCGATTCCACGGCGCCGGTGCAGGACATGTCGCCGACGGTCCGGTAGCGCACGGTTTTGGTGATGACCTGCTCGGTGTCGCGGGGCTGGGAAACCTCGCCGACCGCGCGCCACATCCCGTCGCGGGCGAAGACCTCGCGGTCGTGGGCGTAGTAGAGGCCGGGCAGGTCGATGTTTTCGCGCTCGATGTAGCGCCAGACGTCGAGTTCGGTCCAGTTGCTGATCGGGAACGCGCGGACGTGCTGGCCCACGGTGTGCCGGCCGTTGTAGAGGTTCCACAGCTCGGGCCGCTGGTTGCGCGGGTCCCACTGGCCGAACTCGTCGCGCAGGCTCAGGATCCGTTCCTTGGCCCGGGCCTTGTCCTCGTCGCGGCGGCCGCCGCCGAAGACGGCGTCGAACTTGTTGCGCTGGATCGCGTCCAGCAGCGGGACGGTCTGCAGCGGGTTCCGGGTGCCGTCGGCACGCTCGGCCAGCTCGCCGGAATCAATGAACTCCTGGACACTGCCGACGACGAGCTTGAGGCCCAGCCGCTCCACGGTCCGGTCGCGGAACTCGATGACCTCGGGGAAGTTGTGCCCGGTGTCCACGTGCAGCACCGGGAACGGCACCCTGCCGGGCCAGAACGCCTTGGTCGCCAGGTGCAGCATCACCACGGAATCCTTGCCGCCGGAAAAGAGCAGCGCCGGCTTCTCGAACTCGGCGACGACCTCGCGGATGATGTGGATCGCCTCGGATTCGAGGGTGTCCAAAGACGACAGGCGGGCCGGGGCTGAGACGCCGGTTGCCCGGTCCTCGTTGATTTGAGTGCTCATACGTGTAGTCCGCATTCTGTCTTGTCGGTTCCTGCCCAGCGTCCGGCGCGGGGGTCGTCGCCGGGCGCCACCTTGCGCGTGCAGGGCTGGCAGCCAATGGACGGGTAGCCCTGTGAAAGCAGCGGGTTGACGGGGAGGAGGTTGTCCTCGGAGTACTGCACCAGCTGGTCGAAGCTCCAGGCCGCGACCGGGTTGACCTTGACCAGGCCGTTGGTTTCATCCCAGGTCACCAGCGGGGTGTTGGTGCGGGTGGGCGACTCGTCGCGGCGGACACCGGTGAACCAGAGTTCGTAGCCGGCGAGGGTGCGGCGCAGCGGGGCCACCTTGCGCAGCGCGCAGCACTGGGCGGCGTCGCGGGCAAAGAGGTCCTTGCCGAGCAGCCGGTCCTGCTGCTCCACGGTGTTCTCCGGCAGCACGTCGACGCCGTTGACGTGCAAACTCGCGGCGACTTCGTTGCGCGTGGCGTGGGTTTCCGGGAAGTGGTAGCCGGTCTCCAGGAAGAGCACGTCGACGCCGGGCAGCTGGTCCGCGACGAGCGCGGGGAGGACGGCGTCGGCCATGGAGCAGGCGACGGCGACGGCGGGCAGCTCGAAGTTGCGCGCCACCCAGGCGATCACCTCGCGGGCCGGGGCGTCCCAGCCGAGCTCGGCGGCGCCGGCTTCGGCGATGACTTTGAGCTCGTCGTGGGTGCGGAGGACGGGGGCGACCACGGCGGCCGCTTCCTGGGGAGCTGCGTCCTCAGCCACCGGGTTGATACCCAGGGCGTGCTTGCTCACTGCAGATCACCCTCTTCGGCGGCGAAGGCCCACTCGGCGAAGGTCTGGCCCTCGGAGTGGTCGGCCACGAACTTCCGGACCACGCGCTCCACATAGTCGGGAAGGTCGTCGGCCGTGACCTTGAGGCCGCGGACGGTTCGGCCCAGGCCCGCTTCCTCGCGGCTGTCGGACGCCAGCCCGCCGCCGAGGTGGACCTGGAAACCCGGGGTGGGGTCGCCGTCGGGCGTGGGAAGCATCATGCCCTTGAGGCCGATGTCCGCCGTCTGGATCCGGGCGCAGGAGTTGGGGCAGCCGTTGATGTGCAGCGACAGGGCCTGCGGGAGCTGCTGGGTCTCGACGAGGTCGGCGAGGCGGCGTTCCAGCTCGGCGACCGCGGTGGCGGCCGTGAGCTTGGTTTCGACGATGGCGAGCTTGCAGTATTCGATGCCGGTGCAGGCGATGGTGCCGCGGCGGAACACCGAGGGCCGGGCGGAGAGGCCCAGCGCGTCGAGCTCGGCCACGAGCGGTTCCACCTCGTCCCTGGGCACGTCGAGGACGACGAGCTTCTGGTGCGGGGTGGTGCGCAGCCGCTGCGAGCCGCGGGCTTCCAGGGTGTCGGCCAGCTTCACGAGCTGGGTGCCGGAGAGGCGGCCAGCCAGCGGAGTGGCGCCGATGAAGAACTTGCCGTCCTTCTGCTCGTGCACCCCGATGTGGTCGCCCGGGGTGGAGGGCTTGGGCGCGGCCGGGCCGTCGTCGAGCTTGTAGCCGAGGTATTCGTCCTCGAGGACCTGGCGGAATTTCACCGGTCCCCAGTCGGCCAGCAGGAACTTCAGCCGGGCCTTGGTGCGCATCCGCCGGTAGCCGTAGTCGCGGAAGATGCTGGTGACACCGAGCCAGACGTCCGCGGCCTGATCCGGGCGGACGAAGGCGCCAAGGCGCTTGCCGAGCATCGGGTTGGTGGAGAGCGCGCCGCCGACCCAGAGGTCATAGCCGATGCCGAGTTCGGGGTGGACCAGGCCCACCAGGGCGACGTCGTTGATCTCGTGGACCACGTCCTGGCTGGGGTGGCCGGTGATGGCGGTCTTGAATTTGCGCGGCAGGTTGGCCAGTTCGGGGTCGCCGATGAATCGTTCGGCGAGCTCGTGGATCAGCGGCGTCGGGTCGATGATCTCGTCCTTGGCGATGCCGGCGACCGGGGATCCAAGGATGACGCGGGGCACGTCGCCGCAGGCTTCGGTGGTGGACAGGTCCACCGACTCGAGGCGGCGCCAGATTTCCGGCACGTCCTCGACCCGGATCCAGTGCAGCTGGATGTTCTGCCGGTCGGTGAGGTCGGCCGAGTCGCGGCCGAAATCGACCGAGATCTGGCCGATCACGCGCAGCTGCTCGGTGGTGAGGGCACCGCCGTCGATCCTGACGCGCAGCATGAAGTACTTGTCCTCGAGCTCGTGCGGCTCGAGCGTGGCGGTCTTGCCGCCGTCGATCCCGGGCTTGCGCTGGGTGTAGAGGCCCCACCAGCGGAAGCGTCCGTGCAGGTCCGTGCCGTCGATCGAGTCGAAGCCGTGCTTGGAGTAGACGGACTCGATACGCTCGCGGACGTTGAGGCCGTTGTCTTCCTGCTTCCAGGTTTCGTTGGCGTTCAGCGGCGCGGTGCCGTCCACTTTCCACTGCCCGTGCGGCTTTGCGGCGGGTCGGTTGGTGGGGCGCTTGGTGCGGCCTGGGGCAGCCTGGTCCGCAGACGCTCCGGCTAGAGCTGTATCAGTCATGGATCGACTGTAGGGCGGGCCGTAATGCCGTCACAAAGGTCCGGAAACGCGGGGTCACCTAGGGCAACAAATCGTCACGAACCTTCGGCGAGCCTTGAAGTGGCGCGGCTCCTGTGCATGGTTGGGGGCTGGGTCCGGGGTTAGGGAGGGGCGGGTCAGGCGCCCGGTCAGGGGGCGGGTCAGGCGCCTGCCGCGAGGGCGGCGTCGTAGCGTTCCAGCGCGATTTCGGCGAGCACCGGCGAGGGCAGCAGGGGTGCCGTGACGAGGTCCGCGCCGGCCTTGCCGAGCTGGTCGTGGAAGAAGCCCGGGGCCAGAAGATAGGCGGCGATGACCACGCGGCCGCCCAGGTCCACGGCGCCGGCGGACTCCCCCGCGCCCGCGCCGCCCGCGAACTCCTCGCGGAGCATGGCCACGGCCTCGGGCACGGACGGCTTCGCGGACGCACCGTAGGCTGCCACAATCCGGTTGGACCGCAGGGCGCGGAGCTGGCCTGTCAGTTCCTCGACGTTCTGCGCGGCGGTGGGGTCGGAGGAACCGGCCGCCGCGAGGATCACGGCGTCGTTGTCGGTCACGCCGGCGTCCCGGAGCCGCTGGTCCAGCAGCGCCGCGAGCCGCGGATCGGGCCCCAGCGGAGCGGCGGCGCGGGTGCCCGGCCGGCTCTTGACCGCCCGGGCGATGTCCACCTTGACGTGGTACCCGACGCTGAGCAGCAGCGGCACCACCACGGCGGTCTCCCCCGCCGGCAGGCCCGTCACGACGGCCGGCAGCTCCGGCTCCTGGACGTCGACGTAGGCCTCACGGACGTCGAGCCCGGGCCGCAGCGCGGCGATCGCGTCCCGGAGGGCGTTGACTTCGGCGGCACCCTCCGCGCTGGAGGTGCCGTGGGCGCAGGCGATCAGGATGGGGCTATTCATAGCCGTTAGCGTAACCTTGGAGCCGCCCCATCCGCGCCCTTGATATCCCACCGGGACCCTCCATGACTTTTTCCTTCATCAGCGTCCTGGTCTGGCTGGACCTGGCTGGCGTCTTCTTCTTCGCGGTCTCCGGGTCCCTGCTGGCGGCACGGAAGCAGTTCGACATCATCGGCTCCCTGCTGCTGGCCTCGGTGGTGAGCCTGGGCGGCGGCGTCATCCGCGACATCATCATCAACGACGGACCGCCCGCGGCCTTCACCAACCCGGCCTACCTGGCCCCGCCCCTGCTGGCCACGGTGCTGGTGTACTTCCTGTTCTCCAGCTTCCAGCGCTACACCTCGCTGCTGATCCTGTTCGACGCCGGCGGCCTGGCCCTCTTCTGCATCACCGGCACCCTCAAGGCGGTGTCCGCCGGGATGAACCCCGTGGCGGCTGTGCTCCTGGGGGTCACGACGGCGGTGGGCGGCGGCCTGCTGCGCGACATCACCGCCAATGAGGTGCCGCAACTGTTCGACCCGAAGGATCTCTACGCGCTGCCGGCGTTTGCGGGGGCGGTCCTGACCGTGAGCCTGTCCGTCACCGGCACCTTCAACGCGGTGACTGCGGGTGCCGTGGCTGCGGTCGTTTTCGCCTTCCGGGTCACGGCCTGGCGGCGGCAGTGGCACGTTCCGCTGGCGGTCCGCGGCTGGCACCGGCTCGGCCTGGACGCGGCGGATCGCGGGCCCAAGGATTAGCTAGGATAATAACCATGACTGACATGTTCCTCGAGAAGTTCCGCGCGCTTGTTCCGAAGTATCTCGAAGACGAATGGCAGGAAGAGGATGGCCTCCCGGCCGACGAACTCGATGCGGCCCTCGCCGAGCACCAGTTCCAGGTGCCCCCGGTGCTGCGGGAGTTCTACCTGGCAGTCGGCGGCTGCGAGGACATCATGGAGGCGTACCACTACTTCTGGGACCCCGAAGAGCTCGAAGTTGATGACGAAGGCTTCCTGATGTTCCTCGAGGACGAGGAAGAACAGTTCACCTGGGGTTTCCGGGTCGGCGACCTCAGTGTTCCGGACCCGATCGTGTACCGGCGCAACAACGCCCGCGGCCAGTGGAAAAGTGAAGAGGGGACATTCTCAGAGTTCGTCTTCGACATGTTCGAGTGGGCCTTCAACGACGAGGACGAGGACTAACCCGCACCCGGGCCCGCGTCGTGGGGCGCCGCGGCGGGTCCGTGCCTCGGCTCACTGCGGGCCGGGGGCACTTCGGCCGCGGACACGCCGTCTCCCGAGCGGAAACTCCCGTACTGCGGCCTCAAAGTAGCCCCGGACGGGTGCTGCCAACCGGGCGTCACGGGTGGAACGCACCCCGGCGCCGCTGCTCCAGCACCGCAAGGACCTGCGCGAGCATCTGCTCGGGGTGGTGGACGACGAATTCGTAGCCGAACCTGAGAACCAGGTAACCTGCGACGACGCTCGCGTTGTTCCGCCCCCGGTCCTTCTTCACCTGCCGCGGTTCCAAGTGCGATCCGCCATCCGTTTCCACAATCAGGCAGTCCTCAACGAGGAAGTCCACCTCGCCCACCCCGGGGATCTCCACATGCCGTCGGATGTGCAGCCCGGCCCGGCGGAAGGTTGTGTTGGCCAGAACTTCGAGCAGCGAGTCGGCCCGCGGAATGAGAAGATCCAGCACCGCCCTGGCTCGGGCGTTGCGGTTACCTCCGAGTTTGCCGCGGAGAAAAGCCAGGCTGATGTCCCCTCGCCCCACGGCACACTGAACCATGACGAGGGCTTCGAGTTCCGGGAGGCAGTGGAGTGCATGGACCAGGACATCGGCGAGTCCGGCCACTGGCAGCCACGGGTGCCGGGGATGCCGGCAGCGGCCATGTGCCAAGGAACCCGGCGCCGCCGCCCGATGCCCCACGCACAAATGAAGGCGCTGGGCCGGTGCCAACGTCCACAAACCGTAGTCCGGCGCGGCCGACAGGCAGGTCAGCAACCCCTTCAGTTCGCGCGCGGCCCGATGCGCGCTGGAATCCTGCGGCAGTCCGTACAGCCCGCGTCGGATCCTCACGATGGTGCCGTCCGCCACGGCCGTCGATAGCCGGTGGCGGCTCAGTCCGGCCCGGCCCAAGTCAGCCGTGCTTGCCGTTCCGCCCCGTGCAGCGAGATAGGAGGCTATGTTCATTCCGCCAATGTGCCTCGCCGGCAGTCCGTCGCGTCCGCCCCGGATGGGCTATGTGGACAACTTCCTTAACCAACGGTGCGCTCCGGGGGCACGTTGGACACGGACCCGCCGCGGCGCAGCCCGTGGAACAGCCGATGGTGGCTCAAAGTGCCCCCGGAGCGCATCAACCCGGGCGCCAAAAGCCTATGACAATCGAATTACATAAAAGCTAGACAGCGTGACATTTCTGTCATAGGCTCATTCATGGGTTCATCAAATGCCTCCGGTGGATCTGATGCGAACGGAGAAATGGCCCCGGTTCGACACAACGGATGACTCGGAACGTTGTGAGGAACCGGGGCCATTCCGTTTAAGAAGGGACCCCACGCGGCCGCCCAGCGGGCAGCCCACCGGAGGGAAAATCAGCTGGCGCGGTCCACCACGGCCAGCGCGAAGTTGGTCAGCGAGTCCTTCACCACACCGTCGGGCAGCGGCGCGAGCGCGGCAATCGCCTCGCTGGCCCAGGACCGGGCCACCACCCAGGACTCGGCCGTGACCGGGTGCTCGCGCAGGCCGGCGACGGCAGCCATGAGGGCCTCGTCGGAGCTGAGGTCGCCGTCGATGAGCTTCAGGAGTTCGACGGCGGACTCGTCGCCGGCGTCGGCCTTCTTGCGCAGCAGCAGCACCGGCAGCGTCGGGACACCTTCGCGCAGGTCGGTGCCCGGGGACTTGCCGGACTTGACCTTGACGCCGGTGACATCGATGACGTCGTCGGCGAGCTGGAAGGCCACGCCCACCTTTTCGCCATACTCGACCAGCATCGGCTCGTAGGCTTCATCGGCGCCGGAGAAGATCGCGCCGAGCTGTCCGGAGGCCGCCACCAGCGAGCCGGTCTTGTCCGCGATGACCGAGAGGTAGTGCTCCACCGGGTCCTCGTCCGGGCGCGGGCCCACGGTTTCGTGCAGCTGGCCCAGGCACAGCCGCTCAAAGGTGCGGGCCTGGATGCCGAGCGCGCGGGAGCCCAGTTCGGAGACCAGGATGGAGGCTCGCGCGAAGATCAGGTCGCCGGTCAGGACGGCGACGGAGTTGCCCCAGACCTCGTGCGCTGTGGGGGCGCCGCGGCGGAACGGCGCGGAATCCATCACGTCGTCGTGGTACAGCGTCGCCAGGTGGGTCAGTTCAACGACGACCGCGGCCTGCACCACCGCGGGCAGGGAGGCGTCGCCCAGGTGGGCGCAGAGCAGGGTCAGCAACGGCCGGATGCGCTTGCCGCCGGCTTCCACGAGGTGGCGCGACGTTGCGTCAGCCAGCGGGTCGGAGTTGGCGATGGCCTCGCGCAGCTTCTTCTCCACGCGGGCGAGGTTGGTGGTGATCGCGGGCCCCAGTTCGGGGTCCCCGGCGATCGCGGCAAAGCCGGCCGGCAGCTGCAATCCGGTGGCGATCGCGGTGGTGTTCAGGTCGGGCTCAGAGCTCGGCAGGCCGTGTCCGGCGTGCGTCCAGCTTTGGTCTGCAGAGTTGGTCACGGGTTAACCCTAACTTCTGTTGCGGAAACCGCGGAGTTGGTGCCGGAGGGCGAAGGAGTGTCGGTGCCGGACCGGCCCTGGTTGGACGTCGCCGGGACCAGCGATTCCAGCACGCGGATGACGCGGTCCTCGATGCCCTTGGCCGCGGGATCGGTCAGGTTGGCCAGCAGCCGCACCACGAACCGCATCAGGATGGGGATGGGCATGCCCGTCCGGAGGGCCAGTTTCATCACGGCCGGCTTGCCGATCAGCGCAGCGAAGGCCCGGCCCAGGGTGAAGTGCGAACCCCACTGGTCCCGCACGTAGTCCGCGTACCGCGCCAGGTGCGCGTCGGCGGCTCTGGAAGCTTCGGTTCCGGATCCCCAGCCCGCCGAGGCGGAGCGGGCGGCGCCGTCGATGATGAACTCGGCCGCGAAACGCGCCGACTCCATGGCGTAGGAGATGCCCTCGCCGTTGAACGGGGAGACCATCCCGCCGGCGTCGCCCAGCAGCAGCAGGCCCGGCGAGTAGTGCGGGGTGCGGTTGAAGCCCATCGGCAGCGCGGCGCCGCGGATCTCGCCCACCTGGTTTTCCGGAGTGAATCCCCAGTCCGCGGGCATGCCGGCGGTCCACTCGCGCAGGACCTGCTTGTAATCCAGCTTGCCGAATTCCTTGGACGAGTTCAGGATGCCCAGGCCCACGTTGGACGTGCCGTCGCCGACGCCGAACACCCAGCCGTAGCCGGGCAGCAGCTTTCCGTCGCGGCCGGGGAGCTCCAGCCAGCCTTCCATCCAGTCGTCGTCGTGCCGCGGGCTCGTGAAATACGTGCGGACGGCGACGCCGAGCGGCCGGTCATCGCGCTTCCCGATGCCCAGCGATACGGCTGTGCGGCTGGAGTTTCCGTCGGCGGCAAGGACGACGTCGGCCGTGAAGTCGCGGGTCTCCCCCGTTTTGCGGCCGGCTTCGTCGAGCAGGGCGGCTCGGACGCCGGTGACGCGGCCGTCGTCGGCGCGCAGGGCTTCGGTGACGCTGTGGCGTTCCAGCACGACGGCGCCCGCGGACTGGGCGTGCCGGGCCAGCTCCTCGTCGAAGCCGAGCCGGGTGCGGATCAGCCCGTACTGCGGGAAGTCGGAGACCTCGGGCCAGGGAAGTTCGATGCTGCGGCCGCCGGCCAGCAGGCGCAGGCCCTTGTTGCGGCGCCAGCCGTCCGCTTCGGGGTGCGGCAGGCCAAGCTTTTGGATCTCGCGGACGGCGCGGGGAGTGAGCCCGTCGCCGCAGACTTTTTCCCGCGGGAAGCTGGTCTTCTCCAGCACCGTGACGTCGATGCCGGCCTGCGCCAGGTAGTAAGCGGCAGTGGACCCGGCCGGACCTGCTCCGACGATCAGTACATTCACGGCGTCGGTGGCCTAGCGCGCGGGCCGGGTGATGTTGCGGCGCAGCTTCGCCACCGGTCCGGTGTGGTTGGCCAGCGCAGCGGCGGCCGCGGAGGGGCCGGCCTCCGCGCCGGGCTTGACGGCGCGGTGCACCGCGACGATGCCGCCGCTGAGGTTGCGGTAGGAGACGTTGTCCCAGCCGGCTTCCTGCAGCCAGGCGGCGAGGTGGTCCTGGTCCGGCCAGGCGCGGATGGACTCGGCGAGGTAGACGTAGGCATCCGGGTTGGAGGAGACCTTGACGGCGATCGCGGGCAGCGCACGCATGAGGTATTCGGTGTACATGGTGCGCCACAGCGGAACCACGGGCTGGGAGAACTCGGCGATCACGAGCTTGCCGCCGGGCTTGGTGACCCGGAGCATCTCGGCCAGGGCCTTCTTTGGCTCGTTGACGTTGCGCAGGCCGAAGGAGATGGTGCTGGCATCGAAGGTGTTGTCCGCGAACGGCAGGCGGGTGGCGTCACCGGCGATGAAGTCGATGTCGGGGCGGCGGCGCTTGCCGACCTTGAGCATGCCGAGGGAGAAGTCGCAGGCGATGACCTCGATGCCGGCGTCGGCATACGGCTCGCTGGAGGTGCCGGTGCCGGCGGCGAGGTCGAGCACGCGCTGGCCGGGCGTCACATCCATGGCCTCGACCACAACCTTGCGCCAACGCCGCGTCTGCCCCATCGACAGGACATCGTTGACGACGTCGTATTTGGGGGCGACGTCGTCAAACATCGTGGCTACTTCGTCCGGACGCTTATCCAAGGATGCTCGGTTCACCCTGACATTGTCTCAAATGATCAGCACACACCCTAACCGGGGCCCAACACGCCCAGCCGCACCCTGGGCAGGGCCTGAGCCGGACCCCGGCAGGGCCAGAGCAGGGCCTCCGGCGGGGCGGGAGTAGTGTTGTCTCACTATGACGAGCGCGTTCCGTACCCTGACAGTCCCCCTCGATGCTGAATCTTTCCCCGGGGGGCTGCCGTCGTTTCTGGTCCGTGACGACCTCCTCTGCTGGACCCGCCGCGAAGCCGGCCTGGTCGGCTTCGGCGAGGTGGCCCGGTTCACCGCCACCGGGCCCGACCGTTTCCTCGAAGCGGACATCTGGTGGCGCCACCTGGTCCTCGAGGCCGAGATCGAGGACGCCGTGGACTGCCCCGGCACCGGCCCCGTCGCCTTCGGGTCCTTCGCCTTCTCCAAAGCCTCCGCGCACGAGTCGCGACTGATCGTGCCCGAAATCGTCGTGGGGCTCCGTGACGGCAAGGCCTGGCTCACCCAACTGACGTTCGACGACGGCGAGCTCACCGAGGCGGGTGCCCGCGCGGCACTGGACCGCTGGCTTGCCGGCGGGAGCGGCAACGGCGCGGCGGGCGCCGACCCCGCGGCGGACGGAAACGGCACCTTCGCTGCCGGCACAACTGCGGCCGGCGCCGCCGGGAACGGAACCTTCGCGGCCGGCCCCCTGGCGGAGGGCCCAACGTCGGCCGCCGGCGCCGCCGGGAACGGCACTCCCGCCACCGTAGCCACGAAGGCCCGGGGCGCCGTCGTGCGTCCCATGCCGCTGGCTGCCGGGGCGACGCTGCACACCGGCTCGCTGAGCGAGGAAGACTGGATGGCCGCCGTCGCCGCGGGTGTGGCGGAGATCCGCACCGGGGCGCTCGAGAAGCTCGTGCTGGCCCGCGACATCGTCGCCACCGTCCCGGCCGGAGTGAACGCCGCCGAGATCCTCCGCCAGCTCGCCGTCCGCTACCGCGAATGCTGGACCTACGGCGTCGACGGGCTCGTCGGCGCCACGCCCGAAATGCTGATCCAGGTGGAGGGCCGCACCGCGCAGGCCCGCGTCCTGGCCGGCACCCTGGACCGCCGCGACGCCGACGGCATGGCCGGATCGCCGCTGGAGTTCGCCGAGCGCGTGCTGGCCGGATCCGAAAAGCAGCGGCACGAACACGAGATCGCGATCCAGTCGCTGACCACCCAGCTGGCGCCGTTCTCGGAGGCGATGAACGCGCACAGCGAACCCTTCATCCTCGAACTGCCCAACGTCTGGCACCTCGCCTCGGACGTGAAGGCGGAACTGGCCGAGGTGGAGGGACATGTCCCCACCAGCCTGGCCCTGATCAATGCCCTGCATCCGACGGCGGCGGTCTGCGGCACGCCGACCACCGTCGCGGGCGCGCTGATCCGCAGGCTGGAGCACCTGGACCGCGGGCCCTACGCCGGACCGGTCGGCTGGCTGGATGCGGCGGGCAACGGGGAATGGGGCATCGCGCTGCGCGGCGCCGTCATCGAGTCCCCGCAGACCGTGCGGCTCTACGCGGGCTGCGGCGTCGTCGAGGGCTCCGTGCCGGAAGCCGAGCTCGCCGAGACGTGGGCGAAGTTCCGGCCCATGCTGGAGTCCCTGGGCATCAGCAGCTAGAGTCCGGAATAGGAGACACGGGTCCGGGACGGGGCTTGCGCTAGGGTCGTCAATAGTTATCCAATGGTGAAACTTAGTTTTCTGTGATGCACATCTCCTATTCGGCGCTACACTATAAGCCGACTAAGTCACGTCTTCTCCCGCAACAAGAGGTAAGAAACCATGCAGCTCAAGTCCCTCACCACGGCAAAGGTGGCCGCCAAGGCAGCCGCCCTCCTCGCCGTCGGCGCCCTCACGCTCACGGCCTGCGGCGGCAGCTCCACCCCCGCGGCCTCCTCAGAAGGCGGCGTGCAGCTCATCAACGCCGGCAAGCTGACCGTCTGCTCGGACGTGCCCTACGAGCCGTTCGAATTCCAGAAGGACGGCAAGATCGTCGGCTTCGACATGGACATCGCCGCCGAGGTGGCCAAGGACCTGAAGGCCGAACTCAGCGTCGTGGACAGCTCCTTCGAGGCCATCGAGACCGGTACCGCCCTGACCCAGTGCGACATCTCCATCTCCTCCGTCTCCATCACGGACACCCGCAAGTCGGTCATGGACTTCTCCAGCCCGTACATGGACGATGACCTGACCCTGGTGGCCAGCGAGGCTTCCGGAATCAAGGACCTCGAGGGTGCCAAGGGCAAGAAGGTCGGCGTCCAGCAGGCCACCACCGGCGCCAAGTACGCCGCCGAGAACGGCCTCGACGCCCAGCAGTTCGAGGATTCCGGACTCCTGGTCCAGGCCCTGCAGGCCGGCACCATCGACGCCGCCCTGGGCAACCAGTCCGTGCTCGGCTACGCCATCAAGGACGATCCCAAGTTCAAGCGCGTGGAGGACTACACCACCGGCGAGAAGCTCGGCATCTCCATCAAAAAGGGCAACACGGCAATGGCCACCCAGGTCAACGGCACGCTCAAGCGCCTGACCGATGACGGCTCCTTGAAGAAGTTCGAGACCACCTGGTTCGGCGAAGCCACCAAGTAACGCCCCGGCCTGAGACCGACACAGTTGAGGCCCCGTACCGCTGGACGACAGTCCGTACGGGGCCTCAACTGCGCAAAACGAATGTGAGAGCACCATGGCAATGACCGCACGTCAACGAGCCAGAGTCAGCCTGTACGTCCAGGCCGGAATCTTTGTGGTGGCCGTGGCCGCCCTGATTGTGGCCACGGACTGGAAGACCATCAGCACCAGCGTCTTCAACTTCGCCAAAATCGGCCCGATGTTCCCGGACATCTTCCTGGTGGGCCTGAAGAACACCCTGATCTACACCGCCCTGGGCTTCATCGTGGGCCTCTCCGGCGGCCTGCTGCTGGCCCTGATGAAGCTCTCCTCGTTCCCGCTGTACCGCTGGATCGCCACCGGCTACATCGAGTTCTTCCGCGGCATCCCGGCCCTGCTGGTGTTCATCGCCTTCGGCTACGGCGTGCCGCTGGCCTTCGGCGTTTCCTGGAACGTGACCGTGGTGGTGATGGTCTCGCTCGGCATGGTGGCAGCGGCGTACATCGCCGAAACCCTGCGCGCCGGCCTGCAGGCGGTGCCGAAGGGCCAGTTGGAAGCCGCCCGTTCGCTCGGCATGCCGCAGTGGCGGGCTATGGTATCCATCGTCATCCCCCAGGCCTTCCGGATCGTCCTGCCGCCGCTGACCAACGAGGTCATCCTGCTGACCAAGGACTCCTCGCTGATCTACGTGCTGGGCCTGACCGCCTCACAGTACGAACTCACGAAGTTCGGCCGCGACGGTATCTCCAGCCTGGGCGCGGGCCTGACCCCGCTTCTGGTCGCCGGCGCGTTCTACCTGGTGATCACCATCCCGCTGAGCCTCTTGGCCCGGAAGTTCGAAAGCCGCTCCGCGCGGACGAAGCGATAGGCAGGACAGTCATGAACGACGTCGAACAGAACGCCCACGGCCGTAGCGGAGCCGTCCACGCCGCCGGGGTCTCCATCAAGGACCTGCGGAAGTCCTACGGCTCCAACGAAGTCCTCAAGGGGATCGACCTTGAGGTTGCCCCCGGCGAGGTGGTGTGCCTGATCGGGCCCTCGGGCTCGGGCAAGTCCACCCTGCTGCGCTGCGTGAACCTGCTTGAGCAGCCGAACGAGGGCACCATCCACGTGGGCGGTTTCGAATCCACCGACCCGGATGTGGACATCGACAAGATGCGCCGCAAGGTCGGCATGGTCTTCCAGCAGTTCAACCTCTTCCCGCACCTGAGCGCGCTGCAGAACTGCACCATTGCGCAGACCAAGGTGCTCAAGCGCAGCCAGACCGATGCCTCTGCCGCGGCCATGAAGAACCTCGAGCGTGTCGGCCTGGGACACCTCGCCGACCGTTTCCCGGACCAGCTCTCCGGCGGGCAGCAGCAGCGGGTGGCCATTGCCCGCGCGCTGAGCATGGACCCCGAGCTGATGCTCTTCGATGAGCCCACCTCGGCCCTGGACCCCGAAACCGTGGGCGACGTCCTCTCCGTCATGCGCAACCTGGCCCGCGAAGGCATGACCATGCTGGTGGTGACCCACGAAATGGGCTTCGCCCGCGAGGTCGCCGACCGGGTCGTGTTCATGGACGGCGGAGTTGTCGTGGAGGAAGGCGTGGCCGAACGGGTCATCAGCGCCCCCGTCCACGCCCGCACCAAGGAATTCCTCCGCCGCGTGCTCGACCCGACCCACATCGACATCACGGAGTAGCTCACTCCTCGCGCCGGCCCGCGATTTCCGCGCCGATTTCAGACAGCCGCTGCGTGGATCCACGTAGCGGCTGTCCGTTTCCGTAGCGGATTCCCGGTGGCCCCGGCGCTACTGGTTCTTCAGGAGCCGTTCAACGCGCGGTTTGACCTCGGTGGCCAGCAGGGTGAGGGACTCAAGGAAGTGCTCCTGCGGCAGGCCGCCGATGTCCATCTGGAGGAAGTGCCGCATGTGTCCCATGTGCCCGTGCAGGTCCACGATGCGCCCGGCGATGTCGTCCGGGTCTCCGATGTAGTACGCGCCGGGGAAATCGGCCTGGGCCAGGAACTGCCGCTTGTCCGGTGCCGGCCAGCCGCGGAGTTTGCCCAGTTCGAGGTTCAGGTTGTACCAGCCGGGGTAGAACCGTTCCAGCGCTTCCTTCTTGGTCGGGGCGATGAGTCCGAGGGCCGCCACAGAGACGTTGATGTTCCCTCCGGCGTGTCCGGCCTGTTCGGCGGAGGCCCGGTAGAGGTCAGCCAGCGCGCCGAACCTCGCGGGCGCCCCGCCGATTATGCCGTAGGAGACGGGCAGGCCGAGCTTGCCGGCGCGGACCGAGGACGGGGCACTGCCGCCGGTTGCCAGCCAGAGGGGCAGCGGGCCGTTGACGGGCCGGGGCACGACGGCCAGGTCGTGGACACGTCGGGGAGTACGGTCTCGGCCGGATCAGGCTCGGCGGAGCCCTGGGGGGCCTGTTCTCGCGGGAGCAGATCGCCGAGGCGGTCGACCTCGCCGACGCTCTGATCGAGGAAGGCGTCCGCATGGGATAGGGCCCGTAGAACTCGGAGGCGGACACGGCCCAGCTGCGCCGTGCTCACCCCGGCTTCAACGACCGGACCCTGAGCGATGCCCTTGGCTGGGGCCGATTCTTCGGCCGCTGAGGCACTCCGCGCACGGCCAGCCGTACGCCGCGGCGAGCATCCCGATTTCCGCGCCGGTTTCAGACAGCCGCTACGCGGATCCGCGTGGCGGCTGTCCGTTTCCGTAGCGGATTCCTGGTTGCCGCCGCGGGACGCCTTTCGCATCGAGGAAAGTCGCGAATCTCTCCAGGCTCGCGAGTTCCGACCAGGTCCACCGGATCACCCGTCGCCCGGTGGCCCGGATCCGATCCTCACGGCTCTTCTCCTCGATCACCACATCGGAGGGCGTCCGCCCCTTCAGATAGGCCGCTTCCCCGTATTTCACCAGACCGTCGAATTCGCCGGACAGGCCATCCTCCGGCCACTCAAAGTCCGTGAAGCCGACGAGTCCCCGGGCATCCCGAATCTCGTGCTGGAGCACGGGCGCCTTGAATCCAAGCCGGTGCATCATCGCCCGGCTCACCGACTCCCCCGGAGAGCCCGACGCCGGGTCGCCGAACATCAGGGCGGTGACGATCCTGCGGGCTGCGGCGGCCGTGTAAATGCCGGTGATGCCAGCTTCAAGCAACTCAACGTTCAGCGCCGACGGCCCATTCCGTGCGGGCCGCAATACATGGTCGACGGCTGTCACGGCCTGCTCAAAGGATCCGAATGCGGCCAGGTCCAGCACCGTCCGGCCCCGGGCCGTGACCAGCAAGCCCTGGCGTTCCTCAATCTGGAGGGATTGCGGATCGACGAAATGCCGCCGCACCCCCGCCCTTGAGCGGCCCCCGCCGGCGTCGGAAGTGCACGCGTGAACAGGGTGCCGCGTTCCGAGCACAGGGATATCCGAAAGGGCCGCGGCTGACTGGCGGCAGAAAACGGTCCGGCTCCGGAGGGTGGATGCCGCGGCATGGATCAGCAGCGGGTACCGCTCCCAGGGCGGCAGGGCATCCCACGCCTGGGCCCGGACATACACACCCTGGCGGAGGCGTCTGAGTTCCCCGGCTTCGGCTTGCCGGGAAAGCACACGAGAGTCGCGGCCGAGACGCGCCAGGTCGCTGCTGAGAATCAGGGCGGGCAGGTCCATGCACCGATACTGGCCCGGGCCGCGGAGTCACAACAACAGCCCCGGACCCGGATGTGGAAAACCCTGGCAGGGCATCCGCGCCGGTTTCGGACAGGCGCGCCCCGGATCCGCGCCGCCCTCGTCCGAAACCGCAGCGGAAACGCCAAAGGGCCTACTCCGCGGCGAGCACCCCGGCCACCGCGGCGCCGACTGCGGCCCGGATGCGTGCGTGCAGTTCCCGCAACCCGCGGCGGTCCGTGTGCACCTCGATGATGCTGCGGCCCTCCCACGGCTCCGCCAGGGCAGCGGCGAGCTCCGCCGTCGTGCTGACCGAGCGGTGCGCGACGCCGTAGGCCGCCGCGAGGGACGCAAGGTTCACGTTGTGCGGGGTGCCGAAGAGGCGTTCGACGGCGGTTCCGTAGCGGCCCGCGGCGTCGACGGCGCCGTGTTCCAGCAGCCCGAAGATGGCCCCGCCGGCGTCGTTGAGGACCACGATCCGCAGGGTGGGCTCCGCTTCCCCGGCGCCGAGCAGCAGGCCGCCGGCGTCGTGCAGGAAGGTGACGTCGCCCAGCAGTACCGTGGTTTCCTGCCGGCCGCCCAGGGCAATGCCGGTGGCCGTGGCAAGGGTCCCGTCGATTCCGGAGAGGCCGCGGTTGGCGAAAATCGTGGCGCCCGGCTCCGCGGCGGGCGCACCGGCCAGGTCGACGTCGCGGATCCCGTTGGAGGAACCGAGCACCAGCTGTCCGCGCGAGTGCTCCCAGACGAGGGCGCCCACGGCCGGGCCGGTGGCGGCGGGGACAGCGGCCAGGGCCAGGTCGACGGCGTGCTGCGCGGCGGCGCCGGCCAGCAGCCAGGCATCCAGCCAGGCCGTGGAGCCGCGGCCCGCGAAGTCGGCGAGGTCGGCCAGGTTGTCGAGCGGGAGTTCGGTGCGGCGGCCCGGCTCGTACCAGGCCACGGGAACCGGCTGGTAGAGGGCGGAGGGGACGTCGGCGCGGGCCAGCAGGGCGCTCACGGGCCGGGAGAGGGTGGGCCGGCCGAAGAGCACCACACGTTCGATCGGCTGCGCGGACTCCGGGCCGAACGCGTCGAGGACAATCCGGTACGCTCCCACCGCGTTGGGCCCGAACCGCGCGTTGGAGGACGGCTCGGCAAGCAGCGGCAGGCCGTGGGCGCGGGCGAAGGCCTCGGCGACCGGTCCGGCGTCGTGCCCGGCCAGCACCACGGTGCGCCGTTCCGGCAGGCTCTCGGAGGCCGGCGGGAAATCGAGGGCCAGCGGGCCGCGGGGCGCGCGGTACACCCGGCGGCCGGACTCGGGCGGGAGCCGGTCGCCGGGGGCGGGAACGAGCGGGTCGCGGAAGGCCAGGTTGAGCTGCACGGGCCCGGGCGGGGTGTCCTCGAAGGCTCCGGTGGCGGCGCTGAGCGCGGTTTCGACGGCGCGCCGCGGGTCGCTGCCGGCGGGCACATCGGCGGCGAACCGGACGTGCTCGCCGAACAGGTCCAGCTGCATGGTGGTCTGGTTGGCGCCGGTCCCCCGGAGTTCCACGGGACGGTCGGCCGAGATCACCACCAGCGGGACGGCGGCGTGGTTGGCCTCCATCACGGCCGGCAGGAGATTGCCGACGGCGGTCCCGGAGGTGGTGAGGACGGCCGCGGGCGCGCCCGTGACCAGGGCCAGGCCCAGGGCGGTGAAGCCGGCGTCGCGCTCATCGACCCGGACCAGCAGCTCGACCCGGCCCATGGCGTCGGCCTCGGCCAGGGCGTAGGCCATCGGGGCGGAGCGCGAGCCGGGCGCCACCACCACGTAGCGGACCCCTTCCAGCAGCAGTGCGGCGACGGCGATCCGCGCGGCATCGAGCGCGGTCAGCTCCCCGCCGTCCGCGGCATCAGAGCCCGGGGCGGCCGGGTCCGCGGCATCAGAGCCCGGGGCCTGCGGGGGGAGGTCTTCCGCGCCGGGGCGGTCAGCGTCGGAGCCGTCGGCGGCCGTGCCTCGCGGGGAGCTCACATGCTCTCCGGCGTCTCGATGCCGAGCAGGTCCAGCCCCTCGGACAGCCGGCGCAGGACCAGCGCGCACAGGGCCAGCCGCGACTCCCTGACCGAATCCTCGGACTTCAGCACGGGGCACTGGTCGTAGAAGGACGTGAAGAGCTGGGCGAGTTCGAACAGGTAGGTGCACAGCCGGTGCGGCTCCAGCACCTCGCGCACCTTGTGCAGCGTGGCGCCGTACTCGAGCAGGTGCAGGGCCAGGGCGCGTTCGGCGGGTTCGACGACGGCGATCCGCGTCGCCGGCGTGCCGCCGTCGCTGTCGGTCCCGGCTGCGGTAACCGCAGCGGAGGTTCCGGCGGCGTCAGTGCCCGCGGCGGGAGTTCCGGCGTCGCCCGCGAAGGCGGCCCCCGCGGCCTCGCTCCCGGCAACCTCAATCGCGGTGTGGCGCTCCAGCACGCCGGCCTTGCGCAGGATTGAGCGGATCCGGGCGGCGGCGTACTGCACGTAGGGTCCGGTGTTGCCGCTCAGGGCCAGCATCCGGTCGAAGTCGAAGACGTATTCGGTGTCGTGCCCCACGGAGAGGTCGGCGTACTTGACCGCACCGATGCCCACCTGCCGGGCGGTCACCGCGCGCTCGTCATCGGTGAGCTCGGGCCGGCTGGCGTCGATGACGGCGCGGGCGCGGTCCACGGCCTCCTCGAGCAGCGCCATCAGCTTGACCGGGGCGCCGGAGCGGGACTTTAGGATCTTCCCGTCCTCCCCCAGCACGTTGCCGATCTGCACGTGCACGGCCTCCACCGTGTCCGGCAGCCAGCCGGCTTCGCGGGCCGTGGCCATGACCATGCGCAGGTGCATGTTCTGCGGCGCGCCCACGACGTACAGGACGCGGTTGGCCTCCAGCTCGCGCACCCGGTACCGGATGGTGGCGAGGTCGGTGGTGCCGTAGCCGTAGCCGCCGTCGGACTTGCGGATGATCAGCGGCATGGGCAGGCCGTCGCGGCCGGTGAAGCCGGCCGGGAAGGTGCACAGGGCGCCGTCGCTGATCCGGGCGATGCCGCCCTCCTCGAGCTCCTGGCACAGCTGTGCAAGATGCGCGTCGTAGGAGCTTTCGCCGGCGATGTGGTCGTCGGTCAGGCTGATGCCGAGCATGGAGTAGATGGCGTTGAAGTAGCGCTTGGACTGGGCCACGAGCCGCTGCCAGACGGCGAAGGTTTCCTCGTCGCCGCCCTGCAGCGCCACCACGCGGAGGCGGGCGCGGGACGCGAAGCCGTCCTCATCCGTGGCGGAGGCGTCGAACTTGGCGCGGGCGGCCTGGTAGAAGGCGCTGGGGTCATCGACCAGCAGCGCCGCTTCCGGGGAGTCCTCGCCGATCTCCAGCCAGTGCTCGATCAGCATGCCGAACGGGGTGCCCCAGTCGCCGATGTGGTTCTGCCGGATCACGGTGTCGCCGAGGGCCTCGAAGACCTTCACGAGGCTGTCGCCCACCACCGTGGTGCGCAGGTGGCCGACGTGCATTTCCTTCGCGACGTTCGGGGAGGAATAGTCGACGACGACGCGCTGGGCTTCCGCTTCCGGCACGGCCGGGGTGCCGGGAGCCTCGGCGTTGAGCAGCTCTTCGATCCAGGTCCCGTCGAAGGTGAGGTTGATGAAGCCGGGTCCGGAGATCTCGACCGCGGTGCAGATCCCGTCCAGGTCAAGGTCTTCGACGATCCTGGCGGCGGCGTCGCGCGGTGCCATGCCGACCTTCTTGGCCAGTGCCATGGCGGCGTTGATCTGGATGTCCGCAAACTGCGAGGGCCGGACCACGGGGTCGGTCCCGCGGTACTCTTCGCCGAACGCGCTGGCAATTGCTGCCTGGACTCTGGGGACAACCATTTCGGCCGGATTATTCACACTGTTCAAATTATCAGTTCCGCTCCTCCCCCGACGCTCCCTCAGCTCTGGTGGCGGATCGGCCAACGCTCCCGCACGTCTGGCGGTCAAACAGCCAACGCTCCCGCAGATCTGGCCGCTAAAGAGCAAACGCTCCCGCACGTCCCGCCGTCGAACGGCAATGCCCCCACATCGTCCCAGCCGCGGGGCAGGGAGCCCCGCGGCCCGTGCGGTCAGATCTTCGTGGCCCGCAGGCGCAGCGCGTTGCTGATCACACTGACGGAGGACAGCGCCATCGCGGCGGCGGCGACAATGGGCGAGAGCAGCAGGCCGAAGGCGGGGTAGAGAATGCCTGCGGCGAGCGGGATCCCGGCCGCGTTGTAGATGAACGCGAACACGAGGTTCTGCCGGATGTTGGCCATGGTGGCTTCTGAGAGCTTCCTGGCCCTCACGATTCCGGTCAGGTCCCCCTTCAGCAGCGTGATCCCAGCGCTTTCGATCGCCACATCAGTCCCGGAACCCATGGCGATGCCGACGTCGGCCGCGGCCAGGGCGGGGGCGTCGTTGACGCCGTCGCCGGCCATGGCCACAATCCGGCCTTCGGCGCGCAGCCGCTCCACGACGGCGCTCTTGTGATCGGGCAGCACCTCCGCCTCGACCTCGGTGATCCCCAGCCGCCGGGCGACCGCTTCGGCGGTGGTGCGGTTGTCGCCGGTGAGCATGACGACGCGGACGCCTTCCTGCCGCAGGGCTGCCAGCGCGGCGGGTGTGCTTTCCTTGATCGGGTCCGCGATGGCGAGCACAGCGGCCGGCAGTCCGTCGATGGCCGCGAAGATGGCGGTCGCACCGTCGGCCCGCAGCTCTTCGGCACGCGCGTCGAGGGCATCGGTCCGCACGCCTTCGGAGGCCAGGAACTTCGCACTACCCAGCAGCACGCGCCGTCCCTCAACTGTTCCGGAGACACCCTTGCCCAGCGGCGACTCGAAGCCCTCGACCGGGGGAATCGTGATCCCGGCGCGCTGGGCGGCTTCGATGATGGCCACGCCGAGGGGGTGCTCGGAGGCCTGCTCGACGGCGGCGGTCAGGCGCAGCACGTCCTGTTCCGCGAAGCCGTCGGCCGTGACGATCCCGGTGACGGAGGGACGTCCCTCCGTCAGGGTTCCGGTCTTGTCGACGACGAGCGTGTCGACCTTTTCCATCCGTTCGAGGGCTTCGGCGTTCTTGATCAGCACGCCCAGTCCCGCACCGCGCCCGACGCCGACCATGATCGACATCGGTGTGGCCAGGCCGAGGGCACACGGGCAGGCGATGATCAGCACGGACACGGCCACGATCAGGCCGTGGGCCATCCGGGGTTCGGGTCCGACCACTGCCCAGATGATGAAGGAAGCCACGGCGATGAGGACGACGATGGGAACGAACCAGGACGCGACCTTGTCGGCCAGTCCCTGGATCGGGGCCCGGGACCGCTGGGCGGCGGCGACCATGGCCACGATGCGGGCCAGCATGGAGTCGCTGCCCAGCTTCTGGGCGCTGATCACCAGCGCCCCGGTCTGGTTCAGCGTGCCGCCGACGACGTGGTCCCCGGCGTGTTTGGTCACGGGCATCGATTCGCCGGTGACGAGGGATTCATCGAGCGTGGAGCGCCCGTCCACGACCTCGCCGTCGACCGGGACCTTCTCCCCGGGCCGGACGCGGACCCGGTCGCCGACCTGCAGCTGGCCGAGCGGGACTTCCTGCTCGACGTCGTCGGTCCCGATCCGCCGCGCGGTCTTGGGCGTCAGGTCCAGCAGCGCCTTGATGGCGCCGGAGGTCTGCTCCCGGGCGCGCAGCTCGAGCACCTGACCGAGCAGGACCAGGACCACAATGACCGCGGCGGCCTCGAAGTAGACATCGACGCTGCCGCCCATGCCCCGGAATGCGTCGGGAAAGGCTGAGGGCACGAAGATGGCGGCCACGCTGTAGAGCCAGGCGACGCCGGTGCCGATCGCGATCAGCGTGAACATGTTCAGCTGCATGGTCCGGAACGAGGCCCAGCCGCGGACGAAGAAGGGCCAGCCGGCCCACAGGACGACGGGGGTGGCCAGGAAGAACTGGATCCAGGCGGAGAGCCACGGCGGCACAACGTGGTGCAGCGCCGGGAAGAGGTGCCCGCCCATCTCCAGGATGAGGACCGGGATGGTCAGGGCCAGGCCGATCCAGAACCGCCGGCTCATGTAGGCCAGTTCGGGGTTGGGTCCGCTGCCGGCAGTGACGACCACCGGCTCCAGGGCCATCCCGCAGATCGGGCAGGAACCGGGGCCAGCCTGCCGGATTTCAGGGTGCATCGGGCAGGTGTACTCGAGCCCGGCGTCCTCCGCCGGCGCGACGACGGCGGGTGCGACGGCGTCTGACTCACCTGCGCCGGGCAGATACGAGCCCGGATCCGCCACGAACTTGCCCAGGCACCCGGCCGAACAGAAGTAGTACTGCCGTCCCTGGTGTTCGGTGTGGTGTTCGGTGGTTTGCGGGTCGACGGTCATCCCGCAGACGGGGTCCTTGACCTGCTCGGCCGTTGTGGCCCCGTGGTGGTGGTGTGCATGCTCGGTCATGATAACGCGGGTCTCCTCAACACGGATGGCGGGTTTTCCGTGGAGTCCGGAAGCGTCAGGTCACTCGAGATGGCGCTCCGCTGAACCGCGGAGGAAGACCTTCAGCGCGTTCGGGCCTGCCCTGGGACGGCGGCCGTGACGACTCTTTCCGGTAATCCCGAAACTATACCCCTAGGGGGTATCAGTCAAGTCCGGGGGACTTGTGCGGTCATACCCCACAGCGGACGCTCCCTCACGTCCGGCCCCCGAACAGCGAAACATGAAGGAGCACCGCGCCCAAGAAGCAACGCGGGGTCAGATATCGCCGGTCCGGGGCCCCAACATGGGCCGGATCTGACCCCGCGTTGCTTCGTGTGAAGTACGGGCAGGCGTGGTGTCTAGGCGATGACGTAGCGCGCCATCATGTCGTTGTCCTCGTGCTCGAGGATATGGCAGTGCCACACGTAGGGCCCGGTGAACGAGGTCTGGAAAGCGGTCACGGAGCCGCCCGCGTTCGCGCCGAAGGGTACAACGATTCGGGTGACCTCCCCCGGCATGGCGATGACGGCGTCCTTCCACCCCCGTTCGTTGGCGGGCGGCACCTGCGGAACCCCTCGCAGGAACGCGGCAACGGCTGGTGGCGGGAAGGAGCCGCCGTCGGGCGCCAACGGCTGCGGCCCGTAATTGGCGGCCAGGTAGCCCGCAGAGTCGAACTTCTGCCTATTGAGCACCTGGAACTGGGTGAAGTGCAGGTGGATCGGGTGAGCGTCCACGGTGGTGTTGACCAGGTCCCACTGTTCCAGGGCGTTTGTGCCGACGGTTGTGGCCGCGCCCGGGGCCTCAAAGGTCCTGTTGTTCAGCAAAGCCATGAGCGGGGAACCCAACGTGTTGAGGTTTTCGACCATCGTCATGGTTCGGACGGCTGCCACCGGCCGGGCCGCGGCGGCCAGCGGCGTGATGGGCACGGCCCGCAGCGTTGCAGGCAGCGGTTCTGTCCACCCGGGTGCACTTGTCACCGAGAACTGCATGATCTGAGGCAGGGGCGAACCGCCTCGCCTGACTGCGCGCGCACCCCCGGGGAACGGCACACGGGCGTCGTTAGTGAGAACGACCTTGGCGCCCGGTGTCAGCCCGGCGAAGTCGATCACGATGTCGGCCCGTTCACCGGGGCCGAGCAACAGCGTTCTCAGGGGAACGGGAGCGTTGAGCAGGCCACCATCCGAGCCGATCTGGAAGAACGTGTTGGCCTGACCGGCCGACTTGAGCTTGAGATTGTAGAAACGGGCATTCGACCCGTTGTAGACGCGGAACCGGTACTTGCCCCGGGCGACGTCGAGGTTCGGCCACGCCTTGCCGTTGACCGTTGCCACGTCGCCAAAGAATTCGGGTGCCCACGGCCGGCTGGCTGTCCCGGGATTCTCGTTCGGCGGGTAGAGGAAGGTGCCGTCGCCGTTGAACATGCGGTCCTGGATGATCAGTGGCTCCTCGAACGGGGCCGGGGGCAGGCCGGTGGTGCCATCGCCGGGATCGTCACCGTTGCGAACCAGATAGCCGCCGGCAAGTCCCGCGTACACGTTTAGCCGGGTGATCCCCAGGGCATGATCGTGATACCAGAGACCGGAAGCCTCCTGCGAGTTCTCGTAGCGGTAGGTCTTGGACGCGCCAGCCGCGAACGTGTCGGTTGGGTCGCCGTCGTTTCCCGGGCTGGTGTTCCCGCCGTGCAGGTGGACGGAGGCCCGTGGTCCGGTGGCGTCGGCCGCGACGGCGCCGGCCAGTTCGTAGTCGATGGCGGAAGCCAGCGGGTGTGCGCCGAGACTATTTACCATTGTCAGGTCGAAGGGAACACCCTGCTTCGCCACGATGACGGAGCCGAGGTAGTTCTGCGAGACGGTACCGCCCCGGTAGGCAAACGTCGGTGTCGCGGTCATCGCACTGTGGAATTGATGGGTTGCGTTGACCATCTCGATGGTTGCGCTGCCACCGCCCGTGGCATCGATGACGCCCAGTTGCGCCAGCGTTGGCAGTTGCTCGGTGAAGGGCGTGACACCCGGCAGAACGGCCGCAGCGGCTGTCGAGGTGATGGCCGGCGCCAGAAACACACCGACGCCCGCCGCAGCGCTGGCCTCAAACAGGGTCCTCCTTGTGATCTCCACGTCAAACACTCCCCCACGCAGTCCAATTGCCCGAATAAGCGCAGAATACGGACATAACCCTTTGACGGCAGGAGTGGCGTGCACGCGTGTTTGGACAGAACCCGTACTTGGTCCGCCGTCGGAAGCACCTGCCGTCACGTGGGTTCGAGCGACCAGACGCCCCCTCACGTCCCGCGGTCGGACTGCGGAACGTGAGGGGGCGTCGGCTTGAAACCCGCCAAAGCTGCGGGAGCGTCGCCCCGGAACGCGCCAAAAGTGAGGGAGCGCCCGGTGGAGGGGTGGGGTCAGGCGTCGGTGCGGAAGACCTGGACCACCGAGGGGCGCGGAGCGCGGGCCTGGCCCCGGGCCGGCGTCGTACCGGACGGAACGTAGTCCGGGAAGAAGGACAGCTGCGCGTCGAAGGTGCCGTCCTCGCCCGGGTGCTGCACGGAGACGAACACGGTGCGTTCCTCGTCGTGGATGATGGGCCCGCAGGTTTCACCGTCGCGCGGGACGGCGAGGAACTGCTCCACGCGGCCGCGCTCGGCGCCGTCCAGGGTGACCTTGAACAGCCCGTCGGCCTTGCCGATGCCGGAGGGTGCGCCGTCGGTGGAGATCCAGAGGTTGCCGACCGAGTCGAACGCGAGGTTGTCCGGGCAGGAGATCGGCGAGACCTGGTCCACCGGGAAGCCGGAGAAGTACGTCACGTCCCCGGAGGCGGGATCGCCGCAGACCATCAGCAGGTTCCAGGTGAACGCCGTGGAGGTCTGGTCGCCGGTCTCGGTGATTTCCACGATGTGGCCGTCGCGGTTGGCTTTGCGGGGGTTGACCTCGGTGGCGCCTTCCTTGCCGATCTTGCCGCGATCCGAGTTGTTGGTGCAGGCGACGTAGACCTTGCCCGTGTGCAGGCTGGGCTCAACGTCCTCGCAGCGGTCCATCTTGGTGGGGCCGACCTTGTCCGCAGCCAGGCGGGTGTACACCAGCACCTCCTCGACGGACATCCCGGGCACGGCCGACTTCCCGCCGACCACCAGGGGCAGCCATTCGCCGGTGCCGTCGAAGCCGCCGTCGGCCGGGACTGCACCGGTGCCGGTGATCTCGAAGGCCGGTGAACTGCCGGTGAAGCGGGCCACGTAGAGGTCGCCGGCGGAGAGCAGGGTCATGTTGTGCTTGCGGTCGCCCTCGCGGTACTTCTCCTTCGAGACGAACTTGTAGAGGTAGTCGAAGCGCTCGTCGTCGCCCGAGTAGGCCACCACATGGCCGGACTCGGCCACGATCACGTTGGCGCCCTCGTGCTTGAAGCGGCCCAGTGAGGAGTGTTTCTTCGGGGTCGACGTCGGATCGAAGGGGTCGACCTCCACGATCCAGCCGAAGCGGTTGGCCTCGTTGGCGAAGTCGGGATTGCGGGTGTCGAAGCGCGGGTCATCGAGTTCCCAGCCGCGGGCCGTGGGCTTGCTGGTGAGGCCGTAGCGTTTGTCCTCGGCCGAGAGGCCGGGCGCGGCGAAGTACCCGTTGAAGTTTTCCTCGCCGGAGAGGATGGTGCCCCAGGGGGTGGTGCCGCCGGCGCAGTTGCCGAGCGTGCCGAGGATGGTGCGGCCGGAAGGGTCCGCCGCCGTGCGGACCAGCGCCGAGCCGGCCGCCGGACCGGTGAGCTCGTAGGCGGTGTCGTTGAGGTAGCGGCGGTTCAGCTTGGCGCCCTTGACGTAGGACCACGGTGCGTTCTTGTTCTGGCGCTCGAGCTCGACGACGGAGAGCCCGTGCGCGGCGGCGCCGATCTCCCGGACGTCGGCGGCGGGCATCGAGGCCGGGAACATGATGGTCTCGTTGGTGTATTCGTGGTTGGCGAAGAGCACCGCGCGGCGGCCCTTGCTGCCGGGGATCTCGAGGATGTCCGTGTAGTCGTTGTTGTAGCCGAACTGCCGGGCCTGGGCGGCGGCGCTCTGGTTGCCGAGGTCGAAGTCCGGGGCATCGTTGAACATCGGGTCACCCCAGCGGATCACGGGCTGCCAGGTGAAGCCTGCCGGGACGGTGACGGCGTCGACGGCGGCATCCACCGGGGCGATGGCCGTGAACTGCAGCTTGGAGGCGCCGTAGCCATTCTTGGCTGCCGCGGACAGTCCGGGACCGCCGGCCGCTGCGGACTCCGCTGAGGCCAGGGATCCGCCGAACGCGACGGCGAGCGCACCGGCGGCGCCGAAGCCGAGGGCGGCGCGGCGGGACATCGTGGCGGAGGCGATGTCGCGGAAGTAGCTGTTGGAGCTGGTGTTGCAGACCTCGCCGGTGCAGGCGTTGTCGCACTTGAGCGCGCAGGTGACGGCGCTTCGCTTGCCTTTGGTATGGCCGAGCATCGGGAGCAGGGAGAACTTGCGTCCGGAGGAGACAGACATGGAGAGACCTTCCACGGGGTGGTTTGGGGGCCTCCCCACCGTTCCAGCCGCGGACGACGCGGAGTCGACTCTCACGTGAAGTCCGGATGAACTCCCGGGGCGCCAAACGTGAGGGAGCGTCGGTCCGGAAGCCGCCAAACGTGCGGGAGCGTCCTCCCGGAACCCGCCAAACGTGCGGGAGCGTCCGGGGGGAAGTGGGCGTTTAGCTGTCCGTGTCTTCCGGGGCGCTGGGTTCCGGGGCGCTGGCGGCGGCCATCAGCCGCTGGCCGATGCCCTCGAGGAATTCGGCGATGTCCACGATGCTCTCAGCGGAGGAACCCTGGAGCAGGGCCGCGGCGGCTGCGGCGAAATGGTCGTTGGCCCACTGCATCGCGTCGGTGCCTTCCGGGCTCAGGTGCAGCAGCACGCTGCGCCGGTCCGTGGGGTTGGGCTTGCGCACCATAAAGCCCTTGGATTCCAGCCGGTCCACCATCGCGGTGATCGACCCGGTGGTGATGTTCAGCGCCTTGCCCAGGTCCCTGGGGGTGAGGCCGTCCACCTCGCCCACGAAGGCCATCGCGTTGATGTCGATCGTGCCGATCCCCAGCTTCTCGGCCAGGCGGATGCGCAGCGCATAGGTGCCCGTGTCCACCCGCCGCAGGCCCTGCACGATCCGGAGCAGCCCGTCTTTCCGGGTCACCCCAGGGTCCTCCGCAGGCTGGGCCTGGGCCAGCTCGTCAACTTGCCGGGGTACCGAGGTCATCACGAATCGTCCGCTCCAAAGCTATTTTCGTCGGCCACTTCGCCGCATCCGCGTCCACTTTACTATCAACCACGCACGTCAGCGGCCCGCAGCCAGCACCGCGTGGACCCGGCGCAGCCGCTCCAGCCACCAGTCGCGGCGCTCCGGTGAGGCCGCATATTCGGCCAGCAGCTCCGGATCCGCGGCCACCTCGCGGACCCGGATGGCGCCGTCGTCGGGGACCAGGGAGTCCCGCGTAACATCGGCGGCGAGCAGGGACACGGTGCCCAGCCCGCAGGCATACGGCAGCTCGGGCAGCGCGGCGGCGAGCGCCAGTCCGGCGCGGATCCCCACCGAGGTGTCCAACGCGGAGCTGACGACGGCGGGGAGCCCGGCCTGCGCCACGATGTCCAGGGCGCGCCTCACTCCCCCGAGCGGTGCCACCTTCACAACGATCAGGTCCGCGGCGCCGGCGCGGGCCACCTTGAGCGGGTCGTCCTCCTTGCGCACGCTTTCGTCCGCGGCGATCAGCACCGGTGTCCCGGCGGCGCGCAGCCGGCGGCGGACCTCGGCGAGGCCGGCGATGTCCGGCACCGGCTGTTCGGCGTATTCGAGCCCGACGGCGGCGAGCCGGGTCAGTGCCGCGACGGCGGTAGGGACGTCCCAGCCGCCGTTCGCGTCCACCCGGATCGCGGCGTCCGGCAGCGCCGCACGGACCGCGGCGACGCGGGCGGCGTCGTCCTCGAGGCTCTGCCCGGGCTCGGCCACCTTGATCTTGACCGCGTCCACCCTGCCGAAGCGGGCCAGGATCTCCGGGACCCGGTCCGCGGCGATGGCGGGGATGGTGGCGTTCACCGGAATCAGCGAACGCAGCGGCTCCGGGAAGCCCTGCCAGCCGGCCTCGATGGCGGCGGCGAGCCAGCGGGAGGCTTCCGGGTCGCCGTACTCCGGGAAGGGGCAGAATTCCCCCCAGCCCAGCGGGCCTTCCAGCAGCAGGGCCTCGCGCTGGAGGATGCCGCGGAACTTCACCCGCATCGGCAGGCTCACCACGTGCGCGCCGGCGAGGAGTTCCTCCAGCGCCGGGAGCTGCGCCGGCTGGCTCGACGGCACCGGTCAGCCCACCATCGGGAAGCCGACGGTTGCGTCGGTCAGGTTGGTGACGTCGGCCAGCCAGGGGAACACGACCTCGACCAGCACAAACAGCACCCCCGCCAGGATCAGCGCCGAGAGAAGGATCCTGAGCCAGAGCGGCCCGGGAAGCTGACGAAAAAGCCATACGTACACGGTCTATCCCTTTCCCTGCAGCGCGGCGAGCTGCTTCGCGATGGGCTCCGGGGCCCCGGCGCTGAGCGGCTGCCAGGAATCGAACGCCGAGTAGGCGATGATGCGTTCCTCGGACCCAAAGCGGGGATTGCAGCTGGTCATGGTCAGGAGCCGCTGCTCCGGCACGGCGCCGGGCTGGGCCGGGACCGGCGCGATCACGTCGGTCCGGTCCGGCAGGACGATCTCCTGGTTCCGGAAGACGTAGGTGTAGAACCCGTCGGCGGTCTGGACGTAGATTTTGTCGCCGGGCACGAGGGTGTGGATGTTGTCCAGGACCGCGCCGTGCGTCTGGCGGTGGCCTGCGACCACAAAGTTCCCCACGGCTCCGGGCATCGCCGTGTCCGCGTAACGGCCCAGGCCCAGGGTGTCGATGACATCGCTGCTGGTGCCCTCGATGATCGGCCGGCTGTAGTTCTCGCCGAAGCGGGGGATGTAGACGACGCCGATCGCCTCGCCGTGGGCGGGTGCGGTGCCGACCGGCACGGCCGCAGGGTCCGCGGGATTACCCGTACCCGTGGCGGACGGGTCGTTCGTGCCGGGCGCCTGGTGCTCCTGGACGAACTGCTTCACGGCAGCCCCCTGGGCCGCGTCCGCCTCGACGTTTGTCCACCACAGCTGCCAGGCGACGAAGAGGACGGCAATCATGCCGAGGGTGATCAGCAGTTCGCCGATAACCTGGACGGCCATCAGCGAGCGCCCCCGGCGGGTGGGGTTTCGACGGGCGGGGCGGGTTTCCTGCGCAGTCCCGGCGCGGCGGTTCAGTACCTTCGACATGCCACTCCTTGTCTACCGCTGGACGCTGCCGACGAAGCATCGCCCGTTCGGAAGAACCGGCAGGACCGACGTTGCCACAGTTCCGGCCCGGAGCTGCGCCATCACACATTCGTTGTCGCCCAGGATCCCGACCTCGACGGCGTCGGCGGCCAGTCCGGTGGGGGTGCGCGACGCCGAGACCTCCACCGCCGCCGGGGCGAACCCCGCAGCGGTAAGGCTTTCGCGGACCTGCGCCGTGCTGGGCTGCGGCGAGGACGCCAGCAGGGCCTGCAGGGCTGCGGTTACGGATTGTGAGAAGGCGGACGGAGCGGCGGCACCGGACGGCGAGACGGCGGGAGTTGCCTGGCCATCCGGTGCCGGCGTGACGCTAGCCGCGCCTGCCGAACCGGCGGAACTGGAAGACACCGTCGGGGCAGGCGTCGAACACGCGGCCATCCCGATTATCACAGGGAAGACCAGGGCAGCCAGCCCCACGTGCCGGCGGCCGCTTGAGCTGCGGAGCGGGGCGGGGGCGGGAGAAGTCACCGAAACATCCTCGCATATCGGGTCTGGCGCTCGGCTCCTGTGACATGCCCGCGCTATTCACCCACCCGGGCTCCGGAGGACTGGGCATGTCCCGCCCGCGGCCTGCCGAACGTTGCGGACATGCCCCGTCAGCGCGCCCAGGAGTAGACATGCTGGGATTATGTCCGCTGCTGGGCGCAGGGGCGGGGCATGTCCGGCGCGGGGGTGCCGGTGACGCGCCCGCCCGCTCCGCTCACGCGGCCCGCGCTGCCCGCAGGCTCAACCCAGGCTCCTAGGCTTCCGCCCGGTCCGGGTGCCTGAGCTGCCAGACGTCCGCCGCGGCGCCGTGCGGCAGTTCGAGCTGCCACTCCTCGCCGGGGCCGGGGTAGGCGCGCAGGGTCGTGGGCACCGAGCCGTGGCGGTAGACCTCCACGATCGAGGCATCAACGAAGATCCGCAGCTCATCGCCGCCGGCAACGGTGTCCGCAAACACGGTCCGCCGCTGGCCGGCCGAGACCAGGACCAGCCGCAGGGTGCCCTCTCCCCCGGCGACCCGGACCTCCGACTCCGGCGGAACAGTGAACGTGCCCGCGGCGCCGTGGTGCAGCCGGTCGCCGCGGTACGCAACGAGTTCGGGGGCAGGCTCGACCGCGAGGACCCCGCCGTGCACGGACAGCTGCCGCGGGAAGGTCAGGATCCCGGCCCAGCCGGCGGCGTCGATCTGATCCTGGCTGCGGCCGGGACGGTCCTCGCCGGCCTCCGGCTCACCGGACCAGCCCCAGAGCAGCGCCCGGTCCGGCAGCGCAAGGAGCTGCGGGGCGTAGAAATCCCGCCCCAGGTCGGCCTTCCCGCCCGACGCCGGGGTGAACACCGGCAGCCCGGAGCCGTTCGGCACCAGCGAGCCGAGCAGGTAGCCGACGCCGTTGGGGTGGTCATGCTCATCCGCGGCGAGCCAGAGCGAGGCCATCAGCACCCAGGTTTCGGCCCCGGAGGAATCCGGGACGCGGACCAGCTGCGGGCACTCCCAGATCTCGGCGGGCAGGTGCCGGGCAGCGAGCGGGTCCTCGGTGCTGCACCAGATCCCCTCGTACCGCCACCGCTGCAGGTCCTCCACGCTGTAGAGCAGCACGGCGGCGTGGCCGGAGGCGAGCCCGGCGCCCTGCAGCGCGAAGCGGCGGCCCTGGAAGCTGAAGAGGAACGGGTCCCGGACGGCCGTGATCTGCGGGTCCGGGGGAACCTCGGCCGCGGCGTGCCCGTCCTGGGTCCAGCTGCGCAGGGACTTGTCCGACCGGGCCAGGACCACGCGGGAGTGGCCGCCCACGGTGTCGACGCCGGAGTACGCGGCGGTGGGGACGCCGCCGTCGTCGGTCACGACCCCGGACCAGCAGCCGAGCGCGTCGGGGCCGCCGGGCTGGGGCGTCAGCGCCACCGGTTCCTCGTCCCAGCGGACCAGGTCGGGGGAACTCAGGTGCCCCCAGCAGATGCTCCGGTGCCGGGCCGAGTCCGGGTTGTACTGGAAGAACACGTGGTAGCGGCCGCCGATGTAGCTCAGGCCGTTGGGGTCGTTGATCCAGCCTTGCGCGGGCCGCGGATGGAAGCGGGGGAAGGCTGGGTCCGGATGCTGCGCCGCGGTGTCCATGGGCAAAACACTACCCGCGCCGCGGGCGGAGCGGCCGCCCGCCGGGCAGATCAGGGTGAATGCGCTCCCGGCATCCGCCCTGATCTGCCCGCCGGATGCCCCCAGCCGGATGCCCCCAGAGAGTTCGCAGGGTTCTGTGGGAACCTGATACTGATGAGTTTTCGGCAGCAGCGCACCAGCACACCCCCGGCTCCGGAATACCCGCAGCCTCTCCCTGACCGTGCCCCGGACGACGCCGGCCGCCAGGGCCGCGGCACCGGGTTCCTGTTCGCGCTGGCCACCCTCGGCAGCATGGCCGCGCTGGCGGCGACCTACTACTTCTTTGTCCGCACCACCACGGGCCAGTTCATCGACGAATCGGCCCTCGTGGAGGCCGTCGAAATCCACGGCACCGCCGGCAAGGCCGCCAACAAGCTCCTGGACTGGCTGCCCGCAGTGTCGCTGCTGATCGCCACGATTGTGGTCCTGGTGGTCACCGTGCTGAAGCGGCGCTGGACGGCCGCGGGGATCGCCGTGGCGGCCTGTGTGGGCGCCAACGTGGCCACCCAGATCCTGAAGGACATCGTCCCGGTCCGGCCCTACCGCGGAGTCGAGACGCTGGTGCTGAACTCGCTGCCCTCCGGACACACCACCCTGGCGGCCTCGGCCGCGGCGGCGGTGTTCCTGATGGTCTCCCCGCGCTGGCGGCCGCTGGCCGGTTTCCTGGGCGGCAGCTTCGCCGTCGCCACCGGCGTGTCCACCCTGATCAACCAGTGGCACCGGCCCGCCGACGTCGTCGCGGCGTTCCTGGTCGTGGCGGTGTTTATGCTGCCGGCGGGCTGGCTGATCATCCGCAAGGGCCCGCGCTGGAACGTCTGGGACGGCTACGGGGCACACTGGGCCTCCGCACGGCTGTGGCTGTTGCTGCCGCTATTGGCAGGGCTCGCCGCCGCCGCGGTGGCCGCCTTTTCGCTGCTGAGCGTTGCGTCCGGAGCGGGCCTGGCGGACGGCACCACGCACTATTTCTGGGCCGGAACCGCGCTGATCGTCATCGCCGGCTACCTCGCCACGGTCACCGGCGTGTGGCTGTTCGGGCATGCGGCACGACGGCGGAGCGCACCCCGCCGCTGAGCCGTGACACAGGAGCTCCAACAGGTCAGCCCGCCCTGCCCCGGGCCGTCAGGGGGAACCCGGCCGTCCTGGCCGCGACGGCGTCCGTCCCGTGAGGAACCAGAGCACCGGCCCGAGAACCGGCAGCGCCGCCACGGCCAGGACCCAGAGCGCGGCGCCGGCCGGCGTGTGGTTCCTGCTCCGGGCGATGCTGATCAGCGCGCCGATGAACAGTGCGGCAATAAAGGCGACCGCAACAATAACCATGGCCTCCCAGGCGGCAGGGATGACCGGATTCACGCTCCCGGATCCGGCCGGCATCAGCGTGCCTCGGCATCCCTGGGAGGCGTGGTGTCCAGCGCCACGGCATTGACTCCGTACTTGTGCCGGATCCCCTGGCGGATCCGCCGGTCGGCCGCGGCGGCCGCAGCAGAATCGTCCTTCCAGGTGGAGGAGACCCCGAAAACGTCGAAAACGTCCTGTTCGCTGGCGCCGTCCCACCAGCCCGGACTGTCGGTCCTTCTCAGCCACTGAAGCACGCGTGCCCGCTCGCGCTCGTACTGATCCTTCACCATGGCGGCTCTTTCGGGCGGGGCCTTTTTCTGGGTCTCCAGCCTCAGGTTTCGCATAAAGGCCAGCACCTCCCCCTGCTGGCCGACGACCCGGAGCCTGTCAAAGAATGTCCTGTCGTTCTGTCCGTCTCCCATGGCCAGATCCTAATACGGCCGCTGAACCGCCCGCCCGTACGCCGTTTACATCCGGCCCGCCGAGGGCCAGAATTAGTCCCGCACAGCCACTGGCTCAGCAGCGCGTTGTCCCCGTCCATACGGTCAAGCTGCCACCTCTCGAGGACTGTCATGAGCACTGATTCTCCGGTTTCACGGCGCGCCACCACACTCGCGTCCGTCCCGTCGCAACAGCGGATCAACACCTTCCTCCGCGACTCGGTCTACGCCCGGCGCCAGCACGAGCCGGGGATCTGCGACCTGGCCCTGGGCAACCCGCACCAGATGCCGCCCGCGGCATACGTCGAGGCCCTCGCGGACGCGCTGACGCCCCGGAACGAGCGGTGGTTTGCCTACAAGACCAACGAGCCGGAGGCGCAGGCCGCGGCGGCGGCGTCCCTGCAGCGCCTGCTGGGCATGCCCTTCGAACCGGCGGACGTCCACCTCACCACGGGCGGCTTCACCGCGATCCCGCTGGCACTGAAGGCGGTCGCGGACCCCGGGGACGAGGTCATCTTCACCCTGCCGCCCTGGTTCTTCTATGAACTGCTGTCGATCGAGGCCGGGCTGGTGCCGGTCAAGATCCGCTGCGACGCCGAGACGTTCGACGTCGACCTGGCGGCACTGGGGGCGGCCATCACGCCGCGCACCCGGGTGGTGATCGTGAACACGCCGAACAATCCGACCGGCCGGATCTACCCGCCCGCGCTGCTGAAGGACCTGGCCGACATGCTCGAAGGGGCCTCGCGCAGCAACGGGCGGCGCGTTTACCTGCTCTCCGACGAGGCCTACAACCGGATCACCTACGACGGCGCCCGGTTCCACAGCCCGGCCGAATACTATCCGTACACGCTGCTGGCCTACTCGTACGGCAAAACCCATCTGGCGCCCGGGCAGCGGATCGGCTACCTGGCCCTGCCGCCCACCATGCCGGACCGCGGCCCGCTGCGGGAGGCGATCAGCGCCCTGCAGATGGCGATGGGCTGGATCTACCCGAACGCCCTGCTGCAGCATGCGCTGCCGCGGCTGGAACAGTTCTCGATCGACGTCGGGGAGCTGCAGCGCAAACGGGACCTGATGGTGGAGGCGCTGACCGGGATGGGCTACCAGCTGCCGCTGCCGGAGGGCTCGTTCTACCTGTTCGTCCGCACCCCGGCCGACGACGACGAGCAGTTCACCGCCGCCCTCGAGGCCCAGGACGTTTTTGTGCTGCCGGGCACGCTGTTCGAGACCCCGGGCTATTTCCGGATCTCGCTCACCGCGTCCGAGGACATGCTCCGGCGGGCCCTGCCGGTCTTTGCCGCGGCGATCCAGCGCTCGGGCGGCGCCGTGCCGCAGCGCTGACACGGCAGGAGCAGCTGGCGGTGGCGTCAGAGTCCGTGGTGCTTGAGCGCTGCGGTTATCTGGTTGAGGGTGGGCAGGCCCGCCAGTCCGTCCGGCGTCTCGTAGATCCGGCAGGCCAGGTCGCCTGCGGGCGCGCCGGCCGGGAAGATGTCGGCCCCGTTGACGGTGATCGTGGGGGAACCCGCGAATCCGGTGCCTGCGATCTCCGACGCGGACTCCAGGAGCCGCAAATTCACCGGAAGGTCGCCGTGTCCCAGGGCGGTCAGCGCAGATTCCAGACGCTCCTGTGCTTGAGCGGTGTTGGGGCACCCGTCGATGTGGAGCAGTTCTATCCTCATAGGAATCATTTTCTACCCACGCCGGCCCTCGCCCTACGCGAGCGCCGCGGCCAGCGCCTTGGCGATCCACGCCCGGTAGGCCGGCACGGACCAGCCGGCGTCCTGCACCAGCTCCCGGTAAACCCGGGGATGGCCGAGCGACCAGATGGCAGCGGCCCCCTCGGCATCGGACATTCCGGAACTGAGCCCGCCGCGCGCCCGCACGGCGGCGGCGGCCTCCTCGTAGCGCTTCAGCCGCTGCTGCCCGCGGTCCTTCTCCAGCTGCGCCGCCGATTCATCCACGGCTGCGGCCTGGGCAATGACGGCGGTGATCCCGGCGGTGCGCGGATGAACCACCACAAACCAGTCCGCCAGCATGTTGATCAGCGCATCGAAGTCGGCGGCCTGCCGGGTGCGCTCCCGCATGAAGTCCAGCACGCCGGACTGCGCCCCGGGCCCCGCCGCGGCACTGTCCAGCACGGCCGAGAGCAGCGCGGCCTTGTTCCCCACCGAGTTGTAGACCGTCTGGACAGCCACCCCGGCCTCCGCGGCGATCCCGTCGATGGTGGTGCGGACGTACCCGTCGGCGGCGAACAGCCGGCCGGCCGCCTCGATAATGGCGTCCCGGGTGCCGGCCGCCTGGATCGTCCGGCGCGTCGTTTTCTCCATAAAATTAGACTATCGCTCCACTCACTAGAACGGTATTCTAGTGAGTAAGGAAAAGGATGCTCTCAGCAAGGAGCCGACCATGAACCAGAACAGCCAGCAGCTTGATGCCCTGGTGATCGGCGCGGGACAGTCCGGCCTCGCCGCCGGCTACCACCTCGCCCGGACGAGGCTGCGATTCGAGATCCTCGAGAGCGCCCCCCGGGTGGGCGACGTCTGGCGCCGCCGCTGGGACTCCCTCCAACTGTTCACCCCCGCCCAGCACGACAACCTCCCCGGCCTGCCCTTCCCGGGGACAAGGAACACCTTCCCCGGCAAGGAGGAGTTCGCCGACTACCTCGAAAGCTACGCGGCCCGCTTCAGCCTGCCGATCCGGACGGGCGTCCGCGGGGAGGGCCTCACCCGGTCCGGCGCGGGCTTCACCCTCGACACCCCGGCCGGCACCGTGCGGGCGCGCAACGTCATCGTGGCCACCGGAGCCAACGCAATCCCCCGCATTCCGGACGCCGCCGCCGGGCAGAACCCCGCCATCCACCAGCTCCACACCTCCCAGTACCGCAGCCCGGCCGACATCCCCGACGGCGACGTGCTGGTGGTCGGCGCCGGAACCTCCGGCTCGGAAATCGCCCTCGAGCTCGCGGCCAGCCACCGGGTGCTCCTGTCGGGCCGGCCCACCCCACACATCCCCGACCCGGTGCTCCGCTACGCCGGCGGGGCCTACTGGCGGTTCATCCATTCGGTCCTGACGCTGCGCACCCCGGTCGGGCGCAAGGTCGCGGCGAGCTTCCACCAGCGCGGCGCACCCCTGATCCGGATCTCCACGAAGGACCTGGACCGCGCCGGGGTGGTCCGGGTGCCGCGACTCACCGGCACCGCGGACGGCCAGCCCGCTTTCGACGGCGGCAGCCCCGCCGGCGGCACGTTCGACGGCGGGGGCCCCGCCAGGGTGCGGACCGTCATCTGGGCCACCGGCTACCGCCCGGACCTGGACTGGATCGACGGGCTGGAACTGGCGGCGTCGGGCTGGCCGGAAACGATCAGGGGCGCCGTCCCCGGGATGCCCGGGCTCTACTTCGTCGGCATGCCCTTCCAGTACGCCCTCACCTCGGGCCTGATCGGCGGCGTGGACCGGGACGCGGCTTTCGTGGTCAAAGAGATCGCAAAGCGGGTGCCGGATCCGTCAGTAGTTGCGCCGGAGCTTCAGCCGCGGGATCGTGACGGCGAAGACCGCGGCGGCCGCGAACCCGAGGACTCCGGTGGCGGCCACCCCGGCCCCGAGCGAGGCCACGGCGGTCACGGCTGAGAGCAGAACCGGCCCGCCGGTGGCCCCGGCGTCGGCCATGAACCGCCAGATCCCCAGGAACTGGCCGCGGCCGTTGTCGGGTGAGAAGTCGGCCCCCAGGGTCATGTTCAGGCCCGAGCTAATGCCGTTGCCGAAGCCGATCAGCAGCGCCCCGAGCAGCAGGCCCACGAAGCCGGTGCTGAGCGGGATCAGCAGCATCGCCGCGCCCATGATGAGGGTCGAGGGAATGGCCACCCATTGCCGGCCCTTGCGGTCCATCAGCCGGCCGGCCGGATAGAAGACCAGCATGTCGATGGCGCCGGAGAGCCCGTAGATCAGCGAGGCCTGCGTCGCGTCCATCCCGAGGTGTTCGGCCCAGAGCGGGATCACCACCTGCCGGGACGCGCGCAGCGCGCTGAGCAGCAGCACGCCCATGCCGACGCTCAGGAAGACCCCGGCGTGGGAGACGGCGACGCTGCGCAGGGTCGCCTGCGGAACGGGGACGCCGTCGTCGGGCGCGGGTTTGGCCACGAGGTCCGGGATGGTCACCGATAGGGCCGCGGCCGCCACCATGGCGACGACGCCGACCCAGTAGGCGCCGGTGATGCCGGCGAACTGCATCACGGCCGCGCCGATGAAGGGCCCGATGAAGACGCCGATCCGGTTGACGCCGCCGAGCGTGGACAGCGCCCGCGCCCGGAGGATCACCGGTACCGCCTCGGTCAGGTATTTCTGCCGGGCCAGGCTGAAGACGCTCGCGGCCATCCCGACGACGAGCATCGCACCAGCGAGCAGCCAGAGCCCGCCGGGCAGCAGCGGCGCCAGGGCCGCGGCGGCGAGGGCGGCGGCGCTGGCCGCCGCGGCGCCGACGATGGCCCAGCGCTCACCGAACTTCAGCGTGATGAGCGAGGCCGGGAGGTTGAAGAACCAGGAGCCGAGGCCGATCAGCGTGACCACCAGGGCGGCGACGGCCACCGAGGCGCCGAGGCCGCGGGCGGACAGTGCCACCACGGGCAGGATGGCACCCTCGCCGATGCTGAACAACAGGGCCGGGCCGAAGGCGGGAACGGCGATGCTGCGGAGGCTGAAGGCGGCGGGGCGTGTGGTGGTCATCCCCTTCATCCTAGGGCGGGCGGCGCGCCGGGGCGCTCAAACTCACCCCGGAAGGATCCCCGAGCGGCTCAGCAGCGCCTGCGTCTTCGGATGCTGCGGTGCAGTGAAAATACGGCTGGGCGGCCCCTCTTCCACAATGACCCCCTGGTCCATGACGACGATGCGGTCAGCGATATCCCGCGCGAACTGCATCTCATGGGTGACGATCACCATCGTGGTTCCCTGCTGGGCGATCTTTTTGATGACCGCAAGAACCTCGCCCACAAGCTCCGGATCCAATGCGGAAGTCGGCTCATCGAAGAGCATGACACTGGGATTCATGGCAAGGGCCCGGGCAATGGCCACCCGCTGCTTCTGGCCGCCGGAGAGCTTGCTGGGGTAGTTCTCCATCTTGTCCCCCAGGCCCACCATTTCGAGGTTGGGGACAGCAACAGCCTTGGCCTCGGCCGCAGACATCTTTTTGACGTCGCGCAGCGGCGCCATGACGTTCCCCAGGGCCGTTTTGTTCAGGAACAGATTGAAGTGCTGGAAGACGAAGCCGATGTCGGTTCGCTTCTGCGCCGTGACTGAAGCCTTCTCCGCGATCAGCTCCCCGTCGCGTTCGTCGTAGCCGATCAGGTGGCCGTTGACGTAGATGCGGCCGGCGTCGATGGTCTCGAGCTTGTTGATGCAGCGCAGCAGGGTGCTTTTGCCGGATCCGCTGGAGCCCAGGATGGCAATCGTTTCGCCGCGGTGGACCACAAGGTCCACGCCTTTGAGTACTTCCACCCTTTTCTGCACATGGGGCTTGCCGGTGAGCCTTTTCCACAAGGTCGGCTTCGACTCGGAGACGAAGGTCTTGTGGACGTCGCGGACGTCAATAATGGTCTCGTCAGCCACTGGCCCGTGCCTTTCGTTCAAGCACAACCACAACGCGCGAGAGTGGAAGGCTGATGATCAAGTAGAGAATGGCCGCTGCGGTATAGATGGCAGTGGTCTGGAATGTCTGGCTGTTGAGGATGTTGGCGGTCTTCAGGATCTCGGTCACCGCGATCACCGAAGTCAGGGCGGTGTCCTTGATCATGGCAATGAAGTAGTTGCCGATCGGCCCCATGGAGACCACGAAGGACTGGGGAATGACCACCTTCCACAGGGTCTTGCTGGGCGTGTACCCCAGGGACAGTGCGGCTTCTGTCTGGCCGTGCTCCACGGAGAGGATTGCGGAGCGAAAGACCTCGGACAGATAGGCAGCGTAGTTCAGGCCCAGGCCCAGGATGCCGGCCGGCACAGGTTCGATGCTCACGCCGATGCTGGGAAGCACGAAGAAGATGTAGACCAACTGCACGAGCAGCGGAGTGCCGCGGATGACCTCCAGGTAGACCGTGGCAATGCCCCGGAGGATTTTGCTCGAGGAAATGCGCGCCAGCGCCACCAGCAGCCCCAGCACGAGGGCGATGGCCATGGCGCCGAGCGCGAGTTGAACGACGACGGGCACGGCCTGCAGGAGTGCCGGGAACACCGCCAGGGTGTTGGTAATAAAGTCCACTGAGAATCCCTAAGTTCGGGTCGGGCAGGGGCTGGCGGGCACCGCGATCAATAAGCGGACACCCGCCGGCCCTGCATGGAAGCTGGAACCTATTTGGACATGTTGGCTTCGCCCAGCCCGTACTTCTTGAGGATCTCGAGGTACTTGGGGGTCTTCTTCAGGTCCGCCAGCCCGGAGTTCAGGTCCTGCAGCAGCTGCGTATCGTCTTTCCGCACGCCGGCTCCGATGATGCCCGGGTAGAACGGCTCGTAGGGTGAGACGAGCTTCAGCTTGGGGTTCGGTTTCTGGACGAGGCTGTAGCCGATCACGGCACTGTCGGTGAAGACCGCATCAACCTGCTTGTTTTCCACAGCCGCGAGCAGGGCAGCCTGCGAGTCGAACAGCTTGACCTGGCTGCCGCCAAGGCTGTCAACGAGGTCCTTGAACACGGTGCCGGTCTGTGCGCCGAGAACCTTGCCCTTTACATCGTCGCGTGATGCCAGCGTTGAATCGGCCGGGACCACCATGGCTTCGCCTTCGGTGTACCACGGGTCGGTGAAGTTGATCTGCTTCTTCCGGTCCTCGGTGATGTACATGGCATCGACGATCGCGTCGGCCTTCTTGGCGTTGAGCGCCGCGATCAGCGTCGCATACTCGGAGGTGAAGACCTTGATCTTCCAGCCCTTTGCCTCGGCGATGGCGTTGATCATCTCGCCGTCGATGCCTTTGAGCTCGCCGGTGGCCTGGTCGGTGAAGGAGAAGGGAGCATCGTTGGAGGTTGCGATCGTGATGGTCTTCTGCTCACCGCCGCCGGTGGCCCCGCCCCCGCCGCTTGTTGAGCCACAGGCGGTCATGGCGAGGGCCACTGCAACGCCCATGGGCACCAATGCAGCGAAACGCTTGCGGAGGATTTTTGTTTTCATGATGAGGCGCCTTTTGCTAGGGATGGATTTCTATCGGTTGAAGCGGTCGAGCCGGAGACTGGCGGTGGCCTTGTGGGCCGCCATTCCCTCGGTGTCGGAGATGGTGGTGACGTAATTTGCCAGACGCGGAGTCGCACTTTTTTCGACGCGCTGGAAGGTGAGGGGTTTGAGGAACCGGGCGACGGAGAGCCCTGCCGATGACCGGGCGCCCCCGCCGGTGGGCAGCACATGGTTTGTGCCGGAGGAACCCTTGTCCGAGTACGCCACCGTGGACCACGGTCCCAGGAAGATGGAGCCGTAGTTCTGCAGGTTCTCGTGGTAGTAGGAATCGTCCGAGGTCTGAATTTCCAGGTGCTCCGGTGCCAGCAGGTCCATGATCTGCACGGCCGTTTCCCGGTCCTCGGCCACGTAGACGGTGCCGTAGTCCCGCCAGGCCGGGCCGGCAATGTCCCGTGTGGCCAATGTCCGCAGCTGCTTGTCGATGTGCCGGATGACCTCTTCCCCAAGCTGGTGCGAAGTGGTCACAAGCGACGCCGGTGACTGCGGGCCATGTTCGGCCTGGCCGAGGAGATCAGCGGCCACAATTTCGGCGTCGGCAGAGTCATCGGCGATCACGGCGACCTCGGAGGGGCCCGCCAGGAGGTCGATGCCGACGCGTCCGAACAGCTGGCGTTTGGCCTCTGTGACGTAGGCGTTTCCGGCACCGACCAGGATGTCGGCCGGCTGCTCCCCCAGCAGTCCGAAGGCCATGGCGGCCATGGCCTGCACGCCGCCGAGGGCGAACGCCCTGTCCACGCCGGCCAGGTATGCGGCGTACAACACTGCGGCGTTCCCGCCGCCCGAAGCGGTTGGTGGTGTGCAGGCCAGGACGTTGCGGACGCCCGCGGCCTTGGCGACTCCCACGGTCATGAAGGCGCTGGCAAGAATCGGAAACCGGCCCGCCGGAAGATAGGCTCCGACCCGTGCCACCGGAACGTACTTTTGTCCGGTGAAGACTCCGGGGATGAGTTCAACTTCAAAATCGGTGAGGTGTTCGCGTTGCTCAACCGCGAACAGCCTGGTCCGCTCGGCACTGGCCATCAGGGCCTCCCGCAGTTCGGGGGAGAGCGAATCACCGGTCTTTGCCAGCTCGTTCTTGCCGATCTCAAGACTCGCACCCTGCCATCCGTCCAGCTCCCGGGCGTACTTGAGGACCGCGTCCATCCCGTTGGTCTCGATGTCACCGAGCATCGCGGATACGGTCGCCACAACTTCGGGAAGCCGTTGGGCCGGCACGCTCTCGATGGCCGGGCCCTTGAGGGTGAGGAAGTTACCCGGAATGTGGGCCCTGTCACGTTCGGTTATGTGCATGGACAACAAGGTACGGGCCCCTGAGTAATGGCACAACGGGACCTGAACAGGTGTCTGCCACAGGGTTGCCCTATGCCTCAAGTGGCGTAATACTTCAAGAATCCACATCGTTCCGCGCCTCAATGCCAATCTCAAACCCGCCAAACCCGCCAAGTTTCGTTCCGATAGCTAGGGGAACCATGACTCTCGCGCAGCTTCGGGCTTTCCTGGCGGCCTATGAGCTTGGTTCTTTCACGGCCGCGGCAAAAAAGTTGGAAACAAGCCAGGCCTCCGTCTCAGAACTCATCAGCAGGCTCGAACACGAACTGGAACACAGCCTCTTCATCCGTGGCGGGCGGCAACTCATCCCCACGACGGCGGCTGTTGAGTTGCAGGTGCACGCGCTGCAGTCCGTCACATCATTCGACAACGGCGTGGAGGCGCTGAAAGCCATGTCGTCGCTGGAAGGCGGCGTCTGCACCTTCGGAGTGCTGCGGTACGGAGCCCACTACGACCTTGCCGATCTGGTGCAGCGCTTCCACCGCCGGTATCCCAAGGTTAAGGTGCACCTGGTGGGATTGAACTCCGTGACCGTGGCCGAGTCCGTGGCGTCGGGTGAAATTGAGGCCGGGCTCATCGTCCTGCCGGTGGCGGAAGCGGGCCTTCAGGTCAGGCCGCTTTTCAGGGACGAAGTCTTTTATGTGTCGGCGACCCGGAATCCCTCGCGCGGCCCCATAACAATTGAGGAACTCGCTGAGTCCAAACTAGTGCTCTACGACGCCTTCGCTGGCTGGCGTGACCCCACCCGCCGGCAGATTTTGGAGCGTGCCCGCCTCAAGGGGCTGAAAATCGAACCGGCCATCGAGGTGGAGCATGTCGATACCGCCCTTGGGCTGGTGGCCGCCGGAGCGGCGGACACTTTTGTTCCCCAAGCGATCGTCAGCGGGCCGGGCTTTCCGAGAAATATCCACGCCGTCCCCTTTGCCGAACCTTTGTACGACACGATCGCGCTGGTTCAGCGGGAGGGCGCATATTTGTCACCGGCGACACGGAAGATGGCCCAAATGGCCGCGCGGACCCTCCTGTCCAAAGTGGCACCCGGACAAGACATCAGGCGCGCAACGGTGAAATAGCACGGCAGCGGACGCCGTCATCGCGCGGCGGTCGAAGGTCATGGTCAGTTCGGTGACCTTCCGGCAGCAGCACTTCGCACGCCGAGAACTCAGGGAATTCTTGGCCACTTCAGGCCGAATTACTCATGCCACGGCTGCAATAGGCGCGCACACTGATGCCATTCTCGATTTCAATCTACTGGGGGCGGTTCAGATGATCCGAGTCAGGCCAGGCGGTCTGCAGCGAAGTTTCAATCCTCAACGCCGAAGACTGTGGACTTTCATGGGAGGCTCAGCGGCCCTCCTTTCGCTGCTCCTGCTGTCCGCCGGTGCCACCGGCGCCGCGGCGCCACAGGATCTGCAGTCTTCGTGCAACGCGGCGAAGGAATTGACCGCTGCCGATCATCCGCAACTGGCCTTGGATCTGATTGAGAAAATCCGCGGACCCCTGGACCTGCAGGTGAAGACTCCCAGCATCGCCTGCGAAGCCGAAAGACTCGATGCCGTTGCCGCCCTCGGGGCCGCCCAGCTCAAGGACCAAGCCAAGGCCGGTGCGAAAGCGGCGAAGGAAGAGCCCGCGACGGGGCTGCCCGCAGGCTGGGATGCCTTCGTGAAGTCATGGGTCATTCCCCTGCAGAGTCCGGTCATGGCAGGGCTGGGGATGGTAGCGGCCCTCCTAGTTCTGGCGAGGCTGTGCGTTTTTATTCCTGGCATGCCGCCGGCAGCATTGCCTTGGAAACAGCATTCGCTGCGGCTGGGACGGAACTTCCTGTTCGGCGGCCTTCTGCTGATCCTTGCCGCGCCCATTGGCATCACTTACACCTTGTCAGGCATTCCGGGTGGAACGGCCGCCGCCTGGTCGCCGGCAGCTTCGCTGGCGATCTGGCTTGGAGTTGGGGTGGCCGGCGCCTTCGCGTTGAGCCTGTGGATGTCGAGCCGGCTGCGCGTTTCCATCGAAGCCCGCGACAGCAAAGGGGAAGTCAGCGAGGCAGCCACCAACCGTATGGTGGCGCTCCTGAACGAACTCGGAGGCACCCGTCCTCGAGGGCTGGAGATTCCGCGAGGTACGGACGTCACCGCGCTCAATGACAGCCTGGCATCGGCCAGTTCAAGCAACAAAGTATTGACAGCGCTGAGGGCCATCGTCCAGCTCATCTTTGGTGCCGTCCCGTGGCGGGTTTCCATCACGGAGGGGCCTAACGATCACTTAGCCGTGGTGATCACCCGGAACGGCTGGGCAGCCGGTGCCGCCACCATCACGGGGGACAACGCAGAACTTTTTCCTGCACAACCCGGCGCCTCCCGCAGCGAGGATCTCCATCTGGACAAAATGGCCGCGGCGTTCATCCTCACCACGATCGCCACACGGCATCAGGGGTTTGAAGGACTGTGCGGGGCAACTGATTGGCGAAGCGTCGGGCTACAGTTCATCGCGACAACCGACTTCAACGACGCCGAGGACAGGTGCCGCATGCTTCTGGCGAGGGCCACCGACTTTGACCCAAAGAACCTGCTGGCCGAGGTGGCGCTTCAGAACAAGATGCACCGGAGAAGTACGGACCCGCGGGAGTTGGAATCTTACGCCGAGTGGCTGTGGAAGAAGCAATCCGAGCTCGGGCAGAGGGGCCGGAACGGAAAGCTCGCAAGCCCCGAGTTTGCAAGCCTGCTATTGCGCCTCCGGCTCACTTATCTCTGCGTCACCCTCAACCTGGCCAGCAGCTCGGCCGGCTACATCATCGGCGCCGAGCCGCGAGCCGTGGCCCATGAGCTGATGAAATCGCTCAAAGCGCCCTCTCCGGATAGCGAGCCCCTGGCACTGCAAATGCGGGCCCGGGCGGCTGTTCTTTGCGCAGCCTTCGATTGTCCTGTCACAGCTGATGAGGACTTCAATACATGGCAGAGGGAAGGGCTGGAGTCTCCTGCGCCCTACCCGGCCTACAGCGCGGCGTGCCACTACGCCCGTGAGGCTCTGAGACATGAGGGGTCCGCGCGTGCCCAGGCCGCCGCAAAGGCAAAGGACCGGCTACAGTATTCTTTTGTCGATCCCGAGCTCAAAGCTTGGGCTTCCAAGGACCCCGAGCTCCAGAGGCTGGCCTACCTCGATCCTGAATTCCGAGCCTTCCTGGACAGCGACGTCAGCCAGGAAGTGCGGACATCCCTCAGCATCATCGTTGTCGACGTATAAAAGGCCCTGCCCCGAGATTCGCCCAGCCCGAGTGTCTCAGACATCGAAGTGCGTGTGGACTTCCCCGCCGGTGAGGTTGCGGAGGACGTCGGCGGCGACGTCTCTGAGCTTCTGGTTCCGGTTGCTGGAGACCTGGGTGAGGATGCCCATGGCTTCCTCCTGGGTGCAGCGGTTCTGGGCCATTACGACTCCGCAGGCCAGGTCGATCGAGGTGCGGTGCTCCATTGCGGCCTTGAGGTCGTCGGCCCGGGACTGCGCGGTACCGATCCGTACGGCCAGGCGCAGGGAGCGGCCGGCGAGGTCGGCGAAGCCGGCGGCCTTGGCAATGAGCTCCGGAGTGAACAGCCCGGTGTCCGAGCCGAAGAAGTTCAGCGCGGCGGCCGCGTCCGGGCCGATTTCCAGGGGCACTCCGAGGGTGCTGCGGACGCCCTGGGCGGCGAGCTGCTGCTGGTAGGCAGGCCAGCGCGGATCGGTGTCGACGTCGGCCAGCAGAACCACGGACTTGGTCCGCAGCGCCTCGATGCACGGGCCGTCTCCGATGGCCTGCTCGATGCGGTCCAGGATGACGGCCTGGGGGCTGCTTCCCGCCACCGTCATGGTCTTCTTCCGGCGCTGCAGCGTCACACCGCATTCGATCTCGGCGCCGGCGGCGGCGCTGAGCATGGCCGCCGAGAATTCAGCGAGTTGGCCGAGGAAGTCCTCGACGTTCTCCGTGCCCATCAGGAGGTCCTGCAGCTGTAGGGCGGCGGCTTCGTCCTCGGCGTTGTTGGTCATGCCTCAATCTAGGCCGGTCCTCGGCGCGAAACAACTCGCCGGCCGCGCGGTAGCATGAAGCCTTGCGAGGGCGCCGCGTGAAGCAAAATGGCCTCTCTAGTGTCGGCGGAGGTCTCATGGCGGAACAGGTGTGGCGCGTCGGTCCGGACGTCGCCTTTGTCCAAAGTCCCGACGGCGGCCGCGTCGCAGTCCTGAACCTTGAGCAGGAGGTACCGGTCATCCTGGTCGGAACGGCCGCCTCCGTCTGGAACGGGCTGGACGGGATCAGGACCGAACCCGAGCTCATCGAAGAACTCGCCCGCGACTACGGTACCGATGCCTCCGCGATCCACGGAGACGTAATGGGCTTGATCCACGATTTGAGCAGCAGCGGAACGATTGAACTGTCTCCCCGCGAGAGCGAAGCGAAACAGTGATGGAAGGCGCGCAATCCCTGCACCAGGATGAAGCCGTCCTCCTGGCCACGGCCCTCGTGGACTACGTGGCAGCATCAGCAGGCCTCCAGGTGTTATTCATCAAAGGTCCCGCCGCCACTATGATGGGCCTCCGTGAAAATCATGTCTCCGCGGACGTGGATGTCCTGGTACGACCGGATCAGCTGGACAAGATGGTGGAGCTCCTGGGCGCCAGAGGCTGGCTCGAAAGGCAATCCGGCGTGTCAGTTGTCCGCCAGTACTTGCACTCCCGGACGCTGTACCACCCGCAATGGAACTGCGATATCGACGTGCACGACAGGTTCCCTGGGATGGAAGCCCCGCGAGAGAAAGCCTTTGAAACGCTCTGGCGCGACAGGCAGTACCTGGTCTTGGCGACCAGGACCATCCACGTTCCTTCCATACCGGCAGCCGTGATCTTCCAGGCGCTACACAGCCTCCGGGCTATGGACGATCCCCGCCATCAGCGAGAGTATTCAGGGCTGCTCCAGCGGGTTGATGCCACCCTGCACCAGGACATCGTTGATCTCAGCGCGGAGCTCGAGTCGACAGCGGCGCTGAAACCGTTCCTGGACGACCTGGGCATGGCAGATCTGCCGGTACGGCAGGGAACCGTCAGCGAGGAGTGGCGCCACCGCACTTCTGTACACGGCACCGGGACGGCCTACCTGGTCGCGCTCATGGAAAGTCCGTGGCGGGCCAAACCGCGGGTCCTCGCCCGCGCAATCTTCCCGTCGCGGCTGAGCCTTCGGCACGATGACCTCTATCTTGACGACTCCGTTACCGGGATTGTCAGGGCCTACGTTTCGCGGTGGGGCCGCGGAATAGCTAGCCTTCCATCAGCAGCCCGGAGAATCAGGGCTACACGCCGCGGGTAGCGGGCGATTGGAATCAACTGGGGCTGCATCCTGGGCAGCCTGGGCACTCTCCAGCTTGGACTCTTCGTGGAAAAACGGTCCGCACCAAAGCGCTCATGCCGATCGCAGGAAGCAAGATGAGTCCGGCTGTGATGGACAAGCTGGTCCAACCCAAATCGTGAAGAATGTCTCCGGCCGGACGCTCGGGCCGCGGACGCCGCCAAGGACTGCCATCTATGAGGTTCAACATGTCTTGAGCGTAAGAGGCAGCATCGCCTGTCCGCCCGAGTAGTGGGTACCCGTCTCTGGACCGCACGGCACTTGGCGCCTTCCCGTGTGTGCCCCTACCCACAACGATTAGCGGGGCAACCCGCAGGTCTAGAGGTGCCGTGTCGGCTACACAAGACCAGACCTGTGGCAGAAGCGCCCGCGCTTTCCGATAGCCTCATGGAGGTCACCCCGTCTCGAAAACCGTATATTCGACGGCGCGGAGCACAACAGGAACCTTCTATCTCCCTAAGGCTTCATACCGTCACTTGTACCCGTCCACGATGGCGGCCGCGATTTCCTTGTAGGCGCGCCGAGTTTCGGGCCGCAGCACATCCAGGGTGACCAGGTCCCCGTCGGCCACGCCGCGGTCGTGAGGTACGGCGATCAGCTGCCGGCAGATCCCGGACAGGTGGTCCTCGATCGCGTCCTTATCCACGCGCGAGGAGACCTCGTCCTTGTCCGTGATCACCACGATGGCGTTGCGTGCCAGTTCCTCATAGCCGTGGCCGGCCAACCAGTGCAGCGTGCTGCGGGCGCGCTTGGCGCCGCTGACGGCATAACCGGCGGCGATGATCAGGTTGTCCGCGGACTGCAGGATGCCGCTCATGGCGTTGTGCGTGACGCCGGTGCCGCAGTCGGTCAGGGCCACCGAGTAGTAGCCGGAGATGAGCTTGCGGATCCGCAGGTATTCCTCGGCGGTCAGCGAGTCCGAGACCTCGGGGTCCTGTTCGCCGGCGATCAGGTGCAGCCGGCCGGCGTGGTGCATGAACCGGGCGAGAGCCGTCAGCGAATCGACGGATTCAATGTTCTTGAGCAGGTCTGTGATGGTCCGAGGGCTCTGCTGCTGGTAGATGCCCTCGCCCAGGGCGCGCTCCACAAGGTCGCCGGAGTCCGGGTTCGCATCGATCGCGCACGGCGGGTCACCGCGGTATTCCGCCAGGGTCAGTCCAACGCCGACCGTCGTTGAGGTCTTGCCGATGCCGCCCTTGAGGCTCAGCACGGCAGTGTTGTAGCTGCCCTGGAGCTGGCGGGAGATCCGCCGGCCGAGCTCGTCTTCCTCCCGTTGCCGGGCGCCCGGGCCGAGGTTCAACCCGCCGCCGGTCATCTTGTAGAGGGCTCCGCGGAAACCGCCGACGGGGCGGGGCTTCTGCTCGCGGACGAAGAGCCCGGGTGAGCTGATGAAGTCCGGAGCGGGGGCTGCCAGTGCGGCAGCGCGGCTTTCAGACCGGCTGGACCGGACCGGCATTGGCGGCACGGAGGGTGCGGTCTCCGGCGCGGCGGGCACGGCCGCACGCGAAGGATTCAGCGCGTCCGGGTTTGCGGAGGCCGCGTCAACCGGGACCGAGGCGATGGGAGCGCTGTCCAGCGGGGCACGGCTCGGCGCCGCCGGCGCGTCCGCTGCGGCGGCAGCCTCGGCCCAGGAGCCGCTGCGGGCTGTGCGCGCTGGTGGGCTGTCGACCTCGTCGGTCGTGATGATGGGCATGGTTCCTGTCCGGGGGTCGGGGTCCTCGCCGCGGCGGCGGACACGCCGGCGCCGGAGTGCTGGCTGTTCCGCCTCCATGTCAGGGTTGGCTGTGTCGTTGTCCACCGGATCGGGCATGTTGGTCCCCCCTGGGACTCACAGCGCAGACCGCTGCGGTGCTCGGTTGAATTAGTTCAACCGCAAGTCTAGGCGCACACGCATTGGCAAGCGGACCATCAAGCATCCGCACATATCGATCCGCTCAGTTCAGCGCGATCAACAGCATCTGGTTCGTGCCGGGAATGCAGGTCTGCAGGATCGCCCGGGGAAAGCCCCCGAAGACGGCAGCGACGGCATTGGTGGTAGCGCCCTGGGCGACCTGTCCGCGGCCACTCGCGGTGTACGTGCCGTAACCGGAGATGACGACGGTTTCACCGACGCCGATCCCCGAGAACCGCGCCCACCCGCCGCAGAAGTCGTGCTCGGTGATGAACAGCGCATAGGCATCCGTGGGCGTGAAATGGATCGGGCCGATGCACTTATCCACCATGGCCTGGCCGCCCGAGCCCGCCACGAAGATGGTCCGCGCTGCGGGAGCCACCGGCGCAGACACCGCCGGGGCTGCAGGCGCCAAGGCCGGTGCCGGAGGCGCCGCGGGTACGGCCACCGGCGGGCCCGACAGCTTCAGTGTCTGGCCCGGCAAGATAATGCTGTAAACGCCCAGCCCGTTGGCTGCAAGCATTGCGTAAACATCAACGCCTAAGCGTGACGCGATGTCGCCGACCGTGTCCCCGGCGACCACGACATACAGGTTGGAATCGACGCCGACGCCGGCCTCCGGAGGAGCCGCTGCCGGGGGTTCAGAAACTGCACCTGCGGCGGAAGCCTCCGGAGCAGCTGCCGGTGAAGGTTCAGAAGCTACAGGTTGAACGGCGACCGGCAGCTCGGGCGATGGTTCCGCTGCCTCCGGTGACGAAGATTCCGCCGCCGAAAGGCTCTGGCCGGCCGCGGTTGTTGTCACGCCGGCAGGCGGTTGAAGCGCCAAGGAGGCGGCCAGAATGCAGGCGATCAGCAGCGGCCCCGCGGCGATCAGCGATCTGGGAGTGCGTGTCGTCGTGCTGTTGCCCGTGAGACCGTACTCGTTCAGAACCATCTGCATCAGCCCGCTTCATGACCAGCGCCAACCGGGCCTGACCGTGAGACGAGCTCAAGACTTCAAGGTGGCTGCCCACTCGTCAAGACGAGGTGGCAGACGCCCCGAACCTGGCAGGAGACCTCTGGCAGTTCCGGACTTGGCCTGAGCCTATTAAGAGGAAGGGCCGCCCACACGCGTACCCGCTACTCGGGTTTTTTCCCGGACCACTTGCGCGCCCAGCGGTTTACGCGGATGTGCCGAGCTGGGCGGCGCTGCAGCAGCTATCGGGGTGTCAAGGCCAGAATGACGACGACGACCGTCAACACTGCGAGGACTAGGAGACCAACGTAGGACCACCATTTTGGGCGGTTGCGGTGCGGGTTGATGTCGATGTACGGCAAAACTAGGACGCCTGTCGTTTAGGGGCGGACGTCTGCCGCCGGCGTTTGAGGCGCAGGATCCCGTAAGAAAGGGTGGCGAGAAGCACAAGGCTTCCCAACAGAACGCATAGGGCGAGAACGTATCCGGACAGAGTCACAGGTGAGACCTCCTGAGAGCAGCGTCATCATTTGACGCGCGCCATGGGATCCCCATCCTCCGGGCGAGCTGAGCGCTAGCGGGATTGGACCCTGGGTTGCAGATCCTCCACGAGGTTACTCACGGGCCACTGCAGTTGTCCATGTGACGCGCCGCGGGCTCTGCGCGAGTCAGTGGTGCGCGCGGGTTTCCTGCAGACGCTTGATGAACCAGCGGGACTGTTCCGGCCCATAGGGCAGGATCGGGATGGCCTTCGTGGCATCATCCGGGGTTTCCCGCGTCGCCTGGGTGGCCTGCCGCACCGCCGTCGTCATGGTGTTGGCCATGGTCTTGACGAACTGGTCGCTGCACGGTTCCCCGTGCCCGGGAATCAGGAATTCGTAACGGTGACGCAGCGCGGAGACATGCCGCAGGACGTCCGCCCATTCTTCGGGGTAGGAATCCTCGAAGGACGGGTGTGAGCCCTGCTCCACCAGGTCCCCTGCGAAGAGGGTGGTGGCCGTGCCGACCAGGAGATCGCCGTCCGTGTGTCCGCGGCCAAGGTAGAAGAGCGTGACACTCTGCCCGCCAAGATCCACCAGCACAGGCTGGTCCTTCACGATTGCGTTCGGCACCACGAGCTCCACGTTGACGCCCTCGCCGGCAGCCATCTCCGGCTCATCCGTCCCGACGGCTCGGCGCTGGCTGTCGCCGTTCTCCTCGATCTCCGCGGCACAGTTCTCGTGCGCCCAGAACTCGGTCACTCCGGCGTCGGCGAACACCGCGTTGCCGAAAAAGTGGTCATAGTGGGCGTGCGTGTTGACGACGACGAGCGGCGACCGGGTCTTTTCCCGCACGGCGTCAAGGATCTCCTGCCCCTGCCGCGGTCCGCCGCCGGTGTCGACCACCATGGCGCGTTCGGAGCCGACAACCAGCCCGGTGTTGAGCAGGGATCCTTGGGTGGTCAGGACGTAGTTGTCCGGGCCAACCTCGAGCCATCGTGACATTAAATCTCCGTATTCCGGCGTTGTTGTTGCGATGTTTAGGCCTCGATTCTACCCACTCCACCGGCGCCAATCAGGAACGCGACTCTTCCCTCGATGGCTGGCCCGGGTCGCACCCCGAGTTCAGTGCCGATTGGCCACCAACACACTAGAAGATGTATCGCGAGACCTGGCCTCGGCGAAGACCAACCGGTGTAGTTCTTTACCGCGCTCAATGTTAGCGCTCCCCGCACCGAACGCGTCGCACACTCGTGGCCAGGTTCAATGACTTGCGGAGAACCGCCTCTCGGCCTCATCAGTGCCGATAGCGAGGTCCCGAAGGGAACACTAAGCCTGAAGGACCGGTGCCGAAATTTGCTTGGGATGAGCGGATACTTCAGCGCCGCTGTCAGTTCCGTATTGAGGAAGGGCGCCAATGTCTTTGCGTACGTGGCCGTGATGTGGGCAGCGGCACCTCGGTAGACAATCGTATTTCCGGTGCCGGAAACGCATGAGATCTCCTCTGGCGTCTTCCCGGGCGCGGACCAGGTCCCGCGCTGCCTCTTGGTCCGCGGAAGGGATCCGGACCGCGGTAATCTCGCCGAGTTTGAGCAGCCGGGCCAGGTGTAGTGCGTCGTTCGCCTCGGTTATTACCCGGTCCCCCGACGGACGCTGGAGTTTCGACGGGGTCGCGACGAGAGTGTCGACTCCGGCGGCCAGCAGGAACCAGGCCAGCCCAAAACCGGTCGTGCCGGCTTCGTAGACCACGCGTACCGGGGACGGAAGGGACACGATCCAGGCAAGAATCTCCGTATGGTCCGGAGTCATCCGGTGCGGAATGATTTCGCCGGTCTGCGCATCCAAGGGCGCACGCGGCAGGTAGTGCCCATTAGCGTGGTGTAACGCCCCGGCCCCGGGCGTGTTGTTCCCGAACGTGAGGCGGCCATCGCGTGATTCTTGGAAAGACCGACCAAAGTCTTCTCTCAAGGAGTTTCCACGCGATGACCGCACCCCATGTTATCGACCCTGCCCGTTTCCTGTCCGAGCAGCTCGAGCAGGCCTCTCCGGATCTGATGCGATCCATGCTCACGACCTTTATCAACGCGCTGATGAGCGCCGAAGCGGACGCGGTCTGCGGCGCCGAATATGGTGCGCGCTCCGAGGCCCGCAGCAATTCCCGGAACGGGTACCGGCACCGGGACTTCGACACCCGCACCGGAACCCTGGACGTCGCCATCCCCAAGCTCCGGCAGGGCTCGTATTTCCCGGACTGGCTGCTGGAGCGCCGCCGCCGGGCCGAGGCCGCACTCACGACCGTGGTCGCGACCTGCTACCTGCTCGAGGTGAGTACCCGGCGGATGGAAAAACTCGTCGAGACCCTGGGGATCACCCGGCTTTCGAAGTCCCAGGTCTCGGTCATGGCCGCGGACCTCGACGGCCAGGTCGAGGCGTTCCGCACCCGCCCGCTGGACGCCGGCCCGTACACGTTCGTGGCCGCCGACGCCCTCGTCCTCAAGGTTCGCGAAGGCGGGCGCGTCGTCAACGTCCATGCCATGGTCGCCACCGGGGTCAACGCCGACGAACACCGCGAGGTCCTGGGCATCCAGGCCTCCTCCGCCGAGGACGGCGCCGGCTGGCTGGGCTTCTTCCGGGACCTGACCGCCCGAGGCCTGACCGGGGTGAAGCTGGTAACCGCCGACGCCCACGCCGGGCTGGTCGCCGCGATCGGCGCGACCCTGCCCGGGGCAGCCTGGCAACGCTGCCGCACGCACTACGCGGCGAACCTCATGGCCGCCACGCCGAAGGCGTCCTGGCCGTGGGTGACAACCCTCCTGCACTCGGTCTACGACCAGCCCGACGCCGCCGGCGTTCAGGCCCAGTTCGACCGGGTCCTGGATGCCCTCGCTGAGAAGCTGCCCCGCGTCGCGGACCACCTCGAAGCCGCCCGCGAGGACATCCTCGCGTTCATGCCCTTCCCCAAAGGCCTCTGGCGCCAGATCTGGTCCAACAACCCGCAGGAACGCCTCAACCGGGAAATCCGGCGCCGCACCGACGTCGTCGGGATCTTCCCTGACCGCGCCGCGCTGATCCGGCTCGTCGGCGCCGTCCTGGCCGAACAGCACGATGAATGGATCGAAGCCCGCCGCTACCTCAGCCTCGAACTCATCCAACAATCACAGACCGTCGGGACCATGCCCGCGGCCAACACCGAACAGGAGGACACCAACCCCGAACTGGCGCTCAGCGCCTAAGCAATCCCAAGAATCACGCAACAACCCCGCTACACCACGCAAATGGACTTGACCACGCGGCAACAGAACGGGCATGGACATCCAAGCCGACGCTTGTACGCTCGAACATAGCTGGAACCTCCAAATTTCAAATGTGGCTCTACCTGTCCGCCAAGTCTGTCAGGCAACCCACGTCTTGCTTTGAAAAGGGAGGTTCCAGCCCCAAAACCCGGCTACCTCATTTCTCTAATGGTTAGTGACCAGCCCGAGGTTGGTTGGCAGACTGCTTTCCGGGACTGCCGGGCGTGACTCCCTTCATATCTGACCCGCCACCTGCGGTGTCTTTTAGACGACCTGTCCGCCCGGCGGGCCCGGAAGCAGCCGGCCCACACCGGTGGCTTGATAGAAGACTGTCCGCTTCGCCCCGGTGGTGCTGCGTGACCCTTAGAGATTTGCCTCAGGGTGATTCTCCCGGCTGGTTCCGACTGGACCTCTTCGGACAGGAGCAAGCAAATGACCAGAGTCGCAGAGCAGTACACACACGTCGTCGGCGTGGATACACACGCCAAGACACACACATTCTCGATGCTCGCCGCCGCCACAGGCGCGGTGATCGGGACCGACACGTTCCCTACCACCGGAGCAAGCATGAGTCGGGCAGTGGAATGGATCCGCCGCCGCACCCCGACCGGGAACGTCCTGGTCGCGGTCGAGGGGACGAGCTCCTACGGGGCAAGGCTGACGCGCCTGCTCGAGGTCGAATGCTTCGCCGTCTGCGAGGCCAGACCGCCCCGGCGGCAATCCCGCAGCGCACACGGGAAAACCGACGCGATCGACGCCGTCACAGCCACCCGGACCGTCCTGGGAACGGCCACGACCAAACTCGTCAGCCCCCGGGCCGAGGGCTTCAGGGAAGCGCTGCGGATCCTCCTGGCCGCCCGGCGCTCGATGGACACCCAGCGAACGGGTGCGCGCAACGCGCTGACCGCCCTGGTACGGACCCTCGATCTTGGAATCGACGCATGCTCCCCGCTGACCGCTGCCCAAATCGCGACGGTCCAAGGCTGGCGGGCCAGACAGGGAGACGGTGCTGCCGCCGCCGTCGCACGGGCCGAGGCGCGGCGCCTCGCGTCCGCCTTCATCGCCCTCGGCACGGAGCTGGAAGACAACCAGCGGGCCCTGGCCGAGCATGTCGAGCTCATGGCCCCGGAAATCCTGGACATCCACGGGGTGGGCCCGGTGACCGCTGCGATCATCCTCGCCGCGTACTCGCACCACGGCCGGGTCCGCTCGGAAGCGGCCTTCGCAGCCCTCGCCGGCGCCAGCCCCATCCCGGCATCCTCGGGCAACACGAACCGATAACGGCTCAACCGCTTTGGGGACCGGCAACTCAACCGCGCAATGGACGTCGTCGCCCGGACCCGAAGCCTCACAGACCCCGACACCCGAGCCTACATCGAGTGGGCTGCCGCGGAGATCTCGGACAGTGGGCCCCCTTAAAATGGGGGTCTACCGAAAGTAGAGATCAGCATGACCGCATCACGCAAGCGTTTTCCCCAGGAGTTCAAGGACGAGCTGTGCCGCGAGGTGATCACCACGTCCAAGCCGATCAAGGACGTGGCCACCGCCTACGGTGTCGGGCCCGAGACGCTCCGCAACTGGCTGGTCAAGTACCGCGAGGCCAACGGCGGCACGGAGGTGGATCTGACGGTCTCGGAACGGGCCCGGCTGAAGGAGCTCGAGCGTGAAGTTCAAGAGCTGCGGGCGGAGACTGCCTTCCTGAAAAAAGCCAGCGCTTACTTCGCGCGGGAGCAGCGGTAGTGAGCAAGTATGAATTCATCGATTCCCAAAAAGCTGAGCCCGCCAATCTAAACTCGGTGGTGAAAATGTGCCGCTGGCTGGCCGTCTCAACCTCCGGTTTCTATCACTGGGCCACCCGTCCGCAATCTGCCACCTCGGGGCGCCGGCAGGCCCTGACAGCGCGGATCCAGCACTTCTTCGAGGAGTCCGAGGGCACCTACGGGTACCGGCGCATCCACGCCGATCTCGCCGCGGAACAGACCGAGTGCTCTCCCGAGCTGGTGCGGCAGATCATGCGCCACCAGGGTCTGGTGGCCTGTCAGCCACGCCCGTTCCGCATCACCACCGAGGCTGACGCTGAGGCCGCCGCGGGCATGCCCGACCTCGTCAACCGGGATTTCACCGCCGACCGCCCCGGAGTGAAGTTCGTCGGCGACATCACCTACATCCACACCTGGCAAGGGTTCGTCTATCTCGCCACCGTCATCGACTGCTACTCAAAGAAAGTCGTCGGCTGGTCCATCGCCGATCACATGCGCACCGAGCTCGTGACCGATGCGCTTAGGAACGCCGCCGCGACAACCCGGATCGAGCCGTCCGCGATCTGGCACTCCGACCGGGGCAGCGTCTATACCTCGACGGATTTCAGGGCCCTGGTGGCCGGCCTCGGTATGCGCTCCTCGATGGGACGCACCGGCGTGTGCTGGGATAACAGCATGGCCGAATCGTTCTTCTCCGCCCTGAAAAACGAGCGTGTCTACCGGACCGTTTACGCGACCAAATCACAAGCCCGGAGCGATCTCATCCGCTACATCGAGGGGTTTTACAACAGCCGGCGCCGTCACTCCGCGCTCGGTTACCGCCGGCCCAACGAAGTCCACTATGGTTATCAACAGCCAGCCTTGGCAGCGTAGAAGAATCCACTAATTCCGCTGTCCGAAATCCCCGCAGCAGCCCAGAGCACTGCAGAAGGCAAGAGTCCACGGGAAATCCGCCGTTGCCTCAAACGCTTCATCGCCAGACATATCTTCCGCCAGCTTCAGACACTTATGGCTTGACTCACCACCGTAGAAGGGTCGTCTAGACCGACTCCGCGTAGCTACTCAAGCATTTTTGGGTCTATGCCTTCTTCTGCTTGATCATTACTTCACTCGTTGCGCGGCGGGGCGAGCGTGCCACACGGTGTCCGTCACGCCCATAACCGACTGCTATCTGCATGATGATTAGCTCGTACTCGGGGATGCCCATTTTGGCACGCAGCGCCGTCGTAACATTATTCGGCTGGCTCATGTTCAGCATGCAACTATCGACGCCCAAGCTGTGCAGTGCCCATACGAGGCTCATCGAAAACAACCCGCCCTCGATCCAGGGCTGGTTACGTTCGCCCACCCCAGCAGACAGACGTGCATCGACGGTGACTAGCGCCACGACGGGCACGTCGCCGATCCCTGCATTGCCGTTCTGGTAGCTTAGGACCGAAGCCTTATCGTCGGCGTCGGTGTAAAAGCGAACGCGCCAGGATTGCCGGTTACAAACTGACGGGGTATGAATGGCAAGCCGGACAGCCTCGGTGAGTAATCCCTCGGGAACGGGACGGGGATCGAAATCACGGATGCTGCGCCGGGAAGCAAAGAAACCTTCTGCACCGATCTCGCGTTCCACATCATCTCGGACCGGGCTGACCTCGGCAGAAACAGCGCCCGACTCATTCCAATCCAGCAGGGCAACACGGGCGGAGCGGGCATAAGCTACATATTCGTCATCAACGCCCCGGGCATCGGCTAGGGGGAGTAACATGTCAAGCCGGCCTAAGACTGCGGCACCGAAGGGTCGCCGTGGATCGTTGAGCGCCAGACCCTTCTCAACCCGGTGGTAGTCCTTAGTCAACTGGGTCTCCAGTTGCCGGTCGGACAGTCGCACACTAGCTGCACTGTCGTCCGGAGCAGAAAACCGCTCGTACCGCCTCCGATCCAGAATGGATTCCCGTCGCTGGGTCAGGCGCGTTTTCACGCCGAGTGCATAGCTGAGCATCGGGGCAGGAAGTAGCTGCTTGATCATCCGTTTCATGCCCCCAAGCATAAGCGGTCGTCAGTCTCGGCCGGTTAATGTCCTCAGGCCGAGCCAGGGACCCCTTACATTCGCACTGCCGGGATGATAGTTGGAACTAATCGGCGCACGCCAGGCTGACTCGGAACCTCCAAGCACGGCGAAAGCTCGACATTCAGTCACTATGCCACCCGCCAAATCCACTGGAGCCGGGCCCGCTCTCACATGTCACATGTCCGCCAGCACCGACCCCGGGTTCTCGATCGCGTCGGCCACGTAGCGCAGGAAGCCGCCGGCTGTGCCGCCGTCGCAGACGCGGTGGTCGAAGGTGAGGGTCAGCTCGGTGACTTTGCGCACGGCCAGCTCGCCGTTGACCACCCAGGGCTTGTCGATAATGCGCCCGACGCCGAGGATGCCCACCTCTGGGTGGTTGATGATCGCGGCGGAGCCGTCCACCCCGAACACACCATAGTTGTTCAGCGTGAAGGTGCCGCTGCCGAGCTCCGCCGGGCTGGCTTTGCCGTCGCGGACGACGGCGGTGAGTCGGCGGATTTCCGCGTCCAATTCGCGGGCGCTGAGTTTGTCCGCGTTGCGCACCGACGGCACCATCAGGCCGCGGTCGGTCTGGGCCGCGAAGCCGAGGTTGACCCCGTCGAAGGCGACAATCTCTTGGGACGCTCCGCCGGTGGCCTCCTCGGTGGTGATGATCCGGGTGTTCAGCTCCGGGAATTTCTTCAGCCCGGCGGTGACGAAGCGGGCGATGAAGGCCAGCAGGCCCGGGGTGTGGTGCGGGTCGGCTTTTTTCAGGGCGGCGCGCATCTCCACGAGGGCGGTGGCGTCGACATCGACCCAAACCGTGGCTTCCGGGATTTCGGAGCGGCTGCGTGTCATGTTCGCCGCGACGGCCTTCCGCACGCCGCGGACGGCGGTCCGCCCGGTGATGCCGAGCCCGGTGCGGGCGTCGGTGTCGCCGGGGGCCAGGACCTGCGAGGTTTCGGCGGGCTCTGCCGCCGGGCGCTCAAGCGCCGAAGGCTTGATGACCGCCTCGACATCGCGGCGCATGATCAGCCCGCTTGCCCCGGAGCCCTGGAGCTCGCCCAGATCAACCCCGTGGTCCCGAGCCATCCGTCGGACCAGCGGTGAAATGACAGCCCCCAGTTTCCCGGGCACCCGGGTCCGCATCAGCAGAAGGTCATCGGCAGCCTTGCCGGCCGCGGACACCCGGGCTACCGGCTCAACCACCGCAGTCCCGGCCGGGGACTTCCGTGGCCGCGTCCTGCGGGCAACCCCGTGCCCGCCCGGCGTCCCGTACCCGATCAGGACGTTCCCCGACCCGGCTTTCTCCTCCTCGCGATACACCCCGGCCGCAATTTCAGCAGTTTCGGCCGGCTCAACCTCCGAGGTTGGGGTTTCCGCGGCAGCCGCAACCGCCGGGGCACCGGCCGGCGTCACGGAGATCAGCGGCTTGCCGACTTCGAGGGTCTGGCCGGGCTCGCCGTGCAGCACGGCGACGGTGCCGGCGTACGGGGAGGGCACCTCCACCATGGATTTGGCCGTCTCGACCTCGGCGATGGGCTGGTCGACGCGGATTTCGTCGCCCACGGCCACGAGCCAGTTCACGAGTTCGGCTTCGGTGAGTCCCTCGCCGAGGTCCGGGAGGAGGAATACTTTCGGTTCGCTCATGGTCAGTCTTCCCACTGGAGGTCGTCAACGGCGTCGAGGATGCGGTCCACGCCGGGAAGGTAGTAGTGCTCGAGCTTGGGCGCCGGGTATGGGATGTCGAAGCCGGTGACGCGGCGGATCGGCGCGGCCAGGTGGTGGAAACAGCGTTCCTGGACCCGGGCGACGATCTCCGAGGCCACTGAGGCGAAGCCATGGGCCTCGGCGATAACCACGGCGCGGCCGGTCTTGCGGACCGAGGCGCAGACCGTCTCATCATCGAACGGCACGATCGAGCGGACGTCGATCACTTCCAGCGAGCGTCCCTCCTCGGCGGCCGCCGCGGCGGCGGCAAGTGCTGTGGGGACGGAAGGCCCGTAGGCGATCAGTGTCGCGTCGGTGCCGGCGCGGGCGACGGCGGCGCGGCCTTCGGAGGAGGTCCCGCGTTCGGTGTTCTCGGTGTGTTCGGCGCGGAGTGCGTCCAGGTCCACCTGGTCCTTGGACCAGTACAGTTTCTTGGGCTCCATGAACATCACGGGGTCATCGGAGTCGATGGCCTCGCGGAGCATCCGGTAGCCGTCGGCGACGGTGGCCGGCGTGAAGACCTTGAGACCGGCGGTGTGGGCATAGTAGGCCTCGGAGGAGTCGCAGTGGTGCTCCACTCCCCCGATCCCGCCGGCGTAGGGCACCCGGATGACCATGGGAAGCTTCACGGCGCCCTTGGTGCGGTTGTGCATCTTGGCGACGTGGCTGACGATCTGTTCGAAGGCCGGGTAAGCGAAGGCGTCGAACTGCATCTCGATGACCGGGCGCATGCCGTTCATCGCCATGCCGACGGCCATGCCGACGATGCCGGACTCGGCGAGCGGGGTGTCGAAGCAGCGGCTCTTGCCGAAGGTTTTGGTGAGCCCGTCGGTGATCCGGAAGACGCCGCCGAGCATGCCGACGTCCTCGCCGAAGACCAGGACCGAGGGATCCGCGTGCATGGCGTCGGCCATCGCTGTGTTCAGGGCCTTGGCGAGGGTGACGGTCTGCGGTCCGGTTTGTTCGGCTGCAACTGCGGCCTTGGCGGCGGCGCGAGCGGTGGCGGCGCTGACGTTGCCGTTGGTCTCGGACGAGGTGGTGATGGTGGGGCTCATCGTGCGGCCTCTGTCTTCGATGCGGCGTCGCGGGCGAGTTCGTCAGCGAGCATGGCGGACTGTTCCTTCAGCTGGGGCGTGGGGGTGGAGAAGACGTACTTGAAAAGATCCTGCGGTTCCACCGGAACTTCCTCGCTCAGGCCCTCGCGTAGCTGGGTGGCAACGGCCTCGGCCTTCTCCGCGATCCCGGCGGCGCGTGCGTCGTCGAGCAGACCGCGGCCCGTCAGGTAGGTCTTCATCCGGCTCAGCGGATCCTTGGCCACCCATTCGGCAACTTCGCTGTCCTGGCGGTAGCGGGTGGCGTCGTCGGCGTTGGTGTGGGCCTGCATGCGGTAGGTGTGGGCCTCCACAAGCAGCGGGCCGGAGCCTTCGCGGGCGAGCCGGACGGCACGGCCCAGCACGGCGAGGAGGGCGACGATGTCATTGCCGTCCACCCGTTCCCCGGCCATGCCGTAGCCCACGGCCTTGTGGGCGAGCGACGGCGCGACGGACTGATGCGCGAGCGGCACGGAGATCGCGTACTGGTTGTTCTGGACAAAGAACACCACCGGCAAGTGGAACACCGCGGCGAAGTTCAGGGCCTCGTGGAAGTCACCCTCACTCGTGGCGCCGTCCCCGCACATGGCCAGGACGACGGTGTCCTCGCCGCGCAGTTTGGCGGCGTGGGCGACGCCGACTCCGTGCAGCAGCTGGGTGGTCAGCGGGGTGCACTGGATGCCGACCTTGTGCTTGGCGGGGTCGTAGCCGCCGTGCCAGTCGCCGCGGAACAGCGTCATGGTCTGGACGGGGTCGACCCCGCGGGCCATCACGGCCACGGAGTCGCGGTAGGTGGGGAACATCCAGTCGCCCTCGGACAGGCAGAGGGCGGCGGCTGCCTGGCAGGCCTCCTGGCCGTGGCTGGACGGGTAGACGGCCATGCGGCCCTGCCGGACGAGGGCGGAGTTCTGGTCATTGACGCGGCGTCCGACGACCAGCTGCTCGTAGGCGGCCATCAGTTCCGCGTCGCCGGGGAGCGTGTATTCGTGGCCGGGCTGGGTGCCCTGTTCGGTGTGGGGGTTCAGGGTGCCGTCCGGGCCGACCATCTGGATCTGGTGCCGGGCCGGCAGCATGTAGTCCTCGACCGTGATGCCGAACTTGCGCACGGCCTCGCTTGCGGCGTCTTCCGGCGCGTTGCCGGGTGCTGCGGCGCCGGGTGCCTGGTCCTCGGCTGCCGGGTGCTGCGCAGTGTGGTCTGCGGAGATCGTCATTGGTCCGTCCTTCTGTAGCCACTATTCGTTCCAAGTATGGCGCTGGACGATGTTTCGTATCCAGCTCCGCCGCGAATCGTGGAGAAGTCGAGAAAATTGTCCTATTCTGGAAGACGAATCGTAAGTGTCAGCTGGATTACCGGGGGAGGTTGTGGACAAATGGCTGAGCCTGAGGCGGACCAGACGGCGGTGCCGCTGGATGATGTGGACCGGAACATCATTGCGGAGCTGACCCGGGACGGCCGGATGTCCGTCACGCAGGTCGCGGAGAACGTCCACATCTCGCGCGCCCACGCCTACACGCGGATTGCCCGGCTGACCGGCGAAGGGGTCCTGACCAAGTTCACGGCGCTGGTGGATCCAATCAAGGCTGGCCTGAAATCCTCGGCCTATGTGACTCTGAAGGTCCGGCAGCATTCCTGGCGGGAACTACGGGAGCTTCTGCGCGCCATCCCCGAGGTGCACCACATCGCCCTGGTGGGCGGGGACTTTGACGTCATCCTGCTGGTGCGGGCCGTGGACAACGTCGATCTGCGCCGGGTGATCTTCGACCAACTGCAGTCCATGCCCGGGGTGCTGGACACGCAAACGTTCCTGGTGTTTGAGGATGTGGATACGCGGTAGGAACGGCGCCTGGGTCTGCCCTTGGAGGGGAACTTACGTGCGGCGCGAGTCTCCGTACTGCCGCAATGCACTCCCTGAGCTTGAACACATGCAGGTCAGATCGGCAGGACGCCTGCCTGGACCAATTGCACGCCCAAATGACGGGTACAATTGGCGGGACCGCACGAATACTGCCGTTCTGGTGGCACGCCGTTGGGGTGCCCCGGCAATCGACACAGGGGGACCCCGGTTTGGACTTACGCGATTATCTGCGCTTAATACGACGGCATTGGATGCTCATAATTGCGTCAACGTTGATCGGTGTCCTCATCGGCGGAGCTGCATCCGTTTTGACCAAACCGATCTACACAGCAGAGACGCAACTATTTGTGGCTATTCAAAGCTCCGGGTCCGCCCAAGAACTTCAGCTCGGCAACAACTTCAGTCAGGCTCGGGTTCAGTCGTACGTAAAGATAGTTGGATCGCCCGCCGTACTCCAGCCAGCAATTGACTCGCTTGGTCTTCAGGTCACAGCCGACGAACTTGCCGCCAATGTCAAAACCAGCACAGAGACAAGCACCGTTCTGATCAACATTTCGGTTTCGGACACCTCCGCAGTGCAAGCTGCCGCAGTGTCCCAAGCGGTGGCCAACAGCTTGATCAAGGTTGTCGACACATTGGAGAAACCGCGAACGGGCGGGACATCGCCAGTCAGCCTTTCGGTTATCAAGCCTGCCGTAGCACCAGTGACTCCCTCTTCGCCCAATACCAAACTGAATCTTCTCCTCGGACTGCTACTCGGACTCGCTATTGGTGTCGCCGCGTCTATTCTGCGGAGCACCATGGATAGCCGTATCCGGAGCGAAGCGGACCTGCGCCAGGTAACAAACGCACCCCTCCTTGGAGGTATATCTTTTGACCAGGATGCGACGAAGAAGCCACTGCTGACACAGACGGGAGCACAGAGCCCGCGCGCAGAGTCGTTCCGCCAGCTGCGGACAAATCTGCAGTTCGCCAATGTCTCTGGGAAGGCCAAGACTGTACTGATCACTTCTTCAGTACCCGGTGAAGGCAAGAGCACTACTGCAACCAACCTCGCCATAGCGTTAGCTCAAGCCGGTCAGACTGTGTGCCTGGTGGATGCTGATCTCAGACGCCCGATGGTGAACGAGTATCTGGGCCTCGAACGCAATGCTGGCCTCACAACTGCACTAGTTGGCGCCAGCGACGTAAATGATTTGCTCCAGCCTTGGGGAAACGAAAATCTTTACGTACTTACATCAGGCCAAGTTCCGCCAAACCCGAGCGAGCTCTTGGGATCGAAGGAAATGCAGGATCTTATCAATCGCTTGGAACAGGCATTCGACACGGTCTTAATTGATGCACCACCACTTCTTCCCGTAACTGACGCCGCGGTCCTTTCCCAGCATGTAGGCGGCGTAGTCCTCGTGGCTGGCTCGCAGAAACTTCGTCGACAGGATCTAGAGAAGTCCCTCAGCTCCCTCGCAATGGTTGGGGCAAACCTGTTGGGCGTCGTCCTTAACCGGCTGCCCGCCAAAGGACCCGACGCTTATGCATACGCGTATTACGGGCATGATCAGAAGTCCTCACCAAATGGCCAAACGCTGGAGAAGTCAGACAGAAGACCGCGGCCGGTGCCTCAAGATGCGGGAAGCCATGTTCGGAACGATAGCGAGTTCGAGGAAATACTAACGGATCATGGCGCACAGGCGGCCAAGAGCTTCCCGTCCAGTCGCTTTCGCGACTAGGAGCAAGCTGGCGGTGACATCGCCACCGCAGAGCGAGATGCGGACGCGCTGAGCGTCGTGAATCAATGCGAGTGGGATGCAGTGGCCGGCGGTTGAGTAAGACCTCGGGCGCCCCAAACCACAGGAGACTTGGCTCGGGACTGTGCTGGCAAGTGTTCACTCGCAAGAGCTCGCCAACAATGTCTGGCCGGACTTGCTAGGTGTCATCTTCGCCCCCAATCCGGCCACCGTGCGAATTCTTAAGGCTGTTATAGAAAGCGACCACCTAGTCCGATGACGACATCCACGGCACACAGAGCCGCCAGAGGTGGCCTGGTCACCCTTGCTGGCCAGGCCATCAAGATGGTTCTACTCCTGCTGAATCTAGTGGTCTTGGGCCGTCTCCTGACCCCAGAGGACTTCGGCCTAGTGGCAATGGTTACCGCAGTGGTGGGCATGGCTGAGCTGGTGAGGGATTTTGGGATCACCACCGCCAGTATTCAGTCCCCAACCCTATCGATGATCCAGAAGAATAATCTCTTTTGGATTAATTCTGCACTGGGCCTCGGTCTCGCCGTCGTTGCCGCTTTGCTCAGTCACCCATTGGTCTTGTTCTATGGCGACTCCCGACTCGTTCCAATTACACTGGCGATTTCGTCCGTATTTTTAATAAATGGCATTCAGGCGCAGTACCAAGTTGAGCTGACCCGATCGCTCCGATTTAAGGCGCTAGCTCTAACTGATATTTCTTCGAATGCGGTCGCGCTCGGTGCTGCAGTCGCTGCCGCTTCACTGGGCGCCGGCTATTGGTCGCTCGTTATCATGCAATTGACTTCGGCCCTACTTCTTCTCATTAGTCGCATGTTTGTAAGTGAATGGCACCCAGGAATGCCAGGAAGAAATGGGCAGGTACGGAAATTCCTCCGCTATGGCGGAAATCTCGGAGTCGCGCAGTTCCTGAATTACATAAGCGCCAACGCTCCGAGCGTTCTCATGGGCTATGCATACGGGGCGAGCGCCTTGGGCTCCTATTCGCGCGCTTCCCAAATAGCCACTATACCCGTCAATCAAGTATTTGGCCCGCTAACAAACGTTGCACTCACGACGCTCGTGCGAATTACTGACAACAGCGCCTTCAATCGGGCCGTTGGAATAATGCAAATACTGCTGGGCTACACAGCTTCCCTTGGCTCGTCATTCCTAGTCGTATTTTCGGCGCCAATTATCCATCTCCTTCTAGGCGATAAATGGGGATCGGTCAGCCCTCTACTCCAGATACTGGCTGTCGGTATAACGTTCCAGGCAGCCACATTCGTCTCCTACTGGGTATTTCTCGCCAAGGATCGCACAGTATCACTTTTACGTTACAACTTGTTGACCAAGAGTATCGTCTTGTCGCTGACCCTGGTTGGTGGTTTCTTTGGAGTCGAAGAGATGGTTTGGGGCTACACCGCCGGCCTTATCTTAGCTTGGCCAATTTCAGTCCTCTGGTTGCGCACGATGGGAGTCCCCTCGGCAATACCGCTCTCAGGAGGGTTACGTTTCATTGGGCTCGGACTTGTTGCGACAATGGGCGGTCTTCTGATGCCACTTACTGGTGTCGTTGAGCTACCAGTGCTCGCTTCGGCTATCGGATGGTCTGTTGGACTTGTAGTTCCATTACTATTTCCCCAGACAAGGATGGATCTCAGAGTAATTTTTATGACCATGAGGCAACTTATCCGACCGAAACCATCTATCAAAGGAAACTAGTGACGACATTCTCAACTCGGCGCCAAGGTTTTAGTTCGCTTATGAGCCTCAGATCAAAGGCTTCATCCGTCCTCCAACACCCATTGGCGCTTCGGCTAATGATGCTTGGCGACCGCGCAGTGCTCCACCTGGCGCTTTCGGGAAAACACGAACGACTGGAAAAGCACGTAATTCTAAACTCGCCCGGGGATGGAAACATCGGCGATCAAGCCATGTTCGAAAGCTTCGTTAATAACGTTTCCCAGCAAGTGATAGCCGTCGTCAAGTCCCCTGATGCTTATTCCACTGATGATATTGCCGATAAAAACAAGGTGGCTTTTCTCGTACTGCCCCACCTGATATATTCTAAATTTTTTGGTCATTATAGAGATATTTGGGCCATGGGACGTTCAATTCGCGGCGCTGAAAGTTTTTCGGTGATGGGGGCGGACATCATGGATGGGGGCTACGGCGTCCATTCTTCCATGGTCGAGTGGAACCTTGCGAGGACAATTCAGGAGGCTGGAATTCCCGCCAGGATATTGGGCTTCAGCTGGAATGGCCAAGCTAATCCCGAAGTAATCAGGCAAGCCCAGAAGGCTGGGCGCGCAGGAGTACGTATCCTACCGCGAGATCCGGACTCACTGGAACGTCTGGTTAAAGACAATATCGAGGGCGTCGTTCAAGCCGCAGACCTTGTTTTCGCGTTCCCTACCGATAGCTCAACAGCTCGCCCGGACAATTCTGGGGAACCCGGAGGGAACGAGGACGAAAAGCTGGCCGTTGTGAACGTGAGTGGACTCATCGGCCGCAAAATTGAACAGGATTCTGAATACGAGCACATCCTGCAAACGCTTGACGCGCTTGGATACAGGTGCCTGCTTCTGCCTCACGTGAGCCATTCTAAGGCAGACGATATTGCTGCCATCTCGAAGCTGCGCAGAAAGAGCCCAATGGCCCGACGTGCCGACGTTGTGGAAGCTCTGATCTCCCCTAGTGAAGTTCTTTCGCTTGTAAGAAGAGCAGACATGGTCGTAACCGGGCGGATGCACTTGTCAATTCTGGCCCTTTCTGCCGGCACGCCAGTCATAGTTCTGGCGACGCAAGGCAAGGTTTCCGGATTGATGAAACTGTTTGGCATTCCCGACCACTGTGTCGAACCCACCCTAGGGTTCGGCAAGAGAATCTCAAAGCTCCTTCGTGAAATTGAGAAGGATCGCTCCAGTATTTTCGATACGACGGCATCGAATCTTCAGGCCGTACGCGCCCTTTCTCAGGTCAACTTCCGCCACAGGTGACAGTTCCCCTGCGCGAAAGAAGTGGTAGGAAACCGCGGCGAGAAATGCGGTGTCCTCGGGGATGACTGGCGCCGAGAAACATGTGGTCTACCCGTATCCCGTTCGAATAATGGGCGGTGTCATACCCTCGAAGCAACAACACGTTGAATAGAGGGGTTGCCGGTGGCGCGCAGGGCGTTGACTTTTTCGGATCGGGCGGATATCGCGGTGGGGCTTCAGGCCGGTAAAACGGACCGGCAGATCGGGTCCGATATCGGCCGGGACCACACGATCGTGTGGCGTGAACGGCGGCGGAATTCCACCAAGACCCGTGGCTACCGCCCTGTCACCGCAGACGTGAGGGCGGAGCGGAAACGCAGCCGTCCGCAGGCCCGGAAGATGGACACCGATCCTGTCCTCGCGGCACGGGTGAAGGCTGACCTGTTCCGGTCCAGGACGCCGCGGCAGATCGCCGGGCGCTTGCGTTTGGAAGCCACGGAGACCAGCGTTGAGACCATGGTTAAATCTCCTGACGCGCAAGGCCGGACCGTCTCCCACGAGGCCATCTACCGGTGGATCTACGCCCTGCCCAAGGGCGAGCTGGCGAAGTCCGGGATCCTGCTGCAGTCCAAACGAACCAAGCGAAAAACCCGCAAGCCGTTGGGTGAGCGGACAGGCGGGAGGATCATCGGCATGGTCAGCATCGATGACCGCCCGGAAGAGGCCGCGGACCGGCGGGTTCCAGGGGCGTGGGAAGGGGATCTCGTGGTCGGCAAGGCCGGCAGGACCGCTGTGGCCACGCTGGTGGAGCGGAACAGCAGATTCCTGATCATGCTCGGCCTTCCCGACGGCAAAAAGTCTGCAGGACTGGCCGATGTGCTGATCGAGAAAGTCAATGACCTGCCGGCACTGATGCGCGGATCCCTGACCTGGGACCAGGGCACCGAAATGGCCCGCCACGCCCAGCTGACACTCGCCACGGACCTGCCCGTGTACTTCGCCCACCCGCACTCACCGTGGGAGCGGCCCAGCAACGAAAACACCAACGGCCTCATCCGGGAATACCTGCCCAAAGGCGAAGTCCTTCCCAGCCACCAGCCGTTCCTGGACTCCATCGCCGATGAACTCAACGACAGACCACGCGCCGTCCTGGGCTACTTCACACCGAGGGAAGTATTCACCAAGCTACTCAACGACGACGTTGCTAAGACGGGTTGACACCGCCATGGGCTACGGGCCCTCGACACAGTGACCCGTTCCGGACCACGAGGAATTCCTGGCCGCCGTGCTGTCCCGGGAAGTCGCCGCGGCTCTTCGTGGTTCGTGGGGAATTGAGTGAGGTGTGTCAAGGATGTGAGACAGCCGGTTGGTTTCTTTTTGGTTAGGCGGCCACGGGTAGTGGCTGGTTTTTGGTCTTGAAGTTGGCCATCGCCGTGGCCGGCGGCAACCCGTCATTGTTGGTATGGGGCCGCCAGCGGTTGTAGAACACCTCGATGTAGCGCATGGTCGCCCGGCGGGCGTCCTGCCGGGTAGCGAAGCTGTGAGCTGCCGCGGAGATATCGGACAGTGGGCCCTCTTAAAATGGGGGTCTACCGAAAGTAGAGATCAGCATGACCGCGTCACGTAAGCGATTTACCCAGGAGTTCAAGGACGAGCTGTGCCGCGAGGTGATCAACACGTCCAAGCCGATCAAGGACGTGGCCACGGCGTATGGTGTCGGGCCCGAGACGCTCCGCAACTGGCTGGTCAAGTACCGCGAGGCCAACGGCGGGACGGAGGTGGATCTGACGGTTTCGGAACGGGCCCGGCTGAAGGAGCTCGAGCGTGAAGTTCAAGAGCTGCGGGCGGAGACTGGGCGGTGTCATACCCTCGAAGCAACAACACGTTGAATAGAGGGGTTGCCGGTGGCGCGCAGGGCGTTGACTTTTTCGGATCGGGCGGATATCGCGGTGGGGCTTCAGGCCGGTAAAACGGACCGGCAGATCGGGTCCGATATCGGCCGGGACCACACGATCGTGTGGCGTGAACGGCGGCGGAATTCCACCAAGACCCGTGGCTACCGCCCTGTCACCGCAGACGTGAGGGCGGAGCGGAAACGCAGCCGTCCGCAGGCCCGGAAGATGGACACCGATCCTGTCCTCGCGGCACGGGTGAAGGCTGACCTGTTCCGGTCCAGGACGCCGCGGCAGATCGCCGGGCGCTTGCGTTTGGAAGCCACGGAGACCAGCGTTGAGACCATGGTTAAATCTCCTGACGCGCAAGGCCGGACCGTCTCCCACGAGGCCATCTACCGGTGGATCTACGCCCTGCCCAAGGGCGAGCTGGCGAAGTCCGGGATCCTGCTGCAGTCCAAACGAACCAAGCGAAAAACCCGCAAGCCGTTGGGTGAGCGGACAGGCGGGAGGATCATCGGCATGGTCAGCATCGATGACCGCCCGGAAGAGGCCGCGGACCGGCGGGTTCCAGGGGCGTGGGAAGGGGATCTCGTGGTCGGCAAGGCCGGCAGGACCGCTGTGGCCACGCTGGTGGAGCGGAACAGCAGATTCCTGATCATGCTCGGCCTTCCCGACGGCAAAAAGTCTGCAGGACTGGCCGATGTGCTGATCGAGAAAGTCAATGACCTGCCGGCACTGATGCGCGGATCCCTGACCTGGGACCAGGGCACCGAAATGGCCCGCCACGCCCAGCTGACACTCGCCACGGACCTGCCCGTGTACTTCGCCCACCCGCACTCACCGTGGGAGCGGCCCAGCAACGAAAACACCAACGGCCTCATCCGGGAATACCTGCCCAAAGGCGAAGTCCTTCCCAGCCACCAGCCGTTCCTGGACTCCATCGCCGATGAACTCAACGACAGACCACGCGCCGTCCTGGGCTACTTCACACCGAGGGAAGTATTCACCAAGCTACTCAACGACGACGTTGCTAAGACGGGTTGACACCGCCCTGCCTTCTTGAATTATCCTGATGTCCGGATTATGCCGATGTCTGCCTGAACCCGCAGCTCAGGGCCGGGAAGGTGCCGGAAATGTTCGGCATAATCCGGCGACTGTCTGATACTTGTCCTCCCGTCTTCTCTCGGAAGGACAAGGATCATGAGCGATCCTGCCAAGGTACGTGTCCGCGGCCCGCTGGCCTCACTGTTTCCAGGGTTCCGCGTCAGGCTGGCTGCGCTGGGCTATTCGCCGGGACCAGGTCATCTGCGAGCACGCCCGACGGCAGGGCCGGAAAGGCCAGTATTCCACCGATGTCGCGCATGTGTGTTTCGTCAAGTTTAAGTAGGCCGTTTCAGCGCTAAGAATTAGGCCACGTCGGCTCTTTTCTGGTCCATTTCAGCGGTTGGCTATTTCATGAGGGCATTTTTGACCCGGTAGGACTCGCCGCGGAACTGCAGAAGCCGCCCGTGGTGGACCAATCTGTCAATGACGGCGGCGGCCATGTTGTCGTCTCCGAACACGGTGCCCCAGCGGGAAAACTCCAAATTTGTTGTGATGATCAGGCTTCGTTTTTCATACCCGTCCGCGATCACTTGGAAGAGTAGCCTGGCCCCTTCGGCGTCGATCGGGAGGTAGCCCAGCTCGTCGATGGCCAGGAGCCGGTTCTTGGCCAGGGAGGCCAGTTCCTTGTCGAGGCGGTCTTCGTCCTTGGCGCGGCGCAGCATCATGACCAGGGCGGAGGTGGTGAAGAACCTGGCGGGGATGCCCTGCCGGCAGGCGGCGGCCACCAGGGCGGTGGCCATGTGAGTTTTGCCGGTGCCCACGTCGCCGTAGAGGACCAGGTCCTGGGCCCGGTTGATGAAATCCAGGGATTCGAGAGGTCCGCGGCCGTAGTCCTCCGGGAACCTGACACTGCTGTAGTCGAACCCGGTGAGTGTTTTCATGGCCGGCAACCTTGCGGCCTTCAACAGCCGCTGGCGCCGTGACTCCTGCCGGGATTCGTGCTCGGCGACCAGCACCCCGTGCAGGTATTCACGTTGCTTCGGGGTGCCCTTCTCGGCCCAATCGGTCAACACGCTGCCGGTCAGCGAGGCGTGCTTGCCCGCCTCAAGGAGGTCCTGGACGGTGATCGTGCTCATGCTATTTCTCCTGTGGTGGTGTTCAGGGTGGTGAAGGTGTCATAGACGCTCAGGTCCACGTTCGTTGCCTCCGGTTCGGTGCCATCAGCCAGACGGCGGGCCAGCATGCCCAGCATGGCCATGTCCGGTGCATCCCCGCGCTGGATCAGGGTGTCGGCAGCGGCCACCGCGGCATCGAATCCCGCCACCGATGAGGCAGCATCCACCGAGTTGAGCAGCCGGCGCCGATCCGTGGCCGTGGCCCGGTCCAACCAGTCACGCACCGGGTCCGTCACCAGGGCCCGCAGCGGCGAATGGGACCACGCCCCGGGCTTCGTCACCAGCAACGGCACCAGGGAAGCAGGGTCAAAGACCGTCTCGGCCTGCTTGCCGAAGACGCGCGGGAACGTGCGGACAGGTTCGGAATGCTCATCAAGGATCTGCACCACGTCGTGTCCCAACCCCACCGTGAGCATTCGCCCGTGGAAAGCGGGCCCGGCGGCGTACGTGTTCCCGTCAATGAGCAGGTTCCCGGTCTTGTCGGCCTTGCGCGATTCGTAGCGCACGGCATCGAAACCGATCCCCGGCAGGTCTATGGACGCCGCAACGTCCTGGGCGAACAGCTCACCCAGGGGCAGGCCCTTGCGGTAGTGCACGGTGGTGGCCAACGCGTCGCAGCGCGCCATGAGGTCCTTGTTCAGCCCCTCCAGGGTGGCGGCCTCCGGCTCGGGGACCATGAAGTTCCGGCGCAGGAACCCCACCGCGTTCTCCACGTTGCCCTTCTCATGGCCCGAGTACGGATTGCAATAGCGTGACTCGGACCTGTAGTGGAGTTTGAAGGCGCCAAACAGCTTCGTCTCGGTCACCCGGGTTCCCACCCGATTTCCGATGCCCGTGGCATTATCAAAGACCATGTGCCGCGGCGCAGCCCGAATGTGCTCAAACACCCTCCGCAGCCCGTGGGCCACGCATTCGGCGGTCTCGCCCCGATACGCCTGCACGAAGCGCATGTTCGAGAACGGGAAGGTCACCACCAGGATATGCAGGACCTGCCGGATCCCGGCAACGATGGCCTCGGCCTGACCGAAGTCGACCTGCACGGTGCCGGCAGGCCAGACCAGTTCGGTAAACCCCTCACCGGGCTGCCGGTGGGCGGCCAACCATTTCTTCACGTACCGCTGGACCGGTGAATAGGTGGCGGTAAAACCATGCTCGTCAACGAGCCGGTCGAAGATCCGCTTCGCCGTATGCCGCTGCTTGCGGTTCCGGCGCTGATCCTCGATGAGCCACCGCTCAATGATGTGCTCGAACCCGGTCAGCACCGAGGCCCCCGGCCTGGCCAGCGGTGCCCGCGGCGCCGGGGAGAAGTCCTCCTGCTCGGCGTACTTGGCCGCCGAGGTCCGGCTCACTCCAAGCCTTCGGGCGATCTGACGCACCGGGACTCCCTGGGAGTCGAGTCTTCTGATATTTTCTTGAACGGACATGGGTACCGTCATCTCACTTTCCAGCCCTTCCGGCGCATACGCTTCGCAATGGCAGCACCGTAAGGAACCTATCTGGGGGTGGCGGGCCCATGTCCCCAACACTCTGGGAAAGGCCCCCGACCACCCGGGTGATCTCTAACTTCAGGCAAGCCCCCGAAACCTGATTCCGGGAAGAAAAAACTGGCCTAATTCTTACCGCTCTTTTGGCCTGAAACGAGCCACCAACATGGCTCAAATTCCTGGCTGAAACGGCCTACAGATAGTCGATCACACACAGCATGCCCCGACCCGGCACCGGGGTATCGACGGGCTGTGGTCCAAGCGGTGGTTCACGGACCGCGCCCGGGGCTTCGGGCCAGCCACCGAGGCGGTCATCGCCGGGATCATCGACCGACACGCTGTGGAGGCCCAAGGCTATCTGGACTGCCAGAACATTCTGGAGTCCCTGGGCAAGCGGAACAAGGCCCGCCTGGAGGCCGCCTGCCAGGTCCTGCTCGACACCGGTCAGGGCCCGGGAACCTACAGCACGATCAAGCGGATCATGGCCACCATCGACTCCGACACCAAGAAGCCCAGAACGGTCACACCGGCGGCGGCCACCCGCAAACCCGCCGCCGGCGCCGACCCCGGCGCCGGCCTCGGGGCCGCGGGGCCGCGGTGCACGTGCGCTCGGCCGAGCACTACCGGCGCGGCGGCCAGGGAGGCGAGGGCTGATGTTCACCAGCGAGGACCATGAGAAATTCCGGGCCCTGCGCATCGCGCACCTGGCCGTGCGATTCGAGGAACTGATCACCGACGAGGCCAATGACGAGCTCACTCCCGAGCAGATCTTCCTCACCGCCGTGGACGACGCCCTCGAACAGCGCCGGGCCCACCGGATCGACAAGCTCATCCGGGCCGCCAGGTTCCCCATCACGCAGGCCTCGGTCGCCGAGATCAACTACCAGGAGGGACGCGGGATCACCCCGGTGCGGATGAAGCGCTATGCCGCCCACCAATGGCGCCAGGACCCCACGAACCTGCTGGTCATCTCACCGACCGGTGGTGGCAAGACCTACCTGGCCTGCGCGATCGGGATCGCCGCCTGCCAGAGCGGACACACCGTCGCCTACACCCGGATGGACGACCTCGCCCGCCGGTTGGTCATCGCCCGCGGTGACGGCATCGGCCACCAGAAGCTGCTCAACGAGCTCTCGGGCGTGGACCTGCTGGTCATCGATGACGTCCTCACCGTGGGCATCGACCCCGAAGCGGCCAACGACCTCTTTGCGGTCCTGGCCAACCGGGAACACCGCCTGCCCACGCTCATCGCCTCGCAGTCCGGTCCGGCCTACTGGGTCGAGGCCCTACCGGACCGGGTGGTCGCGGACTCGATCGTGAACCGGCTGGCCAACAACGCCCGCCAGCTCAACCTCGGCGACGTGGACATGCGACGGCACCGCGACGACAGGGCCCGGGCTCAACCGGACCACTGGGAATAGACCCCACCCAGGACGTGGTGCCGGCCCCGAGCGGACATGCGGAGGGCCGGTACCAAGTTCCCGGAATGCCGGTACCAACCATCCAGACCAGCGGTACCAACTGAAGCTATCTGTCATCAAGAACATAAAACGCACCGCCCGTGGCTATCGCAACCCCGCCAACTACAATCAGTTATTCTCTTGAGAAGTGCCGTCCGGACGGCGGCATGACACTCATCCGGGAATCCATTTCCCCACGAACCTTGAAGAGCCAGCTTCGCCCGCTGGGGCGATGTCTTCGGGGACCAGGTCGTCGCCTCCGCGATGATCGACCGCATCGTCCACCACACGGAAGTCGTCACCCTCAAAGGCTCCAGCTACCGGCTCAAGAACCACCAGATCGAAGCCCTGCCCTCAACGACCGAAAACTACGGCAGAATATTTTCGTCAACGTGGCTCAGTTTTCACCCCACGAAACGGCTCACTTTTCGACCAGCACTGACAGCTTGACAGGTCGAGAACGTCGAGGTCCAAAGATGATTCCCGACACGGAGCAGTTCTACCAAGGGTGCGATGCGACATTCTTACCAGTCAGGGTCTCATCGAATATCCGTTGCAAAAGCGAGGGATCGATCGCTCACCTTGTTCGAGAGCTGTTGCTGGAAACAAAAAGCAGCAAGGAACAGCCAGAGCGGGAGCACGTCGCTCATCATGCCCCACCCAGTGAGTGCCACGAGAGAGATTCCCGGCAATGCCGAAACATAGGCTCTAGCAAAATCACCGGTCTTCGAATCTTCACGACGGCGACGCCATGCAACACCAAAAGCGACTAGCAACGGCATAAAAAGAAGAATGGTGCCCAACATCCCGATCTCGACCGCCGCAAGCAGTACGGAATTATGCACAGGCCATCCCTGGGCCGTGAGCATGTCAGTGGGGCCGGCTGTGGTGATGTAAGTATTGGGTCCAGTGCCGGCAAGCGGATTGCCGGGAATCAAGGCAAGCGCCACTTCATTGAAGTGCTGTCTCGTCGATCCTTCAGGGTCTTCTTCAAACCTCGCAAACCAGACGCCCGCTGATGCGAACCCCACAACTGCCACCCCCAGAGGAATCGCAACCTTGCTCGCCAAGGCTCGGCCGCGAGGCAAGAGAAGCGTCCAAAGCAAGATCATGACCACTGCCGAGAAGAAGTTTGCTCTACCGCCGGACAACACAAACATCGGGAACGATGCAGCAACGGCAGCCCATGCTGCTGAACGCGTCCGGCGCAACGTAGACCTGGTGAAAGGCAGAGAAGCCATTATGAAGAGTAGAAGTACTTTACCTAAGGTTGTCGGGTGTCCGAAGGATCCGTTTACTCTGCTACCAACAAGTTCAGAGGTCACCGCATTCGTTGGGAACAACTGAAGACCCACAAACTGAAGCACCGAAATGCCCAATTGTAAGAGAACTGTTGCCAGGATCCAGTAAATAAAGATCTGTCCGTTCTTCTGGTCCCTCTCCACGCATGAGGCCGCATAGGCGCCTGCGGCCCAGGCTGCCGCGGCCGTTAGCATGTGAATCATGCCAGCCTGGACTTCACCCGTTTGCGTCCAAACGAACGAGTAGCAGAAAATGAGGAAAGCCACGAAAGGGAAGAACAGACGATTCGACTCCAAGCGCCTGCCAGTTAATAACCCTAGAACGGCAATGACAGCAATCCCTACGGTGTAAGTCATTACACGGGGCTCGGAACTGGATATACCACTTCGAGTCACGTCCGCTAATGATCCGCCGTACAATACCTTGGGCAAAAAGCACATTGTCGACATGGAAATTACCATAATTGTGTTGACTCGACCAGCCAGAGCGTGAAATATAAATAATCCCACGGCTGCCAATATGAGAATGACAATTGTCATCGAAGCGGCGCCTTTCATGATGACGTGTGAACCGAACTAGCCGCTGGAGCTACTTCCGGGTGTATCAGGACAGCTTGAACCCAGAGCGCCGCAACAAATCCCCCACACCTTCTGTGAAGCTGGACTCGCTAAACCGCGAATGCATCGCGCGGAGGGGTGCCACTTCCAGATTCCTATGATCATCATTCATAAGGTCGTAAACGTCACCAATATATTTCCAAAACGATGGATCAAAACCACTACGCACGTGTTCGGTTCCGTATATCGGCACACCGTAAACCATTGCCTCGAGAGCTTTCACTTTAATGCCACCACCGTGGTTGATGGGAACAATGACAGCATCAACGGCCGAATAGAAGGCTGCTACGTCGCCCACGGCGCCGAGTACAGTAACCTGGCTGGTCCACGACTTGACGACCTCTGAACCATAGCCCGCGACCACGAGTTCCATTCCCATCAGCCCCAACCGATCAGCGTACGTCGATAGGAACTGCTTTAGAGACATGACATTTGGTGGATAATTCATGTTTCCAAGAAACCCGATGCGGCGAGGCCTCTTCGATGGCCGAGGCACGATGGATTCTGGCCATTCGACTGGGGTAGGCAGCCAAGCAGAAGGCACTCTCCGGGAACGAGACAGTGACAAGAAGTCCTGGTGGCCGGCAAATGCATTGCCCGCAGCCTTCACCGGCAATCGTGACTCCAGCCTTCTCCACCAAAGAGATTGAGCAAGCCCCCCGGGCCGGAGCGACCGTGACGACTGGGCCATGGTCCTCGCGTTTACACTCCACAAGTCCATCCAATCAAAGAGCAACGTTGATTGATTAAGACTTCGGCCCGCGGAGGCAAAAACGGATGGAACCGTGATGACATTGAGGTCAGCGGCAGGCAGATTGGGCAGGCGGCCCTGAAGGGGCATAGGGATGACCCGCTTTTTGAAATTCCTCAGTCGGCTTTGTTTGGCTGCTTGGGGTTCCGTCGACCTAAGTGCATGGATGGATGCTTCATAGCCAAGATCGTTGAGTGCCTTATGCCAAGCAAGGGCTCGGAGGCCGCCCCCGTCTCGAGGCATCTCTGACAAGCCATACCAATAAACGATATTAGCTCTGCGCATATGCTTCGCCAGAGTCTTCAATCTTCATCTTGTGCCAAAGTTGGCGAAATCGCCCACGATATGCCTCTATGGAAAAGTTCTCTTCGTAACTCCGGCGAGCATTTCTCCCCATTTCCTGCGCCATTCCTCTGTCAAGAGAATTGAGCACCGACGCCAGCCCGGATGCGCTTCCCACTGGGAATAACCAACCGTCAGTTCCCCTAGTGACGACGTCCAGGACACCGCCCGCCTCGCTGGCAATGACTGCCCGTCCTCGGGCGAACGCCTCCAGCAGAACCAAACCAAACGGTTCCGGCTTGTCCGAGGGAAGTATGAGAAAATCCGCCGCATCAATATATGATGCGATATCGTCCACTTCCCCCACCACCGATATGTGTTCCCGGTGTCTTAGCCCACTGACCAGCCCCGGAACGTCGATTCCTGTCCCCATCGTCGGAGGCCCTCCAAGTATGACGAGGTCGCCAGGGCACACCTCTTCATCCCAGGCGCGGAGCAAGGTGCTATGACCCTTCCAAGCATTCCACCGACTAGCGACGACGAACCTAAGCTGTTCACCCTCGGGAGGAACTGGCACAAGTCTTACTTCAGAGTCACTGTGCGCGTTGAACAGTATTTCTGCTCTGTTCTGCAATTTCGCCGGAAGCGCGTCCCGCGCTGCCGTCGAGATACAGAAAATTCGATTAGCACCCCGGGCAAACAGGCCCAACACCGCAGCCTCCCTAGGCGACCATATCTCCTGCACATGGAGAACGATCTGCTTCACTCCGGCGACCCGAGCCAGCAACAGGCAAATCACCATTGCTGAAGTCGTGCAATAAACAACTTCCGGTCGAAGCCTCTTTAGCATCCTGGATGTCTTCCAAAGCCGAATGGGCAAGGGCCAGATACCAGATGGTGAGAGATATTTGCGCCTGAGAACCGGTGCAGGGCTGGGAAAATTCGGTATTCCCCTGGCTCTGAGCTCGGAGCTTAGGCGATTTTGCCCTTCCGGCAGATCGTCCGGCAACCAGACAACCGAGCGCCGCAAATCTACGTCAGGGAGGCTGCTGAGGACTTCTAACAGTATTTTGTCGGCACCATACATTTCGTTGGATGAGTGAATGAAGACAATTTCTTGCGGGGTGATATGGCTCTCAGTGCTCACCGCAGTCTCACAACCTTTGCGGGCACGCCTGCTGCGACGGAATTATCTGGAAGGTCGCGGGTGACGACACTGCCCGCAGCGATGATCACACCCGACCCGATGCACACCCCCGCAGTTATTGTGGCCCCACTACCAATCCACACATTATCTCTGATTGTCAGAAAATAGCGTTCAACCCCCTGGGCCTTTATCGGGAGGTCAGTCTCCGAAAAAATATGGTTTTCCGAGAATAGCCTGACGCCTGGCCCCAACATCACATCGTTGCCTATCCTGATCTCACCTGAACAGCCAATGAAACAGCCAGCGCCGAAGCTTGTTCGGTCCCCGACCCAGAGACCTTCGCCAATTTCACCGCCGTAATAGCTGCTGGGACGAATCTGTGTCGAACGCCCGATCGACACTTCGTTTCCAAAGTTGAGTCCATGCTTCGAAAGGCCCTGAACCTCGGCGAAGTCCTCAATGACCAGGCGCCCGTCGTGAGAGATTAGTTGGGGGTTCTTGAGTCGCGCCCCCCTGCCAACAAATAGGGGCCCCTTAGACCGTCTCAACCACGGCTTCGTTAGGCCCCCTCGAAGAAGCATGGGTCCGGAGCGCGCCACCATTTGAGCAGTGGCTACCAAGTTCGCTCCGTTGGTTAGCCCTTCGTAGCGCAATAAGTTCATGACAGTACTTTGCTGTGGGGGAACTGCGCGACCTGCTGAGTCAAAGCATGGTCGTAGGATGCGCAAACAGAGTCCCAGGTATAGCCCTCCTGAAGGCGCTGAAGTGAAACTTCCCTCAATCGGCGCTGTTCCTCACGGGACTCCATGACTGCGCGGATGGATTCCTCTATGCTCCGGGCGTCTGGTTGGCAGAACCTACCCTGCGGACCAAGCACCTCCCTGTTGTAAACAGTGTCCCGGGCGACAGTTGGTGCTCCGTTAGCCATGGCTTGGACTAGCGCTGGATTTGTTCCTCCGACGCTGTGCCCATGAAAATAGGCCGCACAATGCTTCCAAAGGGACAACAGACGCTGGTCGTCAGCCACGTGGCCCAGCCATTGAACATTGGCCTTATCAGCGACAAGCTTTTTTACATCATCTTCTAGCTGGCCGCCGTAGCCCGAAGACCCCACGATAACCACTTGGTAGTCAGCCGAGAGTGCTCTCACAGCCTCGAAAAACTCCGGGATCGTGTTTTCCGGTACGAATCGAGCCACCGCAAGAATGTAGCGATGTTTGAGGAACGACTCTTCAACAACGTCCTCGACGCTGGCGTCACCGCCGTATGGAATGAAGAGAGAGGATCGAGAAAATTCGTTCTGCCATCTACGAGATATTTCTTTTGAATCTGCCACGAGGACCGTGCCGAATCGCGCCGTGAGCTTGGCGCCCCATTTGAAGACTAGCTTTGCGATTCGTCCCCATTTGGCACGCTCCCATTCAATCCCGTCGACGTTCACCACAGTCGGTATCCCTCGCATGGCCAACAGAGGTAACCAGAAACCGTTGGCCACGTTCATTACCAATGCGACGTCGGGCTTCTTCCACGCCGCATGTAAACAAGCCATCAATCCGTATGAGAGCGTGCTGAGAGACTTGTTCTCGATTCCGCCGGTCGTCACAACGTTGACTCGCGCATCGCGGTTCGGGTCCCCTGGTGTGGGAGACGAACGGCCGTAGACCGTGACGTCCCATTCGTGATCAGCCAGATATGGGGCCAACTTTCGAACGGCGGTCTCAAATCCTCCGTAGAAGCTCGGATACCCGCGGGTCCCAATAATCGCAACAGATCGACTCATGAACGCTCCCCCATTGTTGACACATCTTTCAGGCTCCGACACAGTGCCAGCGTCAAGAATATCATTCGAGATTTGGACATCTAACCCCCCATAGGCATCCAGGTGCCGCGGCAACGGTTGGTGCCTACGGATCGCTTTCGCCTTAGTCACGCAGGATCGTGTGACCAAGACGGCGGATCACCGAGCTCGCGTGCCCCCGAGCAAAAAGACATGCGGCTGGTGGCGCGTCTGCACATGCGCCGGCCGCCGGTAATCGCAAGATTACGACCGGTTCGCCGACCGACTGTATCCTTTCGACAGGGATCTCCCTTGAGCGGAGTTACTAACCTTTGGGGGATGTTTATTGAGCGCCGTGTCGGATTGGCGGGTACGGACTTCACGAACGCTGCGTTTTGTGGATGCGTTCGTTGTGATTTGGGCCGTTGCAGGTGCATACGTAATTAGGTTCGGCGTCGAACCTAATTTTGGCGCATCGGGGGACGAGTCAAACTATATATGGTTTTCAGCTGCACTAAGCGTTGCTTGGTGGCTGATGTTGGAGGCCTGGAACAGCAGGAATAGCAGAATTCTGGGTTCTGGACCCGACGAGTATAAGCGAGTGGCCGCGGCCTCTCTTTGGCTTTTTGGCCTGGTGGCCATCTTCTCCTACGTTTTCCGAGTCGAAACAGCACGTGGCTATGTAGGGATTGCGCTGCCCGTCGGACTATTGGGACTCATAATGGGTCGCTGGCTCCTCAGACAGCACCTCAGCGTGAACCGCCAAAGCGGCGCGAGCATGTCCCGCCTAATGCTCTTGGGCGGTCCTAGCGCCGTTGCGCATTTGGCGTCGAGCCTCGTCGCGGCCAAGCACGCGGGATATCTTCCGATTGCGGCATATATACCCGGAGTACAGGAAATCCTCGCGACAGAACCTGAATCTGGCCTCCCGGTCCTTGGCCACGACCCAGAAGCACATGCGATTTTGGAGGCTATTGACCGGTGCCAGGCCGACGCAGTCGCGGTTTCGGCCGGCGTTCAGTTGCATCCCCAAACCCTTCGGCACCTTGGGTGGGAGCTAGCGGCGCGGAACGTTGGACTTATCATGGCACCCGCGCTCACTGACATTGCGGGGCCACGTATCCACACCCAGCAAGTGGCTGGCCTTCCATTGATTCACGTCACCACGCCAGCGCTTGATGGCGGTCAGCGTGTAGCCAAAAGGCTGTTCGATGTCGGAGTTTCAGGGGCCCTAATCGTCCTCGCATCTCCCGTTCTCATCATCATTGCACTGGTGCTCAAGCTAACCGACCCTGGTCCGGTGCTCTTCAAGCAGGAACGAGTCGGCATCGAGGGAACACATTTCGGCATGCTCAAATTCCGCTCGATGGTTGTTGATGCCGAACGACGACTCGCGGCGCTCGAAAATCAGAACGAGGGTAACGGTGTCCTTTTCAAAATGAAGGACGACCCCCGAATCACACCGGTCGGAAGATTTCTTCGAAAATACAGCCTCGACGAGCTACCCCAGCTCTTCAACATATTTACCGGCTCTATGAGTCTCGTTGGCCCACGTCCGCCCCTTCCTCGCGAAGTCGCAGCCTATGAGAAAGATGTCCGGCGAAGGCTGCTGGTAAAGCCGGGACTGACCGGACTCTGGCAAGTTAGCGGCCGATCGAATCTGTCATGGCAGGACTCAGTTCGCCTTGACCTTTACTACGTGGAGAACTGGTCACTGGCTGGCGACCTCGTAATCATCCTGAAGACAGCGCGCGCTGTCTTCAACAGCACGGGCGCCTACTAGTCACACCGACGGCGTTTTGACCACGGCCCCCAGCGGGGTCGTGACCGAAGACCCCTAGTGGGGAAGGAACCCGCTTCATGACTGAACCAAGCAAGATGGAACCCGACGAATACCAACAGAGCCACCTCAGCCGTTCAGTGAGGCGCCCAGCACGCCGGCGTCTTTACGTGATCGCAGCTGCATGTCTGACAGCCGCTGCGGTCATCGCAGTAGTGGCAGCATCGTGGCTGGGCACCCGAGCCTCTATCATCAAGGATGAACTTCAGGCCACCATTGACCTCATCCCCGTCCTTAAAGGCAGTATTTCAGGAGACAAGCCACAAGAGGCCATAGCTGCGGCCAATCAGCTTCGGGCCCACGCAGCGGCAGCACGCGAAGCCTCCGGAGATCCGCTTTGGACCCTGGCCGCTTCGGCGCCTTGGGTCGGAGCCAATTTCGGAGCCATTTCAGAAGTTGCCCGATCAGCGGACGATGTTGCCAGCCTGGGTGTCGTGCCCTTGGTGAAGGTCTACGAATCGCTCGATTGGGGTAGTCTCCTGCCTAGCAGTTCGGGGACGAACCTAGACCCGATCCAAGATGCATCCCCCAGCATTTCAACCGCCGCCCACGCCGTACGGGCCTCCGCCGAAAGGCTGTACAGAATCGACGCGAGCAACCTGTGGCCCCAGGTCGCTGAACCGTTGAAGCGGGCCCGGGAGCAGCTGCGCGAAGTAACAGGCGCCCTCGATGCCTCCGCAAACGCCGCCCAAATAGCGCCTAGCATGTTGGGAGCCGACGGCGAGCGGAACTACTTACTCATGATCCAGAACAACGCCGAAGCCCGCGCCTCCGGAGGTATTCCTGGAGCACTGGCAGTCCTCCAATTGGACAACGGCAAGCTGACGCTGGGGGCACAGAGCAGCGCCGGGGACGTTGGCGTGATGTCGCCCGTGGTTCCTGTGGACGCGGAGCAGCAGCAGATCTACTCGACGCGTCTCGGCAAATACATGCAGGACGTTAATCTGACCCCAGACTTTCCCACCGCGGCTTCCACTGCACAGGCCATGTGGGAGAAGAAGTCCGGCCAGCGGGTGGACGGCGTGATCTCCATGGATCCAATCTCGTTGGGGTATGTCCTTGACGCAACCGGACCCGTGGAAATCACGGAGCCCGAGCTCCTTGCCTTGGCTAGCCGCGGACTGCCGACCCAGCTGAGCGGCAAGAATGTCGTACCAACTCTTCTTTCCGACGTCTACGCCAAAATTCCCGTGCCAAAATATCAGGATGCTTACTTCGCCGGAGTGGCCAAAGAAATCTTCGGCGCGCTTTCCACCGGTGCACACGGCGACGCAAAGGGCCTCATCGACGGCATTTCCCACGGAACGTCAGAAGGGCGAATTCTGCTTTGGTCGGCCGCTGCGCAGGAGCAGTCAGTTCTTGCTAAGTATCCGTTAAGCGGATCAATCGCTGGCCCAAGCGTCGCCCCCGCGCAGTTCGGCGTCTATTTCAACGACGGCACGGGGGCAAAAATGGATTATCATGTCAAGCGGACGGTCCAACTTGTCAAGCAGTGTTCCGTCGGCGGCTACGAACAAACATCCGTGCGCATTACCAGCACCAACACGGCCCCCGCAGATGCGGCCACTTCGCTGCCGGCCTACGTCACCGGCGCTGGCGCTTTCGGTGTTCCGGCAGGCTCTGTCCGCACCAATGTGATCGCGTACGGCCCAGTGCAGGCCAACGTGGAAACAGCCTCAGTAGACGGCAAGAAGGCGGACTTCAACGCGCAGCGCCATGCCAATCGACCCGTAGGAACAGTGACCGTCACCTTGGCGCCGGGCCAAAGCAGCACGGTTGAGCTGACCTTCGGCAAAATCGTCCAGCACACGGAACCTAACGTGGTTGTCACGCCCACAGTCCAGCCTGTCAAAGACGTGAAACTCGCCACTGAGGAAGCAGTCTGCAATCAGTGAACGTAAACACTGCGTTAACGGTATGTAAAGCAACTTGATTCACTTTGGTCACACCCGTTATCAGTGCTATCGTCGGCAGGGACTTAACTAATGAGATTCCATCTGGCGGCCACTGGGGGGTCGGGAATCTCCACATCGCGTGACACTCGTATATACGGTCTCAGGGGGACTCATGAAGAAAACACTTGCCGCGCTCACACTTGCCGGCTCTATTGCGCTCATCGGCGCAGTTCCGGCCATGGCCGCCAACACGACCTACCCGGCTCCGCCCGCAAACTCCGCCGTTTCTGATGGCACCGTTGGCCCGGGCGAGCAGTTCGTCTTCCGCGGCAAGGGCTTCAAGGCCGGCGAAGGCCTCACCATCAGTGTTACGCCGGGCGCCCGGCCGGCATCGACCGGCGCAAGCGTCGCTGGCCGCGGTATGACGGTGACCGGAAAGATCACACTGCCGCTGGCAGCGCAGAGCTTCCCCTCCGCAGCAGACGCCAATGGCGCGTTCTCCTTCCCGCTCACCATCAGTGAGACTGGTGTTTACACCCTGACCGCGACCGGTCTGGAGTCTGGCATTTCCGTCAGCTCGAGCGTCACGGTGGAGGGCCGCGCGGTTGGTGCTGGCCTTGCAAACACGGGTAACGGAACCGCACTGGCTAACACCGGCGCAGATTCCAATCTGATGATCTGGTCCCTCGTGGGCGCTGGCGCCCTGGCTGCCGGCGTTACCTCCGTCGTGGTGGTTCGCCGCCGTGCCAAGGCTGACGTCACCGTCTAAGCACAAGTAACACGCATCAAGAAGGTGGTGGTCTCCGGGATACTGGAGACCACCACCTTTTGCTTTTAATACTTCCCTGAGGAGCATATGAGGGCCACGGCGACTCCCCAGGCCTGGCGCGCGGTCCTGGCAGGGTTTTTGGCGTTCCTGGCGCTGGTTGGTTTCTGGCCCAGCCCGGTGGACAAGCCAGTGCAGGGACAGGTTGCCGGATTCATCTTCTTTATCCACGCCCTTGGTGTTCCGGCATGGATTGGCTACGGCTTCATTGAGGCCTCCGCCAATGTGGCCCTCTTTGTGCCCCTCGGCGTCGTGGCGGCTTTGGCGTTCCCGGGGAAACCGTGGTGGCGGATCGGCGCCCTTGGCCTGCTGGTCTCCGGATTCATGGAGCTGGGCCAGCTGCTCTTTCTTCACAACCGCTTTCCCAGTCCGTTGGACCTTGCCACCAACACCGCCGGATGCATTCTGGGGGCTTTCCTGGTGACGCAGGTAGTCCGCTCCCGGAGCGGCGCGAGGGTTAGCTGACGAAGGCTTTCATCCAGGCCTTGAGCTCTTCACCGAATTCGACCCGTTCCGAGGCGATGGATATGACGGCCTTCAGGTAACTCAGCTTGTCGCCGGTGTCGTAGCGGCGGCCCTTGAAGACCACCCCGTACACCCCGCCGCCCTCGCAGTCCGAGGTGGCGAGGGTCTGGAGGGCGTCGGTGAGCTGGATTTCGCCGCCGCGGCCGGGTTCCGTTTCCTCCAGGACGTCGAAGACCGCCGGGTGGAGCACGTACCGTCCGATGACGGCCAGGTTGGAGGGAGCATCGGCGCTCGAGGGTTTTTCCACCAGCCGGTTGACGCGGACATGGCCTTCGCCGTCGACGGGTGAAACGTCTGCGCAGCCGTAGGCGCTGATCTCGAACGGGTCCACTTCGATCAGGGCGATGACGGATCCTCCCGTCCGGGCCTGCACCTCGATCATGGTGCTCAGCAGCTCATCGCGCTCGTCGATCAGGTCATCGCCCAGCAGGACGGCGAAGGGCTCATCACCCACGTGCTGGCGGGCGCACAGGACGGCATGTCCCAGCCCCTTGGGGTCCCCCTGACGGACGTAATAGAGGGGCCCCAGGGCGGACGCGTGCTGGACCGCTTCCAGCTTCTCGAAATCGCCCTTGAGTTCCAAGGCGCGTTCCAGGCTGGGCTCACGGTCGAAGTGGTCCTCGAGCGCGCGCTTCTGCCGGCCGGTGATCATCAGCAGATCGGTCAGGCCGGCGCGGACGGCTTCCTCGACAACGTACTGGATGGCCGGCTGGTCGACCACGGGCAGCATTTCCTTGGGCATCGCCTTGGTGGCGGGCAGGAAGCGTGTCCCAAGTCCCGCGGCCGGAATGACTGCTTTGGTTACTGGTTTCCCCGAAGTCATAGGGGAACCCTACAAGCGCACCCTCGAAATGAGAATGGCTAGCCCTTGAAAACCGGCTTGCGCTTTTCCTGGAAAGCCCGGAAGCCCTCCGAGTAGTCCTCGGTCTTGCAGAGCCGGGCCTGCTCGGCGTTCTCCTCTTCCATGGACTCCCAGAGGCCGAGGCGCTGGTCCCGGATGTGCGCCACGAGTTCCTTGCTGGCGGTGAATGCGCTGGTGGCACCGGTGGCAGCCTTGGCCACGATGGCGCGGGTGTTCTCCAGCAGCTCAGCCGCGGGCATGGCCCGGCTGAACATCCCCTGGGCCACGGCGTCCGCGCCGGACATGAGCTCGGCGGTGTAGATCAGGTCCAGGGTCCGGTGCATGCCGAGGCGTTCGGTGAAGTACCAGTGGCCGCCCGAATCGAGGGTGGCGCCCAGATTGGCGAACGGTGAGCCGAATTTGGCGTTCTCCGCCACGTAGACCACGTCCGTGGCCAGCAGCAGACCCAGCCCCACGCCCAGGCAGGCGCCCTGCGCCGCCGCGAAGGTGGGGGCCGGGAACGCAGCCATCTTCTTCAGCAGCGGCTGCAGAAGCCCGCCCAGGTACGCCTGGACGTCATCCGTCTCCGGCGTCACGCCGGCGATGTCCCGGCCCGCGCAGAAAGCCCGGCCCTCTCCCCTGAGCAGCAGCGCCCGCACTTCGCCCCGCGAGGCGGCGGCAGCGGCGTCGTCGTACGCCTGTGCTAAATCCCTGAGGGCCTGCCCGTCGAGCGAGTTTAGCTTGTGCGGGGCGTCAAGGACGATCTCGGCGATGCCGCCGGCGATGGAGAGGGAAATCATGGGGCTCCTGAGGTCGGGGCGGGAAGCGGGTGGGCTGCTAGACGTCGAAGTCGACGGTGACTTCCGGCGTCGTGGGGTGGGACTGGCAGGTGAGCACGTAGCCCTTATCCAGTTCGTCCTGCTCCAGCGCGTAGTTCTCATCCATGGTGACGGCACCGGTGACCACCTTGGCGCGGCAGGTTCCGCAGACGCCGCCGGCGCAGGCGAACGGCACGTCCGGGCGGACCCGCAGGGCCGCGTTGAGGATGGATTCGCGGGCGTGGGTGGGGCTGGCCACCTCGCCCTGGAGGCCGTCCAGCTTGAAGGTGATCTTGTAGGTTGCCTGGGACTCGTCCACAATCACGGGACGGCCGGCGTTGCCCTCGGGGCGGTCCGGCTTGCCGGTGGTGAAGAGTTCGAAGCGGATGTGGTCCGGGTTGACGCCGCGCTCGGCCAGGGTGTCCCGGCAGAGCTGGACGAGCTCGAAGGGCCCGCACAGGAACCACTCGTCGACGTCGTCGGCGTGGATCGCGGTCCCCAGCAGGGCCTGCAGTTTCTCCGCGTCGATCCGGCCGCTGAGCAGCGGGGCGATCCGTTGTTCGCGGGAGAGCACGTGGTGCAGGGCGAGCCGGGCCGGGTACTTGTCCTTCAGGTCGGCGAGCTCCTCGAGGAACATCACGTCCATGGCGGCCTTGTTGGCGTAGACCAGGTCGAAGCGGGTTTCCGGGTGTGCCGCGAGCAGCGTGCGGGCAATCGCGATCACCGGGGTGATGCCGGAACCGGCGGCAATCGCGACGAAGGAGCCCGGCTCCCCCGCCAGCTCCTCCGGATGGTTCATCGAGTTCATCAGGTTCTGCTCTTTGCCGTCGCGGCCGTGCTTGGACACGAACGCGCCCATCGGGCTCATGACGTCCAGGACGTCGCCGGCCTTGAGCTCGGCGTTCGCCCAGGTGGAGAACTGCCCGCCCAGGTCCTTCTTGATCGCGACCCGGATCTCGCTGCTGCCGTCCGCGAAGCTGCGCGGTTCGGCGCAGATCGAGTAGCTGCGCCGGATTTCCTTCGGCCCGCCGTTCTCATCCGGCAGCGTGGTGCGCAGGGCGACGTACTGGCCGGGGAGGTAATCGAACTGGCCGGCGAGCTCGGCCGGGACGCCGAAGGTGACCTCGATCGCGTCGTCGGTGAGCCGGCGGACCTCATCCACGGTCAACGGGTGGAAGGACGCGCGTCGGCGTCCGGTGGCTGCAGCCGTTTCAGCGGCGGTCTGGCGGACAACAGTCATGGGGCACCTGTTCCTTACAAAACTTTGAAGTAGTCGAACGGTTCCTTGCAGTCCTGGCAGACGTACAGCGCCTTGCAGGAGGTGGAACCGAAGCGGGTGAGTTCCTTGGTGTTCAACGATGAACACTGCGGGCATTTGACGGCGAGGGACAGCCGGACCGGCCCGGCGTGCCGCACGGCCGCCGAGTGGCCCGACGGCGGGGCGATGCCGTATTCCTGGAGCTTGGCCTTGCCTGACTCGGTCATCCAGTCCGTGGTCCACGCCGGGGAGAGCACCAGCTCAACCCGGACGTGGGGGTAGCCGGCATTGTGGAACGCCGTGGTGAGGTCGTCCCGGATGGCGTCCATCGCGGGGCAGCCGGAGTAGGTCGGCGTGATGGTGACCTGGACCGCGGGAACCTGCCCGCCGTCGTCGAACAACTGGACGTTCCGGAGAATCCCCAGGTCCGCGACCGTGAGGACGGGGATCTCCGGATCGCAGACCGTGGCCGCGATGTCCCAGGCCTTCTGCTCGGCCGTCTTGGTGTCCATCTCAGGCATGATTACCAGCTTGCTCCGGGGTACTCGCGGGCGAGCACCTGCATTTCGGCGAGGATGTAACCGAGGTGCTCGGAGTGCAGTCCCTTGCGTCCGCCGCCGGGGGCGGGCTGGACCTTGGGGACGTCGAGTTCGGCCTCGGCGAGGACCTCGCCGGTAAGCCGGTCGAAATCGGCGCGCAGGCTGGACGGCTCGACGGCGGCACCGGCCGCGGCGAGGCGGGCGGTGAGTTCATCGTCGCGGAACAGCTCGTCCACGTAGGGCCAGACGACTTTGAAGCCGTGGATCATCTTCTCGCGGGACTCATCCGTGCCCTGGGCCAGGCGCAGCACCCACTGGGCGCTGTGGTCGCGGTGGTAATCCACTTCCTTGACGGCCTTGGCGGCGATGCCGGCCAGGGTGGCGTCGGTGGACTCCACCAGGCGGCGGTACAGCTCGAACTGGTAGTAGCTGACGACGAACTGGCGGGCGATGGTGACGGCAAAGTCACCGTTCGGGATTTCGAAGATCTCCACGGAACGGAACTCGGGCTCGCGGCGGAAGTACGCGAGGTCATCCTCGCTCCGACCGTCGAGCCCGCCGGCGTAGCTGAGGAAGGACCGGGCGTGACCCAGCTGGTCCAGGGCGATGTTGCCGAGGGCGATGTCCTCCTCGAGCTCCGGGGCGCGGGAGATCCAGTGGCCAAGGCGCTGCGCGAGGATCAGCGCGTCATCGCCCAGGCGCAGGGCGAACTCGGCGACGTCCTCGCTCGGATTGGCGGTGCCGCGGCTGACGGCCAGGGCGATGTCCTCCGGGCGGAGGGCGTTGCCGGGGGTGATGCGGGTGGCGCTGGCCGTGGCCTCGCCGCTGCCGCTGGCTGCCTTGACGCCGACGGAGACGTCCCCGTGGCCGGAGGCTTCTTCTTCTGCGGGGGCCGCTGCGGCCGCGGTTTCAGGTGAGGTGCTCACAGGTGCTTCACGCCCTCGCTCTTGGTGTAGTACGTCGCGTGCCGGTAGTCCTTGCCCTGGGGCGACTCGAAGAACGAGCCCTTGGAGTCCGGATCGCTGGAGGCGATGGCGTCAGCCGGGACAACCCAGATGGAGACACCCTCGTTGCGGCGGGTGTACAGGTCACGGGCGTTGCGCAGGGCCATGGCGGCGTCCGGCGCGTGCAGGGAGCCGGCGTGGACGTGGGAGAGGCCGCGGCTGGAGCGGACGAAGACTTCCCAGATGGGCCAGACGTTACCTGCGTGCGGTTCGGGGGTGGTCATGCTGCGGATTCCTTTTCTGCTTGCTTGCGGCTCTGCTTTTCCGCGTAGGCGGCGGCGGCTTCGCGGACCCAGGTGCCGTTGTTGTGTGCTTCGCGGCGCCGTTCCAGGCGCTGGGCGTTGCAGGGGCCGCGGCCGGCGAGGACTTCGTGGAATTCATCCCAGTCCAGCGGGCCGTGCTCCCATTTCTTGGTCTCTTCGTTGAAACGGATGTCCTTGTCCGGGAGGGTGAGCTCCAGGACCTTGACCTGCTCCATCATCATGCCGACGAAGCGGTTGCGCAGTTCGTCGTTGCTGAAGCGCTTGATGTTCCAGGCCATGGACTGCTTGGAGTTGGGCGAGTCGTCATCCGGCGGGCCGAACATCATCAGGGCCGGGGCGTACCAGCGGTTGACCGCTTCCTGGGCCATCTGCTTCTGCTCGGGGGTGCCGTGGGAGAGTTCCAGCAGGATCTCGAAGCCCTGGCGCTGGTGGAAGGATTCTTCCTTGCAGACGCGGACCATGGCGCGGCCGTAGGGGCCGAAGGAGGCGCGGCAGAGCGGCACCTGGTTGGCGATCGCGGCGCCGTCGACCATCCAGCCGATGGCACCCATGTCCGCCCAGGTCCGTGCCGGGTAGTTGAAGATGGAGGAGTACTTGGCCTTGCCGTCCATCAGGTCCTGGTTCATCTGGTCCCGCGGCTGGCCGAGGGTTTCGGCGGCGGAGTACAGGTACAGGCCGTGGCCGGCCTCGTCCTGGACCTTGGCCATCAGGATGGCCTTGCGCTTGAGGCTGGGGGCGCGGGAGATCCAGTTGGCTTCCGGCTGCATGCCGATGATCTCCGAGTGCGCGTGCTGTGAGATCTGGCGCAGCAGGGTCTTGCGGTATGCCGGGGGCATCCAGTCGCGGGGTTCGATCCGCGAGTCTTCCGCCATGACTTTGTCGAAGTATGCCTGGCCTTCAGCGTCACGCCGGGCCGCATCTTCGAGGCTCTGTTCGTGCCGTGCCGCTGTTGGCTCTCCGGGCACTGACTGCAGGGTCTGCGCTGCCATGGTTGCTCCTATGCATTTCCGATAAATAATTACCGACCGTTCGTTCAGGATATGCGGAAGGCGGGAGATGCGTCAAGCACCGGGGCTGAACCGGGGCGCTTTGGAGCGGATGGCCGGTGGTAGCTTGAACTCGTGAAGATCGGCACCGGCAAGCAGCTCCCCCTCTGGGCCTCCGTGGCCCGGAACATGCTCATTGCCCTGGTGGCCGTGTCCCTGGTCCAGGGGTTCCTGGTGAAGGCCTACCGGATCCCGTCCGGATCCATGGAGCCGACGCTGCAGGGTTCTTCGGACGGCGGCGACAGAATCCTGGTGAACCGGCTCGCCTACGCCGGGTCAGAGCCGCGCACCGGCGACATCGTGGTGTTCACCCGGCCGGAGAGCTGGCAGGCGGAATCTGGGGTGCCACGCAGCGGCGGGGTGGCCGGGCTGGCCCGTTCCTTCGGCGACGTGACCGGGATCGGGCCCTCCAACGAGCAGTTCCTGGTGAAGCGGGTGGTTGCGAGCGGCGGCCAAACCATCAGCTGCTGCGGGGACGACGGCAAACTGCGCATCGACGGCCTGCCGCTGGACGAACCCTATGTTTTTGAGGACCTGCCGTTTGCCGCTGGCAGCCTGGACTGCCAGGGCAGCCCCCAGTCGCTGCGGTGTGTTCCCTCGTTCACCGTTCCTGAAGGTGAGCTGGTGGTGCTGGGCGACCATCGGTCCAACTCGGTGGATTCCGCCATCGCCTGCCGGAGCCTGACTGGTGAGGCCGGCGGGGACTGCGTCAGGACCGTTGGCGCCACGGCCGTCGTCGGCCAGGTGGCGGGCAGGTTCTGGCCGCTGAACCGTTTTGGTGGAGTGGGCTGACTTCTCCCGGACAGCAAAGATCCCCCGGAGCGGCTTTGAACTGCTCCGAGGGGATCTTTTCGCTTGCTAGCGCACGGGCTGCGACTCCGGCTCGCGGGACTGATATGCGGTGTAGTACCGGTACGAATCCGCCCCGGTGGTGGGCACCCGGTTGAGGATCGTGCCAAGTACGTTGCCGTTGACCCGCCCCAGGTTGCCGAGCGACTTCCCAAGCTCCTCATCGGTGGTCTTCCCGGACCTGATAACAACAATTGCTCCGTCGGCAATGCGGGTGAGGACGGCGGCGTCCGTGACGGGAAGCAGCGGCGGGGCGTCGACGAGCACAATGGCGTCCTGCGCGAGCGTTCTGAGCAGAGTCTTCATGGCCTGCGAGCCCAGCAGCTCGCTGGGGTTCGGCGGGATCCGGCCGGAGCCGAGTACCCGCAGGTTGGGCATCGCGCTCCATTCCTGCAGCACGTCCTCCAGCTCGGCGTGGCCGCTCAGGACGTCGGTGACCCCGACCCCGGGGACCAGGTTGAAAACATCTACCAACGTGGGGCGGCGCAGATCGCCGTCGACCACCACCACGTTCTCGCCCGCGGCGGCCATGGTGACCGCCAGGTTGGCCGTCACCGTCGACTTGCCCTCGGCCGGAACGGAACTGGTCACCACGATGATCCGCGGGGGATTGTCGACGTCGACATACTGAAGGTTTGTCCGGAGCTCCCGCAGGGCCTCGGTGATCGCATGCGATCCTTCGCCTGCGGCGACCGGGCTGAACCCGTCGTCCAGTACGGTGCTTTTGCCATCCAGGCGGTGGTCCACCGGGAGCGTGCCCAGCACGGGCACGCCGAAGCGGCGCTCGATCGCCGTGGCGCTGCGGAGCCGGCGGTCCAGTCGGTGGCGAATGAGTGCATAAGCGAGCCCGAGAGCCAGGCCGGCCAAAGCTCCGATGGCCAGCGACAACTTCACATTGGGGGAAGTCGGGGCCGTCGGCAGCGTGGCTTCGCCCAGCGGAACCACACGAATTACCGGAACAGGAATGACGTCCGAGCCTTCCACCGCGGGGATGCTTTCCAGCTCCTTGACCTGCTCGGCCAGGCCCATGACCCAAGCATCCGCGACCTTTCGGGCCATTTCTGGGTTAGTGGACGTTGCGGTCACGGCAAGCTGGGCGCTTTCCTTCGGCACGGCCACGGTGACGGAGCCCAGCAGCGCGTCGGGCGATGTGGTGAGGCCCAGCGAGGTGACGACGCGCTCGGCCACGAGCCTGGACTTGGCCACAGACTCGTACTTGGCGGCCTTGGTCTGGGCCAGATTCTCGCTCATGAGCGAAAGGCTGAGGTTGTCCGAGCCGCCGGCCACCACGATCCCGCTGGACTGTGCGGCGTAAATCTTCGGCTGCAGGAGGGTCCAGCAGAAGGCGAGCACGGTCAGCGCAAGGGTGAACGCCAGAATGCCCTTCCAGCGGGCCCGCGCGATGCGCAGGTAGTCCTCCAGCGCCAGTCCCGCCGAAGTTTGACCGCTGTTGTCGGCCGTTTCAAAACCAGTCACGCTAAGGTCCTCTCCCCCGTGCCTGGCCCCAACGACCCACACGAAAAGTTACTGTACGGTACGGTGACCGCGTTTGATGTGCACGTTAACCGCGCTGGAGCATTCCCTGCCGGACGAGTCCGTCCACGGCTGCATCGAGCAGGGCCTCGTAGCCTTCCGGCAGTCCATGCTCGGCTTCGATCCGGCTCGCCAGAGTTTGCATCGAGACTGGCCGCAGGGCGGATTTCCAGATGATGGGTCCTATTCCACTGAGCTGGGTGAGTTCGGCTTCCGTCAGGACCAGCAGGTCCCCGCCGATCTCCACCGCGTCAACTGCATGGGTCCTTTGCACCCAGCCCGCGGGGATTGGTTCTTGTGGTTTTTCTCCGGCGGGGTCTGCAGCTTGTTCCACTTCCGGCCCCAACTCCCCCAGTGCGGGTGACCATGCCTGGGCCTCCGACGGGTTGGCCGGCACCGTAAGAAAAAGCGGCGCGAGGCTGTCCTTCAGGTCAGCAGCTTCGGAATAGCTGACCCGGAACACTCCGCCCACGCTGTCAATCAGCCGGCAGAGCGATTGAAGCGGCTGGGCCACCGCAGCCTGGGAGGACGTGTCCGGAATGAGCGCCAGCACAGCCTCCACCAGGGGGACCGGTCCGATGACGGGCAGCTGGTGGTCCGCGCCGGCAACCCTGTCGAGCAGTGCGATGGCCGCGATACGGGGATTGTCCGAGGCGACCTGCAGGCCCAGCTCGTCCGGTCCAACCTGCAGTTTGGCGGCACCGGGCGTTGCCTGCTTAACGGACAACGGCTTGGGGTACGGCAGGACAGTCCCGTCCGCCCGGATGGCGACGGTTTCGTCAGTTATGTAGCCGAAGGTCCGGGCGAGCTGCGACGAGGCCGTCGTCTTCCCGGTGCCGGACTTTGCGACCAGGGCAATGACGGCTCCCCCAGGATCCGCGACTCCGCAGGCGTGCAGCATGGTCAGATCGCCGGCACGCTCGAGGATGGCGGCGATAGTGACTTCAGAGGTCACGGCCTCGGCCAATCCCTCGAAGGTGTCCGAGCCGAGGTGTCTCGCGCCGGCGTTCGGCAGCTTGGATTCAAAGTGGAGGGAGGCAGTGAAGGGTAAGCCTGAGGTGCCGGGCTCCACTTCCGGCACGAAGGGGCGCGGATCCCCCAGGCATCGACTCCAGGCCTCAGCCATCGAATGCCTCTGTCCGGCCGTGACGGCTGATCCCCAAACAACGGTGAAGCTTGTGCCCAACACGTCAAGGTTCAAGTCGCCCGGTGCCCTCAATCAGTCTCACCAATCCGGCAACGCCTCAGTAAATTGAATCCTTCTACCAGCCGGCGCCCGCACGGCCAGAACCCTCCCGGCATGGCGCCCCCAACATGATCCCGGCATTTTGCTTCTGGCCATTAGATCACTTGTGGAATGCCGCCCGGACCATAATTTGGTGGCGGGAAGGAGTGTTACTAGGTCAGTGTGATTTCAGAGCTGGCTGCCGGCGCGGCGGGGTGGGTGAGCGTTACCGTGATGGCGTATTTGCCGCCCGTAGCCAATTTCGCTCCGAGGTACTTGAACCCCCCGAGGTTAAAGATCTGGGATGCGCCGCCGGCAAGGCCGATCGAGTAAAAGATGGGGGCCGTGAAAACGTTGCCCGAGAAACTTCCCGCAGCCCCGGCTGTCGGCGTTGTCGTTTCAAACCCAACCCCCGTTGCGCCAGTGGTAACAGGCTGGATGGTGACAAAGCCCTGAATCGTGCCGGTGGGAACAGTTGAGGTGTTCTTGATTGTGAATTCCGCCGGGGCCAACCCACTCCTGTTCTGACCGGGCACCGGGTTCTCAACCCGAGTGAACGTGGCGCCAGCCGGAGCCTTAGCAAAGGACGCTGCAGCCGTAGCGGTCGTCGTAGACGCCGCAGCCGCAGCGGTCGTCGTAGACGCCGCAGCCGCAGGCGCTGCAATGGCTGCCGCGATGACGGGCACGCTCCACGCGGCGGTCTTTACAACGGTCCGGCGGTCGAAACTGGCTTTCGGTGCGGCCAGGCTCTTAATCTCCGACATCTTCTACCCCAAGTTCTAATGCGGCGGAGAAAACCCCTGTGCGGGCGCGCTCCTGCCGAGCGTTTCGGCAGCCTTTGCCGAGTGTACGCAGGAAAGCATGATTCTTCAATATCAAGCTTCTTTATTATCAAGAACAACAGAACGCGGCCCTATCTCCTTCCAACCGTCACGGCGGTGAAGGCGCGGCTAGACTCGGAAACCATGCCGCAGGCACGAGTCCCGCTACTGGAAGTTGGAAAAACCTTGGAAGCGCTTCACCCCGTTCGGATCCTGACGGTCTGCACCGGCAACATCTGCCGCTCGCCGGTCGCCGAGCGCCTCCTGCAGGCCGGCCTGGACCAGGTTCAACCCGGCGCGTTTGTGGTGAGCAGCGCCGGAACCCGGGCCATGGTGGGCGATCCGATCCAGCCGCTCTCCGCGGAGATCATCAGGACGTACGGCGGAACGCCGGAGGGCTTTGCGGCCCGACAGCTGACGCCCAGGATCCTCAGGGAGTCCGATTTGGTGCTGGCGATGACCGCCAAACACCGCGGCGCCGTGATGCAGATGGACGCCTCCTTGCTGAAGCGGACCTTCACTATCCGCGAGTTCGCCCGGATGCTGGAGGTCCTTGGCCAGCGCGACGCGCCGTCCGCCGCCGTCGACCTTCCGGCGTTTTGGCGGGGACTCCCCGCCCGGGCGGCCTCCGCGCGGCACCTCGCGCTGGCCGCGGAAGCCGCCGACAACGATGTGGTGGATCCCTACCGGCGCGGGCCGGAGCTGTACAACCAGATGGAGGACGAGCTCGCCCCGGCCATCCTCGGCATTCTGCGGTTCGCCCGCGAGCACGGCTGACCATTTAATCTCCGTGCCGCCGGCATCATCTGGCGGATGGCGGTGGTAGTGTCCGGCCATGGGGATATCTCCGGAACCAGCAGCAGCCGCAGGCTCAGCCGCGGCACCGGGCGGAATGAACCGCCGTCGCACCATTGCCATCGCCGTCATCGCCGGGCTGGTGGTACTCGCCGTCGTCGTGGCAGCATTCCTGCTGAACCGGCCGCGCACCGAAACCGCGGCCCCGGTGGAAACCTCCGCCCCGGCGCCGGAGACCACACCGCCCGTAACGCCGGAGCCCACGCCCACCCCGACCCCGGATCCGCCGCCCACGGCACTGAACATCCTGCTGATCGGCAGCGACAGCCGCGTGAACGATCGGGCGGTCGCGGCCTCCGGCGGGACCTCGGACCAGCGCGGGGACGCCCTCGTCTTCGTCCATCTCCCGGCGGACCGCCAGAGTGTCTATGGCATCTCCCTCATGCGTGACCTGTGGGTGGACATCCCCGGCTACGGCGGGGGAAAGGTCAACGCCGGGCTCGAACTGGGCGGGGTGCCGCTTATGACGCAGACCGTGGAGGCCCTGCTCGGCCAGCACATCGACCACACCGTGATGGCGGACTTCCAGGGCTTCGCCGCCATGACCGATGCCCTCGGCGGCGTCGACGTCGACATCAAGCGGCCCTTCCAGGGCACGATCGACGACTTCGTGAATTTTCCGCCGGGTGTGAACAGGCTCAACGGCTCGCAGGCCCTGGCCTTTGTCCGGGAGCGCAAAGCGTTCGCGGACGGCGACTACCAGCGGGTCCGGAACCAGCAGACCTTTATCAAGGCTCTGATGGCCAAGATGGCGGCTGAGGGCGGACTGTCGGACCGCAACACCGTGAAGCAGCTGGTGGCGACCGTCCTCCCGCACGTCACGGTGGACCCCGGGCTCACGGTGGAGACGCTGGAACGGCTCGCCTTCAGCCTGCGCAGCACGGCCCCCGGCAGCGGGGTTTTCTTTACACTCCCCACTGCCGGCGTCGGGACCACCACCAGCGGCCAGTCGGTGATCTGGCAGAACCCCGCCGCCACCGCGGCCGTGTCCGCCGCGCTGTCTTCCGGGACTTTGGCCGACTACGTCGCCGCCAACGGCCTGCAGAACGGCAACTGACTGCCCCGCCGGGGCCGTGGCTACGGCCCCAAGTGAACCTGCGCTAGTCAGCCAGGACGTCAGCGAGGTAGTCCGCCAGGGGTTCTTTCACGTGCCTCGGCTGGAACCCGCTTGCCTGGATCTTGTGCAGGGGCAGCAGGCTATTAAGAGGCCGTGGCGCCGCAGCTTTGCCTTGGAAGTATTCCTCCGTGCTGACGCCTGTCACGGCGGTCCGGGATCCCCCGGAGAGTTCGAACACATCCGCGGCGATGTCGGCCCAGGACTGGGAGGGCCCGTCGTTGCTGAGGTTGTAGATCCCATACGGGGCGCCCGTGGCGAGCAGGTGGCGGATACCCGCGGCGATGTCCTCGGTGAAGCTGAGCCGGCCGGTCTGGTCGTTGACCACCTGCGGCGCTATGCCGCGTTTCGCCAGGGAGGCCATGGTGCGGACGAAGTTGTTGCCGTCGCCGATGACCCAGCTGGTGCGCACGATGTAGTGCCGGGGCACCACGCTGACGGCGGCGTCGCCGGCGGCCTTGGTCTGGCCGTAGACGCCCAGGGGCGAGACTGGCTCGTCTTCGGGGTGGATCTCACGGGTGCCGTCGAAGACGTAGTCGGAGGAGACGTGCACCAGGGTCAGGTTGTGCTCGACGGCGGTGCGGGCCAGGCGGGCGACGGCGGTGACGTTGATGGCCCAGGCGGCCCTGCGGCCTTCGGGGGTTTCGGCGGCGTCCACGGCGGTGTAGGCGGCGGCGTTGATGATGGTGGCGTAGTTTTTCCAGGTCCGGGCGGTGAAGGACTCCTCGGTGCCGAGGTCGAATTCCGCCCGGCCGGCGAACTCGACGGACGGGTCGCCGTCGTAGAGTTTCCGCAGCGCCGTGCCGAGCTGGCCGTCGGCGCCGACAACGAGGGTTTTCTTCGGCGGCATCGGGGCCACGTCCGCGAGCCGGGGGTGGTTTTTGTCCTTCTCGGAGAGTTCGGCCTGGTCCAGCGGGACCGGCCAGGGGATCGCGGCACTCTCGTCGGCGAGGTTCAGGAAGGTGTACCGGCCCTGGGCGTCGGCGGACCAGTGGTCGTTGACGAGGTAGGTGTAGGCGGTGTTGTCTTCCAGGGTCTGGAACGCGTTGCCCACCCCGCGCGGGATGAAAATCGCCTGGCTGGCATCCAGTTCGGCGGTGAACACCGCGCCGAAGGACGGTCCCTCGCGCAGGTCCACCCAGGCCCCGAAGATCCGGCCGGTGGCGACGGAGATGAACTTGTCCCACGGCTCGGCGTGGATCCCGCGGGTCGTGCCGGCCTTTTCGTTGAACGAGATGTTGTTCTGCACCGGCGCGAAGTCCGGCAGGCCCAGGGCCAGCATCTTTTCCCGCTGCCAGTTCTCCTTGAACCAGCCCCGGTTATCACCATGGACCGGCAGGTCGTACAGGACCACGCCGGGAATCGGGGTGTGGTGCGCGGTGAGCTTTTTCGAGAACTCGATCGGCATAATCTACTGGCCCTGTTCCAGGTACTTCGCTTCCGTCGCGGCCTTCTGCGGCCGCCACCAGTCCTCGTTGTCCCGGTACCAGGCAATGGTGTCCTCGAGGCCGGCGTCGAAATTGGAAAACCGCGGCTCCCAGCCGAGCTCGGTGCGGAGCTTCGTGGAGTCGATCGCGTAGCGCAGGTCGTGCCCGGGCCGGTCGACGACGTGGTCGTACGCGTCCGGGGCCAGGCCCATGTGCTTGAGGATCAGTTCGACGACGTCCTTGTTGTTCTGCTCCCCGTCCGCGCCGATCAGGTACGTCTCCCCGATCCGGCCCTTCTCGATGATCGCCAGCACCGCGGAGGAATGGTCGTTGGCGTGGATCCAGTCCCGGACGTTCTCGCCCTTGCCGTACAGCTTGGGGCGGATCCCGTCGATCACGTTGGTGATCTGGCGCGGGATGAACTTCTCCACATGCTGGTACGGGCCGTAGTTGTTCGAGCAGTTGCTGATCGTCGCCTGCAGCCCGAACGACCGCACCCAGGCCCGCACCAGCAAATCCGAGCCGGCCTTCGTCGAGGAGTACGGGCTCGAGGGGTTGTACGGGGTGTCCTCGGTGAACCGTTCCGGGTCGTCCAGCTCCAGGTCGCCGTAGACCTCGTCGGTGGAGATGTGGTGGAACCGCCTGCCGTGCTTCCGGGCCGCCTCGATCAGCGTGTAGGTGCCGATGATGTTCGTATCCAGGAACGGGCGCGGGTCATGCAGGGAGTTATCGTTGTGTGACTCCGCGGCGTAATGGACCACCACATCGGCCCCGGCAACCAGTCCCTCGACCAGGGCCGCGTCGCAGATGTCCCCCTGCACGAATTCGAAGCGCTCCCCCGGCAGGCCCTTCAACGACTCCAAATTTCCGGCGTAAGTGAGCTTGTCCAGCACGGTCACGTGATCGTCGGTGTTCTCAAGGACATAGTGGACAAAGTTGGAACCGATGAACCCGGCGCCACCGGTGACAAGGAGCTTCTGCATGATTTCCATCGTTCCACAGCGAGGACGATTTGGTTGAACCTGAAAGCTCAGTGGAGGATTGGCGTCATGCGCGGAATTATCCTCGCCGGGGGGACCGGTTCAAGACTTCATCCGATTACTTTGGGCATCAGCAAACAGCTGGTTCCGGTCTATGACAAACCGATGATCTATTACCCGCTTTCCACGCTGATGCTGGCCGGAATCCGGGACATCCTGATTATCACCACCCCGCATGACGGTGACCAGTTTGAGCGCCTGCTCGGTGACGGCTCGCAATTCGGGATCAGCATCACCTACAAGGTCCAGCCCTCCCCGGACGGACTGGCTCAGGCCTTCGTGCTCGGCGCCGAGCACATTGGCGACGGACCTGTTGCCTTGGTGCTGGGCGACAACATCTTCTACGGCCACGGCCTGGGAACCCAGCTCCGCCGCTTCGCGAACATTGATGGCGGCGCCGTCTTCGGCTATTGGGTTGCGGACCCCTCTTCCTATGGCGTGGTGGAGTTCGACGACTCCGGTAAGGCCATCTCACTCGAAGAAAAGCCCGAAAAACCCCGGAGCCACTACGCGGTGCCCGGACTCTACTTCTACGACAACGACGTCGTCGAGATCGCCCGCGAACTGAAACCATCGCCGCGCGGCGAACTCGAAATCACGGACGTGAACAAGGCGTATCTTGGGCTGAACAAGCTACAGGTGGAGATTCTTCCCCGTGGATCCGCATGGCTGGACACTGGAACATTTGATTCGTTGAACGAAGCCTCTGAGTTCGTGCGCACGGTTCAGAAACGCCAAGGCCTTGCCATCGGCTGCCCCGAGGAAATCGCGTGGCGGCTCGGATTCCTGAACGACGATGAGCTCCGAGAACGCGCAGAGCCCCTGGCCAAGAGCGGCTACGGAAGCTACCTGCTCAACCTTCTGGCGGACGGGCCCAAGTAGCACCGGACCGCCGCGGGGCCGACTCTGCGAGGCGGCCGAATACCCCCGTGGCGAAAGTGGGCGCCACGCGCCGGATGGCTCTATATATTGGGGAGCATGACTGAGACTCCCGCCATTGATGGCCCATCCATCGCCGTGGAAAAATCCGCTGTAGCCGCACCCGTGGCCAAGAAAATCCCCGCCCTCCGCACACACCACGGAGATGCCTTCGAGGACAGCTATGAGTGGCTGCGGAACAAGGAATCCGCCGAGGTCGTGGAGCTGCTCAAGGCCGAGAACGCCTACCAGGAGGCAGTGACGGCCCACCAGGAGCCGCTGCGCGAGGCCATCTTCCAGGAGATCAAGGCCCGCACCCAGGAGACGGACCTCTCCGTTCCCAACCGCAAGGACGGCTGGTGGTACTACACCCGCTCGGTGGAGGGCAAGGAATACGGCATCCAGTGCCGCGTCCGGGCCCGGGACACCGGGGACCGCGTCGCCGACTGGACTCCCCCCGCCGTCGAGGTTGGCGTCGAGATTCCGGGCGAGGAAATCCTGCTGGACGGCAACGTCGAGGCGGAGGGCAAGCCGTTCTTCGCCGTCGGCGGTGCCGCCGTGACCATCGACGGGAACCTCTACGCCTACGCCGTGGACAATTCCGGCGACGAGCGCTTCACCCTGCGCATCAAGGACCTGCGGACCGGGGAACTCCTTCCCGACGTGATCGAGAACGTCTTCTACGGCATCTCCTTCTCCCCCGACGGCACCCGGATCTTCTACACCGTGGTGGACGACTCCTGGCGGCCCTACCAGGTGAAGTCCCATGTCCTGGGCACGCCCGTCGCCGGTGACGAGGTCATCTACCAGGAGGACGACGTCGCCATGTGGCTGGGCTTCGAGCTCTCCGCCGACCGGCGCCACCTTGTCCTGGGCATCGGCTGCTCGGAATTCAGCGAGACCCGGCTGCTGCGCTTCGACGCGCTCGACGCCGGACTCCGCACCGTGATCTCCCGGGACGAACGCATCCTCTACGAGGCCGAGCCGTTCCTCCTCACGGACGCCTCGGGGAAGCAGTCCGAGGTCATCGTCCTGACCCACAACCGGGACGCCATCAACTCCATGGTCTCCCTCGTGGACCCGGCCGAGCTCGCCAAGCCGGTCGCCGAGCAGCACTGGACGACCGTCGTCGAGCACTCCGATGAGGTGCGCGTCAACGGCGCCGGGGTCACCTCGACGCACCTGGTGGTCTCCATCCGCAAAGACACGATCGAGCGCGTGCAGGTCCTGTCGCTGACCGGGCTGGGCACGCCGGAGCAGGGCGCGCCGGTGGAGCCCGCCTTCGAGGAGGAGCTCTACACCGCAGGCGTGGCCGGCTCCGACTACGACGCCCCCGTGATCCGGATGGGCTACACCTCCTACTTCACCCCGACCCGGGTCTACGACTTTGTGCTGCCCACCACGGAGCAGCCCGCCGGCCAACTGCTGCTGCGCAAGGAAAGCCCCGTGCTCGGCGGCTACTCCTCCGCCGACTATGTCGCCACCCGTGAGTGGGCCGTGGCTTCCGACGGGACCCGGATCCCGCTCTCCGTGCTCCGGCACGCCTCGGTGAAGCGCGACTCCACCGCCGCGGGCCTGGTGTACGGATACGGCTCCTACGAGATGAGCATGGATCCCGGCTTCGGCATCCCACGGCTCTCGCTGCTGGACCGGGGCATCGTGTTCGTGATCGCGCACATCCGCGGCGGCGGGGAACTGGGCCGGCACTGGTACGACACCGGCAAGAAGCTGCAGAAGAAGAACACCTTCACCGACTTCATCGCGGCCACCGACTGGCTGGCGGAGTCCGGCTGGGTGGACCCGGCCCGGATCGCGGCCATGGGCGGCTCGGCCGGCGGCCTGCTGATGGGCGCGGTCGCCAACCTGGCACCGGAGAAGTACGCGGCGATCGTGGCCGCCGTGCCGTTCGTGGACGCCCTGACCACCATCCTGGATCCGGAACTGCCGCTCTCGGCGCTGGAGTGGGAGGAGTGGGGCAACCCGATCACCGACCGCGCCGTGTACGAGTACATGAAGTCCTATACGCCGTACGAGAACGTCCGCGCGGTGGCGTACCCCAAAATCGCCGCGGTCACCTCGTTTAATGACACGCGGGTGCTGTACGTGGAGCCCGCCAAATGGGTGCAGCGGCTGCGCGAACTCAACACCGGCAGCGAGCCGATCGTGATGAAGATCGAGATGGAGGGCGGCCACGGCGGCGCCTCCGGCCGGTACGTGCAGTGGAAGGAACGCGCCTGGGACTACGCCTTCGTCGCCGACTCCCTGGGCGCGACCGAGCTCCTGCCGGGCGCCGGGGTCAAGTAAGGGGTCCTTCTCCTCTCGATCGGTTGCTCCGTAACCGCCCTTTTGAGCCCGGATAAGGGCGGGTGCGGAGCAACCGATTGTGCTCGCCGGGCTCGCCCGCGCCGGGTGCTCACCGATTCGTCACAGATGGCCGCTATGGAGCTTTCATAGCGGCCATCTTCGTCGAATCGTTGGGGCAAGGGCTTCCGTTCCGACGATAACAATTTACGGGCCTCCCGGAGATCCTTGCCCGGCACTTCCCCGAAGCATCGACTAGCCCTGTGCAAGATTTGCTCGCCCACTGCAGCCGCCTTTGGTGGCCCTGAGTTCAACGACTTCGCCCATTAGATATCTGTCTCCGTCGGGCATTTCACCTTTTATGCGCACCGCGAAAGGAGAGGGTGCCGAGGCTTGCGGGATCGGCCAATACCCGTGTAAACGCCAGCTCTGCGGCTCCGATCATCATCAGGTCCGAACCCAAGGCCGCCCGGTGGATCTTTGCCTGGCTGACCGGGCCCTCCAGAGCCTGGGAGAGGAGTAGATTGTCCAGTGTTCCGGGGGAAAGTGCGTACAGAACACCCAGAAATCCGTCGAGAATTATCGCTTCCGGGTTGAACGTGTTAACCGCGTTCCGCAGGGCTATTGCCAGATATCCCAGCTGCCGTGTCACTTCCACTGCCACTTCCGGGCTTCCGCTATTTTGGAGAGCTTGTTCGAGCTGGGATACATCGCCGCCGGTCAGCCCGGCAAGTTTGAAGAGCCGTGACTGCGAGACCTCGGTCTCCAGGCAACCCGTAGCGCCGCAGTGACAGGTGCTCCCTGATGTGCGGACAAAGGTATGCCCCAGTTCCCCCGCATATCCCGAGGCACCGCGCAGCAGTGCGCCGTCGGAGATCACACCTCCGCCGATGCCACTGGCACCGCCATTGAGGTAGACCAAGTTTTGCCGTCCGGCGCCCGCGCCGAAGATGAGTTCGGCTTCTGCAGCCAGGGAAGCGTCGTTAGCGGCCTCGCAGGGGTAGCCCGTGGCCTCACTCAGCATCGTCGCTACGGGTTCATTTCGCCAGCCCAAGTGCGGGGCGTGTCGAACCACGCCCTCAGCCCGGTGTACCAAGCCCGGCACAGCCACTCCGATCCCCGTAATGCGGTAGGACGTATCGAGTTCTGAACGCATACCTTCGATAACTGCCGCAGCAATATTGACGGCTTCCCTCGCCGTGGGAATCCGTTCTGTGTCAAACCGGATCTTCTTTCGGACTGTCCCGCCGAGGCTCACCAGCCCGATTGTCACTGCATCGATCTCCGGATTGACAGCAAGTGCCGCCGTCGCCTGGCTGGGGCGCACCTCGGGGCTGGGCCTGCCCACGTGGGCTTCGCCAGAAGGGGCCGATTCGTAGACTAAGCCCAATGCAACGAGTTGTCCGATCAGGGTCCCTACCGTGGACCGGTTCAGCCCGGTCCGCTTGGTCAGCTGTGCCCGACTGAGGACGCCGTGGTGATGGACCAAGGATGTGATGAGGGACAGGTTGTTCCGTCTAGAAGGATCTGGCTCGCTGGACGGCAGTAGTGGCTCTGTGAGTGACGGCGGCGGTGTGGCGGGCCGTTGGGTTTGGGAGGGCATCAACGGGACGATATCAGTTACCGAACACGGCGCGGCTGAGGAAGCTGTTGCGGAACTTCCCGGTGGGGTCTAAGCGGTCCGCCAGCGCAGTGAAGTCGTCAAAACGCGGGTACAGGGGCGCGAGCGAGGCCCGACCGCCGTCGAATAGCTTGCCCCAATGCGGCCGGGCTGCGAATGGGGCCAGCTCCGCTTCGAGCAGGGGCAGTATTAGTTGAACGGCCGGCAGGTCCTGGCGCCAGGTGAAGTGAAGGCCGATGCCGTCACGGCCGTAGTTAGGGCTCAGCCACAGCTTGTCCGCCGCAATGGTGCGGATTTCGCTGACCAGCAGCAGCGGGGTCACCACGTCCGCGAGCTTGCGCATGGTGCGCAGGGCGCCCACTGCGTGCTCGCGCGGGATCAGGTATTCGCTTTGCAGTTCATCGCCCTTGCTCGGGGTGAATTCCAGCCGGAAGTGGGCCAGCCTGTCGGACCAAGGACCCGGAATGCCGAGTTGCTGCGTGCAGTTCCTGCCGGAGACCCCTGGAAGCGGATGCATGGCCGCAACCGCCGGAGTACCGCCGAAAAAAGCTGACGGCACGTCGGTAGCCACGGGGTCGCCGACGCGACTCTTGAGCCAGGCCTGCCCCACGGTTCCTCCGCTCCAGTCGGTGAACAGGCTCACGCTGTAGGCAGCGGACGTCACCTGATCAAAGTCCTCCAGCACCTGCTCCCAGTCCAGGCTTTCAATTACCTGTTGGCCGATTCGGAAGCTGGGCTCGATGTCTAGGGTCACGCGCGTGACTATGCCTAGGGCACCCAATCCGACCACCATGCCGTCGAAGTCGACGTCGCCGCGTCGGACCGTGAGGATGTTGCCGTCCGCAGTGATCATTTCCAGTCCTGAGACTGCGGTGGCCAGGTTGCCGTTCGTATCTCCAGAGCCGTGTGTAGCCGTGGCAACTGCTCCGGCCACTGTGATGTGTGGCAACGAGGCCAAGTTATGCAGGGCGAAGCCGAGGCGTTCGAGCTCGCTCGCGAGCTTCCCGTAGTGCGTTCCCCCGCTGACGGTCACCGTCATTTTGCGTACGTCGACACTAATTTCAGGGCCAAGCCGGTCAAGAACGACCAGTGGCCCCGAACTGTCCGCGATGTCGTTGAAGGAATGCCTGGACCCCAAGGGCCGTATCTTAGAGGCCCTAGCCACCCTCTCCTGCAGTTCTTCCAGGCTGCCCGGGTGGGCGATCTCCGGAGCTTGGTAGCCGTAGTTGCCAGCCCAATTTCGTTCGGTCACAAGCTGATCCATCGTAGTTTCATCCCGGTCCGGATATCGCAGCAATGTTTGATGCATGAAACAACATAATAGTCCCCGCGACGCAAAACGACATCTTTTATCGCCCCCAAAAACGGTCGGGTCAGGACTTTGCCCTTGGCCAGCCTCTTGACATCAAGGGGAATAGCAATATGTTTGTCTTCGGAACAATTTACTGTGATCGCCGTTGGAAGGTGACCGCAGCACATCCAGCCCCTATATCTCCCGGAGCATTCAATGACGATTCAGCCCACCCGTGAAGACAAGTTCTCGTTCGGTCTCTGGACCGTGGGCTGGGAGGCGCAGGATCAGTTCGGTTCCGCCACCCGCCCACCACTGGACACCGTTGAGGCCGTCAACCGCCTCAGTGACCTTGGTGCCTACGGCATCACATTCCATGACAACGATCTCTTCCCCTTCGGATGCTCCATAGCTGACCGGCAGCGGGAAATCGACCGTCTGACCGGAGCGCTGAAATCCACCGGCATGGTGGTGCCCATGGTGACCACCAATCTTTTCAGCCACCCAGTCTTCAAGGACGGGGGGTTCACGAGCAATGACCGCGGTGTGCGCCGCTTCGCCCTCCGCAAGGTTTTGGAGAACATCGACCTCGCCGCAGAGCTTGGCGCGGAAACTTTCGTCATGTGGGGCGGGCGCGAAGGCAGCGAGTATGACGCCGCCAAGGACATACGTGGTGCCCTGGAGCGCTACCGCGAAGCCGTGAACCTGCTGGGGGATTATGTCACGGACAAGGGATACAAAATCCGGTTCGCCATCGAACCGAAGCCCAACGAACCCCGCGGAGACATCCTGCTTCCGACGCTTGGCCACGCACTGGCATTCATCGAAACCCTCGAGCGGCCGGAATTGGTGGGCATCAACCCGGAAACCGGGCACGAGCAGATGGCCGGGCTGAACTTCACCCACGGCATAGCTCAGGCCCTTTACCAGGGCAAGCTCTTCCACATCGATCTCAACGGCCAGCGCAGCATCAAGTTCGACCAAGACCTGGTGTTCGGCCACGGTGACCTGCAGAACGCCTTCTCCCTGGTGGACCTGCTTGAAAACGGCGGGCCCGACGGCGGGCCGGCCTACCATGGCCCGCGCCACTTCGACTACAAGCCTAGCCGCACCGAGGACATCGACGGCGTGTGGGACTCCGCGGCCGCAAACATGCAGACCTACCTCCTGCTCAAGGAACGAGCCAAAGCCTTCCGCGCCGATCCCGAGGTCCAGGCAGCACTGCAGGCCTCGCGCGTGGCAGAAATCAACGAACCCACCCTCAACCCGGGAGAAGGGCACGAACAGCTCCGTGCCGACCGCGCCTCCTACGAGGACTTCGACGCCGACGCGTACTTCGGCGGCAAGGGCTTCGGATTCGTAAAGCTGCAGCAGCTCTTCATCGAGCATCTGCTCGGCGCGCGCTGATCCCCATGTCACTGGTTGCCGGCGTGGATTCCTCCACGCAAAGCTGCAAGTTGGTCATACTCGATTCAGGGAGTGGAGCCCTGGTCCGCGAGGGCCGCGCCGGCCACCCGGAAGGCACAGAGATCCACCCCGACCTCTGGTGGCACGCCCTCGCCGCGGCAATAGACGACGCCGGGGGGCTGGCCGACGTCAAAGCCCTCTCGGTCGGGGGACAACAGCACGGCATGGTCCTGCTTGACGTCGAAGGCAACGTGGTGCGTCCGGCCCTGCTCTGGAACGACACCCGCTCGGCAGGAGCCGCTGCTGACCTCGCCGCTGAGGTGGGCGCAGGGGAATATGCCCGCAGGACAGGTCTAGTCCCGGTGGCGTCATTTACAGTCACCAAGATTCGCTGGGTGCGGGACCACGAACCAGAGTCCGGGTCCCGCGTGGCGGCCGTGGTGTTGCCACACGACTGGCTTACCTGGCGACTCCGGGGTTACGGCCCCGCCGGATCTAGCGCCTTAGGGCCAAACCTAGAGGAGCTCACCACGGACCGCTCGGACGCAAGCGGCACCGGCTATTGGAGTCCAGCCCTTGGCACGTACGATTTCGATCTCTTCCGGCTGGCGTTCGGCCGGAAAGCACGGCAAGCCATGCCCGGCCAATCGGCGGAAGCGACACCCGATACTGTGATATTGCCGCGAGTTCTGGGGCCTTCAGACTCCGCCGGGCACATTCATCCCGACTGCTTCAGTGCCTCAACTTTCAATTCCGACAGAAGCCCCCACGTTGATCTTGGCAATGAAATCATACTCGGCGCGGGTGCAGGTGATAATGCGGCCGCTGCGCTTGGTCTGGGTGTCCAACCCGGAGATGTCGTGCTGTCGGTGGGCACCAGCGGCACGGTGTTCGCCGTCGACGCCACACCTGGGCAGGATGCGAGCGGAACGGTTTCGTGCTTTGCGGACGCCAGCGGAGGTTACCTGCCCATCGCCGTGACACTGAACGCTGCGCGGGTCTTAAGCTCTATCGCCGCAGTCCTTGACGTGGACTTCGACGGCCTCTCCGAGCTTGCCCTGAAGGCCGAACCCGGGTCGGGGGGCGTAGTGCTAGTGCCATATCTTGAAGGCGAACGTACGCCAAACCTGCCCCACGCCAAAGCCAGCTTCCACGGCCTGAGCATCTCCTCCATGACCAGAAGCAACATGGCCCGGGCATCGATCGAAGGCATGTTGTGCGGACTCGCCGGGGGGCTCGATGCTCTGCGCGCCCTGGGCGGTCCGGCGAGGCGGCTGCTGATGATTGGCGGGGCCGTGCAAAATCCAGCCGTACAGCACATCGCAGCGCAAGTCTTTGACCTCCCAGTTGTGGTCCCAAGCCAAGGCGAATACGTGGCGCGGGGCGCCGCGGTGCAGGCGGCTTGGGTGCTAGCGGGAAGTCGGCCAGATTGGCCTGTGCCTGTGGATGCTGCACCAGAGCCGGATTATCGCGGAATCATTAGCCGGAACTACAAACGGGCCAGTGCCCAAAATGACACCGGCAGTTGATGACGACAGCTTCCCGCCCGGCACCTGGGAGCTGCGCCCGAAAGGACCGGGATCGTCGGGCAAGGACTCAGCGCGGGTCAAGGCGGATAGAAGAAGAGCCGTTGGGCCCGCGGTTCGTATGAAGCGAAGCGCCCGTTTGAAGTTAACTTCAACGCAATCGGCGGGTCGGCACTAGACATCAAAATAATGCGCTGCCAGAGTCGACGGCTCGAAGGGGCATCCTCATGCTCCGGAGATACTAAACGTCAGCATCGGAAACGTCGAATCAAAAAGCGCTCTTTCCGCGCAGCGATCAGGCTCCGCGTGCCTTCCGACAGTTGCATCTCAAGCAGAGCCTAGACACTTCGCCAGCAAGAGTTTGCGCCACCACTCACTTCCACTGCGTCGAGGACGAGCTGAATTTGCAGGGCATCGGAGAATGACGGTGAAGGCTGCTCTCCGGCGGCGATGGCTGCGACCAGGTCCGCCGTCTGATGAATGAAGCTGTGGTCGTAACCCAGGCCGTGGCCTGCCGGCCACCAATTTCCTACGTATGGGTGCACAGGCTCCGTGACAAGAATGCGACGGAACCCTGCCGTTTGTGGGTTTTCGGAACCGTCGAAATAGTGCAGGACATTCATGTCCTCAAAGTCAAAGGCAAGTGCGCCCTCAGAGCCATTGATCTCCAGCCGCATTGCGTTCTTGCGCCCCAATGCGAACCGCGTCGCTTCGAAGACTCCAATGGAACCACCCTCGAATCTAGCGGTGAAGATGGCGGCATCATCGACGGTTACCCGACCGCGCTTTGCGTCCTGGCCGACGTCGCCTTGGCCACCCAGACCGACGAAGTTTCCACCAATTGGCCGGTCGTCGACGAACGTCTCAAGTAGAGCGGAGACACCCTTGATTCGTTGGCCTGTGACAAACTGGGCCGCGTCTATGATGTGCGCGCCCAGGTCTCCCAGTGATCCGGATCCGGAAGCTGCCTTGTCCAGACGCCAGGTCAGGGGCGCGTTCTCGTCTGACAGCCAGTCTTGAAGGTACTGTGCCCGTACGTGACGGATCTGTCCCAACCGTCCCTGCTCGACCAGCGTACGCGCGAGGGCCAAGGCTGGAACCCTCCGGTAAGTGAAACCACACATTGCGTAGGCTCCACCCAGCGCGGCCTGATCTGCAGCGGACACCATTCGTCTGGCCTCCTCAACTGAATTTGCGAGCGGTTTTTCGCACAACACATGCTTACCCGCTTCCAGCGCCGCGATTGCGATCTCTGCATGCATATTCCCTGGCGTGCAGATGTCGATGAGGTCAATATCGTCACGTTCTATCAAACGGCGCCAGTCCGTCTCTGTGTCGGCCCATCCCATCCGATCTGCAGCCATTTTGACCGCCGGCCCATTGCGCCCGGCAAGTACGGCCAGTTCCGGACGGATCGGAAGATCGAAGAATCTCGGAGCCGTGCGCCATGCGTGCGAATGCGCCGCCCCCATGAAGGAGTACCCAACCATTCCGACACGCAAAGTCGGCTTCGTTTCAATCGTCATTCTGGGTTCACTTTCTTGCTTATGCAGCGACATGGCCGTGCAGTTGACCGCGGAGCCGACTCTGAGCCGTAAGCGACCGGACTCTCCGCCGCCAATTTATCGGCTATTCAAGTAGGGCGGCAGACTCAATTTTGAGCCGAGTGCGTTGGCGCTCAGGCCGCGAATTCGGACAAGCTAGCGAGGGTTGCCCGATCCGATGACCAAGCGCTGAGCGCCGCCTTCACCGTCGGGTTGGACTCCTCGCGGAGGGCGGTTGCCCGGGCTGCACTAAGTACCCGATCGATGCTGACACGCTCCCCCCGCTCGGACGATTGCACCGCTGCCTCTACCATCGCCAGGCTGAGAATGTTCCCGTGAACCTCCCCCGAAGGTACTATTCCGGACCGGAGTGAGTTAACGAACTCGGCTAGCGAACCCGCGATTTCCTCAGGCGACGCTGTGCCCCCGTCCGGCGGCAAAGGACAATCTCTTTCGCCCTGATCTACCAGCTCGAAGGTGGCGTCGTTCTCGCCATCCCACTTCGCAGTGCCGTGTGCTCCACTCATACGCCAGTTCCCGTTCCATGAAGTTTCAAGCCCTGCACTACACCAGCTACCCGTGAAGACGAAGCGGGCCCCACCGCTGAACTCGAAAACTGCCGTTGTGGCAGCGTCCCCGGCATACCAGCTCCACGACGGGTTGTACTCCTCGCAGTAGACTGAAACAGGTTCCTGTGCAAGTAGATAGCGTGCTACGTCAAAGGCATGAATGGCCATGTCGATCAAGAGAACATGTTCCATTTCTTCGCGGAAACCACCGAAGTGCGGAGCCTTGAAGAATTCAGTCGTCACTATGCCGACCTCGCCAAGCGAGTGAAGGTTGTTCTTCAGAGCCGCCAGGGTGCGATAGTAGCGGCGATTTTGGCTGATCATCAGCAGCTGTCCGGTCACTTCCGAGGCGGCGGCCAGCGACAAGCCCTGACTGACGGTCGGCGCGACAGGCTTCTCACACAGCACGGGCAGACCGCCGAAGAGAGCCTCCATGTTGGTTGGATGGTGGGCTGCGGGGACAGTTACGTTGACCACGGCCTGGGCACCTGTGACCGTTGCCAGTTCAGTCAGGTTCGTTCCAGTGGAAATGTGGCCCAGCCCCGCCTCACGGAGAGCGGCCTCGGCTGCTGAAAGGTTGAGGTCAACAAGACCGACCAGCTCGACATCCGGGGATGCCGTGAGTACAGATATCCATTTCTTCCCCATAAGCCCAGCGCCGATGAGGATGACACGGATAGGGGAACTCTGGTCGCTAAGTGTGGCAAAGGTGCTCAATTTTGCATCGCTCCCCGGTATCCGTGGCCGTTGTAGAAGTCTTCGGTTTCGTAGCGAAGGAGTTCCGGACTTGTGCGCTCCGGACGCTCCGATTTGGCCCATTCGACTCCGTTGGCAATTACTCGTCGGACGTCCTTATGGAAGTAGACGGGGTAGTCCTGGTCCCCGGGGCTGAAGAAGAAGATCTTCCCATACCCTCGCCGGAACGTGCAGCCGCTGCGGAATACTTCCCCTCCGGAGAAGGTACTTAGGAAAATAAGCTCGTCGGGGGCAGGAATATCAAAGAACTCTCCATACATTTCCTGTTCAGGAATGATGAACGGGTGGGGAATTCCCTTCGCGATGGGGTGAGTGGGCTCCACCGTCCAGACGATCTCACGGTCGCGTTCGGAACGCCAGCGAAGGGTGCAGCTAGTGCCCATGAGTTTTCCAAAGATTTTTGACCAGTGGGCAGAATGCAGCACGACGAGACCCATCCCGGCAAGGACGTGTGAGTGAACCCGATCCACGACTTCATCAGAAACCTCGGCGTGTGCAGCATGACCCCACCAGACCAGAACGTCGGTTTTCGTCAGAAGTTCTTCGGTGAGACCGTGATCCGGGTCGTCGAGGGTGACAGTCGTTACCTCCGCACTAGTACCGAGGTTCTCCTCGATGCCCTGGCGGATGGTGGTGTGCATACCCTCGGGGTATATCGCAGCAACTTTAGGCTCAAGCTGCTCATGGCGGTTTTCTCCCCAAACGACGACCCTGAGTGGTTCGGCTTGGGTGGTGGGATCAGACATGTATTTCCTATCTGGCTAGAGCGTGAGTTCCAAACGTTGGGCGGACGATTACAGCAGGCTTTCTACATAGCTATTTGACTGCGCCACCTGTTGCCCCGGCAGCAATGTACTTCTGGGCAATCAAGAGGAGCACGATCGCGGGAAGAGACGAGAGGACCGCGGTGGCCATCACAGCGCTCCAGTTCGAGACTTCCGATCCTAGGTACTGGTAAATGCCCAAGGTCACCGGCCTTACGTCCTGGGTGGTCGTGAGTGTTAGAGCGAACAGAAAGTCGCTCCAGGAAAATAGGAAGGAGAAAAGCCCTGCAGTGATGACTGAGTTGCGACTGATTGGCAGCACGATCGAGAAGAACGCCCGCACTAAGCCCGCACCATCAACCCTGGCCGCTTCAACCAGCGAGGGCGGGATGCCGATCATGAACGCTCGCAGAATGAGGATCGCGAACGGGATCGCATGCGTGGCATCTGCGAGTATGAGACCAGGAATCGAATTGAGGAGTCCCAAGTCGTTATAGGCAGCATAAAGCGCGTTTGCGATCACTATTCCCGGGATCATTTGTGAAATCAAAATGGCAAGGAGGGCAAAATTGATCCAACGAAACCTGAACTGCGCAAGGGCATATGCGGCAGGTGCCGCAATCACGAGGCTGAAGACCACCGTTCCAGCGGAAACAACAAGGCTCGTGATGAGGTTCTTGCCCTGTTGGGAAATAGCGGCCTCATAACCGGCGAAGCTAGGATTCGTCGGGAATAGCCCAGCCGTCAAGGTATTCCCTGAGGGCTGGAGAGAAGCGTTGATCATCCAGTAAATCGGGAAGAGCATGATGCTGAGGAAAAGTATTCCAGTGATGGTGAAGATCCAGGGTGGGACTGTTCGCCGTCTCGTTGGCGCGCTCCTCAAGGAATTGGTACGAACCTTTATTGGTGCCGTAATAGTCATGGATGCATCCCCTATTCGTCGACGGCACGCCGGTTGGCGCGGAGATAGATAACGGCAAAAAGGAGCGAAATGACAATAAGAATGTTGCTGTACGCAGCACCCACCCCGAAGTCGAAGTCGATGAAGGACTCTTGATAGGAACGGACCGCTAGAGTCTGGGTCGCGTTGGCCGGGCCGCCGTTCGTCAAGCCCAGGATGATATCCAGGACCTTGATGGTGTAAACGACCCCCAACACGAGAACCACGCTGACGACCGGTCGAAGGCTCGGCCACGTGATGTGCCGAAACGCTTTCCACCCAGTTGCACCGTCGAGAGCCGCCGCTTCGTACAGTTCTTCGGGGATGTCCTGCAGGCCTCCGTACAGAATCGTGACGTTGAACGGAATGCCGACCCAAATGTTGACAATGATGACTGCTGTGAGGGCAACGGCTGGACTCGTGAGCCACGGGATTGGCTCCTGTATCAGGCCCAAGGTTTCCAGAAATCTGTTGAGAATGCCGCTGTCCTGATCCAAGATGGACCGCCACGTTGCACTTCCTACTATGAGCGGAAGGAGCCAAGGCAGGAGCAGCATTGAGCGGAGGAAATTGCTCAGCGGAAATCGTCGTCTAAAGAACGATGCCAACGCCAGCCCGATGACAAACTGTCCAGCAATCGAACCAATTGTAAACAGTGCCGTATTGGCTAGCGCGGGAGAAAACAGATTGCTTCCAAATACTGCGACGTAATTATCAAAGCCGACCCACGGGGCTTCCCCCGTGAAGAAGGTTCGTGTGGTGTATTGCTGCATGCTCATGCTGATGTTCTTCACCACGGGATAGCCGAAGAACAATCCGAGAAAGACGGCCGCTGGGACAACGAAGAGAACCTTGGCCACGTTCTCTTCAGAGAATCGTCTTCTGGCAGACAGGGTGGGCCGCTTGGGCTGCAACCGTGGAGGTTGCCGAGAGGAACGTTGAATTGTTGACATTTTTACTGGCCCTTCCGGCTCCATTGTTGACCCACCCTGTCTGCTGGCAGAGGACGAATCAGCGCGCTGCGGCCTTGGAGAAGGCATCCTCTACGGAAGCACCACCGGTGAGAGCGAGTTGGACGGCCGTGTAGATGGTGGTCGCTGCCTCCGGCCAATCCTTACCGAGCTTGCCCGTCCGGGACCTGGCGTCTTCCACCTGCTTGGTGAACGCTGCCATGGTCGGGACTTCCGAGACGTACTTCTCGTGCAGATCGTTCTGTGTCGGCACGGTGTTGCGGGCCTTCCCAAGGGCCATCTGGCTGTCTTCGGTTCCGGTACACGCTACGAACTCGGCTGCCTTCGCCTGCTTTGCCTTGTCACCGGTTCTGGGAATTGTCCAAACCATGCCGCCAAGCGGTGCGGTAGGTGTCTGGCCGGGCTTGTTCACGGGGATCTGAACCGTATCCCATTTGACGCCCGGGACTTTGGCCAACGCCGGAATCTGCCACGGGCCATTGACCATCATGGCTGCCTTGCCTGCCAGGAACTGGTCCTTAACATCCGCTTGGGTCCAGTTGATAACGCTCTTCGAAACGGAGCCGCTCTGGACTAGATCAACGTAGAGCTGCAGCGCGCCTTTGACTTCAGGGCTGTCCAGTTTGGTCTCGTCACCGCCGTTCGTCCACATGAAGGGCAGGAACTGCCATGCGCCCTCGTAGGTGGCCGCGGCCGAGAAAGCAAGGCCGTACTGATCTCCCTTGGTGAGCTTGGCGGCCGCCGCTTTAAGCTCGTCCCACGTTTTGGGCGGTGCAACACCAGCGGCAGAGAGAACGTCAGCGTTGTAGAAGAGGCCCAGGGTATCCGCAGGGAGTGGAAGACCGTAGACCTGACCATCCTGTGTGACGGCGTCTAGGCTGTTCCCTGCGAAAGCTGTCATGTCAACCTTGTAGTCACCCAGCGGGGAGAGCGCCCCAGTCGCAGCAACGTCTTTCACCTCGGGGTTGTCGAGCATTAGAACGTCGGGAAGCGTCTTAGAGGATGAACGCTGAAGAACGGTCTGCATCCGGTCCTTGCCCGGTACTGTCGTCCGTTCAACGGTGACACCAACTTTGGCCGCGCACTCGTCGATCGAGGCTTGGAGGATTCCCTTGTCCGGATCGTTGTTGTAGCTGTCCAAGATAGTAAGAGTCTTCACGTCCCCATTTGAGGCTGGGGCCGCTCCACCGCCGGCGCACGCAGTGAACGTAAGCGGTGCAATGGCGGCCATCGCCAGAATGACCGTCATTCTTCTTTTATTGTTCATTATCAAAAAGCTCCCTTGCTTTGTGACGTGACTAGAGGATCCCGACCTTCACTGTCGGTTTCACCCAGCCCCAATCTGCGCCGATGCGGATGACTACGGATGACTACATGTGCCAGATACTGATGCTATATGTCGTGCACCACAACATATTGACACGATATGTCGTGCATCACAACATATAGTCCACAATTCGCGGCGCATTCGGCTGTAGTCGCAGGGGGAAATTGGGTCTGCGACACACGTCGGCGGACAGGAAGACATACTCGTCGCCGTCGCTATCCCAGCTCGCCTCCCGCGCAAGGTGGCTAAACCCAGCCCCGCGCGAACCAAGGAACCCCGCCACGGAACATGCCCAGCGGCGGGGTTCCTGTGCTGGTCAAGGCGGAGTGGCGGCGAAGCTCCGGTCCAGTTACTTGGTGCCGCGCCCGCTTCCACCCCCGGATACCGCGTCGTTCCCCGGGTGCGGGGTGGGGTGGGCGGGAGTAAGTGGGCGGGAGCTCTTCGCGCCGGAGCCGGTGCGTCGGTTTGGCTCCGGTTCAGGAACAGCTGACGTCGCCGTTGCTCATGAGGTCCGGGGCAGTCCAGCCGTCCAGGTGGTACTCGGCCTGCACCGATTAGCGAAGCCCTTGATGCGCGGTTTCTAGCGTCATCTTCGTCGAATCATTGGGGCCGGGGCCTCCGCCGGACGACAAAATTCGCGGGCGCCCCGGACCTGGCTGCGCCGCTGTTCCCGCACGCACCGAATAGCCCTGTGCAAGATCTGGACACTTCCATCGCCAGCCAGTTGCCTCGTGCAGGATGAGGAAGTGCCGCAAATGCGGGATCCCAGGGGCTCATTGACGAGCTTATGGGTCATCACGGACGAACGCAGAGACGCGAAGCCGGGCGGAAACGCTGTGCGGGCGAACCAGCCTCCGCACCCCGGCCGCCAGCTCCCGTTGCATCCTTGTCACAGTGCCGGCAGCGGTATGGGCCGGGTAATCGCCCTCTCGCTAGCAGAAGAGGGAGCGAACGTCACCCTCTTCGACCCGAACCTCGACGCAGAGGGACCCCAGGGTTGTGTTGCTCTCAAGAGCAATCCACTTCCCTGGGGGTCCCTCTTCACCATTGGGTGCAAGAGGCCTCAGTCTGGCATGAATGGGATCAGTGGCCGGCGCCGAGTCTGCCGCCGAGGCGTTCGCGCATGAGGGTACTGGCGTCGTTGAGGCCGATGATCTTCACGTCTTTGCCGTGGTGGTGGTACTTCTCGGTGATGGCGTCCAGGGCTGCGATCGTGGAGGCGTCCCAGAGGTGGGAGGCGTGCATGTCGATGACGACGTGTTCGGGGTCCAGGGCGTATTCGAACTGGGTGTAGAGGTCGTTGGAGGAGGCGAAGAACAGTTCTCCGTCGACAACGTAGCTGGCTGTTTCGTGGCCGCCGATGGTCTTAACGGATCGTTCGACGGTGACGAAGTGGGCGACCCGCCGGGCGAACATCACCATGGCTACGAGCACGCCGACGCCAACGCCGATCGCAAGGTTGTGGGTCGACACGGTGACGATGACGGTGGCGACCATGACCATGGTTTCGTTCTTGGGCATGCGCTTCAGCGTGCTGATCCGGATGCTGTGCCAGTCGAAGGTCGCCACGGAGACGAAGACCATGACGGCCACCAGCGCGGCCATCGGGATCAGCGAGACGATGTCGCCCAGGACCACCACCAGGATCAGCAGGAAAACGCCGGCGAGGAAGGTTGAGATCCGGGTGCGGGCGCCGGAGGCTTTGACGTTGATCATGGTCTGGCCGATCATTGCGCAGCCGCCCATGCCGCCGAAGAAGCCGGTGACGATGTTCGCCACGCCCTGGCCCCAGGCCTCCCGGGTCTTGTGGGAGCGGGTGTCCGTGACGTCGTCGACCAGTTTGGCGGTCATGAGCGATTCGAGGAGTCCAACGAACGCCATGGCGAGGGCGAAGGGGAAGATGATCTGCAGGGTCTCGAGGCTGAACGGCACGTTGGGGATGAACAGTGTCGGCAGGGAGTCGGGCAGGTCGCCTTTGTCGCCCACGGTCGGGACCGCGACGGCGGCGAAGACGGTGATCAGTGTCAGGACCACGATGGCGACCAGTGGGGCGGGGACGGCCTTGGTGAGCTTGGGCAGGCCGAACACAATCACCAGGCCAAGGATGACGAGGGGGTAGACCAGCCACGGAACGCCGAGCAGCTCCGGAACCTGGGACATGAAGATCAGGATGGCCAGGGCGTTGACGAATCCCACCATGACCGAGCGCGGGATGAACCGCATGAGTTTCGCGACCCCGGAGAGTCCCAGGACGATCTGGAAGATGCCGGCGAGGATGACGGCGGCGATGAAGTAGTCCACGCCGTGGGATTTCACCAGCGGGGCGATGACCAGGGCGATGGCGCCGGTGGCCGCGGAGATCATGGCCGGGCGGCCGCCGGCGAAGGCGATGGTGACGGCCATGGTGAAGGACGCGAAGAGTCCGATCCGCGGGTCGACGCCGGCGATGATCGAGAAGGCGATCGCTTCCGGGATCAGGGCCAGCGCGACGACGAGTCCAGCGAGGACTTCGGTCTTGAGCCGGCGCGGAGACATGAGAGTTCCCCGGACCGATTGGAGCTGTTCAGGTGTGAACGCCGGGGGGTGTTCGGCTTGGGTGACGGCCATTTCTGGCTCCGTTCATGGTCAAGAAGACGCGCGGCTGCGGCTTCGTTTTGCTAATGAATGAGGGGGCGCAGCGCCGCGCCGGGACGAGGGAGAATTAGTCTTGAAGATCTCACCCCACCACCTAAACCCTACCCTACCCTAACGTGATGGTAGGGTTTGAATCAGAACAGGACGGAGGCGCTGATGACGGCTAAGACCAGCAGCACCAACACCATGCACATCGGTGAACTGGCGGAGCGGACGGGCCTGTCCCTGCGGACCATCCGCCACTACGACGATGTGGGCCTACTCCCTGCAACAGCGCGGACGGACGGTGGCTTCAGGGTGTTCTCGGAGGATGATTACGAACGCCTTATGGTCATCAAGCAGATGAAGCCCCTGGGTTTCTCACTGGAGGAAATGGCTGAAATCCTGGGTTTGCTTGCGGCTCCGGACGGCTCGGCCCCCGAGGGACCCAGGCCACTGGCGGCCTTCCTGGAGAGGGCCGTGCATCAGCGGGCCAAGATGGCCCGGAACCTAGCCCAAGCCGACGAGTTCATCCAAAAGCTGAGCGGCCGGGCCTGACTTTGAAACACCCACCTGTCGTACGTTGCATCTGCTGGCAACGCTGGTTGGATTACTACTCACAGGTGCCGCTGTCGCCTTCGTTATAGGCGGCCAGTTCCATGCCGGCGCCTCCCGCGGGCTGCGGGCCAGGTAAAGGGGCAGACCCCAGCCGGCGAAAAAGCCGATGGCCTCGATCCAGGACGCGTTCTCCCCGCTCCCCACCGGTGCGCCGTAGTCCGTCATGGATTCAGTCAGTTTTCTCATCCGTCCCCTGGTTTCCCGTAAATGCGAGGCCACAGCGGGAGTGTCTCCCGGCACCAGGCTGTGGTGTGCGCCAGCCCGTTGGCTTCAACGGTGAGGGCCTCGCACACCAGGCAGCCACGCCGGGTCGATGCCGTCGGCGATGGACCGGACATGGACGCCGCGGTCGAACAGCAGGGACCGGTGCTGAGCACGTCGATCAGCGACCGGCTCAACCGGTGGACCCGCCGCACAACGACGGTGTCGCCCTCCTCGGCGTACTCGAGGAGCCTTTTCATTCCGGTCCGCTCAATGGCCGTTTTGACTCTTCGCCGAATCCCCAAATCCCCACAAGCCGGCACGAGTTGCCTTCAGGAGGAAGGCTTGGTCATCGCGGGCCCGTCAGCCCTTGCACGAAGGGTGCTTTCCCCAAAGCGGTCCGTTCAAGGCGTTCAACAACGTGCACGGTCACCTGGGTGTCCACTACTCCGGCTTCCTTGAGCGCGCCGGCTACGGCAGTCCGAATCCCTTCGGTAGAGGCTTCGGGAGCGAGGCCCGCCATGAGGACCCGCAGCCCGTAGGTCTCCTGGATGACCTGCCACCCCGCAGCGGCGGCTTGGTCGAGAATGTGGTGGAACACGATCGGGTGGACATTTACCTTGCCTGCCGTCCCTGGTAGCTGCAGGACGTCTTCGATGCGCCCTTCGATGCCCTCCAGAATCCTGAAGGCGCGTCCGCAGGGGCAGTCCCGTCCTCCCAGACTCACGGTGTCGGACATTTCGTAACGGATCAGTGGAAGCGTGCGGGAGAACAGGACAGTGACGAGGAGCTTTGCCCCGGTCGTCCCCGGGGGCACGGGGTTACCGGCCTGGTCGACGGGTTCAATGATGAGCAGGTCCTCGTAGACGTGGCGGTTCCGGTAGGCGCAGGGCGACGCGATTCCAGCCGTTTCGGTGGCGGCGTAGACATCGAAGGGCGCACTCCCCCAGGCGGCCTCCAGTTCCGAGGCGGTGTGTCGGGTGAGCACTTCGGAGGCGGACATCACGCCTTGCGGTGAGATGTGCAGCCGTCCGGCGCGTTGCTCCGCCGCGAGGGGTTTCAGTGCTGAGGCGTAGCCGACGAGGATCCTGGGCTGGAACCGGTTCAGTGCGGCGACCGTCTCATCCATGGGTGCGGTGACGTCCAGGCGGAGGGTGGGGACGAGTCCGGAGCGCAGGGACGCTCCGACGACGGCGGACTGGTGTGTGGGGACGCGGGAGCTCACCAACGCCATTTTCAGTGGCCGGGTCAGCCCTGCGGAGATCCCGGCCCAGTCATTTGCTCGGGCGTAGGAGGCCAGGACGGTCGCCCATTCGGAACGGTTCCAGACGAAGGTTCCCCGCCGGCCGGTGGTCCCGGCCGTTGCCGCAGCCCACCACCGGCGCTTCCACGGCCGCCCCGGGTCTCCCCCGCCCTGCGTCAGGGACAGAAGGTGGTTCTCCAGCTCCGCCAGACTCAGGTCCGGTGTCGTGACGGCCTCGTCGAAGTGCTCCATCAGGTCCGCTTTCGTCACGGACGGCAGCTGGTCCAGAGGGGCATCGTGCAGGCCGGCGTGATGGCGCCGGTAGAACTCCGAGCCGGCGTAAGTTGCGCGGCGCAGCCCCCCGAGGGCGTGGTCCTGGTGGGCTGTGATTTGGGCGGCGTCCCAGTGGTCCCGTCTCCGCCAGGCAGCCCGCAGGAAAAGCACCCGGGAGATGAGGCGGAGGTCCATGGCGGTGGTCGCTTAGCGGGTCCCGGCAGGGGCCAGCGGCCGGTCAGCACGCGCGGTGGTGGCCTCGGGTGTTTCCGGCCGGGGCAGCCGGAGCCTCTTGAGCAACAGGGCGTTGACGGCGACCAGGAAGCTGGACCCGGACATCGACAGGGCCGCGATCTCCGGGCTGAGGACAACGCCGGCGAAGGCGAAGACCCCTGCTGCGATGGGCAGGGCTATCGCGTTGTAGCCCACGGCCCAGCCCAGGTTCTGGCGCATCTTGCGCAGGGTGCCTTTGCCGATCCGCAGAGCGATCGGGACATCCAGCGGGTCCGAGCGCATCAGGACGAGGTCGGCCGTTTCGATGGCCACATCGGTGCCGGCGCCGATTGCGATGCCGAGGTCGGCCTGGGCCAGGGCCGGGGCGTCGTTGACGCCGTCGCCGACCATGGCGACTTTTTTCCCCGCCTGTTGAAGTTCGGCGATCTTCGCTGATTTGTCTCCGGGAAGTACTTCGGCGATGACGGTGTCAATGCCGAGTTGGCCGGCGATTCTCCGGGCGGTCGCTTCGTTGTCTCCGGTGAGCATGACGACCTCGATCCCGGCCTCGTGCAGGGCCGCGACGGCGGCGGCCGCGGTTTCCCTCGCGGCGTCGGCCAAGGCGATCACCGCGGCGGCCTTGCCGTCGACGGCGACGAGGACGGCGGTCCGTCCGGTGTCGGCCAGGTCATCGCGCACGGCGGCCAGCGGGCCCAGGTCGATGCCTTCGTTGGCCATCAGTTTGCGGTTGCCGACCAGCACCCGGCGCCCGTCCACGGTAGCGCCGGCCCCGTGCCCGGGAACGTTGAGGAAATCCGAGGCAGCCAGGACGGGTGCGCCGTGTTCGCGGGCGTGCCGGACCACGGCCGCCGCGAGCGGGTGTTCGGATTCCTGCTCCACCGCGGCGACCAGGGCCAGGAGTTCGTTTTCACCGATTCCCTCAACGACGACGTCGGTGACTTCCGGTTCGCCCTTGGTCAGGGTGCCGGTTTTGTCCATCACCACGGTGTCGATCCGGGCCGAGACTTCCAGGGCGGTGGCGTTCTTGAACAGGACGCCGCGTTTGGCGCCGAGGCCGGTGCCGACCATGATTGCCGTCGGCGTGGCAAGTCCGAGAGCGTCGGGGCAGGTGATCACGACAACGGTGATCGCGAACAGCAGGGCCGTCTGGACTCCGGCGCCGAGGGCGATCCAGGCGGCGAACGTCAGGGTTCCGCCGATCAGGGCGACCAGCACGAGCCAGAACGCGGCCCTGTCGGCTAGCCGCTGGCCGGGTGCCTTGGAGTTCTGGGCTTCCTGGACGAGCGCCACGATCTGCGCCAGGGCGGTGTCGGCTCCGACCTTGGTGGCCCGGACCCGCATGGTGCCGGTGGTGTTGATGGAGGCGCCGATGACTTCCGAGCCGATGGTCTTGGTCACCGGAAGGCTCTCGCCCGTGACCATGGACTCATCGACCTCCGACTGGCCATCCTCCACTTGCCCGTCCACGGGGATTTTCGATCCCGGCCGGATCAGCAGCAGGTCCCCGGTCTGGACCTCGGAGGTGGGGATCTCGACCGTCTCGCCGTCGCGGATGAGGACCGCGACCGGCGGGGCCAGCTCGAGCAGGGTGCGGATGGCCTCGTTCGCCCCGCCGCGTGCGCGCATCTCGAACCAGTGGCCCAGCAGCACGAAGGAGGTCAGGACAGTGGCGGCTTCGTAGAACACTTCACCGCCGCCAGTGAAGGTGACCCAGACGCTGTAAAGCCATCCGGTGCCCACGGCGATCGCGACCAGGACCATCATGTCCAGGGTGCGGGCTTTCAGCGCCCGGTAGGCGCCATCGAAGAAAATCCAGGCCGAGTAGAAAATGACCGGAAGGGACAGGATCAGGGCCATAACGTCATCACGAAGCCCGAAAGGGGTCGGCGCTGTGAAGCCGAACATGTCCCGGCCCATCGGAGACCAGAGCGTCACACCTACTGACAGGATCGCTGCGACCAGGAACCGGTTGCGCATGTCCTTGACCATGTCATCCATCGACATTCCGCCGTGGTGTCCGCCGTGGCCCATCATGTCCTGCGGGGTCCGGGGCATCGCACCGTGCGGGCCCGGGCCGTGGCCGGCATGGCTGTCCGCCGGAGTACGGACATGGCCGGGGCGGGTTTCCGCCGTTTTCGGCGCACGACCGGGGTGCATTCCCTGGTGATCCGGCTCCGTCGGGTGCACATGTTCCGTCGGGTGTGCTGCACCGGGGTGGACGTGCCCGGACGGATGGCCGGTTCCGGACTTGCCAGCGGTGCTCACGGCTTCGTCCATCGGGTAGCAAACGTGGTCGGGGACCGATTCTCCCCGGCAGTGGTATCCGCAGTCCCGGATCCATCCGGAGATCTGCTCCACGGAGGTCACGGACGGGTCATAGCTCACGGTCGCGGTCTGGGCGACCGGGTTCGCATCGACGGCGGCGACTCCGGGCCGCTGAAGCAGGACGCGTTCGACGACCGTTTTGGAGGTGGCCCAGTTCAGGCCGCGGACTTCCACGATGGTGCGTTTCAGAAGCGTGGTCACTGCTCCTCCTTCTACTCCGGTGCTGCAATCAGGATGTACCCCCGGACGCCCATGTTCCCGTCCCAATACATCATCGCTGTCTCCTCCCGGCACGCGAACGCAACAGTTCCTGCGGTTCACTATCACCCCGTTTGGCCTCTGGCGTCAGAGTCTTTGGTCCCCGCGCCTTGGCCTGTCCGGCGGCTGGGCCGGCGCAACACAAGCCAGAGCGAGGCCAGGCCCAGACCCGTGCCGGCCGCTGCCCACGGTGGCCGCCGTTCCCCGGGGATGAACAGGGGCAGCCAGGCACCGGAGCCCCCGCCGCTGGTCGGCCCTACCACCGGCTAACCGGCGAATCCGAGGCTGATCCCGAGTATGGTGCGGGCCGACAGGGACTCGCCGTAGAGCCACCAGGCGGGCAGGATGATCAGCAGGGGCTGGGCGTTGGCCAGGACCGCCGCGGCTCCGATGGCCATCCCGGCGGTCCCGGCAAACATGGCGGCGAAGGCTACCGTGACATTCGTGACCCCCATCAGCGTGATCAACGCCCAGGTCCGCCGCCCGCGGGGCAGCTTCTTGCCCTGGACCAGGCAGACCAGCAGCAGTGCCGCTGCCGCGATCAGGGCCCTCAGTGCCGCGAACCACAGGACCGGCGCATCCTGCAGGCCAAGCCTGATGGCCAGAAAACACAGGCCCCACGCCGCGGTGATCCAGAGCATCGTTCCGGGGCGGGGTGCTCCATTGCTCTGTCCCGCGCCCGGGCCGCCCATCGTCAGCCCCGGCCTCAGAGGGCCAGCCGGCGCAGGTGGCACTGCTGGATCAGCCCGACGGCTTCATCGATGTCATCGGTGCATCGCAGCAGACGGATGTCATCGGGGGCGATGAATCCCTGGTCCTGGAGCTGCTCCCGGATCCAGGCCATGAGCCCGGCCCAGTGCCCGGTGCCGATCAGGACGACGGGGAATTCGTGGATTTTTCCGGTCTGGACGAGTGTCAGGGCTTCAAAGAGCTCGTCCAGGGTGCCGAATCCGCCGGGAAGGACAACGAATGCCGAGGCGTACCGGACGAACATGAGTTTCCGGGCGAAGAAGTACCGGAAGGTCATGGACACATCCACGTAGGGGTTCAGCGCCTGTTGGCGCCGGAGTTCGATGCCGAGACCGACGGAGGTGCCGCCTGCTTCCGCGGCTCCGCGGTTGGCGGCTTCCATCAGGCCCGGGCCTCCCCCGGTGATCACTGCGAACCCGGCCTCTGCAAACCGTGAACCCATCGTCCGGGCCGCCGCGTAGCGGGGATCCTCCGGTCCGGGGCGCGCTGATCCGAAGACGGCCACTGCCTTCCCGAGCCGGCCCGAGAGCAGGTGGAATCCGCCGTCGATTTCCGTTCTGATCCGTTCCATCCGGGCAGAGTCTTCGGCCGGGTCGGCCAGCGAGGCGAGCAGCTCTTCGTCCGTCATTTTCATGACGGTCCCGCTCCGGGGTGCATGCGGCAGTGCCGGTCGTGCTCCCCGCGTTCTTCCGCTGTGAGGCGTCCGTCCTCGATGGTGATGACCCTTTTGGCGGCGGTCCGGAGCCGCTGGTCATGGCTGACGATGATGACGGCCCTGTTTTCCCGGCAGGCCGTTTCACACAGGAGCAGGGTCACGTCCTGACCGGTCTTGGCGTCCAGGTTGGCGGTGGGCTCGTCGGCGAGGATCAGCCGGGGGTCGTTGGCAAGGGACCGGGCGATGGCCACGCGTTGTTTCTCCCCGCCGGAGAGGTCCCGGGGGAGGTTCCTCAGCCGGTGTCCGAGTTGGAGTTGCTCCAGCGCCACCCGGGCTTTGGCCCGGGCATGTTTCCGGGGTACTCCTGCCGTGATCAGGGGCATCATGACGTTTTCCTCCGCGGTCAGTGCCGAAAGCAGGTTGAAGGTCTGGAAAACAAAGCCGAACTCCCGCAGCCGCAGCCGGGAGAGCTGTGCGGCTTTGAGGGTGGACGTGTCCTGCCCGGAGATGAGGATCCTGCCCGTCGTGGGGGACATGAGGGTGCCGATCATGGACAGCAGGGTTGTTTTTCCTGACCCGGAGGGTCCCATCACGAGCACGATGTCCCCGGCGTCAACGCTGAGGGATACGTGGTCCACGGCGGTCACCGCGGTGTGTCCGGTCCCGAAGGTCTTGGACACGTCTTGGACCGAGACGATGCTCATGCGCGGAACACTTCCGCCGGGTCGATGCGGGCCAGCCGGCGGGCCGGCAGCAGCGAAGACACCACGGCCATGGCCAGGGTGACGCCGAATATCCAGGCCGCATCGAGCCAGCGGATCTCCGTGATGAACTCCGGGACATAGGTTCCCGCGGCGGCGCTGACGGCCAGGGCGAGACCCGCGCCGAGGAGGTACCCGAGCACGGCTGCGGTGATCGCCTGCTCGACCACGACGGTGTAGAGCTGGCGGTTGCTCACCCCGATGGCCTTCAGGACCCCGTATTCGCGGGCTTTCTCGATGGTTGAGGTGAAGATGGTCAGGCCGATGACGGTCATGCCCACGGCGATTCCGATCAGCAGCAGCACCAGGATGATGGGCAGGAAGGTGTCCCGGACGATGTTCGTGTTGTTTTCCACGAACCTGTCCTTGGTGATGGCATCCACCGCCGGGTCGGCTTCGATCCGGGACGCAACGTCGTTGGCGTTGGTGCCGTCTTTGACAGTGACGAGGAAGAAGTTGGTGGCACCGGGAAGCTGGAGGATGCTTTCGGCGTCTTCCTTGGTGGCGAATGCGAAGGAAAAGCTGAGGATGTATCCGCCCTCGGAATAGCCGGAGACTTTCAGCGTCCTGCCGGCGACAGGGATAGTGTCCCCGATCCGGATGTTTTCGCTGCGCCCGACCACCCGGTCGATGATGATCTCGCCCTTGTCGGGAACGGCTTTGCCCTCGACCACCCGTGCGGGGGCGCCGACGTTGTTCTCCGTGTCGTCGGCGATGACGTAAAGGTTGATGTCCTTGCCGTTGTGCGCGAACGCGACGCGGCGGCCGCAGAACGGTTTGGCGCTGGCAACCCCCTCGACACCGGTGAGGAAATCCCGGACGGTCAGGGGCAGCACGGACGGAGTGTGGAACATGTCGGTCGCGCCGGTCTGGGTAATCCAGTAGTCGGCCGGCACGGTGCGGATGTATTCGCCGATCTTGTTGCTCCAGCCCTGGTACAGGCCCTGGATGCTCATGATCAGCAGCACGCTGAACGCTACCCCGCCGACGCTGATCAGTAGCCGGGTCTTTTCCTGAACCAGGTTCTTTACCGCCAGGAACAGCATGGCCCCATCCCCCTTGCCATCACAGGCCCTCCTGCCGCTGCTGCCCGGCACCGGTCGGGCGGCGCCCGAACCGGGGGAAGAATCCAGGGACCTCCCGGCGGTAGGCGGCAAAGGCTTCGCCGAACTCAGACTCCATCAGGCGTTCCTCCTTCCGGGCCAGGCGCAGGTACACGACCACCAGGACGGGGAACATCAGAAGGGTCAGCAGCGTGGGCCACTGCAGCAGGAACCCGGCCATGATGATCAGGAATCCCAGATACTGCGGATGCCGCACCCTCGCGTAAAGACCCGTCGTGGCCAGACGGTGACTGGCCTGCGCAGCGAAAAGGACCCGCCACGCCAGATACAGGATGCTGAATCCCGCCGCAATCAGGACATTGCTCAGCACGTGCAAAGGGCTCAGGTGCGGGTCCCCCTGCCAGCCGGTCAGGTCCTGCCACAAGTGCCCCGAGTTGTGGTTTAGGAGGTCCAGGCCGGGAACGCTGCTGCCCAGCCAGCCCGAAAGGAGATAAATGGTCAGCGGAAAGCCGTACATTTCCGTGAACAGCGCCACGATGAACGCGGAAAATGCGCCCAGCGCCCGCCAGTCCAGCTTTGTCCTGGGCCGGATGAAACTGAAGGCGAAGACGATGAAGATCAGCGAATTCAGGATCACCAGCCACCACAGGTCGTATCCGTAATCAGTGGACATGTCCCGCCCCATCCCCGCCCGGACCCCGACTGTCGCTTCCGTGGCCGCCGGGTCCTCCGTGACCGCCATGGCCGCCGTGCATGAACAAGTGCATGCCCATCATGAGCACCACACCCAGATACGGCAGTGCGTCCAGGATGTGCAGCCAGTGGTTGGTGATCAGGTACACGGCGGCGCCGGCAATGAGGACAGTGAGCAGGGCCAGCATCCAAGGCCAGGGCGGGCGCGACGGCCGCCCGGGCCGAAACTGCTGCGGCTCCGGAACACTGCTCATACCCCGAGTATCGCCCCGGCACGGGCGCCCGGATAGAGCCTGACGGCCGCCCGTGTGGGGCGGCGGACAGCGGGCGCGGTGAGCGGGGACCCCTGGCGCATAATACCCCTAGGGGGTATGCTAAGAGTGTTGTCAGTGACGTGGTTTGTCCGGGCCCCAGGCCGCTACAGCCGTTCAACCACAACAGCCCCCTTTTATCCCTCGCTTCGAAGGAAAACTGATATGTGCGGAACTACCGAAACACGAACCCAACTCCCCCTGGCCTCCACTGCGCAGCACGGCTGCAGCTGCTGCACCCCCGCTGACGAAACACAGGCTGCTGCTCCGGCGACGGCGGTTAAGGCTCCCGGCTCGCAGTACATCCTGGAAGGGCTGACCTGCGGACATTGCGTCCAGACCGTCGAGAAGGCCGTGTCGCGGGTATCCGGGGTCCAGTCAGCGGCCGTGGACCTGGTCCCGGGCGGCACGTCGCGGCTCAGTGTCACCGGCGCCGCGGACCAGGAGGCACTGGCTGAGGCCGTGCGTTCCTCCGGCTACGTCCTGACCGGCGCGAAGTAGCGCTTCCACCACGGCCCCTTGGCTCCGGTGGGGACCATGGCTCCCGGGGGTCCAGGGATTTCCATGGGTGTTCAGTGGCCTCCGGTGTGCTCGCTGGTGTGGCCCGGGGTGGGTACCGGGCCCGGGGTCACGTCGCCTCCGGTGCCGCTGATGGCCGGGCCGATGACAAACGCTGACAGGGAGAACATGGCGGAGAAGACGGCCAGTCCCAGCGCCGGCGCGATCCAGCTGCCGAACCGGCGGTAGAGGCGGACCAGCATGGGAATGGATGCCAGAAGCCCGAGTGCCCCGAACAGTGCGGTGCCGCCGGATCCGGCCACCAGGGCGGTTCCGGCGAGCAGTCCGATGTGGTGCAGGACATGTGGAAGGAGGCCCATGATCAGGCCCACCGCTCCGACCACCGTGTGCCACAGCGCGTGGAGCCTGCCCCGGACGGTCCGCCCCGGAACGGCTCCGCCGTCGTCGCCGGCCGCCGGATGCCGGTGGGAGGAGTGGTCACCGGTCACGGCCGCTACTTTCACCGGATGGGTTCCCCTTGCGAGTCAACGGATCACTCATTCCTCGCCGGCGTTCCGGGACCGGTTCCGGACCACGAGCACCGGGCAGGGGGCGTGATGGAGGACCTGGGTGGACACGGAGCCGAGCAGCAACCCGGTAAATCCGCCGAGCCCGCGGGAACCCACGACCAGCAGGTCAGCGTCCCCGGCGGCCCGCAGGAGCACGGCGGCCGCGTTTCCCTGAACAACGTCCCCGGTCACCGTCACGCCTTCGCTGTCCACGCGCTTCAGGGCCTCGTTCTGGAGCTGACGCGCGGTCTGAGGGAAGACGTCCGGGTCCCAGACCATGCCTTCCATGCCGACGGTTGCGGGCGGGAACTCCCAGGCAGTCACGGCCTTGACCTGGCCGTTGCGCAGGCGGGCCTCCGTGAAGGCCCATTCCAGGGCCAGGCGCGCCGGGGCAGAACCGTCCACCCCGGCCACGATACTGAATACCCCGTCGCCGCCCATGAGCACCGCCCTCCGCCAGGTCCCGCACCTGTTGCCCTTAGTGTGGTCCCCGCAGGGTTTTACCCGCAAGCTCGTCCCGACCACGTGCACCGGCCGGCGGCAGAAACAAAGTCCCTTACAGGAGCGTTGTACCGGTAAGTGCCCTGCCGCAGGGCCGGTAGCCTTGAAACAGATAACCCGCCACAGGAAGGGAGGACCGTCATGGCCGCACCGGCACACGCCACCGCGATCGCGTTCCTTCGCCGTGCGGGCCTTTTTACCGCGGTTCTGGCCCTTATCGCCGGGATTTTCGGTATGCACGTCATGACCGCCACCCATGCCATGCACTCCCCGGCCACGGCGGCAGAGACCGTCAGCGCCCCTCACGACTCATCCCCTGCCGGCCACGCGGGAGAACTTCCTGCCGGACCATCATCTGCCCCAGAGGTGCACGCGGCACAGGACGAAGCCGGTGCCCGGACCGTGCAGTACACGGATTCGGGCAACTGCACCAGCATGCAGTCCATGACCGCGGCCTGCACCCCATCGGCGAAAACCGGCTCCCTGGCCGCCCCGCTGCCGGGCACCGGAATCACCGCCCGGAACCCCGACACAGGGACGCCCAGCACAATCAGCGCGCGGTGGTCCTATCTCCCCGGCAGCCCTTCACCGGGCGAGCTCTGCATCAGCCGAACGTAAAACGGGGCCCCGCGCTGTGACCTGACCGGCGCCCGTCCTTGCCTGACTCTCCTCTGAGCCGGGCGCATCACTGATGCACACACACCTTGGCGCCCACGCGCCCACTAATGTCTTGAAGGAGTTAAACAGCCATGATAAACACGAAGTTTCTGACCCTTTCCGCGACCGCCATCGCCGGGGCATTCGCCCTTGCCGGCTGCTCAACGGGCCCCTCGGCACCGTCCGCCACCTCCAGCAGCCCGGCTTCCCCCGCCAGCTCCATGCCGGGAATGGGGCCCGGGATGATGTCCAGCAGCGCACCGGCTGCCGCTACCGAACACAACGATGCCGACACCATGTTCGCCCAGGGAATGATTCCGCACCACGAACAGGCCGTGGAAATGAGCGAGATGATGCTCCAGAAGAAGGACATCCCCGCCTCAGTCACCGATCTGGCCACACGGATCAAAGCAGCCCAGGCACCCGAGATCGAAACGATGACCGGCTGGCTCAAGACCTGGAACGAATCCGCGACCATGGGGGCCGGCACCACCATGGACAGCATGATGGGCGAGGGCGACATGAAGCAGCTCGAGGCCGCCCAGGGCACCGCAGCGGCCGGGCTGTTCCTGACGCAGATGGTTGCCCACCACCAAGGCGCCATTATGGTGGCCCAGACCGAAATTTCCCAAGGCAAGAACGCCGCCGCGATCAAACTCAGCCAAGATATCGTGACCGCCCAGGAAGCCGAAATCAAGGAAATGCAGGACCTGCTGGCCACCTTCTGACCGGTGCCCTGAGGCGCCGGACCCTCACGGGCCGGCGCCCAACCCTGCCCTGCCATGCCCCACCTGAATCCCTGGAGCCCCCTATGCCCAATCCCTCCCGCCCCCGGGTCCGCGCCACAGCCATTCTGGCAGCCGGCGCCGGCCTCATCCTTGTCCTGTCAGCCTGCAGCCCGTCCTCCGTCCCGGCGGGCTCCGCGCCCTCAGGCAGCACCGCAAACACCCTGCCGGACGCTCATGTTCACGGGCTGAGCGTCAGCGAAAGTGGCCAGGTGCTCCTGGCCACCCACGATGGCTTGTTCGACGTCACGAAACAGCCCGTCACCAAAATCGGGGCCACCAACGACCTGATGGGTTTCAGCGGCGGCACCGACCACGGCGTCCTCTACGCTTCCGGACACCCCGGAGAGGGCTCCGACCTGGCCAACCCGCTCGGGCTGATCAGATCCACCGACGCCGGTAAAACCTGGGAAAAGCTCTCCCGTCAGGGGGAATCCGACTTCCACGCGCTCACTGCGACCAAATCCGGAATAGTCGGATTCGACGGCGCACTGCGCACCAGCCCGGACGGGAAAACCTGGAACACGGCGGCCGCGGATTTCGTCCCGGCCGCCCTCGCCGGAAACCCCACCAGCGACGCGGTCCTGGCCACCACCCCCCAAGGGATCCGCCGCTCCACGGACGGCGGTAAGACCTGGAACACGGTGGACTCCGGACCCGTGGTCCAGTTCGCCGCTTTCGCCAGTCCCGCCGAGGCGGTCGGAGTCGAACCCGACGGGACCGTCCACGTCTCGGCGGACGCCGGCGCGACCTGGACCCGAAAGGGCAAAATCCAGGACACGGTCCAGGCTGTGGCGGCAGTGAGGGGCCCGGAGGCAAACCCAACCATCTGGGCCGCCACGGCCAGCGGGCTCGTCGTCTCCACCGACGCCGGCGTCACGTTCGGGCCCGCCGACGCCTCCTGACCGCGCGAGCACTGCAGGATCTGCGGAGGCCTGCGTACCCGTCGGCCTTCCGCCGGCGGGTGTGCGGACGCGTTGAAAACCGGCCCGGGTGGACCGGGACCTCGGACTCTAGCTGTCCGCTGAGGCCGTGCGAAGACTCGGACTAACTCTTTGAAGGAAAGGCACCGATCATGATGTGGGGTTACGGACAAGGCATGGGATGGATGTGGCTCTGGGCTCTTCTGCCACTTATCGGGATCGCACTGCTGGTGTTGCTGGCGGTCCGGGTCTTTGGCGGCGGCGTCCGGAATGGATACGGGCCCCCGGGCCCCGGGGCGCCAGGCTGGCCGCCGCCTCTCGGCAGGAGCAGGGCCCGCCAGATCCTCGACGAACGATTTGCGAGGGGAGAACTCACCGCAGACCAGTACCGCGAGCACCTCAAAGTGCTCGGTGAGGGCCCGCAGTGAAGCCCATCAGCCGCCGCCAGGCGGTGCTGCTGGGCGGGCTCGGCATTGCGGGCACAGCGGCCGGCGGTGCCGGGCTGATCTGGACCCTGTCGTCGCGGGCGGCTCCCGTTACGGGAAGCGAACTGACCCAGCCTGCGGAGGAACGGAGCACCAACGGCCAGCTGCAGGTACGGCTCGAAGCCGCCCCCGGACAGATACTGCTGGCAGGCCGGCAGGCCGCAGCCCTTGGCTACAACGGCGGCATCCCCGGCCCGACTCTGCGCGTACGGGCCGGCGACGTCCTGAAGATCGGGCTCGTCAACAAGCTGACCCAGGCCACCAACCTTCACGTGCACGGTCTCCATGTTTCCCCCGAGGGCAACGGGGACAATGTCTTCGTCTCGGTCGACCCCGGCGGCACCTTCGATTACGAATACAAACTTCCCGAGGATCATCCCCCGGGCGTGTACTGGTACCACCCCCACCACCACGGCATGGTCGCCGACCAGATCTTCGCCGGCCTCTTCGGAGCAATCATCGTCGAGGACCCTGAACCCATCGAGGCAAGTGCGGAACGGGTACTGGTCATTTCGGACACCACCCTGGACGGCATTGGAAACATCCGGGAAGTCCCGGCGATGGAACGAATGATGGGCCGGGAAGGTGAACTGATCCTGGTCAACGGCCAAAGCAACCCGCAATTCACGGCCCGCCCAGGACAACGCGAAAGATGGCGCATCATCAACGCCTGCGTGGCCCGCTACCTCCGGCTGCGACTCGACGGACAGCAGCTGCAGCTCCTCGGCATGGACTCCGGCCGCTTCCCGACACCGGAGAGTGTGGATGAACTTCTGCTGACGCCCGGAAACCGCGCAGACCTCCTCGTGACCACCACGGCCGGGGACTCCGTGCTGCGCGCGCTCTACCAGAATCGGGGAAGCATGCCGGGAATGATGGGACCGGGATCCGGCGCACGTGATCCTGCAGACCAGCCGGACGGCGCAGCACTGGCCACCCTCCGCGTAGCCGGCGAACCGGTCGCAGCCCTGACCCCCCTGCCCGCCCAGCAGGGGCTCGGAGACCTTCGGTCAGCCGCCGTCGCGGCCCGCCGGCAGATCGTCCTGGCCGCCGGCATGGGCGGGGGCGGGGGCATGATGCGTTTCACCATCAACGGCAGGGAATTCAACAAGGCCAGAACAGACACAACGGTAGCGGCCGGGGATGTGGAGGAATGGACGTTGATCAACACCGGTCCCATGGATCACCCGTTCCACCTGCATGTCTGGCCGATGCAAATCATCGAGGAAAACGGCCAAGGGACGAACCCCGTCATTTGGCAGGACGTAGTGAACGTGCCCGCGAACGGTCGTGTGAAGGTCAGGGTGGGGTTCAACGACTTCCGCGGACGTTCGGTTTACCACTGCCACATCCTGGATCACGAGGACCTCGGCATGATGGGTGCCATCGAAGTCCGGTGAGACGCCACATCGACGCACCCTGGAAGCCGTCCGCGCACCCTTGTCGCGCGAAAATCTGAACCTCGACCACAAGGTGCCGCTTTGATCCAGCGATGGATAACTGTGACCGGCGAACTGGCCACGGGCCCGTCCTTTCTCTTTGGACTCCGGTTCCAGCGGCAGTCAGTCGCAGTCGTCGTGCATTTGCCATCCGGAGAACCCGCGATGGTGGACACCCGGGTTGTGCTCGCCGCTGAAGTGGTCGTTGCATGCGGCCACGTGTTGCCCGAACTCGCGACCTGGGCCCGGGCCGGGCTGCGCAGCAGCCGGTAAGGCCGAACCGATCACGCCGAACGACGCAACCAGCAGGCCCGCCGCGAGCTTTCGTGCTGGGTTCTTCATGGAGGCTCCCTCGATCTCACTCACGATGGCCCTCCCGCTTGCCGTGAGGGCGGGCACAACCTCCATCGGCGGCGCCCTGTCCGTATTCCATCTGGAAACGACCCGGGGCGCAAGAGGCTTTGTCCCAATGAGCGTCACCAAAGCCGGCCGCCCCGGTCTAGCCAAGGCCCTGGAAGCACTCCGTGAGGGAGACACTCTCATTGTGTGGAAGCTGGACCGTCTTGGCCGCAGCGTGAAGGACCTCCTGGATTTCGCCGGAGGCCTGAACGAGCGCGGAATTGGTTTTGTCAGCCTCACCGACTCGATCGACACCACCACCGCTTCCGCCTCCGGACGCTTCTTCTTCAACGTGATGGCCTCCCTGGCGCAGATGGAACGCGAGCTCATGGTCGAACGCACCCAGGCAGGCCTCCAGGCAGCGCGTGAACAAGGCAGGATAGGGGGCCGCAAACGCGTCATGACGGAGGCCAAGATCCGCTCAGCTCGGAAGCTCCTCAGCCAGGGAACGCCGCCCAAGGAAGTTGCCGCCAGCCTCGGGGTCTCGGTGCCCACACTGTACCGGTGGGTCCCGGCCACGAGCCCTGAAGCAGTTGCAGTCCCGTAGCTCGGCCTTTGGTGCAGACGACTGTTAAAAAAAGGCTCTCCTGACGTAAGTGTGGGTCAGGGTTTGCGTGTTATGAGGCATGGGTAGCCCGGTAGATTTGGGAGTTCTCACACTGTCCAAATTTCGGAGCTACCCATGCGTGCTACTACTCTACTCAACGGCGTCTTGAATCTGGCCGGGGTCCGGGTTGTTGACGTTGATCCTGGCGCCGGGGGTCCGCTGCTGGTGCGGGTGGCGTTGAAGGCCCGCAAGCGCCTGGACTGCCCGCACTGCAGCTACTCAACGATGGCCGGGTATGACACCCGGTGGGCGGAATCGTCGTGGCGGCATCTGGATTTCGCCGGCAGGGTCCTGGTGCTCACAATGCTCCGCCGGCGGCTGGTCTGCCCCAGCCACGGCGTCGTGGTGCAGGGCGTGCCGTTCGCCCGGCCCGGCTCCCGGTTCAGCACGGAATTTGAGGACATGATCGCCTGGCTGGTCACCCGTGCGGACAAGACCACGGTGTCCACCTTCGCCCGGATAGCGTGGCGGACCGTCGGGGCGATCTGTGAACGCGTCGTGGCCGAACAACTCGATGAGAGCCGCTTCGAAGGCCTGGTCAATATCGGCGTGGATGAGATTTCCTGGCGCAAACACCACCGCTACCTGACCCTCGTCTCGGACCACGCCACCTCGAAGATCGTCTGGGGCGCACCGGGAAAGAACGCGGCGACACTGGATGGATTCTTCAAGGAGATCGGACCGGTGAACACGGCGGCGATAGAGGCCGTCAGCATGGACATGGGCCCGGCTTTTGCCAAGTCCGTGAAGACCAACGCACCCGGCGCGGTCATCTGCTACGACCCGTTCCACGTCATCCAGGTCGCCACCAACGCGCTGGAAGCCTTCCGCCGTTCCATCTGGCAACGGACCCGTGAGCTGCCCGATCAGGACATCGCGAAGAAGTTCAAAGGAACCCGCTGGGTGCTGCTGAAAAACCCGCAGAACCTCACCGAAAAACAACAAGCCACCCTGGCCGGGCTCGAACGCACCGGAGGGCTGCTCTGGGACGCCTACCAGCTCAAGGAATCCCTCCGGGAGGTCTTCGCCGGCGACCTCAACCCCGATGACGTGATGGAGATGATCACCACCTGGTGCGACCTCGCCGCCAAATCCAACATCCGCGAGTTCGCCAGGGCCGCCGCCACGATCCGATCCCACACCCAAGGGATCCACGCAGCAGTCACCAGGAAACTCTCCAACGGCCGCCACGAAGGACTGAACAACAAGATCCGCACCATGACCCGCAGATCCTACGGATTCCACACCCCCGAAGCCGCCCTCGCCCTGATCATGCTCGCCTGCGGACCCGTCGAAATCAAACTCCCATACCAGACATAACCGAACCCACATTCACGTCAGGAGAGCCTAAAAAAATGCATGACGGTGCAGAGGACTGCTGACATCCCGCTGTCAACAGTCCTCTGCACTCACCCCGTCCTGTCCCATGAACTGGTGCAGACGACTCCTGAAAATGACAACGTCCGTGTCTTGAAAAGCTGAACGTTTTGGAGGCGTCTCCGAAACGTGGCCGCTAGATGACTAGTAAGCGTACTGAGCTTTTATTAGGCTTGGAGAGAAGACTCTTGACCGGCGGTAACGGAGGGCTGACCGATCTCAACAGCAGCATTTGGCGGAACACACACCATGACGCGGATGGTGTGTTTGGCGCTGAGCCTGTCCCTGCTGTTCGTCTTCTCGTTCACCGCTTGCGCTGCGCTGTGTATGCGGATGCAGCATTCGGGTGCCGCGGGAACGGCACCTGTTCAGACGGAGGCGACCACGGCTCACCACGTCACCAGCCCGAGGACTGCAGCGGTCGCGGCGCAGTCCGACATTCCCCATTCCGATCGTGCCTGCTGTATCGAACGGCACAGTACGTCAAAGGCGATTGCCCCTGCCCACCGGCTCCTGGCGGGGGATGCGACGGCGGCTTCCTTCCGTGTTGAGGTGACGCCCTTTCGGGGCGGCTATGTGCCGGCCGGATGGTTTGATCCGGCACTGGAAAAGCCTGATCACCTCACACCGTCCCTGACGCCCCTGTCCATCAGCAGGACGTAAACAAAAACAGTCGGCCGCGCCCTAATGGCATCCGCATAATGGTGCCTTTGACCGATACATACCGGTTTCGGGCCGCTCAATTCGCGGTCCTCCACACAAGAACCAAGCAGATAGCCAGCAGCGATTTTGGGCTGCTGCATCCTGAACAAGGAGAAGAATCACATGACGCATCACGTCACGTCCATGCTCGACACCTACCCGAAGGACCTCGGGGGCGTGGACAGGGAAAAGCTCGCCGAGTGCATCGAAGCCTGTTTCGAATGCGCGCAAACCTGCACGGCATGCGCCGACGCCTGCCTGAGTGAAGAAATGGTCGCCTACCTGACCAAGTGCATCCGCACCAACATGGACTGCGCCGACATCTGTGCGACCACAGGCAATGTCTTGTCCCGGCACACCGGGTATGACGCGAACATCACTCGGGCAATCCTCGAGGCATGCCGCACCGCGTGCACGGCCTGCACAGAGGAATGCGAACAGCACGCAGGGATGCATGAGCATTGCCGGGTCTGCGCTGAAGCATGCCGCCGTTGCGAAACTGCATGCCGGGAACCTATTTCCTCACTGGGCTAGCTGCCCCAGGCTCCCGTTCGGCATCCCTTCCCGCCCAATGGAGGCGGGATGGGAGATTCATGGCTTGAAAGGAGACTCACGTGAGTACAGCAGAACATCACCCCCGCAGCCGCCGGGAAACCGCCCCAGGGCATCAAGAGCAGCAGTCCAATCAGCACCCCGATGAAACGCACGGCGGTAAGGACGGCAAGGGCAGCGGAGACGGCCACAGCGGCCAGGGCTCATCCAGAATGTATCTCAAATTCGCCCTCATACTGCTGGTCAGCCTCGCGCTGATGTGGGTATTGTCAATGTCGATGGTCCGCTCCATCGATCACTTCTATTTCAACCTGAGCAACTTCTGGATGGCATTGCTGATGGTGTCAGCGATGGCGATTGTCATGACCGCGGGCATGTGGTCCATGTTCAAGAACAGAAAAGCCAACATCGCGATGCTGGTTGGTTACGCTGTGCTGTTCGGTGCCGTTTTTGCGCTCGGCCGCACAGACGTTCGTTGGCAACGAGCGGTTTCTCAAATCCATGATTCCGCATCATTCCCGCGCGCTCCTTGTCTGTCAGGAATCAGACATCACCGATCCTGAGATCATTGAGCTGTGTGATTCCATCGTGAAATCCCAGCAAGAGGAGATCACTCAGATGCAGGCGATCCTTGACCGCTATGCCTCAGACTGAGAGCGGCCAGCTGGCAAAAGTGAACCCAGCACCATAGCACCATGGTCCCTTTTGTCGCTGAAGCCAAGGTCGTTGGCTGATGCCGGCCATCAACGGCGGCGGGCAGTCGTTTTCACGGGTGGCCGCGCTGCTCCGGGCCCGGCGTAACAGGTTATAGTCGGCCTCCGGTTCGTGCGTAGAGCTTCCCTTCGGCATTGGAAGGGGACCCCCACGCCGTCCGGGGCCGGAGTCAGTGCCCTGCCCGAGTTTGCCGCCGAGGCGTTGGCGCATGAGAGCGCTGGCGTTGTTGAGCCCGACGATCTTCACGTCCTTGCCATGGTGGTGGTCTTTCTCGGTGATGGCGTCCATGGCAGCAATTGTGGAGGCGTCCCGGAGGTGGGAGGCGTGCATGTCGATATCCACGTACACGGGGTCCAAGTCGTATTACCGAGGTCCTCGCGGCCGCGTTCGAGCGGCTCAACATCCACACCGGCGTTGACGTCCACGGGGTCATGGCCGCGGCCGATGACGTCGTCAAGCCCATCATCACGCGCATGCCCATCATGGACCGCGCCTCCATCATGCAGGGCTACGCCGGCGTCTACTCCTCCTTCCTCATCCACGCAGAACGCGCCGCCGAGCGCTACGGCGTCCCGGCCTGGCAGATCCTCGAGGAAATCGGCCGGGCCGGCTACGTCGGCGGACAGGAAGACATGATCGTCGACGTCGCAGTCCAGCTCGCCTCCTGCGCACGCGTCGCCTAACCCACCACCGCACGAACGACGGAACCCCGCCGCTGAGCATGCTCAGTGGCGGGGTTCCGTCGTTTATTGGTGCTTTCCGGCTGGCCGCGCTCCAGCCCAGTTACTTCCTTCCGCAACCCGTTTCCGCTCCGGAGAACCGCGGGATTCCGAGGTTTTGGGGCGGAGGCGGGCGGGAGCGGGGGAAGTAACCGGGCAGGAGCGGCGGCCTGGGCTTAGCTGCGCTTTAGGAACAGGCTGACGCCGTGGTCGACATCGGCGGCGGCGGTGGCCCTGCTTACTTATGCGGCGGCGGCCGGAACTTCCGCGGCGGATCCTTCGTAGTACCAGCCGGCCCATGCGGTATGGACGAGCACTGTCGAGCGGTCCTCCGGTGATGGCGATGTGGCGTGATCCGGGAGGCCGTTGAGGCTGACTACCGTCATGATGCGTCCTTCAAAAAGGGGCCCGGACCGACTTCCCCCAAGGAAGGCGGCACGGGCACTGGGGCGGTTGAGATGCATTTGGGGAGCAGGCCGACGTGGCGGTTGCTCATGACGTCCGCGGCGGTCCAGCCGTCGAGGGCGTAATCCGCCAGGCACGGGTCCGATTGCGGCTGTTTTACTCCACAGGCGGCTTTCGGCGTGTCCGGCATCACATTTGGTGCTGTTTCAACGGTAGGGCCGCCCTTGCGTGTTGGGGAATACCCATTTCGGGCCCATTGAAAGCTTTTGCGTATCAGTGCCGCGAGCTGCGCCCGGTGGACGGGCATTTCTCCACTCGGCGCCGCATTCGGGAGCCCTCCTGCAGTCACCGTTCGTCACAGATGGCCGCTATGAACCTTCCAAAGCGGCCATCTCTGGCGAATGGTTGACCGCGCGGGTGGAAGCAACGGGCCAGAGCGGCCATCTGTGACGAATCGTTGAAGTCCTACGCGGGCTGGCGGGACTTCCATTCGTCCTCGATGAGGGCGTAGACGGCTTCGGTGGCCCATTGACCCTTGTAGTGCCACTTGTCCACCTGGGTGGATTCCAGCCGCATGCCGAGGCGTTCGCACAGCGCCGCGGAGGCGGTGTTGAGGGCATCCAGCTTGGCCTCGATCCGGTGGAAACGGAGTTTCTCGAAGCCCAGCTTGAGCAGGGCCGCGGCGGCCTCCGTCGCGATGCCCTTTCCGCGGGCTGCCGGGGGGAGGCTCCATCCGATCTCGGCCTGCCCGCAGCCGGGCAGCCATTTCAGGACCACCTCACCGAGCAGCCCGGGCGAGTCCGCGGCCTCGATGGCCAGGCAGATCCAGTCACCCTCCTTTTCGAAGACGAAGTTGGCGTACTTGCCCACGGACTCCATCGACTGGGTGTGGCTCTTCGCGTCCCCGGGCAGGAACCGGGCGGTCTCGGGCAGCGAATGGTAGGCGTGGTACGCGTCCAGGTCCCCGGCCTCGAAGCGGCGCAGCACCAGCCGTTCGGTGCGGATCGGCAGCGGGAGGGGCTTGGGTTCCGTCATGCCCCCACGCTACCCATCGATTGCTCCACAAGTGCCGTTTTGGGCCGCGAAAAGGGCCGCTACGGAGCCGCCGATGACAATAAACCACTCTCGTGCGGCGCATTCGTGCGGGATCAGGTCAGGCGCTCCCCGGTGACGCGAGCCAGATGGTCCACCAGTTCGTCCTGCAGCCGGTGGTCGAAGGCGGCCCGGTGTGCTTTCTGCAGGTGCTGATGGTGCCAATAGCCGCCGCTCGTGCACGCCCCGGGGTCGTCGCTGGTGGCGAGCCATTCCTGCGTGACGTGGCCGAGCCGCAGGTCGTCGGGGGCGCCGCGGCCGCCCATCCTGGTGGGCACCCAGCCGGGATCGACGGCGTTGCTGAGGACATCCGGCCATAACCGGGCGACGGCGAACGCGAGGGCGGTGACGTAGAGCTTGCTGTCGGAGTAGGACACGCTGTGCGCCGCTCCGCCCCGGGTGATGCCGGTGAGGTCGGCGCGGCCGCCGCGGTGCATGCCGCTGCTGAGGTAGATCAGCCGGTGCGGGCGGTGGATGAGGGCGGTGAGCAGGTAGGGGGCGGCGACGTTGACCTGAAAAATATCTGCGCCGGTGAGGATGCCCGCGTTGTGGATCACGGCGTCCACGGGACCGGCCCGGTTCACCTGGTCGGCGACGTCGCGCGTTTCCCCGACGTCCGACAGGTCACCGATGACGCTGAGCGCGCCGCGGTCCAGGAGATCCTGTACCGCGGCCAGGCGGCCGGCGCTGCGTGCGTGCACGATGACACGGTGGCCGCTATCGAGCAGGGATTCTGCGGTGGCCCGTCCAAGCCCGTCGGTGGAGCCGGTGATGAAGATCCGCGCCATCAATCCTCCTTCCTGTCCCATCGGCTGCTCCGTAGACGCCGTATTGGGCCGCCAAAAGGGCCGCTACGGAGCAACCGATGAGTGGGTGACGACCGCGGCCGTGGCCTCGGCGATGGCCCGCTCCTCGTCGGTGGGGACCACGAGCACAGGGATGGCGGAGGAGGGTGCGGAGATCACGCGGGGTTCCTTGGACCGCTCCCGGTTCAGGCCGGCGTCGAGCTGCACACCGAGGGCGCCCAGCCGCTCGGCGACGAGGGTGCGGAACTGGTGCGAGTTCTCCCCGATCCCGGCGGTGAAGACGAGGGCCTTCGCCCCGCCGACGGCCACGTGGTAGCCGCCGATGTACTTCGCGAGCCGGTAGGAGGCGACCGCGAGCGCCATGGCTGCCCTGGCGTCGCCGGCTTCCGCGGACTCCACCACGGAGCGCATGTCGTTGTTGCCGGCCAGCCCCTTGAGCCCGGACTGGCGGTTGAGCATGGAATCGAGGTCCTCCGGGGACCAGCCGGCCCGGCCGAGGAACACCAGGATGGACGGGTCCAGGTCACCGGAGCGGGTGCCCATCACCAGGCCCTCCAGCGGGGTGAAGCCCATGGAGGTGTCCACGGACTTGCCGCCGCGGATCGCCGTGACCGAGGCCCCGTTGCCGAGGTGGGCGACGATGGCGTCGAACTCGTCCACCGGGATATCCAGCAGCGCTGCGGCCCGGTGCGCGACGTATTCGTGCGAGGTGCCGTGGAAGCCGTAGCGGCGGATCCCGTGGTTCGTGTAGAGCTCGTCCGGCACCGCGTAGCGCCAGGCGTGCTCCGGCAGGGTGCGGTGGAAGGCGGTGTCGAACACGGCAACCTGCGGCATGTCCGGCCACTTCTTCGCAATGGCACGGATGCCCAGGACGTTGGCCGGGTTGTGCAGGGGCGCCAGCGGATTGAGCCGCTCGATCGCGCGGGTGATCTCGTTGTCGATCAGCACCGGCTCGCCGAAGCGCTCGCCGCCGTGCACCACGCGGTGGCCCACGGCATCGAGCGTCCGGTCCCCCAGCGCGGCGTGGATCTCCGCGTCGACCTGTTCCAGTGCCTCGGCGTGGTCGCGGGGGCCCTCGAGCTGGCCGTCGCCCTCGCCGCCGCTGCCCATGCCGATCTTCTCGACCAGCCCTTCGGCGAGCACACTGCCGGCCTCGACGTCGCGGACCTGGAACTTCAGCGAGGACGACCCTGAGTTGATAACGAGCACGAGCATGGGGCCTCCTACGCCTTGGCTTCTGCGCTGACCCCGGAGGGAGCGTCGGGACTGGCATCACGCCGGAGCCTGGCGGAGCGCTCCGTGGAAACCACTATAAATTGCCGGGCGGACCCGGCGGCCAATCCGTTGCGAAAGCCGCGGCGGACGCCTAGAGTCGGCGGACCAACCGGAGCATTCACGAAGGGATTTCCATGACTGACGAAGCGATCCAGCCAGAGAGCACCGAGCCGGAGAGCACCGAGCCGGCCAGCGGGTCCGGAAAGCAGGATCCCACCGGCGTCGAGGGCACGAACCCGGCCCTGGACGACACTGGGAAGCTCAAGGCCGCCGAGACCGGGGATGCCCCCGAGGCGCCCGAGAATTTCGAGGACCTGGATCTCACGCCGGCGGGCCTGTCCGATGAGCCCGCCAAGCAGGAGGATCCCGACAGCCCGGCGGAGCCGGAAAACAGCTGACTAGGCACGGGCGGCCGCGGACGCCGGCACGGCGGCCGGCTCTGCGGCCGGCTCTGCGGCGGCCGGCACAGCGGCCGGCTCTGCTGCAGCGGGCTCCGCGGACTGGGCCTGGATGGCGGTGATGGCCACCGTGTTCACGATGTCCTCCACGGTGCAGCCGCGGGAGAGGTCGTTGACCGGCTTGCGCAGCCCCTGCAGCACCGGCCCGACGGCGACCGCGCCGGAGGACTGCTGGACCGCCTTGTAGGTGTTGTTGCCGGTGTTGAGGTCCGGGAAGATGAACACCGTCGCCTGCCCCGCCACGGTCGAGCCGGGCATCTTCGACTCGGCGATGGCGGCGTCGACGGCGGCGTCGTACTGGATGGGCCCTTCCACGGCGAGGTCCGGGCGGCGTGAGCGCACGAGCTCGGTGGCCTGGCGGACCGCGTCCACGGCCTCGCCGGCGCCCGAGCCGCCGGTGGAGTAGGACAGCATCGCCACCCGCGGCTCCACGCCGAACTGGGCCGCGGTTTCGGCCGAGGCCAGCGCGATGTCCGCGAGCTGCTCCACGTTGGGCTCCGGGTTCACGGCGCAGTCGCCGTAGACCAGCACCCGGTCCGGCATCAGCATCAGGAACACCGAGGAGACGATCTTGACGCCGTCGCGGGTCTTGACGAACTCCAGCGCCGGCCGGATGGTGTGCGCGGTGGTGTGGGCGGCGCCGGAGACCATCCCATCCACGACGCCGAGCTGGACCATCATGGTGCCGAAGTAGCTCTCGTCCTGCATGACCTCGAGGGCCTTGGCCAGGTCCACGCCCTTGTGCGCCCGCAGCTCCGCGTATTTCTCCGCGAACCCCTGGCGCAGCTCCGAGGTGGCGGGATCGATGATGTTGATGCCGGTGAGGTCGATGCCCTGGGTGGAGGCGAGCTCGCGGACGTCGGATTCGCGGCCCAGCACGGTCAGCTCGCAGACGTCGCGGCGGCGCAGGATCTCCGCGGCCCGCAGGATGCGGACATCCGTGCCCTCGGGCAGGACGATGTGGCGGCGTTCCGAGCGGGCCCGCTCGATCAGGTCGTGCAGGAAGCGCAGCGGCGTCATCCGCTCCAGCCGCGGCAGGTGCAGCCGCTCCAGCAGTTCCGCCTCGTCCACCCGGCGCGCCCACAGCCCCAGCGCCGAGGCCACCTTGCGGCGGTGCCCGGACCAGATCTCGCTGCGCACCTCGGAAACGCGTTTCGCAGTCACATAGGTGTCATCGGGGGCGGCGAAAATCGGGAACGGGGCCTGCGCCAGCAGCGAATAGATGGTGGGGTCCGGGGCCAGTCCGCCGGTGAGGATCAGGGCGGAGGGCACCGGGAACTCCGGCGAGAACGAGGAGGCCAGGCAGGCGACGAGCACGTCGGCGCGGTCACCGGGCACGATCACCAGCGCGCCGTCGTCGAGCACGTGCAGGAAGTTGGCCACACTCATGGCCGCGACCTTCACCGACCGCACGTCGCGCTCCAGGTCGGCCAGGCCCGCCACCTGGCCGATGCCCATGGCGGCGGCGACCTCGCCGGTGGTGGGCCGGGCGATCTCCTCCAGCTCCGGCAGGACGTACACGGGACGGCCGGAGGCGCCCGGGCGGACCGCGGCGGCGATGGCCTCAAGGTCCTCCGGATCGGCGCGGTTGACCATGATGGCCAGCAGCGTGCAGCGTTCGGCGACGAGTTCCTTGCGGGCGACCTCGACGGCGTCGACGGTCTCCGCGACGGTGCGGCCCTTCGCGCCGACGACGGCGACGACCGCGGCGGCGAGGTTGTTCGCCAGCCGGGCGTTGAGGTCGAACTCGACGGCGGCGTCCTGGCCGGTGAGGTCGGTGCCCTCCACGATCACCACGTCACAGTGCCGGGACATCTCGGCGAAGATCTCCACGCAGCGGGAGTCGATCTCCTCGCGCTTGCCCTCGGCGAGCAGGCTGCGGACTTCCGGGAAGGTCAGCCCGCCGCGGCAGCGGTCGTCGTCGAGGTTGAACCGGGACTTCATCAGGGCCACCATGGGGTCCGAGGCAACGTCGTGCCCGTTGACCACGGGCTTGAAGAACCCGATCCGGTCCGCATGCCGGTGCAGCGTGTCCGCCAGGCCCAGGGCAATAAGCGACTTCCCGGAGCCCGGGGTGGTCGCGCTGACGTAGATTCCTTTGGCCATGGTTCGCCCTTTGCTGTGCTGGTGCTCGGTCCCTCCATACTTTCACTTGTTGCCGCGGTTTCTCCATGCGCCGCCCGGGGGCCGCCCGCGGGACTTTGGCCCCTTACCCTTCCGGCGCCCGCCAGCCAGGGTGGGGGGACAGAGCGGAGGACCTCTTGGAAACGCTTCATGTTGAACTGCAGGACATCGGCGGTACAGCCTGGTGGGCCCGGATCCTCACCACGCTCGCGTCCCAGTCCGGCAGTGTGCAGTTCCGGTTCGTTGGCCGGGTGGCCGACGAGGTCCGCTATTCGAGTTCCACCTTCGCGTCCCCGACGCCGATCTCGCCGACGCCGCCGGAAGAACAATGGGCCCCCGGAATGACCCGCAGCCTGGAAGAGCTCGTCAGCGACATCCGGCACGACGGATGGACCCAGACAGGCAGCGGAAGCGAACCCTGGTCCCTGACTTTCGAACGGTGACCCGCAGACCCGTTACGGCACTCTGACGGACGGCGGGCCGGGATCCTGCGGCCCGAGGACGATGCGTGTCCGGACGGCGGCACTCTCCGCCCGCGCCCGTCGGGCGGTCCGAAATGTGTCTGCGGGACGGTCCCTGAGGTCGCCCGCTCTTGACAGCAGGCGCCATAATGGGATTACCTAATGAACATTCGGTAAATAAAGCTGGAGGCAATGACGCATGGCTGGATCGACGGTTTCGGGTGACATCCACCCCATCCTTAAGGACGACTACGCGTCTGAGTGGATGGGCATCGAAGTAGTGGCGCTGGACGACGGACATGCCACAATCCGCATGACGCTCCGGCAGGAAATGCTGAACGGATTCGGCATGGCCCACGGCGGAATGATCTTCGCCTTCGGCGACACAGCGTTCGCGCTGGCCTGCAACCAGACCACGCCGACTCCGGCTGACGAGGGCAACATCACCGTGGCCTCCGGCGTCGACATCAACTTCCTCAGGCCCGCCTTCCGCGGCCAGACCCTCACCGCCGTCGCCAACCGACGCGCCAGCACCGGGCGCAGCGGCCTCTACGACGTCCAGATCTACGCCGCAGATCCCGGCGCGGGCACCGCACCGGGACCGGCGTCGGCCTCCTCCACGGCCCCCGCCGCCACGGTCCCGGGCCAGCTCCCCGCCGACATCCCCCCGGGCGAACTCGTCGCCGAGTTCCGCGGCCGCAGCCGCACCATCTCCAAGAAATAGAAACAGGGAACCCCAGATGACCCAAGAAACCGTCGCCCCCACCAGTGATGCTGTCCTGGACCGCGAAGAAATGATGTCCCGCGACGAGCTCGAGGCGCTGCAGCTCGGCCGCCTCCAGCACACCTTGGCCTACGCCTACGACCGCGTACCCCTGTACAAGCGCAAGTTCGACGAGCACGGCGTCCACCCCACGGACCTCCGCGAGCTTTCCGACCTGGGCAAGTTCCCCTTCACCACCAAGGAAGACCTCCGCCTGGAGTACCCCTTCGGCATGTTCGCCGTGCCGCAGCACGAGGTGGCCCGCATCCACGCCAGCTCCGGCACCACCGGCCGCGCCACCGTCGTCGGGTACACCAAAAAGGACCTCGCCGACTGGGCCAAGCTCGTGGCCCGCTCGCTCCGCGCCTCCGGCGTCCGCCCCGGCATGAAGGTCCACAACGCCTACGGCTACGGCCTGTTCACCGGCGGCATGGGCGCCCACGCCGGCGCCGAGGCCCTGGGCTGCACCGTCATCCCGATCTCCGGCGGCCAGACCGAACGCCAGATCACGCTGATCCAGGACTTCAAGCCCGACGCCATCCTGGCCACCCCGACCTACCTGCTCACCATCGCCGACGCGATGATGAAGCAGGGCATCGACCCGGCCTCCACCTCGCTCAAGTTCGCCGTGCTCGGTGCCGAGCCGTGGACCGAGGAAATGCGCCACGAGCTTGAAGTGATGATGAACATCAAGGCCTGCGACATCTACGGGCTCTCCGAGGTCATGGGGCCCGGCGTCGCCGGCGAAGCCGTGGAAACCCAGGACGGCAGCCACATCTGGGAGGACCACTTCCGCCCCGAAATCATCGACGCCTTCGACTCCTCCGTGGTCCTGGGCGACGGCGAACCCGGCGAGCTGGTCTTCACCTCCCTCACCAAGGAAGCGCTGCCGATCATCCGGTACCGCACCAAGGACCTCACCCGCCTGCTGCCCGGCACCGCGCGCCCCGCGCACCGCCGCATGGGCCGCATCACCGGGCGCAGCGACGACATGATCATCCTGCGCGGTGTGAACCTGTTCCCCTCGCAGATCGAGGAGATCGCGCTGCGCATCCCCGAGCTGAGCCCGCACTTCCAGCTCGAGCTCACCCGCCCCGAGGGCCAGCGGATGGACCAGCTGACCGTCAGGATCGAACGCCGCGAGTCCGTCACGGTCGAGGGTGTCGCCTCCGCCGCCAAGACCCTGCAGCAGCAGATCAAGATCCAGGTCGGCTCCTCCTGCGCCGTCGACGTCGTCGATCCCGGCTCCCTGGAGCGGTCCAACGGCAAGCTCCGCCGGATCTACGACCTGCGCCCCAAAGCGTAACCACAGCAAGTCCAGCCCGCCGGCCGGCCCGCCCGGGCCGCCCCGGCGGGCTGGCTGATCTCCTGATCGTGAGAAACTAGCGACTATGCCTACAACAGCCACCAGCACCAAACGCGGCCGTCCCGGCTATGACCAGCAGTCGGTACTGGTGATCGCAGTCGACGTCTTCAACCGCCATGGCTACGACGCCACTTCCATGGGCATCCTCGCCGAAAACCTGGGCATCTCAAAGTCCGCCATTTACCACCACGTGCCGTCCAAGGGCGACCTCCTGAAGCTCGCGCTGGACCACGCCCTGGGCGGCCTTGAGGCGATCCTGGACCAGCCGCAGGCCCAGACCGGCACCGCCGAGGCCCGGCTGGAATTCGTCCTCCGCGAGACCATCTCCGTGCTGGTGGACCGGCTGCCGTTCGTCACCCTGCTGCTGCGCCTGCGCGGCAACACCGAGATCGAACGCGACGCGATGGAACGCCGGCGCACCTTCGACCACAAGGTCGCGGCCCTGATTTCCGCCGCCCGCGACGAGGGGTCACTGCGCCAGGACATCGACCCCCGCACCGTCACCCGGCTGCTCTTCGGCACGATCAACTCCATCGTCGAGTGGTACAAACCCGGCGGCTCCCTCTCCCCCGAGAAACTGGCCGACGACGTCATCACCATGGCCTTCCACGGCCTCCACGTCCCGGGCTAAGCCGGCTCCGCCCGGCTCGCCGTGGCCTCGCGCAGAATCCCATTGACCGCGCCGGGCGCCCGGGCCACGCTGGGAGGATGGCCACGAGACTATCCCAGGTGCTCTTGGGCACTTTCCCCCAGCTGCGGTACGAGCCCACTGCCAAAAGAATTCGCGCGAACCTGGGCCGGACCGCCGTCGTCGACACCCTGCAGGGCTGCCTGATTTGGGAACCGCGCCGAATCACCCCCGTCTTTGCTGTACCCGAGCAGGAAATGCTGGCCGGGCTGGCCTCCCCGGCGCTGCCCGGGGCCGCGGTTGAGGAGCACCCCTTCGCCCTTCGGCGGGGCGCGGCACCGACAACACTCGACCCCACGACGGCGTTCGGCAGGCACACCTGCGCGGGCGAGGAACTCGACGTCGTGACGGCATCGGCGACGGCGCCCCGGGCTGCCTTCCGGCCCGAGGACCCCGACCTGGCCGGGTACGTTGTGTTGGATTTCGACGCGTTCAACTGGCTCGAGGACGATGAGGAGATCATTGGCCACCCCCGGGACCCGTTCCATCGCGTGGACATCCGCGCCTCGTCCCTGGATGTGGAGATAGCGCTCGAGGGTGTGACGCTGGCCAGCACCAACGGCGCGCAGCTGCTCTACGAGACATTGCTCCCGGTGCGGTACTACATCCCGCCCTCGGACGTGCAGCTGGACCTGCTGGAGGAGAGCCCCAAGCGGACCGTCTGCCCGTACAAGGGCCAGGCCAGCTATTGGAGCTATCCGGATTCCCGGCAGGGCAGGAACATCGCGTGGAGCTACGACCGCCGGTTCCTCGACACCGCCCAGATCCACGGCCTCATCAGTTTCTTCAATGAGCGGCTCGACCTGAGGGTGGAAGGCGTGCTGCAGCCCAGGCCCGTGACTCCGTGGTCCCGCCCGAACGGCGCGGGGGCACCTTGACGGTGGCGGGTGGCGTTTTCGCCGTCCGGGCCTGGGGCACTTTGAGCGTGGCGGAACGCATTTCGCATTCCAGGCGCTGACTACCGGGTCACCCCGGCGGTCCGGGGGCACTTTCAGGGCCGCGGAAGGCGTTTCGCCGTCGGATAGCGGCGTGTCCGTGTCAATGTGCCCCCGCCCGGCCGGTGGTCCCGCCCCCCGAGCGCAAAACAGCGCCCCGGCGGGCCGGGGCGCTGTTCGTTGGGCGGGTACGAGAACGGCTGGCTAGAGCTGGTAATCCACCGGCGAGGTGATGTTCTCGTGGACGCAGAGGATGTTGTGCTCCGAGTCCATGAACCAGGCGCACTTCTCGGAATCCGTTGTACAAATGTGGTTCTCGGTCTTCAGATCCGGCAGGTCGTAGTCCTGGAACTGAACGCCCTTGGACTCCATCTCCTGGACGGTCCGCTCGATCTCGGAGACTTCAAAGCTCAAGGCCGTGTGCTCGGAATGCTTTCCGTCCTTGACTGGCATCAACTGCAGCATGGGGCCGCCTTCACTGCCATACAGTTCACTTCCGTCGTCTGCCCTGCCGCGGACCGGGAGGCCCAGGGTTTCCGCGTAGAAGCGGTGGGCACGCTCGGGATCATCGACTGGCAGGACCGTTGTGGCTTTGTTTAGAACTAGGGTCATGTCGCCACCTCCTACGAGGAAAATTTTACGCCGGTGCGGGGCGGAAAGAACCGGCCAATCTCAGCCCACAAGCGACGCTCCCGCACTTCCGGCAACCCAACGGCCGACGCCCCCTCACCTCTGGCAGCCCGACGAGCAACGCTCCCTCACGGAATGAGGGAGCGACTGCACCGGAACCGCCAGACGTGAGGGAGCGTCCGGGGGTTATTTCTCGACGAGGGTGAGGACGTCGTAGGTGGCTACGATTTCGTCGTTCTGGTTGGTCAGGACGGCGTCCCAGGCCACCTCGCCGTACTCGTCGGTCTCGCGCGGGGTGATCTTCTTGGCGGTCAGGGTGACCCGGATGGAGTCGCCTGCGGCCACCGGCGTGATGAAGCGAAGGCTTTCCAGGCCGTAGTTCGCCAGCACGGGGCCCGGTGCGGGCTCCACGAACAGTCCGGCGCCCCAGGCCAGCAGCAGGTAGCCGTGCGCCACGATGCCCGGGAAGAACGGGTTGGCCTCGGCGGCAGCCTGGTTGGTGTGGGCGTAGAAGGTGTCGCCGGTGGAGTTGGCGAACTTCGTGATCTCGTCCAGGCTCACTTCACGCAGCTCGGAGCGGATCGCGTCGCCGATGTGCAGGGTGCTCAGGTGCTTCCGGAACGGGTGCTGGCCCTCGGTCTCGACCGTGAAGTTGCGGTCGGCGCCGGTGTGCCAGACGCCCGTGACGGCGGTCAGCATGTTGGGCGAGCCCTGGATGGCGGTGCGCTGCATGTGGTGCAGGACGGAGCGGATGCCGCCGAGCTCCTCGCCGCCGCCGGCGCGGCCCGGGCCGCCGTGGACCAGGTGCGGGACCGGTGAACCGTGGCCGGTGGAGCTGCGCGCGTCCTCGCGGTTAAGCATGTGCACGCGACCGTGGTGGGCGGCGATGCCGGTGACGAGTTCGCGGGCCACGTCCGGGTCGTTGGTGCAGACCGTGGCGACGAGCGAGCCGCCGCCGCGGGCGGCGAGCCGGACGGCGTCGGCCAGGTCCGTGTAGCCGATCACCGAGGAGACCGGGCCGAAGGCTTCCAGCGAGTGGACCTCTTCGGCCTCCGGATCCGCCCAGCTCAGCAGCACCGGGGACATAAACGCACCCTCGTCGACGACGCCGACGGTGCCGTCCGCACTGGTGACCTTCGGCGAATCAAGCGTGCCGTAGGCGAGTTCGCCGCCGGCGTCGAGCATGGCCTGCACGGCTGCCCGCACGTCGGCGAGCTGCTCCCGGGAGGCGAGGGCGCCCATGTTGACGCCCTCGGCGCGCGGGTCGCCCAGGACAATGCGCTGCTGGATCCGCTCCCCCACGGCCGCGACGACATCCTGCACCAGCTCCTGCGGCACGATGGCCCGGCGGATCGAGGTGCACTTCTGGCCGGCCTTGGCAGTCATCTCGGTGACGAGGGACTTGATGAAGGCGTCGAATTCCGGGGTGCCCTTGACGGCGTCCGGGCCCAGGATCGAGGCGTTCAGCGAGTCGGTTTCCGAGGTGAAGCGGACCCCGCCCTTGACCACGTTGGCGTGGGACTTGAGCGTGTTGGCGGTGGAGGCGGAGCCGGTGAAGGCCACGACGTCGCGGTAGTCGAGGTGGTCCAGCATGGTGCGGACCGAGCCGGAAATCAGCTGCAGCGAACCCTTGGGCAGGATGCCGGATTCGATGATCGCCTTGACCACGGCGGCGGTGACGTAGCCGGTGGGGGTGGCGGGCTTGACGATCGTGGGCACGCCGGCGATGAAGGCGGGGGCCAGCTTCTCGAGCATGCCCCACACCGGGAAGTTGAAGGCGTTGATCTGCACGGCGACGCCGGGGATGCGGGTGTAGATGTGTTCGCCGGCGAAGGAACCGTCCTTGGACAGCACCTCCATGGGGCCGTCCACGATCACCTGGGAGTTGGGCAGTTCGCGCCGGCCCTTGGAGCCGAAGGTGAAGAGCACGCCGATGCCGCCGTCGATGTCGACCATGGAGTCGATCTTGGTGGCGCCGGTCTGGGCCGAGAGCGCGTAGAACTCCTCGCGGCGGCCGTTCAGGTACTGCGCCAACTCCTTGAGCTTGAGCGCGCGCTGGTGGAAGGTCAGTTTGCCGAGTTCCGCCTGGCCGGTGGTGCGTCCGTAGTCCACGACGGCGGCGAGGTCCAGTCCCTCGGTGCTCACCTTGGCGAGGAGTTCACCGGTGCTGGCGTCCAGGACGGAGGCGGCGCCGGTAGCCGAGGCGGCGTCGGGCCTCCACCAGGAATCCTTGATGAAGCTGGGAACGATCTCGACAGTGTCTACTGTGGGTTCCGGAGCAGTTGCAGTGGTGGTCATCGTTGACGGGTCCTTCCAACAGGGGCAAGATCAACACGGCCAGCATTACTGACCGTCCGTTCGGTAATATACCTACAGTACATGAATGAGCCCTGCCGCACACTAGCTGCGGCGGCACTAACCGGCCTGAGCCCCTGGATTTCCGGCCACAGAGGAGACGTTATGACGCCGGAGCCCCGGAATGCCGAGCTGTGGAAGATCACCCTCGGCGAACTCGACGAAAAAATGGGTGTGAAGATCATCGAGGAATCCGTCGAGCGGGTGGTGGCCACCATGCCGGTGGAGGGCAACCGGCAGTCGTTCGGGCTGCTGCACGGCGGCGCGTCGCTGGCGGTCGGGGAGGCGGTGGGCTCCTGGGCGGCGGTCATCCACGCCAGCACCCTGGGCAAGACCGCCGTGGGCGTGGATGTCTCCGCCACGCACCACAAGTCGGCCCGCAAGGGGCTCATCACGATCACGGCGACCCCCATCCATCTCGGTGGAACCGTCACCACCCACGAGGTGCTGATCCACAACGCGGCCGGCGAACGGCTCTGCACGCTGCGGATCACCAACCTGCTGCTGGACCGCAAGGGCTGAGCGGGCTGGGCACCGGGGGCTGAGCGGGCAAAACCGCCGGGTCGCCCATGAGTTGCGGGGGCGCCGTAAGCAAACGGCGACGGAGACATTGTCCCGCGAACTCGGCGCGAGCCCACGTCCGTTTCCGGCGAACTCGGCGCATGGCGGATCCGGATGCGGCCGGCTGCATCCAAAAGGCGGCTTCGGCCGGTAGTAACGGTGTAAGCAAATCACCGCCCGGATTCGGGCAACTCAATGAGGAGATTGAAATGCGCAAAACCGTTTATGCCGCCGGGGCCGTGTCCATGCTGGCCGCCCTCACCTTCGCCGCCCCCGCCCAGGCCGGCGGCAAGCACGACGGCGGCAGGCACCACAGCGACGACGCCACCCTGTCCGTCCTCCACGGTGTGCCTGGCCTGACCGTGGATGTGTGGGTGGACGGCAAGCTCACCCTGGACGACTTCGAGCCCGGCACCCTCACGGACCCGCTGAAGCTCGAGCACGGCAGCTACAAGATCGCCATCACGGCCGCCGACGCCACCAGTGCCGACAACCCGGTGATCGGCCCGGTCAAGGTCCACCTCAAGGAGGGCCGGAACTACACCGCCGTGGCGCACCTGGATGCCTCCGGGGAGCCCACGGCAACCCTGTTCAAGAACAGCATCTCGGCCAGCCCCGAGGGTGAGGGCAAGCTGACCGTCCGGCACGTGGCCGCGGCCCCCGCCGTCGACGTCCTTGCCGGCGACACGGCGGTCATCGAGGACCTGACGAACCCCGAGCAGGAGGTGCTGACGCTGGAAGCCGGAACGGTGTCCGCCTCGGTTGCGGCCGCCGGCACCACCGAGCCCCTGATCGGCCCGGCAGATGTTCCGGTCACGGAGGGCAAGAACACGATTGTGTACGCCTGGGGCAGCCTGGACGACGGCACCCTCGGCGTTGCGGTCCAGGTGGTCGACTCGGCCAAATGGCGCGGCCACGGCCATCATGACCGCTGAGCCGTAGCCCCGGAACTGAAGAGCGCACCGGCCGGCAGCACATCCCGCAGGGGATGTGCCGCCGGCCGGTCTTACACGCGTCCCACCCGCGGGTGTAGGGCCGATGGACCCGGAAGGCCCCGTGCCCGGACTGTTAGCTTGGAAGTGCTGATTCGCCCGACATCACTGGGTACAACCGGTCTCACCGGAAGGGATCCACCATGCTCTCAGACACCTCACTTCCCGTCATCAAGGCAACGCTGCCCGTCGTGGGCGAGCACATCGAGGAGATCGCCAAGCGCTTCTACAAACACATGTTCGAGGCCCGGCCGGACCTGCTGGACGGGCTGTTCAACCGGGGGAACCAGGCGGACGGCCGCCAGCAGCAGGCGCTCGCCGGATCCATTGCTGCGTTCGCCGGGCTGCTTGTGGACAACGTGGACCAGGTACCGGACCATCTCCTGTCCCGGGTCGCCCACAAGCATGTCTCGCTGGGGTTGAGCCCGGACCAGTACCAGATTGTCCATGACCACCTGATGTGGGCCATCGTGGATGTGCTCGGGGATGCGGTCACACCCGATGTCGCCGCGGCCTGGGACGAGGTCTACTGGCTGATGGCGAACATGCTCATCAACAAGGAGCGGGGGCTGTACAACGCGGTGCACCTCACCCCCGACACGATCTGGCGGACCTGGCGGGTGGCCGAGAAGATCCAGGAGACGGACGACGTCGTCAGGTTCGTCGTGGAGCGGATGGATGAACGCGAGGTCAAGCCATCGCTGCCCGGGCAGTACGTCACGCTCAAGATGCTTATGCACGACGGCGTCCACCAGCCCAGGCAGTACAGCCTCACGAAGGCCGACGACGGGAAGCACCGGCAGTTCGCGGTGAAGCGGGTGCACGGACTGGGGACGCCCGACGGCGAGATGTCCAATCTGCTGCACAACGAGGTCCAGGTGGGCGATGAGGTGGTGCTCTCAGCTCCGTTCGGCGATGTGGTGATGGAGTACACGGACCGGCCCCTGATTCTGGCCAGCGCGGGGATCGGGATCACCCCGATGGCCGGGATGCTCTCGCACCTCGTCAAGTCCGGCTCGCAGCGTCAGGTGATGATGCTGCATGCGGATGACAGCGAGTCGTCCTTCCCGCTCCGGGGGCAGGTCCGGGAGGATCTGGCCGCCCTGCCGGACGGGTCGCTGAAGACGTGGTTCCTCAATCCCGACGGGGGCGGGACAGCGTCCGACTCGGAGTTCTCCGGCTTCATGGATGTCGGGGCGGTGGATCTCCCGGACGACGCCGAGTACTACCTTTGCGGTCCCCTGCCGTTCCTGAAGTCCGTCCGGAGCGCGCTGGTGGCCAGCGGCGTGCCGGCCAAGGACATCCAGTATGAGGTGTTCGGCCCGGACCTCTGGCTGGCTGATTTCCAGTAGGGGCTTCTGGTTAGCGGGTCGCCCGGCGCCGCACGGCTCCGGTTAGTTGGTCGCCGGGCGGGGCCCCGATCAGTTGGTCGCCCGGCGCCGCACGGCGGCACCGCCGAGCAGGACGCCCCCGAGCAGCACCGCGCCGCCGGCAAGCCCCGCCAACGGCAGGAGCGACCCGGCACCGGTGTCCGGCAGCTGGCCGGATCCGGCCGACAGCACGACGGGCTGGGCGGCCGGGATTCCGGGCGCTGCCGGCGCGGCGGGCTCAACCGGCGCGGCGGGCTCTGCCGGGGCAACGGCCGGGGCGTCAACGGTAAAGGTCAGGAGCAGCGGGTCCGAGGCAACGCCGTCGACCGATTGGGTGGCGGAAAGCGTGTGCTCCCCGGGAGTGAGGCCTGCCGGGAAGGGCACACTCCAGCTCCCGTCGGCACCGGCTCGCGCCGCGCCGGCGGACACCCCGTCAATCAGCACCGCAACATCGGCATTGGCGACCCCTGTTCCGGAGATCGTCCCGGGAAGTGCGTCCTGGCTGAGGTGCGAGCCGTCCACGATCGTGGTGACGGCCGGTGCCGCCGGGGCAACGGTGAAGTTCCGGGTGACGGAGGCGCTGTCCGTCTCGCCGGGGGACGTCTGCACCGCGTGGATGGACAGCCGGCCGGCCCCGGGTCCCTCGACGGGGATGGTCCAGTGGCCGTCCGGCCCGACGAATGCGGAGCCGCTGATGTCGCCCGTGAGTTTGACCGTTAGGCCGGGGGTTCCGGTGCCGTCGATGCGGCCGACGGATTTCAGCGCCGCCCCTTCGGCCGGTGTGGTGATCACCGGTGCGTCCAGGTTTGTCACGTTGACTGCCAGCGTAACCGGGCCGGAGCGGCTGAATCCGTTCGCGGTCTCTGCCTTGAATGTCAGCGGGCCGCTGGCTTCGGGGGCAGGGTAGGTCCAGTTGCCGGCCGCGTCGACCGGCGCCTCCACCGTTTGATTGCCGACGCTGATAAGCACTTTCGAGTTGGCGGCAACGGCGGAGGCCGGGGCCGCCGGGACCCGGCCCGTGATGGGTTGCCCGGCCATGAAGGTCAGGTTGTCCGGCGCCACGAGCTCGGGCTTGTTCAGGAACAGCTGGAGTTGCACGGCGGTGGGGATGTGGGTGAGGGCGTCCTCGAGGGTCGTGGCGATGGCGAAGTTCTCGCCGGATGTCTCGCCCGCCGAGTGGGTGCCCACGGCGAAGTTGCCGCTGATCCAGGGTCCGCCGGAGTCTCCCCCGCGGGACTGGACGTTCTTCGAGAGGAAACCGCGGAAGGCGCGCAGGTCCGCCGCCGCGGTGGTTCTTCCGCCCACCACGTAGATGCCGGTCTCCTCCACCTGCCCGCAGGACCAGCCCTCGGTCCGTCCGGAGCGGCACACCTCTTGGCCTTGGAATGGCGCTACCATGCCGATGATTTTCACGGCGGTGGCGCCGGGGTTTACGGCGTCGACCCAGGTAGTCGCTGCCGCTTGGAGGTCGAGGCCGCCGTTGAGTCCCTCGATGACGGCGATGTCAGTGCCCACGTTGCCCGGGGCTTCTTCCGTGCCCGTTACCCAGGAGTTGAGCGGTCCGCCGAACTGGCTGAATCCAAAGCTGCCGAGCGGTGCGAGGCTGCCGGGCAGGGGTGCCGAGCCGCCCGCTGTGGAAGAGGTCGGCGGCTCCAGCTCGGCGATCCGGGCCGCGCCGTCCTCGGCACAGTGCCCTGCCGTCAGCACGACCGGCAGTCCGGCCGTGCTGAACGCGCCAAAACCGGTGGAGCAGATGGTCCGCCGGTCAATGGCGTAGCCCTCTCCGCCGTAGACGTCCGCTTCCGTGATGACCGGGGATCCCTGCTCCAGCTGGACATTGGCGTAGCGGGCCACGAAGTCAGCCGGGGAGATCTTTGCGGGCGCCGCGGGCGCGGATGCGCTTTGCTGGTCGGCGGCGGCGGGCTGGTCTGCGACCGGCGACACGTCGGCTTCAGCCGCATTCGTCCCGCCGGTACGGATGATGAAGCGGCCCCCGGAGTAGGCCACGGCCTGCAGTCCGGCGGGCCCCACCTCGCGGATGTAGGCCTGGAATAGTTGGTCCGTGTTCGCGGCCACCAGCTCGGCCGCGGAGGGGGCACTGGTCGGAGCGTCCACAGGCGGAGCCAGCGGGTCATCCGAGGAAGCAGTGGAGGGCTCAGCTGCCGGCGCCACGAGGTCGAACACTGCCGCGGTTCCGGGCCCGTTCAGTTCATCGACCAGGGCCTGCAACCCGGCGCCGCTGCCTTCAACAACAATCCTGCCGTCCCGCAGGCTGATCCCGACATAGCCGGGGAACTCCCGCAGGGACGGAACGGCGTCGGCTGCGGTCCTGGCCAGCTGGCCGGCGGCGTTGAACTCCTCGAGCGTCATGCCCAGGTCGCGCCGGACGGCCTCGGCGAGTCCGGCGTCGCTGATTTCCGGCGCCATAGTCGGCGCCACAGACGGAGTCACGGCCGGATCCACGTCGGCCGCACCGCCAGAGGCCGCACCGCCGCCCGGCGTCGTGGGATCAGCCGGCGCTGCCGGGCTGGAGGTTGCCGGGCCGGAGGCTGCCGGGCTGGAGGGTGCCGGCGGCGAGGTTGCAGGAGCCGGTTCGGTTCCCCCCACTTCGGCCATCGCGGGAACGGCGGAGAACGATCCTGCGAGCGCGATGGCGGCAGCCGCCACCGCCCGCACTGTCAGCTGATACCTCGGAGTCTTCACCCGGTCACTCTAGCGCCCCAGTTTGGCCAGAATGGCAGTCAGCTCCCGTTCCGTTACCCCATTGTGGCGCAAGAAATCCCCGGTCTTCACGCTGCGCACAAACCCCAGCAGGCTTGCCAGCCGCGCTTGGAGCAGGGGCGCGAGCACTTCCTCGGGCAGATACCGCTCGTGCGGATGCGGAACCCCCGACACCCGGTGGTGCTCATTGATGCCGCGCATGGCTCGCTCGTAACCGGCGGCGATGGCATCCTCGCCCGCTCCGGCAAGGTCCTGCAGCATGGCCGCGATCATCCCGCTGCGGTCCCGGCCGGCGGAGCAATGGATCACGACGCCGCCGCGCGCCTCCGCCACGGCCCCGAACACCCGGGCCAGCTTCTCGGGGAAGATCCGGGCATTGTCCGGGTAGGACGCCGGGTCGTTCAGGTAGGGGACACAGAGCGCACGGAATTCGCTGTTGCCGGGGTCCTCGGTGGGGGCGTGCACGACGTCGAACGCGGCCACAGTCTCCGCGCTCACCTGGGGATCGGTGTCGCGGCGGCGGATCTCGTCCGGGTTGCGGAGATCAATCACGGTCCGGATGCCGGCGTCGTACGCCTGCTGCCAGCCGGCGTCGGTGAGCCATTCGCGGCGCCCCATCCGGAACACGCTGCCGCCGATGTGCCAGGCGTTGACCGCCCCGTCCCAGTCCACCGCTCCGGGCACGGTCATCGCCTTGGCGTGGCCGCGGGGCGCGGCAGGAATCTTCATCCTGAAATTCAAGCACACGCACCGGCACCGCTCCACGGCCAGGATGGGTCCACGGCGCGGCCGGGAAAGTTACCCACAAACGGGACTATTGGCATGGTGCGGGGTCCGGGCGCCCACGTAAGGTGACGGTGAACCCGGTAGCCGCCGGGCTCTTTTCAGCTCGTCTGCCGCCGGGACCGACACATCGTCGCGGTGCAGGCGGGCTGAACCTACGTGCTACTGAGGGGAACACAATGGGAATCTTGAAACTTCGACGCCGTCGAACGGCTTTGGCTGCCGGTCTCGCCACCCTGGCCATGGCGGCCGGTTTGGCGGCGGCCCCGGCGCAGGCCGTGGACAAGAGCGACTACATTGCGCTGGGTGACTCCTACGCCGCGGGTCAGGGCGCGGGGCCGTACCAGGATGCCTGTTACCGCAGCGAGAACACCTATTCCGAACTCGCTGCCGACGACAAGGCCATCAAGCTGGTCACCAATGCGGCTTGCAGCGGCAAGACGACCCAGGAGGTCGTGAGCACCCAGCTGCGCCAGCTCAACAGGAGCACGGAGCTCGTAACCATCACGGCCGGCGGCAACAACCTCGGGTTCGGGGATATCATCACCAACTGCGGCGCGGCCATGATCGACCCGACCGCCGCCGCAGAGTGCTACAGAGTCAGCACTGACGCGACCGCCATGATCGTCAGCGGGCAGCTGGCCGGCGAAGTGGCCTCGATGATTCAGAGCGTGAAGGCTGCCGCGCCCAACGCCAAGATCGTGGTGACCGGCTACCCCTACCTCTACGATCCGATCTCCGCGGGCCTGACCGATCCGATGTCCCTGTTCATCTACCAGGCCACTGACCTGGCGGACGGCCTCAACGGATCCATCGCCCTGGCCGCCGGGGCCACCGGAGTGCAGTACGTCGACGTCCGGGCCGCTTTCCTCGGCCACGGCATCAACACGGCCGACCCGTGGATCAATCTGGACCTTGCCAACCTGGGCAGTCCCGATAACTTCCACCCGAACGCTGAGGGCTACCAGGCGTACTTCGGATCACTGAGCTACGCCGGGGCCTATTCGGCACCCTAGCGCCGCTTAGCCAGCCGGGACTCAAGGGCGTTCCGGACCATCGGCCACTCGTGCTCCAGGATGGAGAACACCACGGTGTCCCGCAGCGAGCCGTCACTGCTGCGGGTATGGCTGCGGAGCACACCGTCCTGTTTGGCACCCAGCCGCGCGATCGCCTCGCGGGACTGGTGGTTGAGCCAGTGAGTCCGGAACTCGACGGCGGGACAGCCCAGCGTTTCGAAGGCGTGCCGCAGCAGCAGCAACTTGGAATCCGGGTTGCTGCCGCTGCCATGCACGGACGCCGCGTTCCAGGTGGAGCCGATCTCCACCCGGGGCGTGGCGGCGTCGATGTTCATGTACGTGGTCATGCCGATCACCCGGCCCGGTCCGCCGGTCGCGGGGTCGATCAGCCGCGTGGTGAAGGGCAGCATGGAGCCGCTGTCCTGCAGGGCCAGGCGCCGGTTAATCTCGGCGGCCATCTGCTCCGGGGCGGGCACACTGGTGTACCAGAGGTTCCAGAGCTCGCCGTCCCGGGCCGCCTCGACGAGGCCGTCATGGTGGTCCGGGCTCAGCGGCTCAAGGACGACGTATTTGCCGGTCAGGGTGATGGGGGCGATCGCGGGCCGGTCCAGGGAAGTCACCGCACCATCTTAGGCGGACACAAAAGCGGGCGCGCACGCCCCCTCAGGACGTCCGCACCCGCTTGTTACTGGCTGGCCGGCGGTCAGCTGGTCCAGTCGAAGAAGCCCTTGCCGGACTTGCGTCCGAGCTCGCCGCGGGCCACCTTGTCGCGCAGGATCTGCGGCGGGGCGAAGCGCTCCCCCAGCGTGGAGGCGAGGTATTCGGCAATGCCGAGGCGGACGTCCAGCCCCACGATGTCCGTGGTCCGCAGGGGTCCGGTGGGGTGCTTGTAGCCCAGGACCATGGCGTTGTCGATGTCCTCGGCGGACGCCACCCCCTCCTCGACCATGCGCATCGCTTCGAGGGCAATCGCGACCCCCAGCCGTGAGGAGGCGAAGCCGGGGGCGTCATTGACGACGACGGCGGTCTTGCCGAGCGCTTCGACCCAGCCGCGGGCCGCCTGGGCCAGCTGCTCCGAGGTGTGTTCGCCGAGGACGACCTCGATCAGGGTGGACGCCGGGACCGGGTTGAAGAAGTGCAGGCCCAGGAAGTTCTGCGGGCGCTGCAGCTCGCGGGCCAGCGCGTTGACCGAGATGGAGGAGGTGTTGGAGGCCAGGTACGCGTCGGCGGTGAGGCGTTCCTCGATTCCGCGCAGCGAGGCGACTTTCAGGTCCCAGTCCTCGGGGACGGCCTCGATCACCAGCTGGCGGTCCTTGAAGTCGTCATAGTCCACCGTCACCGAGAGCCGGGAGACCATCTCGTCCAGGTTGCCGTCGGTGGCGCCGCGCTCGATGCTCTTGGCCGCCGCCGATTCCACCCGTTCGCGGGCCGCCTCGGCTGCTTCCTCGTCGCGCTCGACGACCAGGACGTTGGCGCCGTTGATCAGGAAGGCGTGCGCGATGCCGGCTCCCATCCGGCCGCCGCCCAGGACGCCGACGGTGGCGGGCAGGTTCGCGGGGAGTACGGAGTTGCTCATGTTCAGTTCTTCTTCCGGTCTGAATCCTGCTCGGACTTTTTGGCTGACTTCTTGGCTGATTTCTTATCCAGGAACGCCTGCATGCGGTCGAATTTGGCCTGGGATTCGAAAAGGATGCCCTGGGCCAGCTCGTCAATCAGAGGGTGTGCCTCGGCGGGGGCATGGAACACCGACTTGGTGATCCGGACCGCGAGGGGATCCTGGGAGGCGATCCGGTCGGCCAGGGCATGGGCGGCCGCCATCAGCTCGGGGGCCTCATGGATCTCGGTGATGAGGTTCACGGCGAGGGCCCGCTCGGCGCGCAGCACGGTCCCGGCCAGCAGGATTTCCTTGGCGACCGGCTCCCCTACCAGCTCCTTCAGGCGCCAGCTCGCCCCGGCGGCCGCGAGGATGCCCAGCCCGGTTTCCGGGTTGCCGATCCGCACCGACGGTGTGCCGATCCGGAAGTCCGCGGCGTAGGCCAGCTCGGCGCCGCCGCCCAGGCAGAAGCCGTCCAGCGCCGCGATGACGGGCATCGGGAGCTTGGCGATCCGGACGAAAATCGTGGAGTTGATGCCCCGGAGGGCATCGTCGCGGCGGCGTTCGCGCAGCTGTCCGATGTCCGCGCCGGAGGCAAAGATGCCCTCGGTGCCGGCAATGATCAGCACCTTCGGGGTCTGCTCCAGCGCGGCGCAGACGGCATGCAACTCGTCGACCATCTGCTGGTCGATGGCGTTGCGGACCTCGGGCCGGTTCAGGAGCACCACCAGCCGGTCCTCGCGCTCCTCGACCTTCAGCGTGCTGAAATCCTGCGGGTTGAGCCCCGTCGCGGCCGCCACTAGACGCGTTCCAGCAGCATAGCGGTGCCCTGGCCCACGCCGATGCACATGGTGGCGAGGCCGATCCGGGCGTCCTCGCGCTCCATCCGGCCCAGCAGGGTGATCGCGAGACGTGAGCCCGAGGACCCCAGCGGGTGCCCCAGGGAGATCGCGCCGCCGTCGCGGTTCACAATCTCCGGGTCCAGGCCGAGCCGGCGCATGGTGGCCAGCGACTGGGTGGCGAAGGCTTCGTTAAGTTCGACGGCGCCGAGGTCACCGACGCTCAGGCCGGTACGGGCGAGTACCTTCTGGGTGGCCGGGACGGGTCCGATGCCCATGATTTCCGGCTCGCAGCCGGCGGAGGCGCCGTCGATGATCCGGGCGCGCGGGATGAGGCCGAGCCGCTCGATGGCGGCTTCGGACGCGACGATGATCGCGGAGGCGCCGTCGTTGAGCGTGGAGGAGTTGCCTGCCGTGACGACCGAGCCGCCGGCGACGACTGGGCGCAGGGCTGAGAGGACGTCCATCGTGGTGCCGGCGCGGGGGCCCTCGTCGGTGTCGACGACGGTTTCGCCCTTGCGGGTCCTGACCGTCACGGGGACGATCTCGTCGGCGAAGCGGCCCGCGGCGATGGCCGCGAGGGAGCGTTCGTGGGAGCGGACGGCGAACGCGTCGGCGTCCTCGCGGGTGATCTTGTCCACGCGGGCGACCTCCTCGGCCGTTTCCGGCATGGAGTACGTCATCTTCCCGCCGCGGGAGAGCTCGCCCTTCTGGAACAGCGGGTTCACGAAGCGCCAGCCGATGGAGGTGTCGAAGATCTGCCCCGGCTTCGCGAAGGCGGTCTGCGGCTTCTCCTGGACCCACGGGGCGCGGCTCATGGATTCGACACCGCCGGCGATCACGATGTCCGCGGCGCCGGACTTGATCATCTGGCTGGCCATGATGATGGCGCTCAGGCCCGAAGCGCAGAGCCGGTTCACGGTGATGCCGGGAATGTGCAGCGGCAGGCCGGCCAGGACGGTCGCCATCCGGGCGACGTTGCGGTTTTCCTCGCCGGCGCCGTTGGCGTTGCCCAGGATGACCTCGTCGATGCTGTCCGGATCCAGCCCGGCCCGGGCCACAGCCTCGCGGACCACCAGGGCAGCCAGATCATCGGGGCGGACCGCGGAGAGAGCCCCGCCGTAACGGCCCACCGCAGTGCGGGCACCGCCTACGAGAAATGCCTGTGGTCCTGCAACTGCTGATGCCATGGGTACACCCTTCACGCGATAAACGTCTCTGTCATCGGAAAAACTCTCATCGGCGGCGGCGTCCCCGTTCGACCCGCCGGCGCGCCAATTTACTGACCGTTCGTTCTATAAAGATTACACGGCGGGGCAAGGGGGTCAACCAAAGCCCGGCTGGATTACGCGACGACGACGCCGAGGTGGCTTGCCATCAGCGGAGCCAGCAGGCCCAGCTGGTAGTCATCGATGACGAGCCCGGCGAGACTTTCCAGTCCGCTGATCACCCGGATGTCGGTGCCGCGGATGTCGAAGTCCTTGAGCCGGGCGCCGGCGACGTCGAGGGTGCCGATGGTGCAGTTCTTCAGCACCACCCGGGTCGCCGCGCAGGAACCCAGATCCAGTTCGTTGATGATGCAGTCGCTGATCTGCACGTCCGTGAGCTTGGAGCCGCGAAGGTTCACGTAGTCGAGCTTGCCGCCGTCGATCCGCACGGACTGCCAGCCGCTTTCATAGAGTTCGGCGGAGCCCCAGCGGGGGTTGCCGATCTCGACGTCGCGCAGGGTGCTCCGGGCCGCCATGAAAACGGGCGCGTACACCTCCGCCAGGATGCAGTCACGGAAGCTGGCTCCCCGCAGCCGGGTCTCGTTGAAGGACACGCCTTGGAACTCGCACTCGGCGAAGTCCGTGCCTGCGAGTTCCAGCCCGCCGGCTGATGCCTTGGTGTACCGGACGCCGTCGTACCGCTCCCCGGACTGGAACTCCGGGGACGGGTCGTCCCTGAGTTCCTCCAACCGGACGGGACTGAGCCGCGGCGGGGTGACTTTGGGGGCCTGGGGTGTTTTCGGCGCCTGGTGAGCCCCGGGCGCCGCGGTGCCGCGCGCCATTAGAGCGACTCGGCCTTGGCCGCGATCTCGGACAGGTCCTTGGAGAGGGCCTTGCGGGTGATGCGCATGCCCAGTTTTCCGAACAGCGCCATCATCAGCTTGCTCAGCCGGGAGGGGTTGAGCATCTGGGCGCCGAAGGTCAGCGTCAGGTCCGTTCCGCCGTCGCGGTCGGCCAGGGTGAAGCGGGAGGTGTAGTCAGCCCCGCCCTGCAGCGCCTTCACCGTGGTGCTCCGCGGCGGATCGGCCTGGGACACCCACATTTCCACGGTTTCCGACCGCCCCATCATGGTGCGGGTCTCCTTCCAGCGCGTCCCCTCGCCGTACGGGGCGTCGGTCAGCATCTGGATCGAATCGATGCCGGACAGGGTGGCGGCCGAGCCGGGGATGTCCGAGATCACGGCCCAGACCTTCTCCGGAGCGGCATTGACGTGATGCGTGAGGGTGATCTTGTGGTCCATGCACCCGAGCCTAGCCCTGCCCCGCCTCAGATTTCACCCCTCGGGCACCGGGCTCCCCCGGGCCTTTCACCGCGACTTTCACCGCGACTTCCACTGCGCCGCCGGACGGCCTCTTGAAGTAGTAAGCATGCTTTGTGTTATATTGGACGCACATTGAATTTCAACCGGAAACGAAAGGTGGTTCACACCATGGGTATCGGAGACAAGATTCAGAACGAGGCAGAGCACCTGGGCGGCAAGGCCAAGGAAGCCACCGGAAACGCGACGAACAACGACGAATTGCGTGCCGAGGGCCAGAAGGACCAGGTCGTCGCCGACGCCAAGAAGGTCGGCGAAAACGTCAAGGACACCTTCAAGAAGGACTAGTCCTTACGAATCTCGGCGGCGTCGGACAGTTCCTTTGGGGGATGTCCGGCGCCGCTTTCTTGTGGGCTCCGGCAGTCACGGCTTGCATTGTCGCGGGCCCGGCTGCATGGGCCCGGGGCGCGTTCCTGAGCCCGGACTGCTGTGCCGGGGCGGGCGGGCTGCTGGCAGGCCGCCGTTTCGCCACAGATGGCCGCTAAACCACCCCGAATAGCGGCCATCTTCGTCGAATCGATGACGAGTTTGCGCACCCAAGACCCCCGGCGGGGTCCGGGCCGCCGATTCGTCACACATGGCCGCCAAACCACCCCGCCAAGCGGCCATCTTCGTCGAATCGATGCGAAGTCGGCGCACCAACACCCCGGCCGGCGACGTGCGGCGTCAACTAGCGATTCCATGGCGGCACATGGCCCCGCGGGAACTCCTTCGCCGGCTCTGCGTCCTCCCACTTGCCTATCTCCCGGGCGAACACGTCCTCAGCGGCCTGGGCCGAGACCTGGGTGCGCCGATCCCGCCCGCCGGGGCCGCCGATTCGTCACACATGGCCGCCAAACCACCCCGCCAAGCGGCCATCTTCGTCGAATCGATGCAGCGTGGGGGCAGCCCCCGCGCCCGGCGTCCAAGTAGCAATAGCGAAATAGTCGAGTACTCACTACTCATAAGAATCATTCAGCCCCATTCGTAGACTCCAGTCACGGGAGTAACGGGCTTCCGCTGCTCCGTGCACGGATCTGGGGATCGGCGCCTGGGCACTGGCAAAAAAGGGGAACTGGTCTCATGCGTAGGAATCACTCGTGTTCGCGGCCACGGCTGCAGCGTTCGCGGCATCTCTGACTTTGGCATCACCGGCAGCGGCGATCGTCACGTTCGACCCGGCCACGGGCACCGGCTTCGTGGGCAAGGGCGATGTCCAGACGGTTTTCGAATGGAACAACAAGGCGCTCCAGACCCACGCCTGAACGGTCGACTTCCGGGCGGACTCCGTGAGCGAGACATCCTGGACCTGCACAAGGACCTTCACAACCGGGAACGGCGAGATCAAGGAAATCGTCCAGGAGCGTAATACCACCCCAAGGGTTCAGGGCCTGGTGACCACCGTTGCCCGGGACAATTCCAAGGGCAAGGACGGCTCAATTACCGGCTTCTACCTTCAGGGCTACGAGGGCACCCCGACCCTGGAAACCGACGGCCCGGCCGTGGGCACGTGCCCCGCTGACCCGAGCGGATTTGTTTACGATGAGAACGCCCAGACAACTGAGCTCGGCGGCGGCTTTGAGGTCACCTATGACGGGACGAACTGGCACAGCATCGGCTAATCACCGGCGCCGGATGATTTCGCACACGGAAAAGGGGAGCGCCTCGGCACTCCCCTTTTCCTCGATAACTCCCCGGCCGATAACTTCACGGCCGCTTGAATCCACGGTCCGCTGACTTCGCCGGCCCGGTGACTCCCAGGACGGCGGCCTGAGTCGGTCGTCCGGGGGCAGGAACTAGCTGAAGAGCGCGCTCTGCGGTTCGTTGTGCTTGACCTTCTGCCAGCCAAGCCACAGCAGGAGCGCGAAGAACGGGATGGTCGCCAGGGTCCAGAGGCCGAGGTGGAACACCTCACCGGTCTTGCTGGTCATGGTGTCGAAGCCGATCAGCACCGTGATGATGAGCAGCGCAATCAGGCCGGCCCAACTGGTCCAGGGCGCCCCGGGCATGGGCAGGGAGGAGACTTTGCCCTTGGTCTTCCGGAGTGCGATCTGGCTGGCGAAGATGGCGCCCCAGGTGAAGATCACGCCGATGGATGCCGTGTTCAGCGCGAGGTCGAAGGCGTGCGAGCCGCCCAGCCAGATATTGAGCAGGATGCCTACCAGGTAGACGCCGCCGATGGCCAGGATGGCGGCGTACGGCACATGGCTCTTGGACATCCTGGTCAGCCAGTGCGGGGCATGTCCGTTGTTGGCCATGGTGCGGAAGATCCGGCCGATCGAGTACAGGCCCGAGTTGCAGGAGGACAGCGCGGCGGTGATGACGATCATGTTCATCACATCGCCCATCCAGCCGAGGCCCATCTGCCCGAACACGGTGACGAACGGCGAGGTGCCGGCCACGTACTGGTCCGAGGGAAGCAGCATGGCCAGCAGCGTGACGGAGCCGACGTAGAAGACCACGATGCGGAAGACAACGGCGCGGATGGCCTTGGGGACTTCCTTGGCCGGGTTCTGCATTTCACCGGCGGTGATGCCAACGAGTTCGATCGCGTTGTAGGCGAAGATCACGGCGTTCAGCACCAGGATCATCACGAGGCCGCCCTTGGGGAACATGCCGCCGTCGCCTGCGAAGAGGTTGCTGACCGAGGCGTTGCCGGTCCCGACCTGGGCGTTGGTGACCACCATGAAGGTGCCCACGGCCAGGAAGATCAGGATGGCGCCGACCTTGAGGACGGAGGCCCAGAACTCGAATTCGCCGAACGCCTTGACGCTCATGAGGTTCACGCCCACGAGCAGCAGCAGCGCCGCGATGGCGGACAGTTCAACCGGCACGTTGGGGAAGAAGAACTGGAAGTACAGCCCGATTGCGATGAGCTCGGCGATCCCGGTCATGGCCCAGTTGATGAAGTACATCCAGCCGGACAGGTACGCGCCCTTCTTGCCGAACATTTCACCGGCGTAGCTGACGAAGGAGCCCGAGGTCTGGCGGTACATGATGAGTTCGCCGAGGGCGCGCATCAGCAGGTAGGCGATGACGCCCGCGATCACGTAGGAGAAGATCAGCGCGGGACCGGTGGAGGCCAGCCGTCCGCCGGCACCCATAAAGAGGCCGACGCCGATGGCGCCACCCATCGCGATCATGGTGACCTGACGGCCGCTCAGGGTCTTGGCGTAGCCCTCGGCGCTGAGGGTCGAGTCGACGACGGCGGGTTGCGCCTCGGGGCTCTTAAGTTCTGTGGGGGTAGTTGATGGCACAGCTGTATTCCTTGTTTAGGTCGGGGTATGGCCGGGAAAGGACCGTGGATTCAAGTACACAAATTCGGGCTGGAGCCCCTCGCGGGGATCAAGACGTGTACCGAACCTCACAAGCGTCGAAGTTCGCGCGGCTCATCCATCGTACTAGTCTTCAGGGCCCGGCCGTGACGCGGGCAACATCAGGCAGGCAATATCCCTAATTAAATACGCGCTTCCGACTCAATAGCCGAATAATGTTCGGTTTTGGCCCGGCCGTCCCGGCGAGTCCCAGCGGGTCGTTCTGCCGAGCCGCCTGCTAGGCCAGGGCGCCGTCCTGCATGGCATACCGGATCCAGGTCCCGGTCCCCGCGCCGTGCCCGGCTCGGTTCCCGGTGCCGTTCTCCCGGGCGCGTGTGCTGAACCACTCCCCCAGCGCGCGGTCGTGGCTGACCATGACCAGCGTGCCGGCGAAGTCCGAAAGAGCCGATTCAAGCTGCTCCACCAGGACGGGCGCCAGATGGTTGGTGGGCTCGTCAACGAGCATCGTCCCGTATCCGCCCAGCAGCAGCCGGGCAAGGGCCAGCCTGCGTTGTTGTCCTGCGGACAGGCTTCCCACCGGGACATGGAATTCGCTGGTCCGGAAGAGCCCCAGGCGCAGCAGCGCCTCCGCGTGCTCGTCGATGTTGCCGCCCAGGCCCGCGGCGAAAGCCGGCAGGAGACGCAGCCCCGGGCGCTGCGGAAGCTCCAGCTCCTGCTGCAGGTATCCGATCCGGCCGTGCCTGACCACGGTGCCCCGGGCCGGCTCCAGCGTGCCCGCGAGGACGGAGAGCAGCGTGGACTTGCCTGCACCGTTGGGACCGGTGATGAGGATCTTCTGGCCCGCCTCCACCGTGACGTCCGTCGGCTCCAGCCGGCCGGGCACCGTCACTCCCCGGGCCTCCAGGGCCGGTCCCGCCGCAACGTCAGCCCGCAGCTCCGTCGCCAGCTTCAGGGGAACCGGCGGACGGTCGATCGGGTTTGCCTCCAGCCTGCGGAGACGCTCCTGGGCATTGCGGACCTTGCTGGAGGCTGCCTTCTGCCACGTGCCGGCCTTGAAGTCGAACCCCATTTTGTCGTTGTCGCGCTGCCGGGCGTAGCCCATCTTGCCTGCGACCGTGTCCGCCTGGAGCCGTTCGGCCTCCATCGCGTCCAGCCACCCGCGGTACTGCTGCGCCCAGCGCTCGCGTTCGGCAGCTTTCTCCCGCAGGTATCCCTCGTAGCCGTTGCCGTAGCGGTTGACCGTGAGGCGTTCGGCGTCCACTTCAATCACGGTTGAGGCAACTTTGCGCAGCAGGACGCGGTCGTGGGAGACCACCACCACGGTTCCGCGGTGCGCGGCCAGCCGGGCCTCCAGCCAGGCTGTCCCGCTGGCGTCCAGGTGGTTGGTGGGTTCATCGAGGAGGAGGATGTCGGCGGGATCGGCCATCACGCAGGCCAGCGCCACGCGTTCCTGTTCCCCGCCCGAGAGCGAGCCCAGTGTCCTCGTCCGTTCCAGCCCGCCCAGGCCAAGCCGGTCCAGCGCCGCCTCCACCCGGGATTCCGCGGCATAGCCTTCCCGGAGCTGGTACTGCGTCTGCAGGTTTCCGTAGCGCTCCAGTTCGTCCGCTTCCGCCTCGGCCAGCCCGTCCTCCAGCCGGTCCAGTTCGGACTCCATATCGCGGAGGGATGCCAGGGCGGCGTCGACCGCGTCGCTCACGGTGTATTGGTCGGGCAGGCCCAGGGTCTGGGCCAGGTAGCCGACGCGGCCCCGGCTGACGGCGGTGCCCTCGTCCGGGGTCTCGAGCCCGGCCAGAACGCGGAGCAGCGTGGATTTGCCGGCCCCGTTTTCGCCGACGATCGCCACATGTTCGCCGGCTGTGATGGCAATTTCGACGTCGGCAAAAAGCTGGCGGTCCCCGTAGCCATGGGATACGCCCGTAAGGCGGAGATGTTCGCTCAAGGAGTCCTCGCAGGTAGTTGGCGAGCCGGCCCGGCGGCGGCTTGCGTCGTCAAGTATGACACCGAAGGCTCATCCCGGCGCGTCTGCGGCCGCCGCGCGGGGGCTCAGGCGGCGGGCACGGCCGCCGCCGCGGGGGCACCGACGGCGGGCACAGCCGCCGTCGGGCGTGGAACATCAGACGGCGAGCGCGGCCGCCTTTTTGCGGCGGGCCATCGCCAGCCGGGTCCCGATCAGCCCCTGCCGGGGGCTGAACAGATAGACGAGGGCGAAGGCGGCGCTCTGGGTCAGGACCACCATGGCGCCGGAGGCGGTGTCCAGGTAGTAGCTGAGGTAGATGCCGGCGATGGAGCAGAGGGCGGAGATGACCGGAGCGATCACCAGCATCCGGGAGAAGCGGTCCGTCAGCAGGTAGGCCGTGGCCCCGGGAATGATCAGCATGGCCACCACCAGCACCACGCCCACGGTCTGCAGCGCCACGACGGAGGTCAGCGCCAGCAGGCCCAGCAGCAGCGCACCGAGGCGCTTCGGGGACAGCCCGATCGCGTGGGCGTGGGTGGGGTCGAAGGCGTAGAGCGTGAGGTCCCGGCGCTTGAGAATCAGGATGGCAAAGGCCACCACCCCCAGCACGAGGACCTGGATGAGGTCGGGGATGCTGACGCCCAGCAGGTTTCCGAAGATGATGTGGTTGAGGTCGGTCTGGCTCGGCGTCACGGAGATCAGCACCAGGCCCAGGGCGAACAGCGAGGTGAACACGATCCCGATGGCTGCGTCCTCCTTCACCCGGCTGGTGTTGCGGACCACCCCGATCAGGGCGACGGCGATCAGCGCGAACACCAGCGCCCCGACGGCGAAGGGAGCCCCGACGATGTAGGCGAGCACCACCCCGGGGAGCACGGCGTGGGAGACGGCGTCGCCCATCAGCGACCAGCCGATCAGCACCAGCCAGCAGCTGAGCACCGCGCAGACGATGGCCGCGAGCGCCGTGGTGACGATGGCGCGGACCATGAAGTCATAGCTCAGCGGTTCCAGCAGGATCTCGAGGAAGTCCATGGCTCAGTTCCTGCCCGGCTGGTTGGAAAGGCCGGCGATCGGAAGGCCGGGGTCCGGGAGGCCGGGGTCCGAACGAATGGGCCCGGGTAGGTCCCGGCTGAGGACGTCGAGGCCGAAGGCCATGGCCAGGTGCTCCGGCTGCAGCACCACCTCGGGCGGGCCGTGCATCAGGACCCGGCGCATCAGGAGCACGGCCTCGTCGCAGAGCTGGGGCAGGGCGTGCAGGTCGTGGGTGGAGACGAGGATGGTGCAGCCGTCCGAGGCGAGCTCCTTCAGTAGCCGCGTGATCGTGGCCTCGGAGCGCTTGTCCACGCCGGCGAACGGCTCGTCCAGGAGCATCATGGTGGCGCCCTGGGCGATTCCGCGGGCCACGAAGGCGCGCTTCTTCTGGCCGCCGGAGAGCTGGCCGATCTGCCGGTTGGCGAACTCGGACAGTTCCACCCGGTCCAGGGCGAGGTCGACGGCGTCGCGGTCCGCCCTGGACGGGCGGCGGGTGAACCCCTGGTGCCCGTAGCGGCCCATCATCACCACGTCGTGGACGGACAGCGGGAACTGCCAGTCCACGTCCTCGCTCTGCGGGACGTAGCCGATCCCGCCCCTTTTGCGGGCCTTGGCGGGCGGTTCGCCGTTGATGAGGACGCGGCCGGCGTCGGGCTTGACCATTCCCATGATCGCCTTGAACAGCGTGGATTTGCCGGAACCGTTCATGCCCACCAGCCCGCAGATCCGGGCAGCCTCAACGGTCAGCGAGGCGGCGTCGAGCGCCAGGACCTCCCCGTAATGGACGGTGACGTTCTCCACCAGAATGGCTGGACTGCTCATGATGCCGCTCCCGTCAGGCCTTCAGTGATGAGTTTGGCGTCGTGCCGGATGAGGTCCAGGTACGTCGGGACCGGCCCGTCCGCCTCGGACAGCGAATCCACGTACAGCACCCCGCCGAAGCTCGAACCGGTGGCTCCCACCACCTGGCGCATCGGGGCGTCCGACACCGTGGACTCGCAGAAGACGGCCGGGACCTTGTTGGCCTTCACGAATTCGATGGCCCTGGTGATCTGTTGCGGGGTAGCCTGCTGCTCGGCGTTGACCGCCCAGATGTAGACCTCCCGCAGCCCGGCGTCGCGCGCAAGGTAGGAGAAGGCGCCCTCGCAGGTCACCAGCGCCCGCTGCGCCTCGGGCACGGTGGCGAGCTTCTGGACCATTTCGTCCTTCACGGACTGCAGCTGGGCCTTGTAGGCCGCGCCGTTCGCCTCGAAGGCCGCCGCGTTGTCCGGATCGAGCTGCGAGAACGCCTTGACCATGTTGTCCACATAGATCTGGACGTTGACCGGCGACATCCACGCGTGCGGGTTCGGCTTGCCCTGGTAGGAGTCTTCACCGATGGACAGCACCTCCACGCCTTCGCTGACCACGGCGTGCGGAACGTCCAGGCCTTCCACGAACTGGGCGAACCACGCCTCAAGGTTCAGGCCGTTGTCCAGGATCAGGTCCGCCTTGGACGCCTTGCGGATGTCCCCGGGGGTGGGCTCGTAGCCGTGGATTTCGGCGCCGGCCTTGGTGATGGACTCGACCTGCAGCTTGTCCCCCGCCACGTTCTGCGCGACGTCGGCCAGCACGGTGAAGGTGGTCAGCACAACCGGCTTCTCGCCCCCGGCACCCGCGCCCGGGCCCTGGCCCGGGGCGTCAGCGCCGCACGCGGCCAGCGACAGTCCGAGCAGGACGGCGACGGCGGCTCCGGCGGCGCGGAGGCCACGGGTTCGGCGGACGACTTTGGCACGCCGAAACGAAGTATTAGGCATACCGAATATTATACCGGACTGCGCCGTTCCGCCGCGGCGCTAGGCTGGTGTCATGGGCACCGTTCTCCGCACACCCCCCGCACCGCGGCCGAAACTCTACCGGTTCTCCCGGCTCGATTTCATCACGGCAGGCCTGTACGTGGCAGTGGCCGCTTTCTTCGCCGTCGCCGGCGGGCTGCTGGTCCCGCTGATGCTCCAGCTCTCACCGAACCCGGCCACTGCCACTTACAGCGTCAACCTGGTCTTCTACGGATGCATCGGCATCCTGGCCCTGGCCGCCGTCCGGCACGTCGCCGTCCGGGACCTCAAGGTTCTTGCCACCAGGCCCTGGTTCACGGTGCTGATGGTCCCGCTTGCCGTGGTGGCCATGATGATCCTCACCGCGGTCCTCGTCTCGCTCACGGGGCCGGTGCAGACGTCCGCGAACCAGGCCGGGCTGCAGGCGCTGATGCAGCAGGTGCCGGCCTGGCTGATGGTGCCCCTGCTGGTGATCGTGGGGCCCTTCGTGGAGGAGTACATCTTCCGCCACCTGCTGATCGGCAAGCTGAGCCGGCGGGTGAACATCTGGGTGTGTTCCTCCCTGTCGGTGGTCTTGTTCGCGGCGCTGCACGTCGTCGGCCAGGAGGAACTGACCCTGCCGGTGCTGATGCCCTACCTCGCCATGGGCGTGGTGCTGGTGTACGTCTATGTCTGGACCGGCAAGAACGTTATGTTCGCCTACTTCGTCCACGCCTCGAAGAACCTGCTGGCGGTCGTCTTCATCTACGCCATCCCGCCGGAACTCATGGAGCAGCTCCAGCAGATCCAGGGCTGATCCAAGCAACGCGGGGTCAGATACGGCCCATCCCGGCGGTCCGCATGGGCCGTAGGTGACCCCGCGTTGCCGGGGGCGGTCCGCATGGGCCGTAGGTGACCCCGCGTTACTGGGGGCGGTGCGCGTTACCGCCGCCCGGTGTGCCGGACGGGCACCGCCGCCCCCTACCGCCGCCGGGCCCGGCGTCGTAGTTTCTATCCATGACACTCAACATCCAGATCGTCGTCGACTGCCGGCATCCGCATGAGCTCGCCGATTGGTGGGCCGAGACCCTTGAATGGGCGGTGGAGCCGCAGGACGCGGACTTCATCCGCTCCATGATCGAGCAGGGCTTCGCCACGGAGGAGCAAACCAAGCTGCACAACGGCAACCTCGTATGGGCCACCGGCGCCGCCATCCGTCCGCCCGCGGATCTTGCCGCCACGCCGCCGGCCCAGCGGATTCTGTTCCAGACGGTCCCGGAGGCCAAGACCGTGAAGAACCGGATCCACTGGGACGTCAACCTCGCCGGCGCGGACAAGGACCAGGCGCGGACCGCCCTCGAGGCGCGCGGCGCGACCTTCCTCTGGTCCGCCAGCCAGGGTCCGCATTCCTGGCACACCATGGCGGACCCGGAAGGCAACGAGTTCTGCATCAGCTGACGCGATTACTAGACTCGGACTGTGAGCAACGAAATCCCCGCCAAGGTGTCCGACGTCTTTGACCCCACCCGCTGGCGCACAGTGTCCGGCTTCGACGATTTCCAGGACATGACCTACCACCGGCAGGTGGAGCGTTCCGCGGACGGCACCGTGGTCCGCGACCTGCCCACGGTCCGCATCGCCTTCGACCGGCCCGAGGTGCGGAACGCGTTCCGCCCCGGCACCGTGGACGAGCTGTACCGCGCCATGGACCACGCCCGGATGAGCCCTGACGTGGCCACCGTGCTGCTCACCGGCAACGGCCCCTCCGCCAAGGACGGCGGCCACTCCTTCTGCTCCGGCGGCGACCAGCGGATCCGCGGCCGCGACGGCTACCGCTACGCCGAGGGCGAGACCAAGGAAACCATCGATCCGGCGCGCGCCGGCCGGCTGCACATCCTCGAGGTCCAGCGGCTGATGCGCACCATGCCCAAGGTGGTCATCGCCGTCGTGAACGGCTGGGCCGCCGGCGGCGGGCACTCCCTGCACGTCGTCTCCGACCTGACCATCGCCTCCCGCGAGCACGGCAAGTTCAAGCAGACCGACGCCACTGTCGGCAGTTTCGACGCCGGTTACGGTTCGGCGCTGCTGGCCCGCCAGATCGGCCAGAAGTCCGCGCGCGAGATCTTCTTCCTGGCCCGCGAATACTCGGCCGAGGACATGGTCCGGCTCGGTGCCGTCAATGAGGCCGTGGACCATGAGCGGCTCGAGGACGTGGCGCTGGAATACGCCGCGGACATCGCCCGGCAGTCCCCGCAGGCCATCCGGATGCTCAAGTTCGCCTTCAACCTCGCCGACGACGGCCTGGCCGGCCAGCAGGTCTTCGCCGGGGAAGCCACCCGGCTGGCGTACATGACGGACGAGGCGGTGGAGGGCAAGGAAGCCTTCCTGGAGAAGCGCGATCCGGACTGGTCCCAGTTCCCCTACTACTTCTAAGGCGGCCTTTGTGACTTCCGGAGCTGTCAACATCGAGCCCGCCCTCACGGCGCTGGCCGCCGCCCTCGGCGGCGAGGGCCCCGCCGTCGAACTCTCCGCCGGGCCGGACGGCTCCCCGGTGGTGGCGCTGGTCGAGGCCCCCGGCGTGGAGGACGCCGCCGTCGTGGTGCGGACCTCCGGCTCCACCGGCACGCCCAAGGCGACCGTGCTGACCCTCGACGCGCTGGCGGCTTCCTCGATGGCCACCGCCCTGGCGCTCCGGGGCGAGGGCCAGTGGCTGCTCGCCCTGCCCGTGCAGTACGTGGCCGGCGTCCAGTTGCTGGTCCGCTCGCTCTTCGCCGGCACCCGGCCGTGGGCGATGGACCTCAGCGGCGGCTTCACCCCGGAGGCCTTCACCGCCGCGGCGCTGGAGCTCACGGACAAGCTGCGCTTCACCTCGCTGGTGCCCACCCAGCTGCAGCGGCTGCTGGACTCGCCCTCGGCCGAGACCCTCGCCGTGCTCCGCCGCTTCAACGGGATCCTGCTCGGCGGCGGTCCGGCGGCGCCGGAGCTGCTCGCCGCGGCGCGCGACGCCGGTGTGCGGGTGGTGACCACCTACGGCTCCGCCGAGACCTGCGGCGGCTGCGTGTACGACGGCGTCCCGCTCGAGGGCGTCGTGGTCCGGGTGGCGGAGGACGGGCGGATCCTGCTCGGCGGGGCCACTATCGCCGCCGGCTACCTGGACGCGCCGGAACTCAGCGCGGAGGCGTTCGTGGCGGACGGCGGGGTCCGCTGGTACCGCACCAACGACCTCGGCGAGCTGGACGCCGACGGGAAGCTGACCGTCCTGGGCCGGGCCGACGACGTCGTCATCACCGGCGGCGTGAAGGTCTCGGCCGCGCATGTGCAGGCGGAGCTGGAGAAGCTCGACGGCGTGCGGGCCGCCTTCGTCGCCGGCGTCCCCTCCGCCGAGTGGGGCCAGGCCCTCGCCGCGTACGTGGCTTTGGCGGACAGCTCCCCGGAGGGCCTCGAGGGCTTCAGCGCGGGTGCGCCCTGGGCGCCGGCGCTTGGCGCGCTGGCGCCGAAGACCGTGCTGGCCGCCGCCGAGCTGCTGATGCTGCCGAACGGGAAACCGGACCGTCTTTCGATGACGGTTCGGCTCACAGAGCTGCATCAGGGAAAATAGATAAGCCGGGCACTCCCGGTTTCGCCGAACCAACACGAGGTACTGAAACGTGGCTACAGCCGCTCAATGGATCCAAGGCGCCCGACTGCGCACCCTGCCGGCCGCGATCGCGCCTGTCCTGATCGGTACGGCGGCTGCGTACGAGATGGACTCGTTCCTCCCGCTCAACGCCGTGCTGGCCGCGCTGGTGGCCCTGCTGCTGCAGATCGGCGTCAACTACGCCAACGACTATTCGGACGGCATCCGGGGCACCGACGAGGACCGGGTGGGCCCGCTCCGGCTGGTCGGCTCCGGCGCCGCGAAGCCCGAGCAAGTCAAGTACGCCGCGTTTGCCGCGTTCGGGCTGGCCATGGTGTTCGGCCTGGCGCTGGTCATCCTCTCGCAGACCTGGTGGCTGATCCTGGTGGGCCTGGGCTGCGTCCTGGCGGCGTGGGGCTACACGGGCGGGAAGAATCCGTACGGCTACCTCGGCCTGGGTGATTTGTTCGTCTTTGTGTTCTTTGGCCTGGTGGCCACCCTCGGCACGACCTACACGCAGGCGGGGCAGATCAGCCTCGCCGCCATTATCGGCGCGATCGGCACCGGCCTCATCGCCTGCGCGCTGCTGATGGCGAACAACGTCCGCGACATCCCCACCGACCGGAAGGCCGGGAAGAAGACCCTGGCCGTGCGGCTCGGCGACAAGTATGCCCGGGAAAGCTACGTGCTGATGCTGGCTGTGGCGATCCTGCTGCCGATCGTGCTGGCTCCAGTCCGGCCGTGGATGCTGATTGTGCTACTGCTGATCCCCGCCAGCCTGATGCCGTCCTGGCTGATGATCGCCGGCCGGCGCCGCAAGAGCCTGATTCCGGTACTCAAGCAGACCGGGCTGATCAACCTCGGCTACGCGGTGCTGTTCTCGCTCGGCCTGATGCTGAGCCACGGGTTCTAGCTGGGGCGCGGTGCTGTGCCGGCTGGGCCGGGGGCCTTGGGTTTGTCGGCGTCCCGCGTCCACAGTCCGTTGAAGAGCTAGCGGCCACAGGCCGTTGAAGAGCTAAAGGTCCTTCGGGCGGCTGTCCGTGCGGACGGTGACGTCCGGGTGCTCGTCGACCAGGCGGTCTTCGGCGTCGGCGTCGTCCACTTCCCCGGCGCTGCGCAACGGCTTGGCCTTGCCCGAGAACCGGCGGTGCAGAGAAGCGGCGGCGGCGTCACGCTGTTTCTGGAAAAAGAGGAAGCTAATCGCGAACGCCATCATTCCCGCGCACAGGACGGCCAGCAGCCATCCGAGCTCGAGGTAGACGAAGAGCGCGAACAAAGGCACAAAGAGCGCCAGACGGATCAGGGAGTATTTCAGGAAAGCCACACACCAAGTTTAGCCGCCGGCGGCAGCCCGGCCCACCGAGGCCACATCGGACCCCATGGCTGCGCGAGGTTGGACCCCGGTCGCAGGAGGTGAGACCTCTCCCAAGGACAAGGAGGCGCCGGGAACTCCACCGACGGCTAAACTGAAAGCATGCTCCTCCGTGTAGTGGTCGCCGTCGCAATACTTGTTGTTTTCGTCTATGGACTTATCGACTTGATCCGCACTGATCCGCGCCAGACCAAGGGCATCTCGAAGCCTGCCTGGATTGTCGTGCAGATTGTTCTCCCGGTGATCGGCGCCATCCTGTGGTTCCTGATCGGCCGGCCGCGCGGCACCACCCCCGCACGTGCTACTTACAGTCACACCCTCGCGCCCGACGACGACCCGGATTTCCTGCGCAACCTCGAACTCCGCCGCCGCAACCAGGCCGAAGCCGACCGGCTCAAGAAGCTCAAGGACGAGCTCGACGCCAAGGAGCGCAAAGCCGAAGGCAAAGGCACCCCGGGCACGCACGGCTCCGAGCCCGGTGAGGCCCGCGGCAGCGGCGACACACAGGGTACCGACGAGGTCAAATAGCACCACCCCGGGCCTCCCGGCCTCCGGGCGCTTACTTCGCCGCCCCGCCGCACGATGGCACGCGCTGGGACCATGGCGGGTTCTGACTTTGTCCCGTTGCCCGGTCAGCTCTTTGACCGGTCAGCTCTTTGACCTCGCCCGTTCGCCACAAATGGCCGCCATCCCGGTCTCAAAGCGGCCATCCTCGTCGAATCGCTGCGACAAGACCGCCCCCACGAGTCGCCGGTCACCAGGCCCACCTCTCCTCCACAGGCTGCCCAATCTGTGGATAACCTCCTAGCCCCCTCCTGGCGGGAGCAGAATGCTCGTATGCAGCATCCCAGCGAGCTTCCCGCGCACCTTCGAGGCCAGCCCTTCACCGTGGCCCAGGCCCGCACCGCCGGGCTGAGCCGACGTCGTACCCGGGCGCAAGATCTCGTCAGCCCCTGCTTCGGAGTCCGCGCCGCGGCCACCACCCCGGACAGTTTGCTGGCACGCGTGCACTCCCTGACCGCTCTCACGGGCGCAGTCGTGAGCCATCTTTCTGCGGCAGTGCTCTGGGGCTTCCCCCTTCCGAAGGCCCTGGAGAACCTGGCTGTCATCCATCTAACGACTCCGCCGGGCAAGCGGGCTGTGCGGCACAAAAATGTTGTCGGCCACGAGCAAGCACTTGAGCTGGAAGAGATCGTGGCCGGCGTTCGGGTGAACTGCACCTCCCCGCTGCGGACGTGGTTCGATCTCGCCGGCATTCTGAGCCTCGGTGATTTGGTGATTGCCGGGGATTTCCTGTTGCGCCGGAGGAACCCTCTCACCACGATCGAGGCCCTGGATGCATTCCTCGCGGGGAAACGGGGCCGCCCGGGCTACCGGCGCGCCATATCTGCCCGGAGACTGATGCGCCCCAACACGGACTCCCCCAAAGAGACCGAACTCCGGCTGCTTCTGGTCCGCCAGGGTCTGCCCGAACCCGGGGTCAATGTCCCAATCTTCGACGAGACCGGCGGTTGGATCGAGGATCCGGATCTGTCCTACGAGCAGGAAAAGGTAGCCATCCAGTACGACGGCGCGCATCATGCCGATCCGGCGCAGCGTCGCAGCGACATCTTCCGAGATGAGAGCGCCAGGGATGCCGGATGGCGCGTCGTCGTCCTGACCCAGGGAGATTTGACCCCATTCGCCCAGGGAAAGGAGCCGCTGGCAGTTACCCGCGTACGCGCTGCGCTGACTGCGCGCGGCTGGACGCCTGTATCTGGCCCGCAGCCGAGGCGACGTAGAAGTGGCCGCGCCGCCGGGCACACATCCGAGGCGAAGGACCACACCCCCGCACGTCCCCACCCGCCCGACGCAAATGGCCGCTGAACGGGGCGGCTTAGCGGCCATCTCTGGCGAATCGACGGAGGGCGTACCGGGAGTAACCCGGGATAGCATCCTGGGCCGAGTTGACGCGCTCCACCGAGCGTAGTCACCGCCACGCCGCTCACCCATCCGACGCAAATGGCCGCCATGCCGGGTGGCTTAGCGGCCATCTCTGGCGAATCGACGGAGGGCGTGCGGGGCGCTGCCCGGGATGGCATCCTGGGCCGAGTTGACGCGCTCTACCGACCGAAGCCACCCCGGCCCCTCACCCATCCGACGCAAATGGCCGCTATACCGGCTGACTTAGCGGCCATCTCTGGCGAATCGACGAAGTGAGGAACGGCTTAGCGGCCATCTGTGGCGAATCGACGGAGGGCGGGAAAGCGAAGCCCGGGAAAGCGGAGCGTGCGGGCTACAGACCCGAGTAGGAGTGCAGGCCGTTGAAGAACTGGTTCACGATCGTGAAGTTGAAGACCACGCAGAGGTAGCCGACGATCGACAGCCAGGCCGCACGGGTTCCGGTCCAGCCCCGGGTGGCGCGGGCGTGCAGGTAGCCGGCGTAAACCACCCAGATCACGAAGGTCCAGACTTCCTTGGTGTCCCAGCCCCAGAAGCGGCCCCAGGCCTTTTCGGCCCAGATGGCACCGAACATCAGCGTGAAGGTCCAGCCGACGAACGCGATGGCGTTGATCCGGTAGGAGAGGTTCTCGAGGCTCAACGCGGTCGGCACGAGGCGCATGAAGCCCAGTTTGTCGGCTCCGCCGGCGGCGATGGTTTTCTGCCGGTGCGTCTGGACCAGCTGCAGCGCCGACATCGCGAAGGTCAGGGTGAAGAGCGCGGAGGACAGCACAGCGATCGAGACGTGGATGATCAGCCAGTAGCTCTGCAGCGCGGGAACGAGGTGGCCCACGGGGGTCCAGTAGGCGACGGAGGCAGCCACCAGCATGATGATCGCCAGGCCCACCACGAAGGTGCCGAGGAAGCGCAGGTCGCGCCGGATCAGGACCAGGAGGAAGACGGCCACGGCCACGAACGCGCCGGTGGTCAGGAACTCGTACATGTTGCCCCACGGCACCCGGCCCGCGCCGATGGCCCGGGTGATGACGCCGGCTGCGTGGATGGCAACACCCAGCACGGTCAGGGCCACGCCCACCCGTGCGGGGGCGCGGCGCTCGGCGGAGTAGCGCATGGCGCCGTCGGCGGTCTGGCCGATGCCGGCAGCATTCCCGGTACCGCGAGCCGCGGAGGACGTCGGGCGCTCGGCCCGGCCCACCGGCCCGGCCACGTCCCCGTCGGATCGGTCACCGGCCGCGTCCGAGTCGGCCCGGTCAACGGCTTCGGAGGAGGCCCCGACGCCGGCTGCCACCGGCACGCGGGCGGCCTCGGCTCCTGCCAGCTCGGCGGCCCGAAGGTCCACCGCGCGCAGCGTCTTGCTGCTCTTGGCCAGGTCCCACGCGAAGGCGATGAAAGCCACCGTGTAGGTGCCTGCCGCGAGGAGCATGAACAACTCGCTGTACTGGCCCATGGTTTCGTTGATGGGGAGCATTACTGTTCCTTCTTTGACTCGGAAGAGCCTGCTGTTGACTGGATGAAGTCTGCTGCGGGGTGGCCGGGAGCGGCCTGCTCAGCGCCGGCACCGGCACCGGCACCGGGCAGCCTGGTGTCCGCCCGGTCATTATCCGCTCCCCCGCTGGGAGCCGACTGGGAGCCGCCGTCGTCGAGATCCCAGGCGCCGGCGAGCAGCCTGCGGACCGCGGCGGCTTCGCCGGCAAGCCGGTGGTCTTCGCCGCGGGCCAGAAGCCCGTACTCGACCATGGTGCGGCCGTCCTGGTGGGTGCCGGTCCGGACCCAGACGCGGCGGCGGTTCACGTACAGGGAGGTGACCAGGCCGGCCACCGCCAGGAGCGCGAAGATCAGGGCGTACAGCTGGCCCGGATTGTGGTGGATGTCGACGCCGATGTAGCGCTTCACGCCGTCGAAGCTGATCGAACCCTTGCCGTCGGGCAGGGTGTAGCTGGCGCCCGGCGAGAGCGTGATGCCGCCGGCGTCGAGGTTGCGGGCATTCAGCGGCGTGAGCTTCTCGACGTCGAGCTCGAAAACGTTCTGCGGGGAGCCGTCGTCCAGCCCGAGGTCGCCGTAGTAGGAGTTCAGGGTCAGCTGCGGGTTGAAGAGCTCCGGATCGCCGCTGAAGGACACACCTTCCTCGGTAATGAACGCCGTGGGCAGGAAGAAGCCGGCGAAGGCGAGTTGGTCGGGCTTGGCATCCGGGACCTTGATGACCGCCGAGGAGTAGTAGTTGTCGCCCTGCAGCTTGGCCACCACCGGGCCCTGCATGGCGACGTTCCCAGCGCCGTCGCGGATGGTGACGACCGGGGCGTAGCCATTGCCGGTGAGGTACATGCTGGTGCCGCCGAGGGTGAGCGGATCGTTGACCTTCAGCACCTCGGTCTTGGCGGGAGCGTCCGGGGCGTCCCTGGTGGTCACGTCGGCCCGGAAGTCGATGGGCTGGCCGTTCTTGCCCTGGGACTCGCGGTCGAAGGTGATCTCGAACTTGTCCAGCTGGACCGAGTACGGCTGCAGCTGGCTGCTCTGGAAGTTGGTGCCCGGGGTGAACTGGTCATAGCCCACGAGTGTGTTGACGAAGGTGTCGCCCTCCACAAGGATCCGCTGGCCGCTGTAGCCGAACAGCCCGCCGACCGCCACGGACACCAGCACCCCGATCAGCGAGGTGTGGAAGACCAGGTTGCCGACCTCGCGCAGGAAGCCGCGTTCGGCGCCGATCGAGGGCCGGGCACCGTCGCGGTCGCGGACGTCGACGCGGTAGCCGCGCTTTTTCAGCAGCCCGGCGGCGTCGGTGATGGCGCGCGACGCCGGGATCCCGGCGCCGGCGGGGATCACGAGGGTGCCGTATTCGGGCAGCCGGGACAGCCGTGCCGGCGTGCGCGGGGGCTGGGACCGCATGGCCTTGTAGTGCGCGATGGCGCGCGGGACCACGCAGCCGATCAGCGAGATGAACAGCAGGATGTAGATGGCGGAGAACCACGCCGAGGAGTACACATCGTAGAGCTGGAGCGAGTCGAGGATCTTGCCGTAGTCCGGGTTGTCCTTGATGTACTGCGTGACGATCGAGGGGTTGGCGGGCCGCTGCGGGAACAGCGAACCGGGCACCGCTGCCACCGCCAGCATCAGCAGCAGGAACAGCGCGGTGCGCATGCTGGTCAGCTGGGTCCAGGCCCAGCGGAGCATGCCCATCGGGCCCAGCGCCGGAAGGACAGCTTCAGCCTTCGCGGCCGCGACGGGGCTGGTGCCGCCGCCGGATTTGCCGGGCTCGCCGCCCTTGGTGCCGTCAGGCTCGGTGCCGGGGGCAGGGGACTTCTTGTCTAGGTTCACTCGCTCGCTCATCAGATCGGCAATTTCACATCGGTTTGGAACCAGTACTGCAACTCGGACACCCAGGTCCCCCACACGCCGGTGGCCATCAGCAGGCCGAGCCCCACGAGGATTCCGCCGCCGGTGCGCTGGATGGCGAGCCGGTGCTTGCGGAAGAAGGACATCACGCCGATGCCGCGGCGCACGGCCAGGGCGATCAGCAGGAAGGGAATGCCCAGGCCCAGGCTATAGACGAACGCCAGGAACGCTCCCTTGGCCGCCGAGGACCCGCCGGAAAGGCTCAGCAGCTGGACCGCGGAATAGGTCGGGCCGATGCACGGCGCCCAGCCGAGGCCGAACGTGATGCCCAGCAGCGGCGCACCCCACAGCCCGGCCGGCGGTTTGGACTGGATCTTGGCGTCGCGCTGCAGCCAGCCGAATCCGCCCATAAACACCACCCCCATGATGATCACGAGGATGCCGAGAACTTGCGTGATCCAGGCGTTCTGCGTGCCGGTGATCAGCGTCCCGAGCTGCCCGAACGCCCCGCCGAGCAGCACAAAGATCACTGAGAAGCCCAGCACAAAAAGCCCGATGCCGGCCAGCATGCGGCCGCGCTTCTGCTTCTGGAGGTCGACGCCGGTCAGTCCCGTGACGTAGCCCAAATACCCCGGCACGAGCGGCAGCACGCAGGGCGAAAGGAAGGAGACGAAGCCGGCCAGCAGTGCCACCGGGATGGCAAGCAGCAGCGATCCGCTGAGGATGGCTTCGGCGAAGGGGCTGTTCACGGTGGCTGGCCTGTCCGCTACTCGGCCACGGCAGCGGCGATGAGCGACTTGAGGGTGCCCTTTTGGATCTCACCGAGGACACGGGAGGCCACACGGCCCTGCTTGTCCAGCACGAGCGTGGTGGGCACGGCCCCCGGGGGAACGAGTCCGGAAACGGCCAGCAGCACGGCGCCGTCCTTGTCGTTGAAGCTCGGGTAGGTCAGGTTGAAGGTCTTGTCGAACGCTTCCGCCGTGGCCTTCTCGTCGCGGAGGTTGACGCCGAAGAACTGCACGCCCTGGGTCTTGAACTCCTGGTGCAGGGCCTCCAGCGAGGGTGCCTCCACCCGGCACGGTGCGCAGGCGGCGAACCAGAAGTTCAGCACGGTCACCTGGCCCTGGAAGGCTTCGGCAGTCACCGCGGTGCCGTCGAAGAGCGTGCCCTTGATCGCGATCGGGCTCTTGCGGTCCGCGACGGCGAACTCCGTCACCGACCCGTCGCCGGCCACGTAGTTCTTGTTGTCGCCGGCCTTGGCCTGCTGGGCCAGCGCATCCTCCTGCGCGCATCCGGAGAGACCCAGCACGACGGCGAGGGCCGCACCGCCCGCTGATAGGACACTGCGGCGGGACAAGGGTGACACGTTTCCGGAATTTGCTGGGTTTGCGCTCATACTCAGGCTCCGGGGGTGCTGGACGCACCGGGAAGTAGGGCGGCCGCCGGCTCGCTGTAGTCGACCCGCAGAAGGTTCCCGTCGCCGTCGAACACCAGGGAGGTGACCGAGGTGAGGGTGCATTCGCGTTTGCGCGGATCATGCCAGAGGGGCCTGCCCTCGGCGCTGAGCCGGGTGGCCCAGATCGGCAGCTGGTGGCTGACCAGGATCGCTTCGGCCCCGTCGCCACCGAGCTCGATGGCCCGCAGCCGGGCATCCTGGACCGCGGCGATCACTCGGGCGGCCTGCTCCTTGTACGGCTCGCCCCAGGAGGGCCGGAACGGGTTGCGCAGCATGGGCCAGTGCCTCGGTTTGAGGATCTCCGCCTTGTCGACGTGGAGTCCCTCGAAGTAGTTTTCGGCCTCGATGATGCGGGCCTCGGTGGTGATGGCCAGGTTGAGGGCCGCCGCGATGGGCTCTGCCGTTTCCTGGGCGCGGGTCAGCGGTGAGGCAACGAGGTGGACGATCTTCGCGCCCTGCCGGGACCGCTCACTGAAGTGCTCCGCAAGCGTCCGGGCCATCTCGCGGCCGAGCTCGGAGAGGTGGAACTCGGGCAGCCTGCCGTAGAGGACGCCATCGGGATTGTGGACCTCGCCGTGGCGGAGCAAATGAACAGTGGCTTGGGGCATGTGTACCAGTTTCTCAAAGGGCAGGGGCAATGACGAAATCTTCTACAGGAAGTAGAACTCAAGAGTTTTGCGAAATGTTCCCTGGAGTTGGAATAAAAGATGCAAATGCATGTTTATACTGGGTGAAGCAGTTAGTTGAGATTTCAACCAATGAAGTCCCGGCTGACGATCAGAACGCACGAACCACCCGACATATAGGAGAAACACCATGGCACTTCCCGCCAACGTCACCACCGGCCTCTGGACCCTCGACAACTCGCACTCCGAGATTGCCTTCACCGTCCGCCACGCGGGCATCAGCAAGGTCCGCGGCCAGTTCAAGGATGCAGAAGCTACCCTGGACCTCGCCGAGAACGTGGCCGACTCCAAGGTCAACGCCACGATCAAGACCGCGAGCTTTGACTCCGGCGACGCCAACCGCGACGGCCACGTCCGCGGCGAAGACTTCTTCGACGTCGAGAAGTTCCCGGAAATCTCCTTCGTCTCCAACACCATCGCCCCCAAGGGTGACGCTTACGAACTCCAGGGCGAGCTCACCATCAAGGGCGTTACCCGTCCGGTGGCACTCGAAACCGAATTCAACGGCGTGGCAGTCGACCCGTTCGGCATGACCCGCGCCGGCCTGTCCGCCGAGACCACGATCAGCCGCAAGGACTTCGGCCTGACCTGGAACGCAGTCCTCGAAGCCGGCGGCGTGCTCGTCAGCGACAAGGTTGCCGTCAACCTCGAACTGGCCTTCATCGCTCCCGCAGCCTAGTCAGTAAACGCTCGGCCGGCCGGTCCCCCGGACCTGGCCGGCCCGCGGTCTGCAGCCGCCCAACACCCCGCCCCGTCCTTGTGATGGAGCGGGGTGCTGCGTTTAACCCGCAGGTGCTGCCGGGGGGCGCAGCGGGGCCTTCCGCACGCTCCGGCAGGGTTGAGTTTGGCGCCGTCCCGACATGCTCCGCAACACGCTCAGATTCCCTAGATACCGGCACATCCGCCGTCTACAGTGAGAGCCATGAGCAACCCCAATGAGGTACCTCCTCCGCAGCAGCCGGGTGCCCAGCCCCCGACGTCGGGCAACGTTCCGCCCGCAGGTTCCGAGCCGCCCCGCGCCACGCCGCCTGTGCCCGGGGGAAACCAGCCGCCGGGGTACCAGGCACCGGGGTACCAGGCACCGGGGCAGCCGGGACCGGGGTTCCAGCCGCCGCAGCAGGGTTACCAGCCGCCGTCGGCCGACCAGCCACCGAGCTACCAGGCACCGGGGCAAGGGCCCGGCGGATTCCGCTTTGCCATGCCGGCGGACCGGCCGCGGAACATCTACGACGCAATGCCGCGCGGCGGGTTCTCCGGGATGTTTACGGTCACCGGGATGCCGACCGAGCTGAAGGTGTCCTACTGGATCTGGCTCATCGGCGGATTGTTGGGCGTGCTCGGCGGCGTCGTCGGCCTCCTCGGGGCGGTCGTGCTCCTGGCAGTCATTCCGGGCCTGGGCTTCCTGATCCTCCTGCTGGTGCTGGTGGCCCTGGCACTCGCAGCGGCACAGGTCATCCTGAGCATGAAAATGAAGGAAGGGCACGAATGGGCCCGCTTCGCCCTCACGATCGTTGCCGGCATTTCCCTGCTGCTGGCCATCCTCAACGCCAGCGCGGCTGACGGCCGCGGCGGCGGCAGCTGGCCGAGTTTCATCATCAGCCTGGTGGCGGTCGTGCTGATGTGGCTGCCCAACTCGCAGGCATGGTTTGCCTCGCTGCGGGGCCGGGCCTGAGCTGGAGGGCGCCGTCGGGCATGTCCCCCGCCGCGGCCTCGAGAATATCTCTGCGGAATGATCCGCGCGGGCGGCGACGCGCGGTACGGTAAACGTAAACCATGCTGGGGGCAGGGCAGGAAGCTGTTTCCGGTATCCGAACCAGACCGCCATGCAAAGGAACTCCAATGAGCATCCCGCCAGTCCCGCCGTCAAACCCGGACGCCCCCGAACCGGGCGAACAGCCGGCACCCCGCTACGGCCAGAACGCACCCCAGTACGGCCAGCAGCCGCCCTCCGCGCCGCAGTATGGGCAGACCCCGCCCGCCGCGCCCCAATATGGCCAGGCCCCGTCGGCACCGCAGTACGGGCAGAACGCCCCGCAGTTCGGCCAGCAGGCTCCGCAGTACGGGCAGAACGCCCCGCAGGTTCCGCAGTACGGCCAGAACCCACCGCAGTACAACCAGCCCCAGTACAACCAGCAGGCGCCGCAGTACGGCCAGCCCGGCTACGGCCAGTCCCCCTACGGCCAGTTTCCCTCGGATCTGCCGCAGGCCATGGCGGGCAGTGCGGGCACGCCCAAGCTCATCAACACGGCATTCTGGCTCATCGTCGCCGCCGGCACGGTCTGGGTTCTGTCGCTCCTGCTGGCCATCGGCATGATCGACTCCCCCGAGATGCGGGCCGAGTTCGAAGATCGGATGGCCGGGAGCGGCGCTGAGATCAGGTTCGAAGACATCAGGGGATTCCTGGTCGGCAGCATCGTGGCCTTCGCCGTGATCGGCGCCGGTCTCTACGCGCTCGTGGCCTTCAACGTGCGCAAAGGCAAGAACTGGGCGCGGATCCTCGGTACTGTCTTCGCCGCCCTGTCGATCCTCAGCATTTTCCCGCTGAGCCTGGGCACCCTGGCCGTCCTCCTCGGCATCGCCGGCATCGTGATGCTGTACCTGCCCGCGACGTCGCCGTACTTCACCAAGCGGCAGCCGTTCGCCAACCCCTACGGCCAGCCGGGCAAGCCCTACTAAAGCAGGCCGCACCGAAGCAACAAGGAACCGACGCAGAGGGCGCGGGAGCCGGAGATGCTGACTGAAGCTAGTCAGCATCCTCCGGGTCCTGCGCCCTTTGTGCGTGGTAGGCGAGAATCTGCAGTTCGGTGGCCATGTCCACCTTGCGCAGGTTGACCCCCGGCGGCACCTGAAGCATCACCGGGGCAAAACTGAGAATGCTCCGCACGCCGGCGGCAATCACCCGGTCGCAGACGTCCTGCGCCACAGCGGCCGGCAGGGCGAGCACCACCATGTTGGCTCCGGTCCGTTGCAGTACCGGCTCGAGGTCGGCGGCGTCACTGACACGCAGCCAGCCCACCTCGCTGCCCACCACCATCTGGTCGGCGTCGAAAATCGCAACAATTTCAAAGCCCCGGGATTCGAAGCCGCCGTACCGGGCCAGCGCCTTGCCGAGGTTGCCGGCACCGACGATTGCGACCTTCCAGTCGTGCGTCAGGCCCAGCGCGGCGGCAATATGCCGGTTGAGGTACTGCACCTCGTAGCCGACGCCACGGGTCCCGTAGGAGCCAACATAGGAAAGGTCTTTGCGGAGCGTGGAGGAGCTGACCCCTGAAGCCTCGGCCAGGGATTCGGACGAGACCCGGTCAACGCCCTCCGCGAGCAGGGTGGTAAGGGCGCGCAAATAAATGGTCAGCCGGGCCACGGCCGCGGGCGGAATCTGCTTGGTGGCAGTCCCAGGTCCCCCGGGCATCGCGTCAGGGGATGAATCCAGCGAAGTCACTATCTGCTCCATTGAGTCGCGTTGTGCCTTCCACTCTAGGGCCCACGCGGTTCAGCGAACAAAGCAGGCGCTTCAGGCCTGCTGGCCCAGCGCCCGCCGCAGCGTCCGCTCCAGCCGGACTTCATCAATCTTCCAGAAATCCCGCTGGACACCGTCCACCAGCAGCACCGGAATCTCCTCCGCGAAACGTTCCCGCAGCTCGACGTCGTCATCCACCGGCTGCTCCCGCCAGCCGATCCCGAGACTCTTTGTGACGCGGTCGACGGCGTCGCGCGCCGCCGGGCAGAGGTGGCAGTCAGCTTTGGTGATGAGGACGACGTCTGGGCTTGGCATGGCTCCAAGGTAGCCCGGCGGCGCATACCGCGTCGACGCGCCTGACACATTCAGCACCACCGCGGCGGCCGGGAGACGGGAACCGGCCCAGGCTTTGACTAGACTCGTGGCATGCCCGAAGAGAAGTACGTCGCTGTGGTTACAGCGCCTGTTGCAGCACCGCAGCACGGCGAAGCCGCGTTCTTCGACGTCGACAACACCCTCATGCGGGGCGCCAGCCTGTTCCATGTGGCCCGCAAGATGCACCAGCGCGGGGCGTTCACGATTCCCGAGGCGGCCGGGATCGCCTGGAAGCAGCTGATGTTCGTGCTGCGGGGGGAGAAGATGGATGACATCCACGCCGTCCGCGACACGGCCATGGCACTGGCCGCCGGATTCACCGTTGAGGACGTCCAGGCCCTCGGCGAAGAAGTTTATGACGAAATGATCGAATCCCGGATCTGGCCGGGGGCCAAAGCCCTGGCCGAGCAGCACCTCCGGGTGGGCCGCAGGGTTTGGCTCGTGACGGCAACACCGATCGAGGTGGCCACGGTCATCTCGACCAGGCTGGGCCTCACCGGCGCCCTCGGCACCGTGGGCGAAATCCTGGACGGCGCCTACACCGGACGGCTGGTCGGCGATATCCTGCACGGCCCCGCCAAGGCCGTGGCCGTCCGCGCGGTGGCCGACGCCGAGGGGCTGGATCTGGCCCGGTGCTGGGCGTACAGCGATTCGCACAACGACATCCCGCTGCTGAGCATGGTGGGGCACCCCGTGGCGATCAACCCCGATGCCAGGCTCCGCCGCCATGCCCGCGAAAACAACTGGCCGGTCTACGACTTCCGCTCCGGACGGCGCGCGGCCACCCTTGGGCTCAAGGCAGCCACCGCAGGAGGGGTCATCTACGGCCTCTGGCGGGGGTTCTCCCGCTTCCGCGGCCCCATTCTCTGACCCGTGCCCCTTCCGCACCGCCGGCCCGCCTCTTTCCGCTGCGCTTTCGGTCGAGCGCTACGCGGATCTGCGTAGCGCTCGACCGAAAGCGCAGCGTCAAACGGAACGCGCCTGGAGTCGCCAAAGAAAATGCCCGCTGCCGGGAAGGCAACGGGCATTCACATGATGCGAAGTATCTCTACTTCTTATTGCGACGCTGGTGGCGCGTCTTGCGAAGCAGCTTGCGGTGCTTCTTCTTGGCCATACGCTTGCGACGCTTCTTAATAACTGAACCCACGAAAGTTCCTTACCGGCTAGATGCAGTACCTGCCTGTTGGAAAGCGTCCGCGGGCTAAGCAGCAGACTGTACAACTGACAGGTTCTTACAATGACGTAAAACGTTCCTTAACAGGGTACCGCCTATCGGGGGCACACCATGACCGCAGGAGCCGCTGGGTGCCTGCGGGTCCCTGTTCCGGCCGAAGAAGTCGGCGGACTCAGCCTGTTTCCGTGTTTCCGTCGACGACGGCCCCCCTGAGGTACTGTTCGACGGCGGTTTCCGGCACCCGGTATGAGCGCCCGAACCGGACAGCCGGCATCTCGCCGGAATGAACAAGACGGTACACGGTCATTTTCGATACCCGCATCGTGTCCGCGACTTCCGCCACGGTCAAGAAGCGTGCGTTGGAGAAGTTAGCCTCCGAAGACATTTCCCTAATTCCTTTACTCAAGCGAACGGCAGCCTCATCTTTACGACATGGCGGTGTGCCGATGCTGAGCCATCAAACAACCATGTACTAGATACTGTAGGGGCTGATGGTGCCCCTGTGAAAGGGTTGCGTGCGAATCCCCGGGGCCGGGGAGCGGAATTCCGCGGTCCGACCCCGCTGAGCGGCCTAACCGCGGGTGCGGCGGATGCGCGCGGAGCGGCCCAACCGCTGAGCGGTCCGACCCCGCTGAGCGGCCTAACCGCGGAGCGTCCTAACCGCGGGTGCGGCGGATGCGCGCGGAGGCCGCGAGCTGCGCCAGGACCGATGCCGTGACATCCCAGTCCATGCAGGCGTCCGTGACGCTCTGGCCGTAGACGAGCTCGTCCGTCCCGGCAGCGTGCTCGGTGACATCCAGGTTCTGCGCACCGCCCACGAGGAAGCTCTCCAGCATGACTCCGGCGATGGCGCCCGCCGAGGTGCCCCCGCCCTCCAGCTGTGAGCCGATTTCGAGGGCGACTTCCGCCTGCCGGTGGTGGCTCTTACCGCTGTTGGCATGGCTCGCGTCAACGATCAACCGCGGGTTGAGCTGCTTCGCGGCCAGCTTGGCGGTGGTGGCCTCGATCTCGGGGGCGGAGTAGTTCGGGCCCTTGCGGCCGCCGCGGAGGATGATGTGCGTGTCCGGGTTGCCGGCCGTGGAGACCAGCGCGGCCCGGCCCTCGCCGTCGATGCCAAGGAACGCCTGGCCTGCCGCGGCGGCGCTGCACGCGTCGAGCGCGACCTGCAGGTCGCCGTCGGTCCCGTTCTTGAACCCGATCGGCATGGAAAGCCCGGACGCCAGCTGGCGGTGGATCTGGCTCTCGGTGGTCCGGGCGCCGATCGCACCCCAGGAGACCAGGTCCGCCATGTACTGCGGGCTGATCGGTTCCAGGAATTCGGTGCCGGCGGGCAGGCCGAGCGCGGTGACCTGCTGCAGGAATCGGCGTGCGGCGCCCAGCCCGGCCGCGATGTCGTGGCTGCCGTCGAGCCGCGGGTCGTTGATCAGGCCCTTCCAGCCCACCGTGGTGCGGGGCTTCTCGAAGTAGGCCCGCATCACGATCAGCAGGTCTTCCTTGTGCTTCTCGGCCTGGCTGACCAGCCGGCGGGCGTATTCGAGGCCGGCCTGGGGATCGTGGATGGAACAGGGGCCGACAATGACGAGCAGGCGGTCATCGACCCCGTCCATGATGGCGCGGACCTCGTCGCGGCCGCGCGCCACGACGTCGGCGAGCCGGGCGTCCAGCGGCAGCTCCGCGAGCATGTCCCGCGGGCTCGGCAGCGGAGTGAACTCGCTGACGCGCAGGTTAGAGGTGGACTGCTGGGATTCGGGGGCTGCTTCGATGCTCATGTACGGGTCCTGTTCCGGGATGCGGAGCGGGCCCTGATCAGAACCCGCCGGGAAATGGCGAAGGGCAGAGAATGATCTCTGCCCTGTTGGCTCTGAAGGAAGGTTGGATGCGTGTCAGCTAGACGCGGGCCCCTCCAGAGCCAACGAAAAATACGCATACCAACGGTTTGTCATAATTCAGACCATAACCCGGTGATTGTCGTCCCGGCAAAATCCGGCCCGTAACATTGCGGCCCCGGCCGGGAGATCAGCCCGCGGACCAGGCCTCGGGGCCCAGTCCGGCTTCCGCGTAATATCCCTCGATATGCTCCGCCACCAGCTGCGCCGCGCGGGCGCCGTCGTGGCTGGAAATGGCCGCCAGGATGCCCCGGTGTTCCGCGCGGAGCCGTGCCGCGGTGGACTCCCAGTCCGGAAGACTGCCGGTGAGCCGGCCCGCATAGTCCTGGATGGCCTCGCGAAGGGAACCCATCATGGCGCTGACCACGGCGTTGCCCGCGGCATCAGCCAGCGCCAGATGGAACCGGACATCCAGGGCCAGGAACGCCTCCGTCCCGGAACAGCTGTCCATCTGCTCCAGCAGCCGTTCCGCCTCGGCCAGCGCGGGCGACTCCGCACGGGCCCGGGAAGCGGCCCAGGATTCCAACAGCACCCGCGTCTCCACGATGTCCTTGACGGGCAGGTGCGAGGTGGCGACATGCAGCCGGAGCGCTGAGCCCAGCGCCGCGGTCGGATCGGCGACGACGACGGTCCCCGCCTCAGGACCCGATCCCACCCCGACCCGGAGCACGCCCATGGCCTCCAGGATCCGGATGGCCTCGCGGACGGAGGTGCGGGAGACCTGGAGCTGCTCGGCGAGCGAGCGCTCCGCCGGAAGCCGTCCGCCCAGGGCGAGCTGGCCGCTGGAGAGCTGGCCCTCGATCCACTGCAGGACAAGCTGGTGGGTACGCATGGGTTCATCCTACTTGATGTGGTTGGACCACAGGCCTACACTGTGGTTGGACCACACTCCCCCGTGGCGATGCTCTTATCCTTAGGGGGATCCCACCATCCAGGACCACCAGACCTGCCCGGAGGCAGCAATGACGCAGACCATCGAGCCCGGCAACCCCGAGGCGCCCACCCAAGCAGCAGACACCGGCGCGGACAGTCACGCCGCCGCCGCGGCACTTGTTCCCGCCGCGCTCAAGCGCCGTGTCCCCAAGTACTCGGACCTGGCCCCCCTGATGCAGTTCAAGAAGCCCGAGTTCAGCCGCGCCGCCAGGCTGCGCCGCGCCAGCACCATCTGGGAGCTCCGGGACATGGCCAAGCGCCGCACACCGCAGGCCCCGTTCGACTACACCGACGGCGCTGCCGAGGCCGAGATCACGCTGCGCCGGGCCCGTGAGGCGTTCCTGGACATCGAGTTCCGGCCCGGCATCCTGCGCGACGTCTCCAGCATCGACCTCAGCACCGACATCCTGGGCAGGTCCTCCCGGCTCCCGGTGGGCATCGCGCCGACCGGCTTCACCCGGATGATGCAGTCCGAGGGCGAGTACGCCGGGTCCCAGGCCGCCGCGGCCGCCGGCATCCCGTACACCCTCTCCACCATGGGCACGGCCTCCATCGAGGATGTGGCCGCTGCCGCACCGGATGGCCGCAACTGGTTCCAGCTCTACCTGTGGACGGACCGGGACCGCTCGCTGGAGCTGATCGAACGCGCGGCCAAGGCCGGCAACGACACTCTTATGGTCACCGTGGACACCGCCGTCGCCGGGGCCCGGCTGCGCGACGTCCGCAACGGCATGACCATCCCGCCGGCGCTGACGATCAAGACCGTCCTGGATGCCTCCTACCGGCCGGCGTGGTGGTTCAACTTCCTCACGCACGAGCCGCTGACCTTCGCGTCGCTGTCCCGCTACACCGGCACCGTCGCGGACCTGATCAACTCGATGTTTGACCCCACCCTGACGTTCGAGGACCTCGACTGGCTGCGCGAGACGTGGAAGGGCAAGCTCGTGGTCAAGGGCATCCAGACCGTGGAGGACGCCCGCAAGGTGGTGGACCACGGGGCCGACGGCGTGGTGCTGTCCAACCACGGGGGACGCCAGCTGGACCGCGCCCCGATCCCGTTCCACCTGCTCCCGGAGGTCTCGGCGGCTTTCAAGGCGGACAACTCCGACGCGGCGATCATCCTGGACACCGGCATCATGAGCGGCGCGGACATCATCGCCGCCCTGGCCCTGGGCGCCGACTTCACGCTGATCGGCCGCGCCTACCTGTACGGGCTCATGGCCGGCGGGCGGGCCGGAGTGGACCGGGCCATCGAGATCCTGGAAAAGGACATGCTCCGCACCATGGCCCTGCTCGGCGTCAGCCGGATCTCGGAGCTGACCCCGGACCACGTGCGGCTGCTGAACAAGTAACCCCCGCACAGCCCGCGCAAAACAATTACCCCGCGGGAATGGCAATGGCGGCAGTGTTTGTCGAAAAACACTGCCGCCATTGTTGTCCCGGCGCAGGCGCCTGCGCCGGGTATAGCCAGTCCCAGGCGCCGGGTTCAGTCAGTCCTAGATGAGCCCCTGGGCGAGCATGGCGTCGGCCACCTTCACGAAGCCGCCGATGTTCGCGCCCAGCACGTAGTTCCCCGGGTCCCCGTACTCGTCCGCGGTGGCGGCGCAGCGGTCGTGGATCCCGATCATGATCTCGGTGAGCCGTTCCTCGGTGTGTGCGAAGGTCCAGGAGTCGCGGCTCGCGTTCTGCTGCATTTCCAGCGCGGAGGTGGCCACGCCGCCCGCGTTTGCAGCCTTGCCCGGCCCGAACAGGATGCGGGCTTCCTGGAAGACCGCGACGGCCTCCGGGGTCGAGGGCATGTTGGCGCCCTCCCCCACCGCCAGCAGCCCGTTGCGGACCAGCCGGGCGGCGGCGTCGCCGTCGAGCTCGTTCTGGGTGGCACACGGCAGCGCGACGGTCGCATCGATGTCCCAGACGGAGCCGCCTTCCACGTAGGAGACGGCGGAGCGCCGGGCCTCGTAGTCCTTGAGGCGTCCGCGCTCGACCTCCTTGATCTGGCGCAGCAGCTCGACGTCGATCCCGGCCTCGTCCACGACGTAGCCGGAGGAGTCGGAGCAGGCGACGACGGTGGCCCCGAGTGACTGGGCCTTGGCGATCGCGTTGATGGCGACGTTGCCGGAGCCGGAGACCACCACGCGCTGGCCGTCGAAGGACTGGCCGCGGGTCTTGAGCATTTCCTCGGTGAAGATCACGGTGCCGTAGCCGGTGGCTTCGGGCCGCACCAGCGAGCCGCCCCAGGAGATGCCCTTACCGGTGAGGACGCCGGATTCGTACCGGTTGGTGATCCGCTTGTACTGCCCGAAGAGGTAGCCGATTTCGCGGCCGCCGACGCCGATGTCCCCGGCCGGGACGTCCGTGTACTCGCCGATGTGGCGGTACAGCTCGGTCATGAAGGACTGGCAGAAGCGCATGATCTCGGCGTCGGAGCGTCCGCGGGGGTCGAAGTCCGAGCCGCCCTTGCCGCCGCCGATCGGCATGCCGGTCAGGGCATTCTTGAAGATCTGCTCGAAACCGAGGAACTTCACGATGCCCAGGTTCACCGAGGGGTGGAACCGCAGGCCGCCCTTGAAGGGTCCCAGGGCCGAGCTGAACTCGACGCGGAAGCCGCGGTTGATCTGGAAGGTGCCCGCGTCGTCGACCCACGGGACCCGGAAAATGATCTGCCGTTCGGGCTCGCAGAGCCGCTCGAGCACGGCACCTTCGAGGAACTCCGGGTGGCGGTCGTGCACCGGACCGAGGCTTTCGAAGACCTCGGTGACTGCCTGGTGGAACTCCCCTTCGCCGGGATTCCGGGCCAGCACTGTGTCCCGGATGGCTTCAAGCCGTGCGTCCACTGCAACTCCCTAACCTTGGCGCCCGACACTGGGCGCAACAAACAAGCCGTTCCATACTTGCACCGGGCCGGCAGGGATTCCATTCGGGGGCCGGGTGGCGCCCCGTGTGACAAAAACGCGGTGGCGCGGGACACAAACGTGCCGGATTATTTCCTGCGGCCGAATTTCGGCAGGCTGGCCAGCAGATCAGCGGCCCTGGTGGCGGCCCGGCCGACGGTCCGGCCGATCTGCTGCGGCATTTTGTCCTCGCCTGCCGTGCCGACCGGAATCACGACGGCGGGACTCAGCGGGCTGCCGGCGGGCCGACCGGCGAGGGCCGCGGCGGCGCCTGGTGCGGGGGCGGAAGCGGCGGGGGCAGGGGCTGCAGAGGTGGCGGCGGCCAGGGAGTCCGGGACCGGCCGCAGCCGGGGTTCCGCGGTCCGCACCGGCGACGGTTCAGGCGAGGGTTCAGGCGACGGCTCCGGCGCGGCGGCTCCGGCGACGTCGAAGGTCTCCAGCCAGCTTGCGATCCCGGCCAGCGGCTTGGGATTGAGGGTGTAGTAGCGCTTCTGGCCCTGGGCGCGCATGCTCACCAGGTCCGCTTCGCGGAGTACTTTCAGGTGCTTGGAAATGGTGGGCTGGCTGGCCTCGAGCTCCTGGACCAGCTCCCCCACTGCTTTGTCCCCCTTGCGGAGGGATACCAGAATGTCACGCCGGGTTGCCTCAGCAATGACGGCAAATACGTCGTCTGTCACCATGCCCTCCACACTAGCGACATATACGCCGGATGGCATCCACTAATTGCCGCCCCCGGGCCCCAGCCGCCGGGCATTGCCCCGGACCGTGCCCGGTGCTAGAACGGACGCACCGCCTTCCCGGCAGATGAGGCCGCAGCCTACCGACGCAGAGGAGTGGACGACCATGGCGGATTTCTTCCGGAAACAGCTTTTCAACATCATCGCCGCGGTGTTCCTGGCCCTGTTCGTGATCGTCTGGGGCAGCGTGCTGGCCCAGGTCTGGGTGTTCGTCCCGGAGGTGCCGGGTACCCCTCCCCGGCTGAACGGCGCCGTCGTCTGCGCCGCCGGGGTGCTTTCCACCTCGCTGAGCTCGCTGACCGCTTCAGCGCTCGGCTTCACGATTGCCGAGGTCCGCCGGGAGGAGCAGGGCGGCAACGAGGAGGCTGCCGTTCAGGCCCGGGCCGGCACGTTCGACGCCGGCGGGATCACCACGAAGCTGTCCGGCCGGGTCATCGCGGCGCTGATGGTGTATCTCGTCATCGGGCTGCTGGTGCTTGGCGTGTGGCTGGTGAAGGGCACCGCCTCCACCGACCTGATCGGTGCGTTTTCGCTCTCGCTGCTGGGCTGGATCATCGGCGCGGCCGGGGTTGTGTTCCAGACCGAGAAGCCCGGCGCCCAGGCCGCCGCTGCCGGTCAGCCCGCTGCCTAGTCGAACCAGGGGTCCAGTCCGTAGAGCGGGAAGACTTCCTTGCGGGTGGCCATCACCGTCCGGTCCACTTCGTCGTTCGGGTCGAAGCCGACTTCCCAGGAGCGCCACCAGAGGTCGACGCCGTCGCCCATCATCTCCGGTGCGTCGACCCCGTACTTGGCCCCGTACTTTTCCTTCACGTAGCTGCGCCAGTCCTCCGGCACGGGGGTGCGGAGCGGGACCGGGCGGCCGGCGGCGATGGCGATCAGGTGGCTCCAGGCCCGCGGCACCACGGTGATGACGTTGTAGCCCCCGCCGCCGGTGGAGATCCAGCGGTTCTCGCAGTAGCGGGCAGCAAGGTTGCCGATGGCGGTGGCGGCCTCCCGCTGGGCATCGACGCTGATGTTAAGGTGCGTGAGCGGGTCCAGCCGGTGGGAGTCGCAGCCGTGCTGGCTCACGATGACCTCGGGCTCGAAGGCGCCCACGAGCTGCGGAACCACGGCGTGGAAGGCCCGGAGCCAGCCGCCGTCCCCCGTACCGGCAGGCAGGGCCACGTTCACGGCGCTGCCCTGGGCATTGGGCCCGCCGATCTCGTTGGCGTAGCCGGTGCCCGGGAAGAGGGTCAGCCCCGTCTCGTGCAGGGAGATCGTCAGCACGCGCGGGTCATCCCAGAAGATCGACTGGGTGCCGTCGCCGTGGTGGGCGTCGATGTCGATGTAGACCACACGCTGCATGCCGCCGTCGAGCAGCCGCTGGATGGCGAGGGCGGCGTCGTTGTAGATGCAGAAACCGCTCGCGCGTTCGCGGGCCGCGTGGTGCATGCCGCCGCCGAAGTTCACCGCCCGGACAGCGCTGCCGTCCAGGATGGCGGAGGCGGCCAGGAGGGAGCCGCCGGCCAGCCGGGCACTAGCCTCGTGCATGCCGGCGAACGCCGGGTCATCCTCGGTACCGAGGCCGCGCTCCAGATCCGGGGTTCCGGGATCGGCGCTCACGCGCCGCACGGCGGCGACGAACTCCGGGCTGTGGACGGTGCTCAGCTCCGCGTCGGTGGCGACGTCCGGCGCCGCGACCGTGACGTGTTCCAAATCCAGCAGACCGAGGCTTCCGGCCAGCCTGGCGGTGAGCTCCATCCGTTCCGGGGCCATCGGGTGGCTGTGGCCAAAGTTGTAGGCGGTCATGGAAGGATCCCACACCACCGTCGTTGGCAGTGCGGTCTTTGCGAGCCCCGGCAGGTATGTCATCAGTCACAGGCTACCCGAGCGCGGGGCCCCGTTCCCCTGTCATTGCGCGGGTTTAGTGGTTTACTACTGAAGGAAGCAGTTTCAAGCGAGGATAAGCCACACATGACGCAGAGCCAGTCGAGGTCCCGGAGCCCGGCCAACTGGCACCCCGGCACTCCAGAGCGGGAAGGCCTGTGGATCTTCACACGCCTTCGCGACTTCATCGACAACATCGCCAACGCGACCCCGGCCCGGCTGGCGCTGACCGCCTTCGGCCTGGTGATCCTGATCTTTACTGGCCTGCTGTCCCTGCCGGTTTCCTCTGCGACCGGCGATTTCACCCCGCTGCACCAGGCGATGTTCACTGCCGTGTCCGCCGTCTGCGTGACGGGCCTGACCGTCGTGTCCACGGCCGTGCACTGGTCCTTCTTCGGCCAGCTGGTCATCCTGATCGGCATCTTCGTCGGCGGCCTGGGCACCCTGACCCTGGCCTCGCTGCTGGCGCTGATGGTCAGCAAGAAGCTGGGTGTCCGCGGCAAGCTGATCGCCCAGGAGGCCATGAACGCCGGCCGCCTTGGGGAGGTCGGCACCCTGCTGCGGATCGTCATCGTTACCTCCGTGGTCATCGAGGCCACCCTGGCACTGGCGCTGATCCCGCGGTTCCTGATGCTGGGCGAAAGCTTCGGCCAGTCCGTCTGGCACGGTGTGTTCTACGCGATTTCGGCCTTCAACAACGCCGGTTTCACGCCGCACTCGGACGGGATCGTGCCCTATGAGACGGACCTGTGGATCCTCGTCCCGCTGATGGTCGGGGTCTTCCTCGGCAGCCTGGGTTTCCCGGTGGTGATGGTGCTGCAGCAGAACGGCCTGAACTGGAAGAAATGGAACCTGCACACCAAACTGACCATCCAGGTCTCGCTGATCCTGCTGCTGGCAGGCACGGTGCTGTGGGGGCTGATGGAATGGGAAAACGTGAGGACCATCGGCGGCATGAACGACGCCGACAAGGTCATCCATTCGCTCTTCGCGTCCGTTATGACCCGTTCCGGCGGCTTCAACCTAGTGGACCAGAACAGCATGGATTCCACCACCATGCTCCTGACCGACGCCCTGATGTTCGCCGGCGGCGGCTCGGCGTCGACCGCCGGCGGCATCAAGGTGACCACCCTCGCGGTGATGTTCCTGGCGATCCTGGCCGAGGCCCGCGGCGACTCCGACGTGAAGGTGTACGGCCGCACCATCCCGGAGGGAACCATGCGCGTGGCCATCTCGGTCATCGTCGCCGGCGCCACACTGGTCGCCGTGTCGGCCATGGTGCTGCTTCACATCAGCGGGGAGTCCCTGGACCGGGTGCTCTTTGAGACCATTTCCGCTTTCGCCACGGTGGGCCTCAGCACGAACCTCAGTGCCGAGCTGCCGCCGTCGGGTGTCTACGTCCTCACCACCCTGATGTTCGCCGGGCGCGTCGGGACCGTCACCCTTGCCGCTGCCCTGGCCCTGCGCCAGCGCAGCCAGCTATATCACTACCCGGAAGAGAGACCGATCATTGGCTAGTTCATCCAGCGCAGTCAACCGCCCCGCCCACAACGCGCCCGTCCTGGTCATCGGGCTGGGCCGTTTCGGCTCCTCCACCGCAGAACAGCTGGTCAAGCAGGGCCGCGAGGTGCTGGCCATCGAACGCGACCGCAACCTGGTGCAGAAATGGTCCGGCGTCCTGACGCACGTCGTCGAGGCTGACGCCACCAACATCGATGCCCTCCGCCAGCTCGGCGCGCAGGAGTTCAGCTCCGCCGTCGTCGGGGTGGGCACCTCGATCGAGTCCTCGGTGCTGATCACCGTGAACCTCGTGGACCTCGGCATCGAGCACCTCTGGGTCAAGGCGATCACGCCCTCGCACGGCAAGATCTTGACCCGGATCGGCGCCAACCACGTGATCTATCCGGAGGCCGACGCCGGGGTCCGGGCCGCGCACCTGGTCTCCGGTCGCATGCTGGACTTCATCGAATTTGACGACGACTTCGCGATCGTGAAGATGTACCCGCCGCGCGAAACCGTGGGCTTCACGCTGGACGAGTCCAAGGTCCGTTCCAAGTACGGGGTCACGATTGTGGGGGTGAAGTCCCCCGGCGAGGACTTCACCTACGCCCGGCCGGAGACGAAGGTTTCCTCACGGGACATGCTCATCGTTTCCGGGCACGTGGACCTGCTGGAACGGTTCGCCGCCCGGCCCTAGCCCGCCCACCCGGTGCCAGCACCGGCGACCGCACCCCGGGGCTATGCGCCTCCGCGGGTGGAGTCGGTGGCGTCCAGGCCCGGGCCGGCGGCCAGGTTCCTCGTGGCCGGCCCCTGGATAACGGTGCCGTCAGTGCTGAAACGTGAGCCGTGACACGGGCAGTCCCACGTCACGTCCGACGGATTGAACTCCACGGTGCAGCCAAGGTGCGTGCAGATGGCCGAGACCGCTTGGACGTCCCCCGCGGGACTGACGTAGATGGCAGTTGCAGCCCCTTTGACGTCCACCACCTTCCCCTCTCCCGGAGCTACCTCCAGGGCTACCTCCCGCGGCGCCGCAAGCGGAGCCGCAGCGGGCGGAGCGGCACCGTCGTCGCCCGGCACCCCCTCCGTCCGGCGCGCCGCCACCGCACGCGTTGCACGGGCGCTTCTGGTGCTGTCGAAAACTGCGGCCCACGGGTTATCGCTGCCGCACAGCCTGTCGCGGAGGATCAGGGCAGCGGCAGTGCCATTGGTGAGGCCCCATTTTCGCAGGCCGGTGATCACGTGGACATGCCGGGACTCCGGAGCCATAAGGCCTACGTAGGGAAGCCCGTCCGCAGGCATGGCATCCTGGGTGGACCAGCGGAAGGCGATCTCCCCGGCGCCCAGGCGGTCACGGACAAAAGCCGCGAGCCGCTGGTACCGTTCGGCGGAATCAACGCTTTCGGTGGCCCGGTGTCCTTCACCGCCGGCCAGCACGTAGCTGGTGTCCTCGACGTCGACGGTCAAGATGGAGCGCATCGGCTCATCAACGCTGACGAAGGTTGCGTCCAGCGGAGGAACTGCGCTGCGGCCGGCGACGATATACGAGCGGTGCGCGTAGCATCGCTCGGCGAAGAGTCCGTTGTCTCCGATCGGCAGGTTCGTCGCGACAATGATGTCCTTCGCCCGGACGGATCCCCGCCCTGTATCCACCACGGCCGGAGCGCCGTCCCGGAAACCCGTCGCAGGTGACTCCTCAAAGACGAAGCTGCCATCCCCGTTCACGGCCCGGGCCAGGCCCTGCACGTACCTGAGCGCGTGGATCTGAGCCTGGCCGTCGAAACGGACGGCGCCCGTGACCGCGAAGGGCAGCGGTACGTCTCTCGTGAAGGACGCCGGCAGCCCCAGCCATCCGGCCAGCGCCGCTTCCTCCCGGACCAGCGCAAGCGCAGACCCGGATTCGGCATAGGTGTAATTGGCAACCCGCCGGAAGCCGCAGTCGATTCCCTCCGCCGCCACGACGCCCGCAATGTGTTCAATTGCTGCCTCGTTGGCCTGCCCGTAGGTGGCGGCGGTGCCGGCGCCGTGGCGGGCCGCAAGTTCGGAGTAGGCAAGCCGGTGCAGGGAGGTGACCTTGCCCGTCGTGTTCCCGGTGACGCCGGTGCCCACCCGCGCCGCCTCCAGCACGGCCACCGTCTTGCCCGCCCTTTTCAGGGCCAGCGCGGCAGTCAGCCCTGCGATGCCGCCGCCAATCACGGCAACGTCCACGTCCAGGCACGCGTCGAGGGACGCGTATGTGGCGGCTCCGCCGGTGGCGGTCCAGAGGGAAAGGAGTCGTCCTGCCGGCTGTTCATTCACGGTCCCGACCTCCACGCGCTGGGTTTCCTCTGCCGTCGGGCGCGTTCTCCCGGCGTTGCTGGCTCAGCTGCCGCAGAATCAGGGCCCGGCGGTCTTCGCCGCCTTCGCGGCGGCCTTGCTTGCCTGCTTGCTGGCCCGCACCTTGCTCAGCGACTCCGGATCCACAATGTCAGCGACGGACAGGAAGGCGTTCTCCTGGCCATAGTGGCCGGCGGCCTCTCGCCAGCCTTCAGCTTGGAGTCCACACTGCTTTCCGAGCAGCGCCAGGAAGATCTTCGCCTTTTGCTCGCCGAATCCCGGCAACGCCTTGAGCCGGCGCAGCACCTCCTGCCCGTCGGGCTCCCCCTGAGTCCAGATGGCAGAAGCGTCGCCGTTCCAGTCACGGTGCACCGTTTCGGCAAGGGCCTGGACGCGGCCGGCCATGGATCCGGGGAACCGGTGGACGGCAGGGCGTTCTTTGAACACCTCGACGAACGCTTGCGGATCGTATCCGGCGATCATGGAGGGGTCCATGGATCCGATGCGCGTACGGATCTTTTCGGGACCGGCAAAGGCCGATTCCATGGTCACCTGCTGGTCGAGCAGCATGCCGGTGAGCAGCGCAAACGCGTCATCGCCGAGTAGTTTGTCCGCCGCGGGATCCCCTGTGATGTGCAGTTCCATGCGTCCTATCCTGCCACCCGGTACGGTCAGCGTCACGCGCTTAGCCGGGCTAGCCGAGCTGCCGGGTGATCTCCGCGGCCCGGGTGGACGCGGCTCGGGCGCCCTCGGCAATGATCGCGGGCAGGCCGCGCGCGTCAAAGCTGGCGATGGCGCGTTCGGTGGTGCCGTTGGGGCTGGTGACGGCCTTGCGCAGCGCCGCCGGATCCGCGCCCGGCTCAGCCAGCATGAGGCCCGCGCCGGCGACGGTTTCGCGGGCAATCAGCCGCGACAGCTCAGGGTCCAGTCCCAGTTCGACGCCGGCGTCCGCCATCGCTTCGGCCAGGTAGAACGCGTAGGCCGGGCCGGAGCCGCTGATCGCGGACAGCGCGTCGACCTGGTGCTCGGGGATCTCGACGACGGTGCCCGCGGATGCCAGGACGTCCTTGGCCAGCTGGAGCTGCGCCGGGGAGCAGTGCGTGCCCGGTGACACGGAAATGACGCCCCGGCCCAGCTGCGCCGGGGTGTTGGGCATACTCCGGATCACGGGCTGGCCGGCCGGCAGCGCCGATTCCAGCTGCTCCAGCGACACCGCGGCTGCGACGCTGATGACGATCGTGTCCGGCGCCAGCGAATCGCCGATTTCACGGGCCAGGTCCGCGATCCCTATGGGCTTGACGCCCAGGATCACGACGTCGGCGCCGGTGGCCGCCTGCTTGTTGTTCTCCGGCTCTTCCTCTCCGGCGATGGCCGTGATGCCATGGTGCCTCTTGGCGAGTTCGTCGGCCCGTGCGGCGCGGCGGACCGTGGCGACGATATCCGCCGGGTCGGTGCCGCCCGCGATCAGGCCGCCCATGATGGCCTCGTTCATTGATCCACAGCCCAGGAATGCGATTCGGTTACTCATGCCCCCATCATTGCAGTCCGGCCCGATTCACAGCCAGCTCACATCCCGGGGTCAGGGTCTTCACAAACTCCGTGAGTAGCGTGGTGGTTACCCCATTGAGGGTGCGAGTGATGCGGCAGGCATGCGGATGTCTGCTCCGGCACCGGTGGTCTGCAGCGGGTTTTCCCCCATTTTCCCGCAGCGGACCGCCGGTGCCTTCGCCGTTAACGGGCGCCTCCCGCTCCGGAGGACGCCACCGGGCCCGGCCCGGCACCGGGCTCTGCGGCTGGTGCGCCGGGCGGCACTCCGGCTGTCCCGCCGGCGCGGACCGCTGTGCACGGCGCTGATCGCGGCCTGCAGCTGGTACGGCCCGGGCCGGTTCCGCCGCAGACAATGACGCACCAGCCCCTGGCCTTCCGCGATCAGGGCGCGGTCCCACAGGCGGCCCAGCCTGATCGCCTCCCGGCAAAGGTCATCCCGGATCAGGGGCCCGCCGGAGCTGGAGCTGTAGCCCTCGTTGAAGATGAGGTACACCACCGCGAGCACCGGCGGCAGGCGTGCCGGAAGTTCCGCCCCGCGCGGGCACCCGGTACGGAATCCGGGCATCCCGGATCTTCGCCTTGGCCCGGACCAGGCGCTGGGCCATGGTGGTTTCCGGCACCAGGAAGGCGTGGGCGGTTTCCGCCGTCGTGAGTCCGCCGAGCAGCCGCAGCGTCAGGGCCACCTGGACGTCGGCGGCCAGGGCGGGGTGGCAGCAGGTGAAAATCAGCCGCAGCCGGTCATCGTCCACCGCGCCCTCCCGGGAGAGTTCCGTGATCACGTGTTCCTCGGGCGTCCGCACTGCCGGGGAATTAACCGCCTGCAGCCAGGCAGCCTTGAGCTGTTTGTCCTCGCGCCCGCCCTCCCGGCGCAACCGGTCGATCGCCCGGTTCCGGGCCGCGGTGATGATCCAGCCGGGGGGCTGGGCGGGATCCCGGTGGAGGGCCAGTGCTGGACGGCGAGGGAAAAGGCCTCCTGGACGGCATCCTCGGCGGCGTCGATATCCCCCAGCACTCGCGTCAGCACGGCGACAGCGCGCCCGTATTCCTGCCGGAAGACACCGGCGATGTCCGCCTCCGACGCCGGTACCGGCGCCGGCGCGGCGGGCGCTTCTTCGCGGACCATTCCCGGTACTGCCTAGTGCTGGATGGGCCGCACTTCGATGGGAAGGGTCGTGGCGCGGGCCAGTTTGCCGGCCCAGCCCAGTGCGGCGTCCAGGTCCTCCGCCTCGATGACGGTGAACCCGCCGAGATGCTCCTTGGTCTCGGCGAAGGGACCGTCCGTAATGAGCACTTCGGTGCCCTGCGCCCGCACGACAGTGGCGGTGTCGGTGGGATGCAGACCGGCGCCAAACACCCAGGCGCCGGCGTCCTGCATTTCACGGTTCAGGGCGTCGACGTCCCGCATGATGGGCTCAAGAAATTCCGGGTCCGGTGCGGGGCCGACGGGCTGGTAAACGCTGAGCAGATACTGTGCCATTGCTGCTGCCCTCCTTGACGAACCGGCCGGCTCCCTGCCGGCCTCTCACCTATTAGACGAACGGCCTGCGTCCGGATCGACATCCCCGGCCTACATCAGGCCATCCCGGTCTCGGCCCTATGCCTGGCAGCGGGCCGGCACGACATCAGGCCCGCGTGGAGTCACCGGACGTCGGCGGGCCAGCCAGCGCTACCTCGGCCGCCCCCGGCGCCTCCGCGTCGGGTGACTGCGGCTCGGCGGGGTGGTCGGTCTGGGTCACGTGCGGTGCGGGCTGCAGCGGACCCTCAAAGACCAGCTGATCCAGCCGGCGGAGGATCAGCCCTTCACGGAGCGCCCAGGGGCAGATCTCCAGGCTCGGAAACTCAAACATTTCGAGGGCGGCCTCGGCCACCAGGGCCCCTGCCAGCAGTTGGGGGGCGCGGGCTTCGGAGACACCGGGAAGGTTCAGCCGGTCCTCCACCTCCATGGCGGAGATGCGCTGCGCCCAGAGGCCCAGGTCCGTGGCGAACAGCTCGCGTTTGACGTAGGGGCCGGCGCCGCTGGGCGCTGCCCCGGCGATCCGTGCCAGCGAGCGGAAAGTCTTGGAGGTGCCCGCCACGTGGTTCGCCTTGCCGAGCCTCGCGAAGTCGCGCACGACGGGCTTGAGCGTGGCCCGGATATAGCGGCGAAGGTCTTTGACACTCTTGGCCGAGGGCGGATCCTCCTGCAGCCAGTCCCGGGTGAGCCGGCTCGCTCCCAGCGGGACGGACGTCGCGAGTTCGGGGAGTTCATCCTCGCCGTAGGCCATTTCGAAGGAACCGCCGCCGATGTCCAGGTTCAGCACGGGCCCGGCGCCCCAGCCGTACCAGCGGCGCACGGCGAAGAACGTCATCGACGCTTCCTCGCTGCCGGTCAGTTCCCGCAGCGTCACGGTGGTCTCATGCTTGACGCGGGCCAGGACAGCGGCCCCGTTGGTGGCCTCGCGGATCGCGGAGGTACAGAACGCCAGCAGGTCATCGGCTTTGTGCTTGGCCGCGAAATCCCACGCTTCGAGGACGAACTCGATCAGCTCATGCTGCCCGGCGTCGTTGATGCTGCCGTCGCTCTCGAGGAACTGCACCAGGGACAGCGGGCGCTTGTGCGAGGCAAAGGGCACGGGGCGCGCGCCAGGGTGGGCATCCACGAGCAGGAGGTGGACGGTGTTTGATCCAATATCGAGGACGCCAAGACGCATAGTGCCATTATTCCCCGGGCACCGCGGCCCGCCTAACGGACCGGCCGCGCCCCGGCTGTCGGCTCAGGGCGGGCCGTCCTGGCTGGGGCCTTATCCCAGACTTGTCCCTGTTGCGTCCGGCCGCCTGGCCGGGGTGTTATCCCTCGTGGGGCCGGCTGTCCGCGGGTCAGGTCTTAGCCCTCGCGGGGCGGACCGTCCTGGCCGCCGGTCTCGTCGTCCTCGTCAGCGGGCTTGAAGTCGCGGCGGATGTTCGCAACGCCTTCCGGATCGATTTCGAAACCGAACGCTGCGCCGGGATTGATGACCATGCCGAGCTCATCGCCGAGGTTGCCGAGGATCGCGGCGCCCTGGGTGCCGAGCACGTTGGGTGCGGCCGCCAGATACTGCTCGGTGACACGGTTCGGGTGGGAGAACACGGCCAGCACGGGCTTCCCGGAGGAGTTGGCCAGCACCAGCGGCTCGACCTGTGAGTCGGCTCCTTCGAGCGGGTCGGAGCTGACAATGTAGACCTCGTTGTTGAGGAAGGCGAGGATGACGTCAACGGGGTTGGCGTCCGGCTCCTCCCCCCGGGCAAGCTTCTCTTCGAGGTCATTCAGCGGCTGGAGGTCCAAGTGATCGGGCTGTTCAGTCATGTTCCTACTCGATCACGTTGCGCCCGGGTCCGCAAACGCGAAATCGCCGGAAGCCTTCGAATCCCCCGGAAAACTTCCAGCGAACCCGCACGCTTCCGGCGACCCCGGTGTGGCTGAGCTACTTCTTGGCGGCGGCCTTGCGGGCCGGGGCCTTCCGGGCCGTGGTCGTGCGCTTGACCGGGCCCCTGGCGCGCTTTTCCGCGAGGAGTTCCACGGCCTGCTCCCGGGTGAGCTCCTCCAGCGCGGTGGAGCGCGGCACGGTGATGTTGGTGACGCCGTCGGTGATGTACGGGCCGAAGCGGCCTTCCTTCACCACAATGTTTTTCTCCGAGACCGGGTCCGGGCCGAACTCCGCCAGCGGCGGGACGGCGGCGCGGGCGCCGCGCTGCTTCGGCTGGGAGTAGATCTCCAGCGCCTGCTCCAGCGTGATCGTGAAGATTTCCTCTTCGGAGCCGATGGACCGGGAGTCCGTGCCCTTTTTCAGGTACGGTCCGAAGCGGCCGTTCTGCACCGTGATCGGGTTGCCCTCGGCGTCCTGGCCGAGCACCCGGGGCAGGCTCATGAGCTGCAGGGCCTCGTCCAGGGTTATGGTGTCCACGCTCATGGAGGCGAACAGCGACCCGGTGCGGGGCTTGGCCTTCACGGGCTTCTTCGGCGGCTTGGGCTTGCCGTTCTTGTAGTACTCCACCGGCTGGTTGGCGAGCTGTTCCTCGGTCATTTCCGGAATGATCTCGGTGACATAGGCGCCGTAGCGGCCGTTCTTGGCCACGACGGTGTGCCCGGTGTGCGGGTCCTCCCCGAGCACCCGCTCTTCGGGCGCAGCGGTTTCCATCAGCTCTACAGCCTTGGCCGCGGTCAGCTCATCCGGGGCCAGGTCCTCGGGGACGTTGGCGCGGGCGGCCTCCACCACTTCGCCGGTCTTCGGATCGACCGTCGGGACGGAGCTTTCCAGGTACGGGCCGAACTTCCCGACGCGCAGCGTGATGCCTTCGGTGATCGGAATGGAGTTGATTTCGCGGGCGTCGATCTCGCCGAGGTTGTTGACGATGCTCAACAGGCCGGGCTCGGAATCCTCGCCGTAGTAGAAGTGCTTGAGCCAGGCGGGTCCCTCAGCCTGGCCGTTGGCGATCTTGTCGAGGTCCGCTTCCATGTCGGCGGTGAACTCGTAGTCCACGTAGTCGTGGAAGTGCTGCTCCAGCAGCCGGATCACGGAGAACGCGATCCAGCTCGGGACCAGCGCCGAGCCCTGCTTCCGGACGTAGCCGCGGTCCTGGATGGTGGAGATGGTGGAGGCGTAGGTGGAGGGGCGGCCGATGCCCTTCTTTTCCAGCTCGGCGGTCAGCGACGCTTCGGTGAAGCGCGGCGGCGGGGAGGTGTCGTGTCCGACGGCGGCGATCTCCGAGGCGGTGAGCGCGTCGTCCTTGGCCACGTTGGGCAGCCGGCGGGCTTCCTCGGACTCGTCGTCGCCGCGGCTTTCATCCTTGCCTTCCTCGTAGGCGGCGAGGAAGCCGGGGAAGGTGATGACGGTGCCGGAGGCCGAGAACTCGGCGTCGCGGCCGTCGGCTGCGACCGCGCCAAGGCGGATCGTGGCGGTGGAGCCCTTGGCATCGGCCATCTGCGAGGCGACGGTGCGCTTCCAGATCAGCTCGTAGAGGCGGAACTCGTCGCCGGAGAGCTGCTTGGCGACCTGGGCCGGGGTGCGGAAGGAGTCGCCGGCGGGACGGATGGCCTCGTGGGCCTCCTGCGCGTTGGCTGCCTTGCCGCTGTAGACACGCGGGGAACCGGGGACGTATTCCGGGCCGTACAGCTCGGAAGCCTGGCGCCGGGCGGCCGTGACGGCCTCGTTGCTCAGCGCGGAGGAGTCCGTACGCATATAGGTGATGTAGCCGTTTTCGTACAGCCGCTGGGCCACCTGCATGGTGCTCTTGGAGGAGAAGCGCAGCTTGCGGCCCGCTTCCTGCTGCAGCGTCGAGGTGGTGAACGGTGCGGCCGGGCGGCGCGTGTAGGGCTTGGTGTCGACGGAGCGGACGCGGAAATCGGCGTCCTGCAGTCCGGCGGCGAGGGAGGTGGCGAGTTCCTCGTTCAGGTGCACGGCGTTGCGGGAGGTGAGCTCACCGCTGTCGTTGAAGTCCCGGCCGCTGGCGACCTTTGCGCCGTCGACCATGGCCAGTTTGGCCTTGAAGGAACCGGATCCGGCGCCGAACTGGCCGGTCAGGTCCCAGTAGGAGGCCGACTTGAAGGCCATCCGCTCACGCTCGCGGTCCACCACCATACGGGTCACCACGGACTGCACGCGGCCGGCGGAGAGGCCGCGGGCGACCTTGCGCCACAGCACCGGGGAGATTTCATACCCGTAGATGCGGTCCAGCACACGGCGGGTTTCCTGCGCGTCCACCAGGTCCTGGTCCACGTCGCGCAGGTTGTCCATGGCTCGGTGGATGGCTTCCTTGGTGATTTCACCGAAGGTCATCCGGTAGACCGGCACCTTGGGCTTGAGCACTTCCAGCAGGTGCCACGCGATGGCCTCGCCCTCGCGGTCCCCATCGGTTGCGAGATAAAGAGCGTCGGCGTCTTTGAGCTGGGCCTTGAGTTCGGCGACCTTTTTCTTCTTGTCCGGGGACACCACGTAGTACGGCTTGAAGTCGTTGTCGATGTCGACGGCGAACTTGCCCACCGAGGTCTTCTTCAGTTCCGCCGGCAGTTCCGAGGGCTGGGGAAGGTCCCGGATGTGACCAACGGAGGCCTCCACAATGAAGCCCTCGCCGAGGTACTTGGCGATGGTCTTGCTCTTGGCCGGAGACTCGACAATCACGAGTTTCTTACCGGTTTTGGCCTTACTTGGCACGGTGCTCCTACAGAAAAAGGTTGCTCGGGCAGATGCGCCCATACCCGCCTAGTTCACCATATTTTGCGGATTACCGCGCATTCAGCCTGAAACGACGGGCTCCCGGACACGACTTCCGGACGTAATGTACCCCCGCGCCCCGGGCCTCCTCCCGGCGCAGCGGGGACGGCCCGGGAAGCTGTCAGGCGGCGCCGCCGGCGGGGTTCGCCGGAGCCTTTCCGCGGTCATCCGGGATCATCGACCACATGGTCGCCATCCGCTCCGCGCCTTCGGGGACGTGGTCCGGGTCCTCCAGTTCGTAGTCCCGCAGCAGCTCGAAGAGCCGGTTGTTCAACTCCGCACGCTGGTCCGGCGTCAGGTACAGCAGATTGCTGGCCAGCACCACGGAGGAGGGGCCGTCGACGGCCTCGCCGCGCTGGCGACGCTCGTCGCGGGTCCTGGCGTAGGCGTTGACGCGCCGGCGGTAGGCGTCCAGTTCGAGATCCAGCACGGCGAATTCGGGACTTGCCACTCCCCCGCCGGAGTTGATGGTGAAGTCGGTGCCCGCGGCTTTCCAGCGGCGTTCCCTGGCGTCCCCGGCGGTGGGGGCCGGCACCACAATGCCCCATTTCTGCAGGGCACGCAGGTGGTAGCTCATGGCGCTTGGCGTCAGGCCGGTCTGCGCCGCGAGTTCGGTGGCGGTCCGGCTGACCTGGCTGGAATACAGTTCCGAAATGACTTCCAGCCGGGCGGCGTGGGCCAGTGCCCGGATCGCCTTCGGGTCAGTGATTTCCACTTTCTTTTCCGGGCGCTGCCGGCGTTTGCTGGCCGGAGGTGCCGGCTGCTCCTCCGCTGGGGTTTCTGTATTCACCCCTCCAGTCTACCGAGCAGCGCCAAACTATGAAAGGAATGCTTGACACTGCATTCCGCCACAGAGTACCTTGCTGATTATGAAACGGGTCTTTCATAACCAGCCAGGTGTCTCCGGGCCCGTGCAGCCCCTCTGGCGCAACCGGGACTTCGCCCTGGCCGGCAGCGCCCGCTTCATCGCCACCGCCGGCATGGGTGCCGTCATCATCAGCGTCATGCTGCACCTGCAGAACCTGGCCTCCGCCGGCCAGACGGCGGTTGCCGGGCCCTGGCTCGTGGCGGCCTATCTGGTCTGCTCGGCGCTCCCGCTGGTCCTGCTGGCCCCGTGGGCCGGTCGACTGGCGGACACCCGGGATTCACGGACGCTGACGACGGCGTCGTCCCTGGTCAGTGCCGCGGCAGTCGCCGGCATGGGCCTGGGGATGCAGTTTCTGGACAACTACCTTCCGGTGCTGTTTGCCATGACCTTCCTCCTGGATTCCGCCCAGGCCGTGGCCGGGCCGACCTGGCAGGCCCTGCTCCCCAGAATCGTGGGCGAGGAACGGACACCGCGGGCGCTGGGCACCATGCAGGCCACCATCATGATCGCCGGCATGGTGGGCCCGGCAGCCGGCGGCCTGCTCAGCGGCTGGGGCGGATCCGGCCTCGTGTTTGCCGTCGCCAGCGGGTGCTACCTGGCGATGGCCGGGGGCGCTCTGCTGATCCGGACCCGCCGCGGCACGGCCGCCGAACGGGCCGGCAAGGAAAGTCCTGCGCTGCTGGACGGACTGCGCCTGATCCGGCGGGACGGCCTGGTCTGGGCGCTGGTCCTGGGTGCGCTGTTTTTCATCACCGTCGGCGAGGCGACCAATGTCCTGGAAGTGTTCCTGGCCCGCGACGAGCTCGGCGCCACCGAAACGCAGTACGGTCTGCTGGCCGCGTCGTTTGGTCTTGGCATGGCCTCGGGGGCGGCGCTGGCGGGCCGGATCAGGACCGCTCCAACCCGGCTGCGGATGCTGCTGGCCTCGATGGCCCTGACCTCGGCCTTCCTGGGGATCATGGCTTTCGTGCCGAGTATGGAACTTTTGTTCGTGGCCTACACCGCGATGGGGGCCGCCTGCGGTGTGCTGAACGCGTGTTTCGGGGCCATTGCGATCGTGCGGATTCCGGAAAGCGGCCGCGGCCAGGCGATGGCGATCATCGGCGGAATGACCCGGGCCGTCTCCATCGGGGCGCTCGCGCTGGGCGGACTGCTCGGCGCCCTGTTGCCGATCCGGATGAGCTTCCTGCTCGCCGGACTGGGCGGGGTTCTGGCCGCCGTGGCCGTCGCCGCGTATGTCCTGCCCCGTTTCGGCAGCGAGGGCGCGGCAGGCCCAGCGGTTCCGGCGGCGTCTGCCCCGCCGGTGTGGGGCGCACCGGCCGTCTCGCCCGCGGCCGTCTCGCCCGCGGCGGCCGCGTCAGGCGGGCAGCAGGAACCCGTCGCGGACCAGGTTGCCCACCTCGGTGAGCACCCCGCCGCGGAAGGCCTCGGCGTCCCAGTCCTGGCCCCCGCCCAGCAGCGCCTCGAGGGCGCCGATGATCTGCCCGACGGACAGGTCGCCGTCGCACGCTGAGACGAAGCCGGCCAGCTCGGTGCTCAGCAGGTTGGTGCGGCGGAGGCCGGCGCCCTGGCGCAACAGGATAACGCCGGGGTGTTCGGCTCCGGGGCGCTGGTGCCGTTCCTCGGTGACATCCTCGGCCACCAGCAGGTGCGCGGCCGCCAGGTCGTGGGCGGCCAGCCAGTCGGCGCGTTCCACGGCGGCGCCCAGGTGCGGGCCGACGGGCTGCTCGATCGGGTAGGTGATCTCCTCGAAGCGCCGCACCACCGGGGTGGCCCCTTCGGCGGGCCTCCGCAGCCAGATCATCCCGAAGCCGATCGCCTCGACGCTGCGGGAGGCGAAGTCGTCCAGATAGGCGGCGTACGAGTCCTGGTAAAGCCGCCGGTCCCGGGCCTCGGAGGCGTCCTGCAGCCAGGTTTCGGCGTACTGTTCCGGGCTGACCTGCTCGCGCTGGATGAACCAGACGTCCGCGTCCGGGCCCGCCCAGCTTTGCGGGCGTTCGTCCCAGCCTCCGCCGGCCGGGATCTCCCAGTTGCCCAGCAGCTGGGCTGTTCCGGCTGGGGCGAGGACCGAGGGAAGGGCCCGGACCAGCGCGGCGACGATCTCATCGCCCGGCAGGCCGCCGTCGCGGTAGGTGAACTGGTCCGCGGCGGCCTCCCCCGGGCTGCGCGGCGTGATCACGAACGGCGGGTTGGAGACCACCAGGTCAAACTCCTCACCTGCCACCGGGTCGAGCAGGGAGCCCTGGCGCAGGCTCACCCGGGCCTCCAGGTCGGAGGGGTCCAGATGCAGCTGGCCGGCATTGAGCAGCAGGTTGAAGCGGGTGAACGCCAGGGCACGGGCGGAGATATCCGTGGCGGTCACATGCTCGGCGTGGTGCAGCAGGTGGAAGCTCTGGATGCCGCAGCCGGTGCCGAGGTCCAGCGCGCGGGCCACGTGGCGGCGGGCGGTGACCTGCACCAGGGTGGTGGATGCCTGCCCGATCCCGAGCACGTGGTCGTGGCGCAGCACACCGGGGCGCTGATGGGCGGCGAGGTCGCTGGCGACCCAGAGCTCCGCGCCGCCGCTGCTGACAGCGTCATCCCCGGGGGTTCCGTCCCAGCCGTAGGGCCGAAGATCCACTTTCGCCTGGATCAGGCCCTCCGCGGACGGCTCCACGAGGCCCAGTTCCAGCAGGCCGGCGGTGCGAATGCCGGGCAGGGCGGCGTCGAGGGTTGCGGCGGGCTGCGGTTCGGGCAGCAGCCAGAAGCGGACGACGGCGGCGAGCGCCGCCGTCGTCGGCTCCCCGAGGCGGGCTGCCTCGGTAACGATCAGCGCGGGGACGAGCTGGTCACGGCTCAGGGCGCTGTGCGCGGCTGCACCGAGCAGCCCGGCCACGCCGTCCACGGTGTAGCCGATGCCGCGCAGGTCCGCCGCCAGGGAGTCGAGCAGGCCGGGCAGGTCGCTGCGCGGGGCATCGGGGGTATTGCCGGCCGTGAAGTGCGTTGAGGAAGTCACCGGACAAGTTTAGTCCCGGCCCCGGCGGCGGGGGGCCGCTAGAGGTGCTTCGCGGCGTAGATCCCCAGGGCGTCACGGACGAAGGCCGCCCCGGCCTCGCCGCCGTAGTTCGCGGCAAAGCGCGCATCGGCCACGTACATCTCGCCGAGCCCGGTGAGGTATCCCTTCAGGCCGCCGGGCCCGCCGGCGGGCCCCGACGCGGGTGTGCCGGGAATTCCGGTGAGCCATTCAACCTGCCGCCGGGCCAGCTCCTGCGCCTCGGCGCTGTCGGCCGCGGCCCCCGACTCCGCTGCGGCGATCCAGTCGCTGCCCAGCTGCCGGGAGCGCTCCTTCCAGGCGGCCTTCTCCCCGGCGCCCATCCCGCGCCACCAGGAGTCGCTCGTCGCGTACGCATCCTTGCCCCAGCGCTCCTCGACCTCGTCCTTGTACTGCGTGTGGTCAAAGCCGTCGAAAATCTTCTCCGCCATGATCGGCCCTCCTTCTTCCAGTGCTTCAATCGTCCGCCGGACCGAGGCGATCTGCCGCGCGAGCCGGTCCTGTTCCTGCCGCAGCCAGTCCAGGTGGCGGGCCAGCGCCTGGGCGGCATCGGGCTGGTGGTCGAGGACCTCGGCGATGGCCGCGAGTCCCAGCCCGAGGTCCCGCAGGAGCAGGATGCGCTGCAGCCGGACGAGCGAGGCCTGGCTGTAGAACCGGTAGCCGTTCTCGCCCGTCCGGCTGGGCTTGAGCAGTCCGATCTCGTCGTAGTGGCGCAGCGTCCGGCTTGTGGTCCCGGCGATTCTGGCGATCTGTTGCACTGACCATTTCACCTGGCTGCCCCTTTCCGCTCCGGCGCCGGCCTCGGGCCGGTGATCCGATGCTAGGGCTTGACGCTACGTCAAGGTCAAGGATGGTCCGCCGGAGGGGCCCCCGGCAGGTCCGCGGGGCGTTCAGGGCGGCCGGGGAATCAACCGGACACCGGCAACGGCGGTAAGTTGGAGGCATGCTCTTCCTTCTCCCCGGCCCCCGCCGTCCCCGGTCTATTGGGCACGCCGGCCGGTCGTTCGGCCGCGCGTCCCGATTGTTCGGCCGCGCCGGGCTCGGCGTTGCGGCGGGCGCCGCCGTCGTCCTGGCAGCGGCAGCTTGCTCACCGGCCGGTTCCATCGAGTCGGCCGATGTGCCGGCGTGGAAGGCCACGGCGCTTCCCTCGGCCGACGGGATAGTGCTCGAGGACGCGGGAAAAATCCTCAACCGGGATCCGATCGCCAAGACCGCCACCGGGATCGGCGCGGGCTCCTATGTCCTGACCGTCAGCTGCGACGGCGGCGGCAAGGCCTTCTTCGAGGTCTCCCTCGACGGCACCCGGCTGACCGAGGCCGGCGCGGCCTGCAACGGCAGCCGCGAGACGGCGCGGATCAGGGTCCCCGCCGCCGGAACGCTCCAGATCAGCGCCTCAAGCGTAGATGCCCCGCTCATTTACGGGTACCAGTTGGTGCCCGCGGAGTAGCACCCGCACTCCGACACGGCCGGGACGCCGGACTTGTGCCCAATGCCCCGCCGCTAGGCTCGGTGCATGTCTGCTACTGGGGGAACGCACCGGACGGCCCGAACTGCACTGCTACTGGCAGTGGCCGCCGCTGCCGCGGCACTGGCCGGGTGCGAATACGCCGACGACGTCGGATCCTCACCGGCTGCGTCCGGCCCTCCCGCCCGGTCGTACCCGGCCAGGGCGCCGTTGCCCACCCGGGACCCGGACCTTGTCGCCGCCGAAACCCGCAATCTGCTGGAGCTCGGGGCCGTCCTCGACGACTCAGCGGGCGGGCAGCTGTTCGGCGGATCGGGCGGAATCGGCGACACCAGCAGCGGAGGATTCAGGTTCTCGGGCGTGGTCACACGGGCCGGCCAGTACAAGGTCACGGCGGCCTGCGTTGGGGCGCCGGATGCGCACCTGTCGGTCATCCAGCGCCCGCCAGGGCGGCACGCTTCTTGAGCGCAGCATCGACTGCGGCAGCGCGGCGGAAGCGCTGGTGGACCTGGTGCCCGGGACTGTTTCGGCTCATCTCATCCGGTATGGCGGCGTCGTCCCAGGGCCCGGAACCGGTGCTGTCGCAGGCGTCCGGATCAGCTTCGACGAGCCGGGGCAGTAGCTGGCGGCGCGACGCTTCGTTTGCGCGCCGCCAGGCTCTGGCGCCCGGGCAAGGTCGGGGTTAAAGTCAGGACATGCCCACTGTTCCGGTGCCGAGCGTGCCCCGGACTCGCACAGCAACCGCAACTGCCGTGCGGCTCTTCCTGACGCTGGCGATGGTTATGGCGCTGGCTGGCTGCGCCTACGAGTATGATGACGGTTTTGCCAGCGGCACGGCGTCCGCGTCCTCCCCGGCGTTCACCGACGCTGCCCTGCCGCGGGATCCTGCGACGCGGCGGCCCGTCTCCGGGGCGGAGCTGGATGCGTGGGTGGAGCTGGTGCTCCCCGCCACCGAGAGCCAGGTGTTCCACAGCAACTACGGCACCCTGGGATCGGATGAGGAACGGGAAGAGACAACCGCGAAACTGCCCGAGGGCAGCTACGCCTTAACCATCGCCTGCCGGAGCCCGCGGCGGGTCTCATTCACCATCAGCCACAGGAACACGGAGCTGGTGGACCTGAACCTGCGTTGCGGAAGCTCACGGGTGAACGTGGTGTATCTGCCCGCCGGCGCAGTGCTCACCATCCAAGTGGAAGCGAACGCCGGCGCCAACTTCGCCTACCGGGTGAGCCGGATCTAAGGCCCCGTCGGTCGGCGAACCCGAATGGCGGGGCTTCAGGGCGCAGGCTTCAGGGATTCAGGGATTCAGGGCGCAGGGTTTCAGGCCGCGCAGCCGTCCGGGCAGCGGAGCGTCTCCGGGCGGGCGGCGCAGTCCGAGCAGTAGAGCGTGAGCGTCCGGCAGGACTCGTTGGAGCAGTTCTCAAACTTGCTGGTGGGCGCCGAGCAGCGCACACATTCGCCGATGGTTTTCGCGTCCCCGCTGAATTCAAGGTGCATGCGCTTGTCGAACACGTAGAGGGAGCCCTCCCAGAGGCCACGGTCCTTGAAGGTTTCGCCGTAGCGGACGATCCCGCCGTCGAGCTGGTAGACCTCCTTGAAACCGCGGTTCACCATGAGGCTGGAGAGCACTTCGCAGCGGATTCCGCCGGTGCAGTAGGTCACGACGGGTTTGTCCTTGAGCGCGTCGTACTTGCCGGACTCGAGTTCCTTGATGAAGTCGTGGGTGGTGGCGACGTCGGGCACGACCGCGTCCTTGAATTTGCCGATCTGGGCCTCGAAGCCGTTGCGTCCGTCGAAGAAGACGACCTCCTCACCGGATGCCTTCCGCGCTTCCACAAGCCGGTGGAGTTCCTCTGGCTGGAGGTGCGTGCCGCCGCCGACGACGCCGTTGGCGTCGACCTTGAGCTCTCCCGGGGCACCGAAGGAGACGATCTCGTCGCGGACTTTGACGCTCAGCCTGGGGAAGTCGGCAGCCCCGCCGTCGGACCACTTCACGTCGATGCCGTGGAAGCCCTTGTATTCGCGGGTGGTCTTCACGTACTGCTTGACGGCGATCAGCTCGCCGCCGACGGTCGCATTGATGCCGTCCTTCGAGATGATAATGCGGCCGGTCAGGCCCAGCTTCTCGCAGAGTGCGCGCTGCCAGAGCCGGATGGCGTCCGGGTCCGCAAGAGGGGTAAAGCCGTAAAAGAGCACAATTCTGTTCAAAGCCACGTTTTAAGGGTACTGGGTCGACTGAAAGCCCGGTGCCGCCGGGGTGGCCGTCGGCGCTGTGCGCGCGGGTGCCGCGGCCCCGACGAGGCGGGATGCATCCGCCGGGGCGATCCGGTCACAATTGCGTAAGCACGGCCTGTTCCCTGACCCGGCCCCTGTTGCTTGTGGCGGGGCTGGAATACGCTCATCACATGAGTCTTGAGGCCATGGTTGCAGACACCACGCATCTGCTGGAAATCTGGGTCACCGGCTGGGCCGGCTGCCGGGGATATGAGACACGCCGGGAGGGCCGGTTCCCTGCGGCTTTCAGGGCTGACACAACCCGCGAGTGGGAATATTTCGCCCATGACCCCTCCGATGCGGAGTTCGCGGCGCTGGCCGCTACCACTGCTGAGGTCCCCGCCCGGATCCTCACGATCCTCACCAATGACGTTGCCCGGTACTCCTTCCTCGCCCAGCAGCACGGGCTCAATGTCACGTCAGCCTCGCAGACCATGATGATCGTGGACATGGAGACCCAGGACTCGGAGGACCCCTGGCTTCCGGATGATGATCTCCGGTGGGTGCAGTCCCGATCGGACGGGGTCCACCATGCCGTGGTCTACGCCGGGGACGAGGTGGCGGCGAGCGGGCGCGTGTTTGTGGCGGACCACACCGCGGTCTTCGACAAGATCGTCACCGAGCCCGCATACCAGCGCCGGGGCCTGGGCAGCTTCATCATGAGGGCCCTCGCCGCCGAGGCTTTCGAGCACGACGTCGAAAACGGCCTTCTGCTCGCGTCGCTCGACGGGCAGAAGTTGTACTCGCATCTCGGCTGGTCGGCGGTCTGCCATGTGCTGATGCTCTCCACCTCGGACGAGGGATCGGACCTGTCCGTGGGCTGAGGCCCCCGGGCAGGCGGGACCTGCGCCTCCCGGTCCTGCGCCCCCGATCCTGGCCGGCCGGCCTCGGCTGGCGGGTTCCGCTCCCCCGGACGATTTGAGGCCGGGTGAAAGAATGTACGAGTGAACCCACATGATTCCCTGATTCCTTTGCTGGGCCGCGGCCCGGACCCGGAACAGCTCCGTCATGTGCGAACCATCGCCGCCCGCCAGGCCGTGCACGCACCCTGGCCCGGGTGGGCCCACCCCGATCTGGTGAACGCCTACGGTTCGCTCGGCATTCACGAGCCCTACCGCCACCAGATCCAGGCCGCCGACCTCGCCCACGCCGGCGAGCACGTCGTGATCGCCACGGGCACCGCCTCCGGAAAATCGCTGGCCTACCAGCTGCCGGCGCTGGACGCGATCCACCGCTCCGAACTGCGGGTCCTTGCCGATCCCGGCAAGATCCACGATGACGGCGCCGTCACCCTTTATCTGTCGCCCACCAAGGCCCTCGCTGCCGACCAGCTGGCTGCCATTCGGTCGCTGAAGCTCCCCACCGTCCGGGCCGAAACCTACGACGGCGACACCGACCCCGCTTCCCGCCGGTGGATCCGGGACCACGCGAACTTCATTCTCGCCAACCCGGACATGCTGCACTTCGGGATCCTCCCCAACCACGCGTGGTGGGCACGGTTCTTCCGCCGGCTGCGCTACGTGATCGTTGACGAGGCCCACAGCTACCGCGGCGTCTTCGGATCCCACGTGGCCAACCTGATGCGCCGGCTGCGCCGCATCTGCGCCTACTACAGCCCGGACGGGTCCGGGCCCGTGTTCATCGCCGCCTCGGCCACCGCGTCCGAGCCCGGGACCTCCTTCGGCAGGCTCATCGGCGCCCCGGTGCGTGCTGTATCCGAGGATTCCTCGCCGCACGGCTCCACGACCGTCGCGTTCTGGGAGCCTGCCCTGAGCGAGGTCCGCGGCGAGAACGGCGCCAAGGAGCGGCGCACGGCCGTGGCGGAAACCGCGGATCTGCTGGCCAACTTGGTGTCCTCGCGGGTGCGGACCATTGCGTTCATCAAGTCCCGGCGCGGCGCCGAGACCATTGCCTCCATCACCAAGCGCCTCCTCGACGAGGTTGATCCCAGCCTGCCGCAGCGGGTGGCGGCCTACCGATCGGGCTATCTGCCGGAGGAGCGCCGTGCCTTGGAGAAGGCGCTGCGCTCCGGTGAACTGCTGGGCGTTTCAAGCACCTCGGCCCTGGAACTGGGGATCGACATCTCCGGGCTCGACGCCGTTCTGGTCGCCGGCTGGCCAGGGACCCGCGCGTCGCTGTTCCAGCAAATCGGCCGGGCCGGACGGGCAGGGCAGGATGCCATTGCCGCCTTCGTCGCGAGCGATGACCCGCTCGACACCTACCTGGTGAACCATCCCGAGGCGATCTTCGACGTCTCGGTGGAGGCCACCGTCTTCGATCCCTCCAATCCCTATGTGCTCGGCCCGCACCTGTGCGCCGCCGCCGCCGAACTGCCCCTGGGGTCTGCCGAGCTGGACCTGTTCGGTGCCACGTCCGAGAAACTGCTGGACCAGCTGGTGGCCCAGGGATATCTGCGCCGGCGCCCCGCCGGGTGGTTCTGGACCCACCCGCAGAGCGCCGCGGCAATGGTGAACCTCAGGGCCGACGGCGGCGGGCCGGTCAGCATCGTGGATGCCGACACCGGGTCCCTGCTCGGGACCATGGATTCACCGCAGACCCATTACCAGGCCCACACGGGCGCCATCTACGTCCACCAGGGCGAGAGCTACGTGGTCGAGGACCTGAATGAAGATGATCATTGCGTGGTGGTGCGCCGGGCGAACCCGGACTACTACACCACCGCCCGGGACGTGACCCAGATCGAGGTGCTCGAAACGCAGCGCACCACCCAGTGGGGCGATGTGGCCGTGCATTTCGGGGACGTGAAAGTGACAACACAGGTGGTCTCCTTCCAGCGCAAGGCGCTCATTTCGAATGAGATCCTCGGTGAGGAACCGCTGCAGCTCGGTGCCCGGGACCTGTTCACCAAGGCGGTGTGGTTTGTCATGGACAACCGCTCGCTGACCGGCGCGGGGCTGATCGAGGCCCAATTCCCGGGTGCCTTGCATGCCGCGGAACATGCGGCGATCGGGCTCCTGCCCCTGGTTGCCTCCAGCGACCGCTGGGACATCGGCGGCGTGTCCACCGCCATCCACGCCGACACCGGAGTGCCGACCATCTTTGTGTACGACGGCCACCCCGGCGGGGCAGGCTTTGCGGAACGGGGCTACGACAAGGCCCGGGTCTGGCTCGCCGCCACGCGCGACGCGATCAAGGCCTGCGAATGCGAGTCCGGCTGCCCGTCCTGTGTGCAGTCGCCCAAGTGCGGCAACAAGAACAACCCCCTCGACAAGGACGCCGCCGTGACCCTCATCGACGTGCTGCTCAAGGATGCGACGGACCAGATGCGCGCCGGGCAGCCGGACCGCGGCGCGACACCGCTGCAGGCTACAACGCCGGTGTAGCCGCAGGCGTGGGCGCAGCCGCGGATGCGGATGCGGATGCGGATGCGGACGCGGACGCGGACGCTGCTGCTGCTGCTGCTGCCACCGGCTCACGGGGGCGGCCCTGCCCGGGCCAGCCCGGTGGCTCCGCCCACGGGTGTGCGGACCTCGAGCTCCGTGCGGACCTGGACCGTGCTGCCGGTGCCTTCCACGCAGCTGAGAACCCTGGCGTGGTTCCGGCGGGCGACGTCCGCGGCGACAGCGCAGGGTTCTCCAGGGGTGATTCCCCTGGCAGCATCCGCGGCTGCCAGGGCGGCCAGATCTGCCGCTGCCGCCGCACGGGTGGCCATCGCGGCCGACTGGGCCAGCAGCGCGATCAGGACCGCGGCGAGGACCACGAGCAGTCCCAGCCCCAGCGCCAGGACGGTTCCGGCGCCCCGCTCCGGGTCCTCCGGATCCTCGGGGTGCTCGGGGTGCTGGAGATGCCCGGGGTGTTCCGGGTGCCGGGGGTCCTCCCGGTGCACGCCTGGAGTGCCCTCGCGGGTCGGCGCCCGGTTCATGCCGCGAGACTCTGCAACTGGTGGCGCCAGGTCCAGGCAACCGGGGCCGCGGCTGTCGGTCCGGATGTTTCGCCGCGGGCCCAGGCTCGGGCCGAGAGAGTCCAGGGCAGAAGCGAGCCGACGGCGCCCGGGACCCTGGCCGAGACCGTCACGGTGAGCCATTCGCCCTCCGACGCCACCGCCGATGCCGCTGAGTCGCCCGCGAGCCGGCGGATGATCCCGTCTACGGCGCCTGCGTCCTCGCCCCGGGCCAGGGCGCGGGCGCCGGCCCGGGCGGCTTCCTCCAGCCGCAGCTGGGTGACTCCCGCCGCGGAGCCGGCCAGCAACAGGGCGAGCAGGAGCAGGACGGCGGGCAGCGCCACCGCGAATTCGGCGGTAACGGCCCCGCGGCTCGTTTCGGGGCGCACTCCCGGCCACCACCGGTTAGACACGGCCGCCCGCCGTGAAGCCGCTGCCCGTTTCGCTCCTCCAGCCGGCCATCCGCAGCTCATGGCAAGGCGAGCGCCGTGCGGATGAGGTCGAGCAGAAATCCCCGGACCTCGTCGCTGCGCATGATGAACACGAGGATGCCGGCGAAGCCCACCGCGGCGAGCGTGGCAATGGCGTACTCGGCGGTCGCCATTCCACTTTGGGAGCCAAACAGTGTTTTCCGATTTCGGGTCCGGAACGGTTCAGCGGCGCTTGCCCCCGGATAGATTTCGCGGATCTCACCGCGCTCCGTCGCGGGGTGGGCGTGCTTGGCCCTACGGGCGCCGGCTGGAGCAACGTGATGGACTGACATGGGTTTTCCTTTCCCTCGTTCCGGCGGCACCGCCGGCTGTTCTTAGACTCTTCCGGTCCGGGAGGCGGCATGTAAGGCGCTTATCCGGCCAAGTGGAAAACCGCCCCGCAACGCGGACTGTGGAGGAACGCTCCCCGGCACCCGCCTTCGGCCGCCCCGGGGGTCAGCCCGGCAGCATCGCCAGCAGCACCGGAACGACACCCAGGCAGATGAACGCCGGCAGAGAACACAGGCCCAGCGGCACCACAAGCTTCACGCCCAGGGCTGCGGCATGTTTCTCCGCGGACCGGAAGCGCTCGCGGCGCAGGCGTGCCGCCTGGGCGTACAGGATGGCTGAGGACGGGGCACCGGTGAGCGCGGCAAATCCCAGCGCATGGCGCAAGGCGAGCAGTCCTGGCGACCGGACATCGGAGCTGCGCCAGGCGGTGTCCCAGTCGGCGCCCATGGCGAGCGCGGCGACGACCGGCCGCAGCGGACCACGGACCTCCGGCGTTCCCAACTCGGCCACCAGCGCCAGGGCCCGGCCGAGTCCGGCTCCCGCCTCGAGCATCGCGCCGATAAGTTCCAGCATCATGGCCGCATCACCGAGCCCGGGCCCGCCGGCTTCCCCGGCCGGCCGGTGGCCGAATTTTGAGCGGCCCGAGTTCCCGGCGTCCGGGCCAGTCTGCAGCTGGCGTCGGAGCCTCCGCCTGGCCATGCCGCGGTCCGAAAACGCAGTCACGGCCGCGACCGCCAGAATCGAAAGCACCGCCAGACCTGCGGCGTCTGCTGTCATGGGTGAAGTCCCGCGGCCGCCCGGACCAGCCGTGCGGACCAGATCCGGCCTGCCGCGGTCAGGACCAGGCCTGCCGCGAGGGCCGCCACCCCCACGGGAGTTCCCAGCAGGACCTCGGCAGGGTCCACGCCCAGCAGCACGCCCAGGCCGAAGCCCAGGAACGGAAGCCAGGTCAGCAGCCGTACCGTCGCGCGGGGTCCGGCCAGCGCGGTCTGACGGGCGGCCTCGGCGTCGTCCTCGGCCTCAAGCTGGGCGGCGAAGCGGGTCAACACCTCTGCCAGCGGGCAGCCGCTGGCCTCGGCCACGTCAAAGCACGCGGCGAGCTGAAACCAGACGCGACGCTCACGCAGAACCTCGCCGGCGCCAGTGTCCCCGGTCGGTACCGGCCCTGTTCCGCCGGACACGGCCGCGCCTCCGGAACGGATGGCTGCCGCGACGGGTGACCCGCGCATCGCCGCGGCGCGTGCTGCAGCAAGCCTCCGCTCGGATTCCGGTGCCAGCGCCGGGATCCGGCCGGACGGTCTTCCCCCGGGCAGGGGTCCGGACGGATCGCCCACATGCAGGAGCCACAGCTCATCCCACAAGCGCGCGGGAGCGCGGCCGCCCTTCAGCAAAGCCGCCATCTGCTGCACGAGCAGGGTCATCGAAACTGCGGGCATGTTCCGGCGCCGCCACCCCGGCACCCTGCCAGGACCCGACGGGGAGCCGGCGGCCGGGACCTGCCGTGTTTCAGCCAGGGCCGCGCGGATCCGGTGGTGCCGGGCTGCTGGCGGCGAGAGCGCCAGGAACACTGCGAGCGCCAGGACGCCGATGAGGAGGGCGTTCACGCCGCGCCTCCGCCCGGGTCCAATCCGAGCCGGGCTGCCAACGGCGGCCAGGCCGGCCCGCATCGGATGTTTCCGCCGCGGACATCCAGCGCGGAGCCGACCACCAGACCCGCAGGGCTGTCCTCCAGGACACCGATGCAGGCCACGGTCCGCCCGCCGTTCGTCCTTTCCACGTGGACCACGGTGTCCAGGGCGCTGGCCGCCTGCAGCCGGACCGCGTCCTGCCCCATCCCGGCCAGTGCACCCAGGGCCGTCAATCTGGCCGGCACGTCGGCCGCGGTGTTGGCGTGGATGGTTCCGCCGCCTCCGCGATGGCCGGTATTCATGGCAGCGAGCAGCTCACGCACTTCGGCGCCCCGGCATTCCCCCACGACCAGCCGGTCCGGCCGCATCCTCAGCGATTGCCGCACGAGCTCGCCCAAATCCACGACCCCGCCACCTTCAAGATTTCCGTGCCGGGCCTCCAGCGAGACAACGTGCGGGTGAACCGGGTTCAGCTCCGCTGCGTCCTCAATCAGGACCAGCCGCTCGCCCGGGGAACACAGGCCGAGGAGCGTGGCCAGCAGTGTGGTCTTCCCCGATCCCGTGGCGCCGCTGATCAGGAAACTCAGACGGTGTTCCACCATTCGTTCCAGCACGGCCTGCACCCATGCCCCGAACATTCCGTTGCGCCTGAGCTCGTCCATCGAGAAAACCCGGTCACGCCGGATCCTGATGCTCAGCAGGGTCCCTGCCGTGGATATCGGCGGCAGGACAGCATGGACCCGGTAGCCGCCGTCGAGCCTGATATCGACACACGGTGAACCATCGTCCAGGCGCCGCCCTCCGGCTGCGACCAGCCGGGCCGCCAGCGCCCGGACCTGGGGTTCACCGGAGAACGCCACCGGGGCCCTCTCGAGCCCGTCGCCGCGGTCCAGCCAGACGGAGCCCGGGCCGTTGACGAAGATGTCCGTCACGGCCGGGTCCCGGACCAGCACCTGCAGCGGTCCGAGGCCGTTCAGTTCCGCGCTGATCCCCTCGACGGCGGCCAGGGCGCCGGCCGTCCCCAGCAGGCGTCCGCTCGCCCGGACGGCGGCTGCCACGCGCGACGGCGTCACCGGCCCGGCACCGGACATGACGGATTCGCGCACGGACTCCAGCAGCCGCGCGTCCACGGCGGCACGGGCCGGCGGCCGGTAGCGGGGGGCGCCAGGGATCCCATCGGCGTCCGGCGGCCCCGGCGCCGAATGGGCGCTCATCCGCTGGCTCCTGCACCGAAGTCCAGCACCCTTCCGGCGAACCGCCGCACGTTGCGCTGCCGTCCGGTATCCAGCAGCCGCCCGAGCTCTGTGGCCGCCGCGGCACGCCGGACGTCCGGCATCATTCCGGCCAGCGGCAAACCGACGGACTCGGCAATCAGCTCGGCGTCCAGCGCGGCCCCTGATTTGCCCCGCACCACGAGCACGGTCACCACCGCGGGAAGGTCCTGCAGGAGCCGGGCCGTTGCCACGGCCGCGCGCAGCAGCGCCGGCACAACAACGATCATCCGGTCGCAGTCCCAGGCGAAAGCCCGCAGGGCGTCCCGTCCCCGGCCAATGTCCACCAGGACGAGCTCGAAGCCGCGCCGGGCGGCGTCCAGCACTCCGGCCACGACCGCGTGGTCCACCCCGGCGTGGCGCTCCTTGTTGCCGGGCCAGGAAAGGAACGGGAATCCGCCGGCCAGCGGCAGGGAATCAGCGAGCTGGCGGGGATCGATCGTGCCGCTGGCGTCGGCCAGATCCGGCCAGCGGAGACCGGGCGTTTCCTCGGCGGCGAGCGCCAGCTCCAGGCCCCCGCCCCAGGGGTCGCCGTCGACCAGCAGGACACGCAGGCCCTCCCGGGAGGCAGCCTGGGCCAGCCAGACCGCAGCAGTACTGGCCCCCGCCCCGCCGCAGCCCCCGACAATCCCGAGAACCGTGCCGCCGGACGCCGGAGTCCGGGAGCGGCTGAGATACTCGGCGAGCCAGGACGCGGCATCGGGCAACACGGCGACCCGTTCGGCGCCGGTGGCGGCCGCCAGGTGCCACAGAGCTTCGGTGTCCCCATCGAGACCAACCAGGATGGCAGGCGAACGTCCCCGCGGCGGCAGCTCGGGGATGTCACTGCCGAGCAGCACCACCGACGCCGTGTCCCAGAACGGCGCCGCCTCCCTGACATTTCCAACGGTGTGCAGCTGACCGCCGGACGCCGCCACCACCCGTTCCACCTCACCGCGCAGCTCCTCGGATCCCGTCACCAGCAGCGTCTCCGCCGACCCGTCCGGCAGCCACGGCGCGGCGCCCGGGTCGGAGCCAGGCCCGGTGCCCGGCCCGGCGCCCGGCAGAAGACCGGATCGGGGAACGGGACCGGAAGGCGATAGCTGGTGCCTGCTCATGCGGCCACTCTTCCCGTCCCGGGAACCCGCCGTAACCCACGCCCGCCGGTATGTGGACAAGCCGGCGGCCAGGACCATGGGCAGGCCAGGTGAACAAGGAACTCCGCCCCGCAGGGCAGAATTGACGCTATGTACCTGCTGCTCGCCGCCCACGCCGACGGCGCAGCCCTCCAGGAACTCACGGCGGACGGCTCCCCGCACCCGGCCACACCGGTGCCGCGCATCGTCGGCGCCGCCGAACTGGCCGGCGTCGTGCGTGAATTCGAACAGCGGCGGCCGCGCTGGATCTGGCACCGCGCCCAGGACTGGTACCCCGCGCTGCTCGTCGCCGGGGTCGAGCTGGAACGCTGCTATGACCTGACCTTGTGCGGCGCGATCCTGGCGCATTCGGAGTTCACTGCCCACACCGCGTACGCGCAGAACGCGGAGAAGCTGACCCAGGACGATGAGCTGCAGCCGCCGCGGGCGCTGCAGCCGCCACCGCCGCCGGCCGACCAGGGCGCGCTGTTTGACGAACCCGGCACCCGCAAAAAGCCCCGCCACAGCCCCGAAGACCTCCGCACGGAATACGCCGCCCAGCAGGAGGCGCTCAGCCAGGCGGGAGGGCCCGGCGTCGAACACCACGGGGACAACCGCAAGCAGCGGCTCCAGCTGCTGCTTGCAGCCGAGTCCGCCGGCGCCATGATCGCGGCGGAAATGCAGCACACCGGGGTGCCCTGGCGTGAGGAACTGCATGAGCAGATCCTCGCGGACTATCTCGGCCCCCGGCCTCAAGTGGGGCACCGGCCGGCCAAACTGGAGGCGCTCACCGCCGAGCTGAGGCAGCTGCTGAATTCCCCGGCGCTGAATCCGGATTCACCCCAGGAGCTCATGCGCGCCCTGCACCGGAACGGCATCGAAGTGAAGACCACCCGGCAGTGGGAGCTGAAGGAATCCAGCCATCCGGCGATCGAGCCGCTGCTGGCGTTCAAGAAACTCTCCCGCCTGCACGCCGCCAACGGCTGGGTATGGCTGGATGCGTGGGTGAAAAACGGCCGGTTCCAGCCGGAATATGTGGTGGGCGGTGTGGTCTCCGGCCGCTGGGCTTCCCGCGGCGGCGGGGCGCTGCAGATCCCGCGCCAGATCCGTGGCGCCGTGCACGCCGACCCGGGATACAAGCTGATCGTCGCCGACGCCTCGCAGCTCGAGCCCCGGGTGCTCGTGGCACTGGCGCAGGATTCCAAGATGGCCGAGGCCGCACGCGACAAGGACCTCTACGCCGGCATCGCGGCGCAGGGTTTCGGCGGCGACCGCGCGAAGGCAAAGGTGGCACTGCTCGGAGCCATCTACGGGGCAACGACCGGCGAATCCGGGCGCCTGATGCCGCAGCTGACCCGGACCTATCCGCGGGCGGTCGGCTTCGTGGAACAGGCAGCCCGCGAGGGCGAGGCCGGCCGGACCGTCACGTCACGGCTGGGCCGCAGCAGTCCGCCGCCGTCCGAACGCTGGCTGCAGAGCCAGCAGTCGAGCAGCGCCGAGGAACAGCGCCGGGCCGATTCGATCGCCCGCTCGCGCGGCCGGTTCACCCGCAACTTCGTGGTGCAGGGATCCGCGGCCGACTGGGCGGCCTGCTGGCTGGCAGAACTGCGACGCCGGCTGCGGGCCCTGCGCGCGGACGGCACCCCCGCGGGGGAACTGGTCTTCTTCCTGCACGACGAAGTTATGGTCCACTGCCCCGAGGAAGCGGTACCCGACGGAATCCGGGCCATCGAGGAAGCCGCGAACGCCGCCAAGGAACTCCTGTTCGGCCGGATCCCGGTGGAATTCCCGGTGAGTATCGCCGTCGTGGACTCATACGACAACGCCAAATAGCACTCGCCGGTCGCGGGCCGTAACGTACCCGTCGGTAGCGTTGTGCGCCGCTTCTGACCGCAGTTACCCTCGAGAAGGCCGGTCATTCACCAGACATTTCGCCGGCCATGCAACGACGCATATTTTCGGAGAGGCAGCATATTGGCTGGCATTTTTGAGATCGACGAGGCCGGCGGGAAGAAGTACTTCTTCAAGCTGACGGCGCCGGACGGAACAGTGGTCGCCGTTTCACCGCTGTTCAACACCATCAAGGGCGCTGCCGCGGGCATCAAGGCCGTGCGGGAGAACGCAGCGACCGGGCTGGTCGTCGACAAGTCCCAGGGCCGCGGCAAGGCCGCGCCCCAGAAGGCCGCAGCCAGGCAGGCCCCCAGCTAGGTTCTTACAGCGGCGCACGCGGGGCCGGCGGCTGCGGCCCGGAGGTCCCGGCCTCAGCCGTCGAGCCGGCTCCAGGTATCGACGCTGAGCAGGCTGGTGCGGTCCCAGGGGACCGCCCATCCCAGCTGGTCGAAAAGCTGGCTCAGGATCATCCCGGTGAAGCCCCAGACCACCACGTCATTGACGGTAAAGGCAGGGCTTTGGAACGACTGCCCCGCACGGGTCACGGTGGCCATCACGCGGTTGTCCGGGTCCAGCAGGTCCCGGACCGGAACACGGAAGACCTGGGCGGACTCGCCGAAGTCCACCACCCGCACGGGTGACTGCGACGCCCACCAGCCCAGAACCGGCGTCACCAGGAAGTTTCCGCGGGGAAGTGCCAGTTCCGGCATCACGCCGAGGACCTCGACGCCGGCCGGATCCAGCCCGGTTTCCTCTTCTGCTTCCCGCAGGGCGGCGCCGATGACGGATTCGCCCGGGTCGATGCCGCCGCCGGGGAACGCGACCTGGCCCGGATGGTCATCCAGGGTATGGGCGCGCTGCAGCAGCAGAACATCCAGATCGGCCGGCGCCAGGAGTTTGATCGAGGTCGCCGGGACATCATCGAGGGAGCCGAAAAGCATCAGCACGGCCGCCCGGCGGATCCGCCCTCCGGACTCGACGGGGATTTCCCGCCAGCGCGGATCGGGCGGCGGCGCCGTTCCGGCCTCCACCGCGGCCACCAGATCGATGAGGTCCTGGCGGGCCGTCACAGCGGCCTCCGCTGGGATTCCATCCGGATTTCCGCTGCCCGGTGTGTCTCTGCGAGGAGCTTCGACAGCAGCTCCTCCTGCCCCGGTGCCAGTTCGTACTTCAGCAGCTTCTTCGCCTTCTCCGGCTCCGTCTCCCCCATCCCGTAGCTCGGGCACCAGTTCGCCACGGCGCAGGCGCCGCAGGCCGGTTTGCGGGAATGGCACACGCGCCTGCCGTGGAACACCACCCGGTGCGAGAGCAGGGTCCAGTCCCTGGGCTCGAACAGTTCCGCGACGTCGGCCTCGATCTTGACCGGGTCATCGGACTCCGTCCAGCCAAAGCGCTTCGAGAGCCGGGCAAAGTGCGTATCCACCGTGATCCCGGGAATGCCGAACGCGTTGCCCAGCACCACGTTCGCGGTCTTCCGCCCGACGCCGGGGAGCGTCACCAGGTCGGCCAGACGGCCCGGCACCTCGCCGTCGAACTCATCCACGAGCCGGTTGCACAGCGCCGTCAGGTTCCGGGTCTTGGCGCGGAAGAATCCGGTGGGCTTGATGATGGCCTCCAGCTCCGCCGGGTCCGCCTCCGCCATGCTCCGCGCGTCCGGGTAGCGGGCGAACAGCAGCGGCGTGATCTGGTTGACCGTCACGTCCGTGGTCTGTGCCGACAGCACCGTGGCCACCAGAAGTTCAAAGGGGCTGCGGAAATCGAGTTCCGCGTGCGCGTACGGATACTGCTCCGCCAGCGCCTTGTTGATCCGGCGGGCGCGCCGTTTCAGGCCCAGCAGGGTCTCCCCGGCCGCGCGCGGGCGGGGACTTCGGGTGCCGGGACCCGCGCCCTTGGTGCCGGGAGTGGCGCCGCCGGGCACTGGGTTACTGGACTCGATGGCCACGCGGCTGGCTAACCGCGTTCGATGTTGCTGAGGTCGCGGAGCAGGCCCACGCGGCCGTCGGTGTGCTGGACCAGGAACTCGTGTCCCCGGTCCTCAAGGGCGAGCACCCAGCCGCCGGGCTCGATCACGAAGGCCGGTGCGCCGCTGTGCTCGTCCACGGCGGTGCGCGGCTGGGCGACGGCGAACCAGAATGCCTCGTAGACAGGCTCGGCCGAGTGTTCCTCGGGGCGGCTTGCAGGGTCAACGGTGGCGCCGATCGGCTCCTGATGGCGCACCTGCGGGTTCACGGTGGTGGGGGCACTGTTACCCGCGGCTGCCGGAATGTCGGCGGCGCGGGTTTCCTCAGCCGCCGCAGCGGCCCGGGCCTGCGCGTCCGGAACCGTCACGCCGGCTGGGGTGTTCGCGGCAGGAGTGTTCGCAGCAGGGGTGTTCGCAGCAGGGGTGTTCGCGGCAGGAGGCACGACGGCGGCCGCCTGGGTCCGCTCGGCGGCCGACGGTGCCTCCGGTGCGGACGCGGCGGGCATGCGGCCCGTGACCCGGGTTTCCGGGGAGCTGGCGACCGGGGCGGGCGCGGCAGCCTGCGCCGGCGCTTTGGCGGCGGCCTGCGTCGACGCTGCGGGGCGAGCTGCGGCACCGGCTGCGGCACCCGCTGCTGCTCCCGCCGCTGAGGCTGAGGCTGCGCCGGCAGCCGGGGCCCCGGCGCCGGACTTCCCGCCGGAGGTCATCCGCTTCGCCCAGCCGGAGACCACGCTGGTGCCGGCGGCCTTCGGCGCATGCTCGTCCTTGTCTTCCGCCGGCGCCTTGGGGGCGCGGGGCTTGCGGACGGGGACCGCCGCCTCGCGGGCCACGACGTGGGCAGGGGCCTCTGCGCGGTCCAGGAAATCACCCGCGAAAAAGGGGATCAGGCGGCCCAGCACGGTGGCCGAGAGAAGCCCGAGGGCACCGGCGAGGCCCAGCAACATGCTGGGGACGTAGGCGCCCGCGACGGCAAGGAAGAAGAACGCGACAGCGAAGGACGCCACCACGGAGCCGAACTGGTCCACCGACAGGGAACCGATCCGGATCTTCGTCCCGGGGCTGAGCCGGCGCGCCACGAACAGGGCGGCAACGACCACCGGCAGCAGGATCCCGAGGCCCAGGAAGAACAGGCTGCCCAGGTTCCACAGGTTGTAGCGGACGGCAAACATCGGGATCAGCGAGGCAGCAAAGAGAATCAGCGTCGAGCCGAAGACAGTGAGGTCGCGGATGGTGAAGGGCCCGAGGACCGCCTCGTTCTTCTTGCCGGCCGCCTTGCTGTTTGCCTTGTCCACCGTGAAACGGGGTGCTTCCCCGTAGCCGGCAGACCGGTCCGCCCCGCCGTTGCCCTGACTTTGGGCGGACGGCTTCAGCTGCCCGTTTGCGTGCTCGTTCATTCGGTTCTCCTTAGCATGGCGGCACTCTGGACAGCACCGTCTAACGGCAGGACGAGCAGGGGCCATGAGCGGTCCCGTCGCCTCCATCGGATGTCACAACTTCATCTCAGCCTAGTCAAGTGGCTGGCCGATCACTAGCTGACAAGCCGGGGACAGGGCCACGGACTGGAGCCCGGTTTCCGTGCGCCGGCCGCCCCTGCGACCATTCGTCGCTTAACAAACACCGCTCACGGTTCGGTGTGTGACGGGGCACACGTTGGAGGCCGCGCAGGCGTTAGTGTGTATTTCGGAACAGCTCTTTGCGGTACGTCCGTGACCAGCCGATGCCCGACGACGCGCAAGCGGCCCGGCGCTGCGGCGGAACGGACGCACCCCGCAGCACGGATCGATGAATGATGAGGTTCACCATGTCCCAGCAGACACCCGGCTCCACGACGACGCAGGCTCCCCAGCGCGATGCCTTCGAAAACCTGTCGCAGGAGAACCGCAAGTTCGCCCCTTCCCCCGAGTTCGCCGCCAACGCGGTGGTTACCGCCGCAGAGTACGCCGAGGCCGACGCCGACCGGCCCGCCTTCTGGGCGAAGCAGGCCCGCGAAATGCTGAGCTGGAGCAAAGACTTCAGCCAGGCCCTGGACTGGTCCAACCCTCCCTTCGCGAAGTGGTTCGTCGGAGGCGAGGTCAACGCGGCCTACAACGCGCTGGACCGCCACGTCGAAAACGGCCACGGGGACCGCGTCGCCATCTACTTCGAAGGCGAACCGGGCGATACCCGCACCTACACCTACGCCCAGCTCACCGACGAGGTCAAGAAGGCCGCCAACGCCTTCGAGTCCCTCGGCGTCGCCAAGGGCGACCGGGTGGCCGTGTACCTGCCGATGATCCCCGAGGCCGTCATCACCCTGCTGGCCTGCGCCCGCATCGGCGCCATCCACTCCGTGGTCTTCGGCGGCTTCTCCGCCGAGGCGCTCCGGTCCCGGATCGATGACGCCGAGGCCAAGCTCGTCGTCACCGCGGACGGCACCTACCGCCGCGGCAAGCCCAGCGCGCTCAAGCCCGCCGTCGACGAGGCGCTGGCCCACGAGGGAGACGGCTCCGGGCACACCGTTGAGAACGTCGTCGTCGTCAAGCGCAACGGCCAGGACGTCGACTGGCACGAGGGCCGGGACCACTGGTGGGACGACACGGTCGGGACCGCCTCCGCCGAGCACACCGCCGTCGGACATGACTCCGAGCACCCGCTCTTCATCCTGTACACCTCCGGCACCACCGGCAAGCCCAAGGGCATCCTGCACACCACCGGCGGCTACCTCACCCAGACCGCCTACACGCACAAGGCCGTCTTTGACCTCAAACCGGAAACCGACGTCTACTGGTGCACGGCCGACGTCGGCTGGATCACCGGCCACTCGTACGTCGCCTACGCCCCGCTCATCAACGGCGCCACCCAGGTGATGTATGAAGGCACCCCGGATTCCCCGCACCAGGGCCGCTGGTGGGAGATCGTGGAGAAGTACAAGGTCTCCATCCTCTACACCGCCCCCACCGCCATCCGGACGTTCATGAAGTGGGGCAAGGAGATCCCCGCGAAGTCGGACCTCTCCTCGATCCGCGTCCTGGGCTCCGTCGGCGAACCCATCAACCCCGAAGCATGGATGTGGTACCGCGAGGTCATCGGCGGCAACGCCGGCAAGAACGGCGAGCGGAAGGAACACCCGGCGCCGATCGTGGACACCTGGTGGCAGACCGAAACCGGCGCGCAGATGATCGCCCCGCTGCCCGGGGTGACGGCCACCAAGCCCGGCTCCGCCCAGGTCCCGCTGCCCGGCATCGCCGTGGACGTCGTGGACGAGGCCGGCGAGTCCGTGCCCAACGGCTCCGGCGGCTACCTCGTGATCCGCGAGCCGTGGCCGGCCATGCTGCGCGGCATCTGGGGCGACCCGGAGCGGTTCAAGGAAACCTACTGGTCCCGCTTCGAGACCATGTACTTCGCCGGTGACGGCGCCAAGAAGGACGAGGACGGCGACATCTGGCTGCTCGGCCGGGTCGATGACGTGATGAACATTTCCGGCCACCGCCTCTCCACCGCCGAAATCGAATCCGCCCTGGTGTCCCACCCCGCCGTCGCCGAGGCCGCCGTCGTGGGCGCCGCGGACGAGACCACCGGCCAGTCGGTCGTCGCCTTCGTGATCCTGCGCGGGGACGCCGTGGACACCGGAGACGCGATCGTGCAGGAACTCCGGAACCACGTCAGCAAGGAGATCGGGCCGATCGCCAAGCCCAAGACCATCCTGGTGGTGCCCGAACTGCCCAAGACCCGCTCGGGCAAGATCATGCGCCGGCTGCTCAAGGACGTCGCGGAAGGACGCGAAGTCGGCGACGCCACCACCCTGGCCGACAACACCGTCATGGCCCAGATCGCGCACTCGCTGAGGAAGTGAGCACGGACCCGGGCCGGGCCGTCCAAGGCAGAACGTTGCCGCGATGACGGATGCGTGTGACGTGCTGGTGGTCGGCGCCGGCCTGGCCGGGTTGCAGTGCGCCCGGGACCTGCAGGCCGCCGGGCGCGAGGTGCTGGTCTGGGAAGCCTCCGACGACGTCGGAGGCAGGATACGGACCGACCGGATCGACGGCTTCCTCGTGGACCGCGGGTTTCAGGTGCTCAATCCCGCCTACCCCGCGGTCCGGCGGTGGGTCGACGTCGAGGCCCTGGCACTGCAGACCTTCGGCGCCGGCCTCCGGGTCCGAAGGCGGGACTCCCTCGCGGTCCTCGCCCACCCCGTGCGCGAGCCCGGCCTGATCCTGCGGACCCTGCGCAGCGGACTGCTTGATCTCCGGTCTGTCGCGGGGCTGCTGCGCTGGGCCACCCCGGCGTTTGCCGGACCCCGGCGGCATCCCGGCAGCGACTGTCCGCTGCGGGACGCCCTGGACCGGGCCGGATGCTCCGGCGAACTCCGCAGGGTCGTGGACCAGTTCCTCGCCGGAGTCCTGCTGGAGGACGAGGGAAGCACTTCCAACGAATTCGCGCTGCAGCTTGTGCGGGTCTTTGCGACCGGGGTGCCGGGATTGCCGCGCGACGGTATGCAGGCCCTCCCCCGGCAGCTGGCGGAGCAGCTCACCACCCCGGTCCGAACCTCGACCCGGGTGGCGTCGATCACTCCGGATGGCGGCGCGGCCCTGGTCGCCGCCGGGGAGTCCAGGATCCGGGCCCGCCACGTCGTCCTCGCCGCCGATCCGGTCCACTCCGCCGAGCTGTCCGGCAGCGACGTGCCGGCGATGAAGGGGGTCCTGACGCACTGGTTCGCTGCCGACGAGGCGCCCAGCGGGGCGGACATGCTCCACGTCGACGGCCGCGCCCCTGCGGGCGGGCCGCTGGTCAATGCTGCCGTCATTTCCAACGCGGCGCCGAGCTACGCCCCCGCCGGGCGGCACCTGATCCAGGCATCCGCGCTGTTGGGCCCGGGCCGGCCGGTGCCGACTGAGGACGACGTCCGCCGCCACGCCGCGGAGCTTTTCAGCTCATCCACGGCCGGCTGGGAGCTGGTGGCGAGGCATGAGGTCCCGCATGCCCTGCCCCTGCAGCCGCCGCCGCTGCGCTCCCTGCAGCCGCTGGAGGGCCCTTCCGGGCTGATCATCTGCGGCGATCACCGGGAGGCCGCTTCCATTAACGGCGCCCTCGTCAGCGGCCACCGTGCCGCACTCGCTGTCCTCGGACGACCCGGGTGACCTTCTCCGTCTCGCGCCGGGTCGCCGCGCCCGTGGCGGACGTCTGGGCCCTGCTCACCGATACCGCGAAGTGGCCGGCCTGGGGGCCGTCGATCACCGGCGTCGAGCCGGCCACGGCCGGAGCTCTCGCGGCCGGAGGGCTCGCGCTCGGCAGCCGCGGCAAGGTCCGCACGGTCCTGGGCGCGTCACTGCCCTACACCGTGACAGCCTTTGAGCCCGGACGGTACTGGTCCTGGTCCGTGGCGGGGTTCCCGGCCACCGGCCACCAGGTCATTCCGCAGGAGGGCGGCTGCCTCGTCACCTTCACCGTCCCCTGGTGGGCGCCCGTCTACCTTCCGGTGTGCGCCCTGGCGCTTCGTCGGATCGAGCGGCTCGCGACACGTCAGGGACCCATGCCGCCGCCCGCTCCGTAACTGTCAGCCCGGGCTCAGTCGCCGGAGCAGGCCCTGACGAGGACCGCCTCGAAGTTGGTTGCTGCGGGGGTGGTGAATTTCCCGTTGACCAGGGCGAGGGTATCGCCGAACAGGGCCGCCGTCGTCGGGATGTCGAAGTCCTTGCTGGTGATGACCTCCTCCACCTCGCCCTTGGCCAGCGACCCGTTCAGGTCGATCCTGCTGACCTGGTTCAGGAAGTTCTGCACGGCCCAGAGGGTGTCGTCACGGATGACGATCCCGTCGGCGTTCGCCACGGTGACCGGGGCGCCGGAGGAGTCAGTGACCTTGATCAATTTGTTCGACCCGTCGTCCGGGTCCACGGTGTAAAGGGCCCCGCGTCCGGAGTGGGCGACGACCAGCGTGTCCCCGTCGTCGGCGGCGGCGATCCCGTTGAGGTTGAACCCCTCGTCCACGGTGCCGGCAGGGGCGTCGAGGGCCAGAGTCCGGGCGTCTCCGGGTTTCCCGTCGCGGCCGACCGGGATCCGGTAGAGTTCACCGGCGCGGGAGTTGGTGAACCACGCGCCGTCGCGGGTCAGGGTGACGTCGTTGATGAAGCTGGCACCGGCCGGAGCCAGCTCGTAGACCTTCACGGTTTCCTTCGTCTCCAGGTCATAGACGTAGGCCTGGCCGGTGGCCCCGCCGGCGACGAAGAGAAGGTCGTTGTCCCGGTCGACCTTCATGCCCAGGGCTGCCCGGCCTTCGGGCGCCGTGATGAACAGTCTTGCCGTGCCTTTGTCGATATCTCCCCGGAAGATGTTGCCGTTGAGCCGGTCGCCGGCGAAAAACGTACTTCCCTCCCCTGCGGCGATGCCTTCGGCACCGGTGGCGCCGGGGAGCCTGATGACCGAGGACCGGTCATCGCTGTCCGCGCCGGAGGCGGTGGCCGGCGGCGCCGGCACGAGGAACGCCGCGCCGGCGAGAATGCATACGGCGAGCCGGCGGATTGATTTTCCTGCCTGGATGTTGCGCATGATGTGCTCCGAGATCGGGCTTTCCGCGCGGGCTGACCAGTACGGGAGCTCCGCACGATGGTCCTTCCAGTTTAAGCAGGCGGGCCGGTGCGTGCCAGAGCCGGCCGGCGGCCCTCGGGCTGTCATTTGCGGGCCGGTTCCGCGGCCGGGGCGGCAGCCGGGAACGCAACGCGATACATTGGCAGGCATGAGCGAAGCCACCCCCGACGGCGCCCGCCGCGGCACCATCCTGGTCCTTAACGGACCCAACCTGAACCTGCTCGGCACCCGCGAACCCGAGAAATACGGCACCGCCACCCTGGCCGACGTCGAACAGCTCGCCAAGGACACCGGCGCGGCGCACGGACTCGACGTCGAGTGCTTCCAGTCCAACCACGAGGGGGCCCTCGTGGACGCCATCCACGCCGCCCGCGGCAAGGCCCTCGGCATCGTCATCAACGCCGGCGCGTACACGCACACCTCGGTCGCCATCCGGGACGCCATCTCCGCGGTGCAGCTGCCCGCCGTCGAGGTCCACATCACCAATGTCCATGCCCGCGAGGAGTTCCGGCACCATTCGTACCTCTCGGACATCAGCAAGGCCGTGATTGCCGGCGCGGGGATCCTGGGCTACCGGTTCGCCGTCGAGTATCTTGCCGGGCTGCAGGCCCGCCGGGACTGAGCATGTCCTCCGATGCTCCCGGCGGGGGCGGTCCCGGTGAGCCCGGTCCCGGCGGCGGCGAATCGGCCACCGCCGAGTGGTACCGGCACTTCGGCACCGTGGACGCGCCGGGAAATTCCGCGTGTTACGCGCAATGGTCGGTCGGTATCGCGGATGACCCGGAACTGATCCGGCGGATCACCGAGTGGCCGTACAACAAACGCCAGCCCCTGCTGATGCTCGCGGCCGCCCGCTTCCTTGGCGCGCGGATCAGCTCCTACCCGGCCTTCCGGGGGTTCCTGGACTCCCGCTGGGAGGACATCTCGCGGATCGTGCTCACCCGCGCCACCCAGACCAACGAAGCCGGGCGCTGCGCCACGCTGCTGCCGTCCCTGGCGCAGATCGCAGCCGCCGGCGGGCGCCCGCTGGCGCTCCTGGAGGTGGGGGCCTCAGCCGGGCTCGCCCTTTTCCCGGACCGCTACGGCTATGAGTACGGCGCCGGAGCCGGGGTCACGCGGCTGGCCCCGGCCGGCGCCGCCCCCGGCACTTACCCTGTCCTGGGCTGCACCGTCACCGGCCCGGTTCCGTTCCCGGCGGAACTCCCGCAGGTGGTGTGGCGGGCGGGGATCGACCTTAACCCGCTCGATGTCCGGAACCCCGACGACGTCGCCTGGCTCGAAGCGCTCATCTGGCCGGAGCAGGAGTTCCGCCGAGAGCGGCTGCGCCGGGCGATCGCGATTGCCCGCGACGACCCGCCGCTCCTGGTGGCCGGGGACCTCAACGACCGGCTCCCCGCCCTGGCCGCGCAGGCGCCGGCCGAGGCCACGCTGGTGGTCTTCCACAGCGCGGTCATGGCCTATCTCGATGCCGCGGCCCGGGACCGGTTCCGCGGCACCATGTCGCGGCTCGCCGCCGAACGCGGCTGCCACTGGCTTTCCAACGAAGGGCACACGGTGATCATCCAGGCGGATGGCTCCAGCGTGGTCCCCGAAATGGACGAGTCCCGGCTCCGCGGCCGTTTCCTGCTGCTGCACAATGGCCGGCCCGCCGCGATCGCCGGCCCGCACGGCCAGAGCCTGGAATGGCTCTAGCGGGCGCTTCTGCTGTGCCGGAGGGGCCGGGGCGGTTCCGCAGGCGCTGCTATTTCTGGATGCACTGGCCCGGGGAGACCGCGCTGCCGAGGCCCGGCGCCTGGGCGGCCACCGGTCCCAGATCGGTCATGGTGATGGCGTAACCCAGGGAGGATTCTTCGGTGGCCTTGGCGAAGATCACTCCGGCGACCCGGCCGTCGGTGGTCAGCAGCGGGCCGCCCGAGTTGCCCGGCTGGACGTCCCCGGCGATCCGGTACACGTCCTCCGGCTCGGGGTTGTTGCCGTAGATGTCCGGGACCAGCACCGTCGTAATGTCCTGCACGGTGGCGGGTTTGGACTGGAACGGGCCGCCGTGCGGGTAGCCGGCAAACGCGGCCGGGCTGCCGGCGGGCAGTTCGGCGCTGAGCGGCAGCGGCGCGGAGCGGAGACCGTCCACGGCCACGACGGCGAGGTCATGCTGGCTGTCGAAATACACCACGCGCCCGGGCAGGGCGCCGCCGCCGGGGATCTCCACGACCGGTTCGGGCACGCCGGCGACCACGTGGGCGTTCGTCACGACCCGGCCGGGCGAAACCACGAATCCGGTTCCGGTCTGGTTCTGTCCGCACTGGTAGGCGGTGCCGGCGATCTTCAGGACCGAAGCCGCGGCGGTGTTCAGGGCGGGGGTGTCGGTGCTGGCATCCGGGACGGTCACCGGAGGGGCCTCTCCGATTCCCTCGAACAGGGTGGGGATGCCCTCGCCGATCACGGCGGACCGCAGCTGGGCCATCGATGATTTCAGCGGTACGGGGGTCACCCCGTCGATGAAGCGGATCACCTTGGACTCGGCGAGCGGCTGGGAGACGAAGGGAACGCCGAGTGCACCGATGCTGAAGGACAGCATCGACATCACCAGGGCGGCCACGACCACGTTGACGCCCCCGCCGGCCAGGCGGTCCACGGACCGGAGCGGCCTGATCCTGACGACGCTGCGGATCCTGTGTCCGATTGCGGTGCCCAGCCCGTGCCCCAGGACCATCAGCAGCACTGCGGTGGCGATGATCGCCGTGAGGCGCCAGCCGCTGTCCTCCACCAGGCCGCTGACAATGGGGACGGACACAAAGGCGGCCACGGCGCCTGCCGCGAACCCGGCGATGCCGCCGACGGTGACCAGGAAGCCGTTGCGCAGGCCATGGAGCAGGTAGGACAGCAGGGTCAGAATCAACACAAGGTCCAAGATCGTCAAGCCGAACACCAATGCTCCTTATAGGCAGGTAAGCCCCAATTCTACCGGCGCCCGCTGACAGTTTCCCGAGCGCGGCCGGCGGCCGGAGGCAGGGCGCATCCTCGCCCGGGCACGACGTTTGGGGCGTTTCGGTGCCAAGTACGTCACAGAAGCTCCAAAATTCTGAAACAATGGCTGAAGCGCCCCAGCCGACACAGTTTAGACAGGAGATTTCATGGATATCGAGGTATTGCGCCGCGCCCCCCTTTTTGCCACGCTCGACGACGAGGCGTTCCGTCTGCTGACGGACGAACTCACCGAGGTGGACCTCTCACGCGGAGCCTCGGTATTCCGGGAAGGCGACCAGGGCGACCAGCTCTACTTCATCGTCTCCGGCAAGGTTAAGCTCGGACGCACGTCCCCGGACGGCCGGGAGTCACTGCTCGCCATCCTCGGCCCGGGCGAGCTGTTCGGCGAAATGGCGCTGTTCGATCCGAGCCCGCGTACCGCCACGGCAACGGCCGTCTCGGAAACGCGTCTGGCCGGGCTGAAGAACGAGAGCCTCAACGCCCTGCTGCGCACCCGCCCGGAGGTTTCGGCGCAGCTGCTGCAGGCCCTGGCCCGCCGCCTGCGCCGCACCAACGATTCCCTCTCCGACCTAGTCTTCTCCGATGTCCCGGGCCGAGTGGCCAAGGCGCTGCTGGACCTGGCGGACCGCTTCGGCCGTCCCGCGACCGACGGCGTCCTGGTGGCCCACGAGCTCACCCAGGAAGAACTGGCCCAGCTGGTCGGAGCATCCCGCGAAACCGTCAACAAGGCCCTCGCCGAATTCGTGCAGCGCGGCTGGCTGCGCCTGGAGGCCCGCGCCGTCGTCATCCTCGACATGCAGCGCCTCCGGCAGCGCTCGCGCTAGACCCGTCTGCCAGCAAACCGAAGGCCGGCCCGTGGAAACGGTGCCGGCCCTCGGTGTTTAAGCCTCCCGGTCTCCCCTGCCCCTGGGACATGTCCAGTCCCCGCGTCCACGGGCGGGCACAATGCCAGCATGTCCACTGGCCCGGGCCAGCACGGAACATGTCCAGCCATAAGAGCGGGGTAAGCACGGGACATGTCCGGTCCCCGCGTCCACGGGCGGGCACAATGCCAGCATGTCCACTGGCCCGGGCCAGCACGGAACATGTCCAGCCATAAGAGCGGGGTGAGCACGGGACATGTCCAGTCGTGGAGCGTGGTCCAGGCATACACGCCCCGGCGTGTCAGCGTTCGCGCTGGGGTTCACCGGCGACGGTCTTGGCCGCCTCGACCTCGAGCATCAGCTGGCCGTCTTCCTCGACAAGCGTCGGCTGGTAGACGTGGGCCTTGCGCTTGTAGCTCAGGTAGGCGATGCAGCCGTTGGCCGCGGCCATCTTCTCGAGCATGATCTCCGAACCGGGAACCAGGAGCTGGCCCAGCGTGCGCCCGAGCGTGTTTTCCTGGCCCACCTCGTCGCCGAGCGCGGTGGTGTTCCGCTCCTCGATGACCTTGCGGGCACAGACCCAGCGGCCCCATACTCCCTTGCTGGCCAGCAAGGAGGGCTGCTGGTTCATCGGCACGGTGGCCGCGAAGTAGCGGGTGTTGAAGCGGCGGTGCGCGAAGTCCGGGCTGAGCCAGTTGACCAGGGGCTTGAGCAGGTCGGTCCGCACCGAGAGCCCGCGCTTGGCGAGCACATCGGTGAAGGACTTCTCCTGCTCCGCCACGGCCACCCGGGCCCGCATCCATTCCGCCGAGGAAGTCCCCTCCACGGTGGTGGACAGGTCCGGCCCGGCCAGGAGGATGCCGGTTTCCTCGAACAGTTCACGGATGGCACCCACCACATGGCGGCGCGCCAGTCCGACGTCGGGGGTCCCCATGTGCTCGGCCCAGTACTGCGGCGAGGGGCCCAGCCAGCCGACGGCGTCGTCGTCGGACGCCTCCAGCGAGCCGCCCGGAAAGGCGAGAACGCCCAGCGGTGACGAGCCGGGCCGGTATCCCAGCCAGGTCTCCAGGCCCGTGGGCGAGTCACGCAGCAGCACCACCGAGGACGCGAAGCGGGGCGCGCGGGGCGTCCGCTCGCCGTGTTCCATCCAGCTGCGCGCCGCCCCCCCAAGATCCGGGGGAAGGGCAAACAGGCGACGGGCTAACTGAGGCAAGGAGCTGACCGGCCCTTCTAGGCGAATTCGGCGATCAGTTCGACTTCAACTGGGGAGTCGAGCGGAAGCACCGCAACGCCGACGGCGGAGCGTGCGTGCTGGCCGGCGTCGCCGAGCACCTTGCCGAGCAGTTCGGACGCGCCGTTGATGACACCGGGCTGGCCGGTGAAGGACGGGTCGGAGGAGACGAAGCCGACAACCTTGACGATCCGCGTGATGCGGTCAAGGTCACCGATAACGCTTTTCACGGCGGCCAGGGCGTTGACGGCGCAGACGGCGGCGTACTGCTTGGCCGCTTCCGGCGAGACGGTGGCCTCGTCCGAGGCGCCCTCGGTGCCGGAGGACACCTTGCCCGTCGCTTCGAGCTTGCCGTTGATGAACGGCAGCTGGCCGGAGGTGTAGACGTGGTTTCCGGAGATCACGGCAGGGACGTAGGCGGCAACCGGGATGGCAACCTCCGGCAGGGTCAGGCCAAGCTCGGCGAGGCGCTGTTCGACGGCGGACGACGCGCCCGTTCCGGCGCTGCTGTGGGCCGGCGCTCCGGACACCGCGGAGGCGCCCGGAACGGCCGATGCTGGGGTGCTCATGGCTACTGCTTCTCCCGCTTCAGGTAGGCAACCAGGCCGTTTCCTTCGGGCCCGGGGACAACCTGGACAAGCTCCCAGCCGTCGTCACCCCACTGGTCCAAAATCTGCTTTGTGGCGTGGATAATGAGCGGAATCGTGGCGTACTCCCATTTGGTCATGAGCTAAAGCCTAGTCCTTGCCGGTAAAGTGGAAAACATGGCGACTGGTAAGAACCCTTTATTTGACACGGCCACCACCCTCGGAAAGATTCTTCTTTTCCTGGGCGTGAGCGCCATTTGCGGCGTCCTGGTGGCGGGACTGCTGGTCCCTGCGGCCGCCGTCACCGGCAGCTCGGCCAGCGGCTCGATCAAGTTCTTCGAGACCCTCCCGGCTGAACTGCAGGTGGACCCGCCGAGCCAGTCGACGTCGATCCTGGCCTCCGACGGCAGTGTGATCGCCAACCTCTTCGCGGAGAACCGCACCCGGGTTCCGCTCGAACAGATGTCGCCGTTCGTCAAGGACGCCGTCATCGCCATTGAGGACAGCCGCTTCTACGAGCACGGCGGCGTGGACACCACCGGCATCATGCGTGCCCTCGTCAGCACGGCCCGCGGCAACAGGCAGGGTGCCTCGACCATCACCCAGCAGTACGTGAACAACGTCATCAACTCCTCCCTCGAGGCCGAGGGCAAGGGCGACGAGGTCCTCCTGAACGGCGTGAACAAGGGCGTCGGGGACAAGCTGCGGGAAATGAAACTCGCCATCGCCCTGGAGAAGAAATTCACCAAGGAACAGATCCTCGAGGGCTACCTCAACATCGTGTTCTTCAACCGTGACGCCTACGGCATCGAGGCCGCCTCCAAGTTCTTCTTCAGCACCACCGCCAAGGACCTGACGCTGCCGCAGGCCGCGCTGCTGGCCGGCCTGGTCAACAGCCCGTCCTACTTCGACCCGATCAACAATCCGGAGAATGCAAAGGTCCGCCGCGACCTGGTGCTCCAGTCCATGCTGACCCAGGGCAAGATCCAGCAGGCCGCCTACGACGCCGCCGTGGCCACCCCGGTGGAAACCAAGGTCACGCCGGCCCGCCAGGGATGCGCCTATTCGGCGTCGGCCCCGTACTTCTGCGACTACGTGCTGCACCTGCTGCTCAACAACCCGTCCTACGGCGCCGACGCGAAGGAACGCGAGCGCAAGGTGTTCCGCGGCGGCCTGACCATCAAGACCACGCTGGACCCGAAGGCCCAGGCCGTGGCCCAGGCCCAGGTGGAGGCCTCCGCCGGGGAGAACCCGGATAAGTGGGGCGCCTCGCTGGTCTCCGTGCAGCCGGGCTCGGGCAAGATCGTCTCGATGGCCCAGAACACCCAGTTCCTGGAGGCCGAAGGAAAGTTCAACAACGTCATCAACTTCAACGTCGACATGAAGGATTCCCAGGGCAACGACCTCGGCGGGCTCGGCGGCTTCCAGCCCGGCTCCACGATGAAGCCGTTCACCTTCGCCGCATGGCTCAACGAGGGCAAGTCCATGAACACCGTCCTCAACGGTTCCGTGCGCCGGTACCCGCTGAATTTCAAGTGGAAGAACACCTGCCCCACCCCGGTGGACGGCGCCTACAACACGGCGGAAAAGCGGCTCGGCGCGGCCGATGACCTGCAGAACGCCGAAGAGGGCTATTACAAGAACATGAGCGTCGTCGACGGCCTGGCGAACTCCATCAACACCATGACATTCGCCACGGCGGCGGGGGTGGACCTGTGCGGTATCCAGAAGATCGTCGACGCCGCGGGAATCCACGCGGGCCAGACCAACGACCCCGTTCCCATGACGCGCCTGTCCAACCTGATCGGCGCGACCCAGACCTCGCCGCTGACCACGGCCAGCGCGTTCGCCACCTTCGCGAACGACGGCAAGTACTGCGAGCCGATTGCCATTGAGTCCGTGACTGACGCGAGCGGGGCCCAGCTGCCGGCCCAGGCCACGAGCTGCCGCGATGCGATCAAACCCGAAGTTGCCCGCGGCGTGAGCTTCGCGCTGCAGGAAGTCCTCAACCGAGGCTCCGGCTCGCTGATCAAGCCGCGGATCTCCACCCGGACCAGCTTCCCGATCGCGGCCAAGACCGGCACCAACGACCCCAACAACTCCACCTGGGTGGTCGGCTACACCAGCGGCCTGGCAACGGCGTCCTGGTTTGGCGACGCGCTGGGCGGCCAGGACCGGCCGGGACGCAACCTGACGCTCAACGGCCAGTTCTACAAGGCCATTGACGGCTACATGATCGCGGGCCCGCAGTTCTCCAACTACATGACCCAGGTGGCCCCGGGCTACGGCACCAACCCGTTCACGGCCCCGCCATCGAACCTGGTGACCGGTCCGGCCCCCTCGCCGGCACCCAAGCCGTCGACGCAGTCGACGCCGGCTCCGTCCAGTCCGGCACCCATTGATCCGGCACCGGCTCCGTCGGAAACCAAGCCCGGCAACGGCGACAAGCCCAGCCCGTGACCGGGCTTGACTCGCTGGCAGGCCGCGCCCGGAGCATCGGGCGCGGCCTCGCCGTAACCGCCGCCGCCGGTGCCGTGGCGGGTGCCGCCGCCACCGGATACGGTCTGTGGGAGAAGAACCAGTTCGTCCTGCGCGAAGAGACCCTGCCGATCCTCCCGCCCGGCTTCGGCCCGATCCGGGTGCTGCACCTGAGCGACATCCACTTCGTGCCCGGCCAGCAGCGGAAGGCCGCCTGGCTGTCCTCGCTCGCGGAACTGGAACCGGACCTGGTGGTCAACACCGGCGACAACCTCAGCCACGTCAAAGCCGTGGAACCCCTGCTGGAGTCGCTGCGCCCGCTGATGAAGTTCCCCGGCGTCTTCGTCCCCGGCTCGAACGACTACTTCGCCCCGCGGCTGAAGAATCCGGCGTCGTACTTCCTGGGGCCGTCCGGCAAGCCCAAGGACCCTGCCCCGCTGGACTGGCCGCGACTCCGCGCCGCCTTCGGCATGGGCGGCTGGGTGGACCTGACCAACCGCTGCCAGTCGCTGATCATCAGGGGCCTGCGCGTGGACTTCTCCGGCGTCGACGATCCGCACCTGGGCCTCGAACGGTACGCCGGCTGGCCCCGGGGCACCAAGGGCCAGGACAGCAGGCCGCACCTCCGCGTCGCCGTTATCCATGCCCCGTACCAGCGCGTCCTGGACCATTTCACCGAGGACGACGCCGACCTGCTGCTCGCCGGGCACACCCACGGCGGCCAGATCTGCGTCCCGGGCTTCGGTGCCCTGGTGGCCAACTGCGACCTGCCGACCTGGCGCGCCAAGGGCCTGCACGACTGGGACAGCAAGGGACACACGACGCCGGTCAACGTCTCCGGGGGCATTGGCACCTCGCGCTTCGCCCCGGTCCGGATCGCCTGCAAGCCCGAGGCCGTGCTGCTCACGCTCACTGCGCGTTCCTGATCCCGCTGCCCGCCCCGCTGGACATGCCCTCCCCCGGGCTCCGCGGGTGGGCATATCGGGCTTATGTCCGCTCGCCGCGCCCGGGAATGGGCATGTCCCGCGCGCCGGCGATGGCCTAGGGTAGTTGCTACAGGAAACTACATCCAGTTGCGTTAGATATTCGCACGTGCCTTTGAAGAAGCAGACATGGCCCAGCAGACCTCATTTTTTTCCTCCATCAGCCGTCTCTATCCCCACATCAAGCCGATCATTCCGCGGCTTGTCCTGGGCCTGCTCTGCGCCCTGTTCGCCAGCGTCGTGGCCCTGGCCATCCCCCAGGTGCTGCGGGTGCTGGTGAACGAGTCACTCCAGCCCGGCGGCAGCACGGACGCGGTCTGGATCGCCTCCCTGCTCATCCTGGGCCTCGGCATCACCGAAGCCGGCCTCGTGGCGCTGCGCCGGCAGTTCGTGATCAACCCCGCCACCACGGTCGAGACCCGGATGCGGGTTTCCCTGTACGGCCATCTGCAGGATCTGACGGTCTCCTTCCACGACCGCTGGGGCTCCGGGCAGCTGCTCTCCCGCGCCATGACGGATCTGAACTTCCTGCGCCGCTGGATGGCCTTCGGCGCCATCATGCTCGTGGTCACCACCCTGACCGTGGTGATCGGCGTCGTGGTCATGTTCTCCATGAGCTGGCAGCTGGCGCTGATCTTCCTGGCCGCCGCGGTGCCCATCATGATCTATGGCTTCCGCTTCCGCACCCGCTTCAGCAAGGTGGCCCGCCGCAGCCAGGACCAGGCCGGTGACCTTGCCACCACGGTCGAGGAATCCGTGCACGGGATCCGGGTGCTCAAGGCGTTCGGCCGCAGCCGCGAGGCGCTGGAGAACTTCAATGAACAGGCCGAGGAGCTCCGCCGGACGGAGATCGCCAAGGCCAAGCACCTGGCCACCTTCAGCCTGGTTGTTACCCTGCTGCCCGAGCTGGCCCTCGGTGCCGGACTTGTCGTCGGCATCCTGCTGGCCTCCGCCGGCGAGCTGAGCATCGGCGCCCTCGTGGCCTTCTTCGCCACCGCCGCCGTGATCGCCACCCCGGTCGAGTTCTCCGGCATGCTCCTGGCCATGGCCCTCACCGCGAAGTCCGCTGTCGACCGGCACTTCGAGGTGATGGACTCGGCGAACACCATCACCAGCCCGGAGCATCCCCGCCGCCCTGCCGAACTGAAAGGCGCCCTCAGCTTCAAGGACGCCACGTTCGCCTACGAGGACGCCCCGGACAACCCGATCCTCAAGGACATCAGCCTGGACATCAGACCCGGCGAGACCATGGCCCTGGTGGGAATCACCGGCAGCGGCAAGAGCGCGCTGCTGCAGCTGGTTCCCAGGCTCTACGAGGTCACCGGCGGTGCCATCACCATCGACGGGGTGGACCTGCGCGAGTTCAGCGTTGAGGAGCTCCGCACGGTCGTCGCCGTCGCGTTTGAGGACACCACCTTGTTCTCCAGCTCGGTCCGCGACAACGTCATGCTCGGCGCCCCTTCCAGCCTGCCGGCCGGGCGCTTCGAGGAGGCGCTGGAGGAGGCGCTCGACGTCGCCCAGGCCCACTTCGCCTACTCCCTGCCGGAGGGCCTGGACACCCTGATCGGAGACGAGGGGCTCAGCCTTTCCGGCGGCCAGCGGCAGCGCATCGCCCTGGCCCGCGCCATCGCCGCCCGGCCCAGGGTCCTGGTCCTGGACGATCCGCTTTCCGCCCTTGACGTCCACACCGAGGAACTGGTCGAGACCCGGCTGCGGGAGGTGCTCTCCGACACCACGACGCTGATTGTGGCCCACCGGCCGTCCACCGTGGCGATGGCGGACCGGGTGGCCCTGCTGGAGGACGGCCGGATCACCGCCGTCGGGACGCACACCGAACTGCTCGCGGAGAACCGCCATTACCGCCACGTGATCGCCAGCCTCGACCCGGAACCGCGGGACCTGGACTCCGATCTGCTCGACTCCGAACTGTCCGGCCTCGGCGCCGAGGAGATTTCCCGATGAGCAGCGCAACCTTCGGCACCGCGAACGAGGACAACGCGCACCTGTCCAAGAGCGAGAGCAAGACCGTCAGGCGCCGCTCGCTGTCCCTGCTCGGTTCGCTCATCCGCCCGGTCCGCCGGCGGTTCTGGCTGACCATCGCCGCGGTCGTGCTGTCCCAGGCGGCACGCGTCGCCGGGCCCGCGCTGATCGCGTTCGGCATCGACCGGGCCCTGCCGGCCCTGCGCGCGGGCGACAACCTCCCGCTGCTGCTCACCGGCGCCGCCTACCTCGCCGCGGCCGTCGCGACGGCCTGCCTGACCGCCCTGTACGTGACCTCGACGGCGAGGCTGAGCCAGGCGATGCTGCTGGACCTGCGCGTCCGGGTCTTCCGGCACACCCAGCGGCTCAGCCTGGAATTCCACGAAAAGTACACCTCGGGGCGCATCATTGCCCGGCAGACCTCGGACCTGGAGGCGCTGCGCGAACTCCTGGACTCAGGGATCAGCTCGCTGGCCTCGGGGATGCTGTTTATGGTGTTCACGGCCGCGACGGTGTTTGCCCTGGACTGGCGCAGCGGGCTCCTGGTGCTGGCCGCCGGCGTGCCGATGTTCTTCCTGGCCCGCTGGTACCAGAAGCACTCCCAGATCGCGTTCCGCGAATCGCGCGTCGTCTCGGCCCGGCTGATCGTGCACTTTGTGGAAACCATGACCGGCATCCGCGCGGTCAAGGCGTTCCGGAAGGAACGCGAAAACGCCGCACGCTACGCCGAACTCTCCGAGGACTACCGCAAGGTCACGGTCCGCTCCATCAACCTCAACGGCATCTTCCAGCCCGGGCTGGTGCTGATCGGCAACGTCTGCGTCGCCGTCGTCCTGCTCTTCGGCGGCTTCCGGGTGCTCGACGGCGAGCTCGCCGTCGGTGTGCTGCTGGCCCTGATCCTGTCCACCAAGCGTTTCTTCCAGCCGGTGGACCAGATGGCCATGTTCTACAACTCCTTCCAAAGCGCCCAGGCGGCGCTGGAGAAGGTTTCCGGCCTGCTGGAGGAGGTCCCCACCGTCCGGCCGCCCAAGAACCCGGTGGCCCTGCTCGATGCCAGGGGGACCATCGACTTCAAGGGAGTGGAATTCCGCTACGGCGACGGCCCCGTCATCATCCCCACGATGGACCTGCACATCCCCGCCGGCCAGACCGTGGCGCTGGTGGGCCAGACCGGCGCCGGCAAATCCACCTTCGCCAAGCTGATCGCCCGCTTCTACGACGTTTCCGCCGGCTCCCTGACGCTCGACGGCGTGGACCTGCGGGAGCTTGCGACGGCGGATCTGCGCCGGAACGTCGTGATGGTCACCCAGGAGGCCTTCCTGTTCAGCGGCTCCGTGGCGGACAACATCGCCCTGGGTCGGCCCGAGGCGCCCCGGGAGGAGATCGAGGCGGCCGCCAGGGCCGTGGGCGCGGACGATTTCATCCGGCAGCTCCCGGAAGGCTACGACACCGACGTCAACAAACGCGGCGGCCGCGTCTCCGCGGGGCAGCGCCAGCTGATCAGCTTCGCCCGGGCCTTCCTGGCCCGGCCCGCCGTGCTGATCCTGGACGAGGCCACGTCCTCGCTGGACATCCCGTCCGAGCGGCTCGTGCAGGCCGGCCTCGCCGGGCTGCTGCAGGGGACCGGCACCGCCACCGGCCGGACCGCCCTCATCATCGCGCACCGCCTTTCAACGGTGGAGACTGCCGACCGGGTCCTCGTGATCCTCGACGGGCGGGTCGTCGAGGACGGCACCCCGGAGCAGCTGATCGGCGGCGGCGGCCGCTTCGCGCAGCTGCACGGGGCCTGGCAGGATTCGCTGGTCTGAGCCCTCGTTGGGCCGTGCGGTTCGGTGCCGGAGGCTCCCCGGGGTCCGGTGAGGGTTTGTGTTGCGGGGACTCCGTCAGCCCGATTTCGCATCCGGGCCCCCGATCGGATACTCTTGTGAAGTTGCTTTTGAAGCAACGGATCGGGATGTGGCGCAGCTTGGTAGCGCGCGTCGTTCGGGACGACGAGGTCGCAGGTTCAAATCCTGTCATCCCGACCAACCAAGAAGAGGGTCTTCCATCTGGAAGGCCCTCTTCTTTGCGTGACGGGACTTTTCCGCGTTCGGGCCGATGACCCGGTCATCCGGGCGGCCTTCGCCGCGGTCAACAAAAAACAGCCCCGGGACACGGTTCGAACCGTGTCCCGAGGCTGTGAAGCCAGGCTTCTCTTCGTTACATCGGATCGGGCCAGTTGCCGACATTGGTTGAGTAAGTCATCGGGTCGGGCCAGTTACCCACGGCCTGAGGCGCATTCATGGGATCCGGCCAGTTGCCAACAGCGGTGAATCCGGCCTCGTTAACGATGGAACTAGCGGACAGAACGGCCGGGGCCGCAGCTGCAAATGCGAGTGCGCCCGCCAGGACGGCGCCGGCTGCAATCTTCTTCAACATAGAGTTCCTCAATATGAGTCGGGGTCCTTACCAAGTCAGCACTACCCTTGTTGACACACATTGTAAAATGTTTTCCACAGGTACTGTCAAGCATTTAGTATAAATAATGTCCGGAATTAGGAGGCATCCGTGGGGAACGGATTCGGGGAAAAACTCCGAGCGGAACGGCTGGAACGCGGCCTGACGCAGGCGGAGCTGGGCCGGGATCTGTACTCCCCCAGCTACATCTCCCTGCTGGAGACCGGACGCCGGGAACCGACCGCGGATGTGATCGAAGAGCTGGCCCGGCGGCTGGAACTGGCCCCCAAGGCGCTGGAAGCCTGGAGCCAGCCGGTGTCGGTCAGCGACGCCGAATACGTCCTTGCCGGCCTGTACGCCCGCCAGGCCTGGGACCTGCGCGACTACCCGCTGGCCGCGACGCACGCCGCGGCGGCTGCGCAAATCGCCCTCGAGGCCAAAAACACCAGCGCCTGGTGGAACATGAGCTACATGCAGGCAGAATGCCTGATCAAACAGGGCCTGTGGCAGGAGTGCAAGGACATCGTCCAGCGTCTCCTGGACCACCCGATGGCCGCCGAGTCGGCCGGCCTTGGGGTCAGGGCGCGGCAGATGCTCGCCGCAGCCTCACAGGGACAAGGGCAGCTGACCGCCGCCGTCGAACACGCGCAGGAAGCGGTGCGGCTCTGCGCCGAGCTGCCCAAGGGCTCCACCCTGATTATTGGCGCGCTGCGCGCCCTGATCGGCGCGCTGGCCGAAAGCGGCCGGCTGGATGAGGCCTGGGAGTACTGCCAGGCCATGAACGAGCACATGGATGACCATTCCATGACCCAGCTCGCCGGCGAGGTCGCCTGGGTGATCGGCAACGTGGCTTTCATGCGCCATGACTACCAGGAGGGCATCAAGTACCACGAGCGGGCGTCGCAACTGCTCTCCCCCGCGAACGACATTGACCTCTGGGCGCGGTTCAACAAAGCCTCCGCCGCCGTCCGCCTGTCTTCCGGGATCGTCGAGCCGGAGACACTTACCTCGATCGAACGCGCCGAACTGGCGCTCTCCATCGTCGGCGGCAACAAGACGGATCAGCTCGAAGTGGCGTTCATCCGAGCCCGCTGGCTCTACCTCACCGGGGACATTGTGGCCGCGGTCCAGAAGCTGCGCGAGATCCACGCCGACAAGGACGTACTGGCCAAGCACACTGCCGGAGAGGTTTCGCTGCTGCTCGGCAAGGCGCTCAAGGCCGCCGGCGAATCCGACGAGGCCCTCGTCTACCTCGAGGAGGCCCAGAAGGAATTCAGCGCGGCCGGCGCCTCGGACCGGGTCCAGCAAGCGATGGACGCCGTGCTGGAAATCCGGCTGGCGCAGCGCCGCGCCCAGGCCGCGGCCTCATCCGGGACCTAGGCGGGCTGCCTGCGAAAGCCTAGGCGAACGTGCGGCCGGTGAGCTTTTCGTAGGCCTCGACGTAGCGGCTGCGGGTGCGGGCGACGACGTCGGCCGGCAGCGCCGGCGGCGGCACGTCCGCGGCCTTGTCCCAGCCGGATTCGGCCGAGGTCAGCCAGTCACGGACGTACTGCTTGTCATAGGAGGGCTGTGCCCTGCCCGGCTCGTACTGGGCCGCATCCCAGAACCGTGAGGAGTCCGGGGTGAGCACCTCGTCGCCGAGCGTGATGATGCCGGTGGCGGCGTCGAAGCCGAACTCCACCTTGGTGTCAGCGAGGATGATGCCGCGGCCCCGGGCGATCTCCTCGGCCCTGGTGTAGATCTCCAGGGTGAGCTCGCGCAGCCGGGCGGCGATGTCCTCGCCGACCATCTCCACGACGGCGTCGTAGGTGATGTTCTCGTCATGCTCTCCCACCTCGGCCTTTGCGGAGGGGGTGAAGATGGCCTGGTCCAGCCGGGACCCGTCCACCAGGCCCTCCGGCAGGGGGATGCTGCACACGGTGCCGGACTGCCGGTACTCCAGGAGTCCGGAGCCGGTGAGGTAGCCGCGGGCGATGCATTCGACCGGGAACATGTCCAGTTTCTTGCAGATCATGGCGCGGCCTTCCACGGCGGCGGGCACACCGGCTTCGACCGTGGACGCCAGCACGTGGTGCTCCACGCCGAGCTGTTCGAACCACCACAGGCTCAGCTGGGTCAGGATGCGGCCCTTGTCCGGGATCTCAGTGGCGAGGACGTGGTCGTAGGCGCTGATCCGGTCGCTGGCGACGACGAGGACGCACTCCTGGCCGATGCGCTCCGTGATGGATGCATCCGCCGGAATGTAGAGATCGCGCACCTTGCCGGAGTAAATGTGCTTCCAGCCGGGCAGATCCAGCGTCTCGGTCTCCAGACCGCCCTTCGGCGCAGACGGGGCGGGTGCGGTGGGCGCCGGGGCTTCGGGCACGGCGGAGTCGGGATCGGTCATGCTCAGGCCTTCGCTTTCGATGCAGCGGGGGCGCCGGGCGTCTGCACTTTGATCTCGCCGCGGGCCGCTTTGCCGCCAATGTCGGTGCGGAACTGGCCGCCGTCCAGCTGGACCAGTTCGACGCCGTCGTAGGCACGTTCCCGGGCCTCGACGAGGTCGGCGCCCAGCGCCACCACGGCGAGGACCCGGCCGCCGGCCGAGACAACCTTGCCCTCGTCGTCGAGCTTGGTGCCGGCGTGGATCACATGCACGCCCTCGATCGACTCGACTTTCTTGAGCCCGCGGATCCGGTCGCCGGTTCGCGGGGTGTCCGGGTAGTTTTCGGCGGCGACGACGACGGCGACGGCGGTTTCCTTGGACCAGCGCAGCGGCTGGACCTTGTCCAGCTCGCCCTTGGCGGCCGCCATCAGCAGGCCGCCGAGGGGGGTCTTGAGGCGGGCGAGCACGGCCTGGGTTTCCGGGTCGCCGAAGCGGACATTGAATTCGATCACGCGGGTGCCGCGGGAGGTCAGGGCCAGGCCGACGAAGAGCACGCCGACGAACGGGGTGCCGCGGTGGGCCATCTGGTTGACCGTGGGCTGGGCGACGCGGTCGATGACTTCCTGGACGAGGCCTTCGGGGGCCCATTCCAGCGGGGTGTAGGCGCCCATGCCGCCGGTGTTGGGGCCCTCGTCGTTGTCGAAGATCCGCTTGAAGTCCTGGGCCGGGGAAAGTGCCACGGTGTTGAGCCCGTCGCAGAGAACGAAGACGGAGACCTCGGGGCCGTCCAGGAATTCCTCGATCACCACGGTGCCGCCGGCGTCGAAGCAGGTCTGGGCGTGCGCCAGTGCCTCGTCCCGGTTGTTGGTGACGACAACGCCCTTGCCTGCGGCGAGCCCGTCGTCCTTGACGACGTAGGGGGCGCCGAAGGTGTCGAGCGCGTCGGCGGCTTCCTCGGCGTTGCTGGCCACCCGGGCCATGGCGGTGGGAACGCCGGCCTCGGCCATGACTTCCTTCGCGAAGGCTTTGGAGGCTTCGAGCTGGGCCGCGGCCTTGCTCGGGCCGAAGACGGGAATCCCGGCGGCGCGGACGGCGTCGGACACTCCGGCGGCAAGCGGCGCCTCGGGGCCGACCACCACAAGGTCAACGGTGAGCTTGGTGGCCAGGGCCGCGACCGCGTCGGGATCGTTCGCATCGATGGGGTGTGTGGGAACCAGTTTGCTGATGCCGGCGTTGCCCGGGGCCGCATGGACCTCGGACACATTCGGGTCAGCAAGCAAGGACCGGACAATGGCGTGTTCGCGGCCGCCGGGGCCGATTACTAGTACCTTCACAGTTCCCAAGGGTACTTTGTGGACCCGGCAGGCTCCTAAGCTGTGACCCGGACCGGACATGCCCAGTGCTGGCCGCGCCCACTGCCGAACCACCGCGACCGGACATGCCCAGCGCCTGCCGCGACCACTGGACATAGTGCCACCATGCCCATCCCTGCACCCCAGGGGAGGGCATGTCCCGCCGCCGCGGCGGCAATCCGCGGCCCCGGCGGCTCCGAAGACAAGATATGGAGAAGCCCAGCACACCAACGCCCCGCGCGGAAGAACTCAGCATCGGGAACCCCGACCGGACGCAGCCCGGCAAGCACCGGGGCGGGACGCGGCTGTCCGGACCCACCGCCCTTGCCGCGCTGGCCGGGGTGGCCGCGGCCGCCGTCGTCCTGTCCGTCGCCGAACTGATCGGCGCGTTCTTCACCGCGCGGGCGACACCGGTGATCGCCCTCGGCTCGACCTTCATCGACTTCACACCGTCGTGGATGAAGGATTTCGCGATCGCCACCTTCGGCACCAATGACAAGCTCGCCCTGTTCGTCGGCATGGCGGTGACCATCCTGGCCCTCGCCGGCGTCCTGGGCATCGTGGCGTACCGGAAGTGGGCCCTGGGCGTTGCCGGGGTGCTGCTGATGGGGGCCGTAATCGTCACGAGCGTGGTGACCCGGGCCGGCGTGCAGCCGCTGGACGCGATCCCCTCGCTGATCGGAACCGCGGCCGGGCTCATGGCGCTCCGCGTCCTGATCACGATGCTGAGGCGGACCCAGCAGCGGCCGGATCCCGAGCCGGACCACGGGGTTGACCCGGACCTGGCCGCACAGGATCCGCACCGTCCCGCCACCAGCCGCCGCGCGTTCTTCGCCGCGACCGGGATCACCGCCGCGGCCTCAGCCGTCGCCGCGACCGGCGGACGCCTGCTCAGCGCGGCCCGCAGCAACGTGGCGCAGGCCCGGGACTCCCTCCAGCTTCCCGCTCCGGCGAAGCCGGCCCCCGCGGTGCCCGCCGGAGTGCAGTCCTCGGCGCCCGGGGTCACGCCGTGGCTGACGCCCAACAACGACTTCTACCGCATTGACACCGCCCTGAGCGTGCCCGAAATCAACGTCCAGGACTGGGAACTGCGCATCCACGGCCTGGTGGACCGGGAGGTCCGGCTCACCTTCCAGGACCTGCTCGATGCGAAGCTGATCGAATCCCACGTCTCGCTGACCTGCGTGTCCAACCCGGTCGGCGGGAACCTGGCCGGCAACGCCAAATGGCTGGGCATGCCCATCCGTGAGGTGCTCAAAATGGCCGGTCCCAGGGACGGCGCGGACATGGTGCTCTCCACCTCGATCGACGGATTCAGCGCCTCGACCCCGCTGGAGGTCCTCCAGGACGACCGCGACGCCATGCTGGCGATCGGCATGAACGGTGAAGCCCTCCCGCTGGAGCACGGGTATCCGGTGCGCATGGTCGTCCCGGGCCTGTACGGCTTCGTCTCCGCCACCAAATGGGTGGTGGACCTGGAAGTCACCCGTTTCGCGGACAGCAAGGCCTACTGGACGCAGCGCGGCTGGTCCGAGCGCGGACCCATCAAGACCATGGCCCGGGTGGAAGTGCCGAAGTCCTTCGCCAAGGTCCCGGCCGGGCGGGTCGCGATCGGCGGCACCGCGTGGGCACAGACGCGGGGCATCACCAAGGTCGAGGTGCAGATCGACAACGGGCCCTGGACCGAGGCGGTGCTCTCCGCGGAGGCTACCGTCATCACCTGGCGGCAGTGGTCCTTTGACTGGGAAGCCACCCCGGGCCCGCACTACATCAAGGCCCGCGCCACCGACGGAACCGGCGAGGTCCAGACGGACCAGCGGGCGGATCCGGTCCCCGACGGCGCATCCGGCTGGCAGTCGCTAATGGTGACCGTGGAATAACCGGGGTATCCCCGGCAGGCACCATAGACTTGCTGCATGCCCCTGAATTCACACGCCACCTTCACCGTCGAATCCGCCGTCGAACTGGCCGTCGTTGAACGCAGCGGCTTTGTGGAGTCCCGGCACATCGGCTCCGCCGTCCTCATCGCCGGGGACGGCAGCGTCGTCACCGAACTGGGCGACATCACCACCCCGATTTACGCCAGGTCCACGCTGAAGCCGCTGCAGGCCCTCGCCTCCATGCAGGCCGGCGTCCCCCTCCGCGGCGCGCAGGCGGCGATCGCCTGCGGCAGCCACGTCGGCTCGCTGGACCACATGGACGTCGTCGAGGGCATGCTCAAGGCCGCAGGGGTCAAGGCGGAGCAGCTCCAGTGCCCGGCGGCCTGGCCCGAGGATGAGACCGCCCGGAACTGGCTGGTCCGTTCCGAGCGGGGCAAGTCCAAGCTCGCCTTCAACTGCTCCGGAAAGCATGCCGCGTTCCTCTGGGCCTGCACCGAGAACGGCTGGGACACCAACAGCTACCTCGAGCCCAACCACCCGCTGCAGCAGCGCATCCGCTCCGTGATCGAGGAGTACTGCGGCGAAAGCATCGCCCACCTGGGCATCGACGGCTGCGGCGCCCCCGTCGCCGCCGTCTCGCTGACCGGGCTGGCCCGGGCGTTCTCCAAACTGGCCAAGGCACCCGGGGACAAACGCTCCAACGCCCGCGCCGCCACGATCGCCACCGCGATGCTGGACTACCCGTGGGCGGTGCAGGGCAAGGGCGAGTGCAACACGGTCGTCATGGACGACCTGGGCATCCTCGCCAAGGTCGGCGCCGAGGGCGTGCTCGTGATGGCCACCCCCACCGGGGCCTCCGTCGCCATCAAGATCCTCGACGGCAACATCCGGGCCACCACACTCGTCGGGCTGACCCTGCTGGCGGCCGCCGGCGCCGTCGATGTCCCGGAAGTGGCCAGTGTCCTGGACAAGGTCGTCACCCCGGTGCTTGGCGGCGGCCGGCCGGTCGGCAAAATCCGTCTGGGCCACGCCGTCTCGGCACTGCTCGACTGACCATGGCCGTAGCCCGACGCCGGATAGCCATCGATGAGGGCCGCGCCGCCCTCGCCGCGTGGCAGGCATCCCACGCCCTTACCCCGGATGGCGCCGGTCCGGCCGGCCCGGAAGCCGGCAGCCCCGTCCCCCGCAGCACGCTGGCGACCGCGGTGCGCTATTCCCTGGAGGAGGTCACCGCCCGGGCCCCCGGAAACTCGGTGGAGGTCCGGGTCCCGCCGTTCGGCGTCACGCAGTGCGTGGAAGGCCCGCGGCATACCCGCGGCACTCCCCCGAACGTCATCGAGTGCGACGCCGCGACCTGGCTGGCGATGGTCAGCGGGCAGCTGAGCTGGGCGGACGCCGTCGACGCCGGCCGGGTGGCCGCCTCCGGGCTGCGCGCAGACCTGTCCGGGCTGCTGCCGCTGTAGGCGGCCTGCTGCCGCCTGAGCCGGGCCTGCGCCCGTTTCCCCTGCGCCCGTTCCCCCTGCGCTGCTCTACCCGCGCCCGATGAACGGCATCCCGGCGGCGGTGATCACGAGGGACCCGACGCTGGCCGACGGCGGCATCCCGGCCATCAGCAACACCGCACGGGCCGCGTCCTCGACCGGGAAGGTCGGCTCCACGCGGCTGCTGCCGTCGGCCTGGAGGGCCCCGGAGCCGACGCCGATCTTGTCCATCAGTTCCGTGGCCGTGTTTCCGATATCAATCTGGCCGCACGTGATGCCGAAGCCGCGGCCGTCGAGTTCGATGCTCTTGGTCAGCCCGGTCATGGCGTGCTTGGTGACGGTATACGCCACGGTCCGGGGCCGGGGTGAATGCGCCGCGATGGAGCCGTTGTTGATGATCCGTCCGCCCTGCGGCGACTGCGCCTTCATGGCCCGGACGGCAGCCGCGGCGCACAGCATCGAGCCGGTCAGGTTCACCGCCACCGTGGCGTCCCAGTCGGCCAGGCTGATCTCGTCCACGGAGCCGGCAGGGCCGAACACGCCGGCGTTGTTGAACAGCACGTCCACGCGCCCCCAGCGCTGGAGGGCTGCGGCGAAAAGCCGCTCGACGTCGTCGGGCGCGGTGACATCGCAGGGAACGGCGAGCGCCTGGGCATGTCCTGCCCCGGTCTCCAGCAGCTGCGCCTCGCGCCGGCCGGCCAGCACCACCCGGTACCCGTCGGCGAGCATAAGGCGGGCAACTGCCCTTCCGATCCCCGATCCGGCGCCGGTGACTACGGCTACTCGGCCGGGCAGGTGCTGTCGTGTCATCCGCCCAGCGTATGCCGAGATTCCACGCCATGACAGTTTTCCGCCAACATTGCGGCCAGGGGTCATCCCCCGAGCGGCCGGCCGTCCCCGCTCCGGCCTGCGCGCCCGCCGGGGTGCCGGCCGGCGCGGTAGCCTGACCAGAACGCGAGCGTCAGCAGGCCGAGGCCGACCAGCGCGACGCCCGCCCATTTCCCCGCATCCATGATCACCAGGCCCTGGCCGGTGAAGACCTGCTGGGACAGCGGGGCATAGGCAAACCAGCCGAAATCCTCCTGGCGCACGGGCTGCAAGAGGCAAACCGTACCCGCCGCCAGCAGGGCTGCGGCCAGCAGCGGCACCGCCAGCCGGGCCAGCCGCCGCTGCCGGGGCGGCCCGGCGTCCTTGTCCCCCGTTGACTTCGTGGACACACTGTAACCGCTGGTCAGGGACGCGGGTGCGTGTCCGGGAGGACTTGCGCCGGGAAGTCCGGTGAAGCACAGTGAAGCATGGCAACCACCGCCGGAGACGCCCTGCTGGCCTATCTCACTGAACAGTTCGCTGACCTGCGGCAGCAGGGCCCGGGGGTCCGCGAGAACCAGGCCGAATCGATCCACAGGATGCGTGTGGCCGCCCGCCGGCTGCGCTCCCTGCTGGCCTCCGGACGGAGGCTGTTCGAGGACGGCGCCGCGGAGGACCTCAGGTCCGAACTGCGCTGGCTCTCAGGGGCGCTGGGCGCGGCCCGGGACCCCGGCGTGGTGCAGGCACGGCTCCGGGAACTCCTGGCTGCGGAACCCGAAGAGCTGGTTCTCGGCCCGGCACCCGCGCGGATCGATGAGGAGCTCGACGCCGCCGCCGCTGCCGGCCTGGAGGGTGCCATTGCGGCCCTGGACAGCGAGCGTTATGCGCAGCTGTTGCGCGGCTTTGAAGCCTGGCTCAACGCCGGCAGCCTGTCGGAGCGGGCGTCCCGGCCGCCGCGGAAGACCATCCGGAAGCTTGTTGCCAGGGACGAGAAGCGCCTGCGCCGCGCGGTGGAGGGCCTCCCCGCGGAGGAGGACCGCACCGCCCGGGATGCGGGGCTGCACGAGGTCCGGAAGGCGGCGAAACGGCTGCGCTATTCCGCCGAGCTGGCCGCCTCGCTCGGCGGAGCCCGCGGCGCAAGGAAGGCCCGGCGGACGGCCAGGGCGGCGCGCAACATCCAGACATCCCTTGGCCTGCATCAGGACAGCGTGGTGGCCAGGGCGCTGCTGGTGGAGCTCGGCACACGCTCGCTGCGCAGCGGCGAAAACGGTTTCAGCTACGGCCGGCTGCATGCCAGGGAGGAACAGCTGGCCAGCGATGCGGAGGCCGATTTCCTCAGGCAGTGGCGGAAGTCCCCCGCCTGACGGCTAAGGACCGCTAGCTGCGGCGGACGCGTGCGGCAAGCTCTCCGATGGCGCTGTCCGCGAGGTTGTCCAGGAGCGCCCGCGGGCTCGCGTAAATCTCAACGGCGCCCGCGTCCCGGAGTTCCGCTTCGCTGGTGCCACCGCATGTCAGCCCGATGGCGGGGATGTCGAGGTTCCCGGCGGCATAGATGTCCCAGACCGCGTCGCCCACGTAGACCGCGTCCGAAGCGCGCACACCCAGGGCCTTGAGGGCGGCCACGAGAATGTCCGGCGCCGGTTTGCTCTCCTTGGCGTCAGCCGAGCTCGTGGCCGCGTCAATGACGGCATCGCCGCCGACCACGGCCCGCAGCACGTCGAGGTCCCGTTCCCGGGCCGAGGACGCCAGTGCCACCGCGAGCCCGCCGTCGTGGCACCGTTCCAGCAGCTCGCGGGCGCCATCGAGCGGTCTCAGGGAGGGCCAGAAAGTGGAGAACACGGCCGCGTGTGAGGTCATGATCTCGCTGTCGCGGTCCGTGTCCCGGTCCGCCGGCAACAGCCTGGCGAGGATCCTGTCCCCGCCCATACCGACCGAGCGGTGGATGTCCGCCATCGGCACGTCGTATCCGGCCTGCCGGAAGGCCTGCCACCAGGCCAGGGTGTGGACGTAGACGGAATCCACGAGGGTGCCGTCGACGTCGAACAGCACCGCAGCCCTGCGCCGGCCGCGGGGCGGGCCGGCGGTCACCGGGGCTGCTGTTTCCTCGGCCGGGGTTCCCGGAGCCGGAAGGCTGTCACTCCCCGACTCAGTGATGGGCCCGCGCTCGCTTTCCGGCTGCCAGCGATCCGCCGGACGGGGAGGCTCCGCGGCTGGCGCCGCGGCCGGTCCTTCGGTTCACTCCGGCGAGCGGCCCCATCGGCGCGGACTGCCCGCCGGCGCTGCGGTCCCGGATCAGCCCCGTGCCGGCGATTTCCCGGGCCTGCGCCACCCCGGCCACGGCGGCCCTTTTGGTCGGAAACGTGACGGACACCGCCATCAGGCTGCCGGCACCGTCCAGCATCCGGATCCGGTAGCCGCCGTCGGGCGCGTCCACGAGCTCGAAATATCCAGCCATCGCAGTCTCCTCACTCCTGTACCCCCGCGTTGGGATATTAGTAAGTATACTTATCTAAAGTGTGGAGGAAAACCCCAACCCTGGCCGGCGGACCGCGCGACCGCGCAGGTTCCGGCCGGGCCCGGGCCGCCGGCGCCCCGGAACCGCCGTCGGGCCACGCCTCCCCCGTCGGCGCCGCGTCCTCTTCAACGCCCCGGGAACGGGCTGTCGCTGCGGCGCACGTGGTCTTCGTGCAGCTCCAGCGCGCTCATCACCAGGGCGAAATGGCTGAAGGCCTGCGGCGTATTTCCCAGCTGGCGCCCGTCCTCGATGTTCCATTCCTCGCTGAGGAGTCCGACGTCGTTGCGCAGCGCCAGCAGCCGCTCGAACAGTTCCCGCGCCTCGTGGTGCCGGCCCGCCCCCAGGAGCGCTTCCACCAGCCAGAACGAACAGGCGATGAACACCCCTTCCCCGCCCGGCAGCCCGTCGTCGCACTCCTCCGGCTTGTAGCGGCGCAGGAAACCGTTGTGGGTCAGTTCACGCTGGACAGCATCAATCGTTCCGATGACGCGCGGGTCATCCGGGGGCAGGAACCCGACGCGCGGGATGAGCAGCAGGCTGGCGTCGAGCTCGGGCCGCCCGTAGGACTGCACGAAGGTGTTGCGTTCGGCGTCGAAACCCTTGGACAGGACATCGGCATGGATGGTGTCCCGGAGTTCCTCCCAGCGGTCCGCGGGGCCGGTCAGGCCGAACTCGCGGACGCCCTTGACCATCCGGTCGGCAGCCACCCACGCCATCACCTTGGAGTGGGTGAAATGCCTCCGCGGTCCGCGCATTTCCCAGAGCCCGTTGTCGGGCCGGTCCCAGGCCGTCTCCAGGTGGTCCATCAGGGCGAGCTGCACGTCCCAGGATTCGTCGGTGCTGGTCAGCAGCGAATTCCGGGTCAGCGACAGGCAGTCCAGCACCTCGCCCCAGACATCCAGCTGAAGCTGGCCGGCCGCGCCGTTCCCGGTCCGGACCGGCGGGGAATTCTCATAGCCCCGCAGCCAGGGAAGTTCCACCTCGGGCAGGCGGCGCTCGCCGTGGATGCCATACATGATCTGCAGGTCCTTGGGGTCCCCCGCCACTGCCCGCAACAGCCAGTCGCGCCAGGAAGCGGCCTCGTCGGTGTAACCTGCCGCGAGCAGTGCCTGAAGCGTCAGGGTGGCGTCGCGGAGCCAGCAGAAGCGGTAGTCCCAGTTCCGTCCGCCGCCGAGTTCCTCCGGCAGGGAGGTCGTCACGGCGGCCACGATTCCGCCGGTCGGGGCAAAGGTCAGTGCCTTGAGCGTGATCAGCGAGCGCTGCACGGCCGCCCGGTAGGGGCCGGTCACGGTGCACTTGGCGGACCAGCGCCGCCAGAATTCCTCTGTCGATGCCAGGACCAGCTCCGGGTCCACCCTGCGGGGAGGGCACAGGTGGCTCGGCGCCCAGGCCAGCACGAACGGCACCCGGTCCCCCGCTTTGACGGTGAACTCGCTGATCGTACGCAGCCGTTCACCCCGCAGCGGCGCGTCGGTCACGAGGTACGCGGCATCGGGACCGGCGATCGCGTGGATCCCGTGCTCGTCGTGGCGGACCCAGGGGACGATGTGGCCGTAGTCGAAGCGAAGGACGAGCTCACCGCGCATCCTGACCGTGCCGCGGACGCCCACCACAATCCGCACGATGTCCGCCACCTCGTCCCGGGGCGGCATAAAGTCGATGACCTTGACCTTTCCGGCGGGCGTCTCCCACTCGGTTTCCAGGATGAGGGTGTCCTTGCGGTAATGCCTGCGCGTGCATTCGCCGCCGCCCTCGGGCGCCAGCAGCCAGCGCCCGGCCCTGGGTGCATCCAGCAGCGCGCTGAAGCAGGCCGGCGAGTCGAAGCGCGGCAGGCAAAGCCAGTCGATCGAACCTTCCGTGCTGATCAGGGCCGCCGTGTGGAGATCGCCGACCAGTGCGTAGTCTTCAATGCGAGCCATGGCACTTACAGTGCCACACCCGCTTGCCCGGGGATAGGATCCGAAGATCCGGAAACGGAACTCCGGAAGTCCGTCCCCACAGGCCAGCCGGTGGGCGGGCCGGGGAAGGTCCGGCGGGCACGGCCGGACGCGAAAGGGGGAGCCGGATGAACAGCGGAACCGTGCATATCGGAACCAGCGGCTGGAGCTACGACCACTGGGAGAACGTGCTCTACCCTCCCGGACTGCCCGCCCGGGACCGGCTGGCGTACTACGCGGCCCGTTTCACCACGGCGGAGCTCAATGCCAGTTTTTACCGCTGGCCCAGGGACACCTCCTTCGCCAGCTGGCGGCGGCGGCTTCCGCCCGGGTTCCTGCTCTCCGTCAAGGCCCCGCGGGGACTGACGCACGGGAAGAAGCTCTACGCACCGGAGGTGTGGATCGAGCGGATTGCCCGGTGCTGGCACGAGCTCGGTGAGAAGCGCGCGGTGCTGCTGGTCCAGCTCCCGCCGGCGTTCGCCCGGGACGACGCACGGCTGGAGTACTTCCTGACGGCGCTGCCCGGCTGGATCCGGGTCAGCGTGGAGTTCCGCCATGAAAGCTGGGACCGGCCCGAGGTCTACGCGCTGCTGGAACGCCACGGAGCCGCGTACTGCATCATGAGCGGCGCCGGACTCCCGTGCGTCCTGCGCGCCACCGCGCCGTTCGTGTATGTCCGGCTGCACGGGCCGGACCGGGACCACCTCTATGGCGGCTCGTACCCGGACAACGACCTGCGCTGGTGGGCGGACCGGATCCGCGAATGGCAGGCGGCCGGCCGGGAGGTCTTCGTGTATTTCAACAACGACGGCGGGGGAAACGCCGTGCGCAACGCCGACGCCCTGCGGCACCTGCTGGGCGCCGCCTGAGCCGCGGGCATTTTCGGACGCAGTCCCCGGCGGGAGGGGCCCTTGTGGCAGAGTGGAGGCATGGAACTGGCGTCACAGCAATCACCCCGGCAGCAGCCGGTCACCGGCAACCGGGCTTTCCGCCTGGCGCATCTGGTCTCGGATACCGTCAACCGGGGCCGCCTGCAGGCGGCCAAACGCTGGCGGTTCATCCCGCAGACCATCGCCTACCAGGGGTACGGCTCCACGGACTGGGTCCGGGTGCTCGGCCGCGTCGTCCTCACCAGCAGGCCGAACCCTGGCAGCCGGGAGGAACATGCCGCCAAGAACGGCAACCAGAACATCCGGGGCTGGCGCGCCTTCACTTCCGTCCCGATCCAGTTCACCGAGGTGGAGATTGAAATCGGCGGGGTGACCGCCCGCGTGCATGCGGACCGCGGCGGACTGGTGGACACGATCGTCAAGGTGTCCCTGACCCCGGGGTGGCACACCGCAGTGCTGCGCGCCGAGGGCACCGAGCCCGCGGAGGCGCGGATTTACGTCATCTCCCCGGACACCAAGCTGGGCATTGTCTCGGACATTGACGACACGATCATGGTCACGGCCGTGCCCCGGCCGTTCCTCGCGCTCTGGAACACCTTTGTCCTGAACGAGCGCGCCCGGATGGCCACACCCGGCATGGCCGTGCTGATGGACCGCCTGATGGTCGAATACCCGGAGGCGCCGGTGATCTACCTCTCGACGGGTCCGTGGAACGCCGCGCCCACGCTGGCACGGTTCCTGAGCCGGAACCTGTACCCCTCCGGCGCCCTGCTGCTCACCGATTGGGGCCTGACCCAGGACCGCTGGTTCCGCAGCGGGCAGGAGCACAAGCGCCGCAACCTGGAACTGCTTGCCGAGGAGTTCCCGAACATGCGCTGGCTGCTCTTCGGCGACAACGGCCAGCATGACGAATCCATCTACTCGGACTTTGCCCGGCAGCACCCCGACAGCGTCGCCGCCGTCGGCATCCGCCAGCTCTCCGCCGGGGAGGCTGTGCTGGCCGGCGGCCACTCGGACACCGGCGACCATACCGGCACGCCCGTCCCGTGGCTCTACTCCCCCGACGGCGCCGGACTGGCCAAGGGCCTGCTCGACCTGGACCTTCTCTAGCCTGGACCTCCTGTAGCCTGGCTGTCGCCAGCTGTACTCAGCCGACCGGGTGGGGGCGTTCGACGTCGGACGCCTGCACCGCGGCGCCGACAGCCATGACCTCGGACACCTGCGTTGCGGGAGCATCCTCAACGGCGTCCCGGTGCCGGGCGGAGAGCACTTCCTGGAGCCAGTAGTACGAGGCCTTCTTCGTGCGGGTCTGGTTCTTGCGGTCCACGTGCAGCAGCCCGAACTGCTGCTTATAGCCGCCGGACCACTCGAAGTTGTCCATCAGTGACCACACGTAGTAACCGCGCAGGTCGACCGACTCCGCCGCGCCCCCCGGTTCCGTCGCTTCGATCGCGGTGGCAATGTGGTCCGCCAGGTAGCGCACCCGGCGTTCGTCCGGGATGATGAGCCGGCCTTCCGGGTCCCGGATTTCGAGGTCCTCGAAGCTCGCCCCGCCCTCGGTGATGTAGACCGGGGGAAGGTCGGGGTAGCGCTCAGCCATTTCTGCGAGCGCGACGGCCATGTACTCCGGCTTGATCGGCCAGCCGTACGCGGTGGTCTCGGTATCCGGGAACGAGGCGATGTGGAACGGGGCGCCCGGAGCGGTGCCGCTCAGGTCATCGCCCATGGCCTCGGCCATGCCCTTGGGCACGGCGCCCTCGCCCGGACCGGAGGCCACGCGCGTTGGCATGTAGTAGTTGAGCCCGTAGAAGTCCAGCGGCTGCGAGATCAGCTCCATGTCCTCGCTGGACGGGCTGAACGAGGAGAAGAACGTGGCGGCCCGGATGGCGTCGGGGTACTTCCCGAGCAGGACAGGGTCCGCGTAGAGCCGGTTCTGTGCCATGTCCATCAGACCGGCGCTGAGCTTGTCCAGCGGGTTGATCGAGGCGGGCACCATCGGCGAATACACGTTCGTGATCCCGATGCCGCCCGGCACGTTGGCGGCCCGCAGCGCCTGCAGCGACAGGCCGTGGCCCAGGAGCTGATGGTGGACGCTCGGCAGGGCCTTGAGCATCAGGGCTTCGCCCGGCGCGTGCATCCCCAGCATGTAGCCGTTGGTGCTGACCGTGGCGGGTTCGTTGACGGTAACCCAGCGGGCCACCCGGTCCCCGTAGGCGGCCGCGGCGATGGCCGCGAACTCCCCCAGCCGGTAGGCCGTGTCCCGGTTCATCCAGCCGCCGGCCTCGTCCAGCTCCAGCGGTGTATCCCAGTGGTACAGCGTGGCCATCGGTGCGATCCCGTTGGCCAGCAGCAGATCGATCAGCCGGTCATAGAAGTCCAGGCCTGCCGGATTGACCGGTCCGCTGCCGCCGGGCTGGATGCGTGACCAGGACAGGGAAAAACGGTACGAATCGACCCCGAGTTACTTCATCAGGGCCACGTCTTCGGGCATCCGGTGGTAGTGGTCGCAGGCAACCGCCGGGCTGTGTTCCTGCACGATCGATCCGGGCCTGGCGGCAAAGACGTCCCAGCCCGAGGGACCGCGGCCGTCCTCATCCAGGGCGCCTTCGATCTGGAACGCCGCCGTCGCCACGCCCAGGGTGAAGCGCGGTGACAGGAGGGCGGCCAGGTCCTTGGCGGAAGCTTTCATCAGTGGATTCCCCTACGTAGTTTCAGGCAGTTGACTGATTTTAGGCCGCAGCGCTTCCCCGCGCCACGACCGGCCGCCGCGTGCCGGGCGGCCACCGGTCCGGAGGGCTCCCGCAGACTCAGTACACCGAGGTCTCAGGTCCGAAGAGGAAATCCTTGGCGTGCGCCACGGCCTTCTTGAACGCGTCATTGCGCAGCGCCTGGAGCTGCTCGGTTTCATCCGCCGATGGTTCCAGATAACTCGTGTACCCCGGCCTCAGCACCCAGATGTCACCGGCCGGCGGCAGGTAGAAGACCCCGAACGAGCGGTGCTGGCTGTCATCGGCGGTCCAGATGGGAACAACCGCGAGCGCGGCGCCGGTGTCGATGTTGATCCACTGGGCCCGCGGAAGCGGCGCTTCGTGGGCCTCCGGGTCAAGGAACGGGGCTGTCCCCTGGCCCCACCGGGCCTCGAAGCGCTCGTGGAAGACCGGCATGAGGTGTGAATCGTAGCGGCGCCATGCGCTCATGGCCGCCCTCCTTGTCTTGTGCTTGTCTGCTGCGTTCTGGCGCCGGAATGGTGGCGGGCGCCGGCGCCTGGATCACCATGGCCCGCGTTCCCAGTGCACCGGCGTGACCCGAAACACCGGCTGGTCCGTCCGGTGGCGCCGGACCGGGACCTCCCGGCCTTCGGCATTTCCGATATTTCGGGTGCTGCCGGCATTTCCGGCTCTTCCGGTCGCTGCGCCGGCCGGGCCGGCGGCGCTCCTGCCCGGGTCATACTCCGCCCGGGTTTGGGGATTCCGCAGGACCGCGAATGACTCCAGGATCCGACGTACGTCGTCCCCAGCGCCGGGCTCGGTGTCAGCCCCGGCGGAGGTGCCGACGTCGGGATGGCGGAGGCGCATCAGCGCCCGGAAGGCGCGCTGGATCTCAGCCGGCGTCGCATCCGGGGTCACGTGCAGTGCCGCGTAGTAACCCCGGGGGTCGCGGTTCATCCCTGTCACCTCCGTCCGGCAGGCCAGGCGGGGACCAGCCGGCGCCGTCCGCGAAGGGGTGCCGCCTGGTCCCCGCATTCATCCCCGGGATGGACGGAATCCGCCCGCCCGGCTACTTGTTAATCTCCTGCATCTGGTCCTGCGTGTGGCTGATTTCGATCTTCCGCGGTTTGGCCTTCTCCAGCACCGGAATGCGCAGAGTCAGGACACCGTCGGAGTAGTGCGCCTTAACCTTTTCGGTGTCCAGCGTGTCGCCGAGGATGAGCTGGCGGCTGAAGACGCCGCGCGGCCGTTCCGCAGCGATCAGCTCAACGTTGGGCTGCGTCGGATCCCGCCGTTCAGCCTTGACCGTCAGCACGTTGCGCTCGATGTCGAGGTCCACCGAGTCAACGTTGACACCGGGAAGATCGAACGCGACGACGAATTCGCCGTCCTCCTGCCATGCGTCCATCGGCATTGCAGCGGGCCTTGCCGCCGTTCCGAAGACCTGCTGGGTAAGCCGGTCCAGTTCGCGGAACGGGTCCGTGCGCAGCACTGGTGCGACACTGATGCAAGAGGAAATCCGCCGGCCGGTTAGGCCGGCCCATCGAACTTAGGAGAACCGTGACGGAACGTGGTCAGGAGCTGGGTCTCTACGCGATCTCCGTGGTGGCCCAGCTCGTCGGGACCGGGCAGCAGAACATCAGGCTCTACGAACGCAAGGGCCTGCTGAGGCCGGACCGCACCGCAGGGGGAACGCGGCAGTACAGCGACTCGGACCTCGCGGTGCTGCGGCGGATCGGCGAACTGCTGGAGGAGGGACTCAACCTTGCCGGTGTGGCCAAGGTGCTGGAGTTGGAAGCGCTCAATGCCCGGCTGCAGAGCGAGCTGGACCGCCTCCGCTCACGCCGGGGCTAACGCCTCCGGCCCGCCGCGATGCGGTGGGATTCCGTGCGGAGCTCGCCCAGTTCCTGCAGATCAATCCGGTCCAGCCGCACAAGCACCAGCACCAGTGAACGCTCGTGATGCGGGGTCCAAAAATAAGTGTCAGGCTCCATTCCGGCGAGCGCTTCGCGTTCCTCGGTCTTGACCGTGAGCACACCCGCCTCCCAGATCCGGGCCACCAGCGTGGTTGCGAACCAGGCCGGCTGGCCCCAGCTGGTCCGTTCCACCACACCGGGGAGGGCCAGCGCGGCACGGCGGACATCTTCTTCGGTGGCCATTGCCCCACTGTGGCACCGGCCCCCGGGCGGGGCAAGGCCCCGCACGGGGGAACTGAGGCTTGCAGGGCAGCTGCTGCCGCCTCGGAATCAGTCCTGGCTGGTATCGGCCTTGGAGAGTTCGCCGGTGATCTGCTCGCCGCGGATGCGGGCTGTCCGCCAGGTGTCCAGGGCGATCACCCCGCCGAGGATCATGAACGAAATGGACAGCGAGGCGAGGGCATCCGTCAGCCAGTGGTAGCCCAGGTAGAGCCGGCTCACCGCGGCGAAGAAAATCCCGACGCCGGCCAGCAGAAAGCCGGCGACCGCGGCCGTGCGGTTGCCGCGGCGGGAGAAGATCAGGAACGCGCCGACCAGCAGGAAGTCACAGGCTCCCAGGACGTGCCCGGACGGGAAGGAAAAAGTGTAGTCGGCGCCGAACAGCATTAGGTCCACCGGCGGGCGCTGGCGCCCGATGGTGCGGCCGATGATCTGCGCGAGGATGACGCCGGTCAGCATGGCGCCGGCCAGGAGCATCGGCCGCCAGGCGTGCTTGGCCAGCAGCCCCCAGGCCACGGTGACCACGAGAATGATGATCGGCAGGGCGACGGGGCCGAAGACGATCGCGAGGAAGATCATGACCGCAGTGAGCGGTTCGGAGCGAAGGGTCAGGAGCCACGAGCGGACGGGTTCGTCGCCCGCCGTGAGGCCGCCCTGCTGGAGGACTCCGGCAAGGACCGTGAAGAACAGCACGGCGCCAACAACCGTGAGGCCGATCGCTATCCGGTACAGGTTCGTCCGGTCCTGCTCGCCCATGTAGCGTTCCTCCACCACGAACTTGTCGTGGAAGACCCGCCACCGGCCCGGTGAGCTCTCTGATTTTTCCTGCGCCATTCCAGCATCCGCCTCTGCACCGTGTGATGACATTTCTTTCGTGAAGAATATCCCGCTTCCGGCGCTGGAGGCGCTGGCGGTTTCACGGCGGGCCCGCGGCCCGCTCCCCGGTAGCCTGAAGCAATGGGTGTCATGAATGAACTGATCAACCCGCGCGTCGTCCGCTCGCTGGAGCGGATCCTGGCCGCGGCCTCACCCGGCTCCAGCTTCCCCCACCTGGCCGCCACGGCCGGACAACTCGAGGAACTGAGCCTGCGGGAACGGACCGACCTCCTGAGCCGCGCCCTGCTGGCTGATCTGCCTGGGAACTACGCCGGGACCGCGGCCGTCTTCCGCCGGGCGCTGGAGGATCCCGACTTCACCGGATGGATGATCTGGCCCGTGACCGAGACGGCGGCCACGCTCGCCCTCGCCTCAACGGAGCCTTACGACGTCGAGGACTGCCTGACGCTGCTCGCTGAGCTGACGCCGCGGCTCACCAGCGAGTTCGCGATCCGGCGGCTCCTCGCCGCAGACCTGGACCGGGCCCTGGCCGTCATCCAGGGCTGGGCCGCAGACCCTGACTGGCATGTCCGCAGGCTCGCCAGCGAGGGCACCCGGGCCTACCTGCCGTGGGCGATCCGCGTTCCCGAGATCACCGACCGGCCCGCAGCCACCCTGCCGATCCTGGACGCCCTGTACCGGGACCCGGTGGAAGACGTCCGGCGCTCCGTGGCCAATCACCTCAACGATCTGGCCCGCCATGCCCCCGACGAGGTCGTCGCCACGGCTGCCAGATGGATGGCCGCCCCGGACGGGAACACGGCCTGGGTGGTCCGGCACGGGTTGCGGACCCTGGTCAAGAAGGCCCACCCCGGCGCCTTGGAGCTGCTGGGGTTCCCGCCGGCGTCGCTGGCCGTGACGCCTCCCCGGCTGGACCGCGCCGTCGTCGAGCTCCCCGGCGAACTCGCCTTCGATTTCGAGGTTTCCAACATCGGGCCGGCAGAGGCGCGGCTCGCCGTCGACTACGTGGTGCACTACGCGAAGGCCAACGGCACCCTTGCGGAGAAGGTCTTCAAGATCGGAACGTCCGTCCTTGGGCCGGGCGAGGCCAGGACATTTTCGAAGCGCCATGCCTTCCGCCAGATGACCACGCGGCGCCATCATCCGGGCGCGCATGTACTGGAACTGCAGGTCAACGGCGTGCGGTATGTCCCGACCGAATTCCTGGTCCGGACGGACACGGTTTAGGCCCTGCGCGGTGATTTGACGGGCCCATAAATATGACGTTATTGTCGCTTCAATCATTGGGGCCGACGAATAACCCAAGAAAGAACAGTGCGATGACGACAACAACCGAGCACATCGAGATCCAGGTCGACAGCCGCGAGGTCCTGGACGAGCGGCTCGAGGACGCCGTGCGCGGACTCCAGCAGATCGCCATGGCAACGGGCACGCAGGGCATCCTGCTCACCCGGCACAAGCCGGGCCACTACACGGCGGCGCTGTCCGACCAGGTCCCCTTCGGCATGACGCGGGAACTCATTAACTAATCTCGACGCGGGGTCACCAACTAATCCCGACGCGGGGTCACTTAGCGCCCATCCGGGGCACCAGAATGGGCGCTAAGTGACCCCGCGTTGGTGTTGGGGCGGGGAGCTTCGGCTCCCTCCCGGGACCTTCTTTGGATCCGGCCCTGTCAGGCGGGACCCGTCACCAGTCGTGGACCGTTCCGTCGACGAGGCGGTTGTAGGGCAGGTAGGCCTGCTGGTAGGGGTAGGCCGCGGCCGCTTCCTCGTTGAATTCGACGCCGATGCCGGGCTTGTCGCCGGGGTGCAGGTAGCCGTCCACGAACGTCATCGACTGCTCGAAGACCGTGTTGGTCGCGTCGGAGTGCTGCATGTATTCCTGGATCCCGTAGTTGTGGATCGCCAGGCCCACGTGCAGCTGCGCGGCGAACCCGACCGGGGAAATGTCGGTGGGGCCGTGGAAGCCGGACTTGATCTGGTACTGCGCGGCGAAATCCATCACCTTCTTCAGCGGGGAGATCCCGCCGAAGTGCGTGGACGCGGCCCGGACATAGTCGATCAGCTGTTCCTTGATGATGGTCTGGTAGTCGTAGACGGTGTTGAAGATCTCCCCGATCGCCAGCGGGGTGGTGGTGTGCTGCCGGACCAGGCGCAGCGCCTCCTGGTTCTCCGCCGGCGTGCAGTCCTCCAGCCAGAACAGGTCGTACGGCTCCAGCGCCTTGCCCAGCTTCGCGGCCTGGATCGGGGTCATCCGGTGGTGCCCGTCGTGCAGCAGCGGCAGCTCCGGGCCGAACTCGTTCCGCACCGCTTCGAACACCGAGGGCAGGTGCCGCAGGTACGCCCGGGTGTCCCAGTCCTCCTCGGCCGGGAACGCGCCCCGCCCGGCCGGCTCATAGTCATACCGCTCCCCCGAGGCCTGCGCCTGCGCCGCGACCCCGTACACGGCCTTGATCCCCGGCACCGCAGTCTGGATCCGCACCGACTTGTAGCCGAGCTCCAGGTGCTCCCGGACCGAATCAAACAACGACTCCAGGTCCGCGCCCGAGGCGTGCCCGTACGCGCGCAGCCCGTTCCGCGACGCCCCGCCCAACAGCTGGTACACCGGCATGTTCGCGATCTTGCCCTTGATGTCCCACAGCGCCATGTCCACCGCGGCGATCGCGGCCATCGTCACCGGACCCCGCCGCCAGTACGAGGACCGGTACAGGAACTGCCAGGTGTCCTCGATCCGGTGCGGGTCCTTCCCGATCAGCAGCTGCGCCACGTGCTCCTTCAAATACGCGGCCACCGCGAGCTCACGCCCGTTCAGGGTCGCATCCCCGATCCCGGTCACCCCGTCCTCCGTGGTAATCCGGAGGGTCACGAAGTTACGGGACGGACTGGTCACGAAGACTTCCGCGGCAATGATTTTCACAGCTGGTCCAGGCTTTCTGTGGTGGTTTTGGTTCGGTGGTTGGCGGGTGCTTGCCGGCGCCGGGCGGGGCCCTAGCGTTGGGTGGTCCCGCTGGGGGTGTCCCCCAGCAGCGCCAGCTCGCCGCGGCGGGGCAGTCCTTCCCAGTCGCCGGCGGTACTGACGGCGAAGGCTCCGGCGAGGGCGCCGCGCTGCAGGCGGCCGGCCACGTCCTCGCCGTCGAGCAGGGCGGAGAGGTAACCGGCGGTGAAGGCATCGCCGGCGCCCACGGTGTCGATGCTGGTGACCGGCACGGCGGGCCTTTCCCACCGCCCCGCCGTGGTGTGGACCCCGGCGCCGGCCGCGCCCCGCTTGACCACCACTTCCCGGACGCCGCGGTGCAGCAGTTCGGCGGCCATGGCCGGTTCGGCGTCGCCGGACGTGCCGGCGCTCCCGGGCTCCGCGGCGACCAGCCCGAGTTCGTCCTCGGAGGCGATCAGGATGCTGGCGTGCCGGGCCAGCGGGGTGAGGACGGCCCGCGCCTCGTCCCGGGACCAGAGCTTGCTGCGGTAGTTGACGTCGAGGGAAACGTCCAGGCCTTCGCCGGCGGCGCGGGCGGCCGCATACTCCACGGCCCGCCGCGCCTCCCGGCTAAGGGCTGCGGTGATTCCGGTGAGGTGCAGGACCCTGGCGCCGCTGCGGAAGACCCGGTCGACGTCGTCCCGGTCCAGGGTGGATCCGGCGGAACCGGCGCGGTAGTAGAAGGCCCGGGTGATGTCGGCGGTGCGCTGCTCGAGGAACATCACTCCGGTGCTGCGGCCGGCATCCTCGCGGTGCTGCACGCCGATGCCTTCGCCCCGGAGCTGCCGGAGGATGAACTCGCCGTGCGGGTCCGCGCCGACGACGCCGGCCCAGGCCACCCGGTGGCCGAGCCGCGCGACGCCGACGGCCACGTTCGATTCCGCCCCGGCCACGTGCATGCCCAGTGCGCCGCCGGCGGACAGCGGCCCGGCGGAGCGCAGCGAGACCATGGATTCGCCGAGGGTCAGGAGTTCCGGGGTCCAGTGGTCGGCAATCACGGCAGGGTCGCCGCGGCGGTCCGGCGCTCGAATTCGGCTGCGAGCGCCAGGAAACCGCGGGCGCGTTCACGGACCGGGGACAGGTCGCCGCCCGAGCCGGCGTCCCCGAAGAGCGGCCCGCCGAGGCCGACGGCGACGGCCCCGGCCTGCCAGTAGCCCGTCGCCTCGTTGAGCCCCACGCCGCCGACGGCGATGAAGGGGATCCCGGGGAACGGGTCGCGCAGCGCCTTGAGATAGCCCGGTCCGCCGATGGAAGCGGGGAAGAGCTTGACCGCGGTGGCTCCGCGGGTCATCGCCTCGTAGGCCTCGGTGGGGGTCAGCGCCCCGGCCAGTACCGGGATTCCGCGGGCGGCGGAGGCCTCGATCGACTCGGCCAGCGCCGGGGTCACGATGAACTGGCCGCCGGCCCCGGCCACCTGCTCGACGTCCTGCGCGGTCAGCACGGTGCCGGCCCCGACGAAGCAGCCGGCCGGCGCGGCCGCGCGGACCTCGCGGATCGCCGCGAGGGCATCCGGGGTGGTCAGCGCTATTTCGACGTAACGGAAGCCCTCCTCCATAGCCGCGAGGGCGGCCTTCGCGGCGGCGCCGCCGTCCGTGCCGCGCACGATGGCGACCAGCCGGGTCTGCCGGATTCCGGCCAGCAGGGCTTCAGGGGTCAGGTTCTCGCTCAGCTCGTCGGTCATGTGGTTCACCATTCTGCGAAGGATCCGTCGGGGTGCCGCCAGACGGGCCCGCGCCAGGCGTGGCCGCGCTTGTCCGCGGCGCGGACCACGGCCTCGTCGATTTCGATGCCCAGGCCCGGGCCGGTCAGGCGTTCGATGTGGCCGTCCACGAACTGCAGCGGGGACTTGTCCACCACGTAGTCCAGGACTTCGGCGCCCTGGTTGTAGTGGATGCCGATGCTTTGCTCCTGGATCAGGAAGTTCGGCGTCGCGAAGCCGACCTGCAGGCAGGCGGCGAGGGCCAGCGGGCCCAGCGGGCAGTGCGGGGCGAGCTGGACCTCGTAGATTTCGGCGAGCGAGGCGATCTTGCGGACCTCGGTGATGCCGCCGGCGTGGGAGAGGTCCGGCTGGGCCACGGCGATGCCGGCCTGCAACGCGGGCAGGAATTCCTGCCGGCTGTAGAGCCGTTCCCCGGTGGAGACCGGCGTGGTGGTGGAGGAGGTGAACTCGCGCAGCAGGTGGGTGTTTTCCGGGACCACGGGTTCTTCAAGGAAGAATGGCCGGTAGGGTTCCAGCAGCGGCGCCACCCGCCGGGCGTTGGCGAGGCTGAAGCGGCCGTGGAAGTCGACGGCGACGTCGCGGTGGTCCCCGAGGACCTCGCGGGCGGCGGCGACGCGGCGGACGACGCCGTCGAGCTCCGCCACGGAGGCGATGGGGCTCATCCTTCCGCTGGCGTTCATTTTCACGGCGGTGAGTCCGACCTCCAGCTGGGCGCTGATCTGGTCGGCCACCTCGTTGGGCTCGTCCCCGCCCACCCAGCCGTACATCCGGATCCGGTCCCGGACGTGGCCTCCCAGCAGCTGGTGCACGGGGGTGTTGAAGTGCTTGCCCGCGATGTCCCACAGGGCCTGGTCCAGGCCCGAGACGGCGCTGGCCAGGATGGGGCCGCCGCGGTAAAAGGAGCCCTTGGTCATCACCTGCCAGTGGTCCTCGATCCGGAGCGCATCCTTGCCGATCAGCAGCTCGGAGAGCTGGTCGACGGCGGTGCGGACCGTTTCGCTGCGGCCCTCGCAGCTGGCCTCGCCCCAGCCGACGATCCCGCTGTGGGTCTCGATCCGGGCGAAGAGCCAGCGCGGGGCGACGAGGAAGGTTTCAATCCTGCTGATCAGTGTCATTGGTGGCCTAGCCCTTGGTCGCGCCGGCGGTCATGCCGGAGACGATGTACTTCTGCGTGAAGAGCGCAATGATCATGATCGGGATGGTGACGACGGTGGCGGCCGCCATCAGTCCGCCCCAGTCGATGCTGGCGTAGGAGACGAAGTCGAAGATCGCCACCGGCAGGGTCTTGGTCTTCGAGCCGGAGAGCACCAGGGCGAACATGAAGTTGTTCCACGAGAAGATGAAGGACAGGATGGCGGCGGTGGCGATGCCGCCGACGGAGAGCGGGAGCGTGATGCGGCGGAAGGCTCCGATCGGGGTGAGCCCGTCCACCTGGGCGGATTCCTCAAGCTCCAGCGGCATCGAATCGAAGTAGCTCATCATGATGTAGACGATCAGCGGGAGCGCAACGAACATGTGGCTGAGGATCAGCACCTCGAAGCCGCCGACCATGCGCAGGTTGGAGAACACGTAGTACCAGGGCACCAGCAGGGAGACGCCGGGGATGACGCGGGCCATCAGGACCACGAGGGCCGAGCGGTGCATGGTGAACCGGCTCATCGCGTAGGCCGCCGGGACGCCCAGGACCAGGGACAGCACCGTGGAGACAAAGGCCACCCAGAAGCTGTTGAAGATGAAGATGAAGTAGTTGTTGCGCTGCAGCACATTGGCGTAGTTCTCGGCGGTGGGCGTGAAGAGCAGCGCCTTGCCGGTGTCGTAGATGTCCACGTTCGTCTTGAAGGATGCCAGCAGCATCCAGAACAGCGGGGCGACCAGGAACAGCACCACGGCGATCAGGGCCACGACGCGGAAGACCTTGTAGGCGCGGGTGGCCAGTGGCTTCCGGCGGCGCGGTGCCGGCGCGGGCCGGGCGGCGACGGTTTGGGGGGTGGTCTGGACGGTCATTTGCTTACCGCTTTCTTGCGCATGGTCAGCAGCCACATGGAGCCGATGATGATCATAAAGAACAGGATCAGCACCGCGGAGGACAGCCCGTACTGGTTGTAGTCGAAGCTCAGCCCGTAGGCGTAGACGTTGAGGGTCTCGACCTCGTGGAAGGAACCGCCGCCCTTGCCCTTGGTGGCATAGAGGATGTCAAAGGTCTTCAGGGCGTCGATGCCCCGGAGCAGGATGGCGACGATCACGGTCGGCATCATCAGCGGCAGGGTGATGTAGAAGAAGCGCTGGAGGGAGTTGGCGCCATCCATGCGGGCCGCCTCATCGGGTTCCTCGGAGAGGGAGGTCAGGCCGGCGAGCAGGATCAGCACCACCATCGGGGTCCACTGCCACACGTCCATGAAGATGGTGGTGCCCAGCGCCGTGTCCTGGCCGGAGAGCCACGGCTGGGGCGGGATGCCGATCATGCCCAGCAGCTGGTTGGCAAAGCCGATGTTGGGATCGAAGATCAGCCGCCACATCATGCCGACGGCCACGGGGGTGGCCACGAGCGGCAGGAGGATGGCCACCCGGACCCACTTTTCGCCGCGGAACGGGCGCCACAGCAGCAGTGCGATGCCCATGCCCAGCACGACCTCGCAGACCAGCGCGACGCCGGTGAAGGTCAGCGTGCGGCCGACGGCGGGCCAGAAGCGCTCCACGTCGGACAGGACCGTGATGTAGTTCTCCAGGCCGATGAACTCGGAGGCGGCGCGGACGGAGCCCTGCGAGTCGGTCAGGCTCAGGAAGAGAGTCCAGGCCAGCGGGAAGACGATCAGGACGCCGACGAAGATCATCGCGGGGGCGGCGAAGAGCCACTTGCGGTGCCGGTTGGCCCACGCGGAGAAGTTCTCACGCGCACCGGGAGGGCGGCCGGCGCTGCGGGCAGGCGCGCTGCGGGGAGGGTTCAGTACAGACATGGTTCACCTAAGGAGTTGGGGGTGAAGTGAAGAGCGGGCCGCGGCGGGACGGCAGCAGGGCTGCCGTCCCGCCGGGCTGGAGTGCACTCCGGCGCGTGGCGCGGGGGGCGTTATTTCTTTTCGGAATCCAGGAACTTCTGGAAGTCCTCGTGGGCCGTGTCGGCAGCGGCGGACGCGTCGGCGCCGGTGATGGTGGCAACGATCGGGCCGCCCACGATCTCTCGGGCCTTGCCGACGGTGACAACCTCGGGACGGTCGTGGCCGACGCCGTTCTTTGCGCTGGCGGCGATGGCCTCGGCCAGATCCTTCGGGTAGGTGGAGGTGCCTGCGGGATCGGACCAGACGGAGGCGCGGGGTCCGGGGACACCGGCCTTCTGGGCTTCCAGGGTGCGTTCCTTGCTGGTGGCCCACTGGATGAACTTCCAGGCGTTGTCCTGGTTGCCCGAAGCCTGGTTAACGGCCAGGCCCCACGACGGGATGTTATACGGCTTGGAACCTGCCGGGCCGGCGGGCAGTGCCGCGAAGCCAACAGTGTCCGCGACCTTGGACTTGGCCGGGTCGGTGGCGTTCTTGTAGAGCGAGTCCGCCTCGGTGTAGAAGGCGGCCTTGCCCTGGGTGAAGATGGCCATCGCCTCGGGCCAGCTCATGTCGGTGCTGACATTGGCGGGGCCGTAGTTGCGGATCAGGCCACCGTAGTACGCGTAGGCCTGCTTGGCGGCGTCGGAGTTGACGGCGGACTTGCCGCTGGCATCGGTGAAGTCGCCGCCGAAGCTGTACAGGAAGCTGGAGAACTGGGTGACCGCGGCGGACTTGCCCGTGCGGGCCACGAAGCCCGCGGTGTCCGGGTTGGACGCCTTGATGGCCTTGGCGGCTGCTTCGAGCTCTTCCATGGTCTTGGGAACCTCAAGGCCGGCGGCCTGCAGCAGGTCCTTGCGGTAGTAGAGCACTTCGCGTTCGGTGATGATCGGGACGCCGACCACCTTGCCGTCAACGGTGGTGGCCTTGACCGGGCCCTCCTGGTAGTCCTTCCAGTCCCAGGTGGCGTCCGAGGACACGTTCGAGGTCAGGTCGGCGAGGTAGCCGTTCTTCGCGAACGCCTTGCCCTCCTGCAGCGGGCGGTACATCATGACGTCGATCTCGTCGCTGCCGGCGTTGAGCTTGACGTTGTACTGGTCAGAGAGCTGGTCTTCGCCAAGCTGGGTCAGCTCCACCTTGAGGCCGCTGGACTTCTCGAATTCCGGAATGGCGGCCTTAATGCCTTCGGTCCAGACGTGGTTGGCCAGCGTGACCCGCACGGTGCCGGCGGCTTTGGCATCGCTGCTGCCGCTGCCGCCGCTGCAGGCGGTGAGCCCCAGCGACAGGGCCGCGGCGACAGCCGCGTACTGCATGATCGAACGTCGCTTCATTACGACTCCCTTGATTCCTTTAAGGGCTGGGGTGTCACTGTCCAGCCGGCTGCAAATGCATCTTTACATCTGCTCTGGAAGCGATCTTAGAGAAATAAAGCAGACTTAAACAACCCCTTGCGCCTCACCCGTATGATTTATTTATGAAAACCCCAAAGGCGGAGTCCTCAGCTGACCTGCATTCGGTGCTGGTCCACAAGCTGGGACTCGCTATTGCCGAGGGGACGCTGGCGCCGCATTCGATTTTGCGCCTGGACGAGCTGGAGGCGCAGCACAAGGTGTCACGCTCGGTGGTCCGGGAGGCCACGCGGGTGCTCTCTTCCAAGGGCATGCTGGAATCCCGACGGCGGCTGGGCACAGTGGTGCAGCCGGAAGACACCTGGAACGCCTACGACCCGCAGGTGATCCGCTGGCGGCTCGCCTCCTCCAGACGGCTGGAACAGCTGCAGGCGCTGAACGAACTCCGCGGCGCGATCGAACCCCAGGCTGCCCGCCTTGCCGCCGAGCGCGCCTCCTGGGACGCCGGCAGCGACCTGGTCTCCCAGGCAGCCCGGCTCTGGGCGGCGGGCCAGCGCGGGGACCACGACGAATTCCTGCGGCTTGACATCGAGTTCCACGCCGCAGTGCTCAAAGCGTCCGGCAACCCCATGTTTTCCCAGCTGCACAACCTCGTCACCGAGGTCCTGACCGGGCGCACCGAGCACGGCCTGATGCCGCACCTGCCGCAGCACGAGGCGCTGCAGCTGCACGTGGACGTCGCCAGCGCCATCCAGCGCGGCGAGGCGAGTGCGGCGCACGCCGCGATGAGCCGGATCGTGGAGCAATCCTCCGAGGAGATGGGCGACATCTGGTCCAGGCACCAACGGCCCGCCGCGCCCGAGCCCGCCGCCACCCCCTAATCCACCCAAGGATCCACCCAACGCGGGGTCACCTAACGCCCATCCGGGGCGTCTGGATGGGCGCCAGGTGACTGTGAGGATGGTGGCCGCTGGTTTGCTCAGTCTTCGGTGGGCGTGGTGCGCAGCGGGTGGTAGTTCCGCCAGCTGTGCTCCGGCGCGTAGCCGAGCAGGCGTTTGGCCTTGTCGATCGAGAGCAGGGTCTCGTGCTCTCCGAGTTCCTTGACCACGGCCACGTTCGGGAACACCTCCGCGGCGAGGCCGGCGCTGGAGCGGCTCATCACGGTGTCGGCGTTGGCGATGATGAACGCCTCGAACCCGGGGGTGCCGTGCTCGAGGGCCCGGGCCACCGCCTGCGCCCCGTCCCTGCCGTCGATGTAGCCCCAAAGATTCCACTTGCGCAGCTTCGCGTCGGCGTCGAAGCCGGGGAACTCCTCGTAATCCTCCGGGTCCATCACGTTGGAGAAGCGCAGCCCGGTGATGCTCAGCTCCGGATCCCAGCGGGTGAGCTGGACCGCCATCTGCTCCTCGAGGTGCTTCACCAGCGAGTAGGTGCTTTCCGGCCGGGCCGGGTACTCCTCGTCGACCGGGATGTAGGGAGGGTCGACGTCGAACGGCAGACCCAGCACCGTCTCGCTGGACGCGTAGACAATCTTCTTGATCCCGGCCCGGCGGGCAGCCTGGAACACGTTGTAGGTGGCCTGCATGTTGTTCTCGAAGGTCGCTGCGTCCGGGGCGTGGCCGGGAGCCGGGATGGCCGCAAGGTGCACCACCGCGTCGAACCCTGCATGCCGGTCCTCAAGGCCCAGGAACACGTCCACCACCTGGCCGTAGTTGCGCAGGTCCACCTCGGTATACGCGTGTCCGCGCGCGCCGGTGCGGTCCAGATTGGTGACCTCGTGGCCGTCCTCGCCCAGCCGCCGGACGACACTGCGGCCCAGCTTTCCGCTTCCACCAGTAACAGCAACTCTCATCGGTACTCCTCGGGTCGTGGGGTTTGTTCCACCCTAGAGGGGGCCGGGGACCGTGCACAGCCCTGGGGACCTCCGCGGGCCGGGCCGGGCGTGGGTGCCGTGCCGTCCCGGCGCGGTTCCCCGGGTGACTTTTGGCCCTAGGCGCTGCCGGGCGGACCGGGCAGGCTGGGGGCCATGAACGCTGATCAGCGGATAGTCGTGGGCGTGGATGGATCGGAATTCTCGACGACGGCGCTCCGGCTCGCCGGGCGGATGGCCACGTGTTTGGGGGCGCCCCTGGAGGTCGTCACCTGTCTGGGCACCTCGGATCTTTTCCTCGCCTCCCACCTGCCCGAAGAGAGCTCCCCCACCACGACCCAGCTGGAAGAATCAGCCAAGCGGCTCGTTGACCAGTCCCTGGAGCGCGCCTTCGGCGGGACCCTCCCGGAGGGCCTGACCCGGACCGTGAAGTTCGGACCCCCGGCCAAAGTCCTTGTGGAGGAGAGCCGAAACGCCCAGCTCCTGGTGGTGGGCAGACGCGGCCGCGGCGGCTTCCTCGCGCAGGTCATGGGATCGGTCAGCGGCGCCTGCGCGGCCCACGCCCACTGCCCGGTGCTGGTGGTCGGCGAGGACGCGGGAGAGCGCCAGGCGGGCGAATGACCCGCAGCCGGTGGCCGGTCCGGGCACTCTGGCTGCTCACCGGTGCACTGACCCTCCCTGCAGCGGTGACGGGGCTGCTGTTCCCGGAGATCTACCGGGGCGTCGTGCCGGCGGAGCTGCTGCCCGGTGCGGTATCGCAGGACCTGATGTCCGCCGTCGCGGGCATCACCCTCCCGGTACTCGCGTTCGCCGCGCGGCGCGGGCGGACCAAAGTGCAGCTCGCCGCGCTGGGAGTCCTGGGCTACCTGTTCTATGCCTACGGCATCTACTCCATCGAGCGGACCTACAACGGCTTCTACCTCGTCTATCTGGCCGTCTTTGCCTTGTCCTTCTGGGGGATGGTCTTCACAGCGATGGAGCTGCGGGCGGATGGGCCGGTGCGTGCTCGGATACCCAAGGGCATCCGCGTCCTGTCGGCGTCGGGGGCGCTGCTGCAGCCGCTGATCTTCTATCCGCTCTGGGTTGCCATGCTGCTGCCACTGATGCGGACCGGCGAACAGATCGATTCGCTCTATTCGGTGTTCGTCCTTGACCTGTGCTTCATCATGCCGGCATTCCTGATTCTGGCGGTCCAGACGTTCCGCGGACGCTGGCCGGGGCTGGTATATTTGCCGGCCCTGTACCTGCTCGGGTTCACCCTGATCTTCTCCCTTGCGCTGGGCGAGCTGTTCAAGCCGCTGTTCAACGTCCCCGTGTCGGTGGTGTCCCTGTGGTCCTCGGTGCTGCTGTCCGCACTCTTCCTGCTGCTGGGAGGGCTGCACCTCTGGAAACTCGAGCTGAATCCCGCCGGCCGCGGGGCCCGGCTCCACGGGACGCACCAACCGGACACCGCGGACGCCGGCGCCGTTCCCGGTCCGGAACGGTAGCAGCCATGGCACAGCTGCACGCTTCGGAGCGGACCCGGAGGGCGGAGCAGACCGGACGGCCCGGAAAAATCACGGGCTGCTTCTTCTTGTTCACCGGCGGCATCCATTTCGGAATCGTCGCCGCCGGCACCGAGTTCTACCGGCATTTCGCCGACGAAGCCCTGCTGCCTTTCATCACCGTTGCCTGGCACGAGGTCTTCATGGCCAATCCTGCCGCCTGGGGCATGGCCCTGTCCTTTGGCGAAGTTGCCTTGGGCCTGTTGCTGCTCCGCGGCGGCGGGTGGGCCACTGCTGGCTGGGTCGGCGTGATCGCGTTCCATCTGGGGCTCTTGCTGTTCGGCTGGGGATTCTGGCTGTGGAGTGTTCCGGCGCTGGCTTTCCTTGTCCCGTCCGCACTCGCGCACCGGCGCCGTCAGCACCCGCAAGAGAAAGGCCGCTTCCCATGAGCCGGTCCCCCGCGTCCACCCGGCTCCGCGGACCGCTGGCTGCCCTCGCCGCGGCGGCCGCCGCCGCCGGATACGTCCTCGCCCTCCGGCCCCGGCTGCTGACCTGGGGTGCGACCGCCCAGGAATCAGCCGGCCCGCTGCCCGGCGACGAACTCGTCCGCACGGCGCGGATGCAGAGCACACGCGCCGTCACCATCAACGCGCCGGCCGCGGGCGTCTGGCCCTGGCTCGTCCAGCTGGGTGCCGGACGAGGCGGAATGTACAGCTACGACCTGCTGGAAAACGCCGCGGGCCTCGGCATGCACAGCGCGGACCGGATCCTTCCCGAATACCAGCAGCTCGGCGTCGGCGATGTCATCCCGCTGGGTCCCGACGCGGGTATTCCGGTCCGGCGCCTGGAGAGCGGATCGGTGCTGGCTCTCGGCGGCAGCATGGATCCGCGCACCGGGAGGATCACCGCTTCCGGCGGGGCACCCGCGGGCCCCCGGCTGGAGCTCGGCTGGACATTTGTGCTGCAGCCCGTCGACGAGCGGACCACGCGGCTGCTGTCCCGCACGCGGTACGACTATTCCCCGCTGGCCGTGGGGCTGATCCTCCGGCCCGCGCTGGAGCCCCTGCAGTTCATCATGGAACGGCGCATGCTGCTGGGCATCAAGTCCCGGGCCGAGGGCCGCGGCCGATAACCGGCCGGGCCGCGGCGACCATGACCTTGTGCCCTACGCCTGCGGCCCCTGCGGGCATAGCTTTAATGTTCAGGGGCGGTGCGCAGCCGCCCGCCGACCTCCGGGAGGTAAACGGTGAAATCGGCAAAAACAAGCATCATCGCCGGCATCGCGCTGATGGCGGCCGGCATCCTGCTGCTGCTGGATCTGCTCGGAATCCTCGACAGCGCGGCTCTCGTGTGGCCGCTGATCTTCGCTGCGGCCGGGACGGTTTTCCTGACCCTGTTCCTCCGCAGCCGGGACAACTGGTGGGCCGCCATCCCCGGCTCGGTGTTCCTGGGCCTGGCGGCGGTCATCCTCATCACGCTGCTCGGGCCGAGCTCCGCTGCGGACTGGGGCGGCGCGGTCCTGTTCCTGTTCATGGGCGCAGGCTTCGGCGCGGTGTACGTGCGCGAACGCTCCAACTGGTGGGCGCTGATCCCCTGCGGGGTGATGCTGACGCTTGCCCTCGTGGTGGCCCTCCCGCAGGACTGGGAAGGAATGCCGGTTGCCGCCGTCCTGTTCCTGGGCATGGCTGCCACCTTCGCTGCGCTGTCCCTGGTTCCCGTCCAGCCGGGACCGGGCCCCCTCCCGGGCCAGCCGGCTGCCCTGCCCGGTGAGCCCGGCGCCGGGGAACCATCACGGATGAAGTGGCCGCTGATTCCGGCAGCCGTTTTGGCCGTGCTGGGGCTCATCTTCGCCCTGCAGGCCACAGTGCTGCTCGCCGCGAGCGAATTCTTCGTCCCGGCGCTCCTGGTGATTGCCGGGCTGGCGCTGCTGGTCTACGCCTACCGCCACCGGGCCGGCGGCCACCACAAGGTGCACGGCGCCTGACGGATCAGGCGCCGCCGGCCAGTTCAGCCATGGCCGCGCGCAGGCGGGTGCCGGCGTCCTCCGCCACCTCGCGGACCGCGGGGGCGTCGCTGAGCTGCACCATGGTCTGCGGGTCGATCGCATGGACCGTGGTCTCGGCGGCCCCGGTTCCGCGGCGCACCACGACGTTGCAGGGCAGGAGCGCCCCCATTTCCGGTTCGGCGGCCAGCGCCCGGCTGGCGAGCATCGGGTTGCAGGCACCGAGGATGACGTAGTCCCCCAGCGCTTCCGCGGCGTCCTCGCCGAGTTTGGCGGCAAAGGTGGCACGCACATCGATTTCCGAGAGTATCCCGAAGCCCTGGGCGGCGAGCGCCGTCCGCGTCTTTTCGACGGCGTCCTTCCAGCTCAGCGGGACGACGGCGGTGTAGGTGTAGCTCATGCAGTTGCTCCTGGTGATTGGTCTTTGGTCTGCAGCAGGTAGTCGACGAACCAGTCCCTGGCGAGGATGGCAGCCGCCGCCAGCGTACCGGGTTCTTCGAAAAGATGGGTGGCGCCCTGGACCACGGCCAGCTGGTTGGGGCAGCGCATCATCGCCTTTGCCTTGCGGTTGAGCTCCAGCACCTCGTGGTCGTAGCTGCCCACGATAAGGAGCGTAGGCGCCCGGACGGCGGACAGTCTTGGCCCGGCCAGGTCGGGTCGGCCGCCGCGGGAGACGACGGCGTTTACCCTGGCGGTTGGTTCGGAGGCGGCCCAGAGCGCGGCCCCGGCGCCGGTGCTGGCCCCGAAATAGCCAATGGTGCAGGAGGCCGTATCCGGCCGGCTGGCGAGCCAGTCCGTGGCTGAGGACAGGCGGCGGGCCAGCAGTTCGATGTCGAAGACGTTGGCGCGGTTTCGTTCCTCCGCCGGGGTCAGCAGGTCCAGCAGCAGGGTGCCGAGTCCGGCCTGCTGGAGCACCCCGGCCACATACCGGTTCCGCGGGCTGTGCCTGCTGCTGCCGCTGCCGTGCGCGAACAGCACCATGCCCCGGGCCGGGACCGGCAGGTGCAGCTGGCCCTGGAGACGAACCCCGCGCGAGGGGATCTCGACTTCCTCATCGACCTCCGCGGAGTCCTGCATGCCGGTTGTGGCCGGCTTCCGGGACTCCGGCGGCGAGTTCTCCAGGCGTTTGGCCGCGGCGTCGAGCAGTTGTATCACCTCGTCGTCCTCGGTGGGCGAGAAATCCCGGTAGTGGTAGCCGACCGCGGAGAACTGGTGTGGCGTGGCGAGGCAGACCACCTCGTCGGGCTCGGTGAGGCTCCTGAGGGTGTCGGCGGGGGCGACCGGAACTGCCAGGATGACCCTTGCGGCCCCGAGCTGCCGCGCGATCCGGCAGGCGACCCGGGCGGTGGACCCGGTGGCGATCCCGTCGTCGACGATCACTGCAATTCGTCCGGTCAGGTCCTGGCGCGTCCGGCCCTTCCGGAACCGGGCTACCCGGTTCTCCAGCACGGTCCGTTCATGGTTCTCGACGGCCTGCAACTCGGCTTCGCTGACCCGGGCGTGGGCCAGCACGTGTTGTTCCAGAACCCGCGCCCCGCCCTCACCGATCGCGCCCATGGCAAGCTCCGGCTGGTAGGGAAGTCCCAGCTTCCGGACCACGATGACGTCCAGCGGGGCGTTGAGGGCGGCGGCGACTTCGAAGGCGACCGGGACGCCGCCGCGGGGCAGGCCCAGGACCACGATGTCCTGGCCCCGCAGGTCCGCGAGCCGCCTTCCCAGTTGCCGGCCGGCGTCGACCCTGTCTTCGAAAATGCTCATCGGTTTGGCTTTCCAGTCGAGATGTCGGCCGCGGTCTTATCCAGGCGTGCGCTCCGCAGGCTGGGGAATTGACCAGTTGACCGCTCCTTCCCACTATCAGTCAGGAACGCGCCGGAGGTGAGGGCCATTGTGCCCGGTTTGGCGGGCGCCCCGTCCGGCGCCCGGTGATGCAGCATCTGGCCGGGCGTCGCAGGGTCCGGTCCTCCTCGAGGAGCAGGCGGGCGCGGTTCCCCTTGCCCAGGGTTCCAGGCCTGCGTACACATGGTTGACGCAGGAAACGAGGGCCCCTTGGGCGTCGGGATGAGTGTGGTCACCCAAATCGATACCGGAGGCCCTCGCCTGCACCTCACCGCACGCTATTCACAACGTCGGTGGGAATTGCACCCGGGCTACGTCCGCAAAGCTGAGTCCTTACCGTGGTCGGGGCTGGATCGTGGCGTTGCGGGCTGCCGGACGTCAGCCGGCGCAGTAGACGTCAACGAAGTACGTCCGGTCGCCCAGATTGTGATCGGCAACTTCGACCGAAACGGTTACTTTTCCGCCGGTGGCTTTGACGGACGATCCATCGGGGCCAGTGACGTGGTCGATGGCGCAGTTGGCCTGATCGGTGAGACGGATCAGGTGACGGCCCTGCTCTGCCGCTTCCACGTGTGCCTCGTGGAACGCCAGGATGGCTGGGTTGTATTCGGAGTATTTGGCGTTGGTGGCACCGTTGGTATCAGTCCACATGGCCAGCATGCCATCGACAGGCTCTGAAACGCCTGGCTTCCAGAACCGGGTGTCGATTTCCACGATCCGGGTATCACGGACCTTGAAGTTGTCGGTCTTGCTGTAGCGCGGCACAAAGCAGTACTTGTTGCCGGCGGTATTGCAGTTCAACTGTGACGTCGGAGTAACCCAGACCTTGTAGACGCCCCCGTTGTTTGGGGTGTCGAGGTAGGGGAACAGTTGGACGGTGGCGCCGCCGTCCTCGCCGTCGGAACCGGTTGCGTGGGCGCAGGCACCGGAGGGTGCAACGCCCTGGATGACACCCGAAGCGTCGACCGTGAACTGCCGGCAGGTCACTGCGTCGGTGGAAAGCAGGGTCTTGCCGGAGGGATCCGTGACCATAAATGAGTAGGTGCCTTCCGGAAGCCCGGCGGCGTCGTCGGGTGCATTAATTCCCGGTCCGCCGTTCAGATAGACGTCCTCCTTGGCCTGGTAGATATTCAAATTCACCGGAACACCTGAGCTGTCGGTGGTGAATATGGCTCCTGAGAGGGAGGCCGGTGCGGCGGAGGCCGGCAGCGATGGCAACATCAGCGCCGCTGCTGATATGACCGCCAGGAACGTGAGTTTACGAAGCATTGTCTTTCCCCTATCGGTATCGGTCCGATTGTCCAGATGCCGGTGGGGTAGAACCGGAAAAGACAGAGCGGATCCGGCCTTAGGGTAGGACCGGCCAGGGCGGGTTTCACGAGTATCCGATACTTGCTACCGGCAACAAAGTACTCGAGTCCCCACTGCCTCTATGCATCCGGCGGGGGGCGTGGAGTCGCCCGGCCAAGGGCCAGACCGCACGCGCTTCGAGGTCACGCAGTTTAAGGTCTACGCTGTGGGCGCGGCCGGGGACCCGGCAGGCGGCTCGGCGGCCGGCACCGCCGGGGTCCCGGCGGTGGCATCCAGGATGGTGCGGATCGTGTCCTCGTGAGCCAGGATCCGGAAATGGCCGGCGGTGTCCAGCTGGACATTCCGGGCGCCCGGCAGCACGCTGCCCTCGGGGATATGCGGATCAAAGAGCCCGTAGACCGAGGTGATGCGCTCGTTGACGCGTTCCTCCCGGGAGAGCTGCCTTGTCACGGAACTCCGCGGCGAAAACGCGCGCAGGCTCGGCAGCAGCATAAACGAGGCATAGCGCGAGCCGGAGAACGGCGAGCAGACAGCCACCATGCCCGCGATCCGGCGTTCCCGGTCCAGCTGCATCATCACAAGTTTGCCGATCAGTCCGCCTTTGCTGTGGGCGACGATCATCGTGTCCGAAAGGTCCTGCTCCCGGATGTATCCGGCAATCAGATCCGCAGCCTTGGGTACAGCAAGCCGGTTCCGGCGCAGCAGAGTGAGCACGTGCACCGGATGGCCCGCCTCATGGAGCCGCTGGACCAGCGGCAGCATGAAGCGCCAATCCTCGTAGACTCCCGGAATCACGACCACGGGCCGGCCGGTGCCGCCGAGGAAATCGTCCGGGCTGGTCCGGGAAACGGCGCTAAGGAGCTGCCGGCCCGCGGCATAGAGGTAATCCTGGACCCACCAAGCGACGGATTGCAGGACCCTGCTCATGCCGGGCGCTCCTGGGGAGTCTCCCTTGCCGCCGGGTGGATCGCGGCGAAGTCCAGGATGGCTCCTGCCACTTCCACGGAGCGGTTGTGCTGCACCACGTGCCCGGTGCCTTCGATTTCGAGCAGTTGGCCCCGGGCCGCGTGTGCGGCCAATCGGCCACACCAGTCAGCGGAGGCGACCGGGTCGTCGGCGCCGCGCACGACGAGGACGGGCGCGGAGACCCCGGTGATCCGCTCTTCCGTCGGGTAGTCCATCATGACGCGCAGGGTTTTCAGGTACCAGCTCGGGCCGCAGCGGAAATAGTCCGTGAAGACGATGGCATTCGAGGAGGGGCTTTCGAAGAACAGGCTGTCCCGGCCCAGGGCCAGGGCCTGCTGCACCACGGTGCGGCGCAGTGGATCGACCACCGGCCCCATCAGGACAAGCCGGGAAATCCGGCCCGGCTGCTGCAGCGCGGCTTCGATCGCGAACTGGCTCCCCATCGAGTGCCCGACGAGCACGAACTCAAGGACGCCCAGCTGCTCCAGGGCACCGAGGATGTAGGTGGCGTGGTCCGCGACGGGGAGGGTTGTCTCGGGGTGGGGCGTGGAACCGAAACCCGGCAGGTCGATCGAGTACGTGTCAACAGATTCCGCCAGCAGCCCGTGAAGTCTGCTGAGGTAGCGGTGCGAGACGCCGATTCCATGGATCAGGACGACGGCGGTCCGCGCCGGAGCGGGTCCGGCGGGAGCCTTGGATACGAACACATGGCCGAGCTGGCCTGCGGCCTCAATCTCGAAGCGTTCGGGCCTGCTCATGGTGGGCTCTTTTCTGTTCAGCGCTTTCTTCCTGCGCCGCGGTCGGCGTTCAGTAAGCATACTGACAAAATGCGGCCGATCAGCGTTCGCGCCTGTCCCGCTCGCTGAACTCCTCGTCAAGGTCGTAGTGCCTGAACTCGGTTTCCGGGTTCGGCTCGCCGTCCGCGACATATTCGTAATCCAGCTGCCGCTGAACCTGGCTGTCCAGAACCTGCAACTCTTTGTTTCCCACCTCGCTCAGATCCTCCGGGAACTCATCCTCCGGGGTGAGGTGCAGCTTCTCGGTCATGGCACGCCTCTCCGGCCGGAGGTGGACTCGAAAAGCTGTGACCCGGCCGTCTCTAGGATAGCCGCGGCCGGAGAGGGTGGGAATACAGGCGTCGGACACGCGCCAGGGGCTGCCATGGCTCGGCCGCGGCCGCCGCTGTATCTTGGGCAGGTCAGGACCGTGCGGGCCCGGCAGCGCAGGTGGGCCCGGCCCGCCGATAACCGCCGACGAAAAGGGAGGAACGGATGAGCACCGAATCCAAGGAACCAGAGGACATCGTCAAGGACGGCGTCGAGGACGCAGACCAGCCGGGGAAGGCGCCGGTAGCCCGCGAGGAGGGCGCCGAGGCGGCCACTGAGGGCACTGGTGACACCGAGGCGCGGGCCGCTGCGGGGGCCGAAACCGCCAACGAGGCGACGGGGCCGGCCGAGGAGCAGGATGAAGAGTCAGGTGACGACCGCGGCCTCACCACGGATTCCAGTCCGGACTAACAAGCCGTGACCGACAGCGGCTGCGGGGACTTCGGGCAAGGTCCGGACCCCGGTGGGTCTGGACCTTGCCCGGGATCAACACAACCCGGCCGGGTTGCGCGCTAAGCCTGGCCCGGCTCTGGGCCGACGTTGACGAGCCAGTCGGTCCCGAATTTGTCGGTGCACATGCCAAAGATGTCACCCCAGGGGGCCTTCTCCATGGGCACGGTCACCTTTCCGCCGTCGGCGAGCTTGTCGAAATAGCCGCGCAGCTCGGCCTCGTCGGAACCGCTGAGGGACACGGAGATGCTGCTGCCGGGCGTGTACTCCATCCCGTTGGGCGTGTCGGCGCCCATCAGGACCATGCCCTTCTCCGCGATCAGCATGCCGTGCATGATCTTGTCCTGTTCGGCGGGATCCTCGCTGGCGTGATATTCGCCAAAGGTGCTCATGTTCAGTTGACCGCCGAAGACCGACTGATAAAAGGACATGGCTTCCTTGGCGTTGTCGCGGAAACTCAGGTACGGGTTCAGCGTGGTCATATCCGTGACTCCTTGCAGCTGGGGCGCCGGCCGGGATGTGCCGCGTTGCGGCCGTGGCCGGCACGCTTTTACAGGGCATATCCTGCCCCAAATCAGCGGCCCAGGGTAGGTGTCTGCGACAGGAAGGGACCGGCGGCGGTATGTGCCGCCGTCGGTCCCGGTCCTTATGTCCGTTCGGACCGGCTCCGGCCGCTCAGGCCGTCTGTCCGGCGTGCTCGCCCTCTTCGATTTCCTCCAGCAGCTTGTCGTTGAAGGCGGTAAGGTCGCGCGGGCTGCGGCTGGTCACCAGGCCCTGGTCCACCACCACTTCCTGGTCACTCCAGTTGGCGCCGGCGTTCTTCAGGTCGGTCTGGAGCGTGTGGTACGAGGTGACGTTCCGGCCGCTGATGACCCCGGCCTCGATCAGCAGCCAGGGGCCGTGGCATATCGAGGCCACCGGCTTGTGCTGCTCAAAGAAGGCGCGGGTGAACGCCTGGGCGTTCTTATCGGCGCGGAGATGGTCCGCGTTGACGACGCCGCCGGGGATCACCAGGGCGTGGAAATCGGAGGCGTTGGCCTCCGCGACGGTGAGGTCGACGTCGAACTTCTGCCCCTTCTCGGTGCCGTCGTAGCCCTGGATCTTCCCGCTCTTGGGCGCCACGAGCGTGGGCTCGCCGCCGGCTTCCTTCACGGAGTTCCAGGGGCTGGTCAGCTCCACCTGCTCCACGCCGTCCGTCAGCAGGAAGGCGACTTTCTTACCGGCAAGATTGTGCCCTGACATGTGTCCTCCTCTGGTACCGGGGAGATCCGCGCGGCCGTTGGACCGGCCGGGATCCTCCATTCGGTGAGTTGATGCCTTACAGAATTCACTCTAGGAAGCAACAAACTAATAAGCAAGCTGATTATGTTTCCCTGGCCTGCAGGAGGGTGGAACCTGCACTCTGGCCAGCGCGTTGCGGCCTCGCTACGCTGGCGGAAGTACTCCTACCCGAAAGAAGGCCGTGATGGACGAACAACACATCCTGGAACGCATCTCCGCGCTGGTGGACGAAGAGCAGGCGCTCCGCGAGAAGGCCCCGTCCTCCACCCCGGACTATGAACACGGTCCGGAACACGCCCGGCTCAAGCGGATTGAAGAGGACCTGGACCAGTGCTGGGACCTCCTGCGGCAGCGGCGGGCCAAGCTGCAGTACGGCGAAAACCCGGATGAGGCGCAACCCCGCCCCGTCAAGCAAGTGGAAAACTACGAGTCCTAGCTCACCGGCAGGCGGGTGTGCCATGTTGATTGCGCTGTTGGGGGACGTCATGCTGGGCCGGCTCGTGAACGAGCGGCTGCGGCGGGTCGGCGCCGACTACCCGTGGGGAGATACGGAGTCCGCGCTGGGCACGGCCGACCTCACGGTCGCCAACCTTGAATGCGTCCTCGCCGCGGGCGGGGAACCGGAAGCGGGGAAGGTCTTCCATTTCCGTTCCGACCCGAAAAACGTGGACTGCCTCCGCGCTGCGGGGATCGGAATGGTGTCGCTGGCCAACAACCATGTGCTGGACTACGGCGCCGGTGCCTTCCGGGAAATGCTGCCGGCGCTCGATTCCGCCGGCATCCTGCATGCCGGTGCCGGACTGGACCGGGAGGCCGCCCGCCGGCCGGCGGTGCGGCGCGTCTCGGGGACCGCCGTCGGCCTCATTGCCTTCACCGACAACCAGCCGGACTGGGAAGCGGGCCACGGACCCGGCGTCTTCTACGTGCCGGTGGTGGACAGCGACCGCAGGGTGGCGGAACTGCTGGCGCTGGTCCGGCGGACGAAGGCCCGCGTCGGCCTCCTGATCGTCTCGGCCCACTGGGGGCCAAACTGGGGCTCCGGGGCACCGGCGGAGCACCGCGAGCTGGCGCGGGCACTGATTGAGGCGGGGGCCGACGTCGTCTACGGGCACTCGCCGCACATTTTCCGCGGCATCGAGCTGTACCGGAACCGGCCGATCATCTACAGCGCCGGGGACTTCGTGGACGACTACGCGGTGGATCCGCTGGAGCGCAACGACCAGTCGTTCATCTTCCTGCTGGAGACGGACGCGGCCACGCCCCGGACGCTGCGGCTGTATCCGACGGTGATCACCGACTTCCAGGCCCGCCTGGCGGGCCGGAGTTCCCGGCAGATCGCGGAACGGATGCAGCGGCTAAGCCGGCACCTCGGGACCGCGAGCAGCTGGGATGCCGGCGGCGGGTTCCTCGAGATTCCGCTCGCGGCCGCGGGCTGAGCCGCCGTCCGGCGCCGGTGGGACCGTTCCGATCTCCCGGTTCACGGCCGGCATGATTTCGGTGGCGAGCAGCTCGATGGACCGGGCTGTCTCGGCAAACGGCAGTCCGCCGAGTCCGATCTGGGCCATGTAGCGGCTGTTCCCCAGGGTCGCATGGATTTCCAGCAGTTTCTCGGTCACCTCCTGCGGACTGCCCACCAGAAGTCCGCCACCGGGTTCGGTCCAGTTTTCGAAGGTGGAGCGGGGAAAATGGTCCACCGGGCGCGGCATGTTCTGTTCAAAGTAGGCGCGGCAGTAGGGGTAGAACGTGTCGCGGGCCCGCTGGGACGTCGCGGCCGCGTAGAAGTGTCCGCCGGCCCCGACCTGAAGGGCGGCCGGGTCGTGGCCGGCGTCGGCGGCGGTCTGGTGGTACAGCTCCACCAGACGCCGGAACCTTGCGGGTCCGGACAGCAGGGCTACAAACAAGGGAAGCCCCAGGCGTCCGGCCCGCGCGAAACTGGCCGGGGTCCCGCCGACACCCACCCAGACGGGGAGCTTGTCCTGGACCGGGCGGGGCGCGATGTCCATACCGGGAATGCTCTGGGTCAGCGACCCCTGCCAGGTCACGGCGGCGTTGTCCCTCAGTTCCAGCAGCAACCGCAGCTTCTCCTCGAAGAGGGCGTCGTAGTCCTCCAGTTCGTGGCCGAACAACGGATACGACTCGATGAAAGCGCCACGGCCGGCAATGATCTCGGCGCGCCCGTCGGAGATCAGGTCCAGGGTGGCGAACTGCTCGAAGAGCCGGACCGGGTCCTGGGTGGAGAGCACCGTGACCGCCGTGCTGAGCCGCAGCTTCGTGGTTTCCCGGGCGATGGCGGCCAGCACTATTTCCGGGGCGGACAGGGCGAAATCGCGCCGGTGATGCTCGCCGAGGCCCAGGAATCCCAGGCCGGCCTGGTCCGCCAGCTTGGCCAGCTCGATGATCTCCTTGAGGCGCTGCTGCGGGGACAGCGCCTTGCCGGTGCTGAGGTTGCGGGAAAGCTCGCCGAAGGTAAAGATGCCGAAGTCCATGATTCATTGAACATTCAAGCGTTGGATTTCATTCCGCCCGTTAGCCACCGCGCATCGGGCCGGGCTATGCTTTAAGTGGATCGCCGCTTGAGGCGTCCCGGCTCAAGCAGGGGGCATACGCAGGGTAGTTTCTATCCTCACGCCATAAGGCCCCAAGTGCTGAGCCAACCATTCAATCCACTCCCCCTCGATGAACTGACCGCCGTCTTCGCCCGCATCAAAGGCCTGCTCCTGACCGAGGACAAGGTAGACCGGGCGTTGCAGCTGCTTGTGCAGGCTGTCAGGGATGCCATTCCGGGATCGGCCGGGGCCGGGATCTCCCTCTTCGACGCCCAGGGCCGCGGAAGCAGCACGGCGGCGTCAGAACGGCTCGTGGAGCAGGCGGACGCCGCCCAGCATGACTTGGGACAGGGCCCGTGCGTCGCCGCCTGGACCGCAGGAAAAACGGTCCTGGTTCACGATGCCGCCGAGGATGGCCGGTGGCCGCTCTGGAGCCGGGCTGTCGCTTCGCTGCCGGTCCGATCCCTGGTCAGCACCCCGCTGGGGACCACCGGCGGGCCAATCGGCACCCTGAAGGTTTACGCCGCCCTGCCCGCTGCCTTTACCGCCGAGACCGGGCAGCTGCTCGAGAAGTTCGCCGTTCCCGCGGCAACCCTGATGGCCCATGTTCAAGGTCCGGAAACTCCCCGGCACCTGAGCGGGCCGTTCAAGGGTGCACTCGCCGGCCGGGACAACACCAACCGCGCCTGCGGGATCCTGATGGAACGCCACGGGCTGACGGCGGAGCAGGCCTTCCGTGAACTGCTGCGACGTGCCCGGACTGACGGAACGCCGCTGTCCCGGGTCTGCTCCGATCTCACCGACGGCCCGCGCCTGCCCACCGTCGGCTGACCCGCTGCCAAGCCCCATTCAGCCCGGCCGCGTCAGCCCTTCTCGGCCATTTCCCCGCTGACGGTCAGCTGTTCCGCGACGACGTGAAGCTTGATGTTCAGCTCTGAGCTGGCCCGTGAGAGCAGCAGGAACGCCTGCTGGGCGGTGATTTTGAACCGCTCCATCAGGATTCCCTTGGCCTGCCCGATCAGGTCCCGGGTATCAAGGGCCTGGGTGAGCTGGCTGACCTGCCGGCTGCCCGCGACGGCGACAGCCGCGTGGGCCGCCACCAGCGCCCCGATCCGCTCCGATTCGGCGTCGAAGACGCCCGCGTCATTCCCGAAGAGATTCAAGGCTCCGAGGTGGTCACCATCCACAAAGAGCTGGAAGGAGAGCATGCTCCGCGCTCCGAGCTGGAAGGCCTGCCGCGAGAATTCCGGCCACCGCTCATCCGTGCTGAGGTCCGGAACGCTGACCACCCGCTTTTCATAGGAAGCGTCCAGGCACGGCCCCTGACCGGTTTCGCTTTGGAGAGCATCCACCCGGCGCGGCAGATCACTGGAAGCGGCACGCGATTCGATCGTCCGGCTTCCCGTGATCAGGCTGACCGAGGCCTCGGCCGCGTGCGGCACCAGCTCCAGCGCGGCGTGCACGATCCCGTCCAGCATCGATTCGGTGTCCTCCTCGTGCTGGAGTTCCCGGGCGATGTCGCCCAGCCGGGCGGCAAGGCCATCGGCGCTGGTCGGCTGAACGCCGCGCGGAGCCCTTGCCTTGTCACCGGTTTCCGCTGAACTTGGTACCGTCATGGCGCACCCCTTATTTGCCTGGTTGGCTCCGTTGCTGTTCTCCTTATGGTGTTGCCGGGTGGTTCCGTGGCCGTTGTAGGGTCGTGGCTACCCGGGGGAGGCGGGTATGGCTTTGTTGCTGTGGCCGGACGACTCAGGTCGTGACGGCTCCGAAGGATTGGCCGCCCGCCGCCCCGCGATGACCCGACCGCTCATTGAGAGAAGCGACTTGAATCGCTGGATAAGGACACGACGGCGCGGTTATCTGCCGGGTTCGACCCGTACGACAGACTGGAGGCTGTTTTGGCGAAATTGTGGGCCGGTATCGACGCCGGCAAAGCCCATCATCACTGCGTTGTGATCGACGTCGACGGAAACCGGCTGCTCTCGCAGAAAATCCCCAACGACGAACCCGCCCTGCTCGAGCTCATCACCGCCGTCCTCAAACTCGGCGACGGGGACGAGGTCATCTGGGCAACAGACCTGAACCACGGCGGCCCGGCGCTGCTGATCGCCATCCTCGTGGCCCACGGCCAGAACATCCTCTACATCCCGGGCCGGATCGTCCACCACGCCTCCAAGCTCTACCGCGGCGAGGGCAAAACGGACGCGAAAGACGCCGCCGTCATCGCGGACCAGGCCAGGATGCGCCGCGACCTGCAGCCCCTGCGGGCCGGGGATGAGATCAGCACGGGCTTGCGGATCCTCACCGCCCGCCGGGCCGACAAATCCGCGGACCGCGTCCGGGCAATCAACCGCCTTCAGGCCCAACTGCTCGAATACTTCCCGGCGCTGGAACGGGCCTTCGACTACAGCCGCTCCAAAGCCGCGCTGCTGCTGCTGACCAAACACCGCACCCCGGACGGGATCCGCCGCGCCGGTCAAGCCAGGATCCACGCCTGGCTCAAAAAGCAGGGTGCCCGCTCGTCGGCAGCAGTTGCGACATCTGCCGTAGAGGCCGCAAAATCCCAGCACACCACCGTCCCGGCCCAGTACCTCGGCGAACTGATCGTCGCCGCCCTCGCACGGGAGGTCATCACCCTGAACAAGGAACTGGCCGAGCTGGACGCGCTGATCAGCGAGAAAGTCACCGAACACCGGCACACCAAGGTGCTGCTGAGCATGCCCGGCTTCGGACCCGTCCTCGCCGCGGAGTTCCTCGGGGCCACCGGCGGGGACCTGGAAGTCTTTGAAACCGCGGACCGGTTCGCCGGCGTCGCCGGACTCGCACCCGCACCCCGGGACTCCGGCAGGATCACCGGCAACCACCACCGCCCCCGACGCTACGACCGCCGGCTGTTGCGGGTCTTCTACCTCTCCGGGCTCTCGGCGCTGAAAAGCTGCCCCGCCTCACGGACCTACTACGACCGCAAACGCGGCGAAGGCAAAACCCACATCCAGGCCATGCTCTCCCTGGCCAGGCGCCGCCTGAACGTCCTCTGGGCCATGCTCCGCGACGGCACCACCTACGCACCTGTTGCTGCGGAGCTGAAAACTGCGTAATGGGTCGCTAGCCGCTGTCGGCGGTGAGGTACGGCAAGTGGAGCTCTGTCAGGCGCTCATTGATGACCAACGCCAGCAGATTGCAGTCCTGGGGCGGCAACGGTTTCAGTCCGTTCAGATATGCATCCACGGCCCATCGGCCGCGGTTGCCCCGTATGAGAGGTACGCCAGCCAGACTTCATCGGCCTCGAGGCCCGAGAGCAGGAAGGCAATATGAGTCAATTCCTGCTGGTATTCATCCACCGGGATCCGCACTTTCTGACCTCCCGAACTTCGCAGACCGTGCGGACGTCTGCAAGCCTCGGTAACCGAGCATGCCGGAACGTTCCGCAATCGGGACATACCTGGCGTGGCCAAATTTGGCATCATTCCTCCCGGAAACCAGCGCGAACTGGGCCCGGGGATAGAAGGCGACACTGAGCTAGTACGCGGGGCCGTGTTCCATCCGCCGGGCGATCTCTGGCCTTCTCCAGCCTCGGAGACATGCGCAGGGCCGAATCTCCCCACGTACCTGGATCGTAGGTCTCCGGCAATTCGTTGACCCGCCGGCCAAGGGATGTCCATCTCCCCTGAGTGCTCTCGCAGTTGTCGAAAGATCACCGCCCCCTGGGCCTCCGATGTCGGCCTGGTCCTAGTTCCTGGGTCCGCCGGACTTCACGACGCGGAGCATGCGGTGCAGGCTGACCAGGATGGATTCCACGGCACTGGGCGCGTTCGTTGCCGCTTCCTCGGCGCCGATACGGGCGGTCAATTCCTTCACCGCGACGTCGGCCGTGTCCATCAGCTCCGCCTGCCGTTCCGGGGGCTGCTCTTCGAGGGAACGCAGGATGTCAGCCACCGCGGCCATGGCGTCGGCGAGCGGGACGGTGTATTCATCCGGTATAACGAAGGGTGTGTCTCCGGCCCAGATGACATCCGAGAGGACCTGCGTGACGTCCTGGACGTGGAACGTCACCTGCTCCAGGTCCCGGAGATTCCGGTAGTCCAGTTCCACATCCCGCGGATGGAGGCGTCGCCGGAGGTTGGCCTGCCGGCTGGCATCTGCTTTTTCCACCGCGAGTCTGACCATGCGGGCCGAGCCTGCCAACTCCTCGGAACGGCCAGACCAGTCCTCATACTCCGGCGGCCAGTTCTCCTTCAGCGCCTTGCCCATGTCCCCCAATTGCCGGGCCAGGGCCAGACGCAACTCAGCGATGCTGAGCGCGGCGGCATTGAAATACAGCGGCGGGAACACGAGGAGGTTGACCACGATTCCCACAGTGACCCCTGCTCCCATCTGAACCAGGTAACCGAATGAGAAGCTATCGGGATTGTTCCCGCCGACCAGCAGGACCAGGAGCGCAGCCGTCGGGATCCAGTCGCTGCCGGATCCAATCCACGGGAGCCCGGCGAGAATGACACCAAAGCCTATAACGATGGCAACCGACACCGGGGTGGGGTTCCCGAGGCTGACGAGCACGAAGGCCAGGCCGATGCCGATCGCCAGTCCCGCCAGCGTCTGGACACCCCGGCGGATGGACCCAGCCACGTTCTCGTACATGGCGACTAGGGCGCCGAGCGGAGCGTAGTAGGGGTAGTCGGCTGCGGACCCGGGCATAAAGGGTGCAATTGCGAAGGCTATGCCGGCGGCCAGCCCCGCCTTCATGGCCAGCTGCAGCCGGGGCCACAGTAACGCCTGGGCCACGCTGCCGGACCCGATCCGCCAGAGTCTCGCCGCGGCGGAAGGCCGCGGAGTGCTTGGGTCTCTTACGTTGCCCATCCTGCTTCACCTTAGGGCGGGGGCGTTGTTACGACAAGTGGGCTCGATTCAAACTGCAGAAGTGGTCTCCATTCAAACTGCCATAATCAGCCGGACGGCCGCGGACGAGCGGGGGTGCACCCGCGGGGGCGGCCCTCTTAGCTCGGGCGGGGGCGGCCCTCTTCGCTCGGGCGGGAACGAAGGCCCCGGGCTCCCGCGTCCGGGCCAGGGTGGAAGAGCAGAAACTACTTGAACTGGTCTACGGCTCAGGCTGGACGGAGCCCCGGGCATCAGCGTCTGGTGGACGGATCACTCGGACCGCCAAGTGAACGTGCTCCTTGACCCCCGCAGCCCGTTCTCCTGCACTGAGGCGGCCCTCCAGGCCCCTCAAGCGTTCCCTGATCCGCGACAGAAACGACCCTGGGCGGCTTGTGCCCCCGTCTCCAGAGTAGCCGGGAGTCAGAGCAGGCCGGGTCGGCTGGCGAGGATGTAGTCAGCCGCGGCTGGCCCCATCATGCGCAGGCGAGGCCAGCCGTATGTGGACTTCATCGCCGAGGAGCTCAACGACAGACCCGACGCCGTTTCCCGGCTACCTGACACCGAGGAAAGTCGTCACCAAACTATTGAGCGGGGATGTTGCTTCGACAGCTTGACGGCGCCGGTCATTCCATAGTTAGTGGGCAGGTTTTGTTGTTTACTGGTGGTATCTGCATTGCCGCAAGCGGAAAGAGGCAGATCACCATGGATTCGGGCCAGCTGGTATGGATCATAGTCGTCGTCATCGTCGTGGCACTCGCCGTTGTTGGCCTGGTGGTCTTCTTCGGCCGCAAGCGGAAGCTGAACGCTGACCGGCGTCAGGCGGTCGAGATGCGCCAGCAGGCGGAGACAGATGAACTCGGCGCACGGGAGGGTGAAGCGAAGGCGGCCCGGGCGGAAGCGGACGCGCAGCAGGCCGAAGTGGATGCCGAACGCCTCCGCAGGGAGGCCCGCGATCGTCAGAAGGAGGCCCGGACTGTTCGTGAGGGTTCGCAGGAACGGGTCCGGGAAGCTGATCAACTGGATCCGGATGTTGATGCCGGCGGACGCCGGGATGCCCAGACCGGTGAGGGCCGGCCGGGCCCCGACGGCCCCGACGGCCCCGACGGCCCCGACGGCCCCGACCGGCCTGCTCAGGAAACCGGGCCGGGATCAGACATCTCCGGCGATGGCCAGAGCAGCCGCAACCCTGGCGGGCCAGAGGATCAGCTGAGGCGGCCGCTCTGATCCGGGGTGGATCAATTCCCTCCAAGGTGTGAATATTTACGCTGAAACGTCAGTCAGATCCGGTATCGGAGGACAAAATGCGGGTCAGAGTCAGAGTCATCGTCGGAATATTGGTGATCGTCTGGCTCGCGATCGGGGTCGCCGCGGCCGCGCAGCGCGACTATTTCGCCGGACAGCCGGTATCCTGCGCCTCGGTTGGAACTGTCGCGCTGACCATCGTTACGGGGCCGCTGAACTACACGGGCCTGAACCCCAAGATCGCCTGTGAGATTCCCCAGCCATCGCAGTAGCCCCGGGCCCGGAGCCCGGTCGTCGGGCCGGAACCGGCCTCTTGTGGAGAGCCGCCGCCGGCAGGCCCGGATTGCGGCGTACCCACCGGGGCGCCAGGCCCGGTGGCGGTGTCATTGTTGAACGTTTCAAAAAATGAAAAGGCAGGTAACGGTCATGAACATTCTTCTCATCGTCGTAGTGGTCCTTGCGGTGCTGTTCTTCTTCGGAGGCGGGCTGGTTCCTTCTTTGAACTTCCTGATCTGGGTTGGCGTGGTGCTGTTGATCCTCGCCGCCGTCGGTTTCTTCGTCGGGCGCAGGAGGAGCTGAAACCTCCGGGCTGGATGAGTCTGCGAAGAGTCGCTATCGGCTGGTCGGCCCGGGCCTGCCGCTGGCGGTGAATGTGCGGCGATCGCAGGGGTTTTCCGGATACTCATTCACTCCCCGGACCGGAAATCAGGCGACGATGCTCATTCTCATACGACTACCGTGACGGGCTGCAGGTCCGGACTAGCACCCTTCATCCAGGTGGCCCATCAGCCGAACGCATGACGGGGGGCGTTTATCGGCCGAATCCAGTGCGGCACGGTGCGGCGTTGGTTCGTTCATGCCAGTGCGAAGGCGAGCAGTCGTCAGTTTAGAGTTGCCGCTTACAGCCCGGTGCGTATCAGTGATGCGGGCCGCTTTGTCCTGGAATCACCGGCGGCCGCATTGATCTGAATCCGCGGCGTGAACAGCGGCGTTCCGGAAGATCGGCACGGTTCACGTCTGCACCGCGAAGATCGTCTCCGGTGAGGCCTGCTGACCTTCCCGGCGCCCGGCCCCGTCGGCTGTCGGCGGCCTCGTGATTGTTGCCGTCCCGGGCGGGCCGGTCGTTCCCCCTCACGTCGATGGAGCAGGAGCCGGCCGCGCCGGGGGCGGTTTACATCCGCGCGAATTTGGCCTTCACCATCAGGTATAGGCCGTAGCAGATCAGGCCGGCGCCGACGGCGGTCAGCATATATACCCCGTAGGGCTGCTCGCGCAGGGCCTTCAACCCGCCATCCAGGCCAGTGGACTCCTGGGGGCGGGCGGAAACGGTGGCAATGATGAACAGCAATCCCACCAGAAACAGGGCTATGCCCTCGGCCATGTAGCCGACAACGCCCAGCCCCGTAATAACGGACCGGCCGACGGCTGAGGTCGGCAGCCGCAGATCCTTCTTGAACGATGCCTTGACTCCGAGGACCATGAAGACAATGCCGACGACGGCGACCGCGGCCCCGATGGCGATCAGCAGCAACGGACCCCCGGGTGCTTTCATGATGGAGACCGTGAAATCGCTGGTGGACTGTCCGCTGTTCTTGCTGTTTCCGCTCGCGGAGGCAGCGAACGTCAGCGCCATGACGGCGAACACGACCGCCTTGCCGCCTGCGGAAAGTCTATTCCCCACCTTCTTTTTGGCTTCCAGCTGACCGTAGCCGAACACGGCGTTCCCGGTTTGCCAGAGCGCCAGAGCCACGCAGGCGGCGAATCCGGTCCACAGCAGCAGCAGTCCCTCGGGCTGTCCGGCGAGTTGGGCGACGGCGCCGCCCTGGTCCGCCTGTCCGGCCTTGCCGAAGGCCAACTGGATGGCGACGGAGCCGGTCAGCAGGTGCAACAGGCCGCTGACGGCAAAGCCTGCCCTGGCGGCGATCACGAGGGCCCTGGAATTCGATGCCTCCTCGACCGCGTTCGCGGCGTCGTCCAGCTCCTTCTTCATTTCCCGATCCTTCGTGCAAGCGCGCGCAGATGCCGTGGTGTGTAACACGCCTATTTTGTCACGTGAGTCCACGCTCACACAGGCCCGGTCTGAGCCAGCGAAGACAGCCGGTACCATCGTCGGTTTCCCGGCCGCGGCCCGGATTGCTTCGCGGGCAGAGGTACGGTAAGCGAGCACACCAGACCATCCCCGGGGCTTCGCCTCGGCGCAATCCCTGCAACGCTGCGTCAACACCGGGGAGGCGACGGCCGCCCTGACCGGACATGGCACACTTCTCCGCGGCGCGGGTCCTGGGAGAGCCGGCCGGGGCGAGGGCAAATCTCGCGCAGGGTGACTCGTGGGGACACCCGGTGGGTGTTGTTTGGAAGAGCGGGGAAGTCAGGGTTGTTGTTCAGGCTTCGAACCGGGCACTTGGCGGCACGTGCCCGGAGAGCCCGAGCAGCAGTTCTTCGGCGACTTGGTGTAGTTTTTGGTTCCGGTGGTTTGAGGCCCGGGTCAGGATGGCGAAGGCCTCTTCCTGGCTGCAGCGGTTTTGGGCCATGATGGCCCCGCAGGCGAGGTCGATCGTTGACCGGCTTGTCATGGCGGCTTTGAGGTCTTCGGCCAGGAGTTGTGCGGTTCCTATCCGGACGGCCAGGCGCAATGCGTCGCCGGCGATCGTGGCGAAGTTTTCGGCGATGGCGATGGACGCCGGGGTGAAGGCCCCGGCGGCCGGAGCGAACAGGTCAAGAGCGGCCCAGGAATCTTTGCCGAGCTCGAGCGGGATTCCGAGGACGGCGTGGTAGCCACGGTTGGTGAGTTCGTGTTGGAAGTCGGGCCAGCGCGGGTCGCCGTTGACGTCATTGAGCAGGACTGTGGTGTTGGTTTCCAGTGCCAGCATGCAGGGGCCGGCGCCGAGGGCCTGCTCGATCTGGTCCAGGGCGCGTGCCTCCTCGCTGCTTCCGGCGATCGTGATGGTGCGCCGGCGCCGCCGCAACGCCACGGCGCACTCGACCGGACGGCCGATGGCCGGGCTGATGGTCCGGGCCGCGAAGAGCGCCAGTTCGTTCAGGAACTCGCTCACGGTACCGGACTCCGTGATGAGGTCCTGAAGGTCTGAGACGGCGGATTCATCGGAAGGACTTGTCATGGCCTCAGAATACGACGCACCGGGCCCCGTGTGTGCCTTTTTCATATCCGGTTACCCGGCCTGACGCTGATCTTGCATCGACCGGCCGTGGCGGCTTCACTGCCCTGGGCCATCAGCAGATCTCCGTCCGCGAGCGGCACCATGTTGTGTAGGATTCTGCGCACGCCCGGACCCCGGACGGGATCCGCCGCACCGGCCAGGCCAGGATCCACGCGTGGCTGAAGAAACACGGTGCCCGCCCCTCCGCCGCGGTCGCCCAGGACGCCGTGGACGCCGCGAAATCCCAGCACACCACCGTCCCGGCCCAACACCTCGGGGAACTGATCGTCGCCGCCCTCGCACAGGAAGTCATCACCCTGAATGAGGAACTCGCCGAGCTGGACGCGCTGATCAGCGAGAAGGTCACCGAACACCGGCACACCCGGACCCTGTTGAGTATGCCCGGCTTCGGACCCTTCCTCGCAGCCGAATTCCTCGGTGCCACGGGCGGAGACCTCACCGTCTTTCAAACTGCGGACCGGTTTGCCGGGGTCGCCGGACTCGCCCCCGCACGCCGGGACTCCGGACGGATCACCGGCAACCACCACCGCCCCCGCCGCTACGACCGCAGGCTCCTGCGCGTCTTCTACCTCTCCGGCCTCTCGGCACTGAAAGCTGCCCCGCCTCCCGGACCTACTACGACCGAAAACGGACCGAAGGCAAAACCCACATCCAGGCCATGCTCTCCCAGGCCCGGCGAAGGTTGAACGTCCTCTGGGCCATGCTCCGCGACGGCACCACGTACACTCCTGTTGCTGCGGGACTGAAGGCTGCGTGATGCATCCTCAGCCGCTGTAGGAGGCAAGGTGCGGCAAGTGGAGGTCGCTCAGGCGCTCATTGAGGACCAACGCCAGCAGATCGCTGTCCTGGATCGGCAGCAGAATCAGTCCGTTCAGATATGCATCGACGACCAACAGGTCCTGGTTGCCCCCGTACACGAAGTACGCCAACCACGCGTCATGGACTTCGAGGTCTGCGAGCAGGAACGCAACATGAGTCAATTCCTGCTGGTTTTTGTCCATCAGAACCCACACCCTCTTACCTCCCGAACTTCGCAGAAGTGCGGGATTTCAAGCCGTTGTTTGATCGCAGGACAAGCATTCCCGCGGTCTCCCATAAGGCTACGACTGCGCCCGCACGGCGGCCACCCTTTCTTCATCGGGCCACCGCGCACTGCGGTGTTCTGTCCCGGATGGCCGGAAGCTGGCACGACGGGCCCGGCAAGGGGCCGATACGGGCCTCGCTGCGCTCGTGCAGCATGGGCGTTTCTCTTGACCTCGCCGGGGCATATGCCGCAACGCGTTGGTTCCGGATCCGGGATGCCTGCGCGCCCAAGGTGTCAGGCCTGACCCGGTGTCGCCGCGAAGCAGCATCTCCCGCGCCAGGTCACCACTGCCACTTCCTGGCTGGGTGATGGTCCTTTGGCCCTAGCAGCAGGTCTTCCCGTTTGGAACGATTTTGGTAGGTGACCCCCGGGTGGGAGGGACCTGCACGAAGTGGCGGGTCGGTGGCGCTCAAACAACAGGAGTCTGTCGATGGGTTTGCCTTTGGACGCCGCTGCTGCCCGGGAACGGGCCCCGGGGTCGGTGCGCGTCTTTGTCGTCGATAGTCACGAGCTCGTCCGGGAAGGGCTGAGGGACTTTCTCGAGGGAGAAGGCCTCGAGGTGGTCGGTGAGTGCTGGTCAGCGGCCGAGGCCAGCCGCCGGATCGTGGAAGCGGGCGCGGACGTGGCGGTACTGGATGGACCTCTGCCTGACGGGACCGGAATTGAAGTCTGCCGGTATGTGCGCTCCGTTGATTCGGATCTGCAGTGCCTGATGATGACCAGCTATGTCGATGACGAGGTGCTTCGCAGTGTCGTTCTTGCCGGCGCGGCAGGTTGTGTGCTCCGGCAAGTCCGGGGCCTCCACCTGGCCGAGGCCATCCGTCGTGCCGCTACGGGGGAATCGCTCCTGGGCACTGAGGTGGTGGACAGGGCGAGGGCGTGGTTCGCCAACGCGGCGGCGGACCCGGGATTTGGTGACCTGGCCGGCGCGGAGAGGGAAGTGCTGGCACTGATTGGCAAGGGTCTGAGCGACCGGCAGATCAGTGAGGCATTGGGTCTGGCTGAGACGAGGGTACGTGAGCTCGTTTCCACGCTGCTGGTCAAACTGGGGTTCGGAGGCGGTAGCGGGCCAGCGGTCGGCCGGCCGACAGATGCGCTCCCGTGAATCGACGAGACTGAGCCGTCCGGCGGCCGGATCCCGGGCCTGATCAGTGCACTTCACATTGGGTTGCCGCTGTGGCGTTCGCCCGGCAGCGCATCCTCCACGGATGAGACGAGGAGAAGGGTCCGGCCACCTTCACGGGATTCCTCCCGCCCCGGATACCCCTCGGCCGGCTCATGAAGAATCGTGGGACGAAGGCCGCACCCTGCTATCGCCTGTGAGGACCGGCAAGTCATCCTTTTCGGATGAGGTGCTCTTCCCCGGGCGCGGTGCAGACGATACAAAGCCCGCAATCGGGCCTCGCTGCGCTCGGGCAGCCCAAGCATTTTTCTTTTCCTTTTTTGCTGCTGTCCGTTGGATCCTACGTGCCCGCTCCACCGGCGCAACCGTCCTCCGGACGGCCGCGCACCGGACGCCTTGGGTCGGCGCTGCGCTTATTTCCTCCCACAACCCACCCGCTGCTTGCCCTTCGGGTTGCCCCGGCTCCGTCAGGCACAGCTACGCGATGCTCCGCCAGCAGGCAAAAAACATGGTGGGGGAGAGGGATGGCCGGTACTCCAGGCACCCGCCCCGCCCCAGCGAAACGGAGCATCACCTCATGAGCACAGCAACAATGACCCACACGACAACGGCCGACACCGCCGAACCGGTCACCGCCCCGGCCCTTCCCGCCGACGACCGGTCAGGGGACGGGTACGACTGGATGGACACCCTCGACGGCACCGCCTGGTCCGTGTTGCCGAACTGGGGCAGCGAGGGCTGGGATGCAGGGTCCTGGCCCTACATTATCTTCGCCGTCGCCCGCACCCGGGACGGGAACGGGGAACTGTTCGGCTACGGCACCTACGTCGAAGGAGACACCGCCACCCACTGGTTCCGGACCCAGGACGCCTGCTTCGAAGCAATCACCGCCGAAGTCTTCTTCCACTGGGCCTCCGGCCAGTCCGACGGCCCCGACAACCTCCCAGCCACAGCCACAGCCGCAGAACTGCCGCACCAGGACCGGAAGCCCTACCCGGGCTGGACGGACTAGAAGCGCTCCGGTGCCCCGGCCGCGAACCGGCCGGGACACCCGATAGGCACGCCAACATCCATTGACAACATCATTGAGATTCCTTCGAAATATACCCTGCGATCGGACCCCGGAGCCGGGCCCGGGACAAATATCTAAGGGACATTAGCCCCCAGGGAGCGTGGCCGTGTGAGACTGGGGGCATCGGACTCAATCGAGACTGGCAACCCGGCTGCACCCAGAAGCTCCAAGGAGCCACCCAGACATGAACAGTCAAGACCCCAACGCCTCCGGCCGCCCCCAAATTCACGAGCAAAGCCAGGCCCGGCCCGACCTCAGCAGCCTCCACGTCCGCGAGGACATCGCCGTCACCGGGCTCTGCGGCAACGTTCATCTCCCCACCGGCCGGACCTGCGATGCGTCCGAGCGGCACGACGGTTCCTGCAATTTCATTGGCCCCGAGGACGCGGAAAACCTGGCAGCGCACTAATCAGCAGCCCCGGCTGCAGCCGGAGCTGGTTGCCGGCCGGTACCGCGCGTACGCTCGCCGTGTGGACATTGTCGAATTCCTGTCCGAGCGGATCAGCGAGGACGAGGCTGTAGCCAGGACCCTCCTCGGCGACCGGACTGTCTCGAAATCCGGTGCCTGGTACGAGCAGCGGCTGTTGCTTGAATGCGAGGCCAAGCGGCGCCTGATCCGCATCGTGGAATCGGCCCGGCAGGCGGCCCTGGCTGCGCTGGTCAGCGACCCCGGTCAGGACGCGGGCTGGATCCCGCAGTCCCTGGAGTGGATGGAACACTCGCTCTACGCCCTGGCCCTGCCCTACTACGACCACCCGGACTTCCACCAGGACTGGTTCCGCGCCTAGGCCTCTGCCTGATTGATCAGGGCCGCTTCGTTCAGGCGGCCAACGGCGGCGGGATCCCGCCGCCTCAGGATCCCGCCGGCGGGCATCGCCTTTCGCTGGTCCCCGCGAAGTAATGCCAAAGGTCCGTGTGCAATAGACAGTCCCGGGCCTAAGCTAGGACCGGGGGCGCTCAGTAGCGAAGACGCTTAAGGGAGGCCAGTATGTTCAGCCACGTCCGCCGTCCGGGGTCATCACGGGAGCCCGCGGTTACCGCCGCCGGGCCGCGCCAGAATCCCGGGACCGCCGCGCCCCCGCCCAAGACCGGCACACTGATCCGGGGAATCGTGGGCGTCCTCGCAGCGCTGAGCCTGACCGTCGCCGGAGGCCTCGTCACGGCCCTCCCCTCAACCGGCGCCGAGCGGGAACAAAGCTACATTGTGGTGCTGAAGGACGGCGTCGTGGACGCCGGCACCGCAGCCGCAGCCCAGCAGGGCAGCTACGGCCTAACCGTGTCCACGGTCTACCGCGATGCCGTGAGCGGTTACGCCGCGAAAATGACACCATCCGTCGCGGCCCGCCTCGCTGCGGACCCGGGCGTTGATTTCATCACCGTGGCCAGGGAATTCCAGAAACCCAAGGACCCCGCACCGAGTACCCAGGTGGCGCCGCTCTGGTGGCTGAGGATCGGAGGCACTCCCCCCGAAGACCGGCACCATAAATCATCGGACGCTGTCGACGTCAACGTGGCCGTGATCGACAGCGGCATCGACGGAACCCATCCGGACCTCAATGTGCGCGGCGGCATCGACTGCTCCACAGGCTCGCCCGCCGAGGTGACCCCCACGGACAAAGTCGGACACGGGACCTTCGTGGCCGGGGTGATCGGCGCCAAGGACAACAAACGGGGCGTGATCGGCACGGCACCGGGAACCCCGCTGTGGTCGGTGCGCGTGGTGAACGACTCCGATGTGATCACCGAAGAAATGCTCATCTGCGCCATCGACTGGGTGACGGCAACGCGCAAGGACAAGGATCCGGACAACGACATCGAGGTGGCCAACATCAGCATCGGCGGGCCGGGCACCGAAACCGCCAACTGCGGCAAGGGAACGGATCCGATGCACTACGCCATCTGCCGCTCGGTCAAAGCCGGCGTCGCCTACGCCGTGGCGGCCGGCAACTCCGGTCAGGACATCGCCGGCTTTGTCCCGGCCACCTACGACGAGGTGCTGACCGCCACGGCGATGGCGGACTTCGACGGCAAGCCCGACGGCCTCGCCGCCCCGGTCTGCGGGCCCGAGGACTGGACCGAGATCGGGCAGCTGGATGACCGGCCGGCGTTCTTCTCCAACTTCGCCAGCAAGTCCAAGGACAAGGCCCATACCGTCGCCGGCCCAGGGGTCTGCATCACCTCCACCTCCATTGCGCCGGAAGGCTATGCGGTGGCCCACGGAACCAGTTTCGCAAGCCCCGTCGTCGCCGGCTCGCTGGCGCTGTGCATCAGCGAAGGGGAATGTGAGGGCTCGGGCAAGGAAGTGATGTCCCAGTTCATGGATCTCACCGCCGCGTACAACAAGAAACACCGCGACTTCGGCTTCGAAGGCGACCCGTTGCGCCCGATGGACGGGCAGTACTACGGCTACCTCGCCCAGATCGCGAAGTACTGACCACCGGCCCGGCCCTTAACGGATCCAGGCCAAGGCCAGCTAGGAACGGAACCGGATCCACCGCCACCAAGGACGGCGGATCCGGTCCTGTTCCTGCCCTGCCGCTTGTGCTGCGGCCTGCTCTGCGGCGGCTGCGAGCGCCGCCCGGCGTTCCGCCCAGTTCCGAACCTCGGTGTCGACATCGCGGGTCCTGGTGACAACCGGCGGTCCGCCCTGCAATTGCCGCCGCGCATCAATTACGCGGGCATTGAAATCCTCCAGGAGCTGGCGGACCGGTTTTTCGGACTGGAACTCGTCGATCCGGTCGTCGAGCCCGGCGTCCTCGGTGCGGAGCAGGATGGCTTTGGGCCCCATCCCGGTGATATTTTCGCGCTGGATCAGGCCCTTTACCCACCAGTCAGGGTCGTATTTTTCGCCCAGCCCGGGAACGGGTTTTCCGGCGTATTTGAGGTGGTCGAATTTTCCCTGCGCCATGGCATCCCGGATCAGGTACTCGGCCCTGGCGGCGTCGTCGAATTTTGCGCGCAGTCCGCGTTCCTTCTCTTCGGCTGCGGCCAGCTCCTCCTCTTCCTGCACCGTCATTCCGCTCACCCGCAGGGCGCGGAGTTCCGCTGCACGCTCCACCCTGCGCCGGAACGACCCGCCTGACGCGTCGCTCATGGCCTCCCACCCTTCATAGCTGCCCGAGATGCATCCTGCTTCCAGTATGCGAATCAAAGACCGGGCGGCCAAGGAGAAAGCTGCGGCGCTTCGGACCGCGGCTTCGGCGGCCCCTTGGGTCCGGGTGAGCCGTCCAGAACAGGGCCGTTCGACCCCCGGCTGCACGCCCGGGGGGTCCAGTACACTCATGCAATGAGGCTTCTGTACATCACAGAAAGTGTGCCCAACCGGGACCCCGTGTTCGGTGACGGCAGCTCGATGATCCCTTATGAGATTCTGCGGAATCTGCCGGCGGACGTTGACGTGACCCTGCTGACCTACGCGGGGCCGGTCGGGCTGCCGGACGAGGTGTTCAGCCGTTGTGAGTCGGTCCAGGTTCTGACTCCCCGGAGCCGCAAGGCGGCGTTCGTGCGGTCCTTCGCCGGCCTGAACGGTGTGGGAAAGCACGAACGTGCCACTGCGGAAGCCATTTCCACGGCAGCCAGGCTGTCAGCGGACAGTGATGCGACCCTGATCCACGGCCCGCACGCCCTCTTCCTCGCCCGCCACGTGCAGGGGCCGGTGGTCCTGCAGACAGTGGACCCTTGGTCGATCAGGGCCGGGATGGACAGTGCCATTGCGCCACGTTTCCTGCGGCCGGCGTACCGGGCGCGGGAGCGCCGGGCGCTGCGGGCCGAACACCGCCTGCCTGCAAGGGCCCGCCTCCTCACGGTGGGGTCCCGGGACGCCGTTGAATGGTCTGAGCGTCTGGGCCGGCCGGTGCGGAGCATCCCGAACGGTGCCGAGCGGGCCCTCCGCCCCGCCGCAAGGCAGTCCGGCCCCGTGGTCTGCTTCGTCGGCAGCCTGAACTACGGGCCCAACATCGACAGCGCGAAGGTCCTGGTCGGCAAGATCGCTCCCCTGGTGTGGGAGAAGGTGCCCGAGGCCAGGTTTGTCCTCGCGGGGCGCCGTCCCGGGCCGGATGTGCTCTCGTTGGCCGGCCCCCGGGTGGAGGTCCTGGCCAATGTGCCGTCGGTCCTTGACGTCTTCCAGTCAGCTGATGTGGCAGCCTTTCCCGACGAGCATGGCGTTGGCATCCGGAACTCGGTCCGCGAGGCGCTGGCTGCCGGCCTTCCCGTGGTTGCCACGCCGGTCGCCGCGCGTGAACAGGACCCCCATCCCTTGCTGACCGTCGAGCAGGACACCTCGAGGTTCGTTGATCACGTCGTGAACCGGCTGACAGGGCCCCGGCCAGGGCCTGCAGAGCGTGACGCCGACGCCGTCCGGACCTGGCAGACGGTCACGCAGGAGTACCTGGCCGAGCTGCGCAGCGCGATCCATCCCGGCAGCACCGGCCTGCCGCTTGGAAGCTCACCGGCATGACGTCCGCTCCCGGGGACCTGGCCCGGACCGGCGTCCGGGGCGCCATCTGGCAGGGGCTGGCATTCGCCAGCGGGAGAATCATCGTCCTGGCCACGACGATCGTGCTGGCCCGGCTGCTGTCTCCCGAGGAGTACGGTTTGGTGGCCCTGGCCCTGGTCCTCATTGCCTACACGGAGACCATTGCCGACGCCGGGGTGGCCCAGGCCTTGGTCTACCTGCCACGTGCCGGGGTTATTGCCAGATCTGCGCTGCTGATCTCGGTGGTGCTGGGCACGCTCCTGGGCCTGGGCGCCTTCCTTGCCGGGCCCCTGATTGCCCAGCTCTTCAGCCTGCCCGAGGTGGAACCCCTGGTCCAGGTCCTGGGGATCTCGGTGCTGGCCACCTCGCTGGGCGCTGTCCCCGAGGCCCTGCTGCGGCGTGACCTGCAGTTCAAGAAACTCACGGCGGCTCCCGTTATTCGAGCCGCCACGATGGGCACGGTGACCCTCAGCCTGGCATTGTCCGGCCATGGCGCCTGGTCACTGGCCGTGGGAACAGCTGCCGGGTCCGTGGCTTACGCCGCGACGTGCTGGTTCCTGGTTGGCAGGAGCGCGCCGTGGCAGATCTGGCGTGTTGGCAAAGATGCCCTCCGGGCCAACTTGAAATACGGCGCACCGGTCGCCGGCAGCAGCCTGCTGGCACGGTTGATCTTCGACATCGATTACCTCATCATCGGCCTGTTCCTCGGGGCGCAGGCACTGGGCTACTACACCCTGGCTTTCCGCCTCCCCGAGGTGCTCATCCTCAACGTGTTCTTCGTCCTCTCGACCGTCCTGTTTCCCTTGTATTCCCAGGTGCGCAGCGAGCCGGAACGGCTCCGCTCCGGCTATCTGACCAGCGTGCGGATCCAGTCCCTGTATGGCGTCACCACCGGTGTGGGGTTGGCCGTCGTGGCTCCGGTTCTGGTGCCGCTGGTCTTCGGCGAGAAGTGGATGGACGCCGTGTTGCCCCTCGTGTTCCTCGCCCTCTATGCCGCGGCCCGCTCGCTGGGCGCGGGCGCCAATGACGTGTACAAGGCCATCGGCCGTCCAGGCCTCTCGATCTGGGTGTCGCTGGTGCGGCTCGTGATCCTGCTGCCGGTCCTGCTGTTCGCCACCCAGTGGGGCATCGTGGGCATCGCGTGCGCGCAGTTCGTCGTCGCAGTGCTCTTCGCCAGCGGCATGCAGTTCGTGGCCGCCAGGGTCATTCAGCTGCGGGCGCGCGAACTGCTCCGCGCCGTGGCGCCCGGCCTGGTCTGCGGGGCGGCCGTGGCGTTGGCGGGCCTCGGCATCCTGGCGGCGCCGGTCCTGGGCGGTGTGACCACCCTGATCCTGGTAGTCCCCACGGCCGTTGCGTTGGTCTACGCGGTGCTTCGGTTCGGGTTTCGGCCGCTGCATGATGAGCTGGTGCAGCTGGTCCGCCGCCGCTGAGCCCGAAGTCCCGCCGACTCAGTCTGGCTGCCGGACAAGGCGTTCTCAGCTCTCCGGCCGGCGGCCGGTCACGGTCCCCTCCGGGACCGCCACCTCGAACAAATGCAGCACCAGGGCAAGACGGGCCATAACGGCCTTTGCCCATCCGAAGCGGACCCCTCTGTGCAGCGACAGCGTGTCCAGGACCGCCGTCGGCTGCGCCACGGGAACCATGCGGCCCGGGCTGTCCAGGCTGGTCGCGTGCCAGTAGACGCTGACGTCCTCGAAACCCTGCCGCTCAAAGGTGTGCTTCCACCCCGCCAGCGTGCGCGGGCCCGAGCGCCGAAGGAACGACCGTTTCACCTGGGCGCACATCCAGCCTCCGGGCTGGACCGCCGCCGCCGCGTCGCGGAAAAGCGGCAGCGCGGGCTCCCTGAGCAGCACAACCTCGAACCTCTCATCCGGGGTGCCGTTGCGGCCGGCCTGGATGCGGGCGGCGGCGGGGTCCAGGAGATGGAGCGCCGTCATCAGTTCCGGACCGATCACTCCGCCGTACCCCACGCTGCGGGGCTGCAATACGGGTATCAGGAACCGCCAGTCGAGCAGCCGCCAGAGGTGCAGCGAGAGGGCAGCCGCATCCCCCGGAGCCGCCCCGGTGGTGTCCGGGGCGCCCGGGCACATCCGATGCCACACCGTGTTCGTGGCCAGCCGCTGGACCAGGGGCTGGGGCTGTGCTGCGTCGAGTATCCGGGATCCGGGCAGCCGGTCGGCCAGCTGCAGGTACGACTGCCGCCATTTCTCCAGAATCTCCGCTGTGTGTTCGCCTTTCCGGGAGAACATCACGTCACCGGGCACGTCCAGGACCAGCAGGAGGTCGGGGGCGGCGCCCAGCCAAACGGCGAGGGCGTTGGAGACGCCGCCCTTGGGTTTGCTCTCCCCGGCCCCGGGCAGCAGGGCATCGTAGGCGACTCGATCCATCAGCACCAGGCGCCCGCGGAGTCGGTGGTACCGGGCGGCCATGCCGCCTTTGAGGGCGCGGATCATCTTCTTCGCGGTTCGCCCGCCGGGGACCCGGTGCAGCCAGCCGTCCCACGGACCCGCGCCCCACAGTCCCATGTAGACGTAGGCGGTAGGGATCGGGAAAGCTGCCCGCAGGCCGTGGAGCAGCGTGGTCTTGCCGGCGCCGTCGGGGGCCATCACCCCCACCACCAGGCCCCGGCCCGGCAGCCTCGGCCTGAGCTGGCGCAGGGCGCGGTTCCGCAGGGCGAGCGCCGGCGTGCGCAGGCGCGCGGCCCTGGTCCAGCCGGACCTCAGCCGGGCTGCCATGGCGGGGGCTTCGTCAAATCTTCCGGCACGGACCAGTTCCAGCAGGGACGCGGCGGCGCCCGCCCCGCTGCGCTGGTCCACGTATGCGGCGATGCGGTCCTCCGCGGAGGCGACCGCGGCAGCCACCCGGGCGCTTTGTTCGCGCTGCGGCTGGATCTGCCCTTTGTCCAGGGCGAGATGGAGCAGTTGCAGCCAGGCCTGGTCGTCCGGCGCGGGCAGCCACAGGGCACCGTTCCGGACCCGCCGCTCAAGGCAGCCCGGCGCCAACGGGGTCCGCCACTGCTGGAAGGGCCCGAAGGAGATTTCCGAGACGATGTCCAGTTTCAGCCACAGCTCACCGGAGTCCGAATAGCCGAAGTAGAAGCGGTGGCTTCCGTGCCCGGCGGCGCGCACCCGGCACAGTCCGATCCCGTTCATCAGCTCATCCAGGCCCGGCAGCATCCCGCCTGCCACGAGGATGTCCACATCCCCGGAGGGCAGGGCGAGGTCGTCCTCACCGCGGAGCAGGAGCCAGGCCAGTCCCGTTTCGTCAAGGGCGTGAAACGCCCTGGCCACCGTCGGATGCAGGGCCGAATGGCTGGTTTGCGGGAGGGCGGTCACGCGCGCCGCCGCCGAGCGTGTCCCCCGCGGCGGGGGCGCCTGGGCTTCGTTGCGAACCGCGTGAACCATGTGGGACCTCCTTGGCCGGGCCACCAGCCGGCTGCCGGGTGGAGCCGTCCCACCACGTCCACTCACCCGCTTCAGCCACCGGAAGACACCAACGACGAGCGGCCGTTGGAGCCGTGTACTGAAGCCTACGATCCGCGCCGCGGGGGTGTCACCAGTAGCCGCTTCTGGTCCGGCAAGGCATATCTACTTGAGCGGTGCGCTTAACCCACGTAGGGCTACTCGCCGAGTCAGGCCCGGCTGTCAGGCGCTCAGAGCGTCGGCAGCACCTGTTCGCGGACCTGCTTGCGCAGGATCTTGCCGAGCATCGAGCGCGGCATGTCAGGGATGGCGACAATCCGCCGGGGGACCTTGTAGCCGGTCAGGTGCTCGCGGCAGTGTCCGCGAAGGGCGTCCTCGTCCAGCACCGTGCCGGGTTCAAGCTCGACGGCGGCGACCACCATCTCGCCGCCCCGCTCGAGTGGTTTGCCAACGACGGCAGCGTCCTTGATGTCCGGGTGCAGCCGCAGCACCGTTTCCACCTCGGTGGGCGAGACGTTGAAGCCGCCGGTGATGATGAGCTCCTTGGCCCGGTCAACGATCGTGGTGAAACCGTCCCCGTCGACGGTCACGACGTCACCGGTCCGCAGCCAGCCGTCGGCGGTGAGTGTCTTCGCTGTTTCCTCCGGGTTGTTCCAGTAGCCCTGGAACACCTGCGGGCCTTTCAGCAGCAGCTCCCCCGGCTGGCCCGGCGCCACCTCGACCGCGGGATCGTGCAGGTCCACGACCTTCATCATGGTCGAGGGGAACGGCACCCCGATCGTGCCATTCCGGCGTGTGGGGTGGAAGGGGTTGCCCAGCGCGACCGGGGAGGATTCGGTCATGCCGTAGCCCTCCACCAGCAGCCCGCCGGAGACCGACTCCCACAGTTCCACCACATGATCCGGCAGGTTCATGGCGCCGGAGATGCAGTACTTGCAGGACCGGAGCGAGATGCCCTTCTCTTTCGCTGCCATGGCGGTGCGCTCGTAGATCGGCGGGACCGCGCAGTAGACCGTGGCGGGCGATTTCTTCATGGCGGCCAGCACAAGCTCGGGGTCGAACTTGGGGAACAGAACCAGCAGGCCCTGCTTGCGGATGCCATAGGTGAGGTAAAGCGTCATGCCGAAGGCATGGAACATCGGCAGGATCGCGTAGAAGATTTCCTTGCGGTACTCGGCCCCCTGCATCCAGGCCTCACCCTGCAGGGCGTTGGAGTACAGGTTGAAGTGGGTGAGCATGGCGCCCTTGGGACGGCCGGTGGTTCCCGAGGTGTACTGGATCGCGGCCAGGTCACCCACCGAGGGGCGGGGGTGTTCCGGGTCGATGCGGCCGTGGCTGAGAAGTTCCTTCCACGGGACGGTTCCCGGGGCGGAGCCGGTCAGCGCCTCGCGTGACTCACGAAGTTTCTTCAAGGGCAGGTGCAGGGCAAAGCGCTTGACGGCGGGGAACGCCTCGAGGAGGTTGACGGAGACCACCTGGTCGATCTCGATGTCGGACGGGAACTCCCGGATGGCCGCCGCGGCCTTGTCCCAGGTGATCACGACGCGGGCCTGGTGGTCCTCGAACTGGTGGCGGAGTTCCCGGGAGGTGTACAGCGGGTTGTGCTCGACGACGACGGCGCCGAGGCGCAGGACCGCGTAGAAAGCAACGACATGCTGCGGGCAGTTCGGCAGGATCAGGGCCACCCGGTCGCCGGCGCGGACACCCAGCCGGCGCAGGCCCTCGGCCGCCCGGTCGACCTGTTCGCCGAGCTCGGTGTAGCTGGTGCGCCGGCCGAAGAACTCCAGCGCGGGGGCGCTCCCGGCCTCGGCCACGGAGCGCTCCAGCATCGCGACCAGCGACTCGGTGGGCAGTTCGATTTCAGCCGGGACGCCCGGCTGGTAGTTCTTTACCCAGGGCTGCTGGTCGGTGTTCTCCATGGTCACATCTTGCCGTGAACCGCGTGCCTGCAGCGAATTTTCGGCCCTGCTGCGGTCCGCTCTAGTCCGGGCCAGTCCTGCCCGGACTAGTTCGGCCCGGACTGGTTCGGCTCCGCCGTCACGACGTGCCGCCACAGCCAAAAATCGCGGTCGTCCAGGATGGCGGTCCGAAGCCGGGCTGAGTCCGGCGCCGGAACGCCCTCGGACGCGAGGCGGTAGGCCAGCGTGGAGGCAGAGCGCGCCCAGGTCGCGATGACCAACAACGGGAGCAACGCCGGGTCGACATTCCTGAACTTCAGATGCTCGCGCAGTGGCGGCAGCGCCCACCCGCCGGGTCCGAAAGCTTTGTCGAACGCCGCAAGCTGCGCGACCCGGGAAAATGCCATATCGGAGGATTCACTGAGGTATTGAAGGTAGAAGATGAGGTCGTGGCCAGGCAGGCCGAACAGTGACGACCGTTCCCAGTCCATGACTTGAAGCCGGCCACCGGCCTGCACCAGGAGATTGGGGTGGCTCAAGTCCCCGTGTTCAAACACGGCGGGCAGCGTGCTGTTACGCAGTGGCCGCAGCAGCTCGTGGGTGCGGTCGACGAGTGCGGAGACTTCAGCGTCGCCTGGCAGCAGCGAGGCGAGGGCCTCCAGCGGGCGCTCGAGCGTCCGCTCGTACCAGTCCCGGTTGTCCGGGCCGGGCAAGGTGCAAGGCAGGGCAGCCACGAAGTCCACACCGAGTGCGACGGCCCCGGCCAGATCCTTCGCGACCCGGTACGGGCCCAGCGCAGCGCCGGTCAAGGCAGTCTCCACCAGGACGGTGTGCTCTCCCACGTCCAGGGTGGCCACAATGTGGGGGGTCCCTTCCATCCGCCCGTCGCTGAGGGCCGTGAGCTGCCGCAGCATCTCCGCCTCCCGCCGGACGCCTTCATTGTCGCCGGGGCACCGCGGGATCTTGACGACAAGGCTGGGACTGTGGGCGCCCACCGGGAAGATCAGTCCCACGACGTGCCGGGAGGTGGTGAACTGCGGCGTAATCATGACGGTGGACCACTCCGCGCCCGGCCCGTATGCCGCCAGACCCCACTCTTCGTAGTGCTCGTGAAGCACCGAGTCAATGAAGTTCATGGCTGATCTCCGGGTTCCGGAGCCTGTGAACCGGACCGCCCGGGCGCGGCCGGGGCCGGGGAGGATCCCGCCAGCTGCCCCCAGACAATCTCGGTGGCGACCCTCTGGATGAGCGGCTGGGGCTGGGCATCGTCGAGAACCCATGTCTTCGGGTGCCGCTTCGCCAGGTTCGGGCGGGCCTGAAGCGACCGGTCCCGGACCCCGGCCGGGTGCCCGCCGTTCCCCGCGGGCACGACCGGGCCAGGTGCGCCGAGCACGAGCAGCACGTGGGGTTCGGGCGCCAGCGCGGACGCCAGTGCGGTCTCAGTGCGGCCTCCGGCAGTGGTCGAGGGGGCCGGCGGCAAAGCATCGTAGGCCGGCCGGTCCACAACCACGACCCGGCCCCGAAGGTAATGGTATTTGGCGGCCAGCGCGCCCCGGAGCTGCCTGATCACCGTCTGGCCGCGTCGCCCGCCGGGAATCCGCGAGATCCAGCTGTCCCTCCGATCTTGCCCTTTCACGCCCAGGTACACGTAGCGGCTGGGAAGGGGAAAGGTCTCTCCGAGCCGGTGCAGCAGCAGCGTCTTGCCCGGGCCGGCCGGTCCCATCACACCAACGACAATCCCTCGGCTGAAGCGTCCGGGAAAGGTCGGGCCCAGCAGCCGGAGTATCCTGTTTCTCGCGGCGGTCACCCGGGTGCGCAGGGGTGCGTTCCGGGTCAGGGCTGATGCCATGCGCCCGGCGGGATCCCGGAAATCGTCAAAGCTGCCGGACCGGACGAGCTTCAGCAGCTCCGCCGCGGTTCCGTGTCCCACCTGGCGGTCGACGTAGGCCGCGATCGCGTCGTCGGTCGAGGCCAGCGCGCCGGCGACCCTGACGGTTTCCATCCGCCCTGGTGTGACGACTCCGCCTTTGTCCAGCATGATGTGGAGGAGGTGGAGCCATGCCTGCTCGGTTGTTGCGGGGAGCCAGAGCAGTCCGTTCCGGAGGCGCCGTTTGAGGCAACCCCCGGCCAGGGGGGTGTGCCACTGCTGGAACGGCCCGAAGGAGATCTCCGAGACGATGTCCAATTTGAGCCACAGGTCTTCCGTGGCGTCGTAGCTGAAATAGAACCGGTGGCTTCCGTGCCCGCGGGCCAGGACTCGATGGAAACCGACACCCGCCAGCAGCGCGTCCATGCGCTGGGACAGGCCGTCCCCGACGAGGATGTCCACATCCCCGTGTGGGCGGACCAGGTCATCCTCACCGCGCAACAGCACCCAGGGAAGACCCGATCCGTCAAGCGCGCGGAACGCCCTCGCGATCGCCGGGTGTATGTCTGGTTGCTCTCCGCTCCATTCCCCCGGGTCGGGCTGGCGGTTGCTAGGGACGTCCATCTGTTCCTCCCGCCGTGACACTGGAAATCATGCCTGACGAATCGTGCCGGTGTTTGGCGAGTGGGTGGGGGCTAGGGCGCGTAGGCATACTGCACGACCCAGTCGACCTCCAGGTGCCCGGAAGTCTCAGGCTTGGGAGAGGACCAGTCTGCCCCGTCCTTCGTCTCGGCCTGCAGCGTCAACCGCATGTTCGTGGTGGGAACTCCTTTGGGCATCGTCGTCTCACCGACGAGTTCCCCATCCCAGAACCACTTGACTTTTCCGGGGGTCCATTCCGTCGTGGCCACATGCCAATCTGTCGCGTCGGTCCGCGAGTAGTACCGGGTGGAGGGATCGAACCGGGCCGGGCCCTTCAGGGTGGAGTCCTTGATGGCTGAAACGCCGTACATCTTCCCGTCGAGTTCGCCCTCCGGCCAGTCAATTTCGCCCTCGATCCAGTCGTCGCTTGAGGGCCAGAGCATAAAGGCGATCTTGTAGCCCGGCAGGGTGTCTGACCGGAACCGGATGGAGTACCGGGCGTAGGTCTGACCGGCATAGCCGAAGGGGACGATGCTCGCCACCCGCGGAATCCCGCCCTTCGTGTGCAGGTGGTAGTCGAGTTTTCCGTCTTTCACGGAGAGCACGGAATCCGGCGTGTAGAGGCCCTCACCGGAGGTGTCCTCAAGGTCGTGGTAACCGCGCATGTCCGAGCCGTATACTTCACCCACTCGGCCCAGCCGGGCCGGCGTGGTGAAGTCCTGGGCGCCGGTTTGCTTCCAGCCCGGCAGGTCCCCCACGGGCATCTCCGTCGTGGTTGATTCCCGCGTAGAGATGAAGAGCAGGGCGCTCAGCAGCGCGACCGCGGCGAACATCGCAGCAACCCTGGCGAGCACCGCGCCGCCTTTCCCCAATCTAAAGGGTTTTTTTGATTTGGTAGATTCGGACGGCTCCATTGTCAAATACATGATCGGCCTTATCCCCTGCAGCTAGCTCCCGTTCAAGAGCGGGGAGCATGTTGGCATCGAACAGCTTGTCTTTGATCGCCTGCTCCAGCTGTGAGTCCGAGAAGACTACGAAGATGCGCTCAGGTTTCCAGTTGTTGTTCGCGTAGCGCTCCACGTCCTCAGGCAGCACGTTTCCGTTGGATCTCTGGAGGAACTTGGTCAGCGAGGTGACCCGGCCCCATTCCAGATAGCTGGGGTAGTTCGGCCCGATCAGGAGCGGGAAAAAGGCGTTGGTTTCAAAGATTACGTCCTTCTCGCCAACCCGCGCGTCCAGCCACTGCGCGGCCACCACGTCTTCCTTGGGTACCCGGAATTTCGCCTCCTGCTGGAAGTACACAATGGTGAACAGAACAGCCATGATCGTCAGCGAGGCGACGGTGCCCGTGACAGCATTCCGGGTTCGAACGGGCCCGGAACAAAACAGCCAGGCCGCCCCGATCGCAAGCCAGGGGAGGGCGAACATAAAGACCCGGAACTTCGCTTCCCCGCCATAGGACTGGCCCAGGAGCCAGAACATTGGTGCGACTGCCAGCCAGCCGACAATCAGTGTCTGCCTGACGTTGCCCCGGAGCAGGTTGCGGATAAAGCCCGCCAGCCCCAGCAGCCCCACAAAGAGCGAGAGGCCATCCGGAGTGCGTGCCATCCAACGGGACGCGTCGTCAATATGGCTGACCTCGGGCAGCGTGTAACTTGCGTTCTTGAAGAAGTCGAAGCCGGTGAACAGGCCATATTTATTGTCAACATAGTCGAGGTTGGGCAGCAGGTACGCGAACGCCATAATCGCCAGCACCGGACCAAGCCACTTGGGCCTGAAATAGCCGAAGACGAAGAGCGGGAACAGCGACAGGATGACCATGTACGGTGTCAACTGATGGCTCGCGACCGTTACGGCCTGCAGGAGGAGGAGAGCCGCCACCGCCGGCATGACCAGGGCGCGGCTGGAGTGGACGATTTCAGCCGTGGCGGTCGGAGTCGTCCGGTGAAAGCGCCCCTGCAGCCCTTTCAGCCGGCCCTCCACCACCGCGGCGATTTTGACCGGAGTGCTGCGGAGGAACGTCAGCGCGATCAGGCACATCGTCAGGTACAGCGTGTAGGAGAACGCCTGCGGCGAGTAGTAGTTCTGGTTCACCCAGTTGGTGAGGGTGAAGACCAGGGTCGCGGTCCAGTAGATCCGCGGGTTGGAAGTGAGCGTCCGCGCTATGGCGAGGATAATCATGACATCCAGCAGGGCGAACCCGAACTCTGCCAGGGCGGCATAGTCCAGTGCATTGCGGTAGCCAACAACCTCGCCCAGGAAGGCACTGACGGAGAAGAAACCCGGCCACCGGTTGTAGATGTCGATCGAGGGATCCACCTGGCCCGCGGCACCGATGTAGTTCGTTACGGCGATGTGTTTGTAGGACCATGGCAGGCGCGGAACACTGACCACCATCGGCGCAGAGGCGTAAAGCATGGCGACGAGCCCCGTGGTGGAGGCTGCGAGAAAGGCGTGGGACGCCATCTTCCGCGCCGCCACGGCCCAGATGCACAGCCCCACGGCTGCTGCCACGGCCAGGTACCAGATCGGGGGGAATGTTGTCAGCAGCCCCCGGCCTCCGACGAGTTCCTCGCCCGTCATCGACAGGGCGACACCCCAGACCACCAGCGCGGCACCGAGGACGGCCCACGGCACGTACGGCGCAATGCCCCGGCCCCGGAACGCGTCCAGACTCCACACGGAACGCCAATCGAAACGGCTCCTGTTGACCGGATGCCCGTAAATTGCATGCCGGCCAGTTCCGGCAACAGGGGGAAAGACGGCGATCAGGGCCGAGGCGGCAACCAGGACGGCCGCCGCGACGGGCCGGGGATGCCAAATGTGGGCCCACGCCATGATGAGGGCCGGAATTGTGTAGATGGCTGCGCTCATCACTACGGTCCACACCACCCGTGCCACCGGGTCAGCGTCCGGAAGCCGCCGGACCAGGACCCATCCGGGCAGCACGAAGCAGCCGAAGATGGTGACCGGGGCGAGCACCGGGCCGCCCAGGTCGAGAAGGATAAGGGCTGCAAGCAGGAGGCCGGCCAAAGCCAGCCCAAAGTCCAACGGCCGGTCCGCCCTCAACGCCGATATCGTTGGTCTCGGGTCTTTCGGGGTTGGTGTTTCGTCTTGGAGTAAGAGACTCATGTCGCTGAACTTCCTTGATCGGTCTGCGGGGACTTTGCGAGTGGGAAGTCAGCGTCCCCTTGTGACGCATTCCCCCAGGAACTGTGTGCGATCGGCCGTGCCAGAGATGATGAAGACCTACTATGTCTTTCCCGACCAGCGTTCGAGAAGGTAGTTCAGCGGCCCTCGCGCCACCGAGAAGAGTTCAGTCCGCAGGGCCTTTTCGACTCGGGGATCGCGGGACGCCGACGTCGTCGCGGTCGCGGTCGCGGTCGCCGCAGTTTGCCCCCGTGAATGGTTCCGTGCGTTTCTTAGGAAATGCCGGGCGCCCTGGGGGCTTCGGGCGATCGCCAGCCGCGCCGTGTGCGGGTTCAAGAGGATTTTGGTCAGCCAGGAGCCGAGGCCCTTGCCGTACCCGCGGGCCTGAACCATCAGGTCCTCGACCTCTGCCCGGTGGCGGTGCCAGACGATCGCGGACGGCTGGACGACCAGCGAGTGGCCACCGAGGATGACCCGGGTGAACATGTCGATGTCCTCGCCACCGCCCGTGCGAGTTCCGACGCCGAGCGCCGGGTCAAAGGCGCCCAGCGCCAGGGCAGTGCGTCGATCGAGCGCAAAGTTCGCTCCTGTGCCGAAGGCCCCCACGCAGAACGGAAACGTCGGCAGATCGGCCGGAGGATCCGCCATGGAATAGACTTTCGGCGCGACGATCTTGGACCAGTTCACCCGTTCGTCGAAGTAGCCCTGGGCGGGCGAACGCAACTCTCCGGCCGGCACTAGTCCTGTCACGCATCCAACATCAGGGGCCTGTTCAAAGCCGGCTGCAATCCCCCGCAGCCAAAACTCGTCCACGACGACGTCGTCATCGGTGAACGCGACGATGTCCCCGCGCGCACGGCGCAAACCGGCATTGCGTGCCTTTGACAGCCCGGGCTTGGGCTCCGAGATCAGGGTGAGCCGGGGGTCGGGGAACTCGTCACGGATCATGTCACGGGTCTCAGCGGTGCTGGCCCCGTTGTCCACGACGATGACGTCGAAGTTCGGGTAGTCGAGGCGCAGGATTGCAGCGATGGCGCCACGCAGCAGTGCGGGGCGGTCCCGGGTGCAAACGATCACGGTGATTGACGGTGTCGACGACGGCTGGGATGCCACGGCCGCCGGCAGTGCCGCCGCAGCGGACTCTAGGACGCCGCGGTCCAGGACGCCGTCTGGAGCTTCGACGTCGATGAATCCGCGGACGGACGATCCGCTGCGCACCAGCAAGCGAGCGCGGTGATAGCCGATGGAGTCCTGAAGCCTCAGGTGGGTGTAGCCGGCGAGGGAATCGAGATCGACGGCGCCAACCCACAGAGCTCCTGGCCAGTCGGGGACGGCCTCGGTCCCCATCGACGGTGCAATATCCAGTCCTGCGTCCTCATGTGCCACCACAATCTCGTTTCCAACTTCAATCACGTGGCTTCCCTCCAGGGAAGACGGCGATGGTGGACAGGAGTTGAGCCGGTTAGGAGCGATCCGGAGCCTTCGGCGACCCTGCGCCCGCGGAAGTATCCTGCGGCTGTAACAGCCAGGACGGCCACGTAGGCGCCGGCCCGGCGCAAACCCTGGGGGTCGGCACCGCGGCTCCAGTCCGCCATGGCGGAGAAGACCGCTCGGGGCAGGACACTGCGTACGTAGCGCCGCTCCGGACCCAAGGCCCGTTTGTGGCCCACCACGTGGCTGACCTGGGCTTTGGAAATACCCTCCGACCAGGACCGTTCCATCATGTAGCGGAATGTCCCCCGCTGGACCGGAACGTGGTGACGCACCAGGGCCGCCGGTTCGTACACGATGCGCGAACCCGGGGAACCGATCGCTGCCCGGATGCAGATCTCCGTCTCTTCGCATCCCAGCGGTTTCGTCCCCTGACGGCCGAGGGCGACATTGAAGCCCCCCACCTGCTGGAGCACTGAAAGGCGGAAGGACATGTTGGCGCCGATGACGTTCCGCACTTCGGAGGCAACTTTGGGTAAACCGCGGTGGCTGCAGCCGACGATCCAGTCCAGCTCCGGGCCGAAGTAACCGGGCCGGCCGGCTTCCCACACCGGTTCGACCTTGCCGCCGACTGCCAGGACGTCGGAATCGTCGTAGAGTGCCGTCAGTTTTTCGAGCCAGTCGGGAGTCGCCACGGCGTCGTCGTCCAGAAACGCCACGATCTCCGAGGTGGCCAGGCCGACGCCCGTGTTTCGTGCCCCGGAGAGCCCTTGAAGCCCGGTGCTCTCCACCAGGGTGACATCCTGCACGGCGGCCACCAGCCGCTTGTACAGGTCCTCGTTGTGGTCAACCACAACGATCACCTGCTTCGGCTGGAGCGTCTGGGCGTGGACGGAGTCAATGACGTCCATCAGTAGCTCCCAGCGCTGCTCCGTGTAGGAGCAAATGACCACAGAAGCGGCGGGCCTGAAATTGAAGTCGAGCACCTTAGGCTCCTTCCGCCACGGTAAGGACGCTTTGCGGATCCGTGGGTGTTCGAGCAAACCGGACATTCGGATAGGTGTACTTCACCCGCCGGAGGGCTTCGGGCCTGGCCCCGGCGGTAGGCGCTTCCCAGGTGATGCATTCCCGGGCGAGGGTGCGGAGGACCCGCCATCCGTCGCGGAAGGTCTGCAGGTTCGAGGCTCCCGAGATGCGGTTCAGTTCAAAACTCGGTACCTCGGCAATGCGCAGACCCGCGCGCGCCGCCCTGACAATGAGTTCCGTCTCGATCTCAAAGCCGTCCGACTCCAGCTCGAGAACCTCGAGGCATTCCCGGCGGAGTGCTATGTAGCCGTAGCAAAGGTCCGAGTAGTTGCTTCTGAGGACGATGTTCGCCAGCTTCGTCAGGACGCGGTTGCCGATGTTCCGGAGCCAGGTCAGATCCTCCGACCCGCCGCCGGTGACATAGCGCGAGCCCTTGACGAAGTCGTAGTCATGCTGGAGCGGGGAGACGAACCAGCCGATTTCCTGCGGATCCATGCTTCCGTCCGCGTCAAGCATGACGATTATGTCCCCCGAAGCCGCTGCGAAGCCGGCACGGACAGCGATGCCCTTGCCCTTTCGCGGTTCAGCCACCACCACGACGTCGACCCTGAGGGCCCGGGCAACGTCGATGGTGTGGTCCCGGGACCGCCCATCCACGATGACAACTTCATCCACATAGGAAGGCATCCGCCGCAGCACCCACGGCAAGTTCATTTCTTCATTTAGCGTTGGAATTACGACGCTCACCGAAGCCCGTGGCGAGGAGGTAATTCGCTCGGACGGCGAATTCGGGACCAAATTTGGAATAGACAAAAGCCTCACCACTTCATGAAATTTCCGGTCGCCGACTGCGATGCCATCAGCGAATGAGAACCTAAAGGACGAATTCGTAGCAATCCGTCGAAATTATGCGCAACCCCATACCCCAGCTGCCACTGGACGGTGGCCATGCCTTGAGCCTAAAGTTCACCCAAAGTTGTGTCACGAGTGGCTAGTACTTGGTTTACTGTTCAAGTCCCCGAGTGACTCCCGCGCCTCTACTTGGGTCTTCGGGGCGGCCTACTCGGGAACCACGAGTCATCCTCGAATGGTGTACTCGGTCAGCGGCCAAGGGGCGAAAATCCGTTGAGTTTCAGCGCTTTTGTCCCGATACTGGAACCGTACGCCGACGGGATGGCAAGGTCTAGGGCCGGCGTTACTCCACAGTCAAAAAAGCGAAGATGCCGCGGTGACTGCGGACGCAGGGGGAAACGGGGCCTGGTGCAGTTCAGCTGGACAACCAGGGTGCATATCGCGGATTTCATTGCGGTGCTTTCTCCGCCAGAAAAGCAGAACAGAACTCCGAAAAGGCAAAATACCCTTTTCACTTCCGGAAAGAGTGGCTAGCATCACCCTAGTCGGGAGACATCTGCATATTCACCATGGAAACGGCGATCAAACGCATGAAAGAAACGGCGATCAAGATGAAACGTACAGCCCGCTGGCTTAGCCAGAGCCTGGTATTGGTATTAGTTGTGGCCGGCGGCCTGCTGGGAATTTCAAGCAGCGCTTCGTCGGCCAGCAACTACGGATATCCCAGCATCAGCTACTCAGGAGTGAGCAACCCGCCAACATCGGACAAACCCCAGAGCAAGCTCTGGTGGACCGGTGGATCGTGGTGGGCCGACATGTGGACCTCCGGGAAGGGCTGGCAAATCTACCGGCTGGACGTCGCCTCGAAGACCTGGGTCAACACCGGCATCACGAATGACACCCGCGCCAGCACGCTGGCGGATACGCTCTGGGATGGCACTCATCTCTACATCGCCTCCCACGTTGTGACCATGTCGAGTGAGACGTCGCCGAAGGCATCGGTCTCGGGCCAGCCGGCCAAGCTGTACCGCTACAGCTTCTCCGGAGGAACGTTCACCCTGGACAGCGGCTTCCCGACCACGATCATGAACAACAGCAGCGAGTCGCTGACGATCGACCAGGACAGCACCGGCGCAATCTGGGCCACCTGGACCCAGGTTTCCGGCAGTTCGACCAGCGGCTTCACCAACACCGTCTACGTCAACCGCTCCGCGCCGGGCGGGACCAGCTGGAACTCACCGTTCGTCATCCCTGTCTCCAACCCGAACCCTGCGCCGGATGACATTTCGGCGATTGTGGCCTACGGCGGCAACAAGATCGGGGTCATGTGGAGCGACCAGCGTGCAGGCGCCGTACGCTGGGCGACCCACACCGACGGGAGCAGCCCCACCGCGACGTCCGCGTGGAAAGTCCAGGACGCCGTCAAGGGCAACAAGCTCGCCGACGATCACTTGAGCGTCAAAACGCTCCAGTCCGACAGCACCGGCCGGGTGTTCGCAGCGATCAAAACCGGCCTCAACGACGGTTCGACCAACAAGAGCCTGGCGCAGGTGCTGCTGGTGGTTTTCAAGCCCGGAACAGGCGCGTTCTCGCAGTCAACGGTGGCCACGGTCGGGGACTGCGTGTCCCGCTCGCAGATCGTCCTTGATACACAGAACAACACTGTTCACGCCTTCCACACAGCACCCGGCACCGGCGTCAGCGGCTGCGCTTACTCCGGCATCCCCGGCGCCATCTATGAAAAGACGGCTTCCATGGACAACCCGGTCTTCCCGACCGGGCGCGGCACGCCGATCATCCAGGACGGCGCGTCCGCGAACATGAACGATGTGACCACGAGCAAGCAGAGCGTTGACAGCACGACCGGCCTCGCAGTGCTGGCCAGCAATAACGTGACCAAGCGCTACTGGTTCTCCTACCGGACGCTGGGAGGCACACCGGAACCGCCGCCGCCGCCGCCGTCGTCGTCAGCGATCAGCGTCGTTGCCTCCAGCACCACGAACAACCCACTTGCCGCAACGGCCGTCTCGCTGACCAAACCGTCGGGCACGGCAGCCGGCGATGTGCTGGTCGCTTCGTTCACGGCGGACAAGAACCCGACGGTATCCGCCGTCCCGGCGGGCTGGACAGCCATCGTCAACAACCTGTCCATCAGCAGCGGCGCACGGGTGTTCGCCTACTACCGGGTGGTGGGTTCCGCTGACCCGGGAAGCTACAGCTGGACCCTGAGCACCACGGCAAAGTGGGGCGGCGGAGTCACCGCCTACCGGGGCGTCAACAACACGACACCCCTGGACAGCGCTGTCGCCACCGCTGCGAACACGAGCTACACGGCGACCAGCATTGCAGCCCCCAGCATCACCACGGCGAGCAACAATGCCATGCTGATCGGCGGCGTCGGCTTCGACAGCTCGACACCGGGCGCCGCCGCCCCGAGCGGCTGGACCGAGCGCTGGGAATCCGCGGACGGTCAGATCGCCGAACAGGCCGACCAGCCGCAGGCTACGGCGGGCGCCAGCGGCACGGCCACCTGGACCTTCAACACCGCAAAGGCCGTCGCGGTGTGGCGGACGGCGTTGAAGCCGGCCAGCTAGGCGAGGGATCCAACCGGCCCGGCTGACGGGCAGTAAGGGAATCAAGAAGAGGGCGACGGCGGGAGAATCCCGCCGCCGCCCTCGCTCGTTCTGCTTAGACCGCGGACCAGCCGCCGTCGGAGGCGAGGATCGCGCCGTTGATGTTGGTGCCGTCGTCGCTGAGCAGGAAAGTGATCGATGCCGCCAATTGTGCGGCGGTGGCCGGGGTCGGGATGTTCGCGCCCATCAGCGGGCCGAGGCGCTCGGCCGCGAGCTGGGAACCCCAGGTGGCCTCAATGTTGGTGATGGTGGCGCCGGGGGCCACGGCATTGAAGCGCAGTCCCTTGGGCCCGTACATCACGGAGGAATTCTTGGTCAGGCCAACGACGGCGTGCTTGGAGGCAGTGTAGGCGGCGCCGGCGGCGGAACCACGCAGGCCGGCCTCGGAGGCGACGTTGACCACGGAGCCGGTGCCGGCGTCGAGCATCAGCGGCACCACGGCGCGGGTGAGCCGCATGAGGGCGGTGACGTTGATCCGAAAGACCCGTTCCCAGGTGTCGTCGTCGACCTCGTGGACCGGGGCGAAGTGGTCCATAATGCCCGCGACGTTCGCCAGCGCATCGACCCGGCTGCCGGCGGCAGTGACGACTGCGGCGACGGTGGCTTCATCGGAGATGTCACCGGCCACCGGGACAAGGTCCAGACCGCCGTTTTCGGCGACCAGGGCGTCCAGCCGGTCTGAGCTGACGTCGGCGGCGATCACCCTGCCGCCCTCCTTGGCAACGCGCAGGGCCGTCGCCAGCCCAATGCCCGAGCCGGCACCCGTGACGATGACGGTCTTGCCCGCGAAGCGGCCTGCCGTGATGGATTCCTGCCATGAAGCTTCGTTGCCCATGATGTCCTTCCGAACGTTTCCGAATGCTGACATCTTCCACCTTATGACACGCTGTGTCATTATGAAAGAGTGAATACTGGTGGGATGTTTGAGCGAGACCCCAAGCCCACCGGCACGCGCTCCGCCGGGCGTCCCGTGACCATCGACCCGGACGCCGTGGCCAGCCTTGCGCTGCGGCTCTTCGCCGAAAACGGTTACGAACAGACCTCGATGGAGGACATCGCCAGTGAGGCGGGGATTGGACGCAAGAGCCTGTACCGGTATTTCTCCAGCAAGGCCGAGCTCATCTGGGGCGGCATGGAACCGGTGATCGAGGCCTCGGGGCTGGCCCTGGAAGCGGCCCCGGACGGGCGTGACGGACCCGACGGCCTCATGGCGGGACTGCGGGCCGCCGCCGTCGCCGGTGTGGCGGTCATCCCCGACCTGTCGGTGTCGCGGGGGCGGCTTCGCCTGATCGCCGAACACCCCGAGCTTGCCAGCCGCAGCTACGACTCCTTGGGGTCCCAGCGCAAGCGGGTGCGGCGGTACCTTGCGGAGTACGGACTCCCCGAGGGCACCGCGGGATACCTGACCGCGGCCTATCTGGCCGCGACCTTTGAGGCGTGGATGCAGTGGGCCGGGGGCACGGACCCTGATCCGGTGCCGTATCTGCTGGCTGCCGTGGATGTGTTGCGGGTTCCGGGGGCCTGACTGGCTCCGGGCACGGTGATGCGGCGAGGCCGGCGTGATTTTCGCTGCGCAAACGTGTATACCCTGCGCTACGGGCATTCGCGTAGCGCCGTCGATGTGGCGCAGCGCCAGATACTTCGCTGCGCGCCAGATACTTCGCTGCGCGCCAGATGTTTTGCGCAGCGCCAAGCGCGACGGCAGCGGCGGGCAAAGTGTCGAATTTTTCCGAGGGGTGACATCCTGAAGCTGTGCCGCGTCCGCGGCACCGGGAACTGCGCGGTCGGCTGAATTTCCACCGGCGCCCCGCCGTTCCTGCGCTTTCGGTCACCGCCGGTGCCGGGGAAGAGGCCTTATGACGGAGCACGACAATTCACTCATCGGTGGTACGGAACCGGACGGCATGACCACGGCCGCCAACGGCGCCAGGGCCGAGGCGGCCGGCGCCGTTTCGGGCAAGGACCGGAGTCGTCGCGGGCTCCTTGATCGGGCGCTGGGCGGAGGGACCGACCCGGATGCCCGGTTCACGCTTGCCAACGAACGTACGTTCCTGGCCTGGATCCGGACCTCACTAGCGATGGTGGCCGGCGGCATCGCCGTCGAGGCCTTCACCTCGGAGCTGTTTGTCCCTGAACTCCGCAAGACCGTGTCCGTGCTGTTGCTCCTGCTGGGGCTGGTGACTGCCGGTGGCTCGTTCTTCCGCTGGCTCAACGTGGAACGGGCCATGCGGCGCGAGGCCCCGCTCCCCGCTCCCCTTCTCACTCCGATCCTGGCAGTCGGCGGCGCCCTCGTCGCGGCCGTGCTGATCGTTTTTGTGATCGGGCGGTCGGCCTAGCCGTGGCTAAAACCAGGCCCGCGGCCTTACACGATGACCCGGGGCTCCAGCCGGAGCGTACGGACCTCGCCTGGCGGCGGACCTCATTTACGCTGATCACAGCCGCCTGCATATTCCTGCGCTGGGTGCCGCACCACGGCTGGTTTGCGGGCACGCTTGTGGCGACTTCCCTCCTGGTCGCCCTGGGCATCGCCCTCACGCAGCGACGCCGCTACCACCACCATGCCAGCGGCATCGGCGGAGCGGCGATGACAGCCAACTTCAGGGGGACGGCGGCGATCGCCGGCAGTGTTGTGGTCCTCGCCGGGCTGGGAATCTACACGGTTTTGTACCTGCCGCTGCAGCAGTAGCGCCGGATCGCGTCGGCTCAGCCGCTCAGGAACGACAAATGGATGTCGCTGCCGTACCGGCGGATGATGTCCCGCTTAGCATTGCGGAAGGCCTCAAGGTCTCGCGCATGCCCGTGCTGTTCGATGCGGCGCCGGGCCAGCTCGTCGGCGATCACATCCATAAAAAGCTCGGCAAGCAGCAGCCGCGCGGAGTCCCGGAAGCGCCCGCGGCCGTCAACGTAAAGCCGCACGGTGGGCGCAGCGGTGTTGATGATGACCTTGCGCTCGGCAGCGCTGTAGACGGCCCGGTCCGCGCTGTTGTGCAGGCTCCGGAATTCGTAGCCGACGAACAAATCCCTGCCGTGGTCCCGGGGTACCCGGTGCGCCACCGGGTGGTCAGCAGGGTGGCTGGCGGGTCGAACAACAGCAGCGTGCGGGGGCTGGCCTTCGCTGCGGTGGGAGGCGTGCTCGGCCACCACAATCTCGCACCACGCCCAGTAGGCGCCGGCCCGGACAGTGATCTCACCACGTTCCCCCGGCACCTCCCCCGTGACCGTCCACTCCATCCGCTGGATTCCGTCCAGGGAATCGACCGCAACGGCAGCAGGCGCAGGCTCAATCCGCATCGACGCCGGAAGTTCGAGCTCGAAGGTGAGCTGCTCGCCGTCGGGCAGCTGGCCTGCATCGATCAGCAGCGCGACGTGGAACGGGTGCCCCGGTTTCCGGTAGTAGAACGGGGTGGTGAAGCGCAGCGCGGCCGGCGGTTCCTCCTCGGCCGGGATCCGGCCCGCGGCGTCCGGGGAGGACTCGATGCCCAGGTCGACCACGGCTGCCTCGCTCATGTGCTGCAGCAGCCGCTCGATCATCTCGGCGGTGCGCCCGGACGTGGTGGCCCTTTCCAGATGCGAGAGTTTCTCCTTCTCGGCCAAAACGGCGGCGCCAATCATGGTGCTGACGGCCTGCGAGAACGCCGCCACCAACGGATCCTTGAAGTTCAGGCCCTCCCGCTCGTCGCTGATGACCGCCTTGCCGCGGCCCAGCATCTCCGTCAGTGCCGCACAGCGGACGGAACCGAAGAGATACTCCGTTCCCACCTGGTTCTCATACTCGAACAGCGTGCAGTCAAGCACCGCCATCCCGGACAGGACCACCAGGCCGTTGGTGCGTTCGTCGCCCTTGAGCGTCAGCTCCACATCCTTGGCCCGCTTGAGCGTGAGGGTGAACGGATACTCCTGCCCCTCGTGGCTGAAGCTGCCCGGCTGCTCCGGGCCGAGGAGGAGGATGGACGGGGGTTCCTCGAAGCGGATCCTCTCGCTGACGTCCTTGCTGGCCCCGTGTTGTCCGCTGCCCGGCCGGCCATGCAGCAGCTCCACCGTCCGACGGTCCAGCACGTCCCGCAGGTAGATGTTGTCGGAGAGGGACTGCACCAGGGTGGCGTACTGCGTGATCGTGACGTGGGGATTGTCGACGACGATCGTCACCCGGGTGCCGCTCTCCGCGACGCCTGCGGGCATGCCAAGCCGGGCGTAGTCCGCGGGGAACGCCCGGCGGTCCTCATCGCCGTCGTCGTAGAGGTAGCCGCCGTTCTCACCGCGGAAGACGTCGATGCGGGTGAACCGGCCGTCCTTGATGGTCTCGATCCAGCCGTGGCCCAGGCCGAAAATGGCCTGCTTGAGTCCGCGGCCGAAGTACCCGCGGCCGTCGCCCTCGCCGCGGGAGAGCGGGCTGTGCGCGCCGCCGTAGGTGAGGATGCGGGAGGCCTCTTCGAAGGACATGCCCTCCGCCTGGTCGGTCACCATGAGCACGGCGCCGGTGTGGTGCCGTTCGTAGCCGACGTGGATGCGGCCGGTCACGGGCGCTCCGCTTTTCTCCAGCCTCGCGTAGCTGTCGTCGCTGTTGGTGATGAGCTCCACCACCGCCTTCTCCACCGAGGCAAAACGGCGGGAGTCGATCCCGATCACACGCTGGTCCACCTGGATTTCGGCAACCGTCATGGCGTCTCCCTCGCTCGCAACCCCGCTGTTGCTCCACTTGCCGGCACCGGACAGCGCCGATAGGTGGAGCGTAGCAGTTTGGCGCGCGGGGATGCCGGGGCGCGGGAGCGCCGGGCGTCGGTGCGTTGGGGTACGCGGGGTCGTTGGCGTGCGCGGGGGCGTTGGCGTGCGGGGTGCGAAACCTGGCGCCCGGCGCGGCAGCACTCATCGACTGCTCCACACCCGCCGTTTTGAGGGTTCAAAAGGGCCGTCGCGGAGCAGTCGATGGGGGGCTAGGCGGTGGTGACCTTCAGCAGCAGGGCATGTTCCGGGTTGAGGGCGGGCATGGGCAGGCCGACCTCGGCCAGGAATCGGCCGCTTGCCGTGGCCCCGGATGCCAGCCAGGCCGGGGGCTGGACCTGGGTGAAGGTGCGGGCGTAGTCCGCGTCCCCCGGGGCGGGGAAGACCGCCTCCACAAGGTACTCGGCGTCGGCGGCGAGGCCCGGGATGGCGATCCGGCCCGGCTGTTCCGCCGGGGAGGTCCGGGTGCTGACCAGCGCAAACAGCGCCGCCGTCGGGCCCTGCGCTACGTGCGCCGGTGTGCCGGCCGATCCGTTCGCCGGGCCGTCAGCTGATCCATTCGGCGCAGCCACCACGCCGTGCAGCATCAGGGAGTCATCGGCCAGATCAGCCCGGACCATCCGGCCCGAGTGGATCAGGCCGCGGTGCTCCTTGTAGATCCCGATGAATCGCTTGAGCTCCTCGCGCTCGGTGCCCTGGACCTGGCGGACGTCCCATTCCATCCCGAAGTGTCCGAACAGGGCGGTGATGGCGCGGAAGGCCAGGTCGTGGGTGCGGGCCGTGGTGTGCGAGGTGGTGGGTCCTACGTGGCCGCCCACGAGCTCCGGCGGGACCACCAGCCCGGTCCAGCGCTGGATGGTTTGCCGTTCCAGGGCGTCGTTGCAGTCCGAGGCCCAGATCCGGTCCGTCCGTTCCAGGATGCCGAGGTCCACGCGGCCTCCGCCGGAGGAGCAGCTTTCAATCTCGACACCGGGGTGCGCGGCCCGCAGCGCGTCAAAGAGCCGGTAAGCGGCGAGGGTCTGTTCGTGCACCGAGGCGCGGCCGGCGTGGCCGTGCTCCAGCAGGTCCCGGTTCTGGTCCCACTTGAGGTAGCTGATGTTGTTCCCCCGCAGCAGCGCGTCCACCCGGTCGTAGATGTACCGCCAGGCGTCCGGGTTGACGAGGTCGATGACGTGCTGGTGGCGCCATTCCAGCGGCAGCCGCCCGCCGTCCTTGTAACTGCGCACCGAGGGGCCGACGATCCATTCCGGATGCGCCCGGACGGCGTCGGAGTCCAGGTTGACCATTTCCGGCTCCACCCAGAGCCCGAACTCCATCCCGCGGGACGTGACGGCGTCGATCAGCGGCGTGAGCCCGGCCGGCCAGAGGGTCTCGTCCACGTACCAGTCGCCGAGCCCGGCGTGGTCGTCGCGGCGGCCGCGGAACCAGCCGTCGTCGAGCACAAAACGTTCGACGCCGAGTTCCGCGGCGGAATCGGCCAGGTCAATCAGGGTGGTGAGGTTGTGGTCAAAGTACACGGCCTCCCAGGTGTTGAGCACCACCGGGCGCGGCTTCCCGGATCCGGCCAGCCCGGCCTGCGACAGCCCGGCCTGCGACAGCCCGGCCTGCGTGGCCGCGGCGGGCAGCACGTGGTGCGGCCGGTTCCGGAACCAGGCGTAGAAGGATTCGCTGATGCCGTCCAGGCCGCGGTCCGAGTAGGCGGCGAACAGCGCGGGCGTCGTGTGGCTGCCGCCGGGGGCCAGGATCACCTCGGCCGGGCCGAGCAGTTCGGAGCCGCCGATCATGGTGCGCCCGTCCGCGGTGCTGTCCGCGAACTGTTCGTGGTTGCCGCTCCAGGCCAGGTGGGTGGCCCAGACCTTGCCGTGGCGGTTGCCGAAGCCGGCGGTTCCCGCGGCGAAGAGCAGCGAGGAGTCGTGGCCGGTGCGGCCGTGCCGCCCGGTGCGCACCCAGGTGCCCTGCTGGAGGGGCCGGCGCTGCGGGTGGCGTTCCCGGCACCAGCGCCCGGTCAGGTCCAGGAGTTCGACGGCGGCCGGGGCCACCGGGAGCACCGTGGCCAGTTCGTCGAGCTGGTAGGGCGAGGTGCCGGTGTTGGTGACGGTGTGGCGCAGTTCCAGCAGGCCACCGTCGTGCAGGGTGAGGGCGGACGAAACGCGGATCCCGGCGTCGGCGTCGGCCTGCACAATCGCCGCGGAATTCCCGACGGCGCCGCCCGTCACCTCCGCCACGCGGAGCCGGACGGAGAAGTCATAGCCGGGAACGCCGTCGGCGATCCGGTGCCCGCGCAGGGCGGGGCGGCCGCGCCAGCTTGAGGAGGCCTGTGGCAGGAGCCCGGCGGGAACGGCGGCGTCGACCGCGGAGTGCGTGACGGGCGCGCCGAGGATGGCCAGATCCGGCAGGGAGTCGCCCAGGTCCGCGCCCCAATGGATGACCTCGGCCTCCCCGCTGTCGAAGCTGATCACCAGGCTGGTGCTGGCGGAGCGGAGGTACAGGGGTTCCATGGCGGGTCTCTTTCGGTGGTTCGGGGCGCGTCCGGGACGCGGGTTAAGTGCGGTGGTTCAACGGGAAGTGCCGGGTGCCGCCGCCGCGAGGAGGCAGCGGCGGCATCCGGGCGGTTGGGCCCTACTTGAAGAGGGCGTTGACCTGGTTGTTGGCTTCGGTCAGGGAGCTGGCCGGCTTCTTGCCTGCGAGAACGGCGTCCATGGCCGGCTTCATGATGCCGTCCACCTTGGCTGCCTTGTCCGCGATCGGGAAGAGGAAGGTGGTGCCGTCCTTGATGTGGGTGGTGAAGGCGGAAACGTCGGTGCCCTTGTCCGCGAAGGCCTTGGCCGCGATCTCGGTGGAGCTGGTGATGGCCGGGAAGACGACGGCCTTGGAGGCGACGACGTCCTGGCAGGCGGTGGAGCCGAGGTATTCGACCCACTTGACCGAGGCGGCCGGGTTCTTGGTGCCGGCCCAGACGGAGTCGGCGAGTCCGTTGAACATGCTGGCGCGTTTGCCCTCGGGGCCTTTGGGGGTGGGTGCGAACGCGGTTTCCACGCCCTTGTAGCTCTGGTACTGGCCGATCAGCCAGTCGCCGGTGGTGTTGATGGCGGCCTTGCCGGCGCCGAAGTTGTCCGCGAGGCTGGCGCCCACGGCGGTTTCCAGCTTGGGCATGTAGCCCTTCTCGATCAGGCCGGCCCACCAGGCGATGGTCTCCTGGAAGCGCGGGTCGTCGTAGTTGAACTCGGTGCCCCACGGGTTCTTTTCGGTGTGGGTCCAGCCGGTGGTCGCGGTCAGGAAGCTCCACTCGGTCTGGCCCTGGCCGGAGCCGCCGCCGGCGAGGCCGAGGCCGTAAACCGCGACGTTGTTCTTGTCGAAGCCGGCTTCGTCGCCGCGCACGCCGTTCTTGTCCACGGTGAGGTGCGCGATCGCCTTCTCGTAGCTGCCGCCGTCCTGCGGGTTCCAGTCCAGGTTGGCCATCTGCTCGGCGGTAAGGCCGGCGGAGTCGGCCATGGCCTTGTTGTAGAACAGGCCGACAGTGTCCCAGTCCTTGGGCAGCCCGTAGCGCTTGCCGTCCTGGCCGACCCACAGTTCGGGCAGGCCCTTGGTGTAGCTCTCCAGCTTGATGCCGTCCTTCGCGACGGCGTCGTCCAGGGAGAGCAGCTGCTTCTTCGCCGCGTACTCGGGGTACTTGGAGAGGTGGTTGGTGAAGACGTCCGGGGCGGTGCCGGCGACGAAGCCGTTGGTCAGCGTGGTCCAGTAGTCGTCCCAGCCGCGCTGGGTGATCTTGACCTTGATGTCCGGGTTGGCCTTGGTGAAATCGTCGGCACACTGCTGGTAGGCGGGGAGCTGGTTGGCGTCCCAGAGCCAGTAGTTGATTTCACCCTTGGCTTCGGCGGAGGGGGCGGAACCGCCGCAGGCGGACAGGGACAGGGCGATGGCTGCGGCGGCAGCAACGGCGCCGAGGGTCTTCTTCATGGTGAACCTTTCAGGGACGTGCAAGGTGGACATGCGCTTGGGGGTGCGTTGGGTGGGGGTTACTTGATGCCGGAGAAGCCGATGGAGTTGACCACCCGCTTGCCGAAGGCGATGAAGAGCAGGAGTACGGGCAGGGCGGCGATCAGGGTGGCGGCCATCAGGCCGGACCAGTCGGGGGCGCCCTGCGGGGACTGGGATTTGAAGACGCCCAGGCCCACGGTGAGGACGCGGACGCTTTCGTCCTGGCCCACCAGCAGCGGCCAGAAGTATTCGTTCCACTGGCCGATGAAGGTCAGCAGGGCCAGGGTCGCCAGCGGGGCGGCGGCGTTGGGCAGCACGATCTGGAAGAAGATCCGGACGTGCTTGGCGCCGTCGAGCATGGCGGCTTCCTCCACCTCGCGGGACATGGAGAGGAAGAACTGGCGCAGGAAGAAGATGGCGAAGGGGGTCATGAACAGGAAGGGCAGGGCCAGTCCGGCGAAGGTGTTGAGCAGGCCGAGGTTCTTGATCATGAGGAAGTTGGGCAGTGCGGTGAAGATCGGCGGGACCATCATGGTGGCGAGGAACAGGCCGAAGACCACGTTGCGGCCGGGCCAGCGCAGCCGGGAGAAGGCGTAGGCGGCCATCGCGCTGAAGAACACCTGCCCGGCGGTGGTGACGGTGGCGAAGATGATGGAGTTCCGCAGGTACAGCCAGAAGTTGATGGCGGCGCCGGAGCCGCCCTCGGCGATGGCCTCCTCCGCGGTCTGCAGGCCGAGGACCCGCTTGAAGGCGCCGAGGCTGAAGTCTGCCGGCAGCAGGTTGCTGGCGTTGGAGGCGAGCGAGGCGTTGCTGGAGAGCGCGGTGCGGAGCATCCAGAGGAACGGCGCCACCGTCACGACGACGGCGACGGCGACGAGGGTCCAGGCGGCGGCGCGGCGCCAGTTGAAGGGCTTTTTGCGGGCTGCCTGCCGGGCGGGGCTGGTGCCGGGCTTGCCGCCGGGCGTCTTGCGGGAGAGTTCGGAGGTTGTCATGGCTGGGTTTCCTTAGTCCAGATCCGATTCGTTGCCCTTGAGGAACTTCATCTGGATGAAGGCCACGAGGGCGAGAATGACGAAGAGAATGACGGACAGGGCCGAGGCGTAGCCGAAATCGGATTCACCAAAGGCCTTCTGGTAGATGTACATCTGGATGACGCGGGAGGCGTTGATGGGGCCGCCGCCGGTGGTCACGGCCACGGTGTCGAAGACCTGGAAGGACCCGATCACCGTGACCACGAGGACCAGCACCAGCACGGGGCGCAGGAGCGGCATGGTGATGCTCCAGAAGGTCCGGGTTTGGGATGCGCCGTCAAGGGACGCGACTTCGTAGACATGGCTGGGGATGGACTGCAGACCGGCGAAGATCAGCAGGGCCGTATAGCCCATGTGCCGCCAGACATTGACGCCGGCGATGGTGGGGATGGCCCACTGCTCGCTGCCGAAGAAGGCGATGCGGGGCAGGCCGAACCAGTTGATGATCTCGTTGACGATGCCGATCTGGTAGTCGAGCATCCAGAACCACAGCAGCGCCACGATCACGTTGGCCACGAGGAACGGCAGCAGCAGCGCGCCGCGGATGAGCGTTGATTTGGCCACCCGGTGCATCAGAAGCGCCAGCCCGAGGGCGATGACGGTCTGGAAGCCGATGTTCAGGCCGACGTACTGGAGGGTGACGGCCATGGCGTTCCAGAACAGCTCGTCCGCGAAGATCGCGGTGTAGTTCCTGGTGCCGATCCAGGTGGGATCCCCCAGGACGCTGTACTCGGTGAAGCTGAGGTAGACGCCGCGGACCGTGGGGACCAGGAAGAATGCAACGAAGCCGATCATGGCCGGGAGGATGAACAGCAGGGCGATCCGCAGGTCGCCAAGACGGCGTCCCCGGCCGGCCCGGGCAGTTTTACCGCGGTGCGGGGGCTTGGATCCGCCTGCCACGGGATCCGGAAGTTTGGTGATGGTAGTCATCGTTGACTCTTCCTGATGGTGTGATGTGGGTAACAACTGGAATCGAATCTACACGAGTAGATATTGGCTGGCAAGAGTTATTTCCAGCCATAGCTGGCTTTTTCTTGTACCAGTGAGTAATCGTTGACTCGAGTAGATCAGCGTGGGACACTGTCCGAAACGTGCATATCGAGAGGTCTCCCTTGAGTTTTTCAATCGGCGCCGCCGGCTCCGGCCGGTTCAGCCGCCACCTAGCTGTCCTCGGCCCCGGTGTCCCGTCGGCGCAGCGACCGGCGGCGTGGCTAGCATGGAAGCCATGACGACCCCGGTAGTGCCCAACCACCGCAGCCAGGTGACCCGCAAGGACGTCGCCCGCTACGCCGGCGTCAGTACCGCCGTCGTAAGTTATGTGGTCAACGGCGGGCCGAAGAAGGTGGCGCCGGGCACCGAAGCGAAAGTGCAGGATGCCATCAGGGTCCTGGGCTACCGGCCGAATGCGGCAGCGCGGGCGTTGAAGCTCGGCTCCAGCGAGACGATCGGCCTCGTCATCCCGGACAACACCAACCCGTTCTTCTCACTGCTGGCCCACGCCGTCGAGGACGCCGCCGCCGAGCTCGGCTACGCCCTGCTGCTGACCAACTCCGATGGCAACCTCGCGAAGGAGCGCCGCAACATCCGCAACCTCGCCTCGCGCCAGGTGGACGGCGTGGTGCTCGCCAGCGTGCTCTTTGAACCCGACCTTGAGGCCCTCGAATCGGCCGACATTCCCGCCGTGCTGCTGAACCATGGCGGCAAGGCGCCGGGATTCAACAGCGTGGGCGTCGACCTGGCAGCCGGGGCCCGGATGGCCGTGGAGCACCTGATCGGCCACGGGCACAGCAACATCGCCCTCGCCATGGGCACGAACACGGCGGGAGACTTCGACCTCCGCGAGGAGGGCTGGCTGCAGGCACTCGCAGCGGCCGGGCTGCCCGAGGGTCCCATTGTCCGCGGACCGTTCAGCCGTGACGGCGGCTATGCGGCCGGCCAAAGGCTGCTCGCCTCGGCGACCCGGCCCACCGCCATCTTCGCCAGCTCCGACATGCAGGCGATCGGCATCCTGCGCGCCATCCACGAAGCCGGCCTCACGGTGCCGGGCGATATCGCCCTGACCTCCTTCGACGGCTCCGCCGAGGCCGAGTACAGCTGGCCCGCCCTGACAACCGTCGAGCAGCCGGTCCGGGTGATGGCGGAAGCGGCCGTCGAGGCCCTGGTGGGGGCGAGCCGGGGCCAGCCGTCCGAGCACCGGACCTTCCCCACCAAGCTGCGGATCAGGCAGTCCTGCGGCTGCACCGCCTAAACCCCATCGACTGCTCCGCAACCGCCATTTTGAGGGGTCAAAAGGGCGGTTATGGAGCACTCGACGTCAGGAAAGGCGCTCCGCTCCGGCCGCCGGCGTGACCGTGAAAATGTCCGGCGCGGTGAACCCGGCTTCCGCGAACGCGCGGACGACGGCGGCGCGGACCTGCCGCTCGTCCTGCACCGGGGTGAGGGCGATCGCCGAGCCGCCGAACCCGCCGCCGGTCATGCGGGCGCCAATGGCGCCGTGGCTGCGGGCCGTGTCCACGGCGAGGTCCAGCTCCGGGCAGGAAATCTCAAAGTCGTCCCGCATGGAGGCGTGGCTGGCATCGAGCAGTCCGCCGATCCGGGCCGGGCCCTGGGACCGGAGGGTGGCCACGGTCTGCAGCACGCGGTCGTTTTCGGTGACGATATGGCGGACCCGCCGGAACGTGACGGGATCGAGCAGGCCGGAAGCCTCCTCAAGGCCGGCGACGGCGACATCCCGGAGCGCCGTGACGCCAAGGATCCCGGCGCCGAGCTCGCAGGACGCGCGGCGGGAGGCGTAGCCGCCGTCGGCGTGGGAGTGCGCCACCTTGGTGTCGATGACCAGCAGGACAAGTCCGGCCTCCTGTGCCGGGAACGGGACGAGTTCCGCGGACTGGTCCCGGCAGTCGAGGAAAACGGCGTGCCCGCTCGCGCCGCGCAGCGAGGCCGACTGGTCCATGATGCCGGTGGGCGCGCCGACAAAAGCGTTTTCCGCATGCCGGGTCAGCGTGACCATGTCCTCAGCGCTCAGTCCGGCGCCGGTGAGTTCGTTCAGGGCCGTCACGACGGCGCACTCGATGGCGTGGGAGGAGGACAGCCCCGCGCCGAGCGGGACATCGGAGTCGAGGAGGAGCTCGAAGCCGGGAACCTCGATGCCGCTCTGCCGCAGCGCCCAGACCACACCGAGCGGGTACTTGGCCCAGCCGGTGACGGTGCCCGGCGTCAGTGCCGCGGCGTCGGCTTCGACGAGTCCCCGGTCGCCGACGGTCGAGAGCAGCCGGATGGTGGAGTCGTTCCGGAGCCGGACCGCCGTCGTCGCCCGCTTGTCGATGGCAAAGGGCAGGACGAAGCCCTCGTTGTAGTCGGTGTGTTCACCGATCAGGTTTACCCGGCCGGGGGCAGCCCAGAGGCCGTCCGGGGCGGCGCCGAAGGTGGCTTCGAAGCGGCCCGCGAGCGCGCCGGCGCGTGTGGTCGTGTTCATGCGGGGGCGCCTTCCGGGGTCAGGGTGGTGCGGGCTGCGGCGCCGGCCGGTCGGGGGGGCCGCTTCACTGGCCACTTCGCGCAGCCGGGCGGCGACGGATTCGGGGGTGGTGTCGTTGATGAAGGCGCCCATGGCCGCCTCGGAGCCGGCCAGGTACTTGAGCTTGTCCGCGGCGCGGCGGGGCGAGGTCAGCTGCAGGTGCAGATGGCCGGCCCGGCGCAGGGCCGGCTCCAGCGGCGCCTGGTGCCAGGCCGCGATGTAGGGCGTCGGCGTCGGGTACAGGGCGTCGAAGCGCTTCAGGAGTTCGGGGTAGAGCTCCGCCAGTTCGTCGCGTTCGTCCCCGGCCAGGGCCGCGAGGTCCGGGACCTGGCGGTGCGGGACGAGGTGGACTTCCAGCGGCCAGCGGGCTGCGAAGGGGACGTAGGCGCTGAAGTGTTCGCCTTCCAGCACCATGCGGCTGCCGTCGTTGCGTTCGGCCCGGAGCAGGGAGGACGTGAGCGTCGCCGCGCCGTCCGATGCGTCCAGGTATTCGCCGGCCGCTGCGGCGAGGACCGCGGCGCGGGGCGTGACGTAGGGGTAGGCGTAGATCTGCCCGTGCGGGTGGTGCAGGGTGACGCCGATGTCCGCGCCCCGGTTTTCGAACGGGAAGACCTGCTCGATGCCGGGCAGGGCGCTAAGGGCTTCCGTGCGGTGCGCCCAGGCATCGATCACCGTGCGGGTGCGGCGCCAGCCCAGTTCGGCGAATGATCCGGTGTGCTGCGGGGTGAAGGCCACCACCTCGCAGCGGCCGACGGCGGGTGCGGTGGTCCCCCAGCCCGGCGCCGCGGGGACTTCGCGCGTGTCGGGGCCGAGGGAAGGGAAGCGGTTTTCGAAGACGGCGACGTCGTAGTCCGGGGCCGGGATCTCGGTCTGGTTGCCCGGCGTCGTCGGGCAGATGGGGCACTGGTCCGCGGGCGGCAGGTGGGTCCGCGCCTGGCGGTGCGCGGCGACGGCGACCCATTCGCGGCTGAGCGCATCGAAGCGCAGCTGGCCGGGTTCGGGGCGGGCGGGCAGCTCGCGGTGGTCCACGAGGGATGCGGCGGTCCGGTCGGCGGAGCCGGCGTCGTCAAAGTAGAGGATCTCGCGGCCGTCAGCCAGCCGGGTCGTCGTGGTTCGCGTCATGGTCATAGTTGTACACGAGAAAACATTTTCAAACAATAGAGAACAAATTGAAGCAGGAAGTGTGTGCGTTTGGGGTGTGCGAAAGTTAGGATGTGCAGGAGGAAGCCTGCGCAGTCGCCGCCGTCCACTCCCCCGAGCCCTGTCCATTCCCCCTAAGGACGCAGAATGCTAGCCGCAGCCCGCCATTCGGCCATCATCGCCGAGGTCCAGCGCGAGCGGATCGTCCGCGTTGCCGATCTCGCCCGGATGCTGGGCGTGTCCCTCATGACCGTCCGGCGGGACATCGAGGCCCTGGATGCGGCCGGCGCCGTGGAGAAGATCCACGGCGGGGCCAAGCTGCCCGGCGGCGTGAGCACGCACGAGCCCGGCTTCGACCTGAAGGTGACACAGCTGCAGGACGAGAAGATGGCCATCGCGCACGAGGCGGCCGCCCAGGTCCGCGAGGGCATGGCGGTGGGGCTCAGCGCCGGCACCACCACGTGGGCCCTGGCCCAGCTGCTCTGCGCTGGACCCCGGATCACTGTGGTCACCAATTCGGTGCGTGTCGCCGACGTGTTCCACCAGAGTTCGTCCCCGTCCACGGTGATCCTGACCGGCGGCGAACGTACGCCCTCCGATGCCCTGGTGGGGCCGCTGGCAACCTCGGCCCTCAAACAGCTGCATCTGGATGTGCTGTTCCTGGGCGTCCACGGCGTGGATGCCGACGCCGGATTTACGACCCCCAACGTGCTGGAAGCCGAGACGGACCGGGCCTTTGTCGCGGCGGCCCGCCGGGTGGTCGTGCTGGCCGACCACACCAAGTGGGGGACCTTTGGCATCAGCACCATAGCTGGCCTTGAGGAGGCGGACGAGCTGATCAGCGACGAGGGCCTGCCCGGCGAGGCCCGGCGCATCCTCAGCGAGCGGGTGGGGCGGCTTCGGCTGGCAGCCGGAAGAACCGTTTCAGGGGCCCGACCGTAGTTCTTGTGTCACTGCGATGCTAGATCAACGAGCCGGTGTGTGACCGAAGCCGTGGACTCGTAAAGTTCCCGGTACAACCCGTAGAGAGTTTCGTACTTGGCCAACGTTTCCTCGCGCGGCCGAGTTTTTGAAACAATTGGATTCCAGTCTCCAATTGCAACCGGGCCCAGTGCGTCCGCGGCCAAATAGGCGGCACCGAAACTGGCCCCAATGGTCACAGAAGGTATCTGCTGTTCCAGACCAGTGACATCTGAGACGATCTGCGTCCACAGGCCACCCTGAGTGCCGCCGCCAACCGCAATCGTGCGATTCACGGCCCCACCCATATCTGTCAGAGCCTTGACATTGTGTCGGACTCCAAACGCCGTCGCCTCCAGTGTGGCCCGATACAAGTCGCCGCGACTGTGATCCAAACTGAGGCCCGCAACGAGCCCGCGGGCGTTGGGGTCTGCCACAGGTGTCCGCTCACCCGCAAAATACGGGAGCATGAGCAACCCATTCGCACCGGGGCCTGACTTATCTGCCTCTGAGAGTAGAGTCGCGAAGTCGGGGGAACCGACTATCTTCCGAAGCCAAGCTGTGATGGCACCGGACGTTGCCATGCCGCCGGCCAGGTTGTAGGTACCGGGCACCACTCCGACTGTGCCCCACAATGACGACGATGTCGCTCTTGCCTGCAGCGTATTTATCAGAAACATGGTTGTGCCGTACATCAGCATCAAATCGCCTGGCCGCTGGGCGCCCACACTCACAGCTTCCGACCAGGCATCAATTGTTCCGCCGATAACCGGAACACCTTTTGGAATCCCTGTTCGGTCGGAAGCAGTCTCATTCACATAGCCGACGACGTCCCCTGGCCAGACGAGCCGGGGTAACTCGATGGATTGAATCAGAGGGTCGGCGTACGGCGAATACCATTCGTGAGCTGAAGTGTCATACATGGGAGTGCACTGGCTCGCCGAGTGGTGGTCAAGAAAGTACTCGCCCGTCAGCTGATAGGCCAGCCAGGAACTAGGCATGAAGAGCATGCGAGCTCTCGACGCGACGCCCGGCTCATGCTCGGCAAGCCACGCCAACTTAGGTCCGACAGCTTGGGTAGAGAGCGCTGATCCGCATCTATCCACGATCGATTGCTCGCCGAATCTTTTGTTAATGTAATCGATCTGCTCGAGTGCCCGAGTGTCGACTCCGTAGAGGATCGAGGGACGGAGGGCCTTGGCGTGCTCATCGGTAATGAGGAGGCAGGGGCCCATGCCACTAACCCCGACTCCTACTATGCGGAAGTTACCCGCCGCAGTCAGCTCACGCGAGATCTCAATGAATTCCTGCCACCAGATGGCAGCGTCCATTTCCACATGCCCCGGAAAGGGTCTCGACACTTCATGATTTCGCACCGCAGTCGCATGGATTCTGCCGCCGAAGTCCACCAGAACGCCCTTGCTGCTGGACGTGCCGATATCGATGCCTAGAACGACTTCCTGCATCAGTTCCCTACCGATTGAGGTCCGTGGCCCGCCCTTGAAGGGCGGGCCGGTTATTGATCACGCCGATTGCGCAAATCCGACTGGCCATGCTCGAATAACAAGCCGGCAGGGTTATCCCTCTATCGCGCGGCCCTCTGCGTCCAGGTGATCACGCCAGGACCGCTTGGCTTTCCAGCCGAGCATCCGTTCGGCCTTCGCGCATGAGATACCCGAGGAATCGACACGACCCAAGTCCCGCAGCTCGATCTTGTCACCGTAATACTTCTTGAGCACGGCGGCGAAGTCGCGCCCGCCGACGTTGTCGGGGTTGGCGATGTAGAAGACCTCGTGGCCGGGGATGTCCGACTCGACCGCGAGCACAATGGCATCCGCGAGATCCTCCGAATCAACGTAACTCCAGAGGTTTGGACTCAGATTTCCGGCATCGCGGACTTGGGCGCCCAGGTTCCGTTCATAGTTTCCAGGGTGCTGGACATGACTCGGCCGGATGGAAATGCAACGAATATCGCTGCGGCGAACCGCGGCGTCGCATAGCTCTTCACCGAACAATTTTGAAAGGGCGTACGGGTCCTGCGGCCGTATCGGGTGGCTCTCGTCGACGGGTGCATAGTCCGGAAGTACCGGGCGCTCGGGGAAGAAGAAGCCGGGGACGGTCTCGCTGGAGATGTTGACGAAGACTTTGACGCCCGCACGCACGGATGCCTCAAGCATGTTGAAGGTGCCCATGATGTTGTTCTGGAAGACCACGTGCGGAGGATTGTGTGTAGGTTCGGGAATCGCGCCAGCATGGACCACCGCGTCGAAGCCACGAACGATTCCATAGGCCTGACCTGCATCCGTCAGGTCAGCCTGCTGGTAGTCGGGCTCACCCGGAAGGATCCGGTCAAAAGTATGGCGCCCAAGGTCCGAGCCGGTGACATGGTGTCCCGCGGAGATGAGGGCGCGCACCACAGCGGTGCCAACCTTGCCCCGGGAACCTGTTACGAGAACTTTCATCTTTGCTACTCCTTATTTGTTGTACCCCGGCGGCATGCGGCCGTTCAGCGGCCGCATGCCGGCCAGACGGGCCGCCGCGCCGTCACCTCGATGTGAGCCGCGGCAACCAGCTGTGAGGTGAAGCCCGTTGATCTATGAGTGGGAGGGCACGCTGGCAGTGCGCCAGGCTTCCAAGAAACGCCACATCGCCGTCGCTCCCGGATCCTGAAGTCCGATACTCCTTTCCTGAAGCCAAGCTGCGCGGCCCCGCCGTGAACGCAACGAACGCGTATCAACCACGGCTTTTTCGGCTGCCGCAATGGCAGAATCCAACCCGCTAGCTCCGTTGTGGCTAGCGCCGAGAGCGTCGGCCGCGGGCATGATGGCATCGACGATCGTCTTATCCCCCAACTGTGTCTTGCCGCGCTGGGCGATGTTGTCCCCAGCAGCGCGGACAAAGCGCGCCGCCGCGGCGATGTCCACGTCCTCAACGTCCTTCCAAACCTTGGACCCCGCCAGCAATCCTCCAGCCACCAGCGCAGCCATGGTAGATGGATTGGCGTTGGCAAAGGCCTTTGCACAAGCGCGGGCGATCTCCGACGGGCTGGCGCTTTCCGACAGTTCCGCTAGAGCGTCGACGACCGCACCGGCGCCGAGAGTGATCGTGATACCGAGGTCGCCGTCCCCCAGCGCTTGGTCGAGGTCACGCAGCTCGTCCGCGTATTTAACGACCTCTTTGAGGCTTCGCTGGATCTGTTCAATGAGTTGGGTCGAGTGCAAGGTTCAAACCTCCAAGAAGAAAGGTGAGGAGGCCGGTGCTTCAAGGAGCGCCAGCCGGTCGTCGTTGAGCTTGAGAAGCGAGATGGAGGCGCCGGCCATCTCCAGGCTGGTCGCGTATTCGCCGATGTAGTTCTTGCTGATCGAAACGCCCCGACCGGAGAGGATCTGATGCACACGGCGATACATAACGTAGAGCTCTTCCAAGGGCGTTGCGCCCATGCCGTTCACGAGTACTGCGACGCGGTCGCCCTCAGCTAGCTCGAGATCCTCGACAAGCGCTCCAACCAGTCGGTCAGTGATGGCGTCCGCGGACTCCAGCGGACCGCGGTGTATGCCGGGTTCGCCGTGAATCCCGATTCCGATTTCCATTTCTCCGTCAGGCAGGTCGAAGCTCAAGGAACCCGTTGTCGGAAGGATCGTGGGCGACAGCCCGATTCCCATAGTCGCGGTGTTGTCGACAATGTCCTCGGCCACTGCAGCCACCTTGTCCAGGCTGTCCCCCCGTTCGGCGGCCGCGCCGGCCGCCTTGTAGGCGAAGATCAAACCAGCGACACCGCGGCGTTCGAGGCGGTTGTCCTTGGGCTGGCTGGCGACGTCGTCGCGGCCCACAACGGTCCGGGTCTCAATGTCTTCAAGCTCCGCCAGGTCGGCAGCGAGGTCGAAGTTGAAGACGTCGCCGCCGTAGTTCCCGTAGAGATAAAGCACGCCGGCGCCGCCACTCACGGCCATTGTTGCTTCGAAGACCTGCTGTGAGCTGGGCGAGCTGAAGACATTGCCGATCGCCACTCCCGAACACAGTCCCTGCCCGACGTAACCCTTGAAGAGCGGGAGATGCCCGGAACCGCCACCGGTGACGATTCCTACCTTGCCGGCGACCGGTGCATCGGCGCGGACGAGGATTCGGGGGTCATCGCCGGGTGTCTTCAGCTTGTCGGGGTGTGCGAGCAGTATTCCGTCGATCATTTCGTTGACGAAATCCTCGGGCTTGTTAATAATTTTCTTCACGATTTTCTTTCTGTTGACGCTGGGGAACGTTTGTTTTGCCAGGGGCGTTTTCGCAGGCTCGTGCAGCTGCCCTGAGCCGGACCAGCTCTAGCTGGGCTGTACCGCGGGTTTTGTCAGACGCCGACGGCGGCGCCACCGGACGTGTTCGAAGGCCATGGCCGCGACGAGGATGAGGCCCTGCGCGATTGCGTACTGGTAGGACGAGAGCCTCAGCGCAGTGAAGCCGCTGGACACGATCTGGAGCGTGAGCGTTGCCAACACGACGCCCAGGACGGTGGCGAATCCGCCATTGGGATTCGTGCCACCCAGGACAGCGATGACGATAACGAGGAGAACGTAGGAAGCCCCGTAGTCGGCGGAGGCCGTGGGGTTGCGCGCGATGAAGAAAACGCCTGCGAAGCCGCTCAGCAGGCCCGTGATCACATACGTGCTCATGAGGGTCTTCCGGCTCGCGATGCCCGAATACCGGGCCGCGGTCGGGTTCGCACCCTGCAACTGAATTCTTAGACCGAGGGGCGTGCGATTGATGACGACGCCAATGGCGATGGCAAGGAGGACAAACACGAAGAAGAGAGTCGGAATCCCACCGAGGGTGGATGCCCCGATTGCGCTCAGGACTGCCGGCGTCCCGTTAAGTGTCTTGCCACCAGTCCAGGCGACAGCGATCCCGTTGAAGACCTGCATTGTTCCCAGTGTCGCAAGAATCGGAGTTATGCCTACGACGGAGATAAGGAGACCGTTGACGAAACCCCCGGCGACGCCTACAGCGATGCCGGCGAGGACAATGAGCGGGAATGTTTGCTCGGCAAGGGCAGGATTGCCGGCGGCAACGGCCGTATAGATCGTGGACATCGTGATGGCCGCGAGGTTGGCCATGGCAACCAGCGACAAGTCAATGCCCCCGGTCAGCATTGCCAGCATCATGGCAATCGCGATCACCCCGATTTCGGGCGAGTTCAGGGCGATGTTGCGCAAGTTAGTTCCGCTGAGGAACACGGATGGCTTGAGCGCGGCGAAAATGACGAAAGCAACGACGAGCAAGACCAGCATCCGTTTGACGCCGCCTTGCAGGTTAACCTTTCCCTGAATGCGCGTCCAGGCAGAGTCGACAGACTCGTTCAGCCGGTTTAGCGGTCCGGCCTCGGAATTGACGGGTTTCATGCTGCAACCTCCTGCTTCTGGGGAGCCTCTTCGAGGATGCTGGCAGGGGCGGCCCGGCGGGAGGCCACCGCCTGAATGCCGACTCCGACAAGGAGGAGAACGCCGACAGCGGTCCGCTGCCAAGCGCTGGGGACGCCCGCAAGGATGAGGCTGTTGTAGATCACCTGGACCAGCAGGACACCGAGAGTCGTTCCCAGAACAGAACCTCGGCCCCCGAAGATAGACGCTCCGCCTAAGACGACGGCCGCGATGATGTCGAGTTCGCTGCCTACGAGAATCTGAGGGCTAGCGCTGCGTCCCATGATGACGTAGATCATCCCGCCCACGGCCGCCATGGTTCCGGCAATGACGTAGACGGACAGTTGAGTCCGGAAGACACGGATACCAGCCCGGCGTGCGGCCTCAGGATCCCCTCCGATGGCGTAGACGCTTCTTCCGAACATGGTGCTCCTCAGGACCCACGCGAGTCCCAGCGCCAGAAGCACGGCCGGGACCACCAGTACATGCAGGTAAGCGCTGCCGGTAGAGGTCTCGACTTCAAAGAGGTTCGTCGTGGAAATCTGCGCCATCGACTCCGGCAGGTCGGCGATATAGCGTGAGCCAACGTAGGTAAGCAGCACACCCTTGAATATTCCTTGGGTGCCGAGGGTAACGATCAGGGTGGGTAGTCTGAACTTGGCGATGAGGAAGCCGTTGACGGCGCCCAGTGATGCTCCGATCAGCAATGCCACAACGAAAGCTCCGACAAGCCCGAAGTCCGGCATTCCAGTCTCGAGCGCACGCACGGTGGTGTAGGCCGCGAAGACGGCGATGGCGGCAAACGACACGTCGATGCCGCCGGAGATGATCACAGTGAGGACACCGAGTGCAAAAATTAGGGGCACGATCGAGCTGCGAAGGATGCTGAAGGCTGTCGGAAGCGTGAAGAACACGGGATTTGCGACGGACATTGCCACGATGAGGGCCAGAAGAACGACAGCGAGGATGCCTTCGTTATTGGGGCCACGGAGCGTTCGGAGCCGTGCCGAAGTATCCAACCTGCCGCCGCTCATGCAGCCACCTTCTCTCGGATGATGTCGACGGTGACGTTGTCGCCTTCGAGGATTTCAACGACCCTGCCGTGGCGGACGACTATTACGCGGTGGCAGCAGGCCACCAACTCGGGTGCATCGTCCGATATGACGATGATGCCCATTCCCTGGGCTGCTTCGGCGCGAAGGATGCTCAGAATCTCGGCCTTCGATCCGATGTCGACGCCGACAGTCGGGCCGTTCAGCATCAGGATGCGAGGACGACGTGCCAGCCACTTGGCGAGCACCACGCGTTGGGCGTTGCCGCCTGAGAGGGTTCGAACCGGCGATTGTACGTTCGGCGCCTTGACGCGCAAACGGGTGAAGAGACCCTGGATTGTCTTCCTTACGGCGGGAAAATCCAGGGTGCCGAATCGCGTCGTGTGTTCGTTCGGGGAGCCTGCGATGATGTTGTCGGCGATCGACTTATCCATGAATAGACCCTGGGTCAGGCGGTCCTCAGGGACGTACCCGATGCCCGCCTCGAGGGCGTCCTTGATGGAGCGGATGGGAACTTCTGTGCCGTTGATCTTTATCGCGCCGGAGTCGTGCGGCACGGCCCCAAATAGCGATTCGGCGATTTCAGTGCGTCCAGAGCCGAGAAGTCCGGTCAAACCGAGAATCTCCCCGCTGCGGAGGTTGAAGGAGACGTCCTTGTACGCCCCCTTCAACCCAAGTCCATCGAGTTCCAGGACAACATCAGAGGCCGGATCCAACTGGCTAACGTGCCGGGTTTCGTCCAATTCGCGCCCTGTCATGTGAAAGGCGATGGCATTGGGGTCCAGCGTTGCGGCAGGGCTCGTGACGACATTCTTGCCGGAGCGCAGGATCGCAACGCGCTGGGAAATCTTGAGAACCTCATCCAGCTTGTGGGAAACAAAGATGAGTCCCACGCCCTTGGCGCGCAAACGTTCAACGATCACGAACAGCCTGTCCACCTCGGTATGCGTCAGCGCCGTAGTTGGTTCGTCCATGATCAGCACGCGGGCATCGCTGACGAGCGCACGACAGATCGCGGTCAGCTGCTTGTCGGCGACTGAGAGTTGTTCAACATCGGCGTCGAGGTCCAGATTCAAACCGAGATCATCGACGATGGCCTGCGCGGCAGGACGTGCTGCTCGCGCGCTGTAAAGCCGGCGACGACCTGCCACAGCTGCAGTCAAGACGATATTTTCGGCCACGGTGAGGTTGGGGAACAGGGAGAAGTCCTGATAGATGACCTGGATCCCGCTCTTAATTGCGGCGGTGGGGTCCATCGAAGAATAACTATTGCCATCGACGAGTATCTCGCCGGAGTCTGGCTTCTCGGCGCCCGAGATGATCTTGATGAGCGTCGACTTTCCGCAGCCATTCTCTCCGGCGAGGCAGAGCACTTCACCGGGAAACAGGTCTAGCGAGACATCACTCAGTGCGGCGACACCACCAAATGTCTTGACAATATTTCGCACCTCAAGCACAGGCGGAGGCGGCCCTTTGAGGGCGTTACTTGTCATATCGGAACCTTTCAGGAGGGCGTGGGACGACACGTTTGCTGGCCCCACGCCCCGTACTATCAGAAGTTGTACTGCTTGGCGGATTCGGCGTCCGCCTCGATGGAAGCATCGCCCAGGAAGACGTTGTCGTAACCGTCCAGCTTCTTCAAGCTGTTGTAGCCCTTAATGCCCAGATCGGTGCCGGCTTCGATCTTGCCTCCGGTGGCAAGAATGCGGGCAATCTCAAGCTGGGCCTCTCCGGCCAGGGCCGGGTCCCAGAAGAAGATCTTGTCGATGCCCCCGGTGGCGAGGTACTTGCTCGCAGCGGAGGGAATCGAGGTCCCCATGACGCAGATGTCCTTGGCTTTCCCGGCTTCTTCCACTGCGCGGGCGATGCCAGGAACGTCGTTACCGGCAGAGCCCTCAAATCCCTTGATATTCGGGTGCTTCGCAAGGATTTCCTTGGCCTTTTGGTACGCGGCGGCTTCGTTGTCCGTGCTTTCGATCGGGTCCTCAACGCGCTTCATGTCAGGGAAGTTCGACTTCTGGTAGTCGTAGGCAGCCCCGACCCACTCCATGTGTGTCTTGGCCGTGAGACCCCCGACAAACTGGACGTAGTCCCCCTTACCCTCCATGCATGCACCCAGGCTCGTCATGATCTTCTGGCCGTAAACGGCATTATCGAAGGCTTCAATGTCGATGTCGACATTCTTGATTCCAGTGGCCTCATGCGCGACCGTAATGATGCCCTTGGCCTTGGCTTGGGCCAACACGTTGGCAACGGCTTCCGGCGAATTCGGTACCACAGTGATCGCCGTCGGGTTCTGCGCGACCAAGTCCTGAATGATCTTGATCTGCTTTTCCGGGCTGACATCGTCGCCGCCTTCGGTGCGGGTGTCGATGCCCGTGCGCTTACCGTATGCCTGCACGCCTTCGTCCATGCGGTCGAACCATGCGATGCCCTTGAGTTTGACGACGGTCACCATGGTCATGTCTGACGCTTTAGCGTCGCCGCTGGCTCCAGGTGCGGGCGTCGCTGCAGCCCCGTCGTTAACAGAGCCGCAACCCGTCATGAGGACGGCCGAGAGACCTGCGGCCAAAAACGCTGATGTACGCAAAAGCTTCATCAATTCACTCCTTTGTGATCACGCAATGCGGATGCCTGAATCCGCGCATCGGTTTCTCCGATCTGTGCATACGCTAGGTGAAATTCGCGCACGTGTCGAGGGTTTCGTGCATATTTGCTAAAATCCGTGCAAATATTGCGCGAAATCGCGCACAGGTCTACCCTTTAGCTCATACCAAGGAAAGGGGCCCAATGTCGCGCCGCCAGGAGATTGTCGAGCTTATTGAGGAGCACGGCTTTCAGAGCGTCACTACGCTTGCCAGGAAGTACGGAGTAGATGCGTCTACGATTCGGCGAGATCTGGAGCGGCTCGCCGAGGAGAAAAGAATCCGGCGCACCCATGGCGGTGCCGCGCCGGCCGAGCCTTCTGCCCGCGCTCGCGGGACAGAATTTCAGGCACAGGAAAAAGAGGCAATCGGCGCAGCCACCGCTGACAGGATTCTTGAGAACCAGACGGTGCTACTCGATAGCGGCACCACTTGCCTGGAAGTGGCCCGGCACCTTGGTCATTCGCGCCTGACCGTGGTTACCCACGACCTGATGGTTGGGATGGAGATCGCACGCAAACCGCGTATCAATCTGGTATTCATTGGCGGCGAACTCCTTCCAGGCACGACCTCCATGTGGGGTCCGGCTTCGCTGCAGCAACTCGAGAACATGCGGGTCAACGTGGCTGTTTTTGGGGCGGGAGCCGTAATGGATGACGGGATCTACGCAAGCTCGAGCTATTCGATTGAGCTCAAACGCAAGATGCGCTCCGTGGCAGGCGAGGCCTTTTTTGTCGCAGATAGCTCAAAATTCGGGCGCGAGGCACTTTTTAAGGTCTTCGGGTTCGAGGACTTCACTGCGGGGATCACCGATGACGGGATCGATCCGATTCGAGCGGCTCGTTGGCCCATCCCCCTGATCCGGGCAGGCACAACGAATGAGTCCTCAGTCACACGAAACGAACAACAGGTCCGGTACCTTTAGTTTCCGATGATCGATTTGCGGCGTTCGATTACCAGCTGGTGCTCGCCACCGCGGGCGCTGCAAGCTACCGCCCGACCTCTCGGACAAAGTCCATGGTGAGGCGAAGTGAGTATCTATCTCCCCAGCACCTCGGTGTCGCCGTCGACAATTGCCAGCAGCTGGGTCTGTAGTTACCTATCAGAACGGCCTCCGGGGCGTGACGAGAACGGCGCAAATGGCGCTGCCCGAAGTTGAACCGTGCCGGCCGCTGACATGGAAGATACTTTGGGGTAAGGCCAAAAGCTACAGGTAAGACGTCAGGCCCTTCATCTGCTCGTGTCCCCTGAGCACGCGTCTGATAGTTCTCGAATTCGGTGGCAAACGGCCGCGCCACCTTCGCCATCTGCAGTTAGCCGGCAATTTGCAGCGTACTCGGCTCGTTAGGATCCGGCGCCGGCCCGACACCGGTTTTGAACCCAGTAGAACTGCAGGACCTGATCGATCACGTCGGGCGCACCGCGGCAGCCAGCTTCGCGTCTGATTTCCTCGACCTTCTCGAGGACCGCCTCACCCACGTGAACGCAGCACTAAGGCAGGCGGACGCTGTATCCGCCCTGAACGCCGTTCTTATCCTCAAGGCAAGCTCGGCGATGCTCGGAGCGGTGCAGATGGCCCTCTAGTGCACCGGCCTCGAGACCGAACTCCGCAGACAGCGAATACCCCACACCGGCCCACTCCCGCGGCTCGCCGCCGACTTCACCTCGGCTTTGGGGGCTTTGATCGCTATCACGTTTTTAGGCGACGCCAACGGTGGCACGTGCTCAAGCTTTCGTTTGCCGGAACACGGGCACCCTCCAGGGCCACGGAGTTCCCGTCGGACAGGGCGGAACCGTCCGGAAGAACCAATGATTCACCGTTGAAGTTCGTTCCTTCGGGAAAGACCAGCGTCGTGGTTTCACCGTCTTTCGCTCGCGCGGTAATGCAACCGGCCCCGTCCGACGCCAAGCTGCCGGTGAGCTGCGCCTCTACCCTCGGAGCAGAGGACGGGCCGGAATGCATGACGGCCTTCTTGCCCCCGATACTGAGCAGCAGCTCGGTGGGCAACTCCTGCTGCGCTGGAGGAGAGGCAGGCCCATTCGTCGGGTCGCTCTGCGGCGTCGCGGCACATGAGGTCAAGGAAAGGGCGATGGCCGCAGCAACGCCCCAAGTAACTCGGTGCTTCATGTCTGTACCCCCGAGCGGTTCGTCGCAGTCATCGGGCGGTGGAGTATCTGGCCGACGCATCCTGGCCGGTGTTGTTGAAGACCAGGTAGAGGACGCGGAGCATGAGGACGGCGGCCACGCCGGCAAGGTTGTATCCGATGACGTGGAAAAGCAGACCGGGGGCGACCTCGGCGCTGTTGCCGAAGGCGAGCAGGACGACGCCCGTGATTCCGAGAACCCCGGCGATGACGGTCAGCAGCGTCTGGCCCAACATACGGGTCAGGACTTCCCGGTCGCGGCGGTCTGCGAGGAGCCGGACGTTGACGCTCTGGTGACCTTCCTGCAGGGCTGAGACGAGCTGGTCAAGATGGCGCGGCAATTTGCGCAGGAGCGGGAGGGTGTCCATCAGCTCCCGTTGCACGGTTTCCTTGATCCCACCGGCGCTGAGTTGTTCCCCGATTTGGGCGTCGACGAACGTCCGGGCCTCGGCGACTATGTCGAAGCCCGGTGCGAGCGAGGTCAGCGTCCCGTGGACGGCTGCTATTGCACGGAAGGCACCGGCCAGGGCCGGGGGGATCGCGGGATCGAACCGGCCTAGGATGCGGATCAGTTCGTTGAGGACTTTCAGATCCAGCGGGACACCGGGTTGGAGGGACGTTCCCATGAATTGGCTGAGGGTGCGTTTAAGGACGGGAACGTCGATCTCGTCTGGGCGGATGACAACCTCTAAGAGGGCCTCGACAAGGAGTCCTGCGTCGGCCCGGTCGATGGCCAGGACGACATGTTGGAGGCTTATCCGGAGTTCGTGGTCCAGCCGGCCTACCGAGCCAAAGTCGACCAGGCCCAGCCGGCCGTCACGGAGAATGATGATGTTTCCCGGATGCGGGTCCGCGTGGAATGTTCCGTCGATCATTATTTGCCGCAGAAGGCTGCGCATCAGCTGGGTCGCATAGTCCTTGCGGGTGCCGGCGTCCATGGAGCCGGCCGTGGCCGGGTCGCTGAACGTGCGGCCGTCCAGCATCTGCATCACAAGCACGCGGGAGGAGCAGAGCTCGGGGACGTGGTGCGGGATGACGACCCGCACGTCGCCGGGGTGCCGGGCGACGGCGGCGCGGAGCGCGACTATGTTGCGCGCCTCCTGCTCGTAGTCCAGTTCTTCGCGCAGGTTTTCCGCGAGACCTCGAGCGAGGGCCTCGAGCGAGGGCCTCGGTGCCCAGTGAGCTGCCAAACGTTGTCGAATTTTCCAGCATCTTCCCCAGCCGCACGGCGATGTCCAGGTCAAGGGCTACCTTGCGCCGGATGTGGGGGCGTTGGACTTTGACGGCAACCCGGGATCCGTTGTGCAGGGTGGCGCGGTGGACCTGTCCGATTGACGCGGCGGCCAGAGGGGTTTCCTCGAAGTGGCGGAATAGGTCTGCGAGGGCCGAACTTCACGAACGTCACGCCGGCTTCCTCGAGGGCGAGGCGCAGGGAGTCCGCCCGCCTGGCGTTGGCGTCCGGGTCGTTTGAGGTCCGGAGCGGGAAGAGCCCGTGTCTGGCACCGATGCGCAGGATCTGGGCGTACCGGATCCCCCGTTGGGATCCGGCTCTCAGCGCGGGCAGCCAGGTGTGGGGCGGGGGCAATACCCCGCGGGGAAGGACCAGCTCGGCGACGACCAGGAACAGAAATGCGGCGAACAGCGCGATGCCGAACTGGAGACTGATGAACGCCAGTCCGCGGTCCGGGATCTGCCACAGGACCTGGGATTCGAAGAGGAATTCCGCCACGACCGCCACGACCAGCGCCAGGATGGTCCGGGCCGGACCGACACGCACCCCCAGTATCCGCCGGGACAGGACTGCCAGCAGCATCATGACCAGTGCGAGCAATCCGATCATTCCGGCTATCAAGATGACTCGACCTGGATCCATGCTTTTCTTCTCCTGATGCTGCGCCCCTGGTGTGGGGGACGGATGGACTCGTGGCGGGCGGCGTCAGTTGGCGCGGGTGAGTTCGGGGGCGGCGGTTTCCTTGCCTGCCACCCGCTTGCCGAGGGTGATGAACAGGAGGATCAGGCCGGCGGTGAGGCCGATGTGCCCCAGCCCGGAGATCCCTGCGATCGCGGCTGACGGGGTGATGCCCCGGACGGTGAATACGCCGCTGAGGACCATCATCGCGGCGGTGAGTGCCAGACCGGCGTTGTAGACCCAGAAGAACACGTTGAACATCCGCAGGCCGGAGAGGTTGAAGAGTTTGTCCAGTGCCAGGACTGCGAGGAAGAACAGCGTGCCCAGGGCCAGGAGGTGGGTGTGCAGCAGGGACAGCTGGCTGCCGCCGGGGAAGTCGCTGGCTTTGGTGAATTCCCGGTAGAACAGTCCGGAAGCCAGGCCGGCGATCATGTAGGAGAGGGAGGCGTAGTAGAGCTTTTTCATGAGTGGTGGTCCTTGGTTTGAGGGATGCTGGGTGTCAGACCGTCGTCAGCACGGGGGCGGTGAGTTTGCCGTCGCGCATGGTGGCAACCGAGTCGGTGAGCGGGACGAATTCGGTGTCGTGGGTCACCATGACGGTGGCGACCAGGAAGTCATTGGTGATGCGGCGCAGCAGCCGAACGATGGAATCGCTGCGTTCGTGGTCCAGGGCCGCCGTTGGTTCGTCCACGAGCAGGACCTTGGGATCGCCCATCAGGGCTCGCGCGATGTTGACCCGCTGGCGCTGGCCGCCAGAGAGCTGGTGGGGGCGCTTGTCCGCGCTGGTGCTGAGTCCGACGACGTCGAGCAGTTCCGCGGCTTTGGCCCGGGCGGCTTTGACGGACTTCCCGCGCAGGTGGTCGCCGATGACGAGCTGTTCGGCGGCAGTTAGGGACGCGAGCAGGTTGGGCTGCTGGAAGATGATGCCGATCTTCTCCCGCCGGAGCGCGGTGAGGTCCTTGTCGCCGAGCCCAGTGGCGTCGGTGCCGTCGATGATCACCAGTCCGTGGGTGGGGCGGACCAGGGTGGCTGCGGCGGCGAGCAGACTGGATTTTCCGGATCCTGACGGGCCTACAAGGGAGACCATCTGGCCGGCCTTCACCGTGAGGTTCACAGCGTCCAGGGCTTTGAGGGTTCGGTCCCCGTCAGGGTATTCGAGGGTGACGTTGACGAGGTTCAGGGACCCGCGGGCGGCGGTGCGGGGTTCGAGGGGGCTGGGGGTGGAGGTCATGGGTACTTCCTTCAGAAGGTTCTCGGGGGAAATCTGCAGCGGCGCCACGGACGCGACCGGCGGGCTGGCTGGCCGGCGGGCCGGCTGGCCGGCTGGCCGGGAGGGTTTAGTTCCCGCCGAGGGCGATCAGGGCGTCGACCTTGGTGACGCGGCGGACGGCCAGCGCCGCGCCGGCCAGACCGAGGGCGACGATTCCCAGGATGGGCAGGAGTGTTGTTGCGGGGGTGATCAGGAAGGGGGCCGCCTGGGCTGCGACGAAGCCGCCGAGGATGCCGATCCCGCCGCCGATTCCGGCACCGGCCAGCAGGACGATCGCGGCCTGGGTGATGGCGTCGCGCAGGATGTAGCCGCTTGATCCGCCCAGGGCCTTCAGGACCGCGATGTCTCGGGTCCGCTGGACGGTCCAGACGGTAAGGAAAGCCACGATGACCAGGGCGGAGATGCCGTAGAGGAAGGCCTGCATCAGTGTCAGGGAGCCGTTTTCGCTCTTGTAGGAGCCCAGGGCCTGGAACGATCCGGTGCGTGAATCGCTCACGGTGCGGGCTGCGATGTTGGCCGCGGCCTCGTCAACGGTGGCGCCGTCCTTGTAGGTGACGGCGGCGACCGTTCCGAGCTGCTCCGGGTCGGTCAGGCGGGCGAGTTCGGACCAGGTGGGAAGCGCGGTCCAGACAACGCTGGTATGGGAATACCACTGGTCTTCGACCACGGCGCTGACGGTCAGCTCGAGTCCTCCGACGCTGGCTTTGTCTCCGGTGTTCAGGGACAGGGCCTTGGCGACGGATTTGCCGATCACGACGGTGTCGGCGGTTACCGCGGACGGCGCCAGCTGGCCCGCCGGTGCGACGCCGAAAACGGCGACGTTGGTCGTGCCGGTGCCCGAGCCGGTATCCGCGGCCACGCCCTGGAAGCGGGTCTGGCTGATGCCCAGGGCCTCAGCGTTTCGGACGCCGGCCCGGTTCTTCCAGCTGTCGACCTGCGCGGCGGTGACCTCACTTTCGGTGAAGGAAGCCTTGGGCGCGTTCGTGCCGGGGGCTCCGAAGACGATGCTGTCCACTGCTTTGGAGGCGGCTCCGCTGCCGTTGACGGCGCCGAGTTTGGCAATTGCCGACGTCGACTGGTCACCCAGCCCGGCCGTCAGTCCCGAGAGCATTACGAGCAGCAGGGTGATCAGGGCAACGACGCCGCCCATCAGGGCAAACCGGCCCTTGGCGAAGCGGATATCGCGGATAGCAAGAAACACGTTTGTTCTTCTTTCAGTGGGTGAAGCAGCGGCCGAAAGGCTCTTAGTCCACTCTCCCGCGGGCCGGACCCGGTGCCATCGTGCAGTCGGTTGATACGCGGCGGAAGAATGGCTGACCCCCGGGTCAACCATTCGGTTGATCCCGCCGGGAGCAGCGAATTGCGGCGGACTGCTTCCTCGGCCACGGCGTCCAAGCCGCCGGGCAGGACGCCGCCGGCCGCGGTTCTGCACCATCTCTTTTTGACTTATCCACAGCGCGGATGAGCATAATGCAAGAGGACCGCCGACCTTATTGGATCGTAGGCGGACCGCTCGGAACAGTTATGCGGGACCATATTCCTGCTGACAGCAGACACCCATGGCCCTTTCTCCCGTTGCAGGCACAGGCCCGCAGGGATTGATTATCGAGGCCCGGCGCGCAGCCGCGCCGGCAGTGTCATTGAAGAAGCCGTTAACCGCCGTGCGCCTTTGCGCCGCCTGCGGTGCGGCAGGTTTGCCTCACGGCCACCTCGTGCATTCCGGGCGTCGAATCTGATGGAGAAGATCCAACGAACAGGAGTAGGCATGTCAATGCGAGTCGGAATCATCGGGGCTGGCCCCAGCGGTATGGCACAGCTACGGGCGTTTGAGTCGGCACGGCAGGCAGGAGCCAGCATCCCGGAAATCACATGCTTCGAAAAGCAGGGCGACTGGGGCGGCCAGTGGAACAGCAGCTGGCGGATCGGCTTGGATGCCTTCAGCGAACCCGTCCTCAGCAGCATGTACCGCCATCTGTGGTCCAACGGTCCGAAGGAGTGCCTGGAGTTCGCGGACTACACCTTCGACGAGCATTTCGGCCGGGCGATCTCGTCCTATCCCCCGCGCGAGGTCCTCTTCGATTACATCAAGGGCCGGGTGGAGAAATCCGATGTCCGCACGTACGTCCGTTTTAACACGGCGGCCCGCTGGGTTTCCTACGACGAACAGGCGCAGGAATTCACCGTAACCGTTGAGGATCTGGTGACCGAGACCACCGAGACCAACGTCTTCGACAAGCTGGTGGTCTCCACCGGCCACTTCTCCTTCCCCAATGTCCCCGAGTTCGAGGGCATCGGCGGCTTCCCGGGCGAGGTGCTGCACGCGCACGATTTCCGCGGCGCCGAAAGGTTCGCCGGCAGGACATCCTGCTGATCGGCAGCAGCTACTCCGCCGAGGACATCGGCATGCAGACCCACAAAATGGGCGCGAAGTCCGTGACGTTCAGCTACCGCAGCGCACCGATGGGCTTCGACTGGCCCGAGAACGCGACGGAACGCCCCCTGGTGACACGTTTCGAGGGCAGCACGGCGCATTTCAGCGACGGCACCACCGGTGACTTCGACGCCGTCGTCCTGTGCACCTGCTACCAGCACAAGTACCCGTTCCTGCCGAGTGAGCTGTCGCTGAAGTCGCGCAACGTGCTCTACCCGGACCACCTCTACAAGGGCGTGGTGTGGCAGGACAACACAAACCTGTTCTATCTCGGAGCGCAGGACCAGTACTACACCTTCAACATGTTCGACGCCCAGGCGTGGTTCGCCCGCGATCTGATGCTTGGCCGCATCGGGCTGCCGGACGCCGCGGAGCGGGCAGCAGACATCGCGGTCTGGCTCGAGCGCCAGGCTGCCCTGGCGGACCACGATGCCGAGGCGGACTACCAGACGGACTATCTGCGCGAACTCATCGCGCTGACGGACTACCCGGAGTTCGATCTGGACACCGTTTCCGCGCTGTTCAAGCAGTGGATGCGCGACAAGCAGGACAACATCCTCGGCTACCGGGACAACGTGCACCGCTCGGTGATGACCGGCACGATGGCGGCGCGGCACCATACCCGCTGGATCAATGCCATGGATGACAGCCTGGCCCGTTACCTGGCGGGACCGTCGGAGAATGTGGACACCGGCGCCCTCACTGCCCTCACCGCCGACGCCGCGGGACAGCACCGGTAGGCTCCAAAACTTCCGCGCGAAACGGTAACTGTGTAAAAAGTGGACGACGGCGGGAACTTTCCGCCGTCGTCCTCTTGCGTTCGTCCGGACGCGCCGTCGCGTCCCAAGCCGCTGTGATGAGTCTCACCCGCAATAATCGCCATCTGGCTTGAGACGCCACGCGGGCGCTGTGCATTATGAAAAGGCATGATCGGGACGGAACATTCCCGGTGCAGCAGCCCTGACCACGTCGACGCTCAGCGTCCGCTGCGGACCAGCGGCAAAGTTTTACCCATTCTGGTGGACGCAATGAGGCCATACCGGTGAGCTCGCTGAGCTGGCCAGGGCTTCAGGCGTTCCTGGTTTGGCCCCACGGCGGCTCCGCATTGGTGCGGCAGCCGGACCTCCGGATTCACGAATGGAAGAACTGAACAATGACGTTTGAAACTGCCACCTCTGTCACCCACAAGCTCTGGGACCGCTCCACGATGCACCACGAGCTGGACGCCCTGATCCACGACCTCTCGGTCCGCCACAACACCCCGAAGAGCAACATCGCGGTCCACGCCAGCGGCCCCAGCACTTTCACGCTCAGCCTGAACCACGGTGCCGCCAGCCTCGAGTCCGTCTCCTCCTAGCACCACAGCCACCACGTAACACCACGACGACGGCGGGACTCTCCCGCCGTCGTCGTCCTGTCTCAGCCGCCGGTCCACATCTGCCGTTCGACGGCGTCCGGGCCCCAAGTCACCGCAATTGCGGATCGACCCCGCCTCCAATTTCGACTGTTCTGTCCCTACAATTAAGTGTTGGCCCCCACGGCACACAGGTCGAGGGGGCGACCAAGTAAGGAGAACCACCATGGGCCTGGGTGACAAGATCCACAATGCCGCCGAGAAACTGCACGGCAGGGGCAAAGAGGCAGCCGGCGGAGCCACCGGCAACGACCGGATGAAGGCCGAGGGCAAACGCCTCCACATCAAGGCAGACCTGAAGCAGGCCGGCGAAAAAGTCAAAGACGCCTTCAAAAAACACTGACACAAGACGCCAGGCCGAGGTGCGGTCCGTCGGAACGCACCCCGGCCCTGGCGCGCAACAATCCCGGTTCCTCCGGCCGGCCATTTCCGCCAGGACCTCCGCTCACGGCGGGCACCCCTTAGCCCGACGCGGCTCCCCGCGGGTCAGACGTGCTGGTCGACGAGCACAGGGTTGCCGTCCGGATCCAGGACGATGAAGCTCGCCGGCCCCGCCGTCCCCTCGTCTGCCTCAGCCACGAACTCCGCGCCGCTGGCTTTCAGCTGCCGCTGGAGCTCGCGCACGTCGGTGAAGGGTTCCACGGCCTCCGCATCCTGGTTCCAGCCCGGGTTGAACGTGAGCATGTTCTTTTCGAACATCCCCTGGAAGAGACCGATGACCGCCTCACCGTTCTTCAGGATCAGCCAGTTCTGGGTGATGTCGCCCCCGAACCTGGTGAAGCCGAGTTTCTCGTAGAAGGCTGCAGAAGCCGCAACATCCTTGACGGTGAGGCTGACCGAAAAAGCGCCGAGCTGCATGTGTTTCTCCACTCTCCAAGGGCACGGATCCTACCGATCATACCCGCGGGCAGAAATACCCCGGAGGGTATACGGCTATACCCTCCGGGGTATAGAGTGATTATCACCACAGTGTTTAACCAGCACGGAACGGGGGTCCGGCGATGCGGGCGAAGAAGCCGTCAGTACCGGCTCCGCCGATGTTCCCGGCCCGCTCAGTCCCCGATATGCCCGGCGCCGCTGAAGCGACGCCCGATTCCTGGAGAGGCGTCTTACAAATGACTATGCACCACGAGATCCTGATCATCGGAGGCGGCAACGCCGGGCTGAGCGTTGCGGCCCGGCTCCGCCATGCAGGGCGGACTGACATCGGTCTGATCGAGCCGAGCGAGCAACACTATTATCAGCCGTTGTGGACCCTGGTCGGCGGGGGCGTCGCAGCCCAGGAGGAAACGGTCCGCCCCCAGGCATCCGTCATGCCCCAGGGGGTTGCCTGGATTAAGGATGCCGCGGCGGACATCGACCCCGAGAACCGCACGGTCGCACTCGCCTCCGGCGGTTCCGTCACGTATGACTATCTGGTGGTCTGCCCCGGCATCCAGCTGGACTGGGACAAGATCCCGGGCATGGCCGAAGCCATGGAATCGCCGGCGGCGTCCAGCAATTACCGATACGACCTGGCACCCAAGACCTGGGACATGATCCGGAACCTGAAGTCGGGGACGGCCGTTTTCACTCAGCCCTCGGGCCCAATCAAGTGTGCCGGCGCCCCGCAGAAGATCGCCTACCTGGCAGCCGACTACTGGCGCAAGCAGGGGGTGCTGGACAACATCCGGGTCGTCATGGTCCTGCCGACCCCGGGCATGTTCGGGGTCAAGGTGTTCGCCGACGAGCTCGAGCGCGTGGTGGAGAACTACGGCATCGAGGTCCGGTTCAACAGCGAGATGACCGAGGTGGACCCAGCCGCAGGCACTGCGGTGATTACCGACAACGCGGCGGGTTCCAAGGAGTCGCTGCACTACGACCTGCTCCATGTCGTGCCGCCGCAGTCGGCCCCGGACTGGCTCAAGCGCACACCGCTGGCAGATCCGGCCAACCCCGCAGGCTACGTCGACGTCGACAAGCACACCATGCGGCACAAGCGCTACCCGGAAATTTTTGCCCTGGGCGACGCCGGGTCGACGCCGAACTCGAAGACCGGAGCGGCGATCCGCAAGCAGGCCCCTGTGCTGGTGGAGAACCTGCTGGCCGCCCTTGACGGCGAAACCCCGTCGGCACAGTACGGAGGCTACGCCTCCTGTCCGCTGACGACGGCGCGGGGGAAGATGCTGCTGGCTGAGTTTGATTACACCCTCCAGCCCGCCCCCAGCATCCCCTTCATCGACACCACCAAGGAACGCAGCGACATGTGGCTCCTCAAGCGCTATGTGCTGCCGTTTATGTACTGGAACCTGATCCTCAAGGGCCGCGTCTGAGGTTCCCTGCCCGGACAGGCACCGGACCACACCCCTAGCACCACAGCCACGACACAGCACCACGACGACGGCGGGAGTCTCCCGCCGTCGTCGTCCTGTCTCAGCCGCCGGTCAAGGAGCGCATAAGCGGCCAGTGCGCGCAGTTCATCCGGGGTGATGTCCCGCAGGCGCGGTCTTGCAGGCGCACCCAGCGCGCCCAGCTGCGCGAGTCCGCAGATCAGCGCTGCCATGAAGGAATCGCCTGCGCCGACAGTATCCGCCACCGTGATGGTTTCCCCTGGTATTTCCACGCGGCCCCGCCGGGTGATGATGACGGGCCCATCCGCGCCGCGGGTCAGGGCCACCAGTGCCGGTCCGAGCTGCAGCCACGCTGCCAGCGTCGCCTCGGCGTCCTGTCGGGGTAGAGCCACCGCAGGTCCTCGTCGCTGGCCTTGACGATGTCGCTGGCGGCAACAAAGTCCTCGGCCTGGCGCCGGGCCGAGCCCGCGGCCCGGCTGACAGAACGGCTGCTGGGCATGCACGCCAACCGGGAGGTCATCCGGACTCCCGCACGACTGGGTCAGCGACCTGGAGCCCGGCGAAGTCCTCGAGGGCAGGGACGCCCTTATCCAGTTCGACGGAAAATGGGTGGACCAGGCCGCTTCCATCATTCCGGAAATGGCCGAGGTCAAGCCCCTGCTGGAACAGTCCTCACGCGGGATCGAATGCCTGGGACCGACGGCCGGGGCCGCAGCCCTCAACGCGATGGGGAACATCCACCGGCCTGGATCGGCTGCACCACCTCGTCGGAGCCGACGTTTTCGAAGTACTTCAAGCGCGCCACCGGCCAGAACTTCAGTGACCTGGTGCGCAAACTGCGGCTCGCCCATGCCCGGCGCCTGCTGGAGCACAGCGACAAAGCCATCTCCGCCATCTGCTACGAAGTGGGCTTCTCGAACCCTTCGAATTTCAACCGGCATTTCCTCAACGACGCCGGCGAAACCCCACGGGACTACCGGCAGCGGGTCCAGGGCTGACCATATTTGGTGACGTCCCTGCCGCCCGTGAGATAGATACTCGTTCCGAAGGACACAATCTCGGATTCCGCGCGGCGAACCACACCGTAGACTCAGCCCATGTCAGGTCGTGGGGGAACGAGACCGGCCCGCCGGGCTGCGGCACTAGTGGTGAGCATGCTGCTGGTCGGCGGCATGGCTGGCTGCGCGTATCGAGATGCCAGCGATCCTCAGCAGCCGGCATCCCCTGAGCGCAGCGGGCGTCCTGCGCCATCGGTCCCGACGAAGAGTCCGAGAATTCTGGATCTGGAAGCGGAAAACTACGCTGAACTGAAAAAGCGCCTTGCGGCTGCGCCCGGGTCCGTGCTCCTTGACGACTCCGGCCCCGCCGACGGACCCGGGGCCGGCTTCAGCAAAACCGCGACAGTGAGGATTGCTGGCTCGTACACCGTCACTGCGGCTTGTGTGGGTATCGAACACGCCCAAGTTTTCCTCTCTCAAGAGGCTGGGGCCGAACTGTCGCCACTCGATATTGATTGCTCAGGGGTCCTATCGCAGGTCATCGAGCTCAAGGCCGGATACGTCGGAGCGCAATTGGTGCGCCAAGACCCGAACGGTCCTTGGACAGGGGCCGTCGCCGGGATAAAGATCACCGTCACATGAGACCGGCGAGTGTCGGTACGCAACGAATTAGGCCGGACGTCTGCGGTTAGTTGTCAGTAAACTGGGACTCATGACCGAGCAGGAACCGGCCCCGCCCGGGGCCGGTGCGGCTCCGGATGCCATCGACACGACGTTGCGCAGTCCGGCAGAGCGGTCCCGCACTTTCGCCGGGATCCTGGTGAACACCGCCCTCGCCAACATCACGACCAGCTACCTCTGGTTTGCCCTGACGTTCTGGGTGTACCTGCAGACGCGCAACGTGATCGCCACCGGGGTAATCGGCGGCGCGTACATGCTGTTGATCGCCGTTTCCAGCATCAGCTTCGGCACCTTCGTGGACCGGTACCGCAAGCTGGCCGTGATGCGCTTCGCCGCCGGCTTCACCCTGGTCCTTTTCGTGCTGTCCGGGGTTATGTTCCTGCTGACTCCCGCAGCCGAACTGCTGGACCTGACACAGCCGTGGTTCTGGGTCTTCGCCCTGGTCATCCTGGTCGGCGCCGTGGTTGAAAACATGCGCAACATTGCGCTCTCCACCACGGTCACCATCCTCATCGAGCCGGAACGGCGGGCCAACGCCAACGGTCTGGTGGGCATGGTGCAGGGAATCATGTTCATCATCACCTCGGTGCTCTCCGGGCTGTCGGTCGGGCTGCTGGGTATGGGCTGGACCATCGTCATGGCTGTGGCACTCACGGCGCTGGCATTCGCGCACCTGCTCACACTGCACATGCCCGAGGAGGTGCGCCCCGCCGCCACGGACGCCCGCGGCGGATTCGACCTGCGGGGCTCCTTCGCCGCCGTGCTGGCTATTTCCGGACTGTTCGCGCTGATCCTGTTCTCCTCGTTTAACAACTTCATCGGCGGCGTCTACATGGCGCTGATGGATCCCTACGGCTTGGAGATGTTCCCCGTGGAGCTGTGGGGGACCTACTTCGCGCTCGGCGCCACCGGATTCATCGTGGGCGGCGCACTGATCGGCAAGTTTGGACTGGGGTCCAACCCCCTGCGCACCATGCTCATCGCTGTGATCCTGATGGGGGTCCTCGGCGCGGTGTTCACGCTCCGGGAATGGGTCTGGCTGTACATCGCCGGCATCTGGCTGTACCTGGTCCTGGTGCCCTTCGTGGAGGCCGCCGAGCAGACGATCATCCAGCAGGTGGTGCCCCTGCACCGGCAGGGCCGGGTGTTCGGATTCGCCATGGCGTTCGAGTCCGCGGCAGCGCCGATCACCGCGTTCCTCATCGCGCCGATCGCCCAGGTCTGGATCATCCCGTACGCGCGGTCCGCTGAGGGCGCCGCCCAGCTTGCCCCGCTGCTGGGCGAGGGCACCTCCCGCGGCATCGCACTGGTCTTCCTGATCGCCGGAATCATCATGATCGCGGCCGCGCTGCTGGCCTTCCTGACCCGGGTGTACCGCCGGGTCTCGGCGTCGTATGCGCCGGCGGCTGCGGAGGCGCCAGGGACGGCGGACACCGGCTCCCGGTCCCCCGGATGAGTCGGATCGTGCTGGGAATGATGTGCAACGCCGCGGACGTAATATCCGGCACGCGCCGCCCTTCTGCTGGCACACTGAGCCGATGACCGCACCTCTCCCCCAATCCAGACGGCCCGGCATCCGCGCAGCGATGTTCGTTGACTTCGACAACGTCTACACCGGTCTGATGGCCCTGGACCCCGCCGCCGCCAAGAGGTTCGCCGAGGATCCCAAGCATTGGACGGAGGCGTTGGCCGGCGGCGCGGGCGAGGAATCCCGGCGCTTCCTGATCCGTAACTGCTATCTCAACCCGGTGGTCTACTCCAAGTACCGGCCGTACTGGACCCGTGCCGGGTTCCGCGTGATCGATTGCCCCTCCCTCACGCAGCGTGGAAAGAGCAGCACCGACATCAATCTGGTGCTGGACGCCATGGATGCCTTGTCCGGGGCCGCACATGTTGAAGAATTCTTCGTCGCTTCGGCAGACGCGGATTTCACGTCGCTGATCCAGCGGTTCCGGGCCGCTGACCGCATGACAACGGTCATCGCTGCCGGTGCTGTGGCGTTCGCGTACCGGGAGATGGCCGACAGTGTCGTCGAATCCCACGACTTCGTCGCAATCCTCAACGGGACCTCCGCGGAGATCCCGCGAATGGTGACGTCTGCCGGGCTGACCGCCCCGCTCACAACCGCACCTCTGGCTTCCGGGGCAGCCGGGACGGCGGCTGACGCTGTCCGCGCCCTGGTGCAGGCCGCACCGGGCCCGGTTGCCGGATCGGTTGCAGCGCACAGGGCACTGACCGCGGACCCCTCGCTGAAGACCGACTGGGGCGGCCACGGCAAGTTCGGGTCCTGGATCGCCCAGATCGGGCAAGGCGTCCAATACTCGTCGACGCCGTCGCCCGGCTGGGTGTGGGACGCGAAGCGGTTCTCGCCGGAGCTCTACTCGCTGGCGTCCGAGGGCCGGCCGGCGATCGAGGAGCAGGTCACCAGGGTTACAGACGTGCCGGCGCTTTCGACCGAACAGTTCCGGCAGGTCTTCCTGTCGCTGGAGGCAAAGTTGCGCGACCACCCGGGCAACCGCAGCGAACTGGCACGATCCGTCAGGGACGACTGTGTTGCAGCCGGACAGCCGGTGTCCCGCTCGGCCGTCAACTTCGTAATCCAGGGCGTGGTCTCCGCAGGGGGCTCCGTCACCGACGAGATGACGGCCAGGGAACTCGCTGCGGCGTGGACGAGAAATATTGAAGAGCTGTGCCGGTTGGCCTTGATGGAGTTCGACGACGCGGAAAAACTCGCGCTCAGGCGATGGGCCAGCGGCGGGCTCCTGGAATCCAGCCCGCCGCGATAGCCAGTATCACAAGGTGGGGGCTTCCGCCTCCGCCAGTCTGATCATCCGAAGTTCGTCCTCCACCGCGCGGGAAGGCCAATAGTCCTTCGCCAGCTGAGCTGCCCGGCTTTGGTCTGTCGCCGGGAAAAGCTTGCCGAGCAGCCCGGCAGCCTGAAGCAGGGCGATCAGCGCCGTGGTCCTGGCATCGGGCACCTTGGAATCGGGCTTGGCAGCAGGGGCCTTGGTATCAGGCGCGTTGGAGTCAGTCATGGCATCAGGCGCCTTCGCCTCGGGCGCCGTGGCGTCAGGCTTCACGGCCTCCGACGGCGCACCGCTGAGCGCGGTTTTGATCTTTTGCAGGAGCGCAGCTTCCGGGCCGTGGTCCTTCTCCGGATACCGTGTGGATTTGAACAGGCCAAGGCGTTTTTCGCCGACATGTTCCACGATGCCCTGGGACGCCATCCCCTCGTAGATTCGCTGCACTTCGGCGCGGTTCTCCAGCATGGAGACCCACCGCTTGGGAGTGTGGGGCCGGGATTTGCCCCGGATGAGCTCCAGCTCGTGCTGGAGCTCCGTTTTCGGGGTGGCGCCGGTAGCCCTGACGTTCTTGCCCTGCAGTTCGATGGCACCGAGCAGTTCCAGCTCGGCCAGTATTGCCCCTGCCAACGTGGTCCTGAGCGCGTATACCGGCACTTCGGGTTTTCCGTTCTTGTCGTTCGTTGCCAAGAGCAGGAAAGCCTGGGGAAGGCTCAGCTCATCCACCTTTGTTGTTTCAGCATCCATACGCTCATGGTGGCGCAGTCGGGCGGCCACCACAATGAGGATTTAGACCCCTCTTCAGCGGAACCTCCCGCCGTCGTCCGCCGGCGTTTGGGGGCCCTGTTGGGTCCGCTACCCGCCAAGGAACCGCAGCAGGAACGGGACGGTGGCGCGCATCATCCACAGCTCCCCGGCGCTGGCGGCCTGCTCGCCGCGGGTTCGGGGTTGAGACGGCGGTCGGCGTCCTTGTAGGTGTCAGGCAGCGGGATGAGTTCGCCGAAGTTTGTGCCGATGGTGGGTCCGCCGCCCTGGATCAGGAGCAGCGGAGGACGGCGGGCGCTTCCCGCCGTCGTCATCCGCTTGCGTTTGGCGCTAGTCCGCGGGAGCGGTTCCGCCCGGCACACTGGAATCGACAGGGAAGGTCATGAACGCCGGCGTCTCGTACGGATGCACGGACAGTGCGGCGTCGATGATGGCGCTGCGTTGGGAACGCTGGTAAATTGCCTCGATCCGGGTTTCCGGCACCTCCTCCGGGGAATTGACGGCGCCGACGGCGGGGTTCGCTCCCGGCAGCGGCGTGAAGCGCCCGATGCCTTCGACGCTGAAGGAGCAGTGCGAGTAGTTGCCCAGGCTGCCCGCCCCGGCGTCGCCGATGGCCTGCCGGACAGCTTGCGCGGCTTCGGTGGGGACGTATATGACGAGACAGTCAATTGGCTCCATGGGAGAAAGTCTGGCATGGAGCAACCGGTGAATCACGGGGACATGTGCCTGCCCGGTCCCGACCCGGACGCCTCGTAGACTCAATGGAGATTCGGCTTGTCTCCTCTCTGGAGACAAGCCCGCCACAGGAAGAGCCATCGATGAAGATTATCGTCCTCGTAAAGGAAGTCCCCGACACGTACGGGGACCGAAAACTGAACCTTGAAACAGGCCTCGCCGACCGGGAAGCCAGCGAGGCAGTCATTGATGAGATCGGCGAGCGGGCCTTGGAGCTGGCACTGACCTACGCCGACGCCCATGCGGGCGCTGAGGTCGCAATCCTCTCCCTCGCTCCCGAGGGTGCCACGGCCACGATCCGCAAGGGGCTTGCGATGGGCGCGGGAAGCGCCACCCTCGTCTCTGACGAGGGGCTCCGGGGTGCGGATCTTGGACTTACCGCTGAAACCCTCGCAGCAGCGATCCGTCGCGTTGGGTTTGACCTGGTGATTGCCGGCAACGTCTCTACCGATGGATCCGGCGGCATGATTCCCGCGATGCTTGCAGAACTGCTTGACGTGCCGCTAGCTACGGGCCTCAGCTCCGTGGAGATCAGCGACGGCGCGGTCTCCGGCTCCAGGGGCGTTGAATCCGGGGTGCAGAAGGTATCAGCGAACCTGCCTGCGGTGATTTCCATTACCGAGGCACTGCCCGGGCCGCGCTTCCCGAACTTCAAAGGAATTATGGCCGCGAAGAAGAAGCCCCTTGAGACGCTCACCCTCGCAGACCTCGGGATCACGCCCGACAACCCGGACGCGGCGCGTTCGATCATGCTGACCGTTGCAGAAAAGCCCCCGCGCGCGGCGGGCGTAAAGATCGTTGACGAGGGTGACGCCGGCGAGAAGCTTGCTGCCTTCCTTGTCGAAAACCGACTGGCTTAAGGAGCAACGACATGACTGAATTCGCTCGTGACGCAATCCTCGTCGTCGTGGAAACCGGGCCTTCCGGTGAACTCGAGAAGGCTGCGGCCAGCCTCCTCGGTGCTGCCGCCGAAGTTGGCACGCCCATTGCCTTGGTCCTCGCCTCACCCGGCGCCGGGAGCGCCGCCGCCGCCGAGGCCGCGGCCCTTGGTGCCGCGCGCGTCCTGATCGCGGAAACTCCGGATCCTTCCGCACTCGGTGTGCCGGGCGTCGACGCCCTCGCCGCCGCTGTGAAGCAGGTGCAGCCGGACGCGATCCTGATTTCGCATTCCCTGAACGGGCGCGACCTTGCCGGCCGCTACGCTGCCCGTTCGCGTGCAGCGATTTCCGTCGATGCGATCGGTGTGTCACGTGATGACGAGGGCGTCGTGGCACACCACTCCGTCTACGGCGGTGCCTACGACGTGACGTCGACGGCCACGTTCGGGCCGCCGGTAATCACGGTTCGCCAGGGCTCCATCGAAGCGCGTGCCACGGCTCAGCCGCAGGCGTCGGAGACCTTGGCAGTGACGGGCTCCGGGAAACCGGCCGCGCGGATCGATTCGTTCGAGGAGGCAGTTGTTGCCACCTCGCGGCCGGAGCTGCGGGGTGCCGCGAAGGTTGTCGCGGGCGGCCGCGGCCTCGGGTCGGAGGAACAGTTCGCCCTCGTTGGACAGCTCGCCGATACCCTCGGTGCTGCCGTTGGTGCTTCGCGTGCCGCGGTGGATGCCGGCTACATCCCGCAGTCGCATCAGGTCGGCCAGACCGGGGTTTCCGTGTCGTCACAGCTGTATATCGCGCTGGGCATTTCCGGCGCGATCCAGCACCGGGCCGGCATGCAGACCGCGAAGACGATCGTCGCCATCAACAAGGATTCAGACGCGCCGATCTTCGAGATCGCCGACTTTGGTGTGGTCGGCGACCTCTTCAAGGTTGTGCCCCAGCTGATCAGCGCCCTTGAGGCCCGGAAGAAGTTGTGATGGCACCTCTGTCTCGGTCCATCCGGCGTGGCCTGCCCCGCGTCGAAGGCGGTGACCCCTGGCCTCCAGCAGGCCAGGTACCCGCACACATTGTCACGGCAGCAGCGGCAGCCCCGTCCGCGACTGCCTCCGGGGTCGGACCGGCCACCGCCCCGCCGGCGACCCCCGCGGCGGTGCGGCGGCTTCGCCGTGGCCTGCCGCGGGTGCCGGGCGGCGAGCCCTGGCCCCCAGCGGGCGATGCTTTGGTATCAGTGCCGGTTCCATCCGGAGCTCCCGCCGCGGTCGCCACACCAGTGCCGGCCGCTGATGCTGCAGCGCCGCAAGCGACGGCAGCGACGCCGCCTACAGCAGCTCCGGCCACCGGACCTGCCACCCCGACGCCGGGAACCACCCCGCTCCGCCGCGGGCTCCCCCGTGTCCCCGCTGGTGAACCGTGGCCGCCGGCCGGACTTGCTCCGGCGGCCGCCGCCGCCCCCGCGGTGCAGGTAGATGCGGTGCAGGAAGATACAGCACACCTCGCCAGGCCCCAGGCCCCGGCAACCAGCGTGGCGGAGACCGTGGCCGAGGCTGAGCCGACGGCGACCGCGAGCGCACCCGCGGTTCCGGCGGCCCCGGCAGCGGCGGCCCAGCCCGTCCCCATCGGGAAGCCCGTGAGGCCGAAGGCCGAGGCAAGGCTCTACGGTTCGCGCACCCTGGCGCAGTGGATCAGGCTCGTTGCGCTCCTCGCGGCCGGCGCCGTGGCCGCCGCAGGGATCCTTGTGCTCGCCGCGCGCGGTGTGACGACGCTGCCGGGGGTGCCGGAGTTCCTCGTAAGGTACCCCGGCGAGTATCACCTGCCCGAGACGGCCGAGCCGGGCTTCCCGTGGTGGGCGCAGTGGACCCACTTCCTGAACATCTTCCTGATGGCGCTCATCATTCGCTCCGGCTATCAGGTGCGCTCCCAGCAGAAGCCGCCGGCGTTCTGGACGCCGAAGCGCGGTGGCAAGAAGATCAGCATCAACCTGTGGCTGCACCAGTCGCTGGACATTATTTGGCTGGCCAACGGGCTCATCTTCGTGGTGCTGCTCTTTGCCTCCGGCCACTGGATGCGAATCGTCCCGACCAGCTGGGAGGTGTTCCCGAACGCGCTCTCCGCGCTCCTGCAGTACATGACACTGGACTGGCCCGTCGAGAACGGCTGGGTGAACTACAACAGCCTGCAGCAGCTGATGTACTTCCTCGTGGTGTTCATCGCGGCCCCGCTCGCGGCGATCACGGGTGTGCGGATGAGCGAGGTCTGGCCGAAGAACGCGAAGACCCTGAACAGGATCTACCCGGTGGAGGCTGCGCGCGCGGTCCACTTCCCGACGATGCTGTTTTTCGTGCTGTTCATTCTCATCCACGTGTTCCTGGTGTTCTCGACCGGTGCGCTGCGCAACCTGAACCACATGTTCGGCGGCACCGACGTGGTGAACTGGGTCGGGTTCTGGCTCTTCGCGGCCGCCATCGCCATCACGGTGGCCGGGTGGTACGCCGCCCGCCCAATCGTGCTCGCACCAATCGCGAAGCTGTTCGGTCCGGTGAGCAGCCGTTAGGCTTCCAAGCGCCGGCCCCGTGACGGGTCCGGCGTGCTACTGCCGTAATTGACCCAACCTCGAGGAGGGTGTGCATGGAGAACCAACCGCTGTCGTCCGGGGCCAAAGATCCCGGGCCTTTCTACCACGGCACGAAGGCTGACCTGAAGCCGGGGGACCTGCTGGAACCCGGTTACAGCTCGAACTTCGGGGAGCGGAAAAGGGCGAACTTCATCTACCTGACCGCAACCCTGGAGGCGGCCACCTGGGGAGCGGAACTCGGGCTGGGCGAGGGACCAGGCAGAATCTATCGGATGGAACCCACGGGCGACTTTGAGGATGACCCGAACCTGACCGACCAGAAGTTCCCCGGCAACCCGACACGGTCCTACCGCACCCGGGAGCCGCTGCGGGTAGTTGAGGAGATCCTGGATTGGCAGCCGCACTCCCCTGAAGTGCTTCAGAACATGCGGAACCACCTTGAGGAACTCAAACGGCAGGGCATCGAGGCCATCAACGACTGAACGACCGTGCGGCGGATTCCACCAATCGCCTTCCAACCATCGCGTTCCAAGCACAGCCGCATAGCGGCCTCGCCGGACGGCAGCCGGGCGCGTCCCCCTGCAGGTTCTGCGGACAACCCGCCCGGCGGGGTCAGAATGGCAACATGAGCTTTACATCCTTCGGCCGCATCGAGACCCCCGTCCTGGACATCGGATACGAGTCCGCGGGTGATCCGGGCGGGACCCCGGTGATCCTCCTGCACGGATTCCCGTACGACGTTCGGGCCTACGACGACGTCGCTGCCATCCTCGCCGGCCAGGGCGCCTTCGTGCTCGCACCGTACCTTCGCGGCTTCGGTCCGACCCGATTCCTCGATCCCACAACGATCCGCTCAGGACAGCAAGCCGCCCTCGGGCAGGATCTCATCGACTTCATGGATGCTCTCAACATCGAGCAGGCAGTCGTTGCGGGCTACGACTGGGGCGGCCGGGCGGCGTGCATCGTGGCGGCACTGGACCCCGGACGCGTCACCGGCCTCGTCTCCGTGGGCGGCTACAACATGCACAACCTCGCGCGTTCCGGCGAGCCTGTCAACCCGGAATGGGAGCGAAGCTACTGGTATCAGTACTACTTCCACTCGGAGCGGGGGCGCCGCGGGCTGGAACGAAACCGGGACGAACTGTGCGAGCTGCTCTGGCGCACCTGGTCGCCCGCCTGGGGTGGAGCACGGCAGGCGTTTCCCGCCAGCGCCCCGAGCCTGCACAACCCCGACTTCGTCGACGTCGTCATCCACTCCTACCGCCACCGTTACGGACTGGCCGACGGCGACCCTCGCTACCAGCGGTTCGAGGACCTGATCGCCCAAGAGCCGCGGATCACCGTCCCGACGGTGGTGCTCGAAAGCGGGGACGACGGCGTCGGCGGCCCCGCGGCGATGGCAGGCAGGGACCACTTCACCGGCCCCTACAGCCATAGCGTCCTTCCGGGTATCGGACACAACGTTCCGCAGGAGAATCCGACCGCGTTCGCACAGGCCGTGGTGAGCCTGTTCGACGGCCTCTGAGAGACTGAGGGGGTTGGAGTGATCCCCACCACATGGAGAGATGTCATGAAATACAACCCGGCCACCGAACCAAGCCCGTTGCCTCACTCGCCCTTCAAAAGCTGCACCATCCCCCGCCCCATTGGCTGGCTCTCCAGTATCAGCACCACCGGCGTCGAAAACATCGCCCCCTACAGCCAGTGGCAGAACCTGACGTTCGACCCGCCCATGGTGATGTTTTCAGCCAACCAGCACCCCGACGGGCGCCGGAAGGACACCGTGATCAACGCCGAGACCACCGGCTGGTTCGTCTGGAACATGGCGACCTATCCGCTGCGGGAAGCCGTCAACAAGAGCGCCATGGCGCTGGGTCCGGAGGAAAGCGAATTCGATCACCTGGGGCTCACGCGCAGCTATGCCGACAATTACCCGATCCCCATGGTGCACGAGAGCCCCGTGAAGTTCGAGTGCAAGTACCATTCCACCCACCGGATTCCGGGGACCACCCCCGCCGGGACGGTCGACGTGATCTTCGCAACCGTTGAAACCATCCACATCGACGATGCGGTCATCACCGTTGACGGACGGCTGGACATCAAGAAAATCGAACCCATCGCCCGCCTGGGCTACTTCGACTACACCGTGGTGCGTGAGACCTTCGAAATGCGGGTCCCCGGCACGGAAGAGGTCGCCCGGACGGGCCAGGAAGGACGGGTAGCATGAGAAGCGAGTCGACGTCGAACTCCGCGCCCACGAAACCGTTGCGCTGCGCGGTCATCGGCGGTGGCATCATCGGTGTCGCCGTTGCCCGGGAGCTGATCAACCGGCTGGACGGCGCGTCGGTGACGGTCTACGAGAAGGAGGACAAACTCGCCTATCACCAGACGGGCCACAACTCCGGGGTGGTGCATGCCGGCCTCTACTACGAACCCGGCGGCCTGAAGGCCACCCTGTGCCGCCGGGGAGTCGATCTGCTGAAGGAATACTGCTCCGCCAAGCAGCTCCCCTACGATCAGTGCGGAAAGCTGGTCATCGCGCAGACGGCCGAGGAAAGCCGACGGCTGGAGGACATCTTTGTCCGGGCGCAAGCCAACCGTGTGCCCGGGGCCGCGATGCTCAGCAGCGCCCAGATCAAGGACGTGGAGCCGAATGCTGTCGGGCTCTCGGCTCTGCACTCGCCTGAAACGGCCATCGTTGACTACGCCGCTGTCACCAACGCCCTCGCCGACGATGTCCGCCAGGCAGGCGGGCAGATCAGGCTGGGACAGGAAGTCAGCTCCCTGGAACAGCAGGGGCACGGCGTTGTGGTGCACACCAGGAGCGGAGGTGAGCACTACGACCTTGCGGTGGCCTGCACCGGGCTTCAATCCGACCGGCTGGCCGCGTCGACGGGGGAACCCTCCACCCCGCGCATCGTGCCGTTCTTCGGGCAGTACTTTCTCCTCGGCCCGGAGGCACGCACCCAGGTCAAGGGCCTGATCTATCCGGTCCCTGACCCGCAGCACCCTTTTCTTGGCGTCCACCTCACGAAGCGCATCGACGGCGAAATGATGCTGGGTCCCAACGCCTTCATCTCGTTCGGACGGGAATCCTACTCCTGGAAGGACGTCAATGTGCGCGATGTCCTGGACTACGCGTTGTTCCCCGGTTTCTGGAACTTCGCCCGCAAAAACCTGCCGTCGGCAGTGCGTGAATTTCAGACGGTCATCAGCAAGCGCAAGTTCATCGGCGAGGCCATGCGCTTCGTCCCCTCGCTCGAGGGTGCGTCGATCGTTCCCGGCACGCGGGGTGTCCGCGCCCAGGCGATGAACGGGGACGGGTCGCTTGTGGATGACTTTGTGATTGCCCGCCGCCAGGACATGGTCCTCGTCCGCAACGCGCCCTCGCCGGGCGCGACCTCCTCCCTGGCCATCGCCGAATACATCGTCAACCAGGCGCTCGAGGGGCGCGACGTCCCCGGGCGGGCCAGGGGGCAGCTCCCGCACTGACGCAGGACAGGTCCCGTGACCTACCCGGCCAGGGCCGCCAATGGGTCAGGCCCGCCGGATGCCGCGACGGCTCGGCCGCGGCTTCCGGCAGGGTCTCCTCAGCGGAAGGCCGGGATCCCGGTGATGTGGTTGCCCAGGATCAGCGTGTGCACCTCGTCCGTTCCCTCGTAGGTGCGCACGCTCTCGAGGTTGTTGGCGTGGCGCAGCGGGGAGTACTCCAGGGTGATGCCGTTGCCGCCGAGCATGGCGCGGGCCTCGCGGCAGATCTTGATCGCTTCGCGGCAGTTGTTCAGCTTGCCCACGGAGATCTGGTGCGGCTGGAGGACGCCGGCGTCCTTCAGCCGGCCCAGCTGCAGGGCCAGCAGCGTGCCCTTGTTGATCTCCAGTGCCATGTTGACCAGTTTCTCCTGGGTCAGCTGGTAGCCGGCGAGCGGTTTGCCGAACTGCATGCGCTGCTGCGAGTAGTCCCGCGCCGTGAGGAAGCTGTCACGGGCCGCTCCCATGGCACCCCAGATGATGCCGTACCGGGCCTCGTTGAGGCACTCGAACGGGCCGCGGAGCCCCTTGGCGTTGGGAAGCATGGCACTGGCCGGCAGCCGGATGTCCGTCAGTTCGATGTCGCACTGAATGGACGCGCGCATGGAGAGTTTCTGTTCGATCGGCGTGGCCTTGAAGCCCGGGGTGTCGGTGGGGACGACGAATCCGCGGACGCCGTCGTCGGTCATGGCCCAGATGATGGCCACCTGCGCCACCGAGGCCAGCCCAATCCAGCGCTTGCTGCCGTTGAGGATCCAGTCGTCGCCGTCGCGCTTTGCGAAGGTCAGCATGTTTCCGGGGTCGGATCCGGCGGAGGGCTCGGTGAGGCCGAAGCAGCCTATGGCAGTTCCGGCGGCCATGCGCGGAAGCCACTCGAGTTTCTGCTCTTCCGATCCATGCTTGGCAATGGCACTCATGGCCAGCGAACCCTGGACGCTGACAAACGTCCGCAGACCCGAGTCGCCGGCCTCCAGCTCCAGGGCGGCCAGACCATACTCCACCGAGCTCCGGCCGGGGCAGCCGTAGCCCTTGATGTGCATGCCGAGCAGGCCCAGTTCCGCCATTTGCGGGACAATCTCCAGCGGGAATTCCGCGCGCTCGAACCAGCCGGCGATATTCGGTTTGATGACGGAGTCCACGAAGCCGCGGACTTTCTCCCGCACGGCGAGTTCCTCCGGCGTGAGCAGCGTGTCGATGCCGATGAGGTCTGAAGTGTCAGTCATGGTTCTACTTTCCGGTGGGGGTGGGTTGGCGGGCTGCCGGTTTGTTCCGCTCCGCGAAGGTCGCGCCGCGGTGTTCGCCGAGCAGCGGCGGCAGCCGCCGGTACGTGGCGGGCGTTTCGGAGAGCTGGATGGGGTTGGCCACCTGCCGGGAGGTTCGGGGGCTGGACCCGTCGGCAATCTCCACCACGGGCTCCAGCCCCAGGTCGGCGGCGAGCTGGATCGCTTCCACGATGGAGTTGACCTTGCCGGCGGGTACGCCCGCCTCGCTCAGAAGTCCCGACCATTCCACCGCCGTCCTCTTCCGAAGCTGTTCCTCAAGCAACGCCTTCAGCTCGACCCGGTGGGCCACCCTGTTCTCGTTTCCGCGGAACCTGCTGTCCTCCGAAAGTCCGGGAACGCCCAGCACCCGGGTCAGGGCAGCAAACTGCTTGTCCGTTCCGACCGCCAGGGCGAGCGGCCCGTCCGCGGTCTGCAGCGTCTCGTAAGGGGCGATGCTGGGATGGGCGTTGCCCATGCGCTGCGGGGATTCGCCGGTGGCGAGGGTGCTGGACGCCTGGTTGACGAGCCCGGCCAGCAGCGAGGACAGCAGGTTGACCTCAACCCGCTGGCCCCTGCCGGTCTGGTCGCGGCTTCGCAGCGAGGCCAGGATGCCCACCACTGCGTTTTGGCCGGTCACCACGTCCACCAGCGCCACTCCCACCTTGCTCGGTTCCGACTCAGGGGATCCGGTGACGCTCATCAGTCCCCCCACGGCCTGGACCAGGAGGTCGTATCCGGGCAGATGCGCCCCGCCCTTGCTTCCGAATCCGGTGATGGAGCAGTAGACCAGGTCCGGGCGTTCCGCGCGGAGGCTTTCATAGTCCAGGCCGAACCGCTGCATCACGCCCGGCCGGAAATTCTCAACAACGACGTCGGCGGTCAGCGCTATGTCCCGGGCCTGCGCGAGTCCTTCCTCGGTGCGCAGGTCGCACACGACCGAGCGCTTGTTCCGGTTCACGCTGGAGAAGTACGTGCCCGCGCCGTGTTCGTCCACGGGCGGCACCCAGGCCCGGGTGTCGTCGCCGGCCGGGCTCTCCACCTTGATCACATCGGCGCCGAAATCAGCGAGCATCATGGTGGCAAAGGGTCCGGCGAGGACCCGGGAGAAATCCGCCACCTTGATTCCGGCCAGGGGTGCGGCGGCGGGAGGGCCGTCAGGGACAAGTTGTGCGCTGTTCAACGAGCGTCAGCTCCTTCGGTTGTGGTTCCGGGGTCTCCGCTGGAGGCGGTCACGGGATTACGGAGGGTTCCGAGCCCCGTGACGCGGCATTCGGCGATATCCCCCGGTTCGATATGGACTGCTCCGGGGGTTCCCGTGGAGATGATGTCACCGGGGAAAAGCGGCATGACCTTGCTGTGGAAACTGATCAGGTATGCCGGGTCGTAGCGCATGTTCGAGACCGTATTGCTGCGGCGCACCTCCCCGTTGACCACGGTGGATACCGTGACCTCGGCCAGGGAACCGGCGGCAGCCTCCACCTCGGCGAGGGGCACGATCCGGGGACCGAAGGAAAAGAATCCCGGAAAGTTCTTGGAGCGGGTGAGGAACCGCGGATTGCGCTGCAGGATGTCCTCGGCCGTTTGGTCCAGGACCGGTACGACGCCGGCCAGATAGGACAGTGCATCCTCCGGCTCGACATTGCGGCAATAGCGGCCGATCACGACGGCGATCTCCGCTTCGGTCGTGGTGCGATGGCTCTGCTCCGGTATCGGGATGTTCTCGTCCGGGCCGATGACCGTGTGGTCGCCTTTGATAAACGAGGCCGGCTCGTCGGGCACCGCCTCGGTGAGGTCGCAGGCGTGCTCCACGTAGTTCAGGCCGATCCCCCACAGCATGCGGGGGTGACGGTACGGGGCGCCGAAGCTGAGCTGCTCAGGATCTTGGAAGACGGCGTCGTCGGCGCTGGCGGCGGCCGTTTCCAGGTCCCCGAGCAGGTCTCCGGTGAGGACGTCGAGGATGTCGCCGGTAAAGCCCGGGAGCAGGTCGCGGACCAGCGCGGCTCCGCGCTGCGGGTGGACGACGGCCGCCTCTTCGCGGGCCTGCCCGGGGTTGGCGCTGTCGGGGGCGGATCCGTCGCGGATCGCGCAGAGATGAAGGATGCGGGAAGTCATGGATTGTTCTCTCGGTTAGTAGGAACGGACGAGTCCGCCGTCGCAGCGGATCTGTTCCCCGGTCACGTAGGATGCAGGTCCGCTCGCCAGGAAGGCCACGACTGCCGCGAATTCCTCGGGCCTGCCGTACCTGCCTGCAGGGATCGATGCTTCCGAGGCCGCCCTCGTCTCCTCCGGCGAGCGGCCGGTGCGTTTGGCCGCCGCTGCGTCCAGTGAGCCAACGCGATCGGTGTCGATGCGGCCCGGGAGCACCATGTTGACGGTCACGCCGTCCTTTGCCACCTCCGCCGCCAGGGTCTTGAGGTAACCGGCGAGCCCGGCCCTCCCGATGTTGGACAGCGCCAGGTTGGGTAGCGGCTGCTGCACCCCGCTGGAGCCCACTGCCACGACGCGCCCCCACCCGCGTTCCCGCATGCCGGGTAGCACCAGGGCGGTGAGCCGGATGTGCTGCAGCAGCAGCTGGTGCACGGCGTCAAGGGCCTGTCCGTCGGAGACGTCCGCGGCGGCGCCGGGAGGCGGTCCGCCGCCGTTGAGGATGAGCACGTCGACGGGGCCAAAGGCCTCCACCGCGGCTTCCGCCAGTGCGGAAGGGGCGCCGACGTCCGTGAGGTCAATGCCGATGCCGACGGCGGAATCCAGGCGGGCAGCTTCCGCCCGGACCAGGTCCCCGCGACGCGCAGCCAGCACCACGTTGGCGCCTTCCGCGGCCAACGCCCGGGCGATGGCGAGGCCTATCCCTGAGCTTGCGCCCGGAACCAGGACGTTCTTTCCCTTCAGACCGGTCTCCATCAGGCGGTCACCGCCCGAACGGCTTCGAGGTGGGCATCGATCAGGTCCGCCAGGGCTTGCGGCAGTTTCGGAGCGGGCGGCCGCACGCTGGACTCGGCGATGATGCCGCGGCGGCGCAGTACTTCCTTGCGCAGGGCCAGCCCGACGCCGGGCTGGGCCTCGAAGTTCACCAGCGGCAGCCACGGGGCGAAGGCCTCGCGGGCGGCGCGGAAGCCGCCGTCGGCCCATGCTGTCAGCGCGGCCTGGAGGCCCTCGGGATGCGAGAATCCGGTCATGGCACCGGCCGCGCCGGCGGCCAGCTCATCCAGCAGTCCCACTCCCCCCAGTCCGCCGTATACGGGTACGGACGTGGCGCGCGTCAGCGTGGCAATCGCGGAGGCGGTCGGCGGTGCTTCCGATTTGACGGCCACGATGAACGGGCACTGCGCCAGGACCTCGAGGATCTGCCCCGCCTTGATGTTCACGCCGGACGCCACGGGGTAGTCCTGCAGCACGATTCCCGCGCCCGTTGCCTGGTGCACGGCGGTCAGGTGGGCCGCGAGCACCTCGGGATCGGAGCTGTTGGCCTGCACCATCAGTGCGGCGAGGTTGCTGCCCGCAGCATTAACCGCGACTCGGGCCTGCTCCAGCGCCACGGCTGTTGAGCGGGCTGAAAGGCCCACCACGAGCGGCGTGTCCTTCCCCTCCTCCGCGACGGTGCGCACCACCAGGGCCTGCTCCCCGGCATCCAGGGATGCCCCCTCGCCGAAGACGCCAAGCACCACCATTCCGGTGGCCGGTATTGCGGTGTAGAGCTGCACTTCGCGGCGCAGGGAATCGGTGTCCACGGCAAAATGCGGTCCGCTGAACGGTGTGGCCAGGACTCCCCAGAGCCCTGGGGCGAGGTGCGGGATTGGTGTCGTCATAGTGATGCGTTGTCCTTTCGGCCATGGGCCATCGAAACTGTGGGGCCGGCGCTGGCCAGCGGCGGCGCCGCGGCTGGCGTCCGGGCATTGCGGACGCCAGCCGCGGCGCCCGTGAAGGTCACGTCCGCTCTGGCTTTGCCTCCCGGGACGCGGACACGCCGGCGGCGCCGTCCGGTTCGTCCCGGCGATGCCGGCGCAGCCCGAGGATATGGACCAGGACGCCCAGGGCGATGATGGCCGCCCCGATACCGATGTAGAGGGGTTCCATGACCAGCATGGGCAGTGACCCGACGCCCAGCAGAATCCTTTCGGGCCAGCGGGCCGGGCCGAGGAGCCAGGCCCCGGTTGCCACGGCAAGGGAGGCCACAGCCAGGAGCGAGACCACGAACGCCAGTGCAACCGTCCCCGGACCGCCCTGCAGGAGCAGCCCGACGCCGTCGTCGGACAGCACAAAGATGAACGGGACCAGGAACGCCGACAGCGTGTACCGCCAGGTGAGCCACATCGTCTTGATGGGCTTTCCGCCGGTAATGGCCGACGCCGCGAACGGCGACAGTGCGGTCGGCGGTGACACCTCGCTGAGCACCGAGTAGTAGAAGATGAACATCGCAGCCGCGAAGGCCGGCACGCCGACATCCTGCAGGGCGGGTCCGATGATCACCCACGAAATGATGAAGCTGGCCGTTACCGGCACGGCAAGTCCCAGGAGGGTGACGGAGATCGCGGAGAAGATGGCGGTCAGGAGAAGGCTGCCGCCGGCAAAGTCCACGATGATGTTCGCAAGCTTCAGGCCCAGGCCGGTGAGGGTCATGATGCCGACGATCAGGCCGGCGGCCGCCATAACGGGGATCACGGAGAGGGCGCCCATGGCGCCGAGGGCGAGCGCGTCCCAGATGCGCTTGGGCGTCAGCCAGGACTGGCGGTCCAGGAAACTGAGGATAAATGCGAGACCCGTAGCGTAGACCACGGCCCGGAACGGTGTCATGCCCAGGGACATGAACACCACGATCGCGATGAGGGAACTGAAGTGGTAGCCGAACCGCAGCAGCAGTTTGCCGACCGGCTTGACGTCCAGCTCCACCGCCCTGGTCTTGAACCGCCGGGCGTCCATTTCGATGGCGAGGATGATGCCGAAGTAGTAGAGGACGGTGGGAATGGTGGCCCAGATGAGCACCTGGAGGTACGAGACTCCGAGCAGCGCGGCGATGATGAAGGCTGCGGCGCCGAGGGTGGGCGGGGACATGATGGCGCCGATACCGGCAGCCGCCAGGATGGCGCCGCCGTGTTCCTTCGGGTAGCCGGCCTTGCGCAGCAGGGGCCAGGAGATGCCACCGAGGGTCACGGTAGTGGCGACGCCGGAACCCGACACGGTGCCGAGCAGGAAGCCGGCCAGGGTCACGGTCCGGCCGGGGCCCGATTTCGACTGCCCGAAAGCGGAGAACGAGAGGTCGATAAAGAATTTGGTGGCGCCCGAGGCGCCCAGGACGGCGCCGTAGATGGTGAAAAGAATGATGTACGATGCCGCGACGTCGGTGGGAACCCCGAACAGCCCCTGTGTGCCCATGACGTTGTGGCCAATGAGCCGGATCCAGTTGAAGGAGGCCGTGTTGAACGGAGCAGGAACGAAGGAACCGAACGCCGCATAGGCGAAGAAGCCCATCACGACAAGCGGGACGAGGATGCCCACCGTCCGGCGGGCTGCCTCCAGCGTGACCAGGATCGCGATCACGCCCATGGCCAGGTCGAGGTAGGTCGGCGTGATTGCGCGGCGGAAAAAGCTGTCCCAGTCCGAGATGATGTAGGCGAACGGAACCACGGCAATGGCGGCGAGCAGCCAGTCCAGGATGGGCGGGTTGTCGGAACGTCCGGCCTCCTTGGCCGCAGCCGAGCGGCCCCACCCGCGGTAGACCAGGAAGGTCAGGGGCAGCCCGAACATCAGGAACGCGGGCAGGTAGAACTGGGTGGGCATCGGATTGAAGACCCAATAGAGCGCAAACAGGGACAATGCCACACCAATGATTTTCACCGCGGTGCCGGGTAGCCCGCTCAAGTGGCGTGCGGGTTTCTCCGCCTCAAACTCCGCGATCAGCGCCTCTTCGTCAATCACCCCGTCCCTAGCCAGGTCCATAGGGTTGACGGCGGCGTCATTGTCCGCGTCCGCCCGCTCGGTGTTCCCCTTCCGCACGGTACTCCCCGGGGGTTCAGGCGAGGTGCGTGCGTCAACGGCTCCGTTGCCGTTGGGTGTCTCGGTCATGGGGTCTCCTTGAGGGATAACACAACGAACGGGTCGCTGTCTTCGACTAACTTCCATAGTTCAAGCGGCGGGGCACCCGGGATGTACACGGTGCGGCGGCCCAGGTCCGTTGCTGCCAGCGACAGCCGGCTAAACTCCGCGGGGTGCCCCGGGTCGGGGTCGGTCACCCATTCCCTGCGGTCGGTGTCCCCGGCCGCCGACGGCGGTCCGGGGACGGCGTAGTACTCTTCAAGCACCGCCAGCTGGTCGGCGGCCAGCTGCGCCAGGCGGTAGCTTCCGTCCTCCTGCACGGTGTACCGCTCTTCAGCGACGGTGCCGTAGATCGAATTGCGGTAGCTCACCGCGAACGTGTCCCCGGAAAGGGGAATGCTGGCCAGCACGCCGCCGTCGTTGCTGATCACCAGGGCACGGGGACCGTGGGATTCAGCCGGCGCGCCGGCCACGGCAATCCCACCCGCTCCCAGCATGCCGAGGCAAACGAGGCCGACGACGGCGGCGGCTGGCTTAGGCATGGGGTCCTAGCTTCCGGCCTTGTCGAAGTAGGCCTTCGAACCTTGGCAGGTCTCCACGAAGGCGACCTTCCCCGCGGTGGCCCGATCCATCTCACTGGCTGCGGGATGGACCTTGATCAAGGCCTCCTTGTTCTCAAAGAGGGCGGTGGTGATGTCCTGCTGAAGCTTCTGGTCCATTTTCTTGCTGGCAACCAGGATATTCGGCGAAGCGATCGCCGGGACGGCCTCGGTCTGCCCTTCATAGGTGTTGGCCGGAATGTCCTGCTTCACGTAGTAAGCGCCGTATTTCTGCGCGAGCGGGTCCGCGTACTCCCCGATCGGCAGCAGCTTCATGTCGCCGTCGCCGGCCAGGTCAATCAACGCGCCGGTGGGCAGCCCGCCCGACCAGAATCCGGCGTCGATCGTTCCGTCGCGCAGCGCAGCGACGGTCTCGGCCGCTCCGAGCTGGCGGCGCTGGATGCCCGAGGTCGGATCGATTCCGGCGGCCTCGAGGATGCGCAGCGCCCCTACCTCGGTGGCGGAGCTGGGCGCGCCGACCGAGACGACTTTGCCCGCCATGTCCTTTACGTTCTGGATGCCTTTGTCGTTAACCGTGACGGCCTGCATGAAGTTGTTGTAGATGTTGCCAAGGGAGCAGACCTCCAGGGGCTTTCCCTTGAATTCGCCCTCGCCTTTGACTGCATCGGAAACCACGTCGCCCACAGCGAAGGCGAGCTGCGCCGACCCGTTCTCGATCAGCAGCATGTTGTCCACGGAAGCGTTCGTTTCCTGGACGGTGGCATTGTAGCCCTCGACCTTGTCCCCGATCACGGTGGCGAAGCCACCACCCAGCGGATAGTAGACGCCGCCGGTGCCGCCCGTAGCGATGGACAACGTGCCGCCCTGGCCCGACGCGCCGCCTCCCCCGCCACCGCCGCCGCTGGGGGCGGGGCTGCCGCACGCGGTGAGGAAAACTGCCGGTACAAGGGCTGCTGCTGCGCAGAGACGCTGCAAGCGCCTCCGGGCAGGGATGGTCATAGCGGTCATGGTTGTTCTCCCTAGGTGGTGATGGTGTGGGTTGGATGAATGTCAGTCGGCCGGATGTGCGGTTCTCCGGTGCCGGCTGGCGGAACGGGGACATCCCCGGCGGCGAGGATGCCTGCCAGCAGGCGGTAGTAGCCCACCAGCACCGAAAGCTCCGTAATGCCTTCGTGTCCGAAGTGTTCAAGGGCGGCCGCATGTATTTCGTGGCCGACGGTTTTGCCGCGCAGCAGGGCGCGCGTGAGGCCCAGCGCCGCGCTTTCGGTGGCGGTCAGCGTGTCCGGGAATTCGCCGTCGCGCAGCTGGTTCAGCTCGGTGCCGCTGATGCCCACGCTTGTGGCGACCCGGCTGTGCGCATACCACTCGTAGGCGGATTCCAGTTCCGCGGCGACGGCGCAGATGACCAGTTCCCGGGTGCGGTCCGGCAGTGACCCGCCAAAGCGCAGGGCGGCACCCAGGGCCTGTACCGCGTTTCCAATCGCGGGCGAGTACAGCAGCGCGTTGAAGGGGCCGTTGAGGCGGCCGGTTTCGTCGACGATGGAAAACGGCCCGTTTCCCCTCGGCGGGCCGGCGATGGCGCCATACAGATCGCGCTGCTGATCCGAGAGTTCATCCGGGGCGAGGAGGGGGAAGCGGCCGACCCGGGGTGATCCCGGCGCGGCGGACGAGGCTTCCCGGTGCGTCGATTCAGACAAGGGTCCTGCCCCCGTCCACGTACAGGACATGGCCGGTGACGAACGCCGCCTGGCGTGAGGCCAGGTAGAGAACGGGACCGGTGAGGTCGTTGACCGTACCGAGCCGGCCGGCCGGGACCATCGAGGTGTAGTGCTCGCGGACCCCGGGGCGGTCCAGATGCGTCCTGGTAAGTTCCGTCTCCACGTAGCCGGGGGCGATGGCGTTCACCGTCACTCCGCGGGAGGCCCACTCGCGGGCCATGACCCGGACCAGCTGGTTGATGCCTCCTTTGCTGGCTGCGTAGGGGCCGTGGTCCGGATGTGCCAGGATGCTGGAGACCGAGGAGCAGTAGATCTGTCGCCCGAAGCCGGCCTCGACCATCACGCGGCCGGCTGCGCGGCCCAGCCGGAAGGCGCTGGTGAGGTTGATCTCCAGGATGCGGTTCCAGTCCTCATCCGCAGTTTCGAGAATCGGCACCCGGTGGTTGACGCCAATGGAGTGCACCAGAACGTCCAGCCCGCCGAGCCGGTCCTGGGCTGCCGCAACGGCATCATCGCAGCCCTCCGTGGTCGTGAGGTCGAGACGTTCGGTGGCCGCGCCCGGGCCAAGGGCAGCCAGCCGCGAGTCATCGCGGTCCACCGCGAGCACGCTCGCCCCGGCTGCCACGAATTCCTTAATGCAGGCGCTCCCGATTCCGCCGGCGCCGGCAACCAGGACCCGGGCACCGCTCAATCCGAGCCAGTCGTTCACGGACGGCACGACAATCCGGCGGGCGGTTGTGCCACGCCTGCGTTGAACGCCGCATCATTGCAGGTTTCTCGAAAGACCATTTGGATAATGTATCCAATTTTACGGTTAAGTGTAACCCGTGTCACACAATCGTTATGTTATCTGGCTCGGGACTTCCAGGAAGGTTCGGAGGGCATCCACGGCGTGTTCCCGGTGCTCGTCCAGCAGGGCGACAAGCAGTTCCGCGTCCCCCTCCGCGTAGGCCTTGACGATCCGGGCATGTTCCCGCTCCACCCTGGCCCGGTTGCTTTCCGCCCCGTAGTACACGAACCGGTACGCCTCGGTGGCGTCCCACAGGACCTGGACGATCCGTTCCAGACGCGGCATGCGGGCCGCTGCCAACAGTTCGAAGTGGAACCGCCGGTTCGCCTCGGTCATCTTCAGCAGATCACCGGCGGCGCTGGCCAGTTCAACGTCCCTGGCCGCCGCCCTCATCGCGGCGAGCACACCGTCGCTCCGGTTCGCAACGGCAACCCGGGCGGCCTCGGATTCCAGCAGCTGCCTGAGCCGGTAGACCTCCAGGAGGTCCGTGAGTGACAGGCTGGCGACTTTATGGCCGCGGTGCGGCTCGTAGACCACCTGGCCCTCGCTTTCGAGGACCTTGAATGCTTCGCGGACGGGAACGCGGCTGACACCGAACCGCTCGGCGAGAGTGTTCTGACGAAGCGGCTGTCCGGGCAGGAACTCCCCTGCGATGATTGCGCGCCGAAGCTCGGTAAGGACGAAAGCCTGGGCCGTGGGAGGGCGCCTAAGCTCTTTCGCGGCGTCCTCGCTCATGCCGCCACCGCCAAGACATCTGCTTTCACACCTGAATTCTAACGGGGCGGGCCTCCGACGCCGCTATTCCGGCCGGACAGACCCTGCTCGCCGAGGTGGTCACGGTCCGCTGCCCCTTGGTCATGGCGGGGTCATTGAACATCTGCTCGACGGGCGCTTCGCCTGTCTTGGCACGTTCCGGATGCGAGTGATCCCCCTGCGCCCTGGTGCCTGACGCCGCGGTCTCGATCGCCTCTCCCACATCTGCACCGCTGCGGGAGTCATCGGCCTGGACGTCCGCACCGGACCTTATATCAGGCTGACCCGCTGATCACCCGGTCACGCCCGGCCAGCAGACCCGTCACGGCGAGAACCGCCATGATGCCCGCGGTGACGAGGAGCGGAAGCGTCCAGCCTCCGCTCACGTCCCGAAGTCCACCGAACATCACCGGCCCCACCGCAGCGAGACCGTAGCCGACGGATTGTGCCATGCCGGACAGGGACGCTGCCTGCGGGTAATTCACAGTCCGGAGGCTGAACAGCGACAGGGCGATGACAATGAGGCTCCCGCACCCGATTGCCCCAAGAATGACCCACAGCAATGTGAAATCCGGCGCAAGTGCCAGCCCGAGAAACGTCGCGAACGTGAGCCCGCCGCTCGTGAAGGATACAAGCCGCTGGTCCGAACCGCGGTGAAGGATTCCCCCTGTGGCAAGGCTGGCGAACACGCTGATGAGCAGGAATACGGACAGATGAACGCCCGCCGTAGTCGCGGGAACCCCCTGGCTTTGTTCAATGGTGGGCAACCAAGCCATCAGGACGTAGAAGGCGATCGATTGCAGTCCCATGAAGATTGTCACCTGCCAGCCCAAGGCTGAGGCCCAGGGCGACCGGTAGGAAACCTCCGGCCCGGTGGCGTGCGCGGCGCCCAACGCGGCGCCTACCCTGTGCCGGCGCAGCCACGGCAGGAGCACCGCCATGGCGATGAGAGCCAGCCCCACCCAGATTCCGAGGGAAAGCCGCCATCCCGCCGGGGACGTTTGTGCCACGGGAACGACGACGGCTGCCCCGATCGCGGCGAAAGCGGCCTGTGTAGCGGTGTAGCTTCCGGTGACCTGGCTGACCCTCATCGGAAAGTCCCGCTTTACCAGGGAGGGCACCAGGACATTGAGAAACGCGATGGCCAAGCCGATCAGTGCGGTGCCCGCCCAGATGACGCCGGGCACCGGTAAGGAGCGAAGCACGATGCCCGAGGCGAGGATCAGCAGGGACATCCACAGTGCCCGGTCAAGACCCAGACGGAAAGCGAAGCCGGGTGCCACGGGTGAGAAGACTGCGAAGGCAATGAGCGGAAGACCCGTGAGGAACCCCGCTGCGGCACTAGATAACTCAAGGTCGCTGCTGATGTTCCCAAGTACCGGTCCCACGCTGACAAAGGACACCCGAAGGTTAACCGCGATGAGCAGAACACCGATGAAGGCGAAGCCGATCCTGGCAGTGCGGTCCGGCGCGTTCCGGGTGGCAGCTGGCATCATGCGTTCTTCCATCCTTCGGGAGGCGAGGAGCGCCCTCGCGCCTCTTACTATTCCGCCTTGGTCAGATAAAAGTTGACTAGGCATTTCAATTTGCCGACAACCCACCTTATGCCGAGCCGGTTGAACTGCCGCGTACGCCGTCGGTCACCACGAGCAGGACAGGCATTGGAACATCGTCTCCGGACCACCCCTTCCGTTGCACTGGGATCGATGGCAGGGTCCGGTCGGCAGGCATAAGCTGGTACCAGAACGTCTCTTCCAGCGCCGGGAAGGTCATCATGGACTCTGAAACCGCCGATGTCATCGATCACGATGTCACCACCATCACCTGCGTGTGCGGCAACACCGTCAGCCAGGACGGGTTGATTCAGGCCAACTCACAGGGCGTCCCCGTCTACATCGGAGACATCAGCCCGGTTCCCGCCGAGCTGGCGGAATGGCCTGCGGATGAGGATCTCTACACCCTGTGTCCCTCGTGCGGCCGCGTCTACCGTGACTCGGTCATCGAAGAGACAGGGACCGCGCCCGTTGCTTTCCGAGTCGACGTCAGCGCTGGCCCGATTGCTGAGGCCATCCGAGTTCACTGGAACCTCAGCGCCCAGGAATGAACCTGGTGAGCGGACGACGGCGGGACCTCCCGCCGTCGTCCGTTTGCGTTTTACCTCTCCCGGGGACTGAAGCTGCCTGGCCTCTGTCCAGGTTTGACCATTCAGATGGTTACTTCAGGCCAAAGACTCGCTTGAGCGTGATTAGCCACCGTGGCGTACTGGCAGAAGCAGGACGATTCGATGTCCCAGCTTTGGCCTTCGGTCTGGTGCCAGGAACGACGGGTGCCACAAGAGGCACGGACGGCAAGACCTCCCTGTTGACTTTCGCACCGACCAGAAGCTGAACGAATTGCCGCTCGCCCAGCACCGTGATTTGTTGGCCCAGTGCCATGTAGTCGAAGGCCTTGCGTTCCTTACCGGAAGCGCCCAAGTCCCCGGCAGATGCCGAGTGCATAGAGTCTGACCGCCCGAGGACGACATAGGTTGTCTTCTTGGTCACTCCCTGACGATTGGTCGCTCCGCAGTCCGCCACCGCGGCCATGGCGTCAAGCCTTGAGAAACTCTGCAGCTCACCCGTGAAACAGAATGTGTGACCAAAAAAGGGATGCTGCGGGTCGGCGGCGGCATTGGGTTGCGGCAGATCAGCCAGGCGAAGGTTCCGCTCGGTCGTGTAATTAATTTGCCCGCCGACCGGGGTCCGTGTCTTAGTGGGCGCTGAAGCCTTGATTCTTTTCGCGCCGATCGGGGCAGCCCACATCTCAGCGACGGACTCGAGCTGTCGCATACGGGCTATGGCAAGCACCACGCTGGCGCACGCGATCGCATCCGCTCCGGCTTCGTGGTGTTCAAAGGGCGGGAGTTCTAAGTGTTCAGTAACGTCGTTCAACTTGTGACGCGGGAGATCCAGATGCCCGCGGGCGAGTTCCAGTGCGCAATAGAAGTCGTGCTGTGGCAGGTCGATTCCAGTCGCATCAGAGGCGGCTCTCATGACGCTCGCATCAAACCTGGCGTTGTACGCCACGAAGTGGCCGCCAGCAGCGAATCGGAAGATGCTTGCGAGTGACTCTTCCCAATTACGTGCAGTCACAACATCCTGTGGTCGGATGCCATGAATGCCGACGTTCCGGGGCTCAAAGTGATCGATTCCGCTCGGCGGCTTGATCAGCCAAGATGCTCGTTCGACTATCTCTCCATTTACGACCCTTGCCAGGCCGACTGCGCAGACCGAACCACGTTGACTATTGGCTGTCTCAAAATCGATGGCGGTGAAGCTCATTTCACGCACGGATATCCCCTATTTTCGATTTCGCACTTAGTTTCAAGATTCTTGGCCTGCTTCGACGCTCGCGCTGGCCGAGCCGGGCTTCGCACAGGATCTATCGCACGCCAACGAGCTGACCCGTCTCGCGCAGGTCCCTCTGGCCGGATGACAAGTCAGACATGGTTCCCCAATAGTCAAGCAATTATTCTCGAACGCTAGCAGCACCTACCGACAGAAACTCGCCACGTTGCTGTGGCGCTGGCTACGAGCCCAGGTCCCCGGCCTCGGGTGCGACGACGCGGCCGTCGAAGCGGCGGAACCTCCCGCCGTCGTCCGCTTGTGTTTTGGCGGGCTGATTCACCGAGCCTGTCGTTCACCCGTCTGCCGCCAACCAGTACCTTTCCAAGCTTCTCGAGTGGCCGCTTTGCGAGGGGCCGAACTGTCGATTTTCCCCGCTACCGCTGCATTCGAGGCCGTGGTACGTTCGGCATGATCAGGATGTCCCGACGCGGCCCCTTGACCAGCCCGGCTCCTGGCACCACCCCAGAAAGCGGAGGCAACGATGCCAACATTAGTGATCTTCCACGAAGTCGACGACGTTGAGCACTGGCTCAGCTCACCAAAAAGGGAAGAGGTATTCGGGCCTCTGGGCATCACGGTTCGAACGTTCATCGATCCGGCAAAGAGCCACCGTGTAGGCCTGATCGTCCAAGTCCCCGACATGGAAACTTTCCAGCGAATCATGGAGTCCGAAGCGGCAGCCGAAGCGATGAAATACGACGGCGTCCGTCCGGAAACGATCCTGACGCTCGTCGAGCCCTGATCACCGCCGGGCGTGACCCTGACGCGTGTTCGGCCTGGACCCCCAGACGGTAGTTTGATGGGATGACGGCTAGCTACAGATACGACGTCGAGATCCTGCACCTGCTCGTGTCGCCGGCGCACGCCTACTTCGGCCGCGCACGAGAGGGGGCCGCCGTTGTCCCCACGACAGATGCCGAGCAGGCGGCCTTCGTGGCTGGCAAGGGAATCGTCGGCGACCGGTTCTTCGGCAAAGCCGCGCACATGGATGCCGCTGTTACTGTGTTCGCCGTCGAGGCCCTCGAAGCGATCGCCGCAGATCTGGGAGCGGCACCCCTTGACCCGCTGCTGACGCGCCGCAACGTGCACATCCGGGGAGCCCAGCTGGCTCCGCTGTTCGGTCACGACTTCGCGCTGGAGTCCGGCGGGGAGCTGGTGCGTTTCAAGGCCGGGCGGCCCGCGCATCCGTGTGTGTGGATGGATGCGAAGCTCGCCCCGGGCGCCCACAAAGCCATGCGCGGGCGTGGCGGCGTGCGGTGCCAGGTACTCTCCGACGGCGTCCTGCACCGCGGTCCGGCGGTGCTGGTCAGTCCCGTGCCCCTCGATCCCGATCGTGCGGGAGACTCGACGCTGCTGAGCCCCTCGCGGCTGCCGTAGACCGACGCGGCGCCTCCATCTATTTGGCCCAGTCGGCGTCGTCGTAGGGGCGGCCGCGGAAATGGGCGCGGAGGTACGCCCCCACCACCGCGGCCCCCAGATCCCCGGCCTCGGGCGCGACGACGCGGCCGTCGATCCGGCGTGCCATCTGCTGGACGAACCGTTCCAGGCCCGGGTCGTCGCCGAGCCGGAAGAACGTGGCCTGGGTACCGGCACGCCCCAGCCGGTCCAGCTCGGCCACCGTGACGCGGATGGTCTCCGGGGCCGGCGGCCAGGAGAACCACGACTCACCGTCGGCCAGCAGGTGCGCGGTGGGTTCGCCGTCGGTCACCACGAGCAGGACGGGCTGCATCGACGGGTGCTGGCGGAAAAACCGGCCGGCCAGCAGCAACCCGTGGTGCAGGTTGGTGCCCTGCTCCCGCACCGCCGGCAGGGCCGTGAGCTCGCCGATGTCCATGGACTGCGCATAGCGGCCGAACGTGATCAGCTGCAGCCGGTCGCCGCGGAACCGGGTGGAAACGAGGTGGTGCACGGCGAGCGCGGTGCGTTTCATGGGCACCCAGCGCCCCTCGGCGGCCATCGAAAAGGACACATCCACCAGCAGGGCGACGGCGGCCTGCGTGCGCGCCTCCGTCTCCGTCACCTCAATGTCCCCTACGGCCAGACGCAGGCCGCGGCCCGGATCGCCGCCGCCGGCAATCGTGCGGCGGATCGCGTTGGTGATGGTCCGGGTGACGTCCCACGGTTCGGCGTCGCCGAACTCCCACTGGCGGCTGGAGCCGGTCTGCTCCCCTGCCGCCCCGGCAACCCGCGTGTCCCGGCGCCCCTGCCGGCCGGAAAGCTGCTTGGCGGTGTCCCGCAGCAGCGACCGGCCGAGCCGCCGCATGGCCTGCGGCGAGAGCCGGAGGTCGCCGTCAGCCCCGCGCTGGAGGAAGCCGCCGTCGTGCATGGCCCGCTCGATCTCCGCCAAAGTGCGGGCCGACACCGCGGCGTCCTGCCCCAGCTGGCGGGCGAGGGCGTCCAGGTCCAGGTCTTCGAGGCGGGAGCCGTTGTAGGACTGGGAGAGCTGTTCGGCCAGCTCGTCCAGTTCGGCAAGGTCCTGCAACACGCCGGTGCCGTCGCCAAGCCCGAGCCCCTCCTCCCCCTCGAAGCGTTCGGAGCCGGTCCAGTCCTCGCCGGGGCGCAGGGCCTGCAGGTTCGCATCAAGTTGGCCCAGCTGTGCCATAAGCCCGGGCGAGCCGAACGCCTGCGCGGAGAGCTGCATCAGCTCCTCGCGCTGCTCGGCGGACATGGATTGCAGGAGCCGCTGGGCGGCGGCCGCGCGCTGGGCGAGCGCGTCGATCAGCTCCTCAACCGACTGCGGGTTCTCCGGAAAGAAGTCGCCGTGCTTGGCCATGAACCCCTGGAAGTCCGCGTCGGTATCCTCGCCGCGCCGGTGTTTGTCGAGCAGCCCGTTGAGGTCCTGCAGCATCTCGGCCACGGCCGCGCGGTCCTCATCCGTGGCGCCCTCGAGCGCCTGCTTCATCCCGGCGAACCGCTGGTCCAGAATTTCGCGGCCCAGCAGATCCTTGATCCGCTCATAGGCTTCCCGGGCGGTGCTCGACTGCCAGTCGTAGGACGCCAGGTCGTTGACCGCCGCTGCCGTGGATTTGGGCAGGTTCTGTAGCTGCATCTCCCGGAAGGCGCGGTCCGTATCGTCCATCCGCACGTCGCGGGCCAGCTGCTTGCGCTCCTCCAGCACCGCGGTGTCCAGCAGCTTCCGGACCTCGTTGAGGGTGCCGTCCAGGTTGTGCCGACCCAAGAGGTCCTTGCGCCGCTGCTGGGCGCGGCCGGCGAGATCGTCAAGCCCTTCCCGGTTCCGGCCGCCGCGCCGCAGGTATTCCTGCAGGGCCTGCCGGGGCGAGTAGCCGGCCATGACGTCCTCGGCGACGGCGTCCAGCGCCTCCGCCAGGTCCACCGGCGGCGCGAGCGGATCGGGCCCGCCCGCGTAGCGGCCGTACCGGGACCGGTGGTGAGCGGTCATGAGGCCTCCTTAACCGTCAAGCTGCCTACCCGTAGATCGTCGCCTCGTCGTCGGAGTCCTTGGAGATCCGCCGGGCGAGGTAGAGCCCTTCCAGTGCCAGTTCGACGGCGGCGGCGCGCTGCCCGTCGTTTTCCGCGCCCAGGCGCTCACCGATCTCGTCGTAAAGGCGCGATCCGTTGAGGGACGGGAGGTTCTCGAGGAACTCCCGTGCGGTGACCAGTTCCCCGGTGGACACCGTGGTGTGCCCGTCGAGCGCCGCCACGAGTGCACCCATGTCGATGCCTTGGAAGTGCGCCCGGACGGCTTCCGCGGTGGCCATGCGCAGGAGGTGGTCCAGGATGTCCTGTTCCCGCCCTTCCTCCCCCGATTCGAACTCAATCTTCCCGGCGAGGACCTCCACCGCGGCGTCCAGATCGATGATCCGGGCCACCGCCTCATCCTCCCCGCGCACACTGGCCCGGCGCAGGGCCGCGGCGGCAACGGTTTCGGCACCGGCGATGGCGAACCGCGCGGAGACTCCGGAGGTCTGGTTGATCGCCGGGGACTGCCGCAGCGCCCGGGTGTAGCGGGCCAGGATCTCGAGGATGACGGGCGGGACGCCGGCCACCAGGTGCCCCTCCTGCCGGATCACGGCGACCTCGTCGTCGAGCTCGATCGGGTAGTGGGTGCGGATCTCGGCGCCGAAGCGGTCCCGCAGCGGTGTGATGATCCGGCCGCGGTTCGTGTAGTCCTCCGGGTTGGCGGACGCGACGACGAGCACGTCGAGCGGCAGCCGCAACACGTAGCCGCGGATCTGGATGTCGCGTTCCTCCATCACGTTGAGCATCGAGACCTGGATCCGCTCGGCCAGGTCCGGCAGTTCGTTGATGGCGATGATTCCGCGGTTGGAGCGCGGGACCAGGCCGTAGTGGATGGTTTCCGGGTCGCCCAGGCGCCGGCCCTCGGCCACCCGCATGGGGTCGACGTCGCCGATCAGGTCCGCGACGGAGGTGTCCGGCGTCGCGAGCTTCTCGACGTAGCGTTCCGAGCGGTGCCGCCATGCCACCCGCAGCCGGTCCCCCTCGGTGAGGGCGCGGGCGCGGGAGTGCTCGGTGATGGGTTCGTAGGGGTGTTCGTTCAGTTCCGAGTCCTCGATCACCGGCGACCACTCGTCCAGCAGTCCGGCCAGGGTGCGCAGGAGCCGGGTTTTGCCCTGACCGCGTTCGCCGAGCAGGACGACGTCGTGCCCGGCCAGCAGGGCCCGCTCGAGCTGGGGCAGGACAGTCCGGCGGAAACCGAACATCCCGGGCCAGGGGTCCCGGCCTGCGGCGAGCGCCGCGAGCAGGTTGTCGCGGATTTCGCGGCGCAGGTCCTTGTGCACGTGGCCGGAGGCACGCAGTTCACCAACAGTGAAGATATCGGGGCGATCGCTCACTCTCCTACGGTAGACCTCTACCCGGCCGGTAATCGAGGGATTCTTGCAGAATTCCTCCGCATTGGGATGCGGCCGGTTTACGCTGGATTCTGATGACTGCAGCAGCGCGTCCGGCATCGCCGGCACCGGGTTCTTCGTCGAAGGAGCCCTCACCCGAGCGGCAGGGCACGCTCCTGCTGCTGGTGCGCCATGGGGAGACGCCGACGACGGGCACGGTGCTGCCCGGGCGGGTTCCGGGACTGCATCTTTCCGACCGCGGCCGGGCCCAGGCCGAACGGGTCGCGGAACGGCTTGAGGGCCTGTCCGTCAGCGCCGTCTATTCCTCGCCGCTGGAGCGCGCCTGCGAGACGGCTGAGCCGACGGCGGCCCGCACCGGTCTGGAGGTAAAGCACGACGACGGTCTGCTCGAATGCGACTTCGGCGAGTGGACGGGTGCTGTGATCGCCGACCTGTCGTCCCTGCCCGAGTGGCAGACCGTGCAGCACAATCCGTCCGCCTTCCGCTTCCCGAACGGCGAAAGCTTTCCGCAGATGCAGGCGCGGATCGTCGGAGCCCTGGAGGCCCTCCGCACCGCCCACGCCGGGGGCGTGGTCGTGTGCTTCTCCCACGCCGATCCCATCAAGGCCGCCGTCGCCCACGCCCTGGGCACGCACCTGGATCTCTTCCAGCGCATCGTCATCAGCCCGGCCTCGGTTTCAGCCATTTCGTTTGTGGAGGGACAGGATCCCGCCGTGCTGATGGTGAATTCGACCTCGGAACCGTTGAGTGGGCTGAGGACGCAGTGAGTTCGGTGCTGCGTGCGTTGGGATGTTCGGTGAAACGGGGCAGACGGTGTCCGGCCGGGAGCTGACGCTGCTCACCGAGGGCCGCGTTGAACTGCTCGGACGCATTCCGCGCAGCAGCAACGAAACGTTCTTCGTCCAAGTTTCCTGCGGGGACGACTCTGCGTATGCGGTCTACAAGCCGGAAGCCGGGGAAAGGCCGCTGTCCGATTTCGAGCCCGGGCTCTTCCGGCGGGAACGCGCGGCGTACCTGCTCAGCGAGTCCCTGGCGTGGGGACTCGTGCCGCCGACAGTGATCCGCGAGGAGGCGCCGCTGGGGGTCGGTTCGCTGCAGTGGTTCATCGAGTGCGACTTCCAGGAGCACTACTTCACGCTGTACGAGGATGCACCCGAGACCCACGGCGAGCTGGCGCGGATCGCCCTGTTCGATTACGTCGCCAACAACACCGACCGCAAAAGCGGTCACGTGCTGCGCGCCCATAACGGACGGATCTGGGGCATCGACCACGGGCTGTGCTTCTCGGCGGGCTTCAAGCTGCGCACCGTGATCTGGGACTTCGCCGGTGAACCCATTCCCGACGCCCTGCTCGAGGACATCGCCCCGCTCGCAGAGGCCGTGCCGCCCGAGGTGGCCGACCTCCTCAACGAGGACGAGGTCTCTGCGCTGCAGCGCCGCGTGCAGCGCCTGCTGCAGGCCCGAGTGCTACCGGTCGACCGCACCGGCATGCGTTACCCGTGGCCGCTCGTTTAAGCGCACACCCCGGATTCCGAGGCCCTCCCGACGGTGCCGACCAGGCGCCATCCAAGGTGGCAAGGGCCTGCGGGTTTGCGACGTTGGTTTACAGGGAGACCTAACGTCACACAACACGACGGCCTCCGCATCCGGATCAGCAACGCCCTACCCTTGACACGTGACTTTGACTAAGATCCGCACCGCCGCCGCGAGCTCCCTCGCCGCCGCCGGTCTCCTGTTTACCCTCGCCGCCTGTTCCACTCCGGCCGCCACCCAGCCAGCCACCTCTGCCGCGGCGTCTACGGCAGCAGCTTCATCCAGTGCCGCCTCCGAGCCCTGCGCCGGTGTGAAGGTCATCGTCGATTCGGGCTCCCTGAAGCATGCCGCCGCTGACTCCTCCGTGTGCGTGACCGTGGACGGGCCGACGCCCGCTTCCAAGGTGCTCGACGAGGCAAAAGTGAAAACAGAGGGCACTGCCGAATATCCCAAGGAACTGGTGTGCCGTGTGAACGGCGTGCCCGCCGCCGACCTCGACATCGCCCACAAGGGCGGCACGTACCGGGAAAAATGCACCAAGATGCCCGCCGCCTTCGCCTACTGGGCGCTCTGGGTTAAGCCGGCCTCCGGTGACTGGGCGTACGCGCAGGAAGGCTTCGCCACCCTGCAGGTGAGCCCGGGCGAGAGCCTGGAACTGCTCTACACGGTCGACGGCGAACCGGCCGCCCCCGCGGCATGACCTTTCGACCCGCGCCGTTACGCGCGGCGGCGGTCCTCGCCGTCGTCTTCATCGCGGCGCGGGTCATCTACCGCATCCTCTTCAACGGGGCGGGCATTGGCGAACCGGTGCTGCTCGACCTGTCGGCGATCCGGCTGCCAGCCCCGTACGCCCACGTGGTCCTCCTCGGTCCGGTTACGGCGCCCGGCCTGTGGGCGGCGGTCCTCTCCGCCCTGCCGATTGCCGGGATGTTCCTCGCTTTCGGCCTGCTCAACGCCTTGGTGGACGTGGCCCGCGGCTTCGTGCACCTGGCCCGCCGCGGCCCCATGCAGGGAGTAGCCCGGATGCTTGTGGTGGCGTGGGCGGCGCTCCCGGCGCTCTCCGACGCCGTGACCTCCGTCCGCCTGGCGTTTCGGTTGCGGGGCGAACGCTTCGGCCCCCGCGCCCTGGTGCCGGTGCTCGAGCGCACCCTCGAGCACGCGGGCCGGGTCGCCGCGGCCTTGGAGTTGCGCGGCTTCGGAAGCGGGGCCGCACACCAACCCGGCCAAGGTACCGAAACACCGGTCCTCGTCCGGGACGCACACTTCCGCATCGGCGACGCGCAGGTCCGCGTCGCCGGATTCACGCCGTCGAGCGGGTCCATAACGGTCATTACCGGACCGACCGGCTCCGGCAAATCCACCATCCTGCGGGGTATCGCAGGCCTCCTTTCACACGTTGACGGCGGGAATATTTCCGGCACCGTGCGCGTCGCCGGAACGGACCGTGCCACCACGCCGCCGCGCTATACCGCCCGCCTCATCGGCGTCGTACTGCAGAATCCCCGCGCAGCATTCGCCAGCACCCGGGTCCGGGACGAAATCTCCCTCGCACTTGAGCTGCGCGGCATGGCATCCGGGACCGCCAAGATCCGGGTGCTGGAGGTCGCGGAGCGTATCGGGGTGTCGGCGCTGCTGGACCGGAATGTCAGCACGCTCTCAGCGGGTGAGGCAACGCTCGTGGCCATCGCGGCCGCGGTGGTGGATCATCCGGCTCTGCTCCTGGTGGACGAGCCCTTGGCCGATCTTGACACCGCAGCACGCGGACACGTCATCGCCGTGCTTGACTCCCTCGCCCGCGACGACGGTGTCTGCGTCATCGTGGCGGAGCACCGGGCTGCGCCGCTGGTCCCCGTTGCCGACTCGTGGTGGACCATCGACGACGGCGCCCTGGTACCGGGTGCCACGCCATCCGCGCCGTCGCTCGCTGGCGGCGCCCGTCCAACGCCTATACAGCCGGCGGAGCAAGTGCCAGTGCTGACTGCGACAAAGCTCGCGGTGCACCGCAAGGGCAAGCCACTCGTGCACAAAGCATCCCTGACCCTGCACCGCGGTGAGGTGATGGCCCTGGTGGGGCCGAACGGCGCCGGGAAGTCGTCCCTCCTGGTGGCGCTCGCCCTCGGTGAGGGAACGGTCGACGGCGGCACGGTCGACGGCGGCCGGGTCGCCCTCGTTCCGGATGCCTCGGACGACCTCTTCACCAGGGATACGGTGGCCGGTGAGCTCCGCGCAGCAGAGCGGCGCCAGACGCGTGCCGGGCGCCGCTCAGACCGGCGCAATGACCAGCTTCCCCCAAGGCCCGCGGCGTCACACCTGGCCCGTCTTCGAGGAGAGGTCCGCATTCCCATCGGGCACGAGCATCCCCGGGACCTCTCGGCAGGAGAGCGCCGGATCCTTGCCATCGCGCTGCAGACCATGGACGACCCCCAGGTACTCCTGATCGATGAGCCCACCCGAGGACTCGATCCTGCGGCGCGGGCAGCAGTTTCGGCGGCGTTGCGGGCGGCAGCGGACTCGGGCGCGGCGGTCCTGATCGCCACGCACGACCTCGACTTTGCCCAAGACCTCGGCGCCCGGATCCTCCCGATGCGTGACGGCGTCGCACCCTCTTCCGTGGCGGCCACTGCACCAGAAGCACCCCTCCCGCTTCCCCGGCAAGCAGGTGCCGCACCGTGGCCACGGGTCCTTGAACAAACAGACACCCAGAGCCCGGCTAGGCAGCGCCTCATCCGGATGCCGCGGGGCGTCGAGCTCGCAGTTCTCGCGGCGGCAAACGTTCTGGCCCTCGCAGCGTTCTGCTGGCCGCTGCTCGCCGCGGCCTTCCCGGAGGATGCCGCTGCGGCCCTGCCCTACGCGGCGCTGGCCACTGCGCCGCTCGCCGTCATCGCCATCGCTGTGTCCCTCGACGGTTCGGTCCGCTCCGCTCACACGGTGGCGTTGCTCGGCGTCCTGGCCGCAGTGGGTTCCGCGGTGCGGGTGGCGAGCACCGGCGTCGGGGGTGTGGAGGCAGTGTTTATCCTGCTGATCCTGGCCGGCCGGGCCTTCGGCCCCCGCTTCGGTATGCTCCTCGGCGCCGCCACCATCGCCCTCTCAAGCGCTTTGTGGGGTGGCATCGGCCCCTGGACTCCGTTTCAGATCTTCGCCTGTGCGTGGGTGGGCGCGGGAGCCGGCCTGCTCCCCCGCCGGGTGCGGGGCAAAGCCGAGCTGTGGATGCTGTGCGGTTACGGCGTTCTGGCGTCCTACGTGTTCGGCCTGCTGACGAACCTTTGGTTCTGGCCCTTCGCGGTGGGCGCCGGCACCGGCATCTCCTACGAGCCCGGCGCGCCGCTGGCCACCAACCTCAGCAGCTTCCTGCTCTACTCGCTGGTGACCTCGACGGCGGGCTGGGACACCCTGCGTGCCATCACCACGGTCATCGGAATCGCTGTGGTGGGGCGGGCCATTATCGCCGCACTCCGGCGGGTGAAGCCGGTATACAACGACGGCGGGCAGGCCACCAAGGCCCCACCCGCCGTCGTACCTGATCTGGAGGAGATCAGGCGTTAGTTTTCCGCTTGAGCCAGCCCCACACGGCCGTGGCCACGAACAGGATCAGGCCAATGAAAGCCAGCCACAGCAGGCCCTTCACCACGAAGCCGAGGATCGAAAGGACAAGCCAGATAATAAGCAGTGTGATGAAAATTCCCATAGGGGAAGCCTAGGTGTATTAACCACGGACGTTGGTGACAGGCGGCGTGGTTAGGTGACAAAAAGAAGACCTCCGGGTGGAGTGGGCTTGTCTAGAGTCCAGTTCCACAAACGGAGGTCTTCATGTCCCACCCTAATGCTTTTCTCGCTCCCCGGGGACGGCTGCAGCTGGCCAAGTGCGTCGTCGATGACGGGTGGCCGTTGCGTCGGGCTGCGGAGCGGTTCCAGGTGTCCGTGCCGACAGCGGCACGCTGGGCCGGCCGTTACCGTGAACACGGCGAGGACGGGATGGAGGACCGCTCCAGCCGCCCACTGAGGTGTCCCTCGCGGACCCCGCAGCGGCGGGAGCGGCGGATCATCGCCCTGCGCGTGAACCGGCGGTGGGGGCCGGCCCGGATCGGGTATCTGCTGGGCATCCACCCATCCACCGTGCACAAGGTCCTGTCCCGGTTCGGGCTGGCGAAACTGTCCTGGCTGGACCGTGCCACGGGCCGGGTGATCCGCCGCTACGAGCACGAGAAGCCCGGCGACATGATCCACGTCGACATCAAGAAACTCGGACGCATCCCCGACGGCGGCGGGCACCGCGTCATGGACAGGGCAGCGGGCAAGAGGAACAAGACCGGAACCGAAGCGAACCGGCGCCCCGGCTACGCCTACCTGCACAACGCCGTGGATGACCACTCCCGCTTCGCCTACACCGAGATCCTCGAAGACGAGAAGAAAGAGACCGCCGCCGGCTTCTGGGAACGCGCCAACGAGGCCTTCAACGCCGCCGGCATCACCGTGAAGCGCGTCCTGACAGACAACGGCTCCTGCTACCGCTCCCACGCCTTCAAAGACGCCCTGGGCCCGGACATCACGCACAAACGAACCCGGCCCTACCGCCCCCAGACCAACGGCAAAGTCGAGCGCTTCAACCGCACCATGCTCGAGGAATGGGCCTACGCCCGCCCCTACACCTCAGAGGCCGAGCGCGTTGCCGCTTTCCCGGCCTGGCTCCATGACTACAATCATCATCGAGGCCACACCTCACTCAAGGGTCAGCCACCAGCAAGCCGCGTCACTAACCTCAGTGGGTAATACACCTAGGCCCGGTTCCCGCTGAAACCGTCCGGCACGCAGCAATCCGTGCCTGAGATCACGCATCTGGCTCACACCTTGAAGTACTTCGCCTCCGGGTGGTGGAACACGAACGCGTCGGTGGACTGCTCGGGGTGCAGCATCAGCTCATCGCTCAGCACCACGCCCATCCGCTCGGGTTTCAGGAGCTCCGTCACCTTGCGGCGGTCCTCCATGTCAGGGCACGCGGGGTACCCGAGCGAGAACCGCGCACCGCGGTAATCGAGCTTGAACAGGCCGGCCTTGTCCTTCGGCTCCTCGGCCGCGAAACCCAGCTCTGAGCGGATGCGCGCATGCCAGAATTCCGCCAGCGCCTCGGTGAGCTGCATGACCAGGCCGTTGAGCTCGTAGTAGTCGCGGTAGTGGTTCCCGGCGAACAGCTCGGAAGTCACCTCCTCGATCTTCGAGCCGGCGGTGACCAGCTGCACCGGAAGCACGTCCACCTGGCCCGATTCGCGCGAGCGCACGAAGTCGGCGAGGCACAGGTGCCGGTCGCGGCGTTGGCGCGGGAAGTCGAACCGCAGCCGCTCGGTGCCGATCGGACCGCCGGATCCGCCGTCGGGGGCGAGCAGTCCCGCGGTGCCGAGGACGCCGTCGTGGTCCTCTCCGTGGTGCAGCACCACCACCTGCTCCCCCTCGGAGACCACCGGGAAATAGCCGTAGGCGACGGACGCATCGAGCATGCCTTCGCCGAGGATGCGGTCCAGCCAGTACCGCAGGCGCGGCCGGCCTTCACGTTCCACCAGTTCCTCATAGGAGGCGCCGTCATCGCCGCGGCCGGGCTTGAGCCCCCACTGCCCCATGAAGGTGGCGCGCTCGTCGAGCATGGCCGCGTAGTCGTGGAGTGCCACGCCGCGAACGATGCGTGTGCCCCAGAACGGCGGCGACGGCACGTGGTTGTCGGCGGCGACGTCGGAACGGCCGGGCATTGCCTCCGGTTCGGTCACCGTGAACTTCGGGCCGCCTTTGTGGATCCGTTTCTTCAGCGGCGGAAGGCCGACGGTGTCCGGGTCAGCGCCGCGGGCCACCTGCACCAGCGGTTCCATGAGTGCGAGGCCCTCAAAGGCGTCCTTGGCGTATCTGACGGTTCCTTCGAACTGCTCCGCCAGGTCCTGCTCCACGTAGGCGCGGGTCAGGGCTGCGCCGCCGAGGATGATGGGCCACTTCTTCGCGAGGCCACGGGACTGCAGTTCGGCGAGGTTCTCCTTCATCACCACAGTGGACTTCACCAGCAGGCCGGACATGCCGATCACGTCGGCGTTATGGTCCTCGGCTGCGGCCATGATCTCGGCGATCCCCTGCTTGATGCCGATGTTGATGACTTTGTAGCCGTTGTTGGTGAGGATGATGTCCACCAGGTTCTTGCCGATGTCGTGCACATCGCCGCGCACAGTGGCGATCACCATGGTGCCCTTACCCGAAGAATCCGACTTCTCCATGTGCGGCTCAAGCAGGGCGACAGCGTTCTTCATCACCTCGGCGGACTGCAGCACGAACGGCAGCTGCATCTCGCCGGCACCGAAGCGCTCGCCCACAACCTTCATGCCCTCGAGCAGCTGGTCGTTGATGATGCCGAGCGGGGTCATGCCCTCGGCGCGCGCCAGGTCGAGGTCCTCTTCGAGGCCCTTGCCTTCGCCGTCGATGATGCGCCGTTGCAGGCGTTCGCCGGTGGGCAGCGCCGCAAGTTCCGCGGCGCGCTGGTCCTTCAGCGCTGCGGTGTCGACGCCGGCGAAAAGGTCCAGCATGCTATTCAGGGGGTCGTACGTGACGTTGCCGTCGGCGTCGTATTCCCGGCGGTCCCAGACGAGGTCCAGCGCCACCTTGCGCTGCTCCTCCGGAAGGGAAGCGAGCGGCACGATCTTGGCGGCGTCGATGATGCCGCTGGACAGGCCGGCCTGCACGGCCTCGTGCAGGAACACCGAGTTCAGGGCCATGCGCGCCGCCGGGTTCAGGCCGAACGACACGTTCGAGACGCCGAGCGTGGTGTGGATTCCGGGGTACTTCGCGGTGATCTGGCGGATGGCCTCGATCGTTTCGATGCCGTCCCGGCGGGTCTCTTCCTGGCCGGTGGCGATGGGGAAGGTCAGGGCGTCGACGATGATGTCTTCCACGCGCATGCCCCATTCGCCCACCAGAGCGTCGATGAGGCGGGAGGCGATGGCCACCTTGCCCTCGGTGGTGCGTGCCTGGCCCTGCTCGTCGATGGTCAGGGCGATCACGGCGGTACCGTGTTCCTTCACGAGCGGCATGATGCGCCCGAAGCGGCTGTCCGGGCCGTCGCCGTCCTCGTAGTTGACGGAGTTAATCACGGGGCGTCCGCCGATGAGTTCGAGCCCGGCCTGCAGCACGGGCGGTTCGGTGGAGTCGATGACGAGCGGGAGCGTGGAGGCCGACGCGAAACGGGAGACGATCTCCTTCATGTCGGCGACGCCGTCGCGCCCCACATAGTCAATACAGACATCGAGCAGGTGCGCACCGACGCGGACCTGCCCGCGGGCGATGTCGACGCAATCGTCCCAGCGCTCGTCGAGCATCGCCTGGCGGAACGCCTTCGAACCGTTAGCGTTGGTGCGTTCGCCAATGGCGAGGTACGCGGACTCCTGGTCGAAATTCACATGATGGTAGAGGGAAGCGATGCCGGCTTCACGCTCGGTGGGAACGCGGCTGCCGTCGGCGCCCCTCCCGCCGCTGGTGACGGCGGCGCTGGTGCGCAAGGGCGCAAGACGTTCGACGACGGCGGCCATGTGCTCCGGCGTCGTACCGCAGCAGCCGCCCACCAGGCCGAGGCCGAATTCCCGCACGAACTGCTCGTGCGCGGTGGCGAGTTCGGTGGGCGAGAGCGGATAGTGCGCGCCGTTGGCACCAAGGACGGGCAGGCCGGCGTTGGGCATGCAGGCGATCGCCACGGAGGACTGTTTGGAGAGGTGGCGCAGGTGCTCGCTCATCTCATCCGGCCCGGTGGCACAGTTCAGGCCGATGGCGTCGACGCCGAGCGGCTCGAGCGCGGTGAGCGCGGCGCCGATCTCGGAGCCCATCAGCATGGTTCCGGTGGTTTCGACGGTCACCTCGACGAAGATCGGGAGCCGGATGCCGCGGGCCACGATCGCCTGCTTGCAGCCGTTGACCGCGGCTTTGGTCTGCAGGAGGTCCTGGCTTGTCTCGATGAGGAAGGCATCCGCTCCCCCGTCGATGAGGCCCCCGGCCTGCAGGGCGAAGGTCTGCTTGAGGTAGTCGTAGCTGGTGTGGCCGAGGCTGGGGAGCTTGGTGCCCGGACCCATCGAGCCCAGGACCCAGCGCATCCGTCCGTCTGTTTTTTCTGCCGCCTCAGCGCGTTCGCGGGCGATCCCCGCCCCCTTGCGGGCGAGCTCCTCAATCCGGTCGTCGATGCCGTAGTCGGAGAGGTTTGACCAGTTGGCGCCGAAGGTGTTGGTTTCCACCGCATCGATGCCCACGGCGAAGTACGCGTCATGAATGTCCGCGAGGACATCCGGTCGCGTGGCATTGAGGATCTCGTTGCAGCCTTCCAGCCCCAGGAAATCGGCCTCAAGCGACAGTTCCCGGTCCTGCAACATGGTGCCCATCGCCCCGTCGGCAATGACGACCCGGTGGTTCACTGCATCCAGCAGTTCCTGCGAACGGACGGGGCGTGGGACGGACTCAATATCAAGCGCAAAACGAGGCATCTAAACAGACTACGGGCGGGGCCGGGAACGTTGCGATGTGTGTCCACGTACTACGACGGCTCGACAGTCTTGACTACCGCAAAGACGGCGCGGACGACGGCGAGGTCTCCCCGCGTCGACCGCTTGCGTTGGGTGCCGCGCACCTACAGCGGGGCTGCGCGAGGCGGCAGTCGCCGGGGTTTCCGTTCTGCCCGATCTCGCGGTCACGCGCGGCTGGCTGCAGCTGATCGCCGAACACCCCGGGCTGGCCTGCCGGAGCTACGAGGCTCTGGCGCCGTAGCGGGACAGCACCGGGAATACCTGGTTTCGGTCCGTGTCCGCGACGACGTTTGAGACCCGGATGCAGTGGGCCGCGGCACCTGCCGGATCCGGATCCGGTGCCGTATTTGGTGGCGGCGGTTGGGGTGCTGCGTCTGCCAGCCACGTAGTGGTGGCAAAACAAATCAAACGCTCCGGACTTGAACAAGCAGACCGAAAACTTTGCTACAAACTGGCCGATATCGGATCTTACGGAAGGTCCGCTTGACGAAATCACGCATATCGGCCTGTGAAAATGTCCGGTCTCAGTTTTGTTGGCAAAAATCTCAATAGACGTGGCAACCTACGGGTTTTCGTCCTTGTCTCACTCGAGTTGGCAACGCAGGTCGGCGGCGCCCATGGAGCCCGCGGGCCGAAGGGCTGCGCTCCAGCGCCGAGACGCATACGGAATTGCCAACTTAAGTGAGACAAGGGCCGCACGATCTGTCTCAGTCAACTTGGCAAAACCCCACGTCAGCGTTGCCAACTTCACTGAGACCGGACACAGCACCCGCCGAAACACCCTTTCCGCATATGGCCCACTTGGCCATGCAAAACAGCGCCATTACGGGGGTCTGCACCCATCCCGTGAGGGCGTCGATCAGATGCCGGCCCAAGTCTGGCGGTCATGAACACCACGACGAGCGATCCCACCCGATCCGCGGGGAGCAGCCCAACGCCACCCTGACGCTTGGGAGTACCGTAATCATTCCGCCGTCTGGGAAGATGCTGGCGTTAACCTGAGAGCCACCTGGAAGACGAACCCCGAGAGTAGGTTGGCTTACGCCCGCCGGATCCCTCTCTAATTGAGTTCCCGTGTTCGTCCTGCGCCACCGCGCCTCGCTCTTCACCCTCCCCTGCTCGCTGGCCCTGTTGACAGCCGTCCTGCTGACCCTTGGTGCACCGCCAGCTTCCGCCCACGTGCGGGAAAGTCCGGGTTACTCGACGGTCCGCGGCGAGGGCGCGCAGGTGGTCTACACCCTCAGCCTGGAGTATGAGCTGCTGGCCCGGGCCGTGGACCTGGGCCCGGAGGCGGCCGCCGCCGCAGACGACTCCGCCCGGCGGGGGGCGCTGCAGAACGCCCGCCCGGCCCTGCAGACGTATCTGGCTGAGCGGCTCACCGTCTCCCTCGATAACGCCCGCTGCGCGCCGGAGCTCGCCGGCACCTCCACGGAAGAGCACGATGGCGCGCCCTTTGCCCGCCTGGACCTTCGCTACAGCTGCCCCGGTGAGAACGGCGAGTACCGCATTCGCTACGACGTCTTCTCCCCTAGGGACGCCGTCGTCGATGGGCACACCAACATCGTCGACTACAGCCTCAGTGGCGCCCAGGGACGCGAGATGTTGGATGCTGGCCACCGGGAATTCGTGGCGGGCAGCTCTTCCCCGGCCGCGGCCGTCGGCCGCTTCGGCGCCATGGGAGTGGAGCACCTGCTCACAGGCATGGACCATGTCCTCTTCGTCGTCGCCCTCCTGCTGGGGGCGGCACGGCCGCGGCAGCTTGTGGCGGTACTGTCCATGTTCACCCTCGCGCACAGCCTCACCCTGGGAGCGGCGCTACTGGGCCTGGTCCACGTCCCCGCCGAGATCGTGGAGCCCCTCATCGCGCTCTCCATCGTCTTCGTGGCGGTGGAAAACCTGCTCGGCGCCCGCGGCCGTATGCCCGTGACCTTTCTGTTCGGCCTGGTCCATGGCCTCGGCTTCGCCGGGAGCCTGCAGGTCGACGGCCGGGTGGACTGGTCCATGCTGCTTTCCCTGTTCAGCTTCAACCTCGGCATCGAAGTCGCCCAGCTGTTGCTGGTGCTCGTCGGCTTCCCCCTGATCCTGCTCGTGCGCCGGACCCGCTTCGCGGTTCCGGCGGTACGCGGGGCGACCACCACGGTCGCAGTCATAGGCTTCTTCTGGTTCGTCGAAAGGTTCTTTTCCGGATGAAAATTCAATCTACTTCTCACCCAAAGCGGCTCCGGCTGGCGCTCTACTCCGGCACCGCCGCCCTGTCCGCGCTCGTCATCGCCGCGCCCCTGACCGCGGCGGTCGCCGAGACCGTCAGCCCACCACCCAGCGCCACCATCTCGGGCCAGGTCTTCGAGGACCGCAACGGCAACGAGGCGCGCGACGCGGGCGAGCCGGCCCTGGCGGACGTCAGCGTCTCGGACGGCAACAGCGTGGCTGTTACAGACGCGGACGGCCGTTATAGCCTCACCATCTCAACCGAGCGCCGCGGCACGGATCTAGTGTTCGTTACCCAGCCCACGGGCTATTCCGTGGGCTTGGACGAGTTTAAATCTCCCAAGTTCTACCGCAACGTCGGCGCCCTCGCCGCCGGCGATGCCAAGACCGCTGACTTCGCCCTGCTCAAGGACACCAAGTCCGCTGGCGGCAACTTCACCTTCGGAAACGTTGCGGATCCGCACGTGAACGCCCAGCTGCCGGACCAGATCGCCGAGATCAACTCCACCCAGCAGGACCTGGCCTTCATCCAAGTCAGCGGTGACCTGACCAACAACGCCACAGACACCCAGTTCAACACCTACAAGGCCGGCACGGCTAAGTCCAAGGTGCCGGTCTGGCCGGCCGTGGGCAACCACGAGTACTCCGCCGGAACGGACTACTCCGCCCGAATCAACAACTACCGTAACCACGTCGGCCCCGAATGGTACTCCTTCGACTACGGCGACCGTCACTTCCTCGTGCTCGAAAACAACGGCGCGGCCCCGTTTGAGGAACAGCTCGCCTGGGCCAAACAGGACCTAAAGCGCAACGTCAAGGACGGCAAGCACCTGGTGGTGCTCACCCACCAGCCGATGAATGTCCCATTCGGCTCCAAGGAGGTCTACGACCAGTACGGCTCGCTGCTGGAGCAGTACAAGGCCGAACTGATCCTTGTGGGTCATGAGCACTCCAACGACGTCGAACCGAACAGCGCTTTCGCTGGCACGGCCAAGCACGTCCAGACCACGTCGAGCTCCTACACAATCGACAACGCTCCGCGCGGCTTCCGCTACGTGCACATGACGGACGAGTCCTTCGACAACCCCTTCCGCATGTATTCGGCCGAGAAGGAGCTCACCATCACCAGCCCGGCCGACGGCGCCCCCGTTCCGCTCGCCGGCTTCCCCGGCATTCAGGCCGATGCCTACGACACCACCGACGCCCCTGTGAAGGGCCAGTTCAGGGTCGACGGCGGAAATTGGCGCCCGCTGCAGCACACCGGCGAGTTCACCTGGTTCTCTGAACTGCCGGCGGACTTGCGCCGGCTGGGCCAGCACACCGTCGACGTGCAGATCTTCGACGCCACCGGCGCCTCCTGGACCAAGACCTCCACCTTCACCCTCACCGACGAGAAGCCCCTGACGCCGGTGCCCGGAGCCGACTGGGCCCAGCACCACGGCGACGCCGCCCACACTGGCGCGGCGGCCGACGTCGTCGGCTCCGGCCAGCGCCTGGCCTGGTCCTACCGCACAGCCGGCAGCTTCCTGACCGGTTCCCCCGTGATCGTTGACGGTGTCATCTACGCCGGCACCCGCGACGAGAACGGCGACGGCAACAGCGAGGTCCACGCCGTGGAACAGTCCACAGGCAAAAAGCTGTGGAGCTACAAGGTACCGTCCTCCGTGCACGGCAGCATCGCAGTCGCTGAGGGTACGGTGTACGTTCCCACGCTGCGCGGCACGCTCTTCGCCGTCGATACGGCCACCGGCCAGCTGAAGTGGCAGCACGATCCCGAGCCCGCCCCGGCAGGCTTCAACCAGCGCACCTACGGCTACTACGGCGTCACCGTCGCCGACGGCAAGGTCCTGTACCCGTACCAGACCCGCCACGGCGAGGCCAAGACCGGCCTCCTGCTCGCCCTGGATACCAAGACCGGCCAGCGCGTCTGGGCCTCGGCAATGAGCGGGTCAACCATGAGCGACGGCACCCCTGCCGTGGCAGACGGCAGAGTCTATGTTGGCAGCCAGACTGCGGACCGCGTCCTGGCTTACGACCTGAAGACCGGCGCCAGGCTCTGGCAGTCCGGGGCCGAGCTCGGCGGCTGGCAGGACGGCATCCCGGCGGCCGCTAACGGCAAGGTCTTCATCGGCTCCAACAACGGCATTATCGCCCGCGACGGAGCGACGGGCGCGACCCTGTGGACCTACCGCAGCCCGAACCCGTCGCTGATAAACGGCGGTGCCACCCCGGCCGCTCCGACCATCCGCGGCAATGTGGTCTACATGGGCTTCCCCAGCGGCGAGGTCGCGGCGCTGGACGCCACGACGGGCTCGGTGCTCTGGACGAAGCTGCTCCCGGGCAATCTGGACCGCGGCGGCGTACACACCTCCCCAGCGGTGTCCGGAGACTCGCTGTTCGTCGGCTCCAACAACGGCAGTTTCTACTCCCTCGATGCCAACACGGGCCAGGTCACCTGGGAGTACGGCATCGGCGCGTGGGTTTCGGCCGGGCCGGCCGTGAGCGGGAACACGGTCGTTGCCGGCTCTTTCGACGGGAACCTGTATGCGTTCACCTCGACCAAGTGACCTGAGGTTGGACGGTATGCGGTAGGTAACTGCCGCTCCGACAACGGCGGGGGACGGCTCCGATGGGCCATCCCCCGCCGCTATGCCTTAACGCTCCGTCTGTCGAGAGGGACCTCCGCTAGCCTGAGGCCGCCCAATCGGGGCAGCCTTTTGACAGGCATTGTTCTCCCTAAGAGGGCTGATCCAGCGCCCGGTCAGAAATCCCGGCGGATCGTCCAAGGCCGTAGGAAGGATCGCCTCAGAAGCTGCCTTTGCCCTGCAGCCGGCGACATGTTGGGCGCCGCGTCTCAGCGGTTGCGAATTTCTTCCAACGCCAAACCCAGCACGAGCACGTCGGATTCTGAGAGCGTATGCAGAGCATGGATGAACGCTTCGATGTCCAAAGCGTCGACGTCACGTCCGTATGACGAGAACCTGATCCAGATGTCTCACAGGGTGAAGTCGCCACCTTCCAATCCGGATGCGCGGAAACCTGGTGGCAGCGCAGATGGTGGGGCTGATGCTGATGCGGTACGTAATCCGGCTCGATCGCCTCGCTTGGACGTCCCAAGACGATGTGGTGCGTCTCGTCGCGCCGAACGTCCAGCACTATCTCACGGGCGACCCTACCTAGCGCTTACATCGCATCCAGGGTCGTTGCGGCCGGGACGTCGACGCTTTGATGCCTTTGCCCCCTGAAAGGAGCGCGACGGCCGGGCGAAGTTTGCCGCGGTGGTCCGCGCGACGGGCACGATTGGACGGTACGCCCCGGCCTTTGCTGCATGACAGCCGGACAGGGCCACCTCATCGGCAGACCATCGATCCATCCCAAGGACAGGGCGGCCTGGTTCGAGGCCTCATGCCGGGGCCGGTCCGTTTGCAGTGCTGCCTTACGCGGGAAGCTCCAGTTCCCAGTCCTTGACATCCGCTACCGGAGCGAAGATGCTGGCGTCGAGCTCGTCAAAGGGCAGGTTATTCCGTACGCGGTGCGGCCAGTTCCGATTAGCCAGGGCCCCCTTGCCCAGGGCGACAACGTCCGCACTGCCGTCGCGCAACATGGACACGGCCGTTTCCGGGTCGTCAAGGTTGCCATTGGCTATCACGGTTAACCCCGAGTGTTGTTTGGCCAGGGCAGCCAACGACTCAGGCCCGTCCGCGAATGCCGGGGCCGCGGCCCGGTATTCGGTGGTGTGGATAAAATCAATTCCCGTTGCCCCCAGGGTTTCAAAGATGATCCGGGCTTCCTCAGCGCCCCCGCTCCACCGGTGTTCGTTGTCGCTCACCTTGGACTGGGAAATACGGATTCCCACGGTCATGTCCGGGCCTACTGCCGCGCGTACGGCGCGGCAGATCTCGGCGGCGAAACGCACCCTGTTATCGGGCGTGCCCCCGTAGTTGTCAGTCCTGTGGTTCAGGTAGTCCGTGAGGAACTGATCAAGGAGATACCCGTTGGCGCCGTGGATTTCGACGCCGTCGAATCCGGCCTGCTTGGCATGAAGCGCCGCCGTGACGAAACCGTCCCGGACCTCGTCCATCTGCGCCGCGGTGATCTCTCCCGGGACAGGGTAGGGGCCTTTTCCGCGGTAGAAGGTTAGCTGTTCGCCCTTGGGTGCAACAGCTGACGGACCCACGGAGGAGTCAACGTACCGGTTCCCCTGGGACTGTGCCCCTGCATGCATGAGCTGGGCGAATATGCGGGCACCGGCCAAGTGGACAGCCTCCACGACCTTTGCCCAGGACTGTGCTTGTTCCTTGGTGGCTATGCCGGGCTGGAACAGATAGCCCTGGCTGTACGCGGTGTCAGGGTAGATACCCTCGGTGATCAGCAGCCCGAAGTCACCGCGAGCATACGCCTGATAGTACGAGACCATTCTCTCGGTCGCGTGACCGTCCTCGGTGGCACTGATGCGTGTCATGGGAGCCAGGGCAACACGGTTGGACAGCCCGGTTGGGCCGATCTGCATAGGGGACCAGAGCGGTGCGAAATTCGGCACGAATATCTCCTTCATTTTTTGGGGATTTCTAATGAAAGGGAGGCCGCCATCGCAGTGAAGGGGGCTCCGTAAGAGCGAAAACGACGGGGCACAGGCCTGTTTTTCAGCGCGATCGGCCAGTCCGCCGGCAAGTCCCAGCCCCGCTAGCTAGAAACTGTTCCACCGGAGTGGTTCCGGTTGCCTTGGCGGCCGGGCTTGTTGTTTGTCGCGGACTCACTTCACCATTCCTGGCGTTCTCGGGTCAGGCCGAAGGGCACGGTCTCGCTGAGCTCGACGGTGAAGCAATTGGGTCCGTGGCGTGTGACGAGAATTCCTCGGCATCGTTCGCGCATTGCGCGCTCCCGTGCGGCAGTCACCGCTTCGTCGAGCTCGCGGTCCATGCTGGCACGGTCCGTGGCCGTCACCGTTAGCGTCAGGTCGGGTGTGGTGGTTCTCACGTGGCTCTCCTTCTGATTCTCTGTAGATTGTGGGCCCGCCACCGGCGCCGAGGATAATTTGCCGGCGTTTATACGGCGGCCCTTGCTGTAAGTCCGCTGCCCACTTGGGCGGTGCGCGCCGGCAGGCCCTCGTTGTCCGGGTCATCCGCATAGGCCTGTTGGTGCTTGAGCAGACGGCTCAGGAGGGATGGATCCGTGAAGACACTGATGACGGCGGCCCACACCTCTTCGACGGTATGGCATATCCGTTTTGACCCTGTGGGGGCTGAAAGCAGCCAACCGTCGGACAGCGCCGTGACGTAGGGCACTCCAGGCTGTCCCTTGCTTATCGCGTTCACCGTCTGGGCCACGATCAGGTGCTGCCGGGTGGTCCGCACTACTCCAAGCACCGGGTCCGGTACGGTCGTTCTTCCACAGGCGCCGCACATGGTTCCCCCCTTTCTTAAGGCATCACATCGCCGGAGTTTGGGCCGAGGGTTTGTCCGACGAAGAGGTTACCTCCGGGGTCGCTGGCCAGCAGTAGTGCTGTGGGCGCCACCTCCGCGGTCGTTCCGAACCTTCCCAGTGGGAGTTCCTCCCGCTTGGCGGCTTTCCAGCTCTCGGAGATGCCGTTGACCAGCGGCGTCTCGATGGGGCCCGGGGCGATGCTGTTGACGAGCACGTTGTCTGCGGCGGTTTCCAGAGCCAGAGCCTTGGTCAGGCCTACGACCCCGGCCTTGGCGGCGCTGTAGTGGCTGAGCCCGGTGCCGCCCTTGATGGCCAACTGGGAGGCGATGTTGATGATGCGGCCCCACTTCTGCTGCCGCATCTCCCCCACCACCTCCCGGCAGCAGAGGAAGACGCCCGTCAGGTCGACGGCAATCGTTTCGTTCCACATGGCCAGGGTCATATCCTCGAGCGGTGATTCGGTCAGCAGTCCTGCGCTGTTCACGAGAATATCGATGCTCCCGAGCTGCGCACGGGCGGCGGCGAAGGCGGTCCGCACGCTGGCTTCGTCGGAGACATCGACGGCGATTGTTCCCGCCGCGCCGGACCGGTCGAGGACAGCCACTCTGTCGCCGTTGGCGGTGAAGGCTTCGGCGATGGCTTTGCCGATGCCGCTGGCTCCGCCTGTGACCACTACAGCGCGTCCCTTCGTGTGAAGGGAGGCGTCGGGGTTGTTCATTCTTGTCCTTCCGGGCTTTTTCAGGCGCGCATCTTGATGGTAAGACCGCCGTCGACGATCAGGGACTGGCCGGTGACGTAGGAGGCGTCATCTGAGGTCAGGAAGCCGATCACGCTGGCGACCTCCTCGGGCCGTCCGACCCGGCCCCAGGGGATTTCCAGCCCGGCGCGTTGCAGTCCGTCAGGACCGAGCGAGTTCACCGGGTCCAGGGACTGGGGCGTCTCGATGAGTCCGGGAATCACGGCGTTGGCGCGGATGCCGCGCGGTCCCAGCTCTGCGGCCACGCTGCGGATCAACCCGAGCACGCCGGCCTTCGCGGCCGCGTAATGGGCATGTTCCTCCCATCCGTAGACTCCTCCGGCAATGGAGGACACGGCAACCATCGCTCCGCCGCCGGTCATCCGCGCGGACCCGGCCCGCAGTGTCCGCATCACCCCGGTGAGGTCGACGTCTAGCATATCGTCCCAGCGCTCATCGGTCATCTCGCCCAGGGGCGAGTTGCGCAGGATTCCTGCGTTGGCCACCGCGTAGTCCAGACGGCCGTACTCCGCCAGGGCGCGTTCGGCGAACGCATCGACGGACGGGGTGCTGCGGACATCCACTTCGTGGACGACTCCCTGGCCGCCTGCGTCCTTCACCAGGCGGAGGGTTTCTTCCGGGTCGTGCGGGTCCCCGGGAAAGGTGCCGATCACCGCGTGCACGCCGCGTTGGGCGTAGTGGACCGCGAGTGCCCGTCCAATGCCACTGGCAGCTCCGGTGATCACGGCCACCTTGGTTTCCGGTGTCATGCTTCGACTTCGTGCGGGTGGTCCTCGAGCAGGGCTTCTACGGGCGGCTTGGCGGCGATCATCAGGAGTCCGGAGAACAGCGTTCCGGCGGCGCCGACCCACAGGGCTGCAGTGCCGGTTCCCGCGCTGGCTGTCGCAGCTGTGAACAGTGCACCGCCGAGAATGATGCCGGGCTGGCTCATCGCGCCGATGAAGGCGGTGCCCGTGGCTCGGCAGCTGACGGGGTAGCACTCGGCCATGAAGTACTGGATTGCGGCGTAGGGTCCGACCAGGAAGAACAGTCCGGCTCCGTAGGTGACGATGATCATGAAGGGGCTCGTGGCGAAGGGGCTGAGCATGATGCTGAACGAAATGCCGGAGAGAATCCAGCCGCCGATGATGGTCCGTTTGCGGCCGATCTTGTCACCGAGCCATCCGTGGAAGACGTAGCCGAAGTAGGCCAGCATGTTGATGACGATCAGCATCCAGAAGGCGTCGGAGAGTTCCACGCCCTTGGCGTTCTTCAGGACGGAGCTGCCGAGGATGCTGAAGATCATGATGCCGAAGAAGTTGAAGATCCAGGCCAGCGAGAAGACGATCGTGTTCCGGCGCAGGTGCGGTTCCCAGATGCGCTTGAGCGGGGCCGCGGAAGAGTGTTCGACGCCGTAGGCGCGGGCCAGGGAGTGGGCTTCCTCGGTCTTGCCGCTCTTCTCAAGTTCGGTCAGCTTGTGGTGCAGCTCGAACTGAGGTGTCTCCTTGAGCTTCTTGGCAATGGCCCACACGATGATCACGGCCGGAATAGTTGCCATGAGATAGAGGGCTCGCCATCCGAGGGACGGGAGGAAGGCGAGGGCAAGGGCACTGGCGAGCAGGAAGCCCAGCGGCCAGCCGCCCTGGATGAAGGAGTAGTGGAAGCCGGGGCGCTTGCGCTTATCGGCGACTTCGGTGACCTGGTAGACCTCGTTCATGTAGGTCGCGTTGACTGCCTGCTCCGAGAAACCGAGCCCGCCGAAGGAACGCACCAGCACGACCAGGGCGTTGCTGAGGAACGGGATTCCGGTCGGGATCAGGGCCGTCAGACCGGAGACAGCGGCGGTTCCGCCGACGGTGACCATCATGCCTTTGCGGCGGCCGAGCCTGTCGATGACGGGGCCGATGCCGAAGGCGACGACAGCGGTTCCTACGGCGATCCAGGTGTTGATTGCGTAGGCTTCGGTTTCGGTCCATCCAAACTCTTCCTGCATGGCCGGCAGGAGGGTTCCGAAAAGTCCGTAGTCGAACACGGCTACGGTCCAGGCAAGCAGGGCCAGCACGGTGGCGGTGGTCGTGTGGCGCTTGGAGAATACCGGGAAGCGGCGTTTCTCGTTGGGTGCGGGTGTCGTCAGGTCGACGCCGGGCTGCTGGATGGTCATTACTGGTTTTCCTTTCGGGGGCTGCGGGCGAGGAAGGAGTCTGCGATTTGGTCGAATGTGAGCCAGCTGACGCCCTCGTGGGAGTTGATGTGTTCGATGAGGCGTTCGAGCATGAGCAGGACCTGGGGGCGGCCCGAGACATCCGGGTGGATTGTCATGGTGAAGACGGCCTGGTCCATTTCCCGGTAGACCCAGTCGAACTGGTCGCGCCACATTTGTTCGATGTCCCGGGGGCTGACGAAGCCGTGGGAGTTCGGGGCGGCCTTGATGAACATCATGGGAGGAAGATCGTCCAGGTACCAGTTGGCCGGGATCTCGACGAGGTCGGTCTCCTTGCCCCGGACGAGCGGCTCCATCCAGGTCTCCGCGGCCTTGGTGTAATCGATCTTCTTCCAGCTGTCACCGACACGCACGTAGTAGGGCTCGAAATCGCGGTGCATCAGGGAGTGGTCGTACTTGATCCCGCGTTCCAGGAGGATCTCGTTGGTGACCGGGGAAAATTCCCACCAGGGAGCGACGTAGCCGGTGGGGCGGCGGCCGGAGACCTTTTCGATGAGTTCGATCGACCGGTCCAGGATGGCGGTCTCCTGATCGCGGGTCATGGCGATGGGGTTTTCATGCGAGTATCCGTGGACGCCGATTTCGTGTCCCGCGTCCACGATCATCCGGGTCAGGTCCGGGAAGGTCTCGATGGAGTGGCCGGGCACGAACCACGTGGCGGGAAGGCCGTACTTCTCGAAAAGGCGGATAAGGCGCGGGCCGCCGACCTCGCCGCTGAACAGGCCGCGGGAGATATCGCACGGGGAGTCCTCGCCCCCGTAGGAGCCGAGCATTCCGGCTACGGCGTCCACGTCGACGCCGAACGCGACTTGGATGTCCTTAGTCATGAGATCAACCTTTCACTGCGCTTGTTGTTAAGGTTTTGTCGTTGGGGTTTTGGTTTCGGGGTGGAACGGGGTGGAACTAGTCAGGAAGCATGCCCCGGCGGGCGAAGGTTTCCGCAATGCCGGCCGCGGGGGTATCCAGCCTGAGCAAAAGGCTCAGCAGGACCAGGGACTGGGATGGTCTGAGCAGCCCTGAGGGTATGGCACCAGCCGCGCTGAGGTCGGCACCGCCGCCGTCGCCGTAGCGGGGAACGACGGCGCCGGCTTCCACCCGCGTGCTCGTCACCACCACGACGCCGGCCGCGGTAGCATCGGCGATCTGAAGGCACAGGTCGCGGTTGGCGTTGCCGGTACCAGTCCCCTGGAGCACAATCCCGGCCGCGCCGGCCTGAAGGGAGGCCCGCAGGAGTGTTGAGTCCGCTCCCGGGTAGGCAGCTATCAGGTCCACGCGCGGCGATCCGGCACCGACGCCCGGCAACGGCAGGGGTGCTCGTCGGGACGGTGCCTGCTGCATCTGGACTTCGCCGGTGTCGGAGACCCATCCTGCTGTCCCAAAATCCGGGTTACCGAACGCATCAAGCCGGGTTGTGTGGTTCTTACGTACTCCCGCCGCCGGGAAGATGGTCCCGGCAAACGCCAGAAGTACGCCCCTGCCCCGGGCCTGCGGGGAACCGGCGACGGCGATCGCTCGCGACAGATTGCCGGGACCATCCGGCATCCGGGAGTCAGCCGCCTGCTGCGCCCCGGTGAACACCACCGGGCGGGGATCATCATGGACGAGATCGACAAGGTAGGCCGTCTCCTCCATCGTGTCCGTACCGTGGGAAACGACAACACCCAGAACCTGGGGGTCGGCCAGGGCCTTCCTGATCCATGCGCAGACGACGACCATGTCATCGACCGTCAGCAGGTATGAACCCTTCCGGAAGACATCGACCACACGGACCGGATGCGAGGCCGGGACTCCGATACTGGCGAACACCTGCTCGCCCGTGTCCGACGCCACGGCGGCTCCGGCGGTCCCCGACGCACGGGAAGAGATTGTTCCTCCCGTGGCCAGCAGCACCACGTGGGCCTCACGCAACTCTGTGACGGTCATTTTCACTCCGTTTGCTTTGCACCTTTTGCCAAGGCTCGTACCCAATCGATTGGGTTGATGGGTAAAAAAATATCCTTGCGATGTTTCCCGCCGGAACGCCCGGGCGTTTCCCCGATGTAAATACGTCCCCGCCAGGTTCCGGCACTAAGGCTACCCAATCGATTGGGTAGCCTGATGAACTGACTATAGAATGTGAAGTGCGGCACGTCAAGGGTCCGGAGGCCAGGGATACGCGGGCCAACGTGCACGCTTGATGATGAAGAGGTATTTGCGTTAGGGCAGGGGAACAAATGGAAGACAGCACAGTCACGCTGAAGGATCTCGCGAACGAGCTCGGCATCCACCCGTCGACCGTGTCCAGGATCCTGCACTCCGGCTCCGAAGTGGCGCGGGGGGCGGCCTCCGTTGCAACTGCCGAACGCGTGCGTGATCTGGCACGGAAGCGGGGCTACTCCCCGGACCCCCAGGCCGCCGGTCTGCGGACACGGCGCACCCACCTCCTGGGTGTCATCGTGCCCCGGCTTTCGGACCTCGTACTCGCCATCATGTACGAGGGCATTGAAGAGGCCTCAGCTGAGCTCGGCTATTCCACGTTTGTCATGAACTCCCGGGACGACCCGGAGGAACAACGCCGGAAAACGGACACCATGCTGGCCCGCCGGGTGGACGGGCTGATCATCGGAGACGCCCATCTGGACAGCAGCCTGTTGCGGGATCTGACCGCCCGCAAGGTCCCTTTCGTGCTCATGAACCGCCGCGCACCCGGTTACCCGTCCGCCACCTGCGACGACGTCCTGGGCGGCCAGCTTGTGGCCGACCATCTGTGGAGCAAAGGGCATCGAAACGTAGCCGTGATCGCCGGTGAGCCCTACGCCAGCACCGCCGTCGACCGGACAGCCGGTTTCGTCGACCGATGGCAATCCCTGGGCGGCAAGATTCCCCAGAAAGCCGTGGTCTGGTCCCGGTTCGACACTGCCGGCGGAAGGGAAGCGGCCGAGACAATCCTGACCGACGGCAATCCCCGTCCCACTGCCGTGTTCGCCGTCAATGACTTCGCAGCGATCGGCGCCATGGGATCATTGCGGTCCCATGGACTCACGGTCGGCCATGACATGGCGGTCGTGGGTTTCAATGACACATCCCTGGCCTCGGAGCTTCCGATCCCGCTGTCCTCGGTCCGTTCCCCCATGCTGGACATCGGGCGGACGGCGGTACAGCTCCTGCAGCGCGTCCTTGACGGCGAACACGTCGAATCCATCAGGTTGAAACCAACCCTGTGCGTGCGGGAAAGCAGCGCCCGGACGGAGCCCCCGGCCGCGGTTCCAGTGCCACCGGGCAGCATTTGATTCAGCCTCCAGGACATGGCCCGACCAACCGGCACAGGGGCGTCGCCGCTGTGGGCATATTCGTCCGGGTTTCACTGTCGCTACGACCTACAACCACATCCACTCCCTAACGTGCCGAGGCCTGGGAAGACTCGTGAGCGCACCGATAGAACGGCGTCCCGCCTTCAAAAGCGTCGCCGCCGCGGGCCCCGGACCCATCTCGGGCACACGAAATGCCCACAAGATCAGAAGACTTACGCGCATCGGGCCACGGTGCGACCACAGGATTATTGAAGCGCCGTGGCGATGCTCAGGGCGAGCATGCAAGTGGCCCGGACTTCGCCGTCGGACAAATCCAGTTTGAGGAGCTCCTCGATTTTCCGCAGCCTGTAGCTGAGCGTGTTCCGGTGGATGAAGAGCTCATCGCAGATCTCCCGGGACTTTCCGCTGTGGCGTAGATATGCGTCGAATGTCTCCCGCAAAGCGCTGCCGCCGTCGGCGGCCAACGGGGCTAACAGCCGCTGGCACATGGCCACCAGGCCCGGGCTGGGCAGCCCCTGCACAATGCCGGCGAGATCGGCCAGCGGCGCCTGGTGCACGCCGGCCGGCCCAACGTTTCGTCGGGCAAGCTGCAGCGCCAGCGGCAATTCGCTGAGGCTCAGGGATTCGGAGACGATGACGGACAATTCCGGGGCGTCCGTAAAAAACCCCCGCGTGGTCTCGAGCAGATCGGCTGCTCCGTGCCGATGCTGCAACAGAAGAGTCGTGAGCCCGGATTCCTCCATGAACCTCACCGTGCTGAACCCGGCCTGCAGCCCCACGCGTGCGCGCCAGGCGATGGCACGCAACTTTGCGGGGGCTACATCGTCCGAACTGCCGATCAGCACCGCGCCCCAGTCGCCGTCAGGGTCAAACCCGGATTCGTGGGCGTAGCGGCGCAACGGTGCCAACGGCTCACCGCGGTCCTCATAGAGTGCCTCAATGAAGCGTGCGGCCTCCCGGGAATGCAGGGGTGAATGCGACCCGAGGGTGTAGCTCAGCTGCATCGCGATGACTGCAGCGACGGGGCCAAGTATGGGCTGCAGCACGATGTCGCTCCCGATTCCCTCGATGGCAAGCCGGAATTGCTCGGAGTCGCCGCTGGGCAGGCGCAGCGCTGTTCGCGTGTGCCCGCCGTGAGCCGCGCCTGCGGAGACAAGCTCGAACGCATTGTGATCGATCACTGCCACCCGCGCGTTGACGACGTCCGCCACCCGCTCCAGAACCTCGGCCAGGGAATGCCCGCCGGCCGCCAACCGGGTGCATCCATCGGCCAGCTCCCAGCCCTTTCGCAACTCCTCGTATCGCTCGGCGGCGATGGCCTGCTCCACATGGCGCATGATCAGCACGAAGGGCACTTCCGGCGGGAGCTCCAGCAGTGGCAGGCCGTGCGCCTCGCAGGCCTGGACCAAGCCTGCCGGCAGCTCGCTGTGCGCGGCGCCCAGCCCGAATGCCAGCCCGGAGACAGGGACGGAGACCAGGCGTTCCACGTAAGCGTCCCAGATCCTGAAGTCCTTGACGTTCAGGCCCATGCCATTGGTCAGCACAAGGGCATTCACACTGAGGAAGGGCGTGGGGTCCATATGCTCGGTCGGAGCGCACCAGGTGATGGGTCGAGCCAACCGGCCTTCGCCGCCTGTAACGCGCAGGCGGATGTTGAGGTCGGCGTCGTTCGCCAAGTCTGAGATTCGCAAGGAGGCCTCCAAATGTGGCGGGAGTCGCCCGCCGAACAGTGCAATAAGCATAATGTATGCCGTTAGATTCAGCGGCCTGCACAATGTCGATAACCCGAAATGCTGAGTAGCGTTGCACCCATGCAAACAAGCGTGACTCCCGACACTCCCGGCCGTGTGCTCTTGAACTCCGATATGGGTGAAGGCCTCGGTCTTCACGAGTTCGGGCACGATGACGAACTTATGCGGATCATCGACGTCGCCAACGTCGCCTGCGGCTATCACGCCGGTGATCCGGACGTCATGAACCGGACCGTGGCTCTGGCCGCTGAGCATGGCGTGGCAGTGGGAGCGCACCCCGGCCTGCCTGACCTCGTGGGATTCGGACGCCGTCGAATGGTGCTGACCCCGGCTGAGGTCGAATCGATCATCCTCTTCCAAACCGGAGCCCTGACGGCTTTTCTGGCAAAGCACGGACTTGAACTGAACCACATCAAACCCCACGGCGCCCTCTACGGAATGCTGGCCGGCGACGAGGAACTGATGCAGGCCGCCGCCGGAACCGCCAAACAGTTTGGCGTCCCCTTCTACGGGCTCGCCGGGACCGCTCACGAATCCGTGTGCCGGGCCGTGGGGGTGGAGTTCGTGCCGGAACTCTATGTTGATCTCAATTACGGCTCGGCCGGCGAACTGCTGATCCAGCGCCGCCCGGTCCCCACGGACCCGGTCGCCGCTGCCGATCGCGTCAGCCGGGCGCTGGCGGGACAGCCCATTCTGGCCGTTGACGGCACCGAACTGGACATCTCGTTCCAGAGTATCTGCGTCCACTCCGACGCACCCAACTCTGTTGCAGTGGCCACCGCGGTGCGCGCGGTCCTGGGCTGACTCTGACTTATCCAACCATCTGAAAGCGAGCAACCTCTTGGCAACCATCGTCTCCCCGCTCCCCGGGATCTTTTACCGTAAGCCGGGCCCCGGCAAACCGCCGTTCGCCAACGAAGGCGACACCATCGAGATCGGCCAGACCCTGGGCATCGTCGAAATTATGAAGCAGTTTACCGAAATCCAATCCGATGTGGCCGGGGTCCTCGAGTCCTTCGAGGTCAATGAGGGCGACATGGTCAACCCGGGCGACGCCATCGTCGTCATCCGCGAAGGAGAGCTGTGAAGAAACTGCTCATCGCCAATCGCGGCGAAATCGCCGTCCGAGTTGCACGGACCGCACGCGAAATGGGCATCGAAACAGTCCTGGTCGCCAGCGAACCCGACGCCAATTCCCTTGCAGCCCGCACCGCCGATATCGTGGTGGTAGTGGGCCCGGCTCCTGCGCCGGCCAGCTACCTGAACCAGGACGCCATCATCTCCGCGGCCTTGGACAGCGGCTGCGATGCCGTCCACCCGGGCTACGGCTTCCTCTCCGAGAACTCCGCATTCGCCCGGAAGGTCGCAGATGCTGGGCTGACCTGGGTGGGTCCTGACGCGGATGCCATCGAAATGATGGGCAACAAGTCCATGGCCAGAGAATCCGCCCGCAAGGCCGGCGTCCCGGTACTCCGCGGCTCGGACGGACCAATGGACCCCGGGGCCGACGCCATTGAGGTGGCCCGCGGCATCGGCTACCCGCTGGTGGTGAAGGCCTCCGCCGGCGGCGGCGGCCGGGGCATCCGCTTCGTCAACAGCGAAGACGAGCTCCTGAAAACGATCGAGACGGCCCGCGGGGAGGCGGCATCCGTCTTCGGGGACCCCACGGTTTACCTGGAACGATTTGTGCAGCATGCCCGCCACGTGGAGGTGCAGATCCTCGGCGACGGAACCAGCTTCATCCACCTCGGAGACCGCGACTGCTCCATGCAAAGACGCTCGCAAAAAGTCATCGAAGAAGCACCAGCACCGGACCTTCCCGATGCCGTCCGCCGGAGGATCCGGGAATCCTCCGTGGAACTCGCCCGGGAATGCGGCTACAGCGGAGCCGGAACGGTCGAATTCCTCTACGACCCCATCAACCACGAAGCCGCATTCATCGAAATGAACACCCGGATCCAGGTTGAGCACCCCATTACCGAGCAAATCACCGGAATCGACCTGGTCCGCGAACAGCTACTGATAGCTTCCACAGGAGCAATGTCCATCCGACAGGATGACGTCCACTTCAGCGGGCACGCCATCGAATGCCGCATCAACGCCGAAGACCCGGAGCACAACTTCTTCCCCAGCCCGGGCCTCATCACGGCCATGGAGTGGCCCTCCGGCACAGGCATCAGGGTAGACACGGGCGTGGAAGCAGGATCCGTAGTGAGCCCGTACTACGACTCCCTGCTCGCCAAGCTGATCGTCCACGCACCCGACCGTGAAACGGCCATCGCAGCCATGCTGACAGCCTTGGACGGAACACACATCAAAGGTGTCAAGACCACCATCCCGGTGCACAAGACCCTTCTGGCGCGGCCCGAATTCGCCGCCGTGACCCACCACTCGAAATTCCTTGAAACCGCCGATCTCCTGGAGGCAAAATGAGCAGCCCGACACCCGCCTCACAGGAGGCACGCTACACCTGGGGCGGGGACGAATTCCTCTTCGTCGAAGTCTCAGAGTCAATGAGCCTGGCCGCCAACTTCAGGGTCATGTCCATTGCCGCGAAGCTCTCAGCCATGGAACTGCCAGGCATCGTGGACATCTGTCCCGCCAACGCCTCACTGCTCGTGAGGTTCGACCCCGACGTCCTGCCGCCGTCGACCCTCGAAAACACCGTACGAACCATCGAAGGGGACCTGACCCACCATCAGGAGCAGGCGCTCGAAACCCGGATCATCGAGGTGCCGGTCTGGTATAATGACCCCTTCACGGCGGAAGTAGCGCAGCGATTCCGCGAAGGGTTCCATCAGGAGCCGGGAGGTACCGACATTGACTACGCGGCCAAGGTCAACAACCTGAAGGATGCCGCCGAATTCATCCAGCGGCACCATGAGCAGCCGTGGCTTGTCTCCATGGTTGGCTTCGTGGCCGGCCTGCCGTTCCTCTTCCAGCTCGTCGAGCAAGAGAAACAACTGGAAGTCCCCAAGTATCTGAGCCCCCGCACCGATACCCCCAAACTGACGGTGGGCCACGGCGGCTGCTTTGGCTGCATCTATTCCGTGCGCGGTGCCGGCGGATACCAGATGTTCGGCGTTGCCGCCGCGCCAATCTTCGACCCGGCCCAGACACTGTCCGATTTCAAGGACTTCATGGTGTTCTTCCGCCCGGGAGACATCGTTAAGTTCAAGCCCGTCACCGAGGCCGAATATAACGGCATCCAGGCCGAAATCGCCGCGGGGACGTTCCGCTACCGGCAGGCACCGGTGATATTCGAGCTGTCCAAGGCCTTGGCGAATCCCGAAGGCTACAACCAGGAACTCATGGAGGCCCTCAATGGCGTTTGACCTCAAGAACCCCGGACTGGCCACCACGGTCCAGGACCAGGGCCGCACCGGCCACTACAACGTGGGTATCCCACAGAGCGGTTCCATGGACCAATACTCGGCCGAACTCGGCAATGCCCTCGTGGGCAACACCGCCAGAGAAGCCGTCCTTGAATGCACATACCTAGGCCCGGTGCTGACCACCGATACCGATGCCATCATCGCCGTCACCGGCGCCCCCGTAGAGGTCAAGGTCAACGGGGAACCCCGCCCCGAGTGGACCCGGCTCCAGCTGAATGCCGGCGACGAACTCAGCTTCGGGGTCATCCAGGGCGGCACGCGCTACTACATCGCAGTCCAGGGCGGCATCGACGTTCCCGAGGTACTCGGCAGCCGGTCCACCTACACCCTCGGCGCAATCGGCGGCTTCAACGGCCGAAAACTTCAGGCGGGAGACCTGGTTCCCGTCGGCAGCCCACTCAATGCCGGAAAACTCCCCGCCGCCGACACCGTTCCGGAAGAATTCCGCCCCGCGTTCGCGAAAGAACAGACTGTCAGGATCATGCTTGGCCTTTACGACCACCTCCTCACCGACGAAGGACTGGACAACCTTCTCAACGGCGAGTGGAAGCTGACCCCAGTCGCCGACCGAATGGGGCTGAGATACTCCGGCCCCGGCGTGAAGTGGAAAGAACGCGAGCAGCCGTTCGGGGCCGGTTCCGACCCGTCCAACATTGTGGATGCCGGCTACGCCGTCGGTTCCATCCAGATACCCGGCGGCACACAACCCATCATCCTGCACCGCGATGCCGTCTCCGGCGGCGGGTACGCCATGGTGGCCACGGTAATCAGCGCCGACATGGATCTCGTGGCCAGGGCTGCACCCGGGACGGCCACCAGGTTCGTCGCCGTCAGCCAAGACGAGGCCCTCGCGGCCCGCAAGGAACTTGCTGAACGAAAGAACAACGCGAGGGCAACCCTGGGTCCCAACAGCTGATTACAGAGGTGGTCTCTGGCCTGAAGACCACAGTTGAGTCCCCTGGGAAAGCTGCCTCCCTGAAGCGCAACCATCGTGTCTCGGCGTCAGCGCGGAACTCTTGTGCCACGGCGTTGATATCGTCCTCCCTCCGCACAGTATCGGATGGAACCCATCGAGGTTGCAGCGGGCACCCGTGGTTGGGCGTTTGATCTGATGACGACCCGCAGCAACAGTCCCGCCGAATAGTTCTAATCCGAATATGCAGTGTTACCAGTAGAACCATCCAATTCGCATCGGCTGCGAATTGGATGGTGCCCGTTGTCCTATTCGATCTCACTTGACGCACGGTCACGCTTCTTGTCGCACTGTGATGCCGGCGCCTTTACAGTTGAGGCATGTTCACCTCCGTGCCGGTGAATATACGCAGGCCGGTCGGACCCGGCCGCTGCGGCCCGGCCGCACTGCTCCCTGCAACCGAGGCCATACTTCGCAGCCGTGCGGCAACTGAATGAATAATTCCATGGCATCCGTTGCTTTTGATTGCCGATACAAGCCCCCGGTTGCTGGCGAAGTCTGCCGCATATCGGGCGTCCCGGGTGATACCGAACCGGGTAAAGACAGACTCGGCGCTTTCCCATGCCGAGCCAGATACAGCCGACCGCCGATCTCCAAACGTAACTTCGGACTAAAGGTTGACATAGTCAGTCATATTGATCCCGAGGCTCCCAAAAAGCAGCGGGCTGGGGCTCTCCCCGGCAATCCACCGGACCGCGCCAATGCCACCGCGATGGCTGGGCGCTCCGCCCGCCATCACAGATTAATCCATGAGGGTTTTCGTGGGCTGACTCAGCTGACGTACGGGTCGGCGATGCCGATGTACTGGGTGTAGAGGTATTCCTCGATGCCTTCGAGGCCGCCCTCACGGCCCAGGCCGGACTGCTTGACCCCGCCAAAGGGTGCCGCGGCGTTGGAGACCACGCCGGCGTTCAGGCCCAGCATGCCGGTCTCCAGGCGTTCGCCCATCCGGATGCCCCGGTTCAGGTCCCGGGTGAAAACGTAGGCCACCAGACCGTACTCGGTGTTGTTCGCCAGCCGGACCGCCTCATCCTCGGAGGAGAAGGTGATGATCGGGGCGACCGGCCCGAAGATTTCCTCGGACAGGATCCGGGTGCCCTCGGTGACGCCCTTGAGGATGGTGGGCTGGTAGAAGTAGCCCGGACCCTCGACGGCGGCGCCGCCGATCACCGCGACCGCACCGGCGGACACCGCATCGGAAACCAGCTCGTGGACCTTGTCCCGGCTCTTCGCATCGATCAGCGGGCCGACCTTGGACTCCGCCTCGGTGCCGCGGGCCGTGGTCATGTCCGCCATCTTCGCGGCGAACTTCTCCGCGAATTCGTCCGCGACGGACTCGTGCACGATGAACCGGTTCGCGGCCGTGCAGGCCTCGCCCATGTTCCGCAGCTTCGCCAGCATCGCCCCGGCGACGGCGGCGTCGACGTCGGCGTCCTCAAACACCACGAACGGGGCGTTCCCGCCGAGTTCCATCGAGGTCCGCAGCACGTTCTCGGACGCGTCGGCGAGCAGCCGGCGGCCGACCTCGGTGGAGCCGGTGAAGGAGAGCTTGCGCAGCCGGGAGTCCTTGATCAGCGGCCCCGTGGTGGCACCGGCCGTGGAGGTCGGGATGACGTTCAGCACCCCGGCGGGGAGTCCGGCCTCCATCATCACGGCCGCGAACAGCTGGGAGGTCAGCGGGGTCAGGTTCGCGGACTTCAGCACCATGGTGCAGCCGGCGGCGACGGCGGGGGCAACCTTGCGGGTCGCCATGGCCAGCGGGAAGTTCCACGGCGTGATCAGCAGGCAGGGGCCCACCGGCTTCTTCGTCACCAGCAGCCGGGACTTCCCGTCCGGGGATACCGAGTAGCGGCCGAAGGCCCGGACGGCTTCTTCGGAGAACCAGCGCAGGAACTCGGCGCCGTAGGTGACTTCGCCGCGGGCCTCGGCCAGCGGCTTGCCCATTTCCAGTGTCATCAGCAGCGCGAAGTCCTCCGCGCGTGCGGTGACGAGCTCGAAGGCCCGGCGCAGGATCTCCCCGCGCTCACGGGCCGGGACCTTCGCCCAGGAGTCCTGCGCGGCGGCCGCGGCATCCAGGGCCGCCGCCCCGTCCTCGGGGCCGGCGTCGGCGATGCTCAGCAGGACCTTGCCGGTCGAGGGGTCCTCCACGTCGAAGGTCTTACCAGAAGCGGCAGCCTGCCATTCGCCGTTGATAAGCAGGCCAGTAGGAACAGTCTTTAGAAGTTCGATCTCGTTGAGGATGGAAGTTGGCATGGTGCATGATCCGTTCAGAATAGCGCGACCGAGGAGTCTGGGATCCTTGATCGGTCGCAAGGCTGATGTTGAGTGGTCTGACATTGCTGTGCCGCCTATGTGGCTCACGTTAGGGCTGTTCTCGCCCGGCAACGCCCGAGACCTGCACTATCCATGAAGATCCTCCATAACGGCGCGGAAGCTCTCAAGAAACTCTTGAAGGTCGGAACCTGAAAAGACCAACGGCGGACGAATCTTCAAAACGTTCTCATCCTTACCGGAAGAACTGATAAGCACCCGGCGGCTCCTGAGTCCGTTGACAATTCGCACGGCGCCGGCCTGATCTGCTCGTCCAGTGCCGGAAGCATCCGTGACATCAACGCCATAGAACAGCCCGCAGCCCCTGACCGCCGACAGCATGGGGTAGTTTTGCGCAATCTCACGCAGACCAGATCCCAGGTTCTTGCCGACTCTTTTCGCGTTGCCGAGGAGATCCTGGTCTTCAATTACATCCAAGACTGCGTTAGCGGCAGCAATGCTGACAGAATTTCCCCCGAAAGTATTGAAGTAGCGCATGTCTTTTCCGAATCGGTCCAAGACTTCTGGTCGGCCCAGTACAGCTGAAATAGGCAACCCGTTGCCCATTGGCTTGCCTAGGACGACCAAGTCAGGAACGATACCGTGCCGGGCAAAGCCCCACCAAGACTCACCCGTGCGCCCGAACCCAGGCTGCACTTCGTCGGCGATGTACAAGCCGCCAGCGGCATGGACTACACGAGCGACAGGTTCAAGGAATCCTGCCGGATCCGTCTGGAGTCCGTCGCTGGAGAAAATCGAATCCACAATGAGAGCGGCAAACCCCACACCGTCAGCTTCGAGTTCTGCGATTGCTTCCGCAACCCGTGCTGCCAGCAGCGGCCCGGCGTCGGATCCTTCTGCAGATGTGTCCGGGGCATCGACATACCGTACCCAGTTGGCGACCGGCCGGTGCGGCCCGAGGCTTGGTGAGATGGTAGCCGCCTCCGTCGTTGTCCCGTGATAGGCATTCCGGGTGACGATGATCCCCTCCTTGCCGGTCTCGTACTTAGCGATACGAAGGGCCAGGTCCACCGCCTCGCTGCCGGTGCACGCGAAGATCACCTGTTGGATCTCATCGGGAAAAAGCCCAAGGAGCCGTTCCGAGTATTCGATGATCGGCATGGTCACATAGCGGGTATGAGTATTCAGCCGTGACATCTGTTCGCAAACGGCCTGGGTGACATGGGGATTCGCGTGACCGACGGCCGGAACGTTGTTGTAGGCATCAAGGTAGGACCTCCCCTGGCTGTCAAACAACCGAACGCCGCTCCCCCTGATGATTTCGACGGGTTCCTGGTAGAAAAGTCGGTAGGACGGTGCCAGCACTCGATTACGCCTATCTACCATTGCCCTGACTTCCGAGGGAATCAAGTCAATGGACGAAGGATCGAATGCGTTCGCCATATGGACGTTTTTGCTGGACAACGTTTCTCCTCAATAGCTTCTGATTACTAGGGTTGGTGCCCGTGGCGCTCCAGCAGGAAGATTTTGGGGTGCTACTGATGGCGTCATGGCATTAGGGGGTCAAACAGTGGAGCCCATCGCCATGCGCGGGCGGTCCGGTCACGTAGGCATCGAACACGAGTGTCAGGACCTCGGCGGTCCCACGCCCGCCATTCGCCGGCTCCCTGCCCAGGAGGCAAAGGCCGGAAGCCGGCGTGGCTGGCACGACCAGGCTCCAGGAGGTCAAGCAAGGTTCTGCGGGAATTCATTACCGCAGAATGGATGCGATTTCGCTTAGCGTCGCCTGGCGTTGCCGCCGCAGTTCCAGCGCTTGGCCTATGTCGACCCGGACAAACCGCACTTTGTCGGGAACCTTTGCCTGGGCCAGCAGGTCCAGATCGCGGCTAATCACTGTGCCAAGTGTGGCGTAACCGCCGCCCGTGACTGCGTCCCGGAGAAGGCAGATCGGCTCTGCACCGTCCGGCACCTGAATCGACCCAATGGGATACCCGAGATCCACGACGTTGCTCGGATTATCCCCCGTGCCCAAGAGGGGGCCACGGTCAACAAACTTGAGGCGTTCACCCTGCAACCGGTAGCCGGTGCGGTTGGCCTCGGGCGACACCTGGTACACGGAGGAGAAGAAAGTCTCGAGGCTCTCTGGCTGGAAGCGGTAATTACACAGTCCTTCAACGACCCTGAGTTCATATTCGCGGGACAGCTTCGGGAGAAACCGCTTATCTAAGCGGAAGCCGGGACGCGGCGCCGTCCATGTCGGGCGCAGGTCGCCCACCGGCAATTTATCCCCCTTTTTTAGGGGCCGACCGTCCAGACCCCCCATGGCAGAGGTCGAATACGTTGATCGGCTGCCCAGGAACGGCACCGTGTCGATGCCACCGGCTACGGCGATGTAAGCCCTGCAGCCAGCGCTCATCGAGCCGAATCTAAGTGTCTGCCCGGTCGATACCGACAGCGGTGCCCACTGTTCCGCGGGCTGGTCGTCCAGAAAAACGGGTACAGTTGCCCCCGTTACCGCTACGGTGGCGTCCTTTTGAAAAAGAAGTTCGGGTCCGAGGAAAGTGGCTTCCACTGTCGCAGCGGAATCGTCGTTTCCAACCAACATGTTTGCGATCGAATGGGAATACTGATCGAGTGCTCCGGAAGGTGGCATGCCGATGGCGTAGTAACCGTCGCGGCCCAGATCTTGGACGAGTGAGTGCAGGCCCGGAGAAACTACCTCAATCACGACAGCTCCCCCATCAGCCGGGTGTTGTATCCATCAATGTCCTGGATGAAATCGGCATAGTTGAAATGCACGGGGCTCCTTCGGTAGACGTACTGCCCGCATTCTGCGCTGGCACGGATTTCGAAGTACTCGTCATAGTCGATGGGCCGGTACTTGAAAATCGTTCCCGGTCGGGCGAGGACCATGGATTCTTCGAAACCGGGGTTCGACTGTGTGATGTCGAAAACCGGGACCGGGCTTCGTCCGATGAGCTGGTATCCGCCCGGGCTCTGAGCCGGATAAATGGTGGTGAAGGCTCCCCCATGGCCTACTGCTCTGGCGGGCGTTTCCGTCCGCGGGCTGACGTACTTTGGGGCCTGAATCTGGCGCTCCGCCGGAACCAGCTGGAAGCACTCCGCGTTACCGGGGACAAAGCATGGAAATGTCGTCATGAACGGACTACCGGAGTGTGCCGAAACAAAGTCTCCTACGCTGGAGAACCCGTTGGTTCGCGCAAGAAAGGCGATGTCAGTCTCAGCCGGCGACTGATGCCGCTCGCGGAATTTCATCAAGACTTCCGTGGTCCAGGGATCGTCGTAGAAGACAGGGATCTCGATAATCTCTGTTTCCACGACGGAATTTTCGGCATCAGGAAACTTTTCGTGGGCCTCACCCAAGGTCGCGACCAGATCGCGCGGGTCAGTACGGTTAGGATCCACTCGAATCATGTAGCTGATATGTGAAGGGCAGACGTCGAGGACGCCGGTCAGTTTCAACGAGGATATCTCGGTGGTAATCAGCTGGACCCTCAGTGCATCGACCAAGGACATGGATTCCGAAAGTTCAACAAAGATGAACTCATCAGCGCCGAAACTTATCCTCGACCCATCACGGAAATAGCGGTAAACCGGGCGGTCCAATTTAGCTCCCCGTTTCAAAGACGCTGCGAACGATGATTTCGGATTTCTCGAGTGCCTGCCGCACCACCCGGGCAATCTCCACAGCATTGGGACGATCGCCGTGGATGCACATGGACTGCACAGGCATAGGAATTACGGTCCCAGACACCGTCCTCGCCTGCCCGTTGGCCATCAGTAGTGCCTGAGCGGCTACCGCGTCGGGATCCTTCTGGGAGGGTGTCCTTTCGATAATGTTCTGCCCCTGATCGTCAAAATCCAGGTCGACGGCGTTTTCATGGACGACCGGCAGTCCCGCTTCTTTTAACGCCAAGGCGGACGCCCCGGGCGATATCAGGATTGGGAGTCCGGACTGGAGTCGTTGGAGCTGGATGCTCACCTCTACTGCCAGGCCGGGATTCCTGGCAACTTCGGCGTACAAGGATCCGTGAGGCTTTACATGGCTCAGACGAATGTTCTCGGAGGCCGCAATACCGTGGAGGGCGCCGACCTGGTAGAGAATGTAGTCGACAGCATCTGACTGCGTGACGGGAAGGGCTCGGCGGCCGAAGCCGAGCAGATCAGGGAACCCGGGATGTGCTCCGATTGCCAGTCCGCTGTCCCGTGCTCGGCAGAGGGTTTCCCGCATCGTGGATGGGTCACCCGCGTGGTATCCGCAGGCCACGTTCACCGTCGTTACGTACTTGAACAGTTCGGCGTCGTCGCCAAGTTTCCACCGGCCGAAGCTTTCGCCAGCATCCGCATTGATATCGAAGGTCTTCATCATTTCCGCTCAATTCAAGGACTTGTCCTGCGGCACATTTGGACCGCAGGACAAGTCACCATGAGATTTATCTATTGCTTGACGCAGCCACGGAGTCCGGCCGGCGTCTGGCCCGAGTCGACGTTTCCTTCGACCCATCCGGAATCGCAGGAGGCCCTGGTGTAGATCCTGCGGATCTCGGGCTGAGCAAATTTGCTCATGTCCGGCAACGGCTGGACCTTCGCTACGGGTGAGCCCGACTTTGCCGAATCCATGGAGCTTTCCGGAAGGAGCTCCTTCTGGAAGACCTCCGTGACAAAGGTGTCATCAGCCTGCGGGAAGAAATTGCACCCATCGGTAAACTCATTGCCCGTACACGCCTTGGCGGTATCGGTGGTCACCCAGGGAAGCGGCATTTCGATGTTCTTGGGAACGGATTCAGCCCCGTCCTCAAGGATCTTCAGCCCGACCTTCATGGCGACCGCAGCCTGAGCGGGCGGAGAACCCGAGGAGATGCCGGGCCAGCCTTCGCTAAGCCGCAGCCGGAAGTAGTTGCTGTTTTCCCCGGTCACCGGGATTTTCTTGCCCGCTGCTTCCAAAGCCTTGAGGACGCCGGCCTCACCGTCCTGGGACCATATGCCGTCCACATCGGGGTGCGCGGCGAGTGCCTTCGCGGTTTCCTGCTGGCTTACAGATGAATCCCATTTGCCGTAGTACTCAGAAACCACCTGGATGCCGGGATAGCGGTCGAAGACTGCCTTAGCAGTGTCGTAGTGCACCGTGTCTGTCGAAGTGCCCGGCACACCACGATTCATAAAGACCTTGCCCTTTTCCTGCAGCAGGTCTACCAGGGCCTGGGCCGTCTGCGCCCCGAAGAATGCCTTCTGGGGGTCATCCACCCGCGCTCCCGTAATGAAGGCCACGTTGTAGGCGCAGTCGGCGTTGACCGTGGAGTCGTAGAAAACGAACGTTACGCCGCGCTGGCATCCTTGCTTGACTACGGATTCCAAAGCCGTCGGCGAAATCGGGTAGGAAACGATCAGTTTCGCTCCCGAAGCGATCATGGACTGGAGGTCGGAGATCTGCTTCTGCACGTCGGTGCCGGAGATCTGTTTGACGACATCGTACTTCGCGGCGTTCTCAGGTGCCTTAGCAATGGACATGGCCAGGTTGGCCGCTTCATCCTGCCAGTTGTTGCCGCTATAGCTTAGGTTCAAATAGATCTTTTGCTTGTCGCCGGTGGACCCTGGCTGCCCAGAGCCGCCGCAAGCAGCGAGGCCTAAGACCATAGCTCCCGCGGCCACTGTCCGCAGAACGCTGCGTAACTTCTTGTTCATGATTCCCCTTTTTCTGGTGTTTGGGCTTTGTTGGTCTGGCTTGGATATCGCCTCAAGAACTTGGTTGACGGTCTCAACGGCCGCGCTGACTAAACCTCGCGCCGACGAGGGCCAATAGGATGATCACCCCGTACAGCACCTGCTTCGATCCTTCGGGGATGCCAGCAGCGGAAATGCAAATGCCGAGCAGCGTCAGCAGCACCGCGCCGCCGACTGTGCCCAGAAAAGACCCTGCGCCACCGCGGATCGAGGAGCCGCCGACAACAACGGCTGTAATGCTGGGAAGCAACCAACTGGCGCCGATGTTCAGGTCAGCCCCGGAGGAATAGCCGAGCAGCATCACGCCGGTGAGCCCGTAAAACGCGGCCGCTACGGCGTACACGGCAATGAGGGTTGCTGGCACAGACAATCCTGCAATTTGTGTTGCCCGGACGCTGTTGCCGACGCAGTAGGCCTGCCGTCCCAGGCGCGTTCGATTCTGAATCAGGAGTCCTAGCAGTACTACGATCACCAGCACGATAATTGGCGTCGGAACGCCCATGACCGCGATCCGCCCGCTGAATATGTCGGCCAGGACAGACGGCGACCTCTGTGCAGGTGCCCCCTTGCTCACACCCAGCAGAATCGACGCCAAAATGGTTCCTGAGGCAAGCGTGACGATGAATGGGGGAAACCCGGCGTATGCCACAAATAGGCCGTTAATGAAACCGAACAGGGCACTGAGGCCGATCGCGATGGCGGTGGCAGCAAGAACCGGAACTCCGGCATTGGCTAGGATGCCAGTTACGAAGGCTCCCAGGCCGATCACCGAGGCGACCGACAGGTCAATGCCTCCCGTTAGGATCACAAGACCCTGCCCGAAGCCCACTGCAACCAAGAATAGGCTTAGGATCAGGACACTGTTGATCTGGGTGAACGAGGGGAAGTTGGGGCTTACAATCCGCGAAAGCGGGATACAGACCAGGACAATGAGCCACACGATCGTGACTTGATTGATTCGGTCCCTTATTGACCAGCGCCGGCTGCTGATGGAAGCTTCGTGCCGTGTTTTCGCACGATCGATGTCAGCGATCTTCTCCGCCGGGATTTCCTGCTGAACCTTCACGTTGCCGCTCCTTGAGTGTCCCTTGCCGATTTTCCCGAAGCCGGGGCTTGCAGCTCGGCTAGATGTGCTCGCCCTTTCCTTGCCGCAGATCGCGAGCTCAGGCCGCGGGTCAGGACGGGGATGCTGAGGGCGGCTAGGATGATCAGGCCCTGGAAGGCCCCGACCCAGAAGTCCTCAATACCCAGACCGAACAGAAGCTTCGGTATGGTCATCAGGCTGGCCGCCCCCAGGATCGCGGCTACTGGGTTGCCTGCCCCGCCTCGGAAGCTGACCAGGCCCAAGGCCATGGCCGCGAAGGCTGTCAGCAGGAACGGCCTGCCGGCATTTGGATCGCCGGACGAAGTCACCGCCGTCAGGTAGACTCCGGCCGCCGCATACAATCCGCCAGCCAAGATATAGGCCGTAATCTCGCTTCGATTGACAGATATGCCCGACATGACGGCCGCGGGCCGATCGGCCCCGATCGCAAACAGGGAGTTACCGGTCCTTGTCCTGCGGAAGATGGACCAGAGGATTCCGATTGCGATCAATGCTAAAAGAGCCACCGGGATATCTCCGAAGGAGGCGAGTGCGACATTGGTGAATGCTGAGGGGGTTGAACCTCCGGGGGCTGGCAGGATCATCAGTGCAATTCCAGTGGTGCAAATGAAGGAAGCAAGAGTGACCGCCCGGCCGACATCACGGTATTGAACTTGGCCTATGATGCCTACAACCCTGACCACGAAAGAATTCATGGAACCTAGCCCACGAATTGCAGGCCTCGCTGCCATTCCCTTGGAGCTATTGCTTTCTTTCCCCCAGCAGCACCCTCGCGTGCCAGGTCAGATCCTGCCACTGCAGCCGAGTGCGCTCTTGCCATGTAGACGCGAAGCGCGTCCAGATAGTCTTTAGTCGGCGAAGACGCCTGCCTCCGGTGTGACGTGGGGCAGTGCTGCCTTCTCCGGCACCGGAGGCTTGTGCCCGTCGTAGGCGCATTTCTTGAAAGGTCCTTCTTTGTCCATGAGGATGCGCATGTGGGGGTCTGCGTGGTTGAGTCACCAAGTGCTGATCCCGAGGGCGGGTTCCAGGCGGAGGTGTTCCCACGCCCGCCAGATGGCTTCCATGCGGATGAGGGCCTCGGGGTGTTTGTACCATTCGGGGCACCAGGCGAAGGTCGCGCCCTCGTTGACTTCCCGCACGTAGGACTGGGCCAACAGCTCGGCGAAAAATTCAACAGCACTTGAGTAGACGAGTTCGGGCTTGGGCTCTATAGGGCCGTGACCACTAGTGGACTGGGCCTCGTCGCCGAACGCGTCCCCGAACTCTTCACTCATGCCTTGTCGCCATCAATCCAGGGGTTGTGTGCCGGAACGGTCACGGGATCCCGATGCAGCTGTTCCCCTGCGGCAAGGGAGTCTTTGACTTTCTGGGCGTGGGGGCCGTTCATCCAGGGGATGGTTTCGATCATGGTGGCAGGGGCGCCGGAGGCGAGCAGGATGGCCCCATGGAAGCGGCGGGACAAGAACAACCTGCCCGGCACCGGATCCGCCGCCGACCTCGGCGTGCAGATGACGTTGTTCGACCTGGCGCCCGATCCGAAGGTCATCGCAGCGCGTGCCCGCCTCGAAGACAGCGACCTGACCCGCTACTGCGCCGCCATCGTCCGTGAACACGCCGAGAGGGCCGGCTGGAGCAAGCGGCAACGCAACGACCTGACCCGCTCGCTGCGGCTGCTGCAGGGCCTGCGGCTCAGCCCGACCGCGAAGATCCGCGCCACCGACGTCCTCCAACTGCGCCAATACTCCGGCAACGTCATCTCCACCATCGACGTGCTGGCCGCGGCCGGCCCGCTCATCGAGGACCGGCCGACCCGGATCGAACGCTACTTCGCTGCCAAGACCAGCACCCTGCCGCCGGTCATGAAGGACCAGCTCGATATGTGGCTGCAAGTCCTGACCAACGGCGCCCACCAGGCGCCACGGCAGATCCCGCGCGACCCAAAGACCATCAGGGCGCACATCATGGGCATCGAACCCATCATCCACGCCTGGGCCGAGGCAGGCCTCCAGTCCTTCGCCGAGGTCACCCGCGCCGACATCACAGCCGCGCTGGACGAAACGACGGCCCGCCGCCACATCGCCGGGAACGGGCTCAAGTCGCTCTTCAGGACCCTCAAAGGCCGCCGGCTCATCTTCGCGAATCCGACCCGCTGGATGAAGGCGTCCCCGAAGGCCAGCACTATCCCTCTCGCTCTGGACGCCGCAGTGATCGCGAGGAGCTGAACTCCCCGAAGCCGGTCGTCGCCCTCGCGGTTGCCTTGGTCGCCTTCCACGCGCTGACCAAGAAACAGCTCAGCGAGCTGCGGCTCACCGACATCAGCGACGGACATCTGGTACTGGGCAACCGCGACATTCCGCTGGCCGCGCCCGTGCGCACCCGCCTGGCAGCCTGGCTCGATCAGCGCAACCGGACCTGGCCAGGCAGTGCCAACCCGCACCTGCTCATCAACCGGCGTACTGCGCCCAGGCTCCTCCCCGTCAGTCGCCAGTTCCCCTGGACCGGATTGACGCTGCGGCCCCAGGCGCTGCGCGAGGACCGTATCCTGCACGAGATCCACGCCACCGGCGGCGACATCCGCCGCATCTGCGACCTGTTCGGGCTCAGCGTTGAAGGAGCCACCCGCTACCTCAACACCGTCGAGCACCCCGACCTCACCATGCCGGGAGAGCGGTCCGTGCCGCCGTCGGAATCCACGAAGACTGCCAGAGTTGGGCACACTCAGGTTCTGGCAGGAGCCATCGGCACTCATAATGCACCGAAGCATCTGGGACGTTGGGCCACCCAAATACGGGTTCGGGTCGTATGGCTCTGGTGGGAGTATCCCCGCCGGTCCACGATTGCCCTGTGGCATACGCGGCGCGCTCGGCAGGTCCCATGAACCTGACCGCTGCTGCCACATGGCGGCAGCGCTTGGACTCGCCGGTCACCTCCTCGGCGGAGAGTATGCTGCGTGTGGTGCGCGATACCGTTGGGCTCCACTCGACTCTGCCTGGCACGCCGTATCTGTCGTTGAACGCACGAATCGGCGACTTCACGACCGATGACCTCGACATCGAGGTCTATGAACACCGCTCGCTTGTGCGCCTCAAGGTCATGCGTGGAACCGTGTTCCTGCTGACCCGGGACCTGGCCCAGATTGCTTTCGCTGCGATCGTTGAGCTCACCCTGGATCGCGATCGGAAGTGGCTTCGCATCGATCCGGGCGTTTATCGCCGCGTCGCACCCGTCGTTCTTAATGCCTTGGGTCAGGAGTCGCTGACCGCGTCGGAATTGCGCATCCAGGTGCACCACGCCGACTTGTCCGCTGTGGTTGCGCTCCTGTGCGAGGAGGCGAGAATCGTCCGCGATCGCCCGGCCCGTGGTCGCACCAGCACCAGCTACCGGTACCGCCGCTGGGACCAGGCCTTCCCGGACCTGGACCTCGCTGCCTATGACGGTGAGACTGCGACGGATGAGCTCATCCGCAGGTACATCGCCAGCTACGGACCCGTGTCGGTTGCAGATGTGGTGTGGTGGACGGGATTGCCGGCGAAGCGAGTCTGGGCCGCACTCGGCCGCGTGGCCGCCGAGTTGCAGACCATCGACGGCCCGCTCGCCGGGCACCAGTGGTTGAAGATCGGCGACACCAATTACGGGCAGCCCCTCCCGCGAGGACGCACGCCGCGGGTCCGGCTGCTGCCCCAACTGGACCCGTACACGATGGGCTATCGCGATCGTGAACGACTCATCGACGCAGAACATGAGGCTCTGGTCTACGACCGTGGCGGTAACGTCACCTCGGTCGTGCTCCAAGATGGGCGGATCACCGGCGTCTGGGACCTGACCGAATCGCCCACCTGCACCGGGCGAGTGATGCTGTTCGACCCGGCATCGGCAGTGAAGCGACAAGTCCTCGACCTGGTAGCCGAGACCGGCGCGTTCTGGTTCGGGCACAGCATTCCGGTGCGGGAGTACGTACAGATGGTGCCGTTTGATCAACGAACCGGAGTGATGCGCAAGCCACTCGACGGCGCCACCCCGGCAGCGTGACCACGAGTACCCGAATCCAAGGAGGCGAGAGTGACCGAACCGAACACATTCATCTGGAACGAACTGGTGACGCCCGACCAAGCAGCTGCCGGGCCGTTTTACAGCACCCTGTTCGGCTGGGAAAGACACGAGGTCGATGCCGGACCGCTCGGCACCTACACACTGTTCCGCCAGCGAGGCAAGGACGTCGCCGGGATGATGAACCCGACAGCACGAGACTATGCCGGATCGCCTCCGCCACGATGGATCGGCCACATCGCAGTTGCGGATGCCGACGCCACCGCCGCCAAGGTCTCGGAACTTGGCGGCAAGGTCCTGGAGGAGCCCCACGACGTCCCCGGCGTCGGTCGGGTCGGCATGTTCACGGACCCCGCCGGAGGGCTCGTCTATGTGATGCAACCCGAGGAAGGCGAGCCGTAGTGTCCGGTCCTCGCCCAGCAGGCGCAACCCCAGATCGCGGGCACCGAGCGCCCGAACACAGCGCCTGACGCCGGGCAAGTTCGGCGAACCTGAGCATCCATGGTGGTGGCCAGCCTGATGGACACTCACGTTCCGGCGGAAAGCGTCAAAATTCACGCGAACTTCTCAACGTTGGCGTGCCCGCGCTTATTTGTATCGTTCAGGGACGCCTCGATGGAGGTCAGGCCGATTTGGACGGAGGTGTTCCCAGGCCCGCCAGATGCTTTCCATACGGAGCAGGGCTTCGGAGTGTTTGTACCAATGCAGGCTGGTCCTGGAAGGAGATGAGTTTCTGCTGCTCCTGCCAGGAGAGTGGGATCGCTGCGGTCAACAGGAGCATCTCGGAGGCGACGATGCCGCCCAAAGATGACCATGCCGAAACGTTCAACGAATCGGCGGGCAGAAGGGGCCATTTTTGGACCTGGACCCAGTCCGAAACTGGCACGAACGGGTATTCATGGGCCGGGAGTAGCTTGGTCGCCCTCAGCGTTGCCGGCCGCCATAGGTTTCACGCCATAACCGACCGGACGAACGGGGACTGCCTTGGGCAAACAGCGGCTTAAGCCACAAGGACTTCAGCCTCCGGTCCCGATATGCCGGAGGGAGGCAAGGTCCGGGTCCTCGGCGTTTGTGGCCGTCGTAAGCGCATTTTTCAAGGGGCATTATTTCGTCCATGAGGATGCCCTGTGCGTGTCGGCGTGATTGAGGCACGAGGTGCTCAGGTCACAGATAGGATCTCCTCTTGTCATCCCGGATGAAGCGCCTTCTTCGTCCGGCAGCAGGTCGGCCACAAACGCGCAGCAAAGGATTCTACGCTTGTCAGGCGTGGTGGCCGAAGCGCAGGTGGTCGTTCAGTAGCCGGGTTAGCCCGGGGTCCGCCGACACCTCAGCGCCGTCGATGTGGTGCACGGGCAGTGCCAGGCTCCCGCTCCCCAGCATCCAGACGGCGTCCATGGTGAGGAGCTCGCCACGATGGATGTCGGCGTAGACCGGCTCGAAGCCGATCGATGGGGCGTAAGCGAAGGCATTCTGCTGAGTCGTGCCCTCGAGGATCCCAATGCCAGGAGCTGGCGTGAGCAGCTTGTCGCCGCGTTTCATCATGACCGAAGATGTCGGTCCCTCCATCACGAATCCCTCAACGGTAAGGAAGAGGGCCTCGTCCGCACCCCGGCGTCGCGCCTCCCGTGTGGCAGCCATGTTGAGCGCGTACGAGAGCGTCTTCGCACCCATGAGCAGCCATGGTGCCTCACGAGCTGCCGTGCGGGTCACACCTCGCGACATCGTCGCTAGGCTGATCCCCGCGTTTCGCCGAGTGGAGTGGTCCGCGGCGGCTTCGACGTGAACCCAGCTGCGAACCATTCCGTCATCGCCTTCATGATGACGGGCGAGCACCACCTTGACCGACAGTTCCGGCCAGGGGGGATGCTCCTCGACAGCGGAGAGAATTGTCGCCGTCCACAGATTGCGCCCGGGTTCTGCCATGTCGAGCTTGCGGGCAGAACCCGCCAGCCGGTCGAGGTGTTGATCGAGTGCTTGTGGGCGTCCGTCGAAGAAGGCGATGGTCTCGAACACTGCATCGCCCCTGGTGACGGCGAGGTCGGTGACCGGCAGGGCGGCCGACCGAGCGTCGGCGAATCGAACAGCCCAATCCCCGCCGATCGAGGTGAGGATCGCGAGTACGGCATCCGGTGAAGTGGCCACGCCAGGCCTGTCGTGGGACGACTCAGACATCAATTTGGGTGATGACTGCACCGGCAAAGTCCGCCAGGGCTTCGCGGGTGGCGTTCACGCAGATGGACAGGAATTCGGCCCCGCGTTCGGCCGAACCCGCATCCGGGCTGTCACTAAAACCGTCTGGGGCCCTGAAAGGCTCAGGGCTCGCGAAGTGATATGCCTTAGGGCCCACCCACCCGGCCGCCGGTCGTTCGCGATGGGGAACAGAGGACTGGCGAACGAGTTCGGGGTGGACCGCGAGCATCATCGAGGTTTCGAAGGCTCCGGCGTGGCCGGGGACCAGACCGATGTCGCCTGCGCCTGCAGCCTCGAGCTGCTCGGCGGCCAGCTGGAAGTACGAGCCGGAGCCAGCGAACGCGCCACGCCGGATGCCGACGTCCCTCGCGACGAGCTTTATGATTTCAACGTTGCCACCGTGCCCGTTCAGTAGGAAAACTGAAGCGAAGCCGCTCAACAGCAGGGACTCCACGGCGTCGGTCAGGACGTGGACGAGTGTGCCCGTAGAGAGGGACGCAGTCCCGCCGTAGGGCAGATGGTGGTCAGAGCTGCCGACAGTGAAAGTCGGGCCGACGACGGCTCCCGGCACAAGGGCTGCAGCCCGCTTGGCTACCTCTTCGACCAGGATCGCATCCGTCGCGAGCGGGAGGTGCGGGCCGTGTTGCTCAAACGCCCCGACGGGAAGCACGACGATGGTGCGTGCGGCGTGGTGCCGGGCATCTTCCCGTGTCCAGTGCGCGAGCAGACCCGGAGGTGTTTGTGTGGTCATGAGTCTTCCATTCGGAGTCGTATGAGCGCTTGAGCGTCGATTTCGACGCCAAGTCCGGGGCCTGTTGGAACAGCGACCGATCCCTGTTCTACGACGAGGGGCGTCGTGAGGATGTCGTCCGCGTGGTAGGCGAAGCCACAGACGTCACTCGCCAGACTGAGTCCGGGGATAGCGGCAGCGAGATGGGCGTTGGCCGCCGTTCCGAGGCCCAGCTCTGGCATGCTTCCCACCCACACCTCCATGCCGCTCGACCGAGCAAGTTCGGCTATGGTGCGCGCTTGGAGCAGGCCTCCGGCCTCGCTGAAATAGAGGTTCAGGACATCTGCTGCTCTTGCCCGTGTGATCTCCAGGGCATCCCGCAGGTTCCAGACGCTCTCATCCGCCGCTATCGGTAGGGCTGACACTCGCCGCAGCTCTGCCATGCCGGCCAGATTGTCACCGTGAAGCGGTTGTTCGACGAGCTCTACGTCGTATTCGCTCATCGCCGCGATCCGGCGGACGGCCTCGGAAACAGACGTCCACGCGCCGTTCACGTCCACGCGGATGGAAACGTCCGGTCCTACTGCTGCACGCACGGCGGCGAGTGATGCAAGGTCCTCTGCCCAGGTGCGACCCATCTTCACCTTGAGGGTGCCGTATCCGGCTGACGCGTAGTGCGCCGCCTCTGCCGCCATCTCTTCCGGGGCTTTGATGTGAAGCGAGTAGCTGACGGGGATACGTTCTCTGTAGGCTCCCCCAAGCAGTTGGTGCACCGGAACCCCTGCCTCTTTTCCGCAGATGTCTAGAAGCGCCATCTCGATGCCCGCTATGGCGGGGGCATCCTCGCGCCCTGGCAGAAGCTGCCGCATCCGGTCGCAGAGCAGGGACACTGCGCGGGGGTCTTCTCCAATCAGCGCGGGAGCGAGCAGCCGCTGCACGTCCCCGCACAGGCCGCTGCCCATCCGCCACCAGACGAGACAGATCTCGCCCCACCCGGTGATGCCCGTATCGGTGTCGATCCGTACGATCCCTGCTTCTGTGTATGCACGGGTCCCGAACGAGCTTTGGTCAGGGCGCTCACGCGGCACCCTCACGGGGATCGCCTCTACGCGCACGATCTTCATCGGCGGGCCTCCTCGATAACGCCGTCGACTACCCGTATTTTCAAGACACGTGCGAGGTTCTCATACAAGATGGCGGTCTTGACCGCCTCGGGGATATCCGCGTGAACCACCGCTCCAAGGATGATGCCGGGGTCGATGAACGGGCTATCGGAGCCCCAAGTGAGGCGGGTCGGGTCGGCGCGGTTGGCGAGGAGCTCGACGGCGTTGCAGTGACGTTGGATCGCCGTCATGTCGAGCAGCACATTGCTGGTGCGATCGAGCAGGGCAAGTGCGTTCTCCGTTCCGAGGTCCACGCCCGCATGCCCGAGAAAAATAGTTGCGTCGCGGTATCTCGCGGCAACGCCCTCGAATGTTGCGAGGCGGTCCCCGCCGAAATAGCTGTGGGAGAGCACGGGCAGGGCGTTCGCGTCCGCGAACTCCCACATCGCCCGATAGCCGGGGCCGTCGAGCGGGTAGTCACCGTGAAGCTCCGGGTGCACTTTGAACCCGCGAAAGCCGGGCTGACCGAAGCAGCGGGCAATCTCGCTCGCGGCGGTCCCGGGGTAGTTCGGGTTCACCACACAGAACCCGATGAGGCGATTCGGGTGGCGCCGGACGGCATCTGCCACAAGGCTATTGCCGTACTCCTGGTCCGCGGAGATTCCGGCGTGGTGGCTGACGCATGCGACGTCGATCCCGACAGCGTCGAAGCGGGCGATCATCCCCTCAGCGTCGTTGTTTGGGATCGCGAAGTTGCGGTAGTGCCCCATGTGGGCATGCCCGTCGATGATGGGCGACGTTTTCGTGTACCCCTTGTACGTGATTCCCATCAGAGGTTCACCTCCGAAAGCACGCGGTCGAGGTTGCCGTGGGCGATCAAGGCCTTTTCGGACTCGGAGACGCCGGCGGTCGCGACGTGGAAGACCGCTCCGGAGGGGGTCCAGTACGGGAACCCCGAGCCGAACAGGATCCGCTCAGGGCCGAACACGCTGCAGATCTTTTCGATTCCGTTGTGCACCCAGTAGCCTCCGCTCTCGATGTATACGTTGGCTGCACGGGTGAGCAGCGGGTAGAGCCCCCTGTCGCTCCTGCCGCCGGGGCGGATCAGCACGATGGGCAGGTCGGGGAAGGCGTCGGCGAGATCGTAGAGCCCGACCCAGTCGGCTTCGTCGCGCCGCCCGAGCTCGAAGTCCACGAATAGCGGGACCCGAGCCGTCTCGAGAACCTCGCAGATGGTCCCGATCACGCGAATATCGAACGGATACCGGTGCCCCGTGAGCGACGGGAACAGGCGGGCAGCGCGCGCTCCGCGTTCGCGCAGCTCGCCGAGGATGTCTTCCGGGTTCCAGAGCTCGCCAGTGAGCGGGGGCATGAGCGTGATGCAGGGAGTGAAGCGATCTGCCCCTTCCAGTTCCTTACGCAGCAGGTCGTTTCCGACCGATGGGGCATATTCTTTCGCGGCGACATGGGTGACGAGCGCCCTGTCAATTCCGAGGCGGTCGTATTCCCTGCAGAGAACGGGCACTGTGACACGTTCGGGGAAGTACTTGACGACGGAAGGCTGGCCGATGAAGGCGTTGCAGTCAAAGAAGGTTAGCCCGTCCATCATGCACCCACCCGTCCGCCGGCGGTCACGCTCTCTATGAGCAGCTTTTGGACGGCTGCCGCGTAGCGAACCTCTGAGTCATCCACTGGTCGGTAGCCGAAGACCTGCCTGGCCGATATGAGAGACCAGAACGCGCGCGTGTTGTTACTGATGCCGTAGACCACTTGCCAGGGAACCCCGTGCTCGTTCTCGATGTTCTCGGTCTCGATGCAGCGGACGAAGAGCTGTTGGGCGTCGCGCTCGGAGAGCCATGCGCCCAAGTCCCGCTTGAACCGCGCTATGCCGGTCGGGAACGCCGGACCCGGCTTCGGCGCGGGCGGCTCGTCTGCGGAGTAGTCGCCCCCATCGAGCTCCCGCGGAGCGCCGATCCGAACCTGCACCACCTCGAGAGGCCGCCCGAGTCCGCCGCAAGCATACACGAAGCCAAGGTGCTCATAGCACGCTTTGGACCAGCCGTAGAAATTGTCGGCCAGGGGGAGCTCGTAGGGGTCTATAACGTCTTTAAGTCCTTGGTGCACGAGTGTGTGCTCGTACCAGTCGGCGGCGTGGTTGGAACTCGCCACAACCACACGTCGCACCCCGGCATCGAGGGCGGCCCTATAGACGTTCTGCGCCATGCGGAGGTTTCCGAATTCGACCTCGAACTTGTCAACCGCCTGGACGCTGCCGTCGTAATTGCTGCCCGGGGCGGAGTGCTTGTACGCAAGATGCACGACTGTGTCGACGCCCTCGAACAGCCCAATCAGGGACGAAAGATCCGCTTGGAACAGATCGATCACTTCGATGTCCGTGCGGCCAGCGTTTGCGACATCGACTAAACGCACCCGGTAGCGCGAGTGCAGTGCCGGAACTATCTGCCGGCCCATATAGCCGTTTGCGCCGGTGACAAGGACGACGGGAGGTTGTGCAGACTCACTCGGCATAATTCGCTTCTTCCCTTTAGTGTCGACAACCGATCCAAAATCTTTACCTAGGCCCTACGAAATATACGATATCTCGGATATGGTGTCTAGCATGCCGAATATGAAATATGGCTCCAAAAGAAGCCGAAACGATTGCGGGACGGAGTAATCAGTGACCATTCCCCAGCTAATGCCCCTGGGCACCAGGCCCGAAAGCCTGTCGAATCTCGTCCTCGAACAGATCAAGTTAGCCATCGTCAATAAGGAGATCGCTCCTGGAACCAGGATTTCAGAGGCAGCGCTGGCTAAACAGCTCCAAGTCAGCAAGACTCCGGTCAGAGAGGCGCTGCTGAGGCTGAGGCACATCGGTCTTGTCTCCCCTCACGGGACTGGACTCCAGGTCGTGCAGCCATCGCGTGAGTCGATCCGCGAGGCGTACGAACTTCGGGGGGGCCTCGAGCGTGCATCGGCGCGCTTTGCATCCATGCGGTGCACGGAGAGCCAGCAGCTGCTCCTCGCCGAGCTGGCCGACGGTTCTCTCGAAACAACTCTCGCCGGGGACGCACGGGGGTTCAGGGAGTTCGACTCCAAGTTCCACCGCCACGTGGCGCTCTTCTCGGGGAATGAACTGTTGAACTCGGCGATCGACGACGCGCTCATGCTCACATCCGCCCTCCGTGCGCGGGATGTTCCCATGCCGAAAAACGATTCTGTGAGCTGTGCCAAGGAGCACGTCCGAATCGCGGAGGCGATCGCCCACGGCAGGGCGGACATCGCCGGAGAAGCGATGGAAGAACACGTCGGCCACGTGATGTCGATGGTTCTCGCCGTCTTCGACGAGACGGATTTGACGCGATGAACACGACGCCGGATCTTCTTAAACGCGGACTCTGGGGTGTCATGGCGACACCGTTTACCGGTGAATCACTGACCCTCGACGAACACGGCCTGCGGAGTCTTGTCACTCTTTACCGAGAGGCAGGAGCGCAGGGGCTCGTCCTGCTCGGTGTCTTCGGTGAGGGCGCGCAGCTCGACGATGCCGAGAGCGCCCGCATCGTCGAAATCGCGCTGGAACATGCACCGGGAATGCCCCTCGTACTCGGCCTCCCCGACCTCACGACAGAAACAGCCATCGCGAGAGCGAACCGCCTTCTCGCGGTCTGCGGGGACGCCAAACCTGCGCTCATGGTCCAGGTAAACACAGACGAAGTGGCCGAGCTTGCGGCCCACTTCGCGGCCATCCATGAAGCCACCGGCGCCGGCATACTCGTCCAGGACTACCCGGTCGCCAGTGGCGTGACGATTGCCAATGATGCACTTGCCGCCGTGGTGAACGCGAGTCCTTTCGTGGTCGGCATCAAAGCAGAAGCGCCGCCGACCGCCGTCGCCATCGGACGTCTCACGGCCCTCACCCGTGTTCCCGTATTCGGAGGTCTCGGAGGTCTTGGCCTGCTCGACGAGCTCGTGGCGGGAGCGGCGGGAGCGATGACAGGGTTCTCGTACCCGGAAGCTCTTGTCACGGTCGTCGAGGCATTCGACCGCGGCGGATTTACCGCCGCGCGGGAGGCATACCTTCCGTGGATGCCGCTCGTGAACTTCGAGGCCCAAGCCAAGGTCGGGCTCGCAATTCGCAAGGCAGTCTTCGTAGAGCGGGGAATCTTCGACGAGGGCGCAGTGCGTCCACCAAGCCAGGTTATGCCCGAGGAACTGCATCCTCTACTGTCCGCGCAGCTCGCGGCCGTCAACGAATCGGAGGCACTGTAATGGAGCTTGGACTGAAAGGCAAGGTTGCGTTCGTGGTCGGCTCGACGTCCGGACTTGGGCTCGGAATCGCAGAGGCGTTGAGTCATGAGGGAGCGTCGGTCGCGGTTACCGGCCGTCGGGGTGATCTCGCTCGTGCTCTCGCGGCCAACATGCCGTCGGCTGTCGGCGTCGAGCTCGATCTAACGAATGTCGCGAGCCGCATGGCAGCCATCGATCAGGTTGTTTCTACGCTCGGGCCCATCGATGTCCTGGTGCTCAACTCCGGTGGACCGCCCGCCGGACAGGCCGCACTCCTGCACCGGGATCAGATGATGTCGACGATTGACACTTTACTGATGGCACAGATCGACCTCGTCCAGGCCGCGCTACCGACCATGCGGGCGCAGGGCTGGGGACGCATCCTTGGCATCGGATCTCGGGGCGTGGAACAGCCGATTCCCAATCTCGCACAGTCGAACATCGCCAGATCGGCACTCGCCGCCTACCTCAAGACTCTCGCGGGCGAGGTCGCCCAAGACGGTGTCACTGTCAACATGATCCTGCCCGGGCGCATAGCGAGCGAGCGAGCCCTTTCCCTCGACGCCGGACAGGCGAAACGCGAGGGCACAACGGCTGAGGACGTGCGTGAGCGGTCGCAGAATAGTATTCCCGCCGGCCGGTACGGCACGGCCGAAGAATTCGGGAGTGTTGCGGCATTTCTGAGCAGTGTCAAGGCCTCGTACGTCACCGGCGCCCAGATCCGCGTGGATGGAGGCCTTATCTCGAGTATGTAACCGCGCACTGGGCCGCACTGCAGGGTCACGAAAAGAGCGCATCAGAAACATCGTTCTACCTCGAATTGCCCCCAGGGTCGACAGTCCATCGACCCTGGGGGTCCCTTGGATCACGTTGAAGCCGTGATCCAGCTCTAGAGAGGATATGAAGCACATGAGAATATCACGTTTCAGAGGAACGGCCGCCATTGGAGTGATGGCCGTCGCGCTCACGGTGATGACCGCTTGCGGCGGCGGCGTCCCGACCACGGGGAGCCAGGTGAGTGCAGGTACTAAGCTCGTCATCGCCGAAACCGTCTCGCCCCAGACCTTCGACCCGATCCAGTCGTCCCAGATCGCGACCATGTATGCCTGGCAGCTTGTGTACAACGGTCTCGTCAAAGTCAACGGCGAGGGCAAGGTCCAGCCGGAGATCGCGACGGACTGGACCGTGAGTGATGACCGCCTGACGTACGACTTCACCCTTCGGAGCGGTGCGAAGTTCTCCGACGGCAGCCCCCTGACCGCTGATGACGTCGAATTCTCGTTCCAGCGGCTGCTCGCAGAAGGGCTCCCGTACGCCAAGGCGCGGTTCGGGAGCCTGGCATCTGTCACTAAGGTCGACGAGACGCACGTACGGTTTCAGCTGAAGACCGCTGACGCGGGTTTCCTGCTCAATCTCGGCAGCCCCTTCCTTATCGGCTCAGGTATCGTGAGCAAGGCGTGGGCAGCATCTCACGACCTCAAGACCCAGGTCCTGGGAGCCGGCCCGTTCCAGGTCGTCTCTTACGCTCCGAACAGCCAGCTCGTCCTCAAGCGCAACGAGAACTATTGGGACGCCAGTGCCGCCCCGAAGTACACGGACCTGCAGGTCAAGTACATGCCGGACCAGGCTGCCCAGGTGGCCGCCGTGCAGGCGGGGCAGGTCGACCTGATCTTCCCGAGTGCCGAGAACGCCCTTCAGCTTAAGAACAGCAAAACAGTGCAGATCTCGAGTGTTCCCGGAACCAATACCGTGCGCCTGAACATTAACTCGTCTCGTGCCCCCTTCGACAACCCCGACGTCAGGGCTGCGATCTCACTCGCTCTGGACCGTGACGCCATCGTGAAGGGTGCCTTCCTCGGTGAGGCGGTGCCGAGCTCGCAGCTCCCCGCTTCGACCCCTTGGGGTCTACCCCTGGACCAGCTGGAAAACCAGACACGCGACGTCAACAAGGCGAAGCAACTGCTGTCAGCAGCTGGCCACCCGGATGGCGTTGACATCACTCTGACCCACCTTGCCGGATACGGAACGTATCTCGACCGGTTCGCTGATCTCGTGAAGACACAACTTGCAGAAGCGGGCATCAATGTCACCATCCAGGCCGAGCAGAACCCTGTGTGGCTTGATCGCCAGAACAAGGCCAACTACGACATCCTTGACAACGTCTACGCGTTCACCGGCGATCCCATGTCACTGCTTTCCCCCCGTCCCGGGCGCCAAGGGCCAACCCCGCCTGAGGTGACGGCCCTAATGGCGAAGGCCGCTCAGGGTGACCCGGCAGAGTACGGGGCAAACCTGCAGGAACTTATGCGGCTGGAAGACAAACTCGTTTTTCCCGACATCGCGGTGGCCGCGCCGAACGCGATGATCGCCTACGGCCCTAACGTCACCTCTGCAGCGCCGGACCCGACCCTCGCACGGCAGTTCCTCACCGACGTCACCGTCAAGTAGCACTCAATCCTTCGCCGTCCGGGTCGTTGAGGCGACCCGGACGGCGGAATCCACCACTTCATGGGCGGAGACGATTTATGAATACCACTGACACTGACCGGCTGCACGATCCGGCGGAAACCGTTGGCAAGGGTACGCCTGTACTCTCGGTGCGCGGCCTAAAGACCTGGTTCAATACGCCTGGCGGCGATGTCCGCGCCGTCGACGGTGTGAGCTTCGACGTGGCGGCGGGGGAAACCCTCGGCCTCGTCGGCGAATCCGGCTCGGGAAAAAGCGTGACCGCCAGCTCCATCCTCAGGCTCGTCCCTCAGCCAGGTCGGATCGTTGCCGGCGAGATCCGGTTCAACGGCAAGGACCTGAAAGAGCTGAGCCCCGAGCAGCTGAGGGAGGTCAGAGGATCTGATATCGGCATGGTCTTCCAGAACCCAATGACGGCGCTCAACCCTTCCTTTACCGTCGGATGGCAACTGGCGGAGGCGCTGCGCGCCCATGGCGGCCCCACCGGCCGCGAAGCCGAAGCCCGGATCGAACAGGCCTTGGCTGACGTCGGAATGCCTGACCCGGCCAGGCAACGCGCGTCGTTCCCTCACCAAATGTCCGGAGGCATGCGCCAGCGGGTCGTGATAGCCATCGGCATGATCAACAGCCCCCAACTGCTCATCGCCGACGAGCCGACTACGGCGCTCGACGTCACCATCCAGATGCAGGTCATCGCCCTGATGAAGCGCCTGACCGACGAGCGCGGCACCGCCCTGCTCCTGATAACTCACAACATGGGCGTCGTAGCGAAGATGTGTGATCGGGTTGCGGTGATGTATGCGGGCGAGATCGTCGAGCAGGCGCGCGTCGAACCCCTCTTCGCCGAGCCGCTACACCCCTACACCGCGGGCCTTCTCGACTCCCTTCCCCGGGCAGACCACGTGCGCGGCAGACTGCCCACGCTGCCCGGATTCCCACCGGACATGGCAAACGTCCCTAGCGGCTGCCGCTTCGCCGACCGCTGTCGCTTCGCGCAGGACCAATGCCGAACAACGCACCCAGAACTGGTTGAGATCGAACCTGGGCGCAGCACGCGCTGCTTGATCGTCCAACAGACCGGCAAGCCCGTCTCAGCCCTGACCCCGAGTGAGCCAACATGACCACAGCAGCCCTCCACACGCCACCGACCACCGCCCTGCTGGAGGTGCGGGACCTCAAAAAGCACTTTCCGGTCAGAGTCAGGGGCAAAGAACAGACCCTGTATGCCGTCGACGGCGTCTCCTTCACCATCAATCGAGGAGAGACGCTCGGCGTGATCGGGGAGTCCGGCTGCGGCAAGTCCACGGTAGCCCGGCTCGTCGTCGGTCTGATGAAGCCGTCGGGCGGAGCCGTGGAGATCGACGGTGGGGACATCTGGGCCCGGGGCGCCGAGGGCCGGGAGCGGCGGCTCGGCTTGCAGATGGTATTTCAGGACCCTGCAAGTTCGATGGACCCAAGACGCACAGTGGGGCAGGCGATCGCCGAACCCCTGCGTGCGCGACAGGCCAGGACGACCAACGAGCGAATCGCCGAAGTGCTGTCACTGGTCGGCCTGAAGCCTGAGATGGCCGGACGCATGCCGCACCAACTCTCGGGCGGACAGCAGCAGCGGGCCGCCATCGCCCGATCGCTCATCGCCGACCCCTCTCTTGTCGTGCACGACGAATCCATTGCCTCACTCGACATTTCGATCCAGGCCCAGATCCTCAACCTCATCGTCGACCTGCAGGACCGGCTGGGGGTCTCGTACCTCTTCATCAGCCACGACCTGGCGGCCGTACAGGCCATCAGTCACCGAATCGTCGTGATGTACCTCGGAGAGATCGTCGAGGCGGCTACGGCCGAGCAGTTCGTGGCGCGTCCCCTGCACCCATACTCCGTCGCACTGAGGGCTTCGGCCCTCACCCCGGACCCCCGGATTGAGCGTCATCGAGAATCCGTGGTGCTCGAGGGTGACGTCCCCAGCCCACTGAATCCCCCGAGCGGATGCCGCTTCCGCACGCGTTGCCCTCTCGCTCAAAAGATCTGCGAAGAGATCAAGCCTGCGCTCGCCCCCGCCGGCGACGGCCGCATGGTGGCCTGCCACTTCCCGGGCGAAGCGAAACTGACGATGCAGGAGCTGCCCCGATGACCGCCGGCAGGATTACCACGCGCCTTCTCAGCTTGGCAACCGTCTTGTTTGTGGTCTCCGTGCTGATCTTTATGCTCGGCACCCTCATCCCTGGCGACCTGGCCAGTGTGCTCGTGGGGCAGGAGGGGGCCACGCAGGAGCAGTTCGAAGAAGTGCGCCAACGGCTCGGACTGGACCAGCCGCTTATCATGCAGTATTTTCACTGGCTCACGTCGGCGATGCAGGGAGACCTTGGCACATCGCCCATCACCGGTCGAAACGTCTCAGCCGACCTCGCCCAGCAGATCCCGGTCTCTGCTGACCTCGCGATCCTCACGCTCGTATTCTCGACCCTCGTCGGTGTTCCCATCGGTATCATCGCCGCCGTCCACGCCAACAAGCGGGCGGACGTCGTCGCCCGCGGAGTTCTGCTGACAATCTTTTCGATTCCAGTCTTCGTGATCGGCATAGTTCTTCTTCTTGTGGTATCCGCGGTCGCGCCGGAGCTGTCTCAGGTGAGCTACATTCCCTTCACGGAGGATCCGGCAGGCAATCTTCGCTCCATGGCGCTTCCCGTGCTCGCGAACACCCTTCCGTTCGCCGCCATGACGATGCAGCTCACCCGGAGCGCCATGCTCGAGGTTCTCAGGAACCCGTTCATTGTCACCGCCAGAGCTGTCGGCGTGCGCAGCACCAGAATCCACTATCTCCACGCGCTACGGAACGCACTCCCGCCCCTCGTCACTTTCTTGGGCTTCCAGCTCGGTGTGATGCTCGGTGGGCTGATCGTCGTCGAGCAGCTGTTCGGGCTGCCCGGCCTCGGCCGGGGCTTACTCGAAGCGATCAACAACCGAGACTACCCCGCCGTCACCGCGACGACCATGGTGTTCGCCATTGCGTTCGTGCTGATCAATGCAATTATCGACATCCTTTACCCGATCCTCGATCCCCGACAGAGGCGATGATGAGTCAGACAATAACCCAAAGCGGCCCCCTGCCACGAGCTCGATCAGCCAAGAGCGGCGCGATGAGAAGTCTTGCGCGCAACCGGGCAGCCGTCGTGTCGTTTGCCGTCGTGCTGATCTTCACCCTGTTCGCCATCCTCTCGTCGGTGATCACCCCGTACGACCCCAACGTCGGAAACGTCGCCGACAGCCTGGTCTCGCCGTCGGGGGCCCATTGGCTCGGCACCGACGACCTCGGCCGTGACGTCTTCAGCCGGGTCATCGACGCATCGAAGATCGCTATGACGGTGTCGCTGCTATCGGTCGGCATCGCCCTGGTGATCGGGCTCGTCCTTGGTGTCATCGCCGGGTACACGGGCGGCGGTGTTGACGGCGTGATCAACCGCTCGCAAGACGTCCTCTTTGCCTTTCCTGAGCTGCTCCTCGCGATCATCATCGTCGCCGTCATGGGTCCCAGTCTTTTGAATGCCTCATTCGCGATCTCGCTGCTGTACATCCCCCGGTTTGTGCGCCTCAGCCGCTCAGCGACGCTACAGATCAAGACGAGCGAGTTCCTCGACGCGGCAAGACTGGCAGGCGTCCGGCCACTAAGGATTCTGTGGACCCATGTCGTACCGAACGTCTTCCCGTCCGTCATAGTGCTCGCCGCGCTCAGTATGTCCACGGCCCAGCTGGCCTACGCTTCGCTTGCCTTCCTCGGCCTCGGCGTGAGTCCTCCTCAGGCGGACTGGGGAGGGATGTTGTCGTCCGGGCGCAACTTCATCACGGTGGCGCCATGGATGGTGCTCGGGCCAAGTGTCGCGGTGGTAGCCCTAGTGCTCGCGTTCAACGTTCTCGGCGACGCGATCCGTGACGTGCTCGACCCGCGCAGCGAGAGCACTCGCGGTGCCGGGGTGCCAACAGTCTGATGGGAAAGAATTCGATGATAAGAGTTGTGGTCGACCCTGGATGCCCTGCGGGTGTTCCCGAGACCGTGGAGGCGATGCCGGGCCTGGACGTGGTCCTTGCGCCAGATCGAGATGCGGTCGCTGCAGAACTGGCAGCAGGTGCGGAGGTGCTCGTCACCTCGTACTGGAGAGACGACTTCCTGACGCAGAACCTGCGCTGGGTGGCGGGGAACGGCGCCGGCACCGAGCAGTATCCGCTGGAGCAGTTCAGGCGGAACGGTATCGAGCTCACGACGGCGCACGGCGTGCATGCCGCGTGCGTCGCTGAGCACGCGTTCGGGCTGCTTCTCGGCGTGACACGGGCAATCGGATTGGCCGGGCGGAACGCCGTGACGCACAGCTGGGCGCCCACGACGACGGACGAACTTGGCGGCAAGAAGATGGGGATCATCGGGCTCGGGCGCGTCGGCGAGGAGGTCGCCCGCAGAGCGATTGCGTGGGACATGGAGGTCGCCGGCCTCAAGCGGACGCCGGCGCGTTATGAAGGGTGCGTCTCGGTGGTCCGTGGGCCAGACGCTCTGCATGAGCTGTGCCGCTGGGCTGACGTCCTGATGATCACGGCCCCTGCAACGGACGAAACCCGCGGGCTGATCGGAACGGAAGAGCTCGCATTGCTGGGAGCGGGGTGGTTGGTGAATGTCGGTAGGGGGCCACTCGTCGACAGCGACGCCCTTCTCGTTGCACTACGTGACGGTGCGTTGCGCGGTGCGGGCATTGATGTGACCGATCCTGAGCCGCTGCCGCAGGATTCACCGCTCTGGGATCGCCCCGATCTCGTCATTACACCTCATATTGCGGGCGACGGCCCGAACTTCGCACCCAGATGGGCAAGGATTTTCGAGCGCAACCTGCATGCCTACGCCGGTGGCGGCAACTGGCAGAATCGGTTCGAGCACGTGGGGCCGGGGGCGGACGCATGACCACGCGGTTGGTGATGCTCCCCCCGCAGTCTGACTTGACACGCTCGTGGGCAGTCGAGCTCGCGGCCATCGACGGGCTGGAGGTGGTGATCGCTGAAGACGAGGGCGAGGCGACGGAACTGCTCCGCGGCGCCGAGGCCGCATACGGCACGCTCAACAGCAGGATGCTTGCAGTCGCCGGCAGGCTCAGGTGGCTCCAGGCCCCGATGGCTGCTCCGCCCCCCGGCTACTTCTTCGACGAACTCACCGTGCATCCCGTGACTGTGACCAACTTCAGGGGCATCTACAACGACCACGTTGCGACCCACGCCGTCGCACTCGTGCTGTCACTCGCCCGGAACATCCCCGTCTATGTCCGGCAGCAGGCTAACGGTGACTGGGACCGGCATCTGGCCGACTCCAGTGTCATGCACCTGCAGAATGCGACAGCACTTGTGGTCGGGGTCGGCGCGATCGGTGCAGAGATCTCTCGGATGCTCGCCGCATTCGGTGTCACCGTGCACGGGGTCGATCCGCAGCTGGCGGCCCCTCCCGACGGGGTGGTCGCCATGCACACCCCCGGGGAGCTCGATTCGCTGCTTCCGGGCGCCGACATTGTGCTCCTGACCCTGCCGCACACCCCGGAGAGCGAGGGACTCATCAACGCCCGCCGGATCTCCCTGATGCAACCCCACACGATGCTCGTCAATGTCGGCAGGGGTCCGACAGTCAGTCTCGAGGCCGTGAACGATGCCCTCGACCGCGGCGCCCTCGGCTCGGCCGCCCTCGATGTCTTTGAGGTCGAACCGCTCCCGCCCCAGCATCCGCTTTGGCGTCAACCCCGCGCGCTGCTGACACCCCATGTCGCCGTGGTCGGGCCCTACATCGACGATCGACGCCTGGGGGTGCTGAAGCGCAATGCAGAGGCATTCGTCCGGGGCGCGCCGCTCGAGAACATCGTGAACAAGACCCTCTGGTACTGACGGAATAGGTGGAAAAATGACAATGCATCTCGCAACGATCATCCGGAATGACGAAGCCAAAGCGGCCCTCGTGGACCCTCGGAGGGGGGTGGCTACGGTTGAAGACCTCGTCCCCGGGTTCAGCGGCGATGCCATGCTGCTTCTCGACGACAGACTCTTCACGGCGGCGTGTGCCGCTGCGGAGGACGCGCCCGAGGAGGTGTTCTCAGCGTGGGAGGACGTCGTCTTCACCGCACCGTACCGCTCGCCGCGCAAAATCTGGGGAATCGGCCTGAACTATCGGGCCCATGCCGGGGACCTGTCGGAAAACGTGCCGACGGAGCCGGCGTCATTTATCAAAGGCGACCACACGATCATCGGGCAGGACGGGCAGATAGTGCTTCCCGAGCAGAGCGGGCGGGTGACCGCAGAAGCCGAACTCGGCCTCGTGATCGGAAGCTACTGCCGCAATGTCTCAGAGGAAGAGGCGCTCGAATATGTTTGGGGAGTTGTTCCGATCCTTGACCAGACCGCAGAAGACATCCTTCAGCGCAACCCTCGCTTCTTGACACGCTCGAAGAATTTTCCGTCGTTCTTCTCGTTCGGCCCCGAAATCATTCCGCTCCATGAGGTGCTCGATGACCAGGGCAGCCTCGATAACGTTGTCGTGAAGACGGTGCGCAACGGCGAGGTCTGGCGAGAGAACACAATCTCGCAGATGACGTTCTCTCCCGCTTTCCTGGTGAGCTTCCACAGCAAGATCATGCCGTTGTACCCTGGAGACATCATCTCTCCAGGAACCCCAGGGGCAGCTGTCATCCGTGCAGGGGACGTGGTCGAAAGCAGCATTCCCGGGGTCGGAACACTCCGGAACACGGTCGTCGCGCCGAACACGGTCGCTTGATCATGGAACTCTCGGCCCTCGGGCAGACGACGCTCAACTGGAGATACAAAGGAGTTCCGCTCGGCGAGACGATAACGTTGTCCGAGATCGGAACCCGCGGCTGGAACGTGGCCGCCGGCGATCTCTCGCTCCCTGTCACCACTCTTCGTGTCGAAGCGGTCCGTCACAACGTCGCAGCGATGGCTGCCTATTGCGAACGAAACGGTGTTTCGCTCGCTCCCCACGGCAAGACAACGATGAGCCCGCAGCTGTTTGGTTGGCAGCTTGAAGCCGGTGCGTGGGCGATGACAGCCGCCACGCCCGGACAGGTTCAGATCATGCGTCATTTCGGGGTTCCCCGCGTCATCCTGGCAAACGAACTCGTCGAAGCGGACGCCCTGCGCTGGGTCGGCAAGGAGCTTGAGGACGACGACGGTTTCGAGCTCATCTGCCTCGTCGACTCGATCGAGACGGTTGCGTTGATGGATGCGGCGCTCGACGGTGTGCTCACGACGCGGCGTCTGCCGGTATTGCTCGAGGTCGGCGTCGCAGGGGGACGGACAGGCATACGCGACCTTGAGGATGCCCGTCGCTTGGCTAAATCGGTCGCCGCATCGCGAACGCTCGATCTGGTCGGTGTCGAAACCTACGAGGGGCTGGCAGGCCGGTCCGCGTCCGTCGAAGATATCGCCGCCGTCGATGACCTGCTCAGCGCTGTGCGCGAGCTCGTGATCTCCCTGTCCACTTCGGGGCTTTTCGCGCGAAACGAGGTGATCGTGAGCGCAGGGGGCAGCGTATATTTCGATCGTGTGGTCGAGAGCTTCAGGAACTGGCCGTTCGGAGAGGTTCCCCACATCGTCCTGAGAAGCGGATGCTACATCTCGCACGACGCGGGACGATATCACCGACTGTCACCGCTTGACGGCAGACGCGAATCCGACGAGACGCTGAGCCTGTGGAATGCCCTGGAGTCGTGGGCCGTCGTGCTCTCGGTCCCTGAGCCCGGACTCGTTATTCTCGGCACGGGAAAGCGGGACGTTCCATACGACGTCGACCTGCCGACGCCCATGCGCGTTCACCGCAAGAACGGCTCTGTCTCGGAACTTGAGAACTGCCACATTACCGGGCTGATGGACCAGCACGCCTTCATGTCGGTCGAGGCCTCGCTGTCGATCGCTCCCGGAGACATCGTCGCACTGGGGCTCTCGCACCCGTGCGGCGCATTCGACAAAATGCCCTTCATCCCGCTAGTCGACGACGCCTGGAACGTCGTCGACGGCGTCCTCACGTTCTTCTGACCAGGAGGTCACCCATGACTCGAATCTCGATCCCCGTCACCGACGGCCCGGCGCCAGGCGGCCCGTACTCCGCCAGTGTGCGTATCGGCAACGTCGTCGCCGTCGCCGGGCAGTGCGGCTACCTTCCCGATCGTTCACTCGTCGACGGAGTCACCGCGCAGACCAGGGTGACGATGCAGAACGTCGACTCTGCCCTTGCCGCCGCCGGCGCGAGCCTCGACGACGTCATCAGTACCAGCGTCTACCTGACCGACGTTGACGACTTCGCCGCGTTCAACGAGGTATATGCCCCCTTCTTCGCGGAGCCGTACCCGGCCCGGACCACGATCTACTGCGGGCTTCGCCCCGGCGTCCTGGTCGAAGTGAGCGTCATGGCGGTCCTCCCGGATGCGTGACATCGTCTTTCGCGGGGCGAGCGTCGTTGACGGCACGGGCGCTGCCGCTTTCACGGCCGATGTCTCTGTGGCCGACGGGAGGATCGATACCGTCGGTTCGGTTGCCCGCGGCTCGGCTGTTTCCGTCGACGCGCGCGGGATGGTATTGAGCCCCGGTTTCATCGATCTCCACACACACTCGGACTTCGCGCTGCCGATTTACCCCCGGGCATCTTCGATGACGCGTCAGGGCGTGACGACCCAGCTCACAGGCAACTGCGGCTTTTCGCCGTTCCCCGTCGTCGACGCACGGGCAGACATGCTGCGGGAGTACAGCGGGTTTCTCGATGCAGGGTTGCCGTGGGGCAGTTGGAGCAGCGCGTCGGAATACCTGAAGCTGTTGGACGCGCTGCCTCTCGCTGGGAACGTCGCCTGTCTGGTCGGGCACGGCACGGTGCGGATGGCTGTGATGGGCTTCGACACCGGGGTCCCGGACCCCTCCCAGCTCGAGGCGATGCGGGCCTTCGTCGAGGAGGGGATGCAGGCAGGGACCTTCGGTGTTTCGACGGGCCTCACCTACGCTCCCGCCAGCGCAGCGGCCATAGAGGAACTGGTCGCCGTCGCCGCGGCAGTGGCACCCTACGGCGGTTTCTACGCCACCCATATCAGGAGTGAGGCCACGACGCTCCTCGAGGCGGTGGCAGAGGCACTGGAAGTCGGGCGGCGAGGGCACGTTCCCGTGCAGCTAAGCCACCACAAAATCATGGGGCGCGACAACTGGCCAAAGCTCGCTGCATCCCTGGCGCTCATCGAATCAGCACGCGCAGATGGCCTCGACGTAATGCTCGACCAGTACCCATACACCGCCGGAAGCACGACCCTCGCAGTCATCCTCCCCCGCTGGGCGCTCGTCGGCGGCGTCGCGGCCATGCGGCAACGCCTCGCGAGCCCTGAAAACCGTGCGGAGATCCGTGCCGTGATCGCCGACCAACGACCGGAAGACCTCGTCGCGGGGCTGCGCGTGTTCGAACCAGACTTCGTCGTCATCGCAGAGGTCCCGGAGGGGCCGCTCGCCGAGTACATCGGCCTGACGGTCACGGATGTGGCGAGACGACGGAATCAGGAACCGGTGGACACGGTTCTCGACCTTCTGGCCGCAGCGGGTGGCGACATCCTCACTGTGGTGCACGGCCAATCAGAGGAAAACCTCAGGACGATCATGGCGAACGAGTTCACCGCGATTGCGAGCGACGGATGGACGCTCAGCCCGGAGGCCGGGGGGCGCCCACACCCCCGCAACTACGGCACATACGCGAGGGTCCTCGGCCGGTATGTTCGGGAGGAGCAGGTTTTGGGCCTCGAAGACGCCGTGCGGAAGATGACTTCGCTTCCCGCGTCTCGCATGGGCCTCAGCGACCGCGGGGTGATCAGAGAGGGGGCAGCAGCGGATCTTGTGCTGTTCGACCCGTCAACCGTCGCCGACCGGGCCGACTTCGACCGGCCGCACCAGTTCTCGGCGGGCGTGCGCACCGTTGTTGTCAACGGAAGAATCGTCATCGACGACGGCGAAGACACAGGAGCGGTCTCAGGAACGGTACTCCGCAAGAACGACAGGGGCAGAGCATGAAATCGTCGATGTTCGTCTTCGGCACAGACATCGTCGGCGAGGGGGTCGAGACGGTACTCGACAACATCACCTCGCGGGCTGCTGTCGACACCATCTCGTTCTCGGCGACATACCATAACGCCAGAGACGTCTTCCCGCACAACCCCCGCTATCGGGTCTATCGGCACGAGGGAGACATCGCCTGGTTCAAGCCGAGGGAGAAGTTGTACCCGGCCGGAACGGCGCCTCCGCTCGCTCGTGACGCAGAAGGCGCAAACGTGCTCGGTCTGGTGACGGAGGCCGCCCAGCGACGTGGCGCGGACGTGAATGCATGGACTATCTACTCTCATAATTCAAGATTGAGCAAGAATGTGCCTAGCAGTGGTGTCAGGAACGTCTTCGGTGACAGGATGCGGGGCGATCTGTGCCCGTCGAATCCGCTCGTGCAGGACCATTTCGCCGCGCTCACGGCCGACATCTGCAGCTACCCGATCTCGACTTTGTTGGCAGAGTGCCTGCACTACCGGTCATTTGAACACGGCGAGCACCACGAAAGGTACATGATCGACATCCCTGGCCATGTGCGCTCTGCGCTCGGGCTTTGCTTCTGCGAGTCATGTGCCGCAAAGGCGACCCTGCACGGCGTTGACGTGCCATTTCTCGAGACCGCGCTCCCTCACGCCATCGACGCGGCGCTCGCCGGGGCGACGGGGGACTTCGAGGCTTCGCTGGCTGAGGAGCTCGAACGATTTGCGGCTTCGAGGGTCGCGACGGTCACCGCGCTGACCAAAGACATTACGAGTGTTGCCACGGCTCACGGAGTACGGCTCAGTTTCATTGACCACTCGGGAGCGATGTCGCACGTGATGACCGATGTCACCCCTGAGGAGGCGACGTCCACGGCGGCACGGCGGCTCGGAATCGATCCGCGGGCTGCAGCGGGTGCTGCTGATGAGTATCTTGCCCTGATCTACACGGATGACCCTCAGCGAGCGGATATGATGATGAGGGGATACCGTGCCCTGCTCGGTGAAGCCGTGCCGATTTCCTACGGGATCAGACCGCTCAAGCCTGACTGCGCTGACGAGGGCAATCTCGCGGCCAAGGTCTCCGCCGCGCATGCCGCAGGGGCAGATCGGGTTGACTTTTATCACTACGCGATGATGCCGCTCGAACGACTTGACTGGATCGCCCGAGCGCTCGATGGCACGAAGAGCTCGCCTGCGGGCAGCTTTACATCATGAATCCTGGACTGCTGCTGCCAGGCGATTCAGAAGCCACGGACACGCTGATGAACGTAAGTCGAATACGGCCCTGTGTGGAAATCCGTTCCGCCCCCAGCCGCAGTTCCCACGGACGGGGGCGCACGACGTCCTGTGCCAGACGGTGCTCGGCTCAAGCTGAAAGATTTGGTTATGTCATCTCCCGATTCGCCATACCCCGCCAGCGGGAATGCGGCCGCAGAACTTGCTCAACTTCGAGCTAACGTGGACAGCATCGACTGCGCGCTAGTCCAAATCCTGGGGGTGCGGTTCAACATCACCCGACAAGTGAGCGAGCTCAAAGCGAAACATTCGCTCCCTGCCTCAGATCCTCAGCGCGAGGCCAAGCATTTGAACGAGCTCCGCACGTTGGCTGCCGCGCGAGGGCTCGAAGCTTCGGTGCTGGATCCGGTCTTTTCACTAATATACGGCCGCGTTGTGCGCTCACACCAGGACGTTGCCGCCTGGCACCGGATCCACGACGAGAAGGACCTTCCTCGACCGCACGATTACGAGAGATAAACGAAGAATCACGAAGATGCGCCAGAACGATTTCGTCACACCAGTTCGCGGCCCGGCGCAGCGGCGCGACGCTTTTGAAAACCTGATGCACGAGAACCGCAAGTTGGCCCTCCTCCGAGTTTGCCGCCAACGCGGAGGATTCCCCGCAGAGTACGACGAGGCCGACGCCGAGCCGCACTCGGGGCGAAGCTCGCCGCGAAATACTGAGCTGGAGCAAGGATTTCACGCAGGCCTTGGACTGGTCGACGCCGCCCTTGGCGAAGTGGCTCGTCGAAGGCGAGGTCAACGGGACTTACAAGGCTCTCGACCGCGTCGCCTTCGTGATCCCGCGCGGCGACGCCGTGGACACTGGAGACGCGATCGTGCAGGAACTCTGGAACCACATCAGCAAGGAGATCGGACCGATCGCCAGGCCCATGAACTGACGCAACAGTAGCGGTTCCGTCCCAAGGGAATACGAGCATGCGAACATTTTCGCATCTCCGCGGGGCCATGCCGAGCAGCTTCTCAGCCGCTCTAGCGCCACTCCCCGTCGAATTTTGAGCGCCGATAATGACCTTATGTCGGCGAGTATCCGATGAATCGCATCTGGTGAGAATTCGACGGACATTGATACCATCCCCCATTCGGTGCTCGGCGTGGGGTGAGCTTTCGGCGCGGAATCTTTGCGGGTTGGCGTAGCCGGTCCTCGCAGTGGCTTCCCCCTCTCGACGGCGCGCCAGCCGGTCGAGTCACAAGGGCCGCCGTAGGCTTCATGAGTGCAAAAACTTCATGAGGCCGTTGAGTTCTTTGGCCGTTGGTGGAAGACCTTCCTGACCATCGTCGGTGCGGTCATGGTCTTCATTGCGGGTTTTTTTGCTTTCCTCGGTGAGGATGACCCGGCACTAAGGGGTTGGTTAATCGCGCTCGGCCTCGTCGGTACGGGCCTTGCCGTCACCCTGTCCGTCAGCGAAACAAGAACGACCCATCGAAAGATCGTGGCACTGACAGCTGATCTCGATAGGGAGAAAACAAACGCGGCGCAGGCGGTAGAGGACGCGAAGCGCGAAGGGCGTGAGGAGTTCCTGCTTGTTGTGGACTTCGCGATCAGACCGCTGTTGGAGAAGCTCGGGCCTTTAGTACGATCTCGCTGGGCCGCAACGAGGATTAACCTTGCAACCGAGCTGAAACAGACGGCCCTCTCGGCGCTGAAGGAAGTGATCGACCCGTCGGTCCCGCGGCTTCGAGCGAACTATTTCAAGTTGAAGTACCCGCCGTCCCAAGACCAGGGTCCTTATCTTCAAGATGCTGCCTCAACCGCTACGGCCCCAAGGGATCGTTTCGACTTGGGCAATAAATCGTCTGAGTCTGACGCTATCCTCGAAATGCTGGCAAAGAACGCATACATCTTTACCCCCGATTGGGTGACGGACCCGCCAGCAGGCTTCGACACGACCCGCGAACGTAGCTATCGAACCTTCATCTCGGCGGCCGCTTCTGACGGCATGGACGTCGATGGAATGATCTCGGTAGACTCTCCGGAGAGTGGGAGTCTGAGCGAAGCCGACGCGGTGGTGGTCCAACTAGTGGGCACCATCATCGCTATATCGGAAGCTGTAAGGGACAACAAGAGGAACGACACAGAGGTGTAGTTGGCCTTAGTATGTCTAGGCCAAGGCTTGGACATATACAGTACGATTGGTAGACAACGTGAGGGAGCGTGGCCCATGGCAGTAGCACTGAAAGTGACCTCTAGTCGCGTCGAAGAGATGCAAAAGAATCCCCAAGAATACTTCCGAAAGGCGCGCGAAATAGCGCGCAAGCGGGCAGTCGCCCAGTTGAAAGCCGAGCAGCAACAGCGTGCAAATCGCAGTCGCCAGCAAAGCGGCCAGCGCTTGGCCGCTGGCTAACCGAGGATTCAACCACCAAGAGGCTCCGTCAGATGGCGGGGGCTCTTGTGTGTCCAGAGGTCGATCGAGCGACTCTCCTACCGATATTGAGTCGCCTCAAGCTTTGTGACTCGCTATGGCTGTACTTCGGCCTCTGCCGGCCTTGACTTACGTCCTTTATCAGGCCCTCGGAATTTGTCAAATCAAATGAGACGTAGTGGTTGTTGTAAATGCACCGAGGGCGCGGCTCTTTTTGCCGGGTCGTTGATCGCCGCCTTCAGCGGCAGCGGAGGTGCGGCAGGACGGCGGACAAACCGCTCGGGATGCGCGCCGTACGCCCGGTCCAGGGTGTGCTGGCGTTGTTCACGCACGTCCTCGGCTGTGCCGTAGTGCACGCTGGCCGGGGTGTGATAGCCGATCCCGGAATGCCTGTGCTCGTGGTTGTAGTAGGCGGTGAATCCTTCCATCCAGGTCCTGGCCTCGTTCACGGAGTCGAACCGTTCCGGGTAGTCAGAGGTGTATTTCATGGTCTTGAATTGGGCCTCGCTGAACGGATTGTCATTCGATGTATGGGCTCGGGAATGCGACCTGGTGATATCCATGTCCACCAGCATCGAGGCAAGGGCTTTGGACGTCATCGCCGCCCCACCATCGGCGTGCAGGTACCCCGGAGGGTTACCACCGGTCTCGGCGACAATCTCCTGCACGAGGTCCGCGGCCAGCTGGCCGTCCTCGATACGCTCGATGCGCCAGCCCACCACGTAACGGGAAAAAATATCCAGCACCACGTAGGCGTGATACCAGATTCCCTTCGCCGGGCCACGCATCTTCGTTATATCCCAGGACCACACTTCGCACGGTTTTGTGGCCATGAGCTCCGGAATCACCTTGGTCGGATGAGTGGCTTGCCGTCGGCGTTCCCCGCCCATCTTCGCGTCCGCCAGCACGCGATACATGGTGCGCTGCGAACACCAGTACCGCCCCTCGTCCAGCTCACGGACATAGACCTGGGTCGGTGAAAGGTTCGCGTAGTCTTGGCGGTTGAGCACCGACAGGATCTCGGCACGCTCGGCCGGCGAGAGCTCCGCCGGGTGCTGGGCCTTGGGCCAGGGCCCGTGCATCCGGGGCTTGGGCGCGGCCTGCCGGTGATGGGTGGCCCGGGAGCGGCCCACCAGCCTGCAGGCCCTCACCACCCCGAGGTGCCCGGTCAGTTCCGTTGCGGTTGCTGATTGCCACGACTGGTGTGCGGTGCTGGTGATTGCGCGTTCTTCGATGAGAGAGCTTCCAAGAACGCGACTCCTTTTCCCAAGGTATCCAGGGCGGCATCCGAGGAAGCCAACTTCCCGCGGGTCCGCTCGTGTGCGGCCCGCTCCGCGACCAGGTCCTTGGTCAGCTGGGCGATCTGGGCCTGCTCGTCCGTGTTCTTCGGCCGGCCCCGGCGTGCCGCCGGCTTCGCGAGCCTGCCCGCATCGAACGCGGCCCGCCATTCCTGGATATGGGAATCGTAGAGCCGTTCGCGGCGTAGCACTGCGCCCTTGGAACCGTTCGGTGCCGCATCGTATTCCTGGACGATCGCGCGTTTGAACTCGGCGGTAAAGGTCCTGCGTGCCGACCGGTTGGAACGCGGGCCCTGCTCCGCTGATCCTTGGTCCTGGCTGGCTATTTCTTCCGGTACGGGCTGTCCAGTCCCTGCTGGTGTGGATGTATTCATGGTGAAGTTTCCCTCCTGCCTCCAGCCTCTATTCTCGTTCAAGAAGCGGTCTCTAACGAGTCTGGCCGATAGGGCCTCCCCTAGCAGATTCAAACTGGCATGCGCGGGTATTCACGAGCCGGGAGTAGGTGCGCGGTGCTAACAACATGAGTCGTTTCTCGGACCGGCCCTGATTCGCATGGTTGGATAGCGGCATGCCGATTCTTCCAAGCACAGAGAATTCACTTTTGGTCCGTACGAGCTTCGCCGATGCCGAAGCTTGGGCCGATGCGCTTTCCGTTGTCCGGACTGAAAACGAAGACGGTTTCCGTGCCTACGTGGAAGTCGTTGACGATAATGCCTGGGAAGACGCTGATTGGGAGCAGGTCCGTCGTGCGGCTCTGGCAACCGACGAACAAGCAGCCGTCCTCTTCATTGTGGACAGCGCCGCTCTAGAACCGGACTATCCGGTGTTGGTAGTTGACTTGGGCGACTTGTCGCATGAACCGTTCCGGTGCGTTGCCAGTGAACTTTGGGGAGTCGATAACAACTTGAACATCGCCAACATGGACTGGGAAGAGTTCGCCGACATGACCGAGAGTGATGGGGTTTTTAGGGGTTTTGCCTGACAGCTCTTGCTGCAGCGACGTACTGGGCGTAAGCGGCGGCCGAACCGGTGGCGTGGCGTTCGATGGTGGTAGGCGAGTAGCCCAAGGTTTCGGCGATGATGGCCACGGGTGCGAGTTTGGTGAGTTCGTGGAGGGTTCCGAGTCGCGCCGCCCGGGTGCTGAACAACTTGCTGAGACGGGTTGTGAGGTGTCCGGGGTGGATGTGACGCCCAGGTGAGGCTCCGCGGAATACCCACTTGCTACTGGGGTGTGAGGCGGTCAGGTCGTGGCCCGGGTTTGCGGCGAGTTCGCGCCATGGCTCGGCCAGCGGATCCGGTAGTGCGATCCGGGTGGCCCCGAGCTGGATGGCCACCAGTTCTTCGGTGACGGTCACATCGTTCCAGGTCAGTCGTGCGATGTTTTCAGCCTGTTGTCCGAAGACGAGGATGAGGATCGCGGCGGCCCTGTCACGTGACTCGAGTCCGTCTTCGTGGATGACTCGTTTGAGTGCTTCATCCTGTCCGGGCTTGGCGAGTCGTGGGCTGGTGCCGCGCCGGTGCGGAACGATGATTAGCCCGGATGGGGCGGCTTTGGACTTGATGGCCCATTTGAGGAAGCGCTCAGCGATGCGCCGGGTTGTCGGACCCTCGGCTTGCCATACGTCGAGGGGGGATTGCTGCAGCTCGGGAAGTTTGATGTCATGTCCGGTGAGCCAGTTGAGGAGGTCTATGGCCACGGTGACTTCCTGTTTGGCGCGAAGGAAGGTGCCGCGGCTGACTTCGTCCATGTGGTTCATCCGTCGTTGGTGGTGCCAGCGGATGTAGCGGCGGACCACTTCCCGGTTCTGCGGGTCACTGACGCGTTCGAGGGCTTCCGCAGCCCACCTGTCATAGCGCATCCCGAGTTCGTCGCGTTGGGGGAGCACCCCATGTTCCGTGAGGAGGCCGCGGACGTAGTCGCGGGTGCGTGAGTCGGGCAGCTCGTCGAAAGTCTCGTGGGTGATCCTTGGTGCGACCGCGAGGTTGCGGAGGAATGCGGTGACGTGCTTTTGGCGGATCCAGGTCATGCCGCTGTTGGCCCGTTTCATCGACTTCAGCGCTGCCGCCAGCGGGATTAGTTCCGTGGCGATGGCTCCCGTGGCCGGGTCGGTGAGCAGGTCATCTACGACATTGCCGAGGACGCAGGTCCAGCAGCGCCCGCCGCTGTGAAGTTCGTCCTCGGCTCCGCAGGTCCGGCAGTCGACGTTGAGTCGGATGCCTGAGCATCGACGGCAGGCGGGTTGGTTATCGATGAGGCCGGGCAGGACGCCCTCGTGCCCGCAGGCGCAGATTCCTCGCGTGCGTTTGGCTTGCTGGTAGCAGTAGCCGCAGACTCCGCCGTCGGGCCATCGTGCGACGGTTTGGTGGTGCTGGCCGCAGCGGTTGCAGGGGACCGGCCAGCGGATGGGGTCCTCTGCTTTGCGTGGCCTACTCACCGTCCTCGGGTGTGACGAGGCGGATGCGCTTGGCTATCGGGTTACCTGGTTGGATTCCGAGGTCTTCGCTGCGCTGTGGTGCGTTGGCTGTCGCCGCGGCGCGCATCTCAACGAATGGTTCGAACAGGTCGTTCGGGGTGCAGTCCAGGATGTCGCAGAGCGCCGCGAATGTTCTGGCCGGGATGCGTTCCGGCGTGGCGGTGACCAGCCGGTAGACCTGGCTTTCGGAGAGATTGATTCCGCGGGATCTCAGAAGGGGCATCAACTCGGTGGTCTTCCAGAGGTTGCGCTTGGCCATGAGGGCACGCAAATTCCACCGGTAGCCGATCCGGCGTTGTTCAGGCATCTGGGTCCTCCAAGGTCGTGATGCGGCGTGCGATCATCTGCTGCACGGTTTTCTGCTTGAAGTCCGACGATACCGATGTGTAGAGGCCGGTGGTCGAGGCGTACGAGTGACCAACCTGGGTCTGCACGAATGCCGGGTCGTAGCCGGCTTCGATCAGGTGGGTCACATATGAATGCCTGAGGCAGTGCAGCCCCAGTTCCTTGGGCAACCCAACGGCGTCCCGTGCCGCTGCGAAGGCATCCCCGAAAGAACCAAGAGACATCCGGGCGCCCCGCTCGCTCGGCCAGAGAGCTGATGACCGGTCCGCTGTTGCGAAATTCGCCCGCATCCCGCCGGATGTCCACGTCCTCAGCTGATCCACGACCCAGTCGAACTCCGGCACGGTCAGAACGGTGCGTCGCCTGGGCCCGGAACCTGCCGTGCCTTTGGCAAACCGCACCTGGATGGCACCGAAGCGGCCATAGTCGGTGACGTGGGGATTCGGGCCGAAGTCCTCCAGATCCAGCATGGTCATCTCGCGCCGGCGAAGCCCATAGGCGTAGCAGACTTTGAACGCCACCGAATCACGGAACAGGGGCAGCCAGCGCTTGCTGCCGGCCGCGTATTCACGGTCGACGAGATCGTCGATGTAATCGAAAAGCCTTTGCAGTTCCGCCTTGGTGAACGCCCGGCGCTGTGCCGGGACGGCGTCATCGGTCGTGTGCCTGGGCGTGTTCCATTCAAAGCAGATCTGGCTTGGAATATCGCCGAAAGTGCGTTCGCAGAACTCACCCCATCCATAGCCAGGATGCGTCAGGTAGGAGCAGAACATCGCCACGGCATTGCTGTACGAGCGCAGCGTCTTCAGGCTGATCGGCTTCTCACCGGAACGCAGTCCTGCCAGGAAATCATCAACGTCTGCCGGCCTCCATTGCCACGGAAATTCACCCGTGAATCCCTGGAACCGTTCCAGCAGCTGACAGCGCTGCTTGATGGTCTGCGCCGTGAGCCCACGGGCCAGCATCTGTGCCCGCCAGCCATCCAGCATGGCCGTGAAAACCCGCTCGTCAGCTCGAAACAGCCCAACAGCCGGATCCACCAGCATCCGCGGGACGAAACCCGGAACGGCACTACTCACTGCAACCCCTAAACCGTGGAAACATGCATTAGATGCAGGAAACCTATAGCTTTCGGCCACAGAGGATCAAATCCAGATGACGTGCCTTGATCATGAACGAATGCGAAACTGCCTCTGGCCTGCGGAAACGCCTAATTCTTCAGCAGACGGGAGTTCTCGCATCCACTTCTACTCCCGTTATTTCTTAGCCGATAAGGGCCGTTACGTAAGGTTCGGGCGCGCAGAGGCGACACGAGCTGCTACCCCGCTACTGGGACAAGAAACGTATTGGACCCCTAAACCTCCGCCACAGGAGCCGCGAACTGCGCGGCATACAGCGCCGCGTAAGCCCCGCCCGCGGCCAGCAGCTCAGCGTGCGTGCCCTGCTCCACGATCTGGCCGGCCTCCATCACCAGGATGAGGTCGGCGTCGCGGATGGTGGACAGGCGGTGGGCGATCACGAAGCTCGTCCGGTCCGACCGCAGCGCGCTCATCGCCTTCTGCACCAGCACCTCGGTCCGTGTGTCCACAGAAGAAGTCGCTTCATCCAAAATCAAAACAGAGGGCCTGGCCAGGAACGCCCGGGCGATCGTCAGCAGCTGCTTCTCCCCCGCGGACACATTGGAGCCCTCGTCGTCCAGCACCGTGTCGTAGCCCTCCGGCAGGGAGCGCACGAACCGGTCCACGTACGTCGCCTTTGCGGCCTCGAGGATCTCCTCTTCAGTAGCAGCAGGCCGGCCGTAGACTATGTTGTCCCGGATGGTCCCGCCGAACAGCCAGGTGTCCTGCAGCACCATGCCCATCCGCGAGCGCAGCTCGTCGCGGGTCATCGTGGTGACGTCCACGCCGTCGAGCGTGATCCGGCCGGCGTCGAGCTCGTAGAAGCGCATCATCAGGTTCACCAGCGTGGTCTTCCCCGCCCCGGTCGGGCCGACAATCGCCACGGTCTGCCCCGGCTCGGCCACCAGACTCAGGTCCGTGATCAGCGGCTTCTCCGGCGAATAGGCGAACGAGACGTTCTCGAACACCAGCCGCCCCCGCGTCGCCGCCGGTGCCACCCCGGGCGCAGGATCAGGCGACTGCTCCTCGGTGTCCAGCAGCTCAAACACCCGCTCGGCCGATGCCACCCCGGACTGCAGCAGGTTCGCCATCGACCCCAGCTGGGCCAGCGGCTGGGTGAACTGCCGCGAGTACTGGATGAACGCCTGCACATCGCCGAGCTGCATCGCCCCGGCGGCCACCTGCAGGCCGCCCACCACGGCGATCCCCACATAGACCAGGTTCCCGATGAACGTCATGGCCGGCATGATCAGCCCGGACACGAACTGCGCGCCGAAACTGGCCTCATACAGCTCCGCGTTCTTCTGCCGGAACCGCTCCTCCACCTCCCGCTGCCGGCCGAACACCTTCACCAGCGCGTGCCCTGTGTACGTCTCCTCGATCTGCCCGTTCAGCTCCCCCGTGTGCTTCCACTGCGCCACGAACAGCTTCTGCGAGCGCTTGGCGATCACCGTCGTCGTCACCAGCGTCAGCGGCACGGTGATCAGCGCGATCAGCGCCAGCGTGGGCGAGAGGATGAACATCATCACCAGCACGCCCAGCACGGTCAGCAGCGAGGTGACCGCCTGGCTGATGGACTGCTGCAGGCTCTGCGAGATGTTGTCCACGTCGTTGGTGACCCGGCTGAGCAGCTCGCCGCGCTGCACGGTGTCGAAGTAGCGCAGCGGGAGCCGGTTGATCTTGGCCTCGATCCGCTCGCGCAGCCGGAACATGGTGCGCTGCACCACGCCGTTGAGGATATACGCCTGGATCCACATAAAGCCCGAGGCCAGCACGTACAGCACCAGCGCCCACAGCAGCACGGTGGCCAGCGCGGCGAAGTCGATCCCCGTGCCCGGCGTCAGCGTCATGGCACTGAGCATGTCCGCCTGCCGGTCCTCGCCCGCGGCGCGCAGCCCGGCGATCAGCTGCTCCTGGCTCATCCCGGCCGGCAGATCCCGGGACACGACGCCGGCGAAGATCAGGTTGGTGCCCTCGCCCAGCAGCCGCGGCCCGATCACCGAGAACGCCACACTCACCACCGCGAGCATCAGGACCAGCACCAGCCAGAGCCGCTCGGGCCGGAGCTGGCCCAGCAGCCGTCTGGCGGAGGGGCCGAAATTCATCGCCTTCTCCGCGGGCACGTTCATCCCGGCGAACGGCCCGCCGTGGCCGGGGCCGCCGCGCGGGCGGGGGATGCGTTCGACGGCGGGGGCGGCGCCGGGTGCCCCGGCTCCCCCGCCGGGCCCCGATCCGCCGGCCGGCGCGGCCGGCCCGGTGCGGTTGGCGGCGCTCATGCCGCCTCCTCCGCCGCCAGCTGGGAGTTCACAATCTCCTGGTACGTCTCCGAGGCCTCCAGCAGCTCCTGGTGCGTGCCGTGCGCGACGATCCGGCCGTCGTCGAGCACCAGGATCTGGTCCGCGTCCACAATGCTGGACACCCGCTGGGCGATGATCACCAGGGTGGCGCCGGCGGTGTGCTGCCGGAGCGCCTGCCGGAGCCGGGCGTCCGTGGCGGTGTCCAGCGAGGAGAAGGAATCGTCAAAGATGTAGAGCTCGGGCCGTTTCACCAGTGCCCGGGCGATCGCGATCCGCTGCCGCTGCCCGCCGGAGACGTTGGTGCCGCCCTGCGAGATCGGCGCGTCCAGCCCGCCGTCCATCTCCCGGACGAAGTCCTCCGCCTGCGCAATGGACAGCGCCTGCCAGAGTTCGTCCTCGGTGGCGTCCGGCTTGCCGTAGAGCAGGTTGCTGCGCACCGTGCCGGAGAACAGGTAGGGCCGCTGCGGGACCAGCCCGACGTGCCCCCAGAGCAGGTCCGGGTGCAGCTCCCGGACGTCCACGCCGTCGATCCGGACCGAGCCGGAGGTGGCGTCGAAGAGCCTCGGCATCAGGTTCACCAGGGTGGTCTTGCCGGAGCCGGTGGCGCCGATGAGCGCCGTCGTCTGCCCCGCCCGGGCGGTGAAGCTGATCCCGGACAGGACCGGCTGCTCGGCACCCGGGTAGGCGAACCCGACGTCGCGCATTTCCAGCTCGCCGCGGCCGGTGCGGCCGGAAAAGTCCAGCGGGTGTTCCGGCGGCCGGACGCTGGACTCGGTCCCCAGCACCTCGCCGATCCGGTCCGCGGAGACCGCCGCGCGCGGGATCATGATCGCCATGAACGTGGCCATCATGACGGACATCAGGATCTGCATGAGGTAGCTCAGGAACGCGATCATGGTGCCCACCTGCATGGAGCCGTCCTGGATCCGGAACGCGCCGAACCAGATCACGGCCACGGACGAGACGTTCAGCACCAGCATGACGGTGGGGAACGCGAGCGCCATCAGCCGGCCGGCGCGCAGGGCGGTGTCCGTGACGTCCTCGTTGGCCCGGCCGAAGCGGGCGGTCTCTACATCCTCGCGGACGAAGGCGCGGACCACGCGGATGCCGGTGAGCTGTTCGCGGAGCACCCGGTTCACGGTGTCGATCCGGGTCTGCATGAGCCGGAACAGCGGGACCATCCGGGTGATGATCAGCCCCACCGCCCCCATCAGCACCGGGACACTGACCGCGATCAGCCAGGAGAGCTGCACGTCCTGCCGGATCGCCATGATCACCCCGCCGACACTGAGCATGGGCGCGGCCACCATCAGGGTGGCGGAGACCAGCACCAATTGCTGGACCTGCTGGACGTCGTTGGTGGACCGGGTGATCAGGCTCGGTGCGCCGAAGCGGGTGATCTCCTGTTCGGAAAAGGCCGCGACCTGGCTGAAGATCGCCCCGCGCACGTCCCGGCCCATCGCCATCGCCGCTTTCGCCCCGAAGTACACGGCGGCGATGGCGCAGGCGATCTGCAGCAGGGTCACCAGCAGCATCACCCCGCCGACTCGCAGGATGTAGTCCGTGTCCCCCTTGGCCACGCCCTGGTCGATGATGTCCGCGTTCAGGGTGGGCAGGTACAGCGAGGCGATGGACTGCGCCAGCTGGAGGACGACGACGGCGAGCAGCAGCCCGCGCTGCGGCCGCAGGAATTCAACGAGCAGTTTCCAGAGCATCCGTACTCCCAGCCACGCGTTCCGCCGTGTGATCCGAAGGTCAGTTTACGTCCGGAGGCCGGGCGTGGGCCGGGTTCCTCTCACCGGGACCGGCGGTTCGCCCTCCGGCGACGGCGGGCGTGCGGGTCATGGGCACGAGTTAGGAGGCGGGATCGGCGTCGTGTTTCGCCGGCTGATGGCCGTCGACGGCGGCGCGGACGTCGCCCCCTTCATGCCCGTCCGTCTTCTTGCCGAACGGCAGCACTTTGAGCAGCGGGTGCAGGACGGCCATCACGAGGAGGCCCCAGGCGAGTCCGAGGACGGCGGAGCACAGGGTGTTCACGAGCCAGGCCAGGAAGCCGCCCGCCACCGCGATCCCGGCGAACGGAGCCTCGAGGACGTGGACCAGGTCATACGGCAGGTGCCAGCCGAGGTCGTAGGCGCCCTGCAGCATGATGTGGCCGCCCACCCACAGCATGGCGACCGTCCCGATCACGGTGATCGTGGTCAGCACGGCGGGCATCCCCTTGACGAGCAGCTCGCCGAAGCGCTTGGATCCCGCGGAGTCCTTGGTGGTCAGGTGCAGGCCGATGTCGTCCATCTTGACGATGAGTGCGACGGCGCCGTACACGGCCACCGTAATCGCGAGCGCCACGACAACCAGGATGGCCGCCCGGGCCCAAATGGACTCGGCGGAGATCTCGTTCATCGCGATGACCATGATCTCGCAGGAGAGGATGAAGTCGGTGGTGATGGCGCCCTTGGTGACCTTGGCCTCCGCCTCCGGGCCCCGGTCGACCGCCGGCGTGTCTTCCTCGGCCTCGTGCTGGCCGCGGAGCTTGTGCCAGACCTTCTCGGCACCCTCGTAGCAGAGGTACGTGCCGCCCAGCATGAGGATGAACGGAATGACGCCCGGGATGAAGGCGCTGATGAGCAGCAGCGCCGGCAGGATGATCAGCAGCTTGTTTCGGAGCGAGCCCCAGAAGATCTTCTTGATCATCGGCAGTTCGCGGGACGGGTCCGCCCCGGACACGTACTGAGGGGTGACTGCGGCGTCGTCAATGACGACGCCGGCTGCCTTGGCCCCCGCCTTGGCCGCTCCGGCCGCGACGTCGTCCACCGAGGCGGCCGCGATGCGGGCCAGGGCTGCGATGTCGTCCAGCAGGGCGACGAGACCGCCGCTCACAGCCCGCTTCCAAACTGCTCGACGGCGGACGGCTGGACGAGGTTGCCTCGGTCAAGGCTCGTGATTGGCATGCTCAAATTATAGGGTGGCGGGCAGCACGCCGACGGCAGTGGCGTGCGTTAGCCGGGACGGCGCCAGCCCACGGCTGCGCGCATTGACTCCGATTCAATCAGGACCCGGAGTGCCTTTTATGGGCCGAGCACCACGTTCACCGGCGGTTCGCCCGCCAGCATCAGCTCGATCTGCCGCTGGATGAGCTTTCCCATCCGCGGGCGCATCGCCGAGCTGGCCCCGCCCACGTGCGGGCTGATGATGACGCCGGGGGTCCGCCACAGCGGGTGGTCCTGCGGCAGCGGCTCGGGATCGGTGACGTCCAGGGCGGCGCGGATCCGTCCGGAGCTGGTGTGCCGGAGAAGGGCGTCGGTGTCCGCGACCGGTCCGCGGGCGACGTTGACGACCAGCGCGCCGTCGGGCATGGCCGCCAGGAAGGCATCGTCGACGAGGTGGCGGGTCGCGTCGCTGAGCGGAACGCCCACGATCACGATGTCGTGTTCCGGCAGCAGGGTGTGCAGCTCCGCGATGCCGTGGACGTGGCCGCGCGGGTCCGACCGTTCCCTGCTGGCCACCCGGGTCACGGTGGTTTCGAAGGGCAGCAGGCGGTCCTCGATGGCCTTGCCGACGCCCCCGTAGCCGACGATCAGCACACGCCGGTCCGCGAGGCTGGCGGTAGGCCGGGTCTCCCAGCGGCCCTCCTGCTGGTTCTGCAGCAGCCGCGGGAGCTCGCGCTGGCTGGCCAGGATCAGCGCCAGGGTCATTTCGGCGGTGGAGGTTTCGTGGACGCTGGCGGCGTTGGCGAACACCCTGCCCGCAGGCAGCCATTCCGTGACGCCGTCGTATCCGATCGACTGGCTCTGCACGAGAGCGGTGTCCACCGCTTCCAGGTTGCGCAGGACCTCCATGCCGCCCATGTACGGCGGGACCACGATCTCGATCCGCGGCCGGGGCGGTTCCCCGGTCAGGTCCCATTCCAGGACGGTGACGTCCGGGTGGGGCTGGAGGTACTCCCGCAGGGTCGGGTCCGGCAGGCTGACAGTAATTTTCCTCGGCATAGCTGCCAGCCTAATGGTGCGGCCGCCGCTTGCCGGTGCTCCCGGTGCGTACCGGTGCTTACCGGTGCTTCCGCTGCGGGCCGTGTCACATCTCCGGCCCGCTCCCGGCTGGGAGTTTGCCCTCAGCTTCGGGTCGCCCCGCGCGGCTTTTGGACATGCCCCCCGGCCGGGCATACATTGCAGGAAACCCCCTCTTGTGACGTGAAAGGTCCTGCACCATGAACACCTCGGGACCATCCCGTCCGGCCGCCCGTTCCCTCACCGCCGGGGCCAAGCTGCTCCTGGTCTGGGCGGCCACGGCCCTTGTGCTGCTGGGCGCGGTCTCCGTCGCCGTCGTCCGCACCGGGCCGACCCCCGGGACGGACTTCCTCGACAGCCCGCAGGGCCCGTGGCAGGAGCAGTCCGCAGCGGCCCAGGAAACGCAGGCCCCGGAGACGCAGGCCCCGCGGGCCGCCGTCGACCTCGACACCGAGATCCAGCGGATCCTGGCGGAAAACTCCGGCTACCGGATCGGCGTCGCGCTGGCGGACACCCGCGACGGGGAACAGCGCAGCTACGGCGACGGGTCCGAGTTCGTGGCCGCCAGCACCGCCAAGATCATCACCGCGGCGGCCTACTACCATCTGGTGGAAACCGGCGAGAAGTCGCTGGACGTGCCCCTGGGGAGCTTCGACGCCGCTTTCCAGGTCAAGTCGATGGTCAACGCGAGCAGCAACGACGCCTGGCTGCTGCTGATGCAGGACATCGGCTACCCCAAGCTGATCGAATACGCCGCGTCCATCGGGATCAGCTACGACCCCGAGCAGAACCTGCTGACGCCGGCCGAGATGACGGACCTGCTGAAGCAGCTCTCCACCGGGAAACTGCTCAATGCCGAGCACACCGAGGAGCTGCTCGGCTACATGCAGCAGACCAACAACGAACGGCTCATCCCCGCCGCCGTCGGCCCGGACATCACGGTCCGGCACAAGTACGGCGAGCTGGAGGGCTATGTCCACGACGCGGCCCTCCTGTCCTCCGGCGAGCGCTCGTACGCGCTGACTATCTACTCCTGGGGCGAGGACGGCGAGAGCGAGGAACGCCTGGCCATGATTCACGGACTGACAGAGGTTGTCACGAGGGCGCTGCTGGAGAAGTGAGGGCCGTTAACGGGCCGAGCCCCCGCTGCACAATGTGCAGCGGGGGCTCGGCGTTCCAGCTGGAGAACCGGGGCTAGCGGCCGAAGAGCTTGGCGAAGAAGCCGGTCTTGGTGCTGACTTCACCCTCGTGACCCTTGCAGCGGTCGGCGCTCTTGACGCCGCGCATGACCTGATCAACGTGCTGGCCGCAGCCAGCCCAGGTGGTCTTACCGCACTTCTTGCATGCAACCTGTCGGCACATCTGGTTCTCCTTATTGGTAGGTCCGTTATCACCACTATACCCCTAGGGGTATCTATGGCCAAAATGCGGATCCCGGGAACACGCTGTCGCCGCGCCGCGTTGGTTCCGTACAGTGGCACCAGCGCCGGGCCGCTCCTGCCCGGACTTACTTTGCGAACCGTACCGAGAGGACCGCTGACATGGCTTACATCAAGGTTGGAACCGAGAACAGCACCGACGTCGAGCTCCACTACGAGGACCACGGGACCGGGCAGCCGGTGGTCCTGATCCACGGCTACCCCCTGGACGGATCCTCCTGGGAGAAGCAGACCACGGCCCTGCTCGGCGCCGGCTATCGCGTCATCACCTACGACCGCCGCGGCTTCGGCCAGTCCAGCAAGCCCAGCGACGGCTATGACTACGACACTTTCGCCGCGGACCTGGACACCCTGCTCACCACTCTGGACCTGAACGACGCCGTGCTGGTGGGCTTCTCGATGGGAACCGGCGAGGTGGGCCGCTACCTCGGCACCTACGGTTCGGCCCGGGTGGCGAAGGCTGTGTTCCTCGCCTCGCTGGAACCCTACGTCCTGCAGGCCGAGGACAACCCCGGCGGCGTCCCGCAGGCCGTGTTCGACGGGCTGATGGAGGCTGTGACGGCCGACCGCTATGCCTTCTTCACCGAGTTCTTCCAGAACTTCTACAACAGCGATACCTTCCTCGGCACGCCCCGGCTCAGCGAGGAGGTCATGCGGGCGGGCTGGAACCTCGCCGCCTCGGCCGGGCCCACCGCCTCGGCCGCCGCGCAGCCCGCTTGGCTCACCGACTTCCGCGCCGACATCCCCAAGATCGACGTCCCCGCGCTGATCGTGCACGGCACCGCGGACAGAATCCTTCCGATCGACGTCACCGGCCGGCAGTTCACCAAGGCCCTGCCCAGTGCCGAGTACGTGGAGATCGAGGGCGCACCCCACGGCATGCTCTGGACCCACGCCGCCGAAGTCAACGAGGCGCTGCTGGGGTTCCTGGCGAAGCCGCAGGTTTAGGCTGAGTCGCCTGGGGCGGGCTGGGCGGGCGGCCTGGTGCGGTCCGGGCCGGCCCGCCCCGGGCCTATTGCTCACGGGCCGCAGCAGGCGCAGGATTGAAGGACAGGGTCCCTCAACTGGCTCGAGTGGACGCCGGTGTGACTCGCCGCAGACGACGGGCGAGGCAATTGAAGCTGGAGGGGATTGCCGCCGCGCTCACTTGCGGTGTTGCCGCGGTGTGATCATGGCGGGCTCCATCCAGGGCTAGAGATTCGGATCCTCAGTCACAAGGACCAAAACGAATGTCCATCATCAATTCACCAAGAAAATCCCCCCCGTTGGCGGCCAGGATCGTGCTCGTCCCGGCCCTCGCCTTGGGGCTCATCGGGGGATCTGTTGCATTGGCCGGGCCGGCCACCGCCTCAACCACCGAACGAGGCTGCACAGTGGATCCGCTGAAACCCACCCAGCACCACCATGAAGTGGACTTCCGGATCTATGTGGACTGCGACGGCAACAAGACCGTGGAGATCCGGCAACTGCGTTTCGAAGACGACGACCACGGACGTGACGATCTCCTAGGGAAGTCCACGTTCGAGGAGTCCTTCGGTCCCCGTGACGACTCCGTGACGCTGCACAGCTACTGGGACGTGCCGAAGAAATCGGACCACAACGAGGTCTACCAGCTCGTTTCCTTCCGCGTCCGCAGCGGCAACAGCGACAATTGGTCCGACTGGACCCGCTGGGAGAAGAGCGACGTGGCCAGGATCCACGACTGCCCCTGCAGCAGCGACTCCGCGCCAGGAGCCAGCTGACCTGTCCCCTGACTCCTCCGGCGGCCCCCGTGACGCCTGTTTGGGGCACTCCGGGTCACGTCCCGGCGCCAACCGGGGGCACTTCGACACGAAACGCCGGGCCTGGGGAGTCACTCTCCAGGCCGGGCGGCCGCAAAGTGCCGCCGGACCGCAGGGCCACGTCCCCCTCCACCCCGGCAGGGTGGAGCCTGGGTGTAATTCCTAGGTCTCTTCGTCCCACATGCCGGTGTCCGCGGCGTCTTCAGGTTTGTCCTCCGCCTCGGGGGCCCCCGAACCGACGTAGGCGGCGGGCACCGTCCCTGCGGCCTGGGTCAGCTGTTCCTCACGGATGTTCCCCTGGCGGCCGGGTTCGGCGTGCGGCTGGTGGACTTCGACAGCTTCGCGGGACTCGACGGCGTCCGGGTCGCCCGGGCCCCGCAGGCCGGCCGGATCGGTGCTGGGTTGATTCGGATCACTCACAACGGTGCCTTTCCTCTGTGGATTGGATCCTACCCACACTAACGTCGCGAGCGGACTGGCTGACTGACCGGTGGACATCCAGTCTGGAATTCGGAACTCGCGGAGCTGTCCCGTGTACCTTGAGTTCCATGGACCTTGAACAGTTCAACGCGGCCGGCCGGGCGGAGGCAGCCGGTTCCCTGCGCCCCTGCCTGGACATCCAGCGCTGGATCGATGAGCTCATCGACGCACGGCCCTACGCCAGCCTCAACGCGCTGCTCGAGGCGGGCCGCAGCGCCGCGGACCCGTTCACCCCGGCGGAGATTGAAGCGGCGCTCGCCCGCCACCCCCGGATCGGCGAGCAGGCGCAGGGATCCAGCACCGAGGCCGGGCTGTCCCAGTCGGAACAGGCCGGACTCGGTGAAGCCGATGCGGCCATGGCGGCGGCCCTGGCGGACGGCAACCGCGTCTATGAGGAGAAGTTCGGGCAGGTGTTCCTGATCCGCGCAGCCGGCCGCAGCCGCGGGGAGGTTCTGGCCGCGCTCCACACCCGGCTGACCCACACACCGGAGGAAGAACAGGCAATCATTGGCCAGCAGCTGCGTGAAATCGCGGTGCTCCGACTCGAACGACTGATGGGCAGATGAGCATGTCGCACGTAACCACCCATGTACTCGATACCGGCTCCGGCAGGCCGGCGGCGGACGTGCCGGTCACCCTCCATGCGCTCGACGGCGGACAGTGGGTCCAGATCGCGGCCGGCGCCACGGACTCCGACGGGCGCATCAGGCAGCTGGGTCCGGAACGGCTGCCCTCGGGCACATACCGCCTGGTCTTCGATACGGGAAAGTACTTCGCCGCCCGCGGCACCGAAACGTTCTTCCCCGAAGTCATTCTCACCTTTGAAGTGGCGGAGTCGGAGGGCCACTACCATGTGCCGCTCCTGCTGAGCCCGTTCGCCTATTCCACCTACCGGGGCAGCTGAGCCTGCCGCCGTCGGGCGTTAGGGTGGGCTGATGGGCGACAGCGGAGCACCACAAACGACGGCGGTGCTGCTCGCCGCCGGCGCCGGGACGCGGCTGGGGCTCGGGCCCAAGGCGCTGCTCCCGTTCCGCGGCCGCACGCTCGTTGAAGTGCTGGCAGACGTGCTGCTCGCGGGCGGCTGCCGGGAGGTGGTGACGGTGCTCGGCGCGGACGCGGCAGGGGTCCGCGCCGCCACCGACCTCAGCCGGCACCGGGTCATCGACAACCCGGACTGGGCCACCGGGATGGGCAGCTCGTTCCGGCTGGGCGTGGCCGCGGCAGCCCCGGAGGACCACGTGCTCATCGCGCTCGTGGACCAGCCCGGCCTGAGCCCTGAAGCTGTCTCACGCTTGCTGGCATCCCACCGGCCGGGGCGCGTCACTTCTGCCGCCTACCGCGAACCCGACGGGAAGCTGCGGCGGGGGCATCCGCTGCTCCTGGATTCCAGCCTGCGCGCCGGCGCCGCGGAAGCGGCAACGGGGGACGCCGGGGCGCGGGTCTTCCTGCAGGCCCATCCGGAGCTGATCGACCTTGTGGACTGCGGCGAGCTCTCCGGCGGCGAGGACCTCGACTCCCCCGAGCAGCTGCATCTCCTCGACTAGCGCTGCCAAACCACAACGCGGGGTCAGATACGGCCCATTGGACCCCTCCGGATGGGCCGCAACTGACCCCGCGTTGGGGTTTTACGGGGGCGCGAGCAGCTGCTGCAGTCCCCGTTTGAAACCGGACCGGCCGCCGTGGGCGGGGTGCCTGATTTTCGGCACGTCCAGGCCGCTGCGCTGCAGGCTTCGGTGCGCCACGTTGCCCACGGCCACCACCGCTTCGATTGCAAACTCCTCAGTCAGCGCCTGCCAGAACGGGGTTCCCAGCGCCGCTTCGGCTGCCGTCGGAGTGCGGTTGGACAGCGGCCGTCCCGGCACGTGGGTGTGCCAGGGGCAGGCACTCCAGAGCAGGGGAAGGAAGTCCAGCTCCGCCAGCACTTCCCACATCACCGTGGCCGTCGGCTCCGCCGCAACTCCCGCAGCTTCCGCCGGCAGCACGTATCCCTTCCCCGGCCCGAACAGCCCGAAGCTGTTGGCGGGTCCCTGGAGCATCGTGCGGTTGGTGAAGGGAACGCCGGTGATCCTCATGCCCCTGAAACCGGGGGCCTCCCCCACCAGAAGCACCGTGGGGGCGCGGTCCAGCATTTCCCGCAGGTAGATCGACAGGTTCCGGCGCCGCTGCGCATTCCCCGGCACGGTGTGATCGAAGAAGTTGGTGCACCCCGGCCCCGTTTCCACGGCCGCGAGCCGGTCAACAAAGCGGTCGATCGAGGATGAAGTCATTCCGTGCCCGTTCCCTTGGCAGCTTGTAAGCCACCCAGAATATCCGGGCTGCTGCGCCGGCGGCACAGGCCACTTCGCCCCCGGCACGTGGCGGAAGCGCCGCCTTAGCATGGTGGCATGAAGGACATGACCATTTTCACGGTGGGTCATTCCACTCATCCGATCGACGAATTCATCGACATCCTGCGGGCCCACGGGGTCAAGAAGCTGATCGATGTGCGCACCGTCCCCAAATCGCGGCACAATCCGCAGTTCAACGGTGACGCCCTGGCCGCGAGCGTGCGTGCCAGCGGGATCACGTACCGGCGGATGGAATCCCTCGGCGGCCTGCGGCACGCCCGGAAAGACAGCCCCAACGGCGCCTGGCGGAACGCGTCCTTCCGGGGGTACGCGGACTACATGCAGACCGAGGAGTTTTCCAGTGCCATCGAGCAGCTGATCGAACGCGGACGGACCAACAATGCCGCGATCATGTGCGCCGAAGCCGTCCCGTGGCGCTGCCACCGCTCGCTGATCGGTGACGCGCTGCTGGTCCGGAACGTCCAGGTCCTGGACATCATGACCGAGAAGTCCGCCAAGCCCCACACCCTGACCCCTTTCGCCCGCGTCGAGGGGCAAAGGCTCTGGTACCCCGCAGACCAGTAACGGCCGGTAACCCAAACCACAACGCGGGGTCAGCTACGGCCCAAGAAAGGCCCCAACATGGGCCGGATCTGACCCCGCGTTGGTTTGAGGAGGGGCTACCAGCGCGGGTGGATCGACTCGCGGAAGTAGCGGTCATAGATTTCGTGGACGCCGACGTCGAACGTTGCATCGATGCCGCTGACACCGGCGGCAGCGGCGTTGGAGCGCGCCTGGTCCACGTTCCGGGCGCCGGGGATCACCGTGCTGACGCCGTCCTGTGCCGCGATCCAGGCGAGGGCCGCCTGGGCGGTGCTGACGCCGTCGGGCACCAGTTCCTCGAACTCGGTCACCGCCTTGAGGCCCAGCGCGAAGTCCACGCCGGAGAAGGTCTCCCCGACGTCGAACGCTGAACCGGTGCGGTTGTAGTTCCGGTGGTCGTCCGCCGCGAAGGAGGTGTCCGCGGTGTATTTGCCGGAGAGCAGGCCCGAGGCGAGCGGAACGCGGGCGATGATGCCGACCCCGGCGGCCTCCGCCGCGGGAAGCACCTCGTCCAGCGGCTTGAGCCGGAAGGCGTTGAGGATGATCTGCACCGTGGCGGTGCCTGCGTGGCGCAGGGCTTCGAGGGCCTCGTCGGTCCGTTCCACGCTGACGCCGTAGTTCCGGATGGCACCCTCGGCCACGAGGGTGTCCAGCGCGTCGTAGACTTCGGCGTTGCTGTACACCGCGGTGGGCGGGCAGTGCAGCTGGACCAGGTCGAGCTGCTCCGTGCCCAGGTTGCGGCGTGACCGGTCCGTCCACTCGCGGAAGTTGGCGAGGTTGTAGTTCTCCGGCCGCTGCTCCACCCGGCGGCCCATCTTGGTGGCCACCGTGATCTCCAGGCCCGGATTGTCCGCCAGGAAGGCCCCGATTGCCTGCTCGCTGCGGCCGTCGCCGTAGACGTCCGCGGTGTCGAAGAACGTGACACCTGCTTCCGCGGAGGCGGCCAGGATGGCCCGGGCCTCCGCGGGGTCCACATTGCCCCAGTCCGCGCCAAGCTGCCAGGTCCCCAGTCCAACAATGGAGACGTTCCGTCCGGTTTTGCCCAAGATTCGCTGTTCCATCATCCGACTATAGGCCGGAACAGAAACGCGGGGTCAGATCCGGCCCAAGAACCCCCACAACATGGGCCGTATCTGACCCCGCGTTGGTGTTAGGGGGAGGCGGGCTGGCCTGCTTCCTTCAGGGCCAGGTAGATCCGGTCCCGGGCGATCGGCAGCTCCGCGAACCGGACCCCGGTGGCGTTCCGGATGGCGTTGGCCAGTGCCGGCGCGACCGGATTGAACGGGCTCTCGCTCATCGACTTCGCGCCCAGCGGCCCCAGCTTGTCGGACGTGTCGGCGAAGTACACCTCGCTGCGCGGCACGTCCGCGAAGGTCGGGATGTGGTACTGCCGGAGGATATCCGTGTTGACCCGTCCGGCGTCGTCGACCCTGACCTCCTCATACAGCGCCGCGCCCAGGGCCTGTGCGATGCCGCCTTCGATCTGCCCGCGGCACTGCCTCGGGTTGACCACCACTCCGGCGTCGGCCGCCTGGACGCTCTGCAGGATCCGCAGCTCCCCGGTCCCGGTGTTCACCGCCACCCGGAAGCCGTGCACGTTGAACGCCACCGACCGCGGGGTCCCGCCCCAATGCCCCTCGCCGGAAAGGTCGACGCCGGCCGCTGCGGCGGCGTCGTACAGTTCCGCCAGCGGCACCCGGGTTCCCTCGCAGCTGACCGCGTCATCCTCCAGCACGCACCCGGAGGCCTGGACCTGCCGGATCCCGGCGGCGAAGGCGCGGATGCGCACCGCCAGCTCCTCGGCCGCGGCCAGGGTGGCCTTCCCGGCCACCACCGTCCCGGCCGAGCCGAAGGCGCCAGAGTCGTGGTCCACGAGGTCCGTGTCCGACTGCCGGACCGTGATCCGGCCCGCGGTGGTGGAGAGGGCGGTGGCGGCGAGCTGCGCGTGCACCGTGGTGGTGCCGTTGCCGAACTCCGCGGTCCCCACGTCCACCTGGTAGCTGCCGTCCGGCAGGACCCGGATCCTGGAATGCGCGAAGTGGCCCCGCGGCGGGACGGTGTCGATCATGGACAGCGCGGAGCCCTCCCCGGTGACCCAGTCCGGGCCGAGGTCCCCGGGCCCGGCGTCGCGGTCGCGTTCCCGGCCGCGCGCCAGGGCGTCCTGCACCAGCTGCGTGCACTGGTCCAGCCCGTAGCTGCCATAGAACACGTCCTCCTGCGGGTCGGGGCGGGTGGAGAGCATGTCGTCGCCCTCGCGGACCATGTTGCGGCGGCGGAATTCCATCGGGTCCATACCGATCCCGGTGGCGAGCTCGTCGATGGCGGACTCGATCGCGAAGATCATCTGGCTCAGACCGTAGCCGCGGAAGGCGCCGGAGGGGACGGTGTTGGTGTAGACCGCGTGGGCGTCCACTTTCTTGTTGGCGCAGTTGTACACGCCCAGGGATTCGCCGCAGCCGTGGAACATGACGCCCACGGAATGGTTGCCGTAGGCGCCGGCGTTGGTCAGCACCTCCAGCTGCAGGGCCGTCAGTTGGCCCTCGCTGCTGGCGGCGGCTTTGAGCCCGATGGTGAACGGGTGCCGGGTGGTGGCCGCGGTGAACTGCTCGGTGCGGGTGAATTCGAGCTGCACCGGCCGCCGCAGTTTCAGCGCGGCGAGGGCCACGATGTCCTCGGTGAGGACTTCCTGTTTGCCGCCGAAGCCGCCGCCCACCCGGCCCGTGACCACCCGGATCCGGTCCACCGGGAGGCCGAAGACCCGGCCCAGGGTGCGCCGGACCAGGAAGGGCACCTGGCTGGAGGTGCGGACCTGGAGCCGGCCGTCGTCGTCGATCGCGGCGATGGCGGCATGGGTCTCCAGCGCCGTGTGCGCGACCCGCTGGGTGCGGTAGGTCTGCTCGTGGATGAAGTCCGCGGCGGCGAAGGCCGCCGCGACGTCGCCCAGTTCGGAGTGCAGTTCGGCCACGACGTTCCGCTCCGGCCTGCCGATGCGGGCGGTGCGGGCGTCCTTGTCCCCGTGGATCGCCGGGGCCCCGGGGCGCATCGCATCCTGCGGGGTGAACACCGCGTCCAGCACCTGGTACTGAACTTTCAGCGCCCGGACCCCGGCTTCGGCCGCGGCGACGGTGTCGGCGACGACGGCGGCGATCCGCTGCCCGACGAACCGGACGACGTCGTCCAGCACGCGGGTGTCGTCCGGGTCATCGGTGTAGAGCTCGTGCTGCGCCGTGGAAAACAGCTGCGCGGGCGAGTCCTCGTGGGTGAAGACCGCCTCCACGCCGGGGATCCGCAGGGCGTCGGCGGAATCGATGGACAGCACGCGGGCGTGGGCGTGCGGGGAGCGCAGGAGTTTCAGGTGCAGCAGCCCCGGAAGCTCCGACGCCGGGACGTCCAGGGTGTAGCGCGCCGCGCCGGTGACGAGCGCCTGGCTGGCGGGGGCCGGGACGTCGTCGCCGAGCTGGCCGGGACGCGGCCCGGGCTGGCCCTTTCCGGCGATTCCGGACCCCGTCCCGGCGGGGTCCGGGTGGCTCGATTCGCCGTGCGTGGCCTCGCCGCAGACGGCGTCCGCAATGGCCCGGTAGCCGGTGCAGCGGCACAGGTTCCCCTTGAGGTTCCGCGGCAGGTTGGCCTTCTGGTCCTCATCGAAGGTGGCCGCCGTCATCACGATGCCCGCGGTGCAGAAACCGCACTGAAAGCCCTGCCGCTCCATGAACTGCTGCTGCATCGGATGCAGGCCCGCGCCGCCTTCGGCGCCGGCCTCGGACCCGGCCAGGCCCTCAATGGTGGTCACGGAACGGCCCTCGGCGCGGACCGCGGGGTAGATGCAGCTGTGCACCGGGGTGCCGTCTACGTGGACGGTGCAGGCACCGCAGTCGCCGCCGTCGCAGCCTTTCTTCACGCCGAAGTTGCCCTGCTCCCGCAGGAACGTCCGCAGGCACTGCCCCGGCCTCGGGCCGGCCTGCGCCGGGGCGCCGTTGATTTCGATGGACATGCTCAGTCCCCGTCCTGCGGTGCCGGATCCTGCGGTGATGCGCGCCGCGGGGGCCAGAGGTCGCCGGACACGCGTGCGGGCCGGGTGCCCGCCGGGGCTGCCAGTTCGGCGCGGATTTCCTCGGCGAGCCGGTAGGTCATGTCCTTGCGCCAGTCGGGCAGGCCGTGGATGTCGTCGTGGTAGAGCCCGTCCGGGATGGCGGCATCCAGCGCTTCGGCAAGGGCTGCCGGCGACGTCGCGGCGCCGGCAGAGGTGCCGGTCGGCGCCGCGAGGCGCAGCTGCACGGGGCGCTGGGTGGCGGCGGTGACGGTGAGGACGAGTCCGCCGCCGGCGTCGAGCCTTCCGATCAGCAGCACTCCGGACCGTCCCAGGTTGCTCAGCGACAGCCGGCGGAACGCCACCCGGGAGGCGAGGGCCGACGCCGGGAGGTGGATGATGCGGAGCAGCTCGCCGGGTGCCAGGCAGTTGCGCCCGTTCCCGGTGACGAACTGCGCCACCGGGACGGTGCGGCGGGCACCGCCCGGACCGAGCACCGCGGCCACCCCGTCCAGGGCCGCGCAGAGCGAGATCATGGGACCGGCCGGCAGGGAGGTGCAGAGGTTCCCGCCCACGGTGGACATGTTCCAGACCTTGAAGGACGCCACGAACGAATCGCAGCACGGCCGGATCAGCTCCAGCGCAGGCCAGGCGGCCGCGTGCGTCCGGCCGGTGTCGCCGGCGGGAAGCGCATAGAGCTCCGCGACGGTGCAGGTGGCCGCGAGCTCAATCCCGGCTTCCGAGACCGTGATGGCCGGCCAGCCGGTGGAGCCGAGGTCCAGCAGCCGCCGGAGCGGTTCCGCACCGAAGGCGAAGCTGCCGTAGGAAAACAGCACGGTGCCGCCGGCCAGCCAGGCGTCCCCGGCCCGCCAGTCGGACGGATCCGCGGTGCGGACCACCGCCTCGATGGTGTTCATGTCCATGGCATCTCCTGTTTACGGCCGGCCAGGTGCGCCGGAAACCGCTGCGGATTCGGACGTTCGCGGCCCGGATCCCTGTCGCGCCGGTCTGAAAGCGCAGCGGAAACGGCAACCCCGGCCGAGGGCTAGTAGTCGGTCCGGCTCTGGAGCCGGTTCCAGGTGGTGAAGGGCTGCAGCACGGGCGGCGCGCCCGGACCGTCCAGCGTCAGCTGCCGCACGGGCAGGACGGCATCGGGCCGGTTGTTCTCGAAGAACTCGTAGAACACGGCGTCGTCGAATCCGACCGAGGCGGCGTCGTGGCGGTCGGCGGCGAAAACAACGCGGTCCACGCGGGCCCAGAGCGCTGAGGCCAGACACATGGGGCACGGTTCGCAGCTGGTGTACAGCGTTGATCCGCTGAGCTCGAACCGGCCCAGCTCCGTGCAGGCCCGGCGGATGGCCGTGACCTCGGCGTGGGCGGTGGGATCGTTGGTGGCGGTGACGCGGTTGACGCCGTCGAACGACAGTCCGTCCGCCGTGACGATGACGGCCCCAAAAGGACCTCCGCTGTCCAGGACGTTGGCCGTGGCCAGCTCGATGGACCGGGCGAGATACGCCTGCGCCGTGACGGTAACGGTCATGATGCGACTCCCTTTGCTGTGGAAGCCGGTTTCCCGAGGCGGACAGGTGAGCCAGCTGCGTCGGTTATCAGCTTCCGCGTGCGCGTTGAAGGATAAGTTGCGCCTGGTAGATAGCCTCCCGAGTCCCGGGTGCCCGCCTTTGACACCAGCGAGACTAGCAGCGGAATGGGGACTGCGCCATTGTCTTAGGGAAGATCAGTTCCGTGATGTGAAATGGGTGTTTCCGTGTTTTCACCATGCTGATCTTTTTGTGTACAGCACCGACCGGACGGGTTAGCCTGAGGGTAATTCGTGGCCCCGGCCGCGTGACCTGGGAGCAGCAGGCAGGGTTGTAATGAGCTGGCGTCAATTGGCGTCGGCTCTTTTTTGTGGGCCGGCGAGAAGGCAACGAACGCGAAACGCGGGCGAAATTTCTGTGTGGGACTTTGATTCCACCTACCGGAAGTTGGGAAATCCACCATGAACAACAAGATCGTCCTTGGACCGAACCAGTACGGCAAAGCCGAAGTCCGCGTCGTCAAGATCACCCGCGACACCCCGCGCCACGAGATCGAAGACCTCAACGTCACCTCACAGCTGCGCGGCGACTTCGCCGCGGCGCACCTTGCCGGCGACAACAGCCACGTGGTGGCCACGGACACGCAGAAGAACACCATTTACGCCTTCGCCCGGGAGGGCATCGGTTCCCCGGAGGCGTTCCTTCTCCGGCTCGGGGAGCATTTCACGTCGAGCTTCGACTGGGTGACCGGCGGCCGCTGGGAGGCCGAGTCCTACCGCTGGGACCGCATCCAGGCCCACGGCGCCGCCCACGACCACTCCTTCGTGCGCACCGGCCAGGAGGTCCGGACCGCAGTGCTGGTCCGCGACGGCGCGGACCGGCACCTCATCTCGGGGCTCAAGGACCTCACCGTCCTGAAGTCCACGCAGTCGGGCTTCGCCGGCTACCCGCGGGACAAGTACACCACCCTGCCGGAGACCGCCGACCGGATCCTCGCCACCGAGGTGTCCGCCCGCTGGCGCTACAAGACCGGGACGGATTTCGGTTCCCTCGATTTCAACAAGAGCTACGGGGACGTCAAGGCCCTCCTGCTGGAGGGTTTCGCCGAAAAGTACTCACACGCCCTGCAGCAGACCCTGTTCGACATGGGCGCCAAGGTCCTGGAAGCACACAGCGGGATCGATGAAATCAGGTTCTCGATGCCGAACAAGCACCACTTCCTGGTGGACCTCTCGCCGTTTGGCCTCGACAACCCCAACGAGGTTTTCTTTGCCGCTGACCGCCCGTACGGCCTGATCGAGGCGACGGTCCAGCGCGAAGATGCGGAGCCGGCCGAAGCCGCCTGGTCCGGCATCGCGGGATTCTGCTAGGAGCAGCCTTACGCCGCCGGGGACGCTAGTGTGTTCGCCATGACCAGGCTCCGCCGGAAAGCGTTCCGGTCATCGCCTGACGCCTGATTCGCAGCACGATTCGCAGCCTAGGAAAGGACCACGATGGCTCTCACCCTTTCAGCCCACTGCCCTGCTGACCGTGCGGAGGAGATTCCCACCCCCGAGGACCTGGTGTTCCTTGAGCAACTGCACCAGCGATTCGCCTGCACCCGCGGGGATCTGCTCTCCGGGGACTGCACGGACTTCCTCACCATTCCGGCCCACGAACTGGCGGGCTGAGCGGTGGCCCTGCCGCCGTCCGGGTCCCTGACGGGCGCCGACCTGGGCAGGATCGACGCCCAGCTCGCGGCGACGGACCTGCTGCTGGAGCGGGACTATCCGGGCGACGACGGCACCCGCCAGCCGGTGCACACCGTCTATGTCCCGGCGGACCGCTTCACTCCGGGCTTCGCAGCGGACTGGGGCGCGCAGGCGCTGGCCGCCGCCGAAGCCCACGGCGGGCTGGAGCGCCTTGGCGCCCTGCTCGGCCAGGACCCCGCGCTGGCCGCCGCCGTCGCACCCCGCGTGGCCGCGAAGCTCGGCGGCGAGCCGATCGAGGATCTCCGGCTGGACTTCGAGGACGGCTACGGGGACCGGGGTGACGACGCCGAAGACGCCGACGCCGTCGCCGCCGCGGCCGCCGTCGGGGCCGCGGCAGCGGACGGCACCGCGCCGCCGTTCATCGGGATCCGCTTCAAGTGCCTTGAGGCGGCAACCCGGGCCCGCGGGCTGCGCACCCTGGACCTGTTCATCTCCAGCCTGGCCGCCGCCGGCGAGCTCCCGGCAGGACTGGTCCTCACCCTGCCCAAGGTCACCACCGTGGCGCAGGTGCAGGCCATGGCGTACGCCGTGTCCCGGCTGGAGGAACTCCACTCGCTGCCCGCCGGCCGCCTGCGCTTTGAGGTCCAGGTGGAAACGCCGCAGCTGATCCTGGGCCCGGACGGCACGTCCCCGGTGGCGCAGCTGCCGCACGCGGTCCCCGGGCGGATCAGCGCCCTGCACTACGGCACCTACGACTACTCGGCGTCCCTGCAGATCTCCGCGGAATACCAGTCGATGGAACACCCGGCGGCGGATTACGCCAAGGAGGTGATGCAGCTCGCCGTCGCGGGAACCGGCATCCGGCTCTCCGACGGGTCCAGCAACGTCCTGCCCGTCGGCGACGGGGTGCTGGACGCCTGGCGGCTCCACGGCCGGCTGGTCCGCCGCTCGCTGGAACGCGGCTACTACCAGGGCTGGGACCTGCACCCGGCCCAGCTGCCGAGCCGCTTCGCCGCCACCTACGCGTTCTACCGGCAGGGCCTTCCGGCCGCCGCCGCGCGGCTCCGCAGCTACGGGGAGGGCACCGAGGGCGGCGTGCTGGACGAACCCGCCACCGCCAGGGCCCTGGCGGCCTTCGTGCTGCGCGGCATCCAGTGCGGGGCCGCCGGCGCGGAGGAAGTCCGCGAACTGACCGGGCTCGGGCTTCCCCGGCTCACCGTCCTGGCACACCCCCGGCTGGCGCAGGCCGCCGGCTCCCACAACCGCCGGCCCGCCCACCCAGGAGTGCACCCATGAGCAACTATTTCTCTCCCGACGGCGGGCTGCCGCCGCAGACCCAACTCCTCACCGACCGCGCCGTGGTCAAGGAGGCCTACACGGTCATCCCCAAGGGGGTGCTGCGCGACATCGTCACGTCCAACCTTCCCGGCTGGACCGGGACCCGGGCCTGGATCATCGCCCGGCCCATCGCCGGCTTCGCCACGACGTTCTCGCAGTTGATCGTGGAAGTCGCCCCGGGCGGCGGCAGCGACAAGCCCGAGGCGGAGGCCGGCGTCGAAGGCGTCATCTTCCTCACCAAAGGCGAGCTGACGCTGACGCTCGACGGCGGGACCCACCATCTGGAGGCCGGCGGCTACGCCTACCTCGCCGCGGGCTCGGACTGGAAGGTCTCCAACGATGCCGCCGGCGGGGACCCCGCCGGGGCTGCCGGAGGGGATAGCGGCGGGGCTGCCAGTTTCCAGTGGATCCGCAAGGCCTACGAGCCGCTGGACGGATACACCGCGAAGTCCTTCGTGACCCGGGACCAGGACATCGAGCCGCGGCCCATGCCGGACACCAACGGCGTCTGGGCGACCACCCGCTTTGTGGACCCGGACGATCTGGCCCACGACATGCACGTCAACATCGTCACCTTCCAGCCCGGCGGCACCATCCCGTTCGCCGAAACCCATGTGATGGAACACGGGCTCTTCGTCCTGGAGGGCAAAGCGGTCTACCGGCTCAACGACGACTGGGTGGAAGTCGAGGCCGGGGACTTCATGTGGCTCCGCGCCTTCTGCCCGCAGGCCTGCTACGCCGGCGGGCCGGGCCCGTTCCGCTACCTGCTCTACAAGGACGTCAACCGCCAGATCCGCCTTACCTGAGAATTTTTGCCTCCCGCAGAACGCCGGCCGGCCCCACCCCTGAAAGGGACAAATGACTTCCACGATTGACAACACCGTTCTGCCGCTCCGGCACGATCCCGACGGCGCCCGACGGGCGTACGAACTGGACCGCAAGCACGTCTTCCACTCATGGTCCGCCCAGGACCTCCTGGACCCGATGGTCATCACCGCGGCCGAGGGATCCCATGTCTGGGACGGTGAGGGCAAGAAGTATCTGGATTTCTCGTCCCAGCTGGTCAACACGAATATCGGCCACCAGCACCCTGCCGTCGTGGCCGCGATCACGGCCCAGGCCGCGAAGCTCTGCACCATCGCCCCGAGCTACGTCAATGACGCGCGCTCCGAGGCAGCCCGCCTGATCGCGGAGCGGACCCCCGGCGAGCTCGACAAGATCTTCTTCACCAACGGCGGAGCGGACGCCAACGAGCACGCCGTCCGGATGGCACGGCTGCACACCGGCCGGCACAAGGTCCTCTCCGCCTACCGCTCGTACCACGGCGGTACCGAGCTCGCCGTGAACCTCACGGGGGATCCGCGCCGCTGGGCCAGTGACAACGCGAGCACCGGCACCGTCCACTTCTTCCCGCCCTACCTGTACCGCACCGCCTTCCACGCCACGACGCAGGAGGAGGAAAGCCAGCGAGCCCTGGAACACCTCGAACAGCTCGTCAGTTTCGAAGGCCCGTCCACGATCGCGGCGCTGATGCTGGAATCGATTCCCGGGACCGCCGGCATCTACCTGCCCCCGCCCGGGTATCTCCAGGGAGTGCGGGAACTGTGCACCCGGCACGGCATCATCCTCATCGCCGACGAGGTCATGGCCGGTTTCGGCAGGACCGGCAAGTGGTTCGCCATCGAGCACTTCGACGTCGTCCCCGACCTGCTCACCTTCGCTAAAGGCGTGAACTCCGGCTATGTCCCGCTCGGCGGGGTGGCCATCAGCCCCGAAATCGCGGCCACGTTCGGAAAGCGTGTTTATCCGGGTGGCCTGACCTACTCCGGCCATCCGCTCGCCACCGCGGCCGCGGTGGCCACCATCAACGCGATGGAGGACGAACAGATCGTGCAGCAGGCAGCGTCGCTCGGTGAGACCGTGATCGGGCCGGCCCTGTCCGACTTCGCGGAAAACCATCGCTCGGTGGGCGAAGTCCGGGGAACCGGGGTGTTTTGGGCCATCGAACTGGTCAAGAACCGCGAGACCCGCGAGCCCATGGCCGCGTACGGCAGTTCCAGCCCGGAAATGAACCAGCTGGTGGCGGCCTGCAAGTCCCGCGGCTTGCTCCCGTTCGCAAATTTCAACCGTATTCACGTTGTGCCCCCGTGCAACATCAGCGCCGCCGACGCCCGAACCGGCCTGGCTATCCTGGACGAAGTTCTCGAAATCGCAGACGGTTTGACCAGCTGACGTTGCCGCCACGCCGTGACCTGCCGTCCCCGGGTTGGGTCGGCAGGTCACGGCGTTGTGGAGCGCAAGCGGGGCGGTACCGGTGCCGGTCAGCTGCTTGGCGGGGCTTGCTAGCCTGAGGGGGTGAAGTATGAGTCCCTGTGGATCGGAATGCTGATTGGCGCCGCGATCGGCCTTGTCATCGGAGTCGTTACCGCCGACAAGCCGTTCACCGGCCTGTTGATCGGCATTGCCGTCGGGGCGCTGGTGGGTCTGGCGGCCCGGAAGGACCCCACCAAGGGGTAGCGAAGTCCCCTTGCCCCACCGGAAGGACCCACCATGACGTACACCGTGAACTGCTCCATCCTGCTGACCGAACTGCCCCTGCTCGAGCGGCCCGCCGCGGCGAAGAATGCCGGCTTCGACGCCGTCGAGTTCTGGTGGCCCTTCGCGTCGTCAGTCCCCGGCGACGCCGAGCTCACGCGCTTCGAGCGGGCGGTCACCGACGCGGGCGTCCAGCTCACCGGCCTCAACTTCAATGCCGGGGACATGCCGGCCGGGGACCGGGGCCTGGTGTCCTGGCCGGGCCGCTCCTCCGAGTTCAGGGACAACATCGACGTCGTGGCCGGCATCGGCGGACGGCTCGGCTGCAAGTTGTTCAATGCGCTCCACGGCAACCGGGAGGACGGTCATACCCCGGAGTCCCAGGACGAGCTGGCGGTTGGCAACCTCGCGGCCGCGGCCGCCGGCGTGGCCCGCATTGGCGGCACCGTGCTGCTCGAACCGGTCAGCGGCGCCCCGCGCTACCCGCTCCGCACGGCCGAGGACGCCCTCCGGGTCATCTCCCGCGTGACGGCGGAAACGGGTGCCGGGAACATCAAGCTCCTCGCCGACTTCTATCACCTCTCGGTCAACGGCGACGACGTGGCCGCCGTCATCGAGAAGCACGCCCAGGACTTCGGCCACATCCAGATCGCCGACAGCCCGGGCCGCGGCGCTCCCGGGACCGGGGCGCTGCCCCTCGGCGACTGGATCGCGCGCAGCCGCCAGCTCGGCTACGAAGGCTACATCTCCCTCGAATACAAGGAACCGGCGGAAACCGCCTTCGACTGGATTGCCCGCCAGCGCGCGTCCTCCTGACCCCGTCTGCACCTGCGCCTGCGTTCCGGGGGCACATCGCCACGGACACGCCGGCCGCCGTCGTGATTTACGACGTCGGGGCCGCCAAAGTGCCCCTCGACGGTTGCCCGCCCGCGCCCGCTTGGACGGCGGCAGCGAACCCGGCGCGGTGCATCCTTTGCCGGAGCCCGAAAGCAAGGTAGACACAGGGGGAGCGGAGCGGCGGCGCTTCTGGAATGCCTGGGCCGGACGTCGGCCAGCGGCTGGTGGCCACGTCTGCAGAAGACCCGGCCTGTGAGCAAGGAGAGCCTGAATGTCTGAAGAAACCTTCGACCTCGTCATCCGGGGCCGGCGCGTTCTGACCGAGGCCGGGATCGCGCCGCGCGAAGTGGGAGTGCGCGGCGGCAAGGTGATGGCCCTTGAACCGCTCGGCAGCGGGCTGTCCGGCGCGGAGGTCATTGAACTCGCGGACGACGAAACCCTGCTTCCCGGACTCGTGGATACGCATGTCCACGTGAACGAGCCGGGCCGCACCGAGTGGGAGGGTTTTGCCTCCGCCACCCGGGCCGCGGCGGCCGGCGGCGTGACCACCATCATCGACATGCCGCTCAACAGCATCCCGCCCACCACCACGGTGGACGCCCTCAACCTCAAACGCGAGGCGGCAAAGGACCAGGCGTTCGTTGACGTGGGGTTCTGGGGCGGAGCCATTCCCGGCAACAAGGCGGACCTCCTCCCGCTGCACAACGAGGGCGTCTTCGGCTTCAAGTGTTTCCTGCTGCACTCCGGCGTGGACGAGTTCCCGCACCTTGACGCCGAGGAGCTGGAAGAGGACCTGGCCGAACTCAAGTCCTTCGATTCGCTCATGATCGTCCATGCCGAGGACGCCCACGCGATCGACCGCGCCCCGCACCCCGGCGGCAACCAGTACGCCACGTTCCTCGCCTCCCGGCCGCGCGGCGCCGAGAACAAGGCCATCGCCGAGGTGATCGAACGCGCCCGCTGGACCGGCGCCCGCGTGCACATCCTGCACCTGTCATCCTCGGATGCCCTGCCCATGATCGCCAGCGCCAAGCGCGACGGCGTGCACCTCACCGTGGAGACCTGCCCGCACTATCTCACCCTTACGGCCGAGGAAATCCCCAACGGGGCAACGGCCTACAAGTGCTGCCCGCCCATCCGAGAGGCCTCCAACCGGGAACTGCTCTGGAAGGGCCTCCAGGACGGCACCATCGACTGCATCGTCTCCGACCACTCCCCCAGCACCCTGGAGCTCAAGGACCTGGAACACGGCGACTTCGCCGTGGCATGGGGCGGGGTCTCCTCGCTGCAGCTAGGCCTGTCACTGGTCTGGACGCAGGCCCGGCACCGCGGCATCCCGCTGGAACAAGTGGTGTCCTGGATGGCGCAGAAGCCCGCCGAACTGGCCCGGCTGGGCAACAAGGGCCAGCTTGCCCTGGGATACGACGCCGACTTCGCCGTCTTCGCGCAGGACGAGGCCTACGTCGTGGACGTCGCCAAGCTCAAGCACAAGAACCCCATCACCCCCTACGACGGCAAGGCGCTCTCCGGCGTCGTCCGCAGAACCTTCCTGCGCGGCCAGGAGGTCGACGGCCGGACTCCCCGCGGAAGACTGCTCCGCGGCACGCCGGGGCCTGGTACTACGTCACCGCCCGGGGCCACGTCGCGGCGCTGACGGAAGAACTCGGCGTGTAGGCAGTACGATTCCGCGGCGGTTTCGGACGCACGCACCCCGGATCCGCGCCGCACCCGTCCGAAACCGCCGCGGAAACCGGCTACACCCGCGTCCCTGCCACGATGGTGGCGGTGGAACGGAGCCGGATGGCGCCGTCGTGTTCGTAGCGGCCCAGCAACTGGAAGACGTCGGAACGGATCAGCTCCCGGGATTCGCGGTCCGCCCCCGCCAGGCCCACGCCCACGGTGGTCGCAATCTCGGTCATGAACTCCCAGTAGAGCTCCGGTGACCCCTTGACCAGGTCGGTGGTGACCTTGCGTTCGCTGACCGCGGCCAGTCCGGCGTCCTTGAAGACCCTGGCCATGTATCCCGGCGCGGCGCACCGGAACAGCCCGGGGGCGCCCGTCGTGGGCACCGGCAGTTCGGTGTGGCGGGCGATCGTGCCGAGGATCAGGGTGGCCCACGGGTTCTCGGCGGCACGGCCCCAGACAGCGGCGCTGATCCGGGCGCCCGGCCTGGCGACGCGCGCCATTTCCTCCACCGCGGCGGAAACGCTGGGGAAGAACATCACACCGAAGCGGCAGAGGACCGCGTCGAAGGTGCCGTCGTCGAACGGCAGCCTGGCGGCGTCGCCGACTTCGGTGCGCACGTTGTCCAGCCCCCGGGCTGCTGCCTTCTCGGATGCAACCCGCAACATCCCCGCGGAGAGGTCCAGCAGGGTGACGCTGCCGCGCGGAACGAGGGCGGCCGCGGTGAGGCCCGGTTCGCCGGTTCCGGCTGCGACGTCGAGAACCGCGGAGTCCGGACGGAGCCTCGCCTCCTCGATGACCGCGTCGCCGAAGGGGGCATGCCAGCCGAGCACTTCAGCGTCCCATTTCCGCCAGCCGGTGGAAAACTCATCCCAAGTGCTGCGCTGCTGGTCCCTGATGCGCTCGGCTGAGGCTGACATGGCGCTCCTTGGCTGTTCCGTGCCCTCCCCCACCCCTAGTCTGCTCCCGGCGCCCCGGCGGTCGCAATGGCTGTCGGGGCAGTAGGCTTAACGGCATGTCTACCCCCGAAAACCCCGGCACCGCAGGCCAGCAGCACGTTCCCGAACGGCGCGAAATCACCGTGCGCCGGGCGCCGAAGTACGTGCCGATCCTGGTCCTGGGCGGGCTGCTGGGCTTCGGTGTGGCCGCCTTCCTCGCCTACGGGCTCCCGGGCGATGAGAGCTACGATGCCAGCGCCGTGTTTGGCTTCTTCATGATCCTGTGCGGCGCGGGCGGCGTCATTGTGGGTGGCCTCGCGGCGCTCATCCTGGACCGCCTGAGCGTCCGCCGGGCCAAGCGCGCCGTCGTCGAATCCGTTCCGGATTCCGTTCCTGATGCCGAGGACCAGCACGGCGCCTGAGCAGGGCCCAGGTCATAATCGGGCCCCCGGAAAAGACCCAGCGCACAACGTGAGATAATCGACCAGTGGCACGCGGCGATGGAAAACTCTCTCATGACCTTCTCTCTGGCGAAAAAGGCCCCCAGGACGCATGTGGCGTCTTCGGGGTCTGGGCTCCCGGTGAAGAGGTTGCAAAACTCACCTATTACGGGCTGTATGCACTACAGCACCGCGGTCAGGAGTCGGCTGGCATAGCCACCAGCGACGGCAAGCGGATCAACGTCTACAAGGACATGGGACTCGTATCCCAGGTCTTCGACGAGACGACGCTCAACACCCTGACCGGGCACCTGGCCGTCGGCCACTGCCGTTACTCCACCACCGGCGCCAGCCACTGGGCCAACGCGCAGCCCACCCTTGGCGCGACCGCGACCGGCACTGTGGCCCTGGCCCACAACGGCAACCTGACCAACACCGCCGAGCTCAAAGCCATGATCGTTGAACACAACGGCGGCCAGCTCACCGGTGAAATGAAGCAGGGCAACACCTCGGATACCGCCCTCGTCACCGCCCTGTTGGAGGGCGAAGAGGGCAAGTCGCTCGAAGAGACCGCGATGGACCTGTTGCCCAAAATCAAGGGCGGCTTCTGCTTTGTCTTCATGGATGAAGGCACCCTTTACGCAGCCCGCGACACCTACGGAATCCGCCCGCTCTGCCTGGGCAGGCTGGAGCGCGGCTGGGTGGTCGCCTCCGAGCAGTCCGCCCTGGCCACCGTCGGCGCCAGCTTCATCCGCGAAATCGAGCCCGGGGAGTTCATCGCGATCGACGAGGACGGCGTCCGCTCCCAGCGCTTCGCCGAGGCGACGCCGGCCGGCTGCGTCTTCGAGTACGTCTACCTCGCCCGCCCGGACGCCTCCATTGCAGGCCGTTCCGTGTACGAGTCCCGCGTGGAAATGGGCCGCCAGCTGGCCCGCGAAAACACCCAGGAAGCGGACATCGTCATCCCGGTCCCGGAATCGGGCACCCCCGCCGCCGTGGGCTACGCCGAGGAATCCGGCATCCCGTTCGCCCACGGCTTCGTCAAGAACTCCTACGTTGGCCGGACGTTCATCCAGCCCTCGCAGACGCTGCGCCAGCTGGGAATCCGGCTCAAGCTCAACGCGCTCGAATCCGTGATCCGCGGCAAGCGGGTGGTGGTCGTCGATGACTCGATCGTCCGCGGCAACACCCAGCGCGCGATCGTCAGGATGCTCCGCGAAGCCGGCGCCGCCAGCGTCCACATCAAGATTTCCTCCCCGCCGGTGAAGTGGCCGTGCTTCTACGGGATCGACTTCGCCTCCCGTGCGGAGCTGATTGCCAACGGTGCCACCGTCGAGGAAATCACCCAGGCGATCGGCGCCGATTCGCTGGCCTACATCTCCGAAGACGGCATGATCGGCGCCACCCAGCAGCCGCGCGAACGCCTGTGCACCGCCTGCTTCACCGGCAAGTACCCGATCGAACTGCCGGGTGCCGATAAGCTCGGCAAGAACCTGCTCGAGCGCACCGATCTCGGCGGGCTCCCCGCCGCCGGAGATGCCGCCCTCGGCGCTGCCGCGTCGGAATCCGCCGCCGAAGCCGCCGCCGGCATCAGCGCCGATGAGGATCCGGCCGAGAAGCCCGGTGCCACCGGCTGCGATCCGGGCCCGGACGCCGAATTCGAAGAACTGCTTACCGACGGCGATCGCATTGATCGTCCACTCGCTGCCGACAAGAAAGAGCCCGTATGACTTCCGCCTCCCCGGCCGCTGACATGAACGCCGCCCAGAACTCCGTCGGCATCACCTACGCTTCAGCCGGCGTCGACGTCGAAGCGGGCGACCGCGCCGTCGAACTCATGAAGGACGCCGTCAAGGCGACCCACAACTCCTCGGTGATCGGCGGCGTCGGCGGCTTCGCCGGCCTGTACGACGTCTCGAAGCTGCTCACGTACAAGCGCCCGCTGCTGGCCACCTCCACCGACGGTGTGGGCACCAAGGTCGCGATTGCGCAGGCCATGGACATCCACGACACGATCGGCTTCGACCTCGTCGGCATGGTGGTCGATGACATCGTCGTGGTGGGCGCCGAACCCCTGTTTATGACCGACTACATCGCCTGCGGCAAGGTTGTCCCGGAGCGCATCGCGGACATCGTCCGCGGCATCGCGGCCGCCTGCTCCGTTGCCGGCACCGCCCTGGTGGGCGGCGAAACCGCCGAGCATCCGGGGCTGCTGGGCGAGCACGAGTACGACGTCGCCGGTGCCGCCACCGGGGTTGTCGAAGCCGCCGACCTGCTGGGCCCGGACCGCGTCCGCGCCGGCGACGTGGTGATCGGCATGGCCTCCTCCGGGCTGCACTCCAACGGCTACTCCCTGGTCCGCCGCGTCATCAACCACGCCGGCTGGGCCCTGGACCGCCACGTGTCCGAATTCAGCCGCACGCTGGGTGAGGAACTCCTCGAACCCACCCGCGTCTACGCCGCCGACTGCCTGGACCTGGCCCGCACCTTCCCGGTGAACGGCTCCGCCGCCGGCCAGGCCGTGCACGGCTTCAGCCACGTGACCGGCGGCGGCCTCGCCGCCAACCTGGCCCGCGTCCTGCCGCAGGGCCTGCTGGCCACCGTGGACCGCGCCACCTGGCAGCTTCCGGCCATCTTCCGGCTCGTCGCCGAACTGGGCAACGTCCCGCTGGCCGACCTGGAGCGCACCCTGAACCTTGGCGTGGGCATGGTCGCGATCGTCTCCCCCGAGGCTGCCGACGCCGCCGTGAGCCGCCTCAACGAGCGCGGCCTGCCGGCCTGGGTGATGGGCACCGTGGAGCAGAATTCGGACTCGATCGTCAAGACCGGCCCGGACTACGTCCAGGGCGCCAAGGGCGTCGACGGCGGCGCCGTCCGGCTGGTCAACGCCTACGCCTAAAACCCCATCGAGTGCTCCGCAACGGCCGTTTAGCAGCTCCAAAACGGCCGTTGCGGAGCACTCGATCTGTTTAAACCTCCAGCACGCTGAACACGCCGCCCTGCGGATCCGCGAGGGTCGCGATGGTGCCGGCTTCCTCGACCTCGTCCGGTTCAATCAGGACCGTGCCGCCCGCAGCCACGGCCGCCGTGACCGCTTCCGCGACGCTCGACACCCCGAAGTAAACCTGCCAGCCCGGCTTGAGCGTGCCCTCGGCCTCCGCCGGGACAGCGGCGATCCCGGCCACCTCCGCGCCGCCCACCATCAACGTGGTGTACTTGCCGCCGTCGTCCTGCGGGTATTCCGTCACCTCGTGCCCGAACAGCTGCTGGAAGAATCCGACGGCGGCCTGCGGCTCGGGCGTCAGCAGCTCGGCCCACGCGAGCGTGCCGGGTTCCCCGCTGCGGGCGGTACCGAAGTGGCTTCCGGCCTGCCAGGCGCCGGTGGTGCCGCCTCCGGGCGGGGCGAAGAAGACCATCACCCCGGTGCCGTCCACGGCCTCGGGGCCAAATTCCAGGGTGCCGCCGGCGTGGACCAGGCCGTCAGCGAGCTCCCGGGCGTCAGAGGAGGCGAGGTACACGTTCCACTGCCCGGGAGCGCCGGCGGCCTGCTGCTGCGGATTCTGCGGCGCGATCACGGTAACCAGGTCCTCGCCCAGGAATGCCTGGGCATAGCTGCGCCCGTCGGGAGTGGGCAGGTCCTCGTAGCGCCAGCCGAAAACGGCGGCATAGAAGGCCTTGGCCGCGCCGACGTCGCTGGTCTGGAGATCCGTCCAGCAGATCTCGCCTTCGGTGAACCCCGTGCGCATGGTCATGGCAATCCCTCCGGAAAGTTGGTTCGGGCCGGTGGAGCCGGCAGCTTCAACCTAGCCTGAGGGTCCGGCCGGGACAACCGCGGACGGCCGCAGTCCGCGGGCAGCAGAAAACCCACCGTCCACACCCGTGTTGGGAGTGGCCGGCGGGCCTGAAATCATGTGGTCGGCAATCCGCTAGCGGAGGAGCATGCCGGGAAGAAGTCCGACTAACCTATCCGACGGGAATCTACTTCGTCGTCGTCATCTTCCACATCGTCCGCGTACTTATCCACATAAGCCGAATAATCTGGCTCAACCGGTTCACTCGAGAAGCGGCTCGGTGTACGAACCTCAGAGCTCTTGAGCTCACGCTGAAGCGCAGTGTAGTCAGTGTTCGGGGAGTAGTACTTGATGTCCCGAGCCTGCTTGGTAGCTTTTGCCTTTTGACGGCCGCGCCCCATGGCGTGACCCCCTTTTGTACTCGGACCGGAGGTGGTCACCATTGGCGTTAGTGAGGCCCCGGAATGTTTGGTCAATTTGTCGTACACCTAGATTACATGCTTTCAGCGGTAACTGCTCCCCGGGACGGCCGCCGCGGGCGGTATCGGGCGCGCCGCCAGTCCGCACGGTGCCCGGGCGGCGTGCGGCCCGCCCGGCATCTTAGATAGAGTTCCCTAGTGGACTCCCGGAAACGGGTACCTCCGTCGGGCGACCAGCCGCGGAAAAATGCACGGAAGTGGTGAATTCTCAGTGACCGAAGAGAACGAGAGGTCTGGCCGCCACGGCAGCCCTGGGGTTCCCCCTGCCGGCGGACCCGCCGAACGGTCCGCGCCTGCTGTCCCGCCTGCTGTTCCGTCAGTTGAACGGCCCGCAGTGCCCCCGAAACCGTCGACGCCGCCAACCTCCGCGACGCCCGTTGTGCCGTCAGCGGCGCCGGTTGCACCGTTGGCTGCCCCCATCACTCCGCCGCCTGTCCGCCCGCCCGCGCCGCCGGTCAACCCGGTCAACCGGCCCGCCGCCGGCCAGCCCGGCCCACGCCAGCCCGGCCCACGCCAGCCCGGCCCGCGCCAGCGCCGCGTCGCCGAGGGCGCCCAGGCCGCCACGGGGGCCGCCGGCGCCGCTCTGGCGGGAGCCGGCAAGGCCGCTTCGGAAAAGGCCTCGCAGCTGGGCGGCCTGGTACGCCGCCAGAGTGCCGCGAGAATCGGCGGCGCGGTTGCCGCCGTCGTGGTTATGGGTCTGCTGATCTGGCTGACCTCGCTGGGCGGCAGCACCAACCAGCCTGCCGCGGACGCCTCCCCGGCGGCCGCCGCCACGACGCCGTCCGCCCCTGCGGGCCGCGGGCCGCTTCCGCTGGAAGGGGTCGGCCCGCTGGATTTCCAGCTCGGCGACTGTTTCAAGGATTTCGACCCGGAGGCGCCGCAGTCCACCATCGTGGATTGCGCCGAGGGGCACTCGGCGCAGCTGATCGCCGTCGAACACTACGCGACAGCCGACTCCTACCCGGGCCTGTCGGCTCTGAAGGACAAAGGCCGCGAGACCTGCCGCAACGCGCAGCTGACCGCCGCCGCCACAACCTACGACCTGAAGCAGCGCAACGCCTACCCGAGCTCCACGAGCTGGGACAACGGCGACCGCCGCGTGGACTGCTACGTCACCGCGGATACCGGGAACATCATCACGGAGTCCCTGGTTCCCTAGGGAATTCGCGCGGGCCCTCAGGGACGCGGGCACTCAGGGGCCAGCGCCAAAAACTGCCAGCCGGACCAAAGTCAGGCTGGCAGCTCCGTTTGAGGCCGCGGGTCCTTACCCCTTGCGGCTGACGGACAGCCCGCTGCCGGTGGAGGCGCCGCCGTCGGGCCGGTCCGACCCTTCGGCCCCGCCCACGGTGAGCTCCGTGAGGTCCGGGGCGGTGTCCACGAGCACGGTGTCGCCATCGGTAATCGTCCCGGCCAGGATGGCCTTGGCCAGCCGGTCGCCGATTTCACGCTGCACCAGCCGGCGCAGCGGCCGGGCGCCGTAGGCGGGGTCGAAGCCGGTCACCGCGAGCCAGGCGCGGGCGCCCTCGGTCACTTCCAGGTTGAGCCGGCGGCCCTTGAGGCGTTCGCCCAGTTCCTTGACCTGCAGCTCGACGATCCGGGACAGCTCCTCGACGTTCAGCGGGTCGAACAGCACCACCTCATCGAGCCGGTTCAGGAACTCGGGCTTGAAGGAGGCGTGCACGGTGGCCATCACGGCCTCGCGCTTGGCGGCCGCATCCAGGGCCGGGTCCACCAGGAACTGGCTGCCCAGGTTGGAGGTCAGCACCAGGATCACGTTGCGGAAGTCCACGGTGCGGCCCTGGCCGTCGGTGAGGCGGCCGTCGTCGAGCACCTGCAGGAGGATGTCAAACACCTCGGGGTGGGCCTTTTCCACCTCATCCAGCAGCAGCACGGAGTACGGTCGGCGGCGGACGGCCTCGGTGAGCTGGCCGCCCTCCTCGTAGCCCACATAGCCGGGGGGCGCCCCGACGAGTCGGGCCACGGAGTGCTTTTCCGAATATTCGGACATGTCGATCCGCACCATGGCGCGTTCGTCGTCGAACAGGAAGTCGGCCAGCGCCTTCGCCAGCTCGGTCTTGCCGACGCCGGTGGGGCCGAGGAACAGGAACGAACCGGTGGGCCGGTTGGGGTCGCTGATCCCGGCACGGGCGCGGCGGACGGCGTCGGAGACCGCGGTGACAGCCTTGGCCTGGCCGATCAGCCGCTCGCCGATCACGTGTTCCATCTCCAGCAGCTTCTGGCTTTCGCCCTGCAGCATGCGGCCGGCGGGGATGCCGGTCCAGGCGGAAATCACCTCGGCGATGTCGTCCGCGGTGACCTCGTCCGCGACCATAAGGTCCTGCTTGGCACCGCCGCCGGCCACCCGGGCCGATTCCGCTTCGGCGGCTTCGTTGAGTTCCCGCTCCAGGGCGGGAAGTTCGCCGTACAGGATCCGTGAGGCCGCTTCGAGGTCGCCTTCACGCTGGTATTTCTCGGCGGCGGAGCGCAGTTCGTCGATCCGGGCTTTGAGGTCACCGACGCGGTTCAGGCCGGCTTTCTCGGCTTCCCAGCGGGCGTTCAGCGCGGAGAGCTCTTCCTTCTTGTCCGCCATGTCCGCCCGGATCGCGGCGAGCCGTTCCACCGAGGCGGGGTCGGTTTCGTTGGCCAGGGCGAGTTCCTCCATGGTGAGGCGGTCCACCTGGCGGCGCAGCTGGTCAATCTCCTCCGGGGCGGAATCGATCTCCATCCGCAGCCGGGAGGCGGCCTCGTCGACGAGGTCGATCGCTTTGTCCGGCAGCTGCCGGCCCGAGATGTAGCGGTTCGAGAGCGTGGCCGCGGCTACGAGGGCGGAGTCGGAGATGGCGACCTTGTGGTGCGCCTCGTAGCGTTCCTTGAGGCCGCGCAGGATGCCGATGGTGTCCTCCACGCTTGGCTCCCCGACGAAGACCTGCTGGAAGCGGCGTTCCAGTGCGGGGTCCTTTTCGATGTTCTCGCGGTATTCGTCCAGGGTGGTGGCGCCGATCAGCCGGAGCTCGCCGCGGGCCAGCATGGGCTCGAGCATATTGCCCGCGTCCATGGAGCTGTCCCCGGACGCGCCGGCCCCCACCACGGTGTGGATCTCGTCGATGAAGGTGACGATCTGGCCCTCGGAGCCCTTGATCTCCTCCAGGACGGCCTTGAGCCGTTCCTCGAATTCGCCGCGGTATTTGGCGCCGGCCACCATGGAGGCGAGGTCCAGGGCGATCAGGGTCTTGCCGCGCAGGCTCTCGGGGACGTCGCCGGCGACGATGCGCTGGGCCAGGCCTTCGACGACGGCGGTCTTGCCGACGCCGGGTTCGCCGATGATGACGGGGTTGTTCTTGGTCCGGCGGCTCAGCACCTGGATGATGCGGCGGATCTCGGCGTCGCGGCCGATCACCGGGTCCAGCTTGCCGGAGCGGGCAATCGCGGTGAGGTCGGTGCCGTACTTCTCCAGCGCCTGGAAGGTGTTTTCGGGGTCGGCGGTGTCCACCTTGCGGTCGCCGCGAACCCCCGGCAGGGCGGCGAGCAGCGCCTCGTGGGAGGCGCCGGCGTCGCGCATCAGCTTGCCGACGGCGTCACTTCCGGACGCGAGCCCCAGCAGCAGGTGCTCGGTGGAGACGAAGGTGTCGCCGAGCCGCTCGGCCTCGTTCTGGGCGTTCTTGATGGCCTGCAGGGCGGTGCGGGACAGCTGCGGCTGCTGCACCGAGGTGCCGGAGGTGGACGGCAGGGCCTTGATGGCAGTACTGGCCTGGACGCTGACGGAATCGGGATCCGTGCCGGTGGCGCGGAGGAGCGCCACGGCCACACCCTCGCGCTGGTCCATGAGCGCCTTGAGCAGGTGGGCGGGTTCGAGCTGGGGATTTCCCGCCGTCGAGGCGTTCATGGCGGCTGCCGCAAGAGCCTCCTGGCTCTTGGTGGTGAATTTGGCGTCCAAAGAGAGCTCCTTCCGGGAACATGCTGATATTAAAGTTGAGTCTACTCCGCTCAACTCTGCATTGGGTCCCTTTGGCTCCATGTTTGCCGACAGCGAAAGGACTGTCTAGGGCCAGAGTCCCCCGCCGGGCACCTGGCCACCTCCGCGGGACATGCCCTCCGCGCGCGCTGAGCGCTGGACATAGTCCCAACCTGCCCACCGGCCAGGTCCAGGACTGGACATGTCCCGCGGCCAGGTTGCCAGCCCTGGAACGCGCCTCGAGGAATTTCACCGCGCGAACAGGACATGCCCACCGGCCAGGTCCAGGACTGGACATGTCCCGCTCCGCTAACCCGGGTCCGGGACTGGGCGTGTCCCGTTAAAGCCATTCGACGGTCGGCTCCCCCAAGGAGCCGACCGTCGAATAATGGGGCCGGTCCGATGTCGGCGGACCAGTCCGTAGAGCGGTCGGGGGAACCGCTCCTGCAGGGAATTTCGCTGTTCATCCATCTTGTCACACACATGACAAGTCTGTCACGCGTGTCAACGAAGTTTCCGGTGGGTAGGCTTTGGATCATGGATGAGACCGCGGCAGCACAGCACCACACCACCCGATCCGTTTTCCTGGACAAGCAGCACCCGGCCGCCTGGCGCGCCCTGAACGGACTGGGCCTGAAAGCCAAGGAGGCCGCTGATGAGGCCGGCCTGGACCGGACCCTGATCGAGCTGCTGAATGTCCGCATCTCGCAGATCAACGGCTGCGCCTTTTGCCTGGATCTGCACGTCGGCGACGCCGTGAAGAACGGCGAGTCCGCCCAGCGGCTTGCAGTCCTCCCGGCCTGGCGCGATACGGACCTCTTCAGCGAGAAGGAACGCGCCGCCCTGACCCTGGCCGAGGCCATCACCAACATTTCGGACGCCGGCGCCCGGGAACACGAGGGTGCCGCCGCCAGGAAACACCTCACGGACGAGGAGTTCTCCGCCATCAGCTGGCTGGTGATCACCATGAACGCCTTCAACCGGGTTTCGATCGTCAGCCAGCACCCGGTCCGCAAAGACCGCGGCTAGCCGGACCCGGGACGCGGCTTCGCTTTCACGCTGCGCATTCCCGTCGTGAAGACGTCACGCCGATTGGATCTGTGACGCCGCTACGCCGGGTAGATCGACACCGCCGCCGCCTTGACCACGAAATAGACCGCGAGACCTGGAGCCAGCCCGAGGTCCGCCGAGGCAGCGGGGGTTACGTCCGCGGACAGCTCGCCGGCGCGGACCCGGATCTGGTCCCCGTGCGGCTCCAGGTCCGTGACCGTGACACGAAACGAGTTCCGCGGGCTGCCGTGTGCCTCGCTCAGGAAAACCGACACGGCCGACGGCGGGAATGCCGCCACGCCCGCCTGCCCGGCGGCGAGCGGAGCGTCGTGCTGGCCGGCAAACTCGAGGCCCCCGGGGGTCCGGATCCCGGCGGACGTCACGGTCCCCGGCACCAGGTTCAGCCCGGCCAGCCCCGCGGCGAAGCGGCTGCGCGGCCGCCGGAGGACCTCACGGGTGGGGCCCTCCTCGGTGATCCGGCCCTCCTCCATCACGATCACCCGGTCCGCGAGCATGTAGGCGTCCAGCACGTCGTGGGTGACGATAATGGCACTCCGGCCGCTCAGAACCCGCCTGAGCAGCCGCCGCAGCAGCGGAGCGGCGTGGATGTCCAGGGCGGACAGCGGCTCATCCAGCAGCAGCACCTCCGGGTTCGCGGCCAGCGCCCGGGCCACAGCCACGCGCTGCGCCTGCCCTCCGGACAGCTCCCCCGGCCGCCGGGCGGCGAGTTCCGAAGCGTCGACCTCGGCAAGCCAGTGCCGGGCAGCCTCCCGGGCCTCCCGTTTGGGCACCCCGCTGCTCCGGGGTCCAAAGGCCACGTTTTCAAGTGCGCTCAGGTGCGGAAAAAGCAGCGGATCCTGGGCCAGCAGGGCGGTTCCGCGGCGGTGCGGCGCGGTCCAGGCAGGCGCTCCCGCGCCCCGGTCGAACAGGACCCGGCCGTTCACCTCGGCCCGGCCGGTGTCCGGACGGAGCAGCCCGGCGATCACGGACAGCAGCGTGGATTTCCCCGCCCCGTTCGGCCCGAGCACCGCGACCGTCTCGCCGGGCGCCAGGCTGAGCGAGACCTCAAAGCGGCGGGCGGCCAGGGCGGCGTCGAAGGTGAAGGTCATGGCGCCACCCGCCCGGGGGTGCCCGCACTTCGGGCCGTTCTGCCGCCCGGGCCCGCCGGTGCGGGACCCCGGTAGGAGAGCCCGACGACGATGACCGCCACCGCGACCAGCAGCAGGGACAGCGCGACGGCGGCGTCGGCGTCGGTCTCGCGCTGCAGGTAGATTTCCAGCGGCAGGGTGCGGGTGACGCCCTGCAGGCTCCCGGCGAAGGTGAGGGTGGCGCCAAATTCGCCCAGGCTCCTGGCGAAGGAGAGCACGGCCCCGGACGCGAGTCCCGGCAGGACCAGCGGGAGGGTGACCCGGCGCAGCACGGTGGTGGGGCGCGCACCGAGGGTCGCGGCCACGGCCTCGTACCGGCTGCCGGCCGAACGGAGGGCACCCTCGAGGCTGACCACAAGGAACGGCAGGGCAACGAAGGTCTGGGCCAGCACCACCGCCGTCGTCGAGAACGCGATCTGGATGCCGGCGACTTCAAGGCTCCTGCCCAGGAGGCCCTGGCGGCCGAAGGCGTAGAGCAGCGCGATGCCGCCCACCACCGGGGGCAGCACCAGCGGCAGCAGCACGAAGGACCGCAGCAGCCGCTGGCCGGGGAAGTCGCCGCGGGCCAGCACCAGCGCCAGCGGCACCCCGAACAGCACGCACAGCGCCGTGCTCGCGGCTGCGGTGCGGAGGCTCAGCCCCAGGGCCGTGAGGGACGAGTCGGAGGTGACCAGCGGGATGAACTGCGGCCAGTTGACCCTGCCCACCATCGCCGCGAGCGGCAGCAGCACAAACAGCGCCCCGACGGCGGCCATGGCAAGGACCCAGCGCGGAATCCCGCTGTAGGCACTGTCTCTCCGGCGTTCCATGCGGTCCTACGGCGCTCCGAAGCCGGCATCGCTGAGCAACTGCCGGCCTTCGGGTCCCGTGACGGCCGCCAGGAAGGCGGCCGCCAGTTCCTTGTTCCTGCTGGTCCGCAGCACGGCGATCGGATAGGTGTTCACGGCCGCGGCGGACTCGGCGAACCGGATTTCTTTGACCCTGTTCCCGGCGGCCAGGACGTCCGTGACGTAGACCAGCCCGGCGTCGGCCTCTCCCGAAATGACTTTGCCCAGGACATCGGTCACGGACGATTCCTCACTGACCGGGTTCAGCGTGGTGCCGGTTTCCCTTTCGGCCACTTTCGCGGCCGCGCCGCACGGAACCTGCCCCGCGCAGATGACTGTCCGGACGCCGGGCCGGGCGAGGTCCGCGAAGGAGGTGATGGCCGCGGGGTTCGCCGGGGGAACGGCGATGGTCAGCACGTTGCTGGCGAAGTCCTGGGGTGGTCCTTCGAGCTGTCCCGCGCTGCTCAATTGGGCCATCGTGCCGGCATCGGCGGAGGCGAAGACATCCGCCGGGGCCCCCTGGCCGATCTGGGTGGCCAGGTCGGAGGAGCCCGCGAAGCTGAGCGCCACTGTGGTTCCCGGGTTCCCGGCCTCGAACTGCTCGGCAAGCGCCGTGAAGGGGGCCTTGAGGGAGGCTGCGGCGAAGACGGTGACAGTCTTGCCGGCGCCGCCGTCGCCGGAGACCGCGCCGCAGGAGGCGAGCGCGGCCGACAGCGTTCCCGCCGCCAGCAGGGCACCGAACCTCAGGGCGGCCGTCCGCAGGGCACCGAACCGCAGTGCGGCCCTCATATGACGCTCTTGCCCTTGGGGGTTTCGATGATCACCGTGGTGGCCTTGACGACGGCGGTCGCGACCGAGCCGAGTTCCAGGCCGAGCTCCCGCACGGCCTCGCTGCTCATCAGCGACACCACCCGGAACGGCCCGCACTGCAGTTCCACCTGCGCCATGACCGTGTCGGCGGTGATGGCCGTGACCAGTCCCACGAAGCGGTTGCGGGCCGAGCTGCCCGCCTTGGCCGGATCATCCGGAAGCTGGGCCTGCTCCCGGGCCAGCGACGCGAGTTCCAGCCCGTCCACGGCGAGCCGCCCGGCGTCGTCCCGGTGCGGGGTCAGGCTTCCGTTCTCGGTCCAGCGCCGGATGGTGTCATCGCTGACACCCAGCAGCCGGGCCGCCTCGGAAACGCGGATATTAGGCATATGGACACTCTAACCCGCATCTGCGGAGTTCTTCCGTCTTGCGGCCCGCAAATCCGGGAATAGCCGGCCGCGGCACCTGACCGGTCCGGAAAAGGATCCTCTGGCCCCGGCGCCCTCCCTGGACTTAAAATTTCTGCGAGGGGTGGAGCCTCGGTCGCCTAGGAGCACCGCCGTGATGTGGATCAAACCGGAAGACCCGGGCTATGACGAGTCCAGGACACTGTTCAACGCCATGATCGACCGCCGCCCGGCGGTGATTGCCCCCTGCAGCACCCCGGCCGACGTCGCCGAAGCGCTCAAATACGCCAAGGACCACAACCTTGCCGTCGCTGTCCGGGCCGGCGGTCATTCCGTGGCCGGTATGTCGATGAACGACGGCGGTCTCGTGGTCGATGTGCGGCCGATGAAATCCGCCCGGGTCGACCCGGAAACGCGCACCGCGACGGTCGGGGCCGGCCTGACCTGCGGGGAATTCGACCGGGCCACCCAGCAGCACGGCCTCGCCCTCACCGGAGGCCGGGTCTCCACCACGGGCCTCGCCGGCTTTACACTCGGCGGCGGCTCCGGCTGGCTGGAGCGTGCCTTCGGCTTCGCCTGTGACGACCTGATCTCCCTGGACCTGGTCACCGCCGACGGGGAACAGGTCACCGCCAGTGCAACGGAGAACCCCGAACTGTTCTGGGCCCTGCACGGCGGCGGCGGGAACTTCGGCGTCGTCACGTCCTTCACCTTCGGCCTGCACCGGCTCGGCCCGACGGTCCACGCGGGACTGATGCTGTGGCCCGGCGACGCGGCACCTGAGATCAGCCGCGGCTACCGGGAACTGGCACTCGCGGCGCCGAACGAGGAATGCGCGACCATCCTCTACCTGACCATCCCGCCCGAACCGGAGATGCCCCCGCAGATGGTCGGCAAGATGGCGGTCGGCGTCGTCTACGCCTACGCCGGGGACGCCGCGGAAGGTGCCGAGCACGCCAAGCCCTACCGCGAGCTGGGACCCGCCGTGGATCTCGTGGAGGACACCGGCTACGCGGACTTCCAGTGCTCACTGGACGACCCGCCGGGCAAGTACAACTACTGGAGTGCTGACTACCACGACGAACTCTCCGATGCCGCCCTGGATGTCATCCTCGACTCCGCCCGCAACCTGCCGGGGCCCAGTTCCCAGCAGCTCGTGGCCCACTGGGGCGGGGCGGTGAGCGGCCCGGCCGCGGCAGCCACCCCGCTGCTGAACCGGAACGCCAGCTGGGTGACCCACCCCTTCGGTCTGGGCGACACCCCGCAGGGCGGCCAGGAGGCGAAGGCCTGGGTCAAGAGGTTCCGCCAGGACATCGCGCCCTACGCGACCGGGGGCGTGTGGCTGAACTTCATCGGCGACGAGGGCCAGGAACGGGTCCGGGCGGCCTTCGGCGAGGAGAACTACAACCGGCTGGCCCAGGTGAAACGGGAGTTCGACCCGGAGAACACGTTCCGCGGGAACCAGAACATCCGGCCCGCCGATTCCTGAAAACGGGCCAGTCCCCGGGCTGGAGCCCCGGCTGTGAGACGGTTGGTAAGTAGCATGACCATCCGAGAGCGGGAGACAAAACAGCATGGGCAGTCCGGAGAAGACAACACCCTGGAGCGACAGCCTGGGCCGCGCCAGCATCAGGACCGCGCAGGTCCTCCTGCTACTGGTCCTGACCGTGGTGGTGGTCTATGCCCTGATCCAGGTGCGGCTCGTGGTGATTCCGGCGCTGCTGGCCCTGATTCTGGCCGCCGCGATCTCACCGTTCGTCCACTGGCTGCGCCGCCGCGGCTGGCCGAGCGCCGCCGCCACGGGCTTCTCGTTCGTGGCGCTCCTGCTCGCGTTCGGTGCCGTGATCACCGGCATCGTCTTCGCCGTGATGAGCCAGGCCGACGAACTGGCCAGCAAGGCCACGGAGGGATTCGACCGGGTCTATGACTTCATCCGCACCGGTCCCATCCCGGTCGATGACGCGCAGATCCAGCAGGTGCGCGACGCCGCCATCGACTTCGCCACCTCCAGCACCGTCGGAGCGGGCGCCATCTCCGGGCTCAGCGCCGCCGGCAACTTCATCACCGGCGCCCTGCTTATGGCCGTGATCCTGTTCTTCTTCCTGAAGGACGGCGAGCGCATCTGGGCGTTTGTGCTGCGGGCGTTCAAGGGCAGGAAGCTGGTGAAGGCACGCCGCGCCGGCGAGCGGAGCCTCAACGTGCTCGGCGGCTATGTGCGGGGAACATCCATTGTGGCCCTCGTGGATGCCTTCTTCATTGGCCTCGCGCTCGTGGTGATGGGGGTGCCGCTCGCCCTGCCGCTCTCCGCACTGACCTTCATCGGGGCCTTCATCCCGCTGATCGGCGCCACCCTGGCCGGCATCCTGGCGGCGCTCGTCGCGCTGGTCGCCAACGGTCCGCTCGCGGCCCTGATCGTCATCATCGTCGTGATCGTCGTCAACCAGCTGGAGGGCAACTTCCTTCAGCCCGTGGTGATGGGCCAGGCGCTCAACGTGCACGCCCTCGTCATCCTGCTCGCCCTCACGGCCGGCACCATCCTCGCCGGCATCATCGGCGCGATCCTTGCCGTCCCCCTCGTGGCGGTGGGCTGGGCCGCGATCAAGGCCTGGAACTCGGAGGAGACCATCACGCCCGAGGCCATCGCGGAGGCCGAGCATGAGACGCGGCTGAATGAACAGGGCGAAGGCGTGCGCTCCAAGCCGCTCAGCGCCCGGACCCAGTCGGAGAAGCAGTCCGACACCGCCGCCACCGACGCCAGCCAGGGCTGATCCGCAGCCGGATTAGACTTCCCCCATGGCCATCTATGTTGATCCTCCGCTCTGGCCGGCGCACGGAACGCACTTCTCGCACCTGATCTCGGACACCTCGCTGGAGGAGCTGCACAGCTTCGCCGCGGCTGCGGGGATCCCGGACAGGGCGTTCGACGGCGACCATTACGACGTCGCCGAGGCCCGGTACAGCGCCCTCGTGGCGGCGGGGGCCGTCCCGGTGGAGGGCCGGATCCTGGTGCGCAAGCTGATCGCCAGCGGACTGCGGATCCCGGCCCGGCGGCGCAGCAGCTCGCTCAAGCTCCCGCTGCTGACACGCTGGAACGAGGTCCTCCCGGGCCACGACGCGCTCTTTTTGGACCTGCTGGACCGCTGGGGCGAGGAGCACCGGAGGTACCACGGCCGCACGCACCTGCTGGCGGTCCTCGAGGCCCTGGACCTCCTCACCGCACCCGCCGGTCCGCCCCGGACCGTGCTGCTAGCCGCCTGGTTCCACGACGCCGTCTACCGCGGCATCGCGGGCCAGGACGAGGAGGAGTCGGCCCGGCTCGCCGAAGACCGCCTTGCCCATGCGGGCCTTCCCGCGGCCGAGGTGGACGAGGTGGCCCGTCTGGTGCGGATGACGGCGGAGCACCGGCCGGAGACAGGCGACGAGGCCGCTGCCCTGCTCAGCGACGCGGACCTCTCGGTGCTGGGCGGAACCCCGGCGGCGTACGCCCGGTATCTGGCCGCCGTCCGGCAGGATTTTGCGCATATCGGCGACGACGACTTTGCCGCCGGACGCGCCGCCGTCGTCCGCCGGCTCCTGGAGCTGGATCCGCTGTTTCACACCCAGCGGGGCCGGGAACTGTGGCGGGAAGCAGCGCGGCGGAACCTGCAGGGCGAACTCGGCTGAGCAACCCCCGCCACAGCGACGCAGGGTCACTCCGCGCCCATAAACCCAGTCCGGACGGGCGCGGAGTGACCCCGCGATGCCTGGTTGCTCAGGCGCTCCGGTGGAGGTGGTCGGCCAGGCGGTCGAAGGACTCGCGCCAGCCGACGCCGTGGCCGTCCCGGTTCTCGATCGTGTCGAAGGGGCCCTGGATGAACGTCATCCGGGTGCCACCGTCGACCTCGTCCAGCTGGAAGGTCACCTCGGTCTCAAAGCCGCGGGTTCCGTCGGGCTTGTCCCAGGCATGGGTGTAGACGAAGAGACTGGGCGGTTCGATGTCCGTGAACACCCCGCTCCACCAGTGCTCGTCCCCGCTGCTGTCCTGGACCATGCAGGCCCGGTAGAGGCCGCCGATTTCCAGGTCCGCGTCGATGCTCTCGCGGGGAGTGTGGAAACCGCGGGGGCCCCACCAGGCCGTCGCCTGTTCGGGGTCCGTCAGGGCGGACCACACCCGGGCGATGGGGGCCTGGAATTCGCGGGTGATGACCAGCATGAGATCTTCGGGCGGGGCGGGCGCTTCCCCCTGGCCGGACGTTGCTGGAACAGCTGTTACATGCTCGGACATTGTGCTACTCCTCCTCGGAAAAAGGGCTAGTGGTAGCCCCTGCTGTAGGCCGTCACGAAGGGCTTGTCACTCGGGACGATCTGTTTGCCCAGCGGCATAAGCGAAACCGGAATGAGCTTGAGGTTGGCGATCGCGAGCGGGATCCCAATGATGGTGATGGCCATGGCGAAGGCGGTGACCACGTGTCCGATCGCGATCCAGATCCCGGCGACGAGCAGCCAGATGACGTTTCCGAGCAGGGAGAACACCCCCGTGCCGCCCGGGCGGTCCACCACGGTGCGGCCGAACGGCCAGAGCGCGTAGTTCGCGATGCGGAAGGACGCGAGGCCCCACGGGATGGTGACGACCAGCAGGCAGCAGATGATCCCGGCCACGAAATAACCGAGTGCGAGCCACAGCCCGCCAAAGAGCAGCCAGATGATGTTGAGCAGAGTCTTCATGGCTCCATTCTCCCCCGCCGCGGGCCGATCCGGCCTAGGGGTTCACCCTGAACTGTTCCTGAATTGTGTCCCGTGACGCGGGCGGCAGCCGGGGAGCTTTGCGAACGCGGGAAAGAGCACAATACTTGGAGCATGCCTGCTCTCCTGAAGATTGCCCTGATCGTTGCCCTCGTCCTGCTGGTCGTCGGCCTTGTTGTTGAGGCCGTGCAGTTCCTGCTCTACGTTGGCCTTCTGATCCTGGTGGGCGCCGGCATCATGTTCTTCCTGCGCCGCTCGCGCACCACGCGCTGACGCCGCCGGCCCGGGACGCGCGCAGATGACAAGCATCGGGGACCTCCTCGGCCCCATCCTCGAAGTCATGACCTGGGTTGGTTTTGTCCTGGGCCTGCCGCTGCTGGTCTGGGGCTGGATTTCCCGACGGCGCCATTGCCAGTGGGCCGGGACCACCGGCACGGTAATCAGCGCCGGCGGGTTCACCGGATACAGCTGGACGGACCACCACGACGCCGACCACCGGTCGCTGCTGCCGGCGGCCGAGTCGCACGGCCTGGTGGTCGGGTCCGACGTCGACCTTTTCTATGACGTCTGCCATCCGTCCCGCTGGGGGCTCACCCCGCCAAAGCAGGACAACGCTGCGTGGGTCCTGGGCTGGATCCTCACCGGGGTGGGGATCGTCTCCACGGTCGGCGGCTTCGTCCTGCTGCTTTTCTAGACGCTGCCGCCCTGCTAGGCCTGCTTCACCATGGCCGCCTCGACACCGATCTTGACCTTGTCGCTGACCAGCAACCCGCCGGCTTCGAGCGCGGCGTTCCAGGTCAGGCCGAATTCCTTGCGGCTGATGTCCGCCTCAGCGCTGAACCCGGCGCGGGTGGCGCCGAACGGGTCCACCGCGATGCCGGTGAACTCCACTTCCAGGTCCACCGGCTTGGTGACGTCACGGATGGTCAGGTCTCCGGTGAGCACGTAGTCCTCGCCGTCGCCCCTGATTCCGGTGGCACGGAAGGTCATCTCCGGGTACTTTTCGACGTCGAAGAAGTCGGCGCCGCGGACGTGGGCATCGCGGTTGGCGTCGCCGGAGTCGAAGCTGGCGGTCTTGATGCTGGCATGCAGGCTGGACTCCGCGAGGGAGTCGCCCACCCGGGCCTCCGCCGTGGCCTCGTTGAAGCGGCCGCGGACCTTGCTGATGCCGGCATGGCGGACGCTGAAGCCAACTTCGCTGTGGGACATGTCCAGTGTCCAGACGCCGGGGGTCAAACCTTCGGGCAGTGTCACAACGGTCTCCTTCGCGCAGGGCAGGCGCTGCCCGCCGGGTCATCGGGGTACTCCCCAAGGAGCCATGCTAGCGACGGCGCCGCGGCCCGGCTAGCCTTTTGGCGGTGCCCGGACTTTTCCGGTGCCCGGCCCGGCTAGCCTTGGCGGTGCCCGGCGCCCGGCCCGGCTAGCCTTGGCGGTGCCCGGCGCCCGCCCGGGCTACGGCCGCGGCTTCGCTGCCCAGCCGATCGCCGGAGCGATATGCCGGACCACGGTGCCCAGCAGCTTGGCATTGAAGTCCAGGCCGAGCTGGTTGGGGACCGTCAGCAGCAGCGTGTCGGCCGCCTGCACGGCGGCGTCGGCGGCAAGCTCCGCGGCGATGGCGTCTGGCTCGCCGACGTAGCTCCGGCCGAACCGGGCCACGAGCCCGTCGATCACCCCGACCTGGTCGCGTTTCTCCCGCAGTGCGCTGAGGCCGAAGAACCGCCGGTCCTCATCGTCGGTGATCGGCAGGACGCTGCGGCTGACCGAGACGCGCGGCTCGTGCAGATGGCCGGCGTCGGCCCAGGCCTGGCGGAACATGCTGATCTGCTCGGCCTGAAGCTGGTCGAAGGGCACACCGGTGTCCTCGGTGAGCAGCGTGGAGCTCATCAGGTTCATGCCCTGTTCCGCGGTCCACACGGCGGTGGCCCGCGACCCGGCGCCCCACCAGATCCGCTCGCCGAGGCCCGCCGAATGCGGCTGGACGGGCAGCAGCCCGGACCCGCCGCCCGCGTAGCGCGGCTCCGCCTCCGCCATCCCGGCCCCCGAGATCGCGCGGCGGAACACCGCGGTGTGCCTCCGCGCCATGTCCGCGGCGGTCTCGCCCTCGGCGGGGACATGTCCGAAAGCGGCGGCGCCGTCGCGGGCAGGTTCGGGTGAGCCGCGGCTGATCCCCAGCTGCAGCCGCCCGCCGCTGATCAGGTCCGTCGCGGCGGCCTCCTCGGCCATGTACAGGGGGTTCTCGTAGCGCATGTCGACCACGCCGGTGCCCATTTCGATCCGGCTGGTCCGGGCGGCGACGGCGGCCAGGAGAGGGAACGGGGAGGCCTGCTGCCGGGCGAAGTGGTGCACGCGGAAGTAGGCACCGTCCACGCCCAGTTCCTCCGCGGCGACGGCCAGCTCAATGCCCTGAAGCAGGGCGTCGCGGGCGGTCCGGGTGCGGGAGCCCTCGCCGGGGCCCCAGTGTCCGAAGGACAAAAATCCGATGCGCTTCATGTCAGGGCCAACACGGTGCGGCCCGGCGGCATTCCTGCGGCCGCGTTCAGGGCCTGGCAGCCAGGGACTTGGCCGCCGTCACGAAGTCACGGATTTTGGCCAGGTCCTTCACCCCGCGGGAGGACTCGACGCCGGAGGAGACGTCCACACCCCAGGCGCCGGCCTGCGACGCGGCGCCGGCGACGTTGGCCGGGTCGAGCCCGCCGGCCAGCAGCCAGTGGCGCCCGGCGAGCCCCTTCGCGCGGACCGAGGCGTAGTCCCAGGCCTCGCCGGAGCCTGGGACGGCGGAGTCGATCAGGAGCAGTTCCTCGCCCCAGTCCTCGAACGCTTCGGGTGCGGCGGACATGGTGACGGCCCGGATGAGCTTGAACCCGGCGTCATGCACGGTCCGCACGTCTGCCGGGGTGCGGTCCCCGTGGAGCTGGACCCAGTCCAGCCCGGCTTCGCGGGCCACCGCGACGGCGTCCGCCGCGGCCTCGTGCCGGAAGACGCCGACCGCGGGGAGCCCCGCCGGGACGTGGGCCAGGAGACCCCGGACCTGCGCGGGGGTCACTTCGCGGGGGCTGCGGGTCAGGACGAAGCCGACGGCGTCCGCTCCGGACTCCGCCGCGGTCCGGACCGATTCGGGGGTGCTGAGCCCGCATACCTTGACGAACATTCGGCTCCTTTTGCAGTGTTTCGTTCCTTCGACGTTAGCAAGGACATTGGCGCGCCGCCTCACCCGCCCCCGAGGTGAGATTTGGCTCCCATGTTTGTCCGGCAAAGTCATATGGTCGTTGCAACGGCGCGAAGTCTGACCTCGGCGTTATTGGCAGCGGCACGGCCCCGCGACTACGTTCCCGGCCGGCGGATAGGGTGGAAGGATGGAGATCATCCGCTATGCCGAGCTGAACGCCCAACCCTGGCGCAACGGCGGCGGGGTGACTCGCGAACTGGCCAGCCATCCCCACGCTGCTTCCCCGCAGGCGAGCACGGCGCAGACGCCCGGCTGGGACTGGCGGGTGAGCATCGCCGAGGTGGCCAAGGCCGGTGACTTCTCGGCGTACCCCGGCATGGACCGCGTGCTCACCGTGGTGGAGGGCGAGCTGCTGCTGCTGAGCGTCGACGGGGCCGAGCACCCGCTCGAGAAGTACCGCCCGTTCCGGTTCTCCGGCGACGCCGCCGCGGCCGGGGCGCTGCCGACGGGCGACATCCGCGACCTGAACGTCATCACCCGCAGCGGCGCCTTCAAGGGCTACACCTCCATCATCGAACTCTCCAAGAAGCGGGCGCACCCCGTGTTCGAGGGCCAGCTGGGGATCCTGCTGCAGGGCCAGGCGACCGTCAGCCCCGGCACCGCCGGCGACGAGCCGGGCACAGCCACCGGTGCAGAGGCGGCCCAAAGCCCGGCGGCCGGCGCGTCTGAAACGGCCGCCGCCGAGCCGATCACGCTGAACCGCTATGACGCCGTCGTCGGTTCCGACACCGCCACACCGGAAATCCTGGGCCGCGGCTTCCTCGCCGTCGTCTCGATCGACCGCGTCGCGGACTAACCTCCGGACCACGGCGCTCCGACGCTGCCGGGACCCTCATCGAGTGCTCCGCAACCGCCGTTTTGAACCCTTGTCATGTCTCAGTACCTCGTGGACAGTTGATGTCTCAGTACCTCGTGGACGTTTCCTGTCTCAGCACTTCGTGGACGTTTGGTTGGCCATGAAGCCTCGGGGCTTGTTGTTCCCGACGTAGTTTGTGCCTATGGGCGGGCGCGGGTGGGTGATGATTTCCGTTCCGCGCCCGTCGAAGAACATGATCGTGGCCTCGTCGTAGAGGACATGGACGGTCGCGCCGACGTGGTCTTTACCCATGCCGAAATGCATGCCGATGACGGCAACGGAACCGTTTTTCCCGACCCGTCGCTGGACGCTGCGCCTGGTGGCGGGCACGGTGATTTCAGGGTTGGGCGGCTCGGGTGGCGTGGCTTTGGCCGTTGCATACCAGGCCTCCTGCGGGGTGGTGCCTGGTGGCAGTGATTGATGCTCACGTTCGGTGTTGTAGTACCGGTCAAACTCGTCGACATAGGCCTGGAGTTCTGCCATCGTGTGTGCCGGCGGTTGTTGATTCAGATACCTGTGCAGCGTCTGGTGGAAGCGTTCGTTCTTGCCCTGGGTGGTGGGTTTGTAGGGTTTGCCGGTGATCGGCTCCACTCCGTGGGACTTCAGATATTCCACCAACGCGCCGGTCCTTCCGCGTCTGGTCGGGTTCAGCGCGGCACCGTTGTCCGAAAGAAACTTCTGCGGGACGCCGTGGCGGGCGATGGCTGCCGATACGACGCGGATGGCGGCTTCGCTGGTCTCGCCGGTGGCTACCAACGATGCCAGTGCCAGTCGCGAATGATCGTCAATGAGTTGGAAGATCGCGACTTTCGTGTTGCCGGCCAACAGCCACTCGGTCGAGTCGATCTGCCAGCACCCGTTCGGCTCGGGATATACAAACCGCTGATAGGCGCTCCGGGGCTTCTTCCTCGGCTCCGGGACGACGACCCCGGCCCGGGTGAAGATCCGGGCCAGGGTCGCCCGTGACGGTGGTTCCAGACCTTGCCGACGCAGTTTTGCGGCAACGCTCAGTGGTCCGTAGTCGTGGCCCATCCTCTTCAAGGTTTCCCGCGTGTCCAGGACCAACTCGACCATCCGCGGGGTGACTTGGGCCGGGCTGGTCCGGGGTTTCGTGGAGCGCATCTCCATGGCCTTCATCGGGCCCTGAGCGGACGCAGCGGCCTTGATCTTGTAGAACCAGGCCCGGGAGACTTTGTGCTTGCGGCAGAACGCCGTCACTGAACCCCGAGGGGCATCCTCAGGCCACGACGCTACGAGATGACGGACCTTCATATCCAGATTGCGTTCGCTCATGAGATGAGCAAAACGCCATCGAGTGTCCACGATGTCCTGAGACACACTGTCCACGATGACTTGAGACAGAAGTGTCCATTAAGTCATGAGACTCCACAGCCGTTTTGAACCCTCTAAACGGCGGCTTCGGAGCAGTCGATGGGGGGTGGGTGGTGCGCTGTGACCCCGCGGTGACCCCTGGGAGGGAGTTCGCCTCACTGCGGGGGCGTTGCTAGGCTGGAATCAAGGCCCCTTCTTCGGGCCTCCGGACGACGGATCAGTACCCGGCACGCGACAAGACTGGCCACAGGAGCAGTTATGTCGTGGGTAATCCTCGTACTTTCCGGGTCACTGGAAGCAGTCTGGGCCGCAGCCCTGCACCGGACCGCGCAGGCCACGGGCCGACGCCGGATTGCACCGGCCGCACTCTTCCTCGTCTCCGTGCTGGCCAGTACCGGCGGCCTCGCGGTCGCCATGCAGTCCATCCCGACCGGCACCGCTTACGCCGTCTGGGTGGGCGTCGGCGTGGTGCTGACCTCCGCCTACGCCATGATCACCAAAGTTGAGCCCGCGACGGCGGCACGGATTCTGCTGCTCGGCGGGATCGTCGCCTGTGTGGCCGGCCTGAAGCTGGTGGCTTGAGGATGGCCCCGAACCGCGCGCCGATATCAGCCAACACGGCACCGCTGGCCTGGCCCATCCTGCTCGCCTCCGCCGTGCTGGAGGCGGTCTGGGCGACCGCCCTCGGGCTGTCCGACGGCTTCACCCGGCCACTGCCCACCCTGGTGTTTGCCCCGACAGCGACGCTGAGCATGGCGGGGCTGGGCCTGGCCGTGAGGAGCATCCCGCTCGGCACGGCCTACGCCGTCTGGGTGGGGATCGGCGCCGCCCTGACGGTCGGCTGGGCGATGGCGACCGGCGTCGAACCGGCCAGCCCGCTCAAATTGCTGTTCATCGCGGGGATTGTGGGCTGCGCGGCCGGCCTGAAGCTGCTGCCGGCCCGGGAATCCTCGGCTTCCCCGACGCTCCCGCCCAGTTAGTCCGCCCTTCGACCGGTAATTCCGGGCGACACGCCGTGGCTGCGGCCCGTCCGCTGGCGGCAACTGGGCGGGAGCGGCGGAATACACCGGCAAAGGCCGGGGTTGGGGGTAGAAACAACGAATGGAGACCGAAAATGAACGCAGCGAAAGTCCTACTCGGCGACGGATTGATGGTCAGCCCCCTGGGGTTCGGCGGCATGGCCCTGACCCCGGTGTACGGGGAGGTGGATCCGGCGGAGGCGCTGCAGACTCTGCACCACGCTGTGGATGCCGGCGTCAGCTTCATCGACACCGCGGACATCTAAGGCGGGGGCAGTAACGAGGAACTGATCGCCAAGCTTCTGAAGGAACGCCGCGGGGAGGTGCAACTGGCCACCAAGTTCAGCCTGGTTGGCACCCCGTCCGCCGGCTACTCGGACATCCGGGGCGACGCCGCCTACGTGCGCCAGGCCGTGGACCGCAGCCTGCAGCGCCTCGGCACCGACACCATCGACCTGTACTACATGCACCGCCGTGACCTCCGCGTTCCGATTGTGGAAACCGTGGAGGCCATGGCGGGTCTGGTGCAGGCCGGGAAAGTGCGGCATCTTGGCTTGTCTGAAGTGACGGCCGAGGAGCTGCGTGAAGCCAGCAGCGTTCACCCGATCGCCGCGGTCCAGAGCGAGTGGTCCATCTGGAGCCGCGATGTGGAACGCAACGTTGTCCCGGCGGCGGCCGAGCTTGGGGTGGGTTTTGTGCCCTATTCGCCGCTGGGCCGGGGATTCCTCACCGGCACCGTGGACGCGTCGAAGCTGGGCAGCAACGACTTCCGCCGCAACATCCCCCGCTTCGCCGAGGCGGCACTGGACGCCAACCAACAGGTGGTTGCCGCCGTGCAGGAAGTCGCGGCTGAACTTTCCGCTTCCGGGCAGGATGCAACTCCTGCCCAGGTCGCCCTGGCCTGGCTGCTCGCGCAGGGCCGGAAGCTGGGACTGCCCGTGGTCCCCATCCCCGGCACGCGCAGGGCGGACCGGATCGACCAGAACCTGGGGGCCCTGACGCTCGGGTTCACTGCGGCGCAACTGACGAAATTCGACGCCGCCGCGGACGCCGTCGTCGGGTCCCGCTCCGCAGACCCCAACTGGGTATCCGAGGGCCGTGAATAACAGCGTCCGTAGACTGAAGCCCATGGACTCGCTTATTCACTCTTTACGTGACATCACCATCCGCCGGATTTCGGTCGGCGAGATGGACAACAACGTCTATCTGCTCACCAGCAAGGCCTCCGGCGCGCAGCTCCTGATCGATGCGGCCGATGATCTGGCCGCCATCCAGGGGCTGCTTGCCGACGCCGCCGCGGATACCTCCGCGACGCCGAAGCTGGCGCTGGTTGCCACCACCCACCAGCACTGGGACCATGTCCGTGCGCTGCCGGGCCTGGTGGCGGCCACCGGGGTGAAGACAGCGGCCGGGGCGGATGATGCCCCGGAGCTGCCGGTGCCGGTGGATGTGCTGCTCAATCACGGGGACGTCGGCAACTTCGACGGCTTCGACGTGACCGCAGTGCACCTGCGCGGCCATACCCCGGGCTCGATCGCACTCGTGTACCAGGACCCGGAAGGCCCGGCGCACATCTTCTCCGGCGACTCACTGTTCCCGGGAGGCGTGGGCAACACCCAGAACGATCCTGAGCGGTTCGCGCAGCTGGTCAGCGATGTCAGCGAGCGGCTGTTCGAGGCTTATCCGGATGACACCGTGGTGCACCCGGGCCACGGAAAACCGACCACCCTGGGCGCGGAACGCCCGCATCTGGCGGAGTGGCGCGCCCGCGGCTGGTAGCCGGCGCTGCGCCTCCTGCTTTGCGCTGCGCTTTCGGACGGGCGCTACGGGGATCCCCGTAGCGCCCGTCCGTTTGCCTAGCGAAAACCCGAAGGCTTAGCGGCTGCGGCGTTCGTTCGACGCCGGGGCGGACGCGCGGCGGGGGCCGCCGCTGCGTGCCGGACGGCCTTCGCTGGAGCGGCCGTTGCCGCCGCCTGCGTAGGATCCGCCCGAGGTGCCGCCGGTGTTCGAGGACCAAACGGCCGCGTTGGATCCGGTTTTGCTTCCGCCGGTCTTGGCGCCGGCAGCTGCACGCTGGCCCGTTGCCGGACGTCCGCCGCGCTGACCGCCGGTTGCGCCGCCGGTGCGGGGTGCGCCGCCGGAGCGGGGTGCGCCGCTGCGGGGAGCCGAAGCGCCCCGGGCGTCGCTGCGTCCCTCTGCGGCGCGGCCGTCTGAACCACGGCCGGCCGATGCCCGGCCGCCTGCAGCCGGAACATCGTTGCGGTGAGTGCCGTACGAGGTTGAACGGCTGCGGACGCTGCGGCGCTCGGCGCGCTCGGCATCCTGCCGGTCCTCGTTGCGCTCGATGACACGCTCTGCGGCGTTGCGCGCGGCAGCCTGGCCTTCGTAGGCCACGGCACGGCGCTCGGCGCGGGGAAGATCGGTGCGGGGGGCCTCGGTTCCGACGCGTCCGCGTCCGCCACGGCCGCCTCGGCCACCCGCGGTGGGTGCAGCCTGGGTGGTGCGGCGGGCGCGCTTGCGCTCGGCGTTGGCGCCGGTGGAGCTGCCGCCGCCCTGGTTGGACTTGGCTGCCAGCAGCGCGGCACGGGTGCGCGGATCGATCTTGTCGGCCATTTCGCCGACCAGTTCTGCAACCAGCGGTGAGTTGGCGGTGACGCGCTCGAAGTTGACCTCGACGCCGGCAGCCTTCATGAGCTTCTTGACGTCGGACTGCTGCTCCGGCAGGGTCAGCGTGACCACGGTGCCGTCGGAGCCTGCGCGGGCAGTTCGGCCTGAGCGGTGCAGGTATGCCTTGTGCTCTGTGGGCGGATCCACGTGGATGACCAGCTCGACGTCGTCGACGTGGACACCGCGGGCGGCGACGTCGGTGGCGACCAGGACGCGGACCTCGCCGGAGGAGAACTCGGCCAGGTTGCGGTCACGGGCGTTCTGCGAGAGGTTGCCGTGCAGGTCGACGGCGGGGATGCCGGCGTCGGTCAGGGTCTTGGCAAGCTTGCGGGCGTGGTGCTTGGTGCGCAGGAAGAGCACCCGGCGGCCGGCACCCGAGGCGAGCTCGACGATCAGCTGCTTCTTGACGGTCTGGTCGTTGACGACGAGCACGTGGTGTTCCATGGTCGTCACCGCGGCCTGGGATTCATCCACCGCGTGGGTCAGCGGGTTGGAGAGGTAACGCTGGACGATCTTGTCCACGCCGTTGTCCAGGGTGGCGGAGAACAGCATGCGCTGGCCCTGGCTCGGGGTCATGTCCATGAGCTTCTTGACCACCGGGAGGAAGCCGAGGTCGGCCATGTGGTCGGCCTCGTCCAGCACGGTGATCTCGACACCTTCGAGGGTCAGGACGCGCTGGCGGATCAGGTCCTCAAGGCGGCCCGGGCAGGCGATGACGATGTCGACGCCGGCGCGCAGCGCCTTTTCCTGGCGGGCCTGGGAAATGCCGCCATAGATCACGGTGGTGTTCAGGCCCATGGCCGTGGCCATCGGTTCGATGGTGGCGTTGAGCTGGGTGGCCAGCTCGCGGGTCGGGGCGAGGACCAGGCCCATCGGGCGGCCGGGCTTGCGGAAGTGCTTGGCTTCCCGCTCAGCGAGTCGTGCTACAAGCGGGATGGCGAAGGCAATGGTCTTGCCCGAGCCGGTGCGGCCGCGGCCCAGGACGTCGCGTCCGGCCAGGGTGTCCGGCAGGGTCTTGACCTGGATGGGGAACGGTTCGACGATCCCCTGGGCGGTGAGCGTGTCGGCGAGGGCCTTGGGCGTGCCAAGGGCAGCAAAAGTAGTCATATGTTTCAAAGGTCTTTCAGGCGGTATCCGTGCGGATATCGGCCCCCGGTGCCGGTTGGCCCAGGGGTTCGCCGAAGAAAAGTCAGGTGATCAACCGGCCAGCTGCTAGGTAACACGGCGGCCAGGACCAAATAGAACGCGTTCATCGACGCAGGATGTGCCTCTCACATGAAAAAATCCCACTCCCTGAAGGCGGAATCCGGAAGGAATCCATCAGGGGAACCGGTTGATGAACCGGAACATCAGTGGGCATCACTGCACATCAAGTTTCACCAGTCTATCATCCGGCGGGCCCGGTGCAGTGTTCGCCCGCTCACGGCACCAGCCCCTCGCGCTCAAGTCACCAGGCTGGGGGCCTGGAACAGCGGGACGTGCGACGCCGGCACCCTGGCCGCCGGGGCCTCCCCCGCAGGCCTCCCGGACACCCCGACGGCGGCCACCGGACCGCAGCTGGCTGCCTGACCGGACGAGGCCGGGCCGAAGTTGGCTGCCGGACCGGACGTGGCTGTCCGGGCCGGGACCCGCAGGACCTCCAGGGCCTCGGCGTCAATCAGCCTCCGGGTGCCGGTCCGCTCATCCAGGATCCAGAAAAGGTCCGTGGCCGCCACCGTCCGGATCACCTCGCCCCGATGGAAGAGTTTTCCGTTATGCCATGCTTCGATCCGGTCCCCCACCGACAGCTCCCCGCACGATTTAACCTGCCGCGCATCTTCTGCAGTCATAGCCCGATCCTTCCTCGAATTCGGATTCACCCCAGCGTCATTCCGCTTTCCGGCTCCAGACTCCACCACCGAGGTTTCGGGAGCGTTTCCGGACCGTGGTTTTCACGTGTCGATTTTCTGCTGTGGCAAATGTGGCGATTGCCGGGTGTCTCCGGGAGCTCTCCCCTGCCATGATGTGGGAACGACATCAAGACCCCCGAGACCCCGAAGGACAACGATGACGGAGCACGAGCACCCCGAGGACAACAGCAACGTCAGTGCGGCCAAGGTGTGGGATGAGAAGTACCGCAGCCGGGCCAGGATCTGGAGCGGCGAGCCGAATCCGCAACTGATCGCCGAAGCCGCTCCCCTTCCTCCCGGAACGGCCCTTGACCTGGGTTGCGGAGAGGGCGCGGACGCCATCTGGCTGGCCAGCCGCGGCTGGAAAGTCACCGCCCTCGACGTCTCCGCCGTCGCGCTGGAACGGGCCGAGGCGCATGGGCAGGAACGCGGGCAGGGCGGGAACATCGAATGGGTGCAGCAGGATCTTGCCACCTGGGTCCCCGGGCAGCTCTATGACCTGGTCACGGCCCAGTTCCTGCATTCAACCGTGATGCCCTGGCAGCAGGCCCTGCAGCTGGCCGCCGCAGCGGTGCGGACCGGCGGAACCCTGCTGATCGTGGGCCACCACCCCGACGGGCTGCCGCAGTGGGGGCACCATCACGAGCCGGAGAAGTTCTACACGGCCGAGCAGCTGGCCCGCGAGCTGGGGATTGAAGCACCCGAGTGGCGGCTCGACGTCGTTGACACCCGGCACCGCAGCGCCACCGGTCCCGACGGCGAGGCTGCTGCCCTGACGGACGCGGTGCTGCGCGCCACCCGGCTCGCCGCCCACTGACCCCCGCCGCAGGGAGAACGAGCCTGCAGGACCAAGAACGCCGTGACCTGTGTGCCACTGGGCCACTTCGGAGGAGGAAACGGCGCTCGTTGCTCTTGCCGCCCGGGCATCTGACGGTCCCGAATTTGTTGGTCTCGGCTGCGTTTTCGGAGGCCTAATCCAAAGGGGCAGCCAAGGCTCGGAAGACCCGAGGCGGGGCACCGGACCTTGCCGATAGTTCCAGGTAGTAGGGACTGACCCAACGAATTCAGTTGAATCGTTCCCTTTACCGGTCAGTCGTCCATGCACTGGTGCCCCGTTCGAGCCGGTCAGCAAGTTGGCGGGCTAGAAGAGACTTTCTTCGGAGTCCTTAACGGCCCTCGACCGCAGCGCTGATAGTACTGACAAACCCTGACTCAATCTTGCAGCCCGATTTGGCTCGGCAATCGACAGTGTTGTTGTCCAGGGGATCAGGGTCAACGGGTGGAGAAAATATTGAAGCCCTTCGCTGTTCCGCGAGACGTCCGGTTTTGCTCTACGGGAGGGAGACGAATGAGCTGGCCATGTCGGTGAACTCGACTTCTCGAAAATCCCTGATTTCGAAGTACGGGAGGCCCACCATATACAAACGCCTGCCGCTGTACCAAGTGTGCTGAAAGAGAATGTTTCCCCCCCAGGCTTTGCCGGAGGAAGCAGTATCGTTGAATCTGTACGGGGACCACTTGAAGTTGGGCCACGTCACTGAAAAGAACTTGGAGCCACCTCCAAAGTTCGAGTCTCGGTAGAGTAGAGCCGAACCTATACCCCCAATCCGGTGGTACTCGTCCACGCGTTTGCGGTGTGATTTTTCCTCTAGCCCGTCGAGATCAAGCCCCAATAGTTCGTCGGTCTTGCTGCGGGAATGTTGAAGCAGAAAGTATTCCACTGTCATGTCCGGATTGGAAATGACTTCTTCCCTAGCGATCTCGATTCTTTTCTCTGCGGCCTTCAGTCGTTCTCCCAGAGCTGGATCCGCCTTTGATACAACCTCCAGGCTTTCCCTGACCGACAGTTCACGTATGATCTGTGGTTTTGAATCTCCCACTTGAAATGCAACGACGTTGTTTGAAGCATCATCTTCCACGATGACATCTCCTTTTCGGTTCCTGCGATCTCTTTTTGGATGGGTCGCATCCGTGGCTCGTGCCTGGATGGACCGATTTGAGCCAGTTGGCTCTGTGGCGTAGTCACCTCCTCGAAGATCAGGACGACGAGCCCCATTTCCGCGCTCTCGGGCACCTGGAATGGGGGGATTAGTTCAGAAGAGTGTGCACCTGAATGAACAGCCACAGGCTACTGCAGTAGCCAAGGAACCAGAGTATTTTTTTCGTCGCGGCCGGCCACCATCAGGAGGCCACTATATATAACCACCCTCGCCGCACAGAGGGGGACCATTCCACGCTGTCGCCCCAGAGGGTAAGTGCGATGGTGGCATCAGGACCTCCGATGCAACGGAAGCGGTATAGGGGAATCGGATCGCAGGAAATTAGGGGCGATCGTCGGAGTAAAAAGAGTCTTATACCCGTACACAGTTAATTCAGCTCCCACAATGGGCATCTCTGTGGAGAATACCTAGTTCCACTGAACACTGTCAATGACGCGACGAGAGTCACACATAGTGCCGCGAATTGAGGCGAGTGACTCATTTGGGAAATGCCCCAGGAGCGGTGATCCCGGGGCCCGGACCATATGGATGCGATTCTGTGCGGGTGCGAACGATCTTAGCTCTGAAACTTCGAGGCCATCGGGTCCGAAGCAAATTCCGTCCTTGACATTTACTGTCGATGGAGTCCCTTTGTCACTGCACATGCAAATCTGACTTACAGTTGCCCAAGCGGGAAGCGGCAGCCAGCCCTGAAGTCTCACCCACGGATTGACCACCCCGGTTGCGCTGACCGGTACGAGTTCATCGTCGTCATCGCGGCGGGGGCTGTCTGCCGGAGTGGACGATTCCACAGCTTCCTTGTGAGGGTGGACGAGAGAGAATGCCTTCGGCTTTGGGATCGAAGTACGCATCCGGCTTTGACCTTGGCGTCCGCGAACCGCGGGCGAAATGCCGGATCAGCTTGCAGGTCTTCCCTTCGTCCGCGACATAGGACCGCGGAGCCAGCGGGAACTAGGTGTCCGAGCGCGCCGCCGCCACGCGCGGTGCGACCGCGACCGCGGCGATCCCGATCAGCACTGTCAGGGCGAAGACACCGCCGAAGGACGCCGCCGTCGTCGGGAACGCGGCAAAAATGATACCCGTCGTGGCGAGGGACAGCGCCCCGCCGAGCGAGTCGGAAATGGACATTGCCGGACTGTTGAAGCCCTCGTTTTGCTTGTTGGAAAGGGCCAGGGTCATCACGCTCAGCCGCGCGTACATCAGCCCCATGCCGCCCCCGGCGAACACCCAGGCGATGATCGCGACGGCGGCCGGCCAGCCGAGGACCGTGGTCACCAGCACCAATATCACGCCGCCGAGTACGAGGGCTGCGCCGGTCCGGACCGCGCGGCGGTGATCCAGGCGCGCCCCGAGCCGGCCCTGGACCGCCGAGCCTGCGGCCCAGGAGACGGCTCCGCCCGTGAGCGCCAGGCCGGCGAAGGTGGGCGAGAATTCGTAGCGCTCCACCAGCAGGTACGGCAGGTAAACTTCGGCGCCAAAGAACGCGGCAGAAGCCAGGCCGCGGGTGAGGATGACGCTGGGCAGGCCGCGGCGGGCGCTCAAGGTTCCCCGCGGCACCAGCGGGCGGACCGCGAGGAGGGCCACGGCGACGGCCGCCACGGCCACGACCCCGCCGGCCGCCGGAAGCCTGACGGAAAGGTTCAGGCCGAGGACGGCGAGCGCCGCGAGCGCGGCCCAGGCCAGCCGGCCGGAGCCCGAGGACCTGCGCGCAGGACTGGACATGTCCCCCGGTGCGGCGCCGGCCGGGGTGCCGCGCTCGGGGGTGCCGTGCAGCCCGCGAAGGGCCGGCGCAATCATCAGCAGGGCCGGCACCACCAGCCCCACCACCCCGAGGAACACCCAGTGCCAGCTGAGCAACTGCGCCACGAGGCCGGCAGCGAAGGGACCCACCAGCGAGGGAATGACCCAGGCTGCGGAAAAGGCGGCGAAGATTTTCGGGTGCAGAACGGGCGGATAGACCCGGGCGATCACCACATACAGCGCCACCGTCAGGGCGCCGCCGCCCAGGCCCTGGACTAGCCGGCCGGCCACGAGGGCGGACATGCTCCCTGCTGTTCCTGCGATCAGCAGTCCCAGCACAAACATGGTGACGGAGGCGTAGAGGGGTCCCACCGGGCCGCGCCGGTCGGACCAGTTTCCGGCAGCCACCATCCCGATGACACCGGTGGCGAGCGGGCCGGCGAACGCCAGGGCGTACAGGGCGGCCCCGTCCAGCTCCCGGCTGACCAGCGGCATGATCGTGGTCACCGCCAGCGATTCGAAGGCGGCCAGGAACACGAGGGCACAGGCGCCCAGCGTCACCCACCGGTAGTCGCGGTGGAGGATGCCGGCTGATTCCAGCGTCGCGGCGGGGACGGAACGGGGCAAGGGCGTGGCCTGATCGGTAGTCATGGACGAAACCCCACCCGAGTCCAGGTCAGGGCTGGCTGCCGGGCGGAGGTTCCGGGAGCCGGGATGTTGGCTAAAGGGGAAGCATGCCACAGCCGGCGGGCGGCGCGCACCATTCCCGTCTGGTGACGCCGCCCCTCAGCGAAAATCCTCCCCGTCGGCCAGTACCTGCAGGCCGGCGGATCTGATCCTTGGGCGGGCGGTCCGGTCCCATGTGAGGCCCAAGTGCTCTGGCTGGGATTCTCAACTGAACCGTAGCCTGTGGCCTACAAGTAAAGGGGGCCTGCGATGTCCGCTCGGGCAGTTGAGACAGCTGGAACTTTCCGGACGGCGCCGGGGGCGAGGGACAGGCGGCGGCGTGCCTGCGTCGTCGCTGCCCTGCTGGTACTGGCGGGATGTTCCTCCGGGCCTTCGACGCCCGGCGGGCCGACGACGGCGGCTCCGTCGCCATCATCCGCCGGCACGCCCCCGGCGGGTACACAATCCGCCGGCACGCCGTCGGCAGGCACGCCCAGCAAGGTCTATACGGACCAGGAACTGATGGCGATCATCAATGCCGTGGCCCAGAACCGCCAATCGCAGGGATGGGCCCAGGACTCCCAGCGGATGCGGAGCGTGGCGGCGGGCGGCTCCATTCCCGGCGCTGAAACCGTGACGACGCCGGGCGACTGTGCGGTCTTCGCGTCCCAGAATCCCTTCGCCAAATGGGCGGACAAGAGCGTGAGCATGGCGGACGGTATGATGCCAGTCGCCGGAATGCGGGAGTCGGGACCGACGACAACCATCATCCTCACGCTCCAGAGCGCGGAGGCGCCCGCGATCGCCCAAGCCGACTTCAACTACACGGTCGAACTGGCTGCCCGCTGCAGCCAGTTCGACCTCGCGTCCACGGAGTCCGGCATGACCTCGACATACGCGGTCCAGCTCCTCAGCGCCCCGGATGCCGGGGAGAAGAGGTTCGCCTGGCTGCAGACCACAAAACCCCAGGGACCCGGGGATTTTGGCTGGGTCGGGCTCCGGGTGCTGGCGGGCACGATGTCCGTGAACCTGGGTCTCTCCGTTGCCGCAGCGGGCTCCGAGGCCGACGTCCGCCCTGCCCTCGATTCGATGGCCGCGCTGGCGCAGGAGCTCATCGACCAGGCTGCGCAGCACCCGCCGTCGGTGGCTGCGGCTCCGCCGAACTCCCGCACCCCGGATGATGTCGTCGCACTGCTTAAGGGCGTCGCGGGGCCAACCGGGAAAACAGTGGACATGCCGGCGGCTTCAGTCATCGGTTCGGAGCGTCCCGGCATTGATCTTGGCCAGCCGTCCCAGGGGCCGCGGCCGCCATGCAGCTTCAGCGGCGCCGCCTACCAGTCACCGATCGGCTCAGTGGTCGGCCAGGGGCAGATCCAGGGTGCCAGCAAGATGGATTTCATCGAGCTCGCAGTGATCAGCATGCCCACGACCGCGACGCCGCCCCACCCGTTCGACACCCAGGCCGCAGCGCTCCGGGACTGCCCGATGATGCAGGAGGACCTGGGCGAAGGCACGCGCCAGTGGTCGGCCATCAAACACCTGACCATGGCCGTTACCGGCGACTCAAGCTACGCCGTCGCTTACCAGCTGGCTGACGGGACCGGTCAATGGCACGTCCTCCTCGGCGCACGAAAGGGGACGCTGGCGGTGGAGGCGAGCACCATCAGGTCCTCGGAGGCCGACGCGCAGCCGGCCGCGGACGTGCTTGGCGGCGTCATCGGCCAGGTCTTCGCCAAAGCGGGCCTGTGATGCCACGTCCCGGCTGGACGGCCGGCGCCGTCGCGGCCCTAATGGCCCTCGCCGCCTGCTCCCCGGCACCCGGCGGCACATCCCCGTCGTCCTCGAGCGCGCCACCCGGCGCTGCGGCGCCGGGCGAGGTCTATGGCGACCAGCAGCTCGTTGAGCTGGCCACGACGGTGGTGCGCTCGCGTAACCTTCGGGGCCTCGTGGATGACACCCGGAACCTCCGCGAGACGGCCAAAGTCGCCACTCCGTCCGCCAGCACCGGCGTCACGAGGCCGGAGCAGTGCGCCGCCTTCCGGCTGCACGAGGAGACGGAGACCGCGATACGGCGTACCGCTCCGGACGTGAGCTTCGCGGAGGGCCGCATGCCCCTCACCGGGCAGTCTTCGCAAACGACAACCATCCTTTTCGTGATCAGGAGCGCCCCGCACGACAAACTCGCCGCCGCGGACTTCAACAAGACGGATGCCCTGGCCGCAGAGTGCGCCCACTTCGAGCGGAGCTACACCTACTCCATGGCCGGCGGAACCATGTCGGCAACGTACGAGGCCCAACTCCTGACGGCGCCGCCCGTCGGGCAGCAGGCCTACGCGACCACGCAGAAGGCGAAGGGACTGGGACCCAAGGACATCGGAACCGCCGGGCTGCAGGTGCTGGCCGGGACGGTCTCCATCGACATGGCGCTGACGGTCTGGCCGGTAAATTCAGAGACGACGGCACGGGCAGTGGACTCCATGGCGGGCTTCGCCCGGGACCTCATCGACGAGGCAGTGAAGAACCCGCCTGGCGCTCCGCAGCCGAATCCGGCGGGCGCCCGCAGCCCGGAGGAGCTGACCCAGCTGCTCAAGGGGGTGAAGGGAGGGGCCGGCCGGGAGCTCTACGTGACGCCGACCGAGGCCCGCGCGGTCACACGAGCCTCGGGGGCCTCCCCGCTTCCGTCACGGGCCAGCTGCGCCTACGATGACGCCGCCTACTACGGGGCACTCGCCGCCGGAGCGACCATGGCCCAGGCCATCGTCTCCACCGGCGACAAGTTGCTCTCGCTCGATGCGAGCATCATCAGCATGGGTTCAGCGGTCACGCAGCCCTACCCCTTCGACACCCGGACGTCGGCAATCAGCGGCTGCACGTCCATCCAGGCGAACGTCCTGGGCCAGGGCCAACTTTCCTGGTCAGCGGTGCAGCCCCTGGCCGTGCAGCTCGACGCCGATTCCAGCCATGCCTTCCGGTACCAGGCCCCGGACGGATCCGGCCGTTCCTACGTCCGTCTCGGTGCCCGGAAGGGGACGCTGTCGGTGGAGGCCAGCACGATGACGTACCGGCCGCTTGCGGAGGGCGAGGTGCAGGCCGCAGTCGACGCGGCAACCACCGTCATCGAGCAGGTGTTCGCGAAGGCGGGCGTGTAGGGTCAGCCGCCGATGAAGCGGTTCCGTCCGGCACGGTAGCCGAACACCGCGGCCAGCGATCCGACGGCGAGGAAGAGGGCACCCGCCGCGGCGAAGGACCCCGTGGCCTGGTGCAGTTGGCCGACCAGCAGGGTGCCGGTGGAGCCCACCCCGTAGCCCACGCCCTGCATCATCCCGGACAGGTGCGCGGCGGTGCGGCCGTCCCGGGTGCGGACCATGATCATGGTCAGGGCGACGGCGGTCAGGGCACCCTGGCCCAGGCCGAGCAGCCCGGTCCACAGCCAGATCAGCTCCAGCGGGCCGGAAATACTCAGCGCGAAGCCGAAGCCGGTCATGAGCGCCACCAAGGTGTTGATGGCGCGCTGGTCCCGGAGCCTGGCGGCGAGCGCCGGGGCGAACAGGGACCCCAGCATCTGCAGCACGATCGAGACGGAGACGATCACCCCGGCCGTGCCGCCGTCCACGCCGCGTTCACGCAGGATCGGGGCCAGCCAGGCGAAGACGCTGAAGGACATCATCGACTGCAGCACCATAAAGATGGTCACCTGCCAGGCGACCGCCGAGCGCCACACGTTCACGCCCCCGTGCAACACCTGGTGCCGGCCGTGGCGCTGCCGGATGGCCACCGGCAGGAACAGCAGAAGAACGACGCCGGCGGGCAGCGCCCAGAACTGCAGCGCCGCGGTCCACTCCCCCGTCGCGCTGAAGACCGGGTAGGTGAAGCCTGCGCCCAGGGCCGCGGAGGCGCAGATCGCCGTGGTGTAGAGGCCGCCCATCAGGCCGAGCCGGTGCGGGAAGTCACGCTTAACCAGGCCCGGCAGCAGCACGTTGCAGACCGAGATCGCGGCACCGCAGGCCGCCGTCCCGGCCAGCAGGGCCGGGAGGTGCCCGGCACCCCCGGCTTCCAGGGGCCGCAGCAGCAGTCCGGCCGTGAGCACTGCCATGGCACCCAGCAGCACGCGCTCGGCACCGAAGCGGCGGGCCAGGCCGGGCGCGAGCGGGGCGAAGACCCCGAGCAGCGTCACCGGGACCGTGGTGAGGACCACAACCGCCCAGCCCGGCAGCCCGGCGTCGGCCGTCACCTCGGGAAGAACCGCGGAGAAACTGGAGAAGACAGTGCGGAGATTCAGTCCGATCAGGACGAGGCACACGCCCAGGTAGGCCAGGCTGCGGCGGCCCCCGACCCGGGTGGGCTCCGCCGCGGGGACGTCATCGATCTCGGCGTCCACCAGCATGCCGGGGAGGTCGTCGATCCCAAGGTTGCTGGCGGTGGAGTCCCGGGAACTTTTCGGTGCAGTCACGGATCCCATTCTGGCAGGCTGCCCGGCCGTCTGCCGTGCCACCGGCACCCGGCCGGGCAATCCGGCCCGGCAACCCTGCCCAGCCGGGCGGGCGCCGGACTCCACTATTCTGGAGGGGATGAGTGAATCCCCAGAATCCCCCGAAACACCTCAGCCGCCGCGCCCGGTGACCCCCGGCAGCCAGGCCTCCTTCGGCACGTACGGAGGCCGCCCGGTCAGCTTTGTGCGCCGCGGCACCCGCCTGCAGGGCCGCCGGCAGGTCGCCTGGGAGGAACATTCAGACCGGTGGGCCGTCGACGTCCCCCGGCACATCGCCAACACCTCCGTGCACCCGGACTACGTCTTCGATGCCGAAGCCGAATTCGGCCGCACGGCCCCGCTGATCGTGGAGATCGGTTCCGGGCTCGGCGACGCCGTGTGCCACGCCGCCGAGGAGAACCCGGACAAGGACTTCCTTGCCGTTGAGGTCTACACCCCGGGGCTGGCCAACACGCTCATCAAGATCAACAGCCGCGGCCTGAGCAACGTCCGGGTCGTGGAGGCGAACGCCCCCGAGGTGCTGGCCACCATGCTGCCGGCCGGATCCGTCACGGAACTCTGGGTTTTCTTCCCCGACCCGTGGCACAAGTCCCGGCACCACAAGCGCCGCCTCATCCAGCCGGCCTTCGCCGAACTCGCCGCCCGGGCGCTCAGGCCGGGCGGCCTCTGGCGGATCGCGACGGACTGGTCCAACTACGCCGTCCACGTCCGCGAGGTCCTGGCCGGCTCCCCCGACTTCGAGAACCTGCACGACGGCGAGCGCAGCGGCACGGAGAGCCCGCTCACCCAGGTCTGGGAATCCGGCGTCGAGTCCCTCGTGGGCGGGGCCCCCGTCAAGGAGGGCCGCGCACCCGTGAGCACCGAACACACCGGCCCCAACGAGGGAACCGATGAGACCGGCGGCTGGGCCCCGCGGTTCGACGGCCGGATCCTGACCAGCTTTGAAAACAAGGCGCACGACGCCGGGCGGCTTGTTTTCGACCTCAGCTACCGCAGACTCTAGGTCCGCAACTGGTGTGGGGTGCCGTCGCAGGATCCTGATGGGCGGCTGTGCTGTTCCCGGCGGGCTTCGCGTGGCACGATTACCGAAGAGGCATGAACCGGGCCGAACTGAAGTCCGGCAGAACCACCGAGCCAGTTGAAGGATCGACCATCAAAAGAGAACTGAAGGGCGTCGCGGACGCGGCCGAGGACATCACCAACTCGCGGACCCTTGAGCTAGTCGCCCGGGCCGGTTTTGCCGTGAGCGGCATCCTGCATTTGCTGATCGGACTGGTCGCGATCCGGCTCGCCATGGGCGGCGAAGGCGAGGCTGACGTCAGCGGGGCAGTGGCGCAACTCGCCAGCCAGCCGGCCGGGCCCGTGCTGCTCTGGAGTTCCTTCGCGGCGTGTGTGGCCCTCGCCGTGTGGCAGGCGAGCGACGCCATTTTCGATTTTGAACACCTGCCGGCCAAGAAAAAGGCTGCCAAAAAGGCCAAGGCCGGTCTCCAGGCCGTGGTCTACGCCGGACTCGCCGTCACCCTGTTCTCCTTCGCCAGCGGCGCCGGCAAGGATCACAGCAGCTCCACGAGCGACCTCACGGCGTCCGTGATGACAGCCCCCGGCGGTTACGCGCTGCTGCTCGCCGTCGGCGCGGGCGTGGCCATCGCCGGAATCGTCTACGCCATCCGGGGCTTCCGGCAGTCCTTCGCCAAACACCTCCGCCTCCCCGCCGGGCAGAAGGCACGCTCCGCGGTAATCATCCTCGGCGTCGTTGGCTACGCCGCCAAAGGCATCGCCCTGTTGCTGGTGGGGCTGCTGGTCATCATCGCCACGATCAAAGTCCACCCCGAGGAATCCACCGGGCTCGACGGCGGCCTGAAGGCCCTCCGCGACCAGCCTTTCGGCCTGTACATCCTTGCGGCGATCGGCATTGGCCTGATCTGCTACGGCATCTTCATGATGGTGCGGGCCAAACTCGCCAAGATGTAATGCCCGATGCCTATGTCCTGTCCGGGACACTGATCTCGGACGGGCACACCTTCGCAGATTCCGTTGTCGCGGTGGCTGGCGGTCGGATCGCTTACGCCGGGCCCCGGAGCGGTTTCAGCGCCGCGGGCTTCCGGGGCGCGCGGGAGCTGAGGCTTCCGCCGGGCGGCTCGATCCTTCCCGGGCTCGTTGACCTCCACTGCCACGGCGCGGCGGGCGGCGGATTCCCCACCGGCGACAGCCGGGCGTGCCGCGCCGCCGTCGGATTCCTGCACCGCAGCGGAACTACGACGCTGCTGGCCAGCCTCGTCTCGGCGCCTGCGGAGGAGCTCGTCCGGGGAATCGGCGTGCTGAGGCCGCTCGCGGACGAAGGCCTCATCGCGGGCATCCACGCCGAGGGCCCGTTCCTCTCCCGGGCACGCTGCGGCGCGCAGAACCCGGAGTGGCTCCGGAACCCTGACCCGGCACTGCTCCGCCGGCTGCTGGACGCGGCCGGCGGCACCCTCAAGACCATGACCTATGCCCCAGAACTGCCCGGCGCCGCCGAGCTGGTCAGCATGCTCACCGGGAACGGCGTCACGCCCTCGCTGGGGCACACCGACGCCGGCGACCGCACCACCGCAGACTCCCTGACCGGCGCGGCCCAGTCCCTCAGGGCTGGCGGGGCTGCCCGGGCCTCCGGGGCCGCGGGCGCCGGAACGGGCCCGCGGCCGACAGTGACGCACCTGTTCAACGGGATGCCGCCGCTCCACCACCGGAGCCCCGGGCCGGTGGCGGCGTGCCTGCGTCTGGCGGCCGCAGGCACCGTTGCCGTGGAGCTCATCGGCGACGGCGTCCATCTGGATCCCGGGACGGTCCGGATGGTGTTCGGGCTCGTCGGCGCCGACAACATCGCCCTGGTCACCGATTCCATGGCGGCCACCGGCCTGCCCGACGGCGACTACGAGCTCGGCCCCTCCGCCGTGGTGGTGCGCGACGGCGTGGCGTCGCTGAAGAGCAACGGGGCCCTCGCCGGCGGCACGGCCACGCTGCTGGAGGTGGTCCGCCGGACCATCGAGGCCGGAGTGGCGCCCGCAGACGCCGTGAAGGCTGCGACCCTGGTTCCGGCCAGAATCCTGGGCCTGGAGACCGAAATCGGGAGCCTGAGGGCAGGAATGCGCGCCGACATCGTGGCGGTGGACCGAGACTTCGGGCTGGTCGAGGTCCTGCGCGGCGGGCAGCCCCTGGTCCGCCCCGCCGCCCGAATCAGGGCTTGAAGTCGTCGTGGACCACAACCCGGGACAGCTCCATCGTTCCGTCCGGCAGACGCCAGAAGTGCAGCCGCCGGGCCGATGCCACGTTCTGCTCGATTGCCGCGCGGAAGCACTTTGCCCCGTCCCCGCGCACCACCTGGGCGGTGTCTCCGCCCGGGTTCGCCCGCAGCGGGTGGACCTCCCGCGCCGCGTTCCGTTCCGCCGCCCCCGTCAGGACCTCCACCGCGGCCTTCAGTGCCTTCGCCACCACGCCCGGCTCGGTGAAGCTGTAGAGGGACGCCGCGAACTCCGGGCCCGCCGTCCAGCCCGGGGGCAGCGCCTGCCGTGCCTTCTCGGACGCCGGAACGTTTTTGGCCCAGGCGAGGTACACATCGTGCCGCAGGCGCTCTCCGGAGCTCGCGAACAGCCCGTCCGAATCCGCAGCCAGCGCACGTTTGAGCGAGGCCTGTGTGCGGCGCTTGTAGGCCTTGAGGCCCAGGAGTTCCTCCTGCCGCCGGGAGAGCCGGACCTCCGCATCCGCCAGCGCCGCACGGGCCGACTCCGCGATCAGCTGTTCCGCCGCCAGTTCCAGCCGAAGGGCGTCCTGCTGCCGCTGGAGGCTGACGATCCCCGCCCCGGCCCGGCTGGCGGCTGCGACCAGTTCCTGCAAAGCGGCGACCTTCCCCCGTTCAACTTCCAGCTGGAGCTGGGTGCTCATCAGGGCCGCCGACGGCTTTGGGGCCGGGCCCGCCGCCACCGCGGAACTTTCCAGGTCCGCGGCTCCGGGCGCCCCGGTGACGTTTGCGGACCCGGCCGGGAACGTCCGGCCCGAGGTGGACTGCTCGGCGAGGTTCCGTCCGGACCGCAGCCAGGGGGTACCGCCCGCCAGGAGCGCGGGCGCCTCGACGACGTCGGCGTCATCATCGACGTCGAGCAGCGACAACGCCACGGCGCCGTGTTCCCGCAGGAACCGCGCCACCACCACTTCGCCCTCCGTCACCAGGCTGTCCACGGTGTCGAGGGGGTTGGAGGAGACCCGGGCCTGTTCAACGGTCCAGCTGGAGCCCGGGTAGAGGGTGAGCCGCGTGTTCCTGGAGCCGACCTGTTCGGCCAGGGCGAGGACGAGGTCTCCGGGGCGGTAAAGCTCCGCGAGCCGGGGTGCGGTCTTCAGGCCGTTGATGTCGAGCGTCCTGTCCTCGTCGTTGAGATCGCCCTCGACGGACTGGCCGAGGTCCAGCATCCAGTCGAGGCGGACCGGGGGAACCACGTGCTCGCGCTGGATGGTGCAGCAGCTGCCGTCGCCCAGTTCGATGAGGGCCCGGGAACCCGCGCTGGCGAAGGCTTTGACGGTGCCCTGGACGCGCCGGGGCCTGGCGCGGGCTGTCGCCGGCTTCGGCGGGACCACGGTGATCAGGCGCAGCACGTCCTCGATGATGTCATCGGCCGCGCGGGCAGCCGTCTGGCGGTCGCGCGCCATTCGGAGCGGCCTTCGGTGCACGTCCGTCATCCAGCGAAGATCCTCCGAGTAGACGCGTGCCGCATTGCCGAACACGTGGGCCCCGGCCGGCAGGCTGTCGCCGAAGGCATAACTCTCCGCACCGTTTTCAAGCCAATAGACCTCGGCCAGCTCCCCGACTTCCCGGGCGATATGTTCCACGTCGATCCGGTTGCCCCGCTGCTCCGGGTGCCAGGAGATTACCGCCGCCGGTTTGGTCCGCCCGGCCGCCGTCAGGCGCAACGCAAGTTCTTTCCCCGAGGTGACAACCGCATAAGCCTGTTCCATAACGAATCCCCAATCGCCGGTGCGGACGTGCGTGCCGCAGGTGGTGGGGAAGCCGGCAGCTCCCCCACCTTGAGTAGAGCAGGAGGGGCCGACAGTTTGAGCGGGTCCTGACGACCTAAGCGGCCCGGCGGCCTTGAGTGGGGATTCGCGGGGGGCCGTTACCCCCGCGGCACGGCGATGACCGCCAGGGTCTGCTGCTGCCCGTTGCGCATCTCGACGCTGGCGATGTTGGAGAGCTGCAGGGGCGTGGCTCCGGTGATCCTGACCCTGCCACTGGGTGTTGCCGTCCACGCGCAGGCGCGGTCTTCGACGCCGTCGTTGTCCTTCACCCAGAGCGAGAAGGTGCCGTCCACCGGCAGGCTCCGGCCGTCGACCGCGAGCTCGGTGCCCCAGGTCTTCTTCACCATGCCCACCGTGAGCTGCAGTCCGTCGCTGGCCTGGACGGAGTAGCTGGCGTCCGGTCTGGGCGGCGGGTTGACCAGCGGCGCGGCCAGGATCCCGAGCGCGAGGCACGCCGCGGCCGCCGCAGCGAGCGCCGCGGTCCAGCGGCGTCGTGCCTTCCGGCGGCGCGTGGACAGTTCCTCGAGCATGCGCCGCGGCAGGGCGGCCGGCGCGGGATACGGCGTCGACGGTTCCCGCCCGGCAGCGGCAGGAGCGGCGGCGCCGAGCGCGACGGCGTCGGGCACCGGGAGCGCGTCCAGCAGCGCCGGAAGGCTGGCGAGTTCGTCCAGCTCCTGCCGGCAGTCAGCGCAGCTGCCCAGATGCTGCTCAAAGGCGGCGGCCTCCTCAGGCTCCAGACCGCCCAGCAGGTAGGCGCCGAGCGGCCGGTGCGGTTCCGTGGCGTTCACCGTTCCACCCCCATCTCGTCAAGGATCGTCCGGAGGGCCCGCACGGCGTAGAACGCTCGGGACTTCACTGTTCCGCTCGGGATATTCAAACTGACCGAGGCCTCCCGGACGGTGTAGCGGCGGTAATGGAGGGCCACGATGACCTCCCGGTGCTCCGCGCTGAGCCGCAGCAGCGCCTCTTCCATCAGCACCCGGTTGAGGAGTTCGTCGACGCGTTCTTCGCCCTCGGCCGGGTCGGCCAGGTCCCGGTCCGCCGTTTCGCGGGGCCGGCGCTGGGCCTTGCGGTAGTTGTCGATCATGATGTTGCGGGCGGTCCGGAACAGGTAGCTGCGCAGGCTTCCGGTGATGTGGGGCGCCTGCTGCCAGACCCGCAGGACGGTCTCTTGCACCACGTCATCCGCCAGTTGCGGATCCCGGCAGGCGCTGAGGACGAACCTCCTGAGGGCCGGCCCGTGGTCGCGGTAAATCGCCGCCACCACGTCTTCGTCCAGCGACATGACCGTCCTCCCCTGGCTCGTGGGCTTCTGGGCTTTGTGCCTTTATGACGTGCGGACCGCCGGAACGGTTCAGGCGCGCGTTTTCCGGGGTGCAGTCCACTGCCTGCTGTGAACCATTCTTCCCCCGGGGGCGTCGTAACGGTTAGCGCCGGCCGTGCCAGATTGGCCGGTTCGAGTCAAGGAGCAGCAAGATGAAAAAGCACCTCAGCATTGGCCTGTCCGCTTTCGCCCTGGCGGCAATGCTCTCCGGCTGTGCCGGCACTGGCGGGACCAGCACTTCCACGCCGCCGGCGGCCGCGACGACGGCGCCCGGCAGCGTTGCGGCGACGTCGGGCCCGGCGTCGACCTCATCCCCGGCCGCGGCCGCCACGGACCTGAAAGTCGCGGACTCTTCCGCCGGCCGGATCGTGGTCGATGGCAAGGGGATGAGCGTCTACTTCTACACCAAGGACGTCAGGGACTCCGGGACGAGCACCTGCACCGGCGGCTGCCTCGAGGCCTGGCCGCCGGTCCTGGCCGCCGCTGACACGCCAACGGCCGAAGGCGTCACCGGCACCGTGGGCACGCTTGCCACCCCTGAGGGCAGGAAGCAGCTGACCATCAACGGGATGCCCGTGTACTACTACGCCAAGGATCTGGCCGCCGGGGACATCCGGGGCCAGGGCGTCGGCGGCGTCTGGTACCTCGTGGCCCCTTCAGGTGACATGATCACCGCCGCCGCCGGGTATTAACAGCCGGGCCCGGCGGCCTTCAGGCTCAGTCGTCTTCGACCTCGACCTCGAACTCGACGGCGGCGAGGATCTCCTTGGTGTCCGGGTGGATCATGACCGCTTCCTGTTCATCGTCCAGCATGAGGAACTCGCCCTGGTCCGTGGTGAAATGCCACGCCAGGGTGGTCTGGCCGTCGTGGTCATAGTTGGGATCACCCATCGTGATCTTCAGGAGCGTGTGGCCGGCCACGTCGCAGAGCTCGCGGATGATCACCTCGAATTCCGGGGTGTCGAGCAGCTCATCTTCGGCGGCCTCGGCCTGGCGCTCGGCCAGGTTTGGGATCCGGGATACGCGCTCGGCGATGTGGCGGTCGAGTTCCTCCTCGTCCAGAATGAGGAGGTCCGCCTGGTCCCGGAGCCAGGCGGCGTTGAGCGCGGTGAGATCTTCGGTTTCCAGCAGGGTTTCGAACTCGCCGTCGAGTTCTTCCAGGTGCCGGACAGCGTCCGGGATGACGTCCGCGCCGTCGTCCAGGTCCGCGTCCCGGTCCAGATACGCGTCGGCTTCGTCCTCGGAAAGGGAATCGAAGGCGGCGGCGGTGCGGTTGAAGAGGTCCAGGTGCGCGGCGGCCCCCATCCCTTCGAGCCCGGCCCGGATGTAGGCGTCGATGTCCTCGCGTTCGGGCGCGGTGAACACGTACTGCGCGAACCCGCCGCCGAGTGACTGCGTCAGGTAGAAGTCGACGTAGTAGCTGCGCAGGGCGTTCGGTGCGATTTCCCCGAGGTCGAGCAACTCCGCGTACATGGCGTTGACGACGTCCACGTTCGCGTCAACGACGTCGGCGTCGCTGCCGTTGATGCTCTCCCGCGGCAGGACGGCGGCGTAATTTGTGGCGGGAAGGGTGGTGGAAAGGCCGTTGCTCATGGAAAATCCTCACTGCTGAAGGCGGGTGCCGCTCCGAACCCTTTTACGGTACGTGGCACCGCCGGCACAGCGGTTGAGCCTGAGCTGAACGTCCGGCGAAGTTTGGGTGTCCCGGTCGGCGCCTCCCCTGCCCTGGATATCCACATGGACGGGGAGCGACGTACGGGGAGTCCGGCCAGGCTCGCTAAGATGGATCAGATGACCAACTGCTGAAAGTAGTGCGCACATGCCATCCCATCCGGACGAGAGTGCGGCACTGGCAATACAGACTCCCGCGATCAACGACCGTTCCCTAGCGGCCGGACTTGCCTACGCCATGGGGAGCCGTGTTTCCGGGATTTCCTTCGATCCCGCCACCGGGCTCATGCTCGGCAAGGTGCGGGGCGGCTCCGACGTGCCGTATTCGACGACGGCGAAGCTGGTCCGCAAGGCGGGCGGCTGGAGCTGCACCGTGGGCGTCTGCAGCTGCCCGGTCCGGAAGGACTGCAAACATGTGGCCGCGCTCTTGTTCTCGGCCGAAGACAACCCCGCGATCCGGGTCCAGCTGCTCGCTCCCGCCGATTCCAGCCGGCTGTCCCGGCAGGCTCCCGTCCTTGAAGTTGCGGACTGGGAACAGGCGCTCAGCCCGCTGATCGCCCGGCCGGGAATCACGCAGTCCACCAACGGCATCCCGCTGGCGCTCCAGTTTGAGATCGAAGAACCCGCCCCGCATTTCTCCTACACCGGCCGGCGGGATCCGCTGCGCAGCGTGCGCCAGCTGAAGGCGCGTCCGGTCATCATGGGAGCCAAGGGCAAATGGATCCGCGGCGATGTCTCCTGGAACACCCTGAGCTACCTGAGCTACCGGCGCGAATGCAATGAGGCCCACGTCGAGTGGATGCAGGAGTTCCTCGCCTCGCACACGGCCCAGGCCAACCGCCAGCACGCCGGGACCGGGCTGTGGCTGGGCCTGAACACCTACGCCGGCAAGAACCTGTGGAGCCTGCTGGCCCAGGCCGGGAAAATCGGCGTCGCGCTGGTCCACAGCCGGGGTCCGGAGCCCGTACGGCTCGTTGAGCAGCCGGCCGCCGTCGGGCTCAACCTGACCCGGTTCGGCGCCGCGCCGGTCCGCACCGAGGGGGCCGACGCGGACGACGTTGCGCCGGCTGCCGGCGGGGACGAGGGCGGACTGTCCCTCGCACCGACCATCACGGTTGAGGACCGCGAGGTCGATCCGGCTTCCGTCGGGACCATCGGGCGCCCGGCCCACGGGATCTTCCTGACATCCGGGGCGGACGCCCTGCCGGGAGTCGCACCGGCGGATTCCGTCATCACGCTCGCCCCGCTGGAAAGCGGGCTCAGCGAGGAGCTCCTGACCTTCGTCACGGCCGGAACCACGCTGCACATTCCGGCCCGCGATGAGAGCCGCTTCCTGACCGGTTTCTATCCCAAGCTCAAGCAGAGCGCCCGGGTGACGGCCTCCGATGAGTCCGTGGAACTGCCCCAGCTCGCGGTTCCCACCCTGTCGCTGCTGGCGAACTATGGCGCCGACCACCGGGTCCGGCTGCACTGGGAATGGCATTACAAGTCCGGCAAACTCGTCACGGCCCAGCCGTTGTGGCGCCACCCCGGCGATCACGGCTATCGGGACGATGCTGCCGAGGCCCGGATCCTCGAAGCCGTGGGGCAGCCCTGGGACGTGGTGCCGGCTCTGGGCGAGTCCGCCACGGGCGGCTGGGGTACACCGCGGCTGGCAGCTTCGGCTGAACTCAGCGGCCTGGACACCCTGGCCTTCACCGAGGAGCTGCTCCCTGCGCTCCGTGAGGTCCCCGGCGTCGCAGTGGATACCTCCGGCGAAATCGCCGACTACCGGGAGGCCGAAGAGGCGCCGGTCGTGGCGATCTCGACCAAGGCCACCGACAGCCGGGACTGGTTCGATCTTGGCATTGTGATCACCCTGGAGGGCCAGCCGGTCTCCTTCGCGGCGCTGTTCTCCGCCCTCGCCGCGGGGCAGACCCGGATGCTGCTGCCCAGCGGCGCCTACTTCTCGCTTGACCTCCCCGAGCTGCACCAGCTCCGGGCGCTGATTGACGAAGCCCGCTCGCTGCAGGACAACCAGGGCAACAAGGATGCGCCGCTGCAGATCAGCCGCTTCCAGGCCGGGCTCTGGGACGAGCTGGCCCAGCTCGGCATCGTGGACGAGCAGGCATCGGCCTGGCGCGAGGCGGTGGGCGGGCTGCTGGAAGGCGGCGTGAAGGGCCTGCCGCTGCCGGCAACGCTGAACGCCGAGCTGCGCCCGTACCAGCTGGAGGGGTTCAACTGGCTCAGCTTCCTCTACCGCCACGGACTCGGCGGGGTGCTGGCCGATGACATGGGCCTGGGCAAGACCGTGCAGGCGCTGGCGCTGATCTGCGCCGCCAAGGTCGCGGCAGGCGTTCCCGGTGTAGCCTCCGACGGCGGCGCTGCCGCGGCGGGCGCCGCTGCCGCCGGAACTGCTGCTCCTGCGGATCCTGCTGGTGCCGTGCCCGGCGCTGCGCCCTTCCTCGTGGTGGCCCCCACAAGTGTCGTGGGCAACTGGGAGGCCGAGACGGCACGGTTCGCGCCCGGCCTCACGGTGCGCGCCATCAGCGAAACCTTCGCCAAGAGCGGCTCGGACCCGGTTTCGGCCATGGCGGGGGCGGACATCGTCATCACCTCCTACGCCCTGTTCCGGATCGACTACGAGGCCTACGCCTCCAAGGAATGGGCCGGCCTGGTGCTGGACGAGGCGCAGTTCGTCAAGAACCACCAGTCCAAGGCATACCAGTGCGCCCGGAAACTTCCGGCGGTGTTCAAACTGGCCATCACCGGCACCCCGCTGGAGAACAACCTGATGGAGTTCTGGGCGCTCACCTCGATCGTCGCGCCGGGGCTCTTTTCCAGCCCGAAGCGGTTCGCCGAGTACTACCAGAAGCCGGTCGAAAAGAACGGCGACAAGGCGCAGCTGGACAAGCTCCGGCGTCGGGTCCGTCCGCTGATGATGCGGCGCACCAAGGAGCAGGTCATCCACGACCTGCCGCCCAAGCAGGAGCAGATCCTCGAGGTCGTGCTGAACCCGCGGCACCAGAAGGTCTACCAGACCCACCTGCAGCGGGAACGGCAGAAGATCCTGGGCCTGATCGATGATGTCAATAAGAACCGCTTCACCATCTTCCAGTCCCTCACGCTGCTGCGGCAGCTCAGCCTGGACCCCTCGCTGATCGATCCATCGCTTTCCGGGGTGCGGTCCAGCAAGCTCGATGTGCTCTTCGAACAGCTGGAGGACCTCGTGGCGGAAGGGCACCGGGCCCTCATTTTCAGCCAGTTCACCGGCTTCCTGGGCAAGGTCCGCGAGCGGCTCGTCGAGGAGAAGATCGAGTTCTGCTACCTCGACGGCAGCACCCGCAACCGCACCGACGTCGTCAATGAGTTCAAGAACGGCGCCGCCCCGGTGTTCCTGATCAGCCTCAAGGCCGGCGGCTTCGGCCTGAACCTGACCGAGGCGGACTACGTTTTCCTGCTGGACCCGTGGTGGAACCCGGCTTCGGAGGCGCAGGCCGTGGACCGCACGCACCGGATCGGGCAGGCCCGCAACGTCATGGTCTACCGGCTCGTCGCCAAGGACACCATCGAGGAAAAGGTCATGGCGCTCAAGGCCAGGAAGTCCCAGCTGTTCGCCGACGTCATGGAAGGCGACGCCCTCTCCGGCGGGGCGCTCACGGCGGAGGACCTGGCCGGGCTGTTCACAGACTGACGGGTTTCGGCCGTGGGGCAGCCGCCGGTCTGCCCCACGGAGCCGGGCCAGAAAAGTCGTCGTCTCCATCTCGGCGTCTGACTCACCGGCTTACTGCACATGGCCGAAGTTCCCGCAACTCGGCCGCCACGGACTCCGAGCCGACCTCGGAGACGTGAGCATCTAACATCTGCTAGCCGACTACCGTTATGGACACCACGTCCAGTGGAAGTTAATATCCGATTGCAGAACCTAAGAGAATAGGGAATGGTGATGCTCCTTCACCTGCTTAGGGGCATCCGGGCATCTAAAGACGCGTTGTTACAGTGGTCCGAGTCAATCACGGACCTACGGATCCAGTGTGGCTACGACTTTTGCGGCCGATCCGGCCCATGACTGGGTCCGGGGGTTTGGGCTGCTCTCCCGCTCAGCTCATTACCGAACTCAATCGGCAACGCCAGGCCCAGAACAAGGAACAGCCGTCGGCACAGCGCGGGGTTAGCGCCTTGAAGCGATAATTTCAGCGACCATGTCTAACTGCCGCTCGTCGGCCAAGGCTGAGCCGACAGCAACGGTTGCCGCTCCAGCGTCAAGGAAGGCCGTGGCGTTCGAAGCGTCGACGCCGCCCGTGGCCACGAACGAGACATCGGGAAAGGGGCCCCGCATGGCCTTGAACCATGCGGGTCCGAGTACGGATGCCGGAAATGCCTTCACTACGGAGCAGCCGAGCCGCACAGCTGTCTGAATTTCACTGGCCGTGGCTACACCGGGCAGGTGGGGCAGGCCTGCTTCCCTGCATAGTTTGACGATTTCCTCATCGAGTCCGGGTGCCACGGTAAAGGCCACGCCGAACTGCACACATTTAAGGACCTGCTCGGACGAAATAATGGTCCCCGCTCCGACCATTTTGCCCCGCTCCGCGCCGGCTTTGACGACGGCGGCAAGAGAGGGGATTGCGTCCGGGGATTGAATCGGCACTTCCACCAGATCAATTCCCAAATCCCAGGCCCTTGTGGCTAGAGCGACCGATCGATGGGGATCCATATTGCGGAGGATGGCCATTACCGGCTGCCGGTGGATGATGTCGATGACTTCAGTCGTCATGTGAAGTTCCTTTGAGTAGGAGCAGATGCAAGTTGTTGAGATGGGAAGGGCCTAGCCGCATGTTCGCCCAACCTTCATCTTCCACGGCGCTGACTGCAAGGATGTCCTCGGCAGCAGGCATTGAAGGCAAATCACTTACGTGCTGCAGCGTGAGCCCAGCCATGAGATGACCGAGACGAAGCGATCGCGGAATATCAAATTTGCGCACGAGCCCTGAAAGAAATCCTGCCGCGAAAGCATCGCCGGCTCCGACAGGTTCCACGACGTCGGTTTTCAGCGCAGACTGGAAAGTTGCGAGACCCTGAGCGAAATGCGTCGCGCCGATAGCTGCGTCCTTAACTACGAGGTGAGCAGCGTCGGGAAGAATTTCTCGCACGTCTTCGGCCCGTGGTGTGCCCCAAAGAGTCTGGGCTTCATCTCGACCCACAACGACTATGTCGGCACCGCGGGCCAGCTCGAGGAGTCGGGGGGCAGCGTCGGCTTGCGACCAGAGGGCGGGCCGGTAATTGACGTCAAAACTGACCAGCCCGTCCCCCGGATTACGGTCGATGACCAACCTCTGCATAAGGTCATTAGCGCTGGCCGAAAGGGCGGCCGTTATACCGGAAACGTGGCAGAGCGTACGGCTTTCCAGGCGCAGGTGGGGTAGGTCCGCCGGGCCTAGGGCGGACGCAGCAGATCCGGACCGGTAGTAATAGACGTGGCTGTCTTCGTCGTCCCGATCTTTGAAGTAGATGCCCGTGGGGCGTGTCCGGTCTACCGCGACGTTCTCGAGAGAGACACCGCGCGCCCGCAGGAACTCGCAGATTATCCTCCCGAAGGGGTCGTTCCCGACTTTGCTGAACCATTCGACGTCGTGCCCCAGGTGGGCCAGCCCGGCGGCTACGTTGCTTTCGGCTCCTCCGACATGAATGCCAACGTGCCTGTTCTGCTCCAGGGAGCCTTCGTCAGGGGTGAGTAAAACCATCGTTTCCCCAATGCACAGCAGCTCCGGCACTTTGGTCGCCGCCGTTCTTTCTCTGATCATGCTAAATTTCCCACGCCCGTCCTCGTCGACTAACTCGATGCCATCTGCGCGCGTTCGAGGAGTATTCCACTGTCCGCGGAGTACCAAAGAACGTCCTCCGGATCGAACGAGATGCTGACCCTCTCACCGTGGGCAAGTACTACATCACCGACGAGCTTTGCGTAGAACAGGTCCTTTGACGCTCTTGCTCCGACCTCGGCTGCGTGCGGTTCAGCACCGAATTTGAAGCCCACTACCGTTTCCGCGCCGAGATGTTCCACAGTCAGGACGCGTGCGGGGTACTCCGGCAGTCCGTCGATCCTGCGGGACGTGTGAATGCGGACCTTTTCGGCACGAATCCCGAGTTGCACTGCCCCGGCGTCAGAAATTTCGGGGGATGCAAACGGCAAGGCGTTACCGAACATGTCCGCGTTGCCGTCCGTGAAAGTCACTGGAATGAGGTTCATTGGCGGTGAACCGATGAACTTCGCGACAAAGGTGTTGGCCGGCTTGTTGTAGATTTCTTTGGGCGTCCCGTATTGCTGAACGACGCCGTCGTTCAGCACGATGATCCGGGTCCCCATGGTCATTGCTTCGACCTGGTCATGAGTGACGTACACAAAGGTCTTTTGGACCCTGTCATGCAGCGCGGATATTTCCGCCCTCATCTGCGTCCGCAATTTGGCGTCGAGATTACTCAGGGGCTCGTCCAAGAGGTATAGCGCGGGTTCGCGGATCAGGGAGCGGGCTACGGCGACACGCTGGCGCTGTCCGCCGGAGAGGGCTTTGGGGCGCCGGTCCAGGTAGTCCGTCAGCTCCAGCATCTCGGCCACTTCATCGACTTTCCTTGCGATGTCGGCGCGCTTCATTAGCGAACGGCGTGCCAGACCGCCCACGAGCGGGATATGGTGCCACCATTTGAAATTGTCCATCACCAGCGGGAAGGCAACGTTGGCGCGGACGCTCATGTGCGGGTACAGGGCATAGGACTGGAAGACGAAGGCGATGTTCCGCTTCTTTGGCTCCAAATCGTTCACGACAACCCCGTCGAAACGCAGCTCGCCGGAGGAGATGTCCGTCAGCCCTGCGATCATCCGAAGCATGGTCGACTTACCGCAGCCCGAGGGCCCCAGGAGGACCAGGAACTCTTTGTCCGGAACCGTTGCATCGAATCCCTTGATGACGGTGTTGCCGGCGAAGTTTTTGCTGACTTGATCAAATTCAATCGTTGGCATGGATCTATCCCTTTACTGATCCGGCGGTAAGTCCGGAGACGATCTTGCGTTGCATGAGGAGGAAGAAAATTACTGCAGGGATCGTGAAGACCAGAGCTGCACTGAATACCGTGTCAAGGGGAGTTGAAAACTCGCCGATGAAAGAGGCGAGACCAGTCGACGCGACCCAGGATGAGCGGTCCTGAATGAATGTGGTGGCGAAGAGGTATTCATTCCAACCGTCAAAGAAGGTAATGACCGCTGCGGCCGCCATGGACGGCGCCACAAGCGGCACCACCATAAACTGCAGAATGCTCAAGGGACTGCAGCCGTCCACTCGGGCAGATTCCTCGAGTTCGTAGGGGACGTTATCAATTGCTGATTTGAGGATGAAGAGTGCCACCGGCATTGCAAAGGCTGAATTGACCAACACCAGCCCCGAGAGCTGGTTCAGTAGCCCGAGAGCGGCAAACAGTGAGTATAACGGCACTACGAGCAACGCTTCAGGAAGCATTTGGGTGGCAAAGAAAAGGAAACCCATGGGTCCCTTGCCCACGAACTTGTAACGGGACAGGGCGTAAGCGCCCATAGTTGCCATCAGCAGACTCAACATGGTGGTGCCGAAAGCGACGAAGGCGGAGTTGGCCATCCAGCCCAGGAACGGTGTGTCGGTAGTTAGCACGGAGAACAGATCCAAGGCCCGGGAGATGTCGGGCAAGGGCTTCTGCTGACCTTGGTAGAGATCATTTGTGGGGGTCATCGCTGTGTTGATGATCCAGTAAAGCGGGAAGCCCGCAAGGCAGGTGAGAAGCAGCGCGAGCAGGGCTCTTACTCCGGTGCTCAGACGTCGGCGCACAATCATGCGTGGACTCCGTTCTGCTTGTTGGCACGTTGTTCGGCGACAAAATAGACTGCAGTCACGATCAGCGATAGCAGCAGCCCGAGGACGCCTGCCGCGGCCGCCATGCCGAGTTCACTGTTGCTGAATGCATGCCGGTAGACGTCGATGACGATCGTCGTGGTGACATCCACAGGGCCGCCGCCGGTAAGCAGCCAGATGATTTCGAACCGTCTGAAGGACCAGATCGTCATCAGCAAAGCGACCACGCGCAGAGTCGGCAGCAGGAACGGCAGCACCACGAATTTGAATGTGCTGTAGCTATCGGCTCCGTCAATTCTTGTGGCTTCGTATAGATCCTCTGGGACTGACTGCAGGGCTGCCAATACCACCAGCATGACGAAGGGGGTGACTTTCCAGACGGTCGCAATCACGACGGAGAGCATGCCGTAGTTCGGATCGGTCAGCCAGCCCCTCTCCCCGAGCCCGAGTGCTGCGGTGGCTGCGTTGGCTACACCGGTGGAATCGTTGTAGATCCAGCGGAAGACGAGCACGACGGCAACCGTGGGCACTGCCCACGGCATGACCATGACAGCTCTGGCCAGTGTGCGACCGGGGAAGAAGCGGTTGATGACAAAGGCCGACACGGTGCCCAGTGTCAGGGATCCAACGACGGTGAAAACGGTGTATATAAGTGTGGTCGCCACCGACTTGAAGAAGGCTCCGCTGCTCAAAAGTTGGTTGTAGTTTTCGGTGCCGATGTACTTCCCGGCGGTCGGATTCAGCAGGCGAGTGTTCGTGAAGCTAAGGTCAAGGCCCTTCAGCAGCGGCAGCACAGCGAACACCAGCAGATACAGGACAGCCAGTCCTATGAACAGATAGGGGGTCCAGCTGAAGCGCCGGCGTCGAGACGGAGGCCGGGACGGAGCTTGCGTCCTGACGGGTGTGGTGACAGTCATCGCTACGTTCTCTCGATTCAGGAACAGGCTGCCCCGCACGGTTCTCCGTCCAGGGCAGCCTGCGGCTTCTAGGGGGTGAGGCTTGCGGCCTGTTGCTGGGCGGCGTCCATAGCGTCCTTAGCGGAAATTCCGGTAGTCAGCATTCTGGCCACCTGTGTGAGGACTATGGTCCGGACCTGCGGTGTCTTGGTTTCAAATCCCGGAATCACGACGGATGAAGAGTTGTCAAGCTGCTTGTAGAAGGCGTCGATCCAAGGATTGGCGTCGATCTTGGCCTGCGGAGCAGATACTCCGGTGGCGATACCGGAGGGGAACAGCGCGTCCGCAAACTTTGACTGCGTGTCGGCGGTCATCATCCACTTGATGAAGTCCTTGGCCAGCTCCTTGTTCTTAGAGTTGGCGTTGATGCCAATGGAGAATCCTGCATAGGCGGATCCCCCGCCGGGGAACGGTAGGACCGAGGCGGAGACCTGGGATGACTTCACGCCGTCTTTGCTTGAAACCATGGTCAGCAGGGCAGATGAATTGTCGATGACCATGCCGACCTGTCCGGCCGCGAATTTGCTGCGGTATGTCGAGGCGTCATCGCCTACGCCGAACCCACCGGACTTGTACGCCTTGAGGAAGGCGTCCGCAGCCGCAATGTTCTCTTCACTGTTGAGAGTCAGTTTTTTGCCATCAGACCATTTGCCGCCGAACCCGTAGGCCCAGTTGCTGTAGTCAGTGAACCACGGTGATTCCTCGTTGAGCTGGTGTCGGACGGCGAATCCCGTTTTGCCGGTTTTGTCCTTGATCGTTCGGGCGGCAGTGGCCAGCTCGTCCGGCGTGGTTGGGGGCTTGACGCCTGCCGCCGACATGATGTCGTTGTTATAGAACAGGGCGTACGGCACAGCCTCCCAGATGAGGCCCAGCTGCTTCCCATCGAATTTGTAGTTCTCATTCGTTTTGCGCAGTGCGCTTTCGCTGGCCGGATCAAGCACCCCGTCCAGTGGTTCGAGTGCTCCGCTGGACGCCAGTTCGGGGAAGAACGGGTCCGGAATGATAAGAATGTCCGGACCCGCCCCGGATCCGATCTGGGTGCTGATCGTCTTCTCGTAATCGGCGCGGGTGATCTCCTGCTTCTCGACTTTGGCCTTGGGGTTGGCACTTTCGTACTGCTTTACCGCGTCCAGAATGTTGGCCCCGCGACCTGGCTCTAGCCACTGCCAGTTGGCGAAGGTCAGTGTGCCGCCTTCCGCTGCCGGGGGGCCCGAGGCCTTGGCGGCTCCCCCGTCGGCGCCGCCGCTGCAGGCGCTCAGCGCCAGCCCCACCGCAACCGCCATGATTGCGCTCTTCATCGCTGTTCTAGTCTTCACTAACACTCCTGATGTGTGCATATGTTGCAACGCGTGTTGCGGTAGCTGCCATCCTGTCAGGTGCAATCCCGGCTTGTAAACAGTTTTTACAAAGAAGTCGGTCCTGGCGACCTGCGCACGGCCCGCCCGGGCCGGATTTCCGTCCTTTTTCCCCCCGCGATGGTGGGCTCCCCGTTAACGAATACGTACGGGATGCCATCTGGCCAGACTTTGGGGTTGTCGTACGTGGCGCGTGATCCCACAGTGCCGGGATCGAACACCACGAGATCGGCCCAGTTGCCTTCCGCCACCACTCCGCGGTCGGTCAGGCCCAGTCGCCTGGCAGGGCGTGACGTGGCGTGAAGCACCGCCTCCTCCAGGGTCATCACGCCCAGGTCGCGAACGTAGTGCCCCAGGAACCTCGGAAAAGTACCCCACCCGCGAGGGTGGGGACGTTCTCCGACCAGGATGCCGTCACTGCCGATGGTGTGGGCGGAGTGCCGCATTACGGCTTGGACATTCTCTTCATTGCCGACCTGTACCAGGCACCCGGCACCGAAGTTATCGTCAAGGAGGAGGTCCAGGAAAACCTCCCCGGCGGACGACAGCCGTTCCCCGGCCAGTTCCGTCACAGATTTTCCTACCGCCCAGTCGTTCTTGGGGTGCTGGGTCGACGCGATAACAATCGTTGACCAGTCCATGGGGACTCCATGGTGGCCGTCAGAGCCCTGCACCTCGATTTCCTGAAGAATAAGCGCGCGCGTTTCGGGGTCGCTCACACGGGCGCTCATCGCTTCATTCCCGCCTTCATGAACCCAGCTTGGCAGCAGCGCGGCAAGGTACGTGGCGCCGGCCAGATAGGGGTAGGAATCCAATGTGATGTCGATGCCGGCCGCAATCGCCTCGTCGAAGGCTGCGAGAACCTCGCCGGCGCGACCCTTGTTCTGGGGAAAATTGACGTGGCAGTGGGCCAGGTGGAGCGGCACCTCGGCGGCCCTGACTATTTCGAGGCAGGCACGGTAGCCTTCCACCACGTCAATACCGTAGTTCCGGTGGTGCGGACAGTAGTAGCCGCCGAGCTCCCTGACAGCGGCCAACGCGTGAATAATCTCCTCGTCGGAGGCGTACATTCCAGGCGTGTATGTCAGCCCGGTCGACATGCCCATGGCCCCGTCCCGTAAACCCTGAGCCACAATCTCGCGGATTCGCTCCAGCTCTCCGGGCGTCGCGGCCCGTGATGCGGTCCCCATGACTGCCATTCTGGCCGTTCCGTGCGGTACGAGCACGGCTACGTTGACAGCTGCACCTTGGTCTACCTGATCCAGATAGTCTGCTATGCTGCGCCAGGCGTAGTCGAGATCCGGAGTGCCATTCCACCCCGCGATCTGCTCTCTGGTCACGGCCATGACGGCATCAGTCACCGGCGCATATCCGAGCCCGTCCTGGCCAACTACCTCCAGCGTGACTCCTTGGGCAGCCTTGGCGACATGCGCGGGATCCGCTAGAACCGCCAGATCTGAGTGTGCATGCATGTCAATGAACCCGGGACAGACCACGAGTCCCGAGACGTCGATGTCCTCTCCGGCCGCCCCCTGCCCCGGAACTAGTATGCCTGCGATGCGGCCTTCGCTTATGCGAATGTCGGCCGCATAACGCGGCCCCCCTAGACCGTCAATGACGTAACCGCCGCGCAAAACCCAACTAGCCATAGTTGCCTCACTTCGGAATGATGTTGCATAGTATGCACATGTGTGTGCAAAATTGGACGAACTGGATCAGTATATAGGGGTGAAGAATGTCACAAGCTGTGCAACGGGCCACCGAAATACTGGACTTCCTCGGTGAAGGATCGCAAAGCCTCAGCGCGGTAGCGAAGCGATTTGACGTGCACCGGTCAACGGTCCTGCGCCAATTACAGACGCTGGAAGAAGCGGGATTCGTGCTTCGCCGCGGAAACGGCCATTACAGCATTGGACCCAAAATGATCTCCATTGCCCAGCAGGCCCTGGACAGTCTGGACCTGCCTTCCGTTGCCCACGACGAAATCCGAAAGCTGCACGCTCGCACTGGCAACACCATCCACCTTGCCCAACTCGTGGAATCAACGGTGATGTACGTGGACAAGGTGGAAGGTCAGGACAGCGTGCGGATGTACTCACGCATAGGCAAGACCGTTCTTCCCCACTGCACCGGCGTGGGCAAAGCGATACTCAGCCAGATCTCAGAAGCCCGTCGTGACGCAGTGCTCGCCGGTGCCGAATGGACACCCTTCACCGAGCACACCGTCGTTTCGAGGGAAGCCCTGGACGAGCAACTGGCTGTAATCGAGGCCCAGGGGTGGGGGGTCGATGACGGGGAATTCGAGGATTTCGTTAACTGCATCGCAGTTCCCGTCTCAAATACCAGCGCCACGATCGTCGGTGCTATTTCCCTCACCGCCATCAAGGCTGTGGCAACCATTGAGGACCTTAAGGTCTATCTGGAGGACATCCGCAGCACCGCCCGGGCAATTTCCCGGCAACTCGGCTAACTAGGATCTGAAAGACACTATGACCTTCTATTCCGATCTGGGCCTGAAACCCGTCATCAACGCAGCCACAACCTTCACCGCACTCGGCGGTTCGCTGATGCCCAAAGAGGTGCTGGATGCCATGAGCGACGCAGCAGGTTCGTTTGTGGACATGCACGAACTGCACCTGGCCGCCGGGAAACGGCTGGCACAGATCACTCGGAACGAGGCAGCATATGTCACGTCCGGTTGCGCCGCCGCGCTGATCCTGGCGCTGCTGGGGATCCGGACCAAGGGGGATCCCCAGGTTTTGACCTCGTTCCCAGGGCGGGACCTAGCACCGAGCGAAGTGATCATGCACGCTGCGCACCGCATTCCATATGATGCCGCCATTGCAATGGCGGGTGTAACCATCCGCCAGATCGGGAACATCCAACAGACTTTTGACTGGGAACTGGAGGCCGCCATCAACGACAATACGGCCGCCATCCTCTACGTGGCAGGTTCTCATCTGCCCCAAGTCGCCCTTCCTCTCTCTGAAGTGGTCCGCATCGCGAAGTCCCGTGGGGTGCCAGTCCTAGTCGATGCCGCCGCACAGCTGCCGCCCGTGGAAAACCTGTGGCACTTTACCCGCGAGGTGGGTGCTGACGTAGCCGTGTTCTCCGGCGGAAAGGCGCTGCGGGGTCCCCAAGCCAGCGGATTCATGGTCGGCCGCGCCGATATCATCGAGTCCGCACGCCAGAATGGAGCACCCTACCAGCGATGGGCCCGCGCCATGAAGGTGGGCAAGGAGGAAATCGCGGGTCTTGTCGCCGCAGTGGAACGCTTCATCGACCTGGATCACGCCTCCCTTCACGCGCAATGGCTAGCAACGGTAGGTGCCTGGTCCGACGCCTTGCTCGATCTTGATGGAGTTTCACTGCGAACCGAGATGCTAAATGAGGCCGGCCAGCCGGTGCCCCGGCTCTACGTGGGAATGTCGGACACCACCCACGCCGGCCGGACGCTTTCCGCGCTTGCGGAAGCGACGCCTCGGGTGGCAGTGCATCCGGATCTGCGCAACGGCACTCCGCACGGATTCTGGATTAGCCCCGACCTTCTCCAGGACGGTGAAGAGCAGATGGTCGAAGATGCCGTCCGCGCCGCCGTCGCCACCTCAACTGCCTAGCGAACCATCAAACCGCTCGAACACCACAACACCAGGAGCATCATGCCCAAGAAAGCCATCGTCATACCGAACGCCCCGGCCCCGGCCGGCCCCTACAGCCAGGGCATCGTGGCCAACGGTTTCCTCTACACAGCAGGCTTTGGCCCCCAGGATCCCATCACCGGCGAGGTCCCCGACGGAGTCGCGGCGCAGACCCGTCAAGTATTGAGGAACCTGGATGCGGTCCTCGCTGAGGCTGGCGCCACCTTCGCCGACGTTGTCAAGGTCACCACACACTTGCAGCACCTCAAAAGGGACTTCGACGAGTACAACCAGGCCTACGTTGAATTCTTTCCGGCTCCGTTCCCCGTCCGCACCACCGTCGGCTCGGACCTTTACGACATACTGGTGGAAATCGATGTTGTCGCGGCCCTCCCAGAGTAACGCCAGGCCGATCTGATGGTTTCGTAATGTCAGGATCAGCGGCCGCGGAACGGCCCGTGAGGATTGGTGTGATCGGGGCCGGCGTCATGGGACGCAAGCACGCTGAGGTTATTGCCCGCAACCCAAACGCGAGGCTTGCGGCGGTCGCGGACCCGGGCAGTCGTGCACTGGCAGCGGAGCACGCTGTCCCATACTTTTCCGGGCACGCCGCGCTGCTGGCGGCAGGAGAAGTGGATGCGGTGATAATAGCCAGTCCCAACGCCTTCCACGTCGACACGGCATTGGCCTGTCTGGACCGCGGTATTCCTTCCCTCCTGGAAAAACCGATGGCCACCTCCTATGCGGAAGCCGCGCGGCTCGTTCAGGTCGCTAAAGCGTCTGCCACACCCGTCCTCGTCGGCCATCACCGCCGCCACCACCCGGCAGTCAAGGCAGCAGGAGATCTCATTGCCGCCGGGGAATTAGGCAAATTGGTCGCCGTCAACGGCACTTGGCTCACCAAGAAAGCGGACAGCTACTTCCGTGAGCCTTGGCGCAAACGTCAGGGAGCAGGAGTGATGCTGATCAATCTGGTGCACGACCTGGATCTGTTCCGGCATCTGTGCGGGAATATCGTCGCTGTGCAGGCCAAAGTCAGCAACCGGACGCGCGGATTTGAAGTCGAGGACACAGCCGCAGTAATCGTCGAGTTCGAAAATGGCGCACTGGGGTCGTTCATTATCTCAGACACGGTTGTGGCCCCGTGGGGGTGGGACCAGGCGACAGAGGACGACCCGACGTTTCCCTTCAATCCCACCATTTCCTGCTATCAGATTGCCGGAACGCGCGGGTCCCTGGCGTTCCCACAGTTGGCCCGATATCATCACGAAGCACTCTCGGATTGGACGCAGCCACTGAGCATGGCCTTCGTGGAGAAGGCCACCGGCGATTCCTACAGTAACCAACTGAGTCACTTCATCGACGTCGTGCGTGGCGTTGTCGAGCCGTACGTAACAGTGGCCGACGCGGCACAGTCGGTGGCGGTCATCGAAGCCGCGAAACTCGCGGCCGCGACTGGCGGGTCGGTCGAGGTCTCAACTATCACGAACCTCTCCTAGCGAGGCCCCACGCCAAAATGCCACGGGGCCGCTTGTGGTGCGCATCGGGTCGATCAAACGACGAACGCCTGTTGTGGGTCAACAGGCTTCGCCGTCTGAAGGCTAAGTCCTTGGCCACCAGCGGCCCCTGGAAACGCCGGGCCGGAACACGATCGACGGTTTCAGCAAGAATGCGCAGAGCGCGGTCCGTGATGGTTTGCACGTGGCCCGACGGCGGGTTGTTGCGGCTGACAGCGATGAGTGGAACGAGCAAATTCGGCCCGCGGCCGTGGGCGTCGGCGCCCGGGCTCGGATAGCGGCTCATGTTGGAGCTGTTCCACAAGGGTCCGGGCCACCTCCACGGCCTGTCCCGGGCGCGGATGTTCATGTACCCTCGGCCCAGGCGGATGACCTGTTCCGCCGAGGGCATCCACTGTGCCCGCGTCCGCGTGAGCGGATCGGGCGCCGCGAGACCCCGCGTACGGGTCACACGGCCTTCCGCAGTCCTCCCTGCAGGAGCGCCGCAAAGAACGCGCCAAGCTCGGCCGTCGCCGACAGGGGCAGGACGTTCGCCACGTACTGGTCCGGTCGCACCACCACGACGACGCCGCCGCGGTCGAGGCCGCGCAGCTCGAAGATGTCCGCCCTCGGATCGGAGGCGTAGACCTTCTCGTAGTCCGTGAGCTGGAACGGACCCACCTGGGGCTTGAACACCGCCGGCACGGCGCCGATGTCGATGCTGGTGTGGTCCTGCTGGTAGATCACCTTCACATCGAACCACGCGTCCAGGTCGGCCCCCTCGGGGGTTGCGGCGAGCGGTGAGTCCGGAGCGTTCGCGATCCATTCGGCGAAATCGGCGAGCCGCGACGCCGGACCCGGCGTCGCGGCGTCGGCGAAGACGTAGATGCGCCACCGCCCGTCCGCCGTGGCGTGGTGGCCGAGGTGCATCGGGTTGGTGTCGCAGACCCGCACCACAGGCACGGACTTGAACCGCTTGCCGACGGGAAAACCGGTGGCAAGGTCCTGGTGGGTGGCCTCGCCGATGAGCATCGAGGGGGTGTACTGGGTCATGAATCCGGCCGGGAACTCCGCGGTACTCACGTAGAAGTCCTCGAGCTCGGAGGGGCTGTTGAATTCCTCGGGCTTCTTCGCCATCAGCGTCGACCACTCCTTGTCGAAGTCGATGAGGTTCTTCGCGATGACCTGGCGCTCGGCGGAATAGGTGGACAGCAGGCTCTCCGGGCTTCGGCCCTCGAGCACGTGCCCGAGCTTCCAGCCGAGGTTGAAGCCGTCCTGCATGGAGACGTTCATGCCCTGGCCGGCCTTGGCGCTGTGCGTGTGGCAGGCGTCGCCGGTGATGAAAACGCGCGGCGTGCGCGTGCCGAGCTGGTCCGGCAGAACGTCGTCGAACCGGTCGGTGAGGCGGTGCGCGACCTCATACACGCTGTGCCAGGCGACATTGCGGACATCGAGGGTATAGGGGTGGAGGATCTCGTTGGCCTGGGCGATGATCTGCTCGATGGTGGTGCTGCGCACGGCGCCCTTGTCCTCCTTGTCGACCTCGCCGAGATCGACGTACATGCGGAAGAGGAAGCCGCCTTCGCGCGGGATCAGCAGGATGCTGCCGCCGGTGCCGGACTGGATCGCGCACTTCGTGCGGATGTCCGGGAAGTCCGTGTTGGCCAGGACGTCCATGACGCCCCAGGCGTGGTTCGCCTGGTCGCCCGCGAGGGTGCAGCCGATCGAGTCCCGGACCTTGCTCTTGGCACCATCCGCGCCGACGACGTACTTCGCCTTCACGGCGCGCTCCCGGCCCGCGTCGGGGCCGACAGTGTGGACGAGGGTAACGGTGACGGGGTATTCCTCCCCGTCGGTGACCTTGAGGCCCCGGAACTCCAGGCCGTAGTCCGGCGACATGCGCGTGGGCGAGTTCGCCATGAACTCACCGAAGTAATCCAGGACGCGGGCCTGGTTGACGATGAGGTGCGGGAACTCGCTGATGCCGGTCGTGTCGTCCACGGCGCGGGCGCCACGGACAATCCGGGACGGGTCGGCGGGGTCCGGCTTCCAGAACGCCATCTCGGTGATGCGGTACGCCTCGGCGATGATCCGCTCGGCGAAGCCGAAAGCCTGGAAGGTCTCCACACTCCGGGCCTGGATGCCGTCGGCCTGGCCAATGGGGAGCCGCCCGCCGCGGCGCTCCACGATGCGCGTCGTGATGCCGGGGAACTGGGACAGCTGCGCGGCGGTGACCACGCCTGCAGGCCCGGTGCCCACGATGAGCACGTCGACCTCGTCGGGAAGTTCTGCGGGCCGGTCAATGCCGACGCCGGCTGCTGGCTGGACTCGCGGGTCACCGGATACGTAACCGTGGTGGTGGAACTGCACGGGCTTTCCTCACTTCGTCGTGTGGCACTTCGCTGTGTGGCGGACCGCTGCCGCCACCGCGTGTTCGATAATAGAACTTGATGTTCGATATTAGAATTTTGTCTCCATCCAAAACTCTACGCAGATATGACCCGCGTTACAAGTGCCGCGAAAACTCACCCCGAAGAGGGGGTTGACGATCCGCGGGTTTCTGGGCAATAGTCTTCGTATACGATTTCGTACTCGATGAGGAGTCATTCTTGGAACAGGTCACCGACCACACCCTGGCCGCGGCCCGCAAAGTCATCGCGGTGCATACCAACTACCCCAGCCGGGCAGCCCAGCGCGGCCGCACTCCCGAGCAGCCGTCGTATTTCCTGAAGCCTTCCTCCTCCCTGGCCCTCAGCGGTTCAACAGTGGAGCGCCCGGCCGACTGCGAACTCCTCGGCTACGAAGGCGAAATCGCCCTGATCATCGGCAAGCCCGCCCGCCGCGTGGGCATCGAGGACGCCTGGAGCCACGTCGAGTGGATCACCGCCAGCAACGACCTCGGCGTCTACGACCTCCGCTACGCCGACAAGGGCTCCAACCTCCGGTCCAAGGGCGGCGACGGCTTCACCCCCGTGGGCCCGGGACTGATCGCCGCCTCCGCCGTCGACCCCGCAAAACTCCGCATCCGCACCTGGCACAACGGCGACCCGGTCCAGGACGACACCACCGGGGACCTGCTCTTCCCGTTCGCCCGGCTGGTCGCGGACCTCTCCCAGCTGCTCACCCTCGAGGAGGGCGACATCATCCTGACCGGCACCCCCGCCGGGGCCTCCGTGGCCACGCCGGGCGACGTGCTCGAGGTTGAAGTCAGCGCCGTTGAAGTCAGCGCCGAAAGCACGACGGCGGGCGGCGGCGCTGCCGGCGGCCTCACCACGGGCCGCCTGGTCACGCTGGTGGCGGAAGGCACGACGCCGTTCGCTGACCTCGGCGCCCAGCCCAGGACTGATGACCTCCAGCGGGAGGAAGCCTACGGATCCCGCGCGGCGGCCGGGCTCGCGGCCGTCGGGCCTGTCCAGCCGGCAGAGGCGCCGCCCGCCGCCGTCGGACATGTCCTCTCCCCGGAGCTGAAGGCGAAGCTGGAAAGCGTCTGCACGGCCACCCTGTCCTCCCAGCTGCGCAAGCGCGGCCTGAACAACGTCAGCATCGACGGTCTCACCTCCACCCGCCCGGACAAACGGATCGTGGGGCTGGCCCGGACCCTGCGCTATGTGCCCAACCGCGAGGACCTCTTCAAAACCCACGGCGGCGGCTTCAACGCCCAGAAGAAGGCCATCGACTCCGTCAACGAAGGCGAAATCCTGGTGATGGAGGCCCGCGGTGAAAAGGGCACGGGCACCATCGGCGACATCCTGGCCCTGCGTGCCCAGGTCCGCGGCGCCGCCGCCGTTATCACCGACGGCGGTGTCCGCGACTTCTCCGCGGTGGCCGCGATGGACATGCCCACCTACTATGCCAACCCGCACCCCGCAGTGCTGGGACGCCGGCACATCCCGTGGGACACCGACATCACGATCGCCTGCGGCGGCACCACGGTCCAGCCCGGGGACATCATCGTGGCCGACGCGGACGGCATCCTGGTGATCCCGCCGGCGCTGGCCGAGGAGCTCGCGGATGATTCCATCGCCCAGGAGCGCGAGGAGGTCTTCATCGCCGAGATGGTGCAGCAGGGCCACAGTGTGGACGGCCTTTACCCCATGGACCCTGATTGGCGGGCCCGCTACGAGAATTGGGAAGCAGGCAAAGCCAATGAGTGACACCGCCATAGGCGCGCACACCGCCACCCACACCGGCAGCAAGTCCGAGCAGGCCTATGCGGCCGTCAAGGCACGGATCGTGGACGGGAGCTACTCCCCCGGCTACCGGCTGGTGCTGGCGAAGATCGCCGAGGATCTGGGCGTCAGTGTGGTGCCGGTCCGCGAAGCCATCCGCCGGCTCGAAGCCGAGGGCCTGGTGAAGTTCGAGCGGAATGTGGGCGCCACCGTGGCCGGCATTGACCCCACCGAGTACCTCTACACGATGCAGACCCTCAGCATTGTCGAGGGCGCCGCCACGGCCTTGTCCGCTCCCCTCATCGACGCCGTAGCAATCGCCCGGGCCCGGGACGTCAACGCCGAGCTGCGCGAATGCCTGGAGCACTTCGACCCCGTCCGGTTCACCCGGCTGAACCAGGACTTCCACAGCATCCTGTTCGAGCACTGCCCCAATCCCCACATCCTGGACCTGGTCCACCGGGGCTGGAACCGGCTGGCATCCCTCCGCTCCTCCACGTTCCGTTTCGTCCCCCGCCGCGCCCATGAGTCGGTGGACGAACATGAGGCGCTGCTCCGGCTCATCGAGTCCGGCGCCAGCGCCGACCAGATCGAAAAAGCCGCCCGCCTGCACCGCTCCGCCACCCTGGACGCCTACCTGGCCCAAAACAACGCGGGGTCAGATAGCGCCCATTAATGGGGCCCGCACGGGCCGTAAGTGACCCCGCGCTGCACTATCAGTAAGGAAAAACAATGACGTTCACCGCCGAAGACGCTCAAACCCATTACGTCCCGCAGGACCTGACCACCCACATCCAGCACTACATCAACGGCGAATTCGTTGACTCCGTCAGCGGCCGGACCTTCGATGTGCTGGACCCGGTGTCCAACACCAACTACGCCACCGCGGCCGCCGGCCAGAAGGAGGACATCGACCTCGCCGTCGCCGCCGCCCGGGAAGCGTTCGTCAGCGGCCCGTGGCCGCGGATGAAGCCCCGCGAACGCGCCCGCATCCTGAACAAGATCGCGGACGCCGTCGAGGCCCAGGAGGACCGGCTCGCGGAACTGGAGACCTTCGACACCGGGCTGCCGATCACCCAGGCCAGGGGCCAGGCCCTCCGCGCCGCGGAGAACTTCCGGTTCTTCGCGGACCTGATCGTGGCCCAGTTCGATGACGCCATGAAGGTCCCCGGCGCGCAGATCAACTACGTCAACCGCAAGCCGATCGGCGTCGCCGGGCTCATCACGCCCTGGAACACCCCGTTCATGCTCGAGTCCTGGAAGCTGGCCCCCGCACTGGCCACCGGCAACTGCGTGGTGCTCAAACCCGCCGAGTTCACGCCGCTCTCCGCGTCCCTCTGGGCCCGGATCTTCAAGGATGCCGGCCTGCCCGACGGCGTGTTCAACCTGGTCAACGGCCTCGGCGAGGAGGCCGGCGACGCGCTCGTGAAGCACCCGGACGTGCCGCTGATCTCCTTCACCGGCGAAACCACCACCGGCCAGACGATCTTCCGCAACGCCGCGGAAAACCTCAAGGGCCTGTCCATGGAGCTCGGCGGCAAGTCACCGTGTGTTGTGTTCGCCGACGCCGACCTGGACGCCGCGATCGACTCGGCCCTGTTCGGGGTCTTCTCGCTCAACGGCGAGCGCTGCACCGCCGGGTCCCGGATCCTGGTGGAGCGCGCCGTGTACGAGGAGTTCTGCGACAAGTACGCCGCCCGCGCCAAAAACATCGTGGTCGGTGACCCGCACGACCCCAGGACCGAGGTCGGCGCCCTGGTCCACCCCGAGCACTACGCCAAGGTGGCTTCCTACGTCGAGATCGGCAGGTCCGAGGGCCGGCTGCTGGCCGGCGGCGGGCGCCCGGACCACCTCCCCGAAGGCAACTACATTGCCCCCACGGTCTTCGCCGACGTCGCACCGGACGCCCGGATCTTCCAGGAGGAGATCTTCGGCCCCGTCGTCGCGATCACCCCGTTCGACAGCGACGAGGAAGCGCTGGCGCTGGCGAACAACACCCGGTACGGCCTGGCGGCCTACATCTGGACCCAGAACCTGACCCGGGCGCACAACTTCTCGCAGAACGTCGAAGCCGGCATGGTCTGGCTCAACAGCCACAACGTCCGGGACCTCCGAACCCCCTTCGGCGGCGTCAAGGCCTCCGGCCTCGGCCACGAGGGCGGCTACCGCTCGATCGACTTCTACACCGACCAGCAGGCCGTCCACATCACCCTCGGCACCGTGCACACGCCAAAGTTCGGCAGCGTCGAAGACGCCGCCGCCGGCGGCGACAGCTAATCCCCGCACCCCCTTTAAAGGAAGAGAGAGCATCATGACCAACTTCATCCCCAACCCCACCGTCCCGGCTCCGGACATCGTCCGCTGCGCCTACATGGAAATCGTCGTCACCGACCTCGCCAAGTCCCGCGCGTTCTACGTGGACGTCCTGGGGCTGCACGTGACCGAGGAAGACGAGAACAACATTTACCTGCGCTCCCTGGAGGAGTTCATCCACCACAACCTGGTGCTGCGCAAGGGCCCGATCGCAGCCGTTGCCGCGTTCGCATACCGGGTGAAGTCCCCCGCCGAGGTGGATGCCGCGGAGGCCTACTACAAGGAGCTCGGCTGCCGTACCGAACGCCGCAAAGAAGGCTTCACCAAGGGCATCGGCGACTCCGTCCGCGTCGAGGACCCGCTGGGCTTCCCCTACGAGTTCTTCTACGAAACCGAGCACGTCGAACGCCTGACCCAGCGCTATGACCTCTACTCCGCCGGCGAACTCGTCCGTCTGGACCACTTCAACCAGGTCACCCCGGACGTCCCCCGGGGCCGCAAGTACCTTGAGGATCTGGGCTTCCGGGTCTCGGAGGACATCCAGGATTCGGACGGCGTCAGCTACGCCGTCTGGATGCACCGCAAGCAGACCGTGCACGACACCGCCCTCACCGGCGGCAACGGCCCGCGCATGCACCACATCGCCTTCGCCACCCACGAGAAGCACAACATCATCCAGATCTGCGACAAGATGGGCGCGCTGCGGATCTCGGACCGGATCGAACGCGGCCCCGGCCGCCACGGCGTCTCCAACGCCTTCTACCTCTACATCCTGGATCCGGACGGCCACCGCGTGGAGATCTACACGCAGGACTACTACACCGGCGATCCGGACAACCCCGTCATCACCTGGGACGTGCACGACAACCAGCGGCGCGACTGGTGGGGCAACCCCGTGGTGCCGTCCTGGTACACCGAGGCCTCCCTGGTGCTGGACCTCGACGGGAACCCGCAGCCGGTCATCGTCCGCGAGGATAAGAGCGAAATGGCCGTGACCGTGGGCGCCGACGGGTTCTCCTACACCCGCAAGGACGGTTCCCCTGAAGGAGACAGGACGGGGTTCAAGCTCGGCGCGCAGCTCTAACGTCCATCCCCTTGACCGGTCCCGCATCCCAGGCTGCGGGACCGGTTGCCCGTCCCACCGACTGAACGGAACACGAACGAATGCTTGAGCCCGCAACGATCGAGGCCATCGCGGATGAGCTGCTGGAGGCCGGCCGAAGCCGGACTCCGGTCCCCCTGCTGACCGCCCGCTATCCGGGGATGACTGTCGAGGACTCCTACGCCGTCCAGCAGCTCTGGCGGCGCCGCAACGAGAACGCCGGGCGGAAGCTGGTGGGCCGCAAGATCGGCCTCACCTCCAAGGCCATGCAGGCCGCCACCGGCATCACCGAGCCGGACTACGGCGCCATCTTTGATGACATGGTGCTGGAGACGGGCTGCTCCGTGGAATGGGACAGGTATACCCATCCCCGGGTGGAAGTCGAACTGGCGTTTGTGCTGAAGAAGGACCTCACCGGCCCCGGCTGCACCATCTTCGATGTCCTGAATGCCACCGACTACGTCATTCCGGCCCTCGAGATCCTCGATTCCCGGATCCAAATGGAGGGCCGGACCATCGTGGACACCATCTCGGACAACGCCGCGATGGGGGCCATGGTGATCGGCGGCAACCCGGTCCGCCCCGATGCCGTGGACCTGCGCTGGGTCTCGGCCATCCTCTACAAGAACCAGACCGTGGAGGAAACCGGCGTCGCCGCCGGCGTCCTGGACCACCCCGCCAACGGCGTGCACTGGCTGGCCAACAAGATCGCCGCGCACGGGGACAGCATGAAGGCGGGCGACATCATCCTGGCCGGCTCCTTCACCCGGCCGATGTGGGTGTACAAGGGCGACACCGTCCACGCAGACTACGGACCCCTGGGAGTTGTGACATGCCGCTTCGAATAGAACCTCAGAACACTTTCCGGGAAGCCCTGGCGGCGGCGGACCGTCCGCTGGCCGGGATGTGGATCTGCTCCGGCAGCCCCCTGGTGGCCGAACTCTGCGCCGGATCAGGCCTGGACTGGCTCCTGGTCGATGCCGAACACAGCCCCAACGGGCTCGAATCCATCCTCGCCCAGCTGCAGGCCATCAACGGCTACCCGGTCCACACCCTGGTCCGCCCGCCGGTGAACGACACCGTGCTGATCAAGCAGTACCTGGACCTGGGCGTGCAGAACCTGCTGGTCCCGATGGTGAATTCAGCGGCCGAGGCGGAGGCCGCCGTGGCCGCCACCCGCTACCCGCCGCACGGGGTCCGCGGCGTCGGCTCCGCCCTGGCGCGCGCCGCACGCTGGAACCGGATCCCGGACTACCTCGCCCGCGCCAGTGAGACCATCAGCGTCACCGTGCAGATCGAGTCCAGTGCGGCTGTTGACGTGGTGGAGAACATCCTGGCGGTCGACGGCGTGGACGCGATCTTCCTGGGGCCCTCCGACCTCGCGGCCTCCATGGGCCTGCTCGGCCAGCAGGAACACCCCGAGGTCCGGGCCGCCGTCGAACGTTGCCTCTCCGCCGCCCAAGCGGCCGGCAAACCCGCCGGCGTCAACGCTTTCATCCCCGCCACGGCGCGCCAGTACCTGGCCGCAGGGGCGGCATTTGTCCTCGTGGGCGCCGATGTGGCGCTGCTTGCCCGCGGCTCCGAAGCCCTCGCGGCCGACTTCATCGCTCCGGCCGACAACGACACCCCCGCAAGTTACTGACGATCCAACGCGGGGTCACCTAGCGCCGGTAAAACCACCCGGGATGGGCGCGGAGTGACCCCGCGTTGCGGGGGGTCAGGCCGCGGCCGGCGCAGTCACGGACCGGGGGGCCGTCCGGGTCCGGAACCAGGTGGCCAGCTTCTTGCCCCTGCCCTTCCACCAGCTGTCCTCGTCACCGCCGTGGCGCCACCGGAAAGTCACCGCGACCATCATGAAGACTCCGCCCGCGACGTCCTGCCACGTCCCGCTCGCGGCGTCGATCAGCACACTGACCCCGCAGATCAGGATCGAGGGCCAGGCCAGCGTGGTGAAGACGGTGTTGGCCACGTAGCGGCGGTGGGACCGCGGTACGGAAAGGGCCCGAACCATGTCGAAGCAGACACACACAACGACGATTGCCTGGCCCAGGGACAACAGGATCGAGCCCGTCAGCGATCCGGCGAACATGGCCAGGGCCTGCAGCCCGGAGTTCATGACCGGCCCGCGGTCAGTGCAGGTTCGGGCGCCGATTCACCCGGCGTAAATGGATCAAACATGCAGTGCCCCCCGGCTGTCCTCGCTGTTTCGCTGGCTGTGGCGCCAGTCTTTTATGCCAGGACAATTCAAACGGCCGGGCGGCCCGGAAGTCACGCAATCGCTGTACCCGTCTTTGCAGCCTGCGACTACCCGGATGCGGGCGCGGGTACTCGTTCCGCGGGCCGCGGACTACGTGGACGGACCAGTGGACTTCTTGGAGGGGTGAAGGAACGCACAGCCCAGCGACGTTATTCGCTGTTCCGCGGCCTCCACACGACGACGGCCTGCGAGCGGGCGCGGGGCCGCTTGCCGCGGGCCAGGCTGACGACGTCGCCCGCGGCTCCGGCGGCGAAGATGCGGGATTCCAGGCTGCGGGGGCGGCGTTCGAGCTCCTCGCTTAGTTCGGTGACGCGGCGCTGCAGCGCGGCCACCTGGTTCTCCAGCTGGAGGATCCGTTTGATGCCTTCGAGGGAGACGCCCTCCTGCGAGAGCCGCTGCACCTCGCGGAGCATGTTGATGTCCCGCTGCGAGTAGCGGCGGGACTTGCCGGGGGCCCGGCTGGGCGAGACGATGCCCAGCCGGTCGTACTGCCGAAGCGTCTGGGGGTGCATGTCCGCCAGTTCCGCGGCCACGGAGATGACGAAGATCGGCTGCTCGAAGTCGATGGCCATGGCAGGCGTCCGTTCCTAGAGCCTGGCCTTGGCTGCCAGTTCGGCGCGGACGTCCTCGCCGGCGGTTGCCGCGGCGAAAGCCTTGACGGCCTCCTCGGCTTCCTTGTTCAGCTTCCGCGGAACGGCGACGTCGATGGTCACCAGCAGGTCGCCGGTGGCCTTGGCATGCTTGACGCCGCGTCCCTTGACCCGGAGGGTGCGGCCCGACGGTGTACCGGCCGGGACGCGGACCTTGACCTTGTCGCCGTCGATGGTCGGAACCTCGATGTCGGCGCCCAGGGCTGCCTCCGGGAAGGAGACCGGGACATGGATGCGCAGGTTGTCGCCGTCGCGGACGTAAAAATCGTGCGGCTTCACCGAGACGGTGACCATAAGGTCCCCGTAGCCGGCCGGACCGTTCTGGCCCTTGCCGCGGACCCGGACCTTCTGGCCGTCCTTGATGCCGGCCGGGATGCGCACGTCGATGACTTCGCCGTCCGGTTCGCGAAGGCCGATGGTGGTCCCGCGGATGGATCCGGCGAAGGAGATGGAGGTCGACGCCGTCCGGTCCGCACCCTTCTGCGGTGCACGCTGGAAGGACTGGCCGCCGCCGAAGCCGCCGCCACCGCCGAAGAGGTCGGCGAACTCCGGCGGAATGCCGCCGGAGGTGCTGTAGCCGCCGGAATGGCGTCCGCCGCCGCCGGTGAAGAGCCCGCCAAAGAGGTCCTCGAAGCCCGCACCGCCACCGGCCGCACCGCTGCCGCCGGGAGCGAACCGGGCTCCGCCGCCCATGGCCCGGATGGCGTCATACTGCTGGCGCTCGTCCGGATCGGAAAGCACGGAGTAGGCCTCGGAGATGTCCTTGAACTTCCGCTCCGAAGCGGTGTCCCCCGCGTTGGTGTCCGGGTGGTGCTGCCGCGCGAGCTTCCGGTAAGCCTTTTTGATGTCGGCGTCGGAAGCGTCCTTGGCGATTCCAAGGATCTTGTAAAAGTCCTTGTCCACCCAGTCCTGGCTAGCCAATGGCGTTTCCTTTCAAGTCTGTGTGCCGAGGTGACAGTTCGCGCCGATGTTTGGTCGAAACACGGGCGCGAACTGTCACCTCGATGGGGTACTGCTACGCCGGGACGGCCACGATGACCTGGGCTGCCCGCAGGACCCGGTCGCCGGTTTTGTACCCGGAGCGCAGGACCTGGCTGACGGTGTCGATCTCGACATCCGGGCCGGGCTGCTGGATGAGGGCCTCGTGGATCGTGGGATCGAACTCCACGCCGGTCTCATCGATGCGCACCAGGCCGTACGTCTTCAGCGCGTTCTCCAGCTTGGCGGCGATCGCGGCGAAGGGTCCGTCCGTGAGGTCACCGTGCTGGCGGGCGGCGTCGACGTCGTCCAGTACCGGGAGCAGGGAGTTCAGGACGCCGATGACGGCCATCTCCCCTGCCACGGCACGGTCGCGTTCGACGCGCTTGCGGTAGTTGACGTACTCGGCCTGGAGGCGGCGCAGGTCATTCCTGAGCTCCTCCGCCTCCGCAGCGCCGGCACCCTGGGCCACCGACTCCGCGGCCGGCACCTCAACACTGTTGAGGATGTCCTCCGCCTGGGACAGGGCGTCCCCGGAGTCTGAGTCCCCTGCGGCGGCGCGCTCCTGGTCGGGGTGGCGGGCCTGGCCGGTCTTCGGATCAACCTTGCGGTTGTCGTGGATGATCGGCTTCTGCGGCTCGTTCTCCTGCTGTTCAGCGTCGCGACGGCTCTCGGAAGAACCGTGCTCTTCTTCGTTACCGTGATGCGGCATGATTACTTCTTCTCGTCTTCGTCAACGATCTCGGCGTCGACGATGTCATCGTCGGCTCCTGCTGCCTTCTCACCGGCGGGTGCACCCTGGGCGCCGGTGGCGCCGTCCGGGGAACCTGCCTGGGCGTAGATGGCCTCGCCGAGCTTGGTCTGGGAAGCCTGCAGCTTCTCAAACGCGGTCTTCACCGCTGCGTCGTCGGTGCCTTCAAGGGCGGCCTTGAGGGCGTCGACGTCGGCCTTGACCTCGGTCTTGACCTCTTCGGGCAACTTGTCCGCGTTGTCGGCGATCAGCTTGTCCACGGAGTAGGCAAGCTGCTCGGCAGTGTTGCGGGTGTCGGCTGCCTCGCGGCGGGCCTTGTCCTCTGCTGCGTGCTCCTCGGCATCCTTGACCATGCGGTCGATGTCTTCCTTGGAGAGGCTGGAACCGCCCGTGATGGTCATGGACTGTTCCTTGCCGGTGCCCTTGTCCTTTGCGGAGACGTGCACGATGCCGTTGGCGTCGATGTCGAAGGTGACCTCGACCTGCGGGACACCGCGCGGGGCCGGAGCGATCCCGGTCAGCTCGAAGGTACCCAGCGGCTTGTTGTCGCGGGTGAACTCGCGCTCGCCCTGGAAGACCTGTATGGCCACGGACGGCTGGTTGTCATCCGCCGTGGTGAAGGTCTCGGACCGCTTGGTCGGGATGGCCGTGTTGCGCTCGATCAGGTGCGTCATGATGCCGCCCTTGGTTTCAATGCCGAGCGAGAGCGGGGTGACGTCGATCAGGAGGACGTCCTTGCGCTCGCCCTTCAGGACACCGGCCTGCAGCGCGGCGCCGACGGCGACGACCTCATCCGGGTTGACGCCCTTGTTCGGCTCCTTGCCGCCGGCGAGTTCCTTGACCAGGTCGTAGACAGCAGGCATACGGGTGGAACCGCCCACGAGCACGATGTGGTCGATTTCGGAGAGCTTGATGCCGGCTTCCTTGATGACGTCCTGGAAGGGCTTCTTGGTGCGGTCCAGCAGGTCCTTGGTGAGGTCCTGGAACTTGGCACGCGTGAGCTGCTCGTCCAGGTGCACCGGGCCGTCGGGGGTGACGGACAGGTACTGGAGGGAGATGTTGGTGCTCGAGGAGGAGGACAGTTCCTTCTTGGCCTGCTCGGAGGCCTCACGCAGGCGCTGCAGGGCGATCTTGTCCTTGGAGAGGTCGATGCCCTTGACCTTGAGCTGGTTCAGCAGGTAGTCAACGACACGCTGGTCCCAGTCGTCGCCGCCGAGGTGGTTGTCACCGGCGGTGGAGCGGACCTGGATCGTGGAGAAGTTGTCTTCGTCCTTGCCGACTTCGAGCAGGGAAACGTCGAAAGTTCCGCCGCCGAGGTCGAAGACGAGGATGAGCTCGTCTTCCTTGCCCTTGTCCAGGCCGTAAGCGAGGGCGGCCGCGGTGGGCTCGTTGACGATGCGGAGGACCTTCAGGCCCGCGATCTCGCCGGCCTCCTTGGTGGCCTGGCGCTGCGCGTCGTTGAAGTACGCGGGCACCGTGATAACGGCGTCGGTGACTTTTTCACCCAGGTAGGACTCGGCGTCGTTCTTGAGCTTCATGAGGATACGGGCGGAGATTTCCTGCGCCGTGTACTTCTTGTCGTCAATGGCGACACTCCAGTCGGTGCCCATGTGGCGCTTGACCGAGGCAATGGTGCGGTCAATGTTGTTGACGGCCTGGCGCTTCGCGATTTCACCAACGAGCACTTCGCCGGACTTGGAGAATGCAACAACCGACGGCGTGGTGCGGCCACCCTCGGCGTTGGCAATGACGGTGGGCTCGCCACCTTCGAGAACTGAGACGACGGAGTTGGTCGTTCCGAGGTCAATACCTACTGCACGTGACATGTGTTGCGTCCTTAACTTTCCGTGGAAACTTGCCGGTTTGGCTGCGGACCCAGAGGTCCGACCGTTATTGAGCGATCTACACTCAACTTTACTCAGACCCGTTTCAATGTCAATTCAAAGTTGAGCGCGGTGCGCTCAACTTTGAATTTCGGCCTGTCCGCAACCGTCCCCGGCGGCAATACTTCCCCGGAATTCCGGGCCTGCTCACACAATACCGAGGCAGGCGACTTGAGTGTTCGCTGAACGCGAAGCCTGTTGATCAGCGGTCCCCGCGGCCAGCCTCGCCTGCGGAGTCATCCCGGGCGGGTTCCGCCTCGGTTTCCCGGTTCACGGCGCGCCGGCCGCCCGCGCCGCCGGCGCCACCGTAGTCGCCTTCGGGATATTCGCCTTCTTCGGCGGCCGTCGCCGGCGTGCCGCCGGCACCCGCCGCGCCATAGTCGCCCGTGGGGTAGTCGCCTTCCTCCACTCCGACGGTGGTGGCGCCGCTGACGCCCGCAGCCCCGTAATCACCGGCAGGGTATTCGCCTTCGCCGGCCTGGGCCGGATTCTCCCCGGCGGTGCCCGCCGCACCGTAGTCGCCCTCGACGTACTGGCCCTCGGCGGTGGCCGCTTCGGATTCCGTTGCCTTTCGATCAATCTCGTTGTTTTCGGACATGGTTGGATCCTTCCGGGAAGCCTCGGCGCGCCCAGGCAGGCGCAGGGGCAGTCTATCGAGCGCCGCCGGGAGGCAACAGAGGCGAGTGTTACCCCGCCCCGGAGGCACTTCCGGGCCCCGGGTGTCCCGTCAGCGGGGCTGCTCCTCGGAGGGTCGAAGGCCCGCGAGTTCCGCCAGCACGGCCAGGTGGTGGGCGAACAGTTCATCCGGGGCGGCGAAGGTGTCCGCGCCGTACTGGCCGAAAACTTCGAAGCTGATGGCGCCGAATAGGGAGGTCCAGACAAGCGCGCCGCGCGCCAGCAGCCGGTCAGGCACGGCCAGTCCCATCCCGCTGCGGATACGTGCCAGGTCAGCGGCCAGCGGCGGCCCGACGGCGGCCTGGCCGCCGGGTTCCGCCAGCCGGCCCGCGCGGTAGGCGCCGTCGAGGATTGCCATCAGGGCGAGGATGACCCGGGTCCCCGGTCCCGTGGTCCGTTCAGCCGGCGCCCGGTATCCGGGCACGGGGCTGCCGAAGAGGAGTCCGTAGCAGGCCGGCTCGCGCAGCGCCCACCGCCGCACCGCGGAGCCCAGGGCATTGAACCGTCCGGCAAAGTCGGCCCCGGGCAGGGCGGCGACGGCGGCCTCCACGTCGTCGCCGAGTTCGTTGTAGGCGTCGATGAGCAGCAGGGTCAGCAGCTCCTCACGGTTCTCCACATACCGGTAGACCGCAGAGGAGACGACGCCGAGATCCCGGGCCACGGCGCGGAGGGACAGTGCGGCCGCACCGCGCGCCGCCAGATGCTCCCGGCCAAGGCGCACAATGTCCTCGATGGTCCGGACCCGGGCTCGCTCGCGGGGCGTGGGCGGCTTTACGGGAGGGGCGCTGGCGGGCTGCGGCATGGCTCCAGCATTCCACAAGGCAGAGCGGTGTCAACTAATGTGAGCACCGCTCTTGACTTCGCGGCCGACCAGGGCCATCCTGAATCCAGAGAGCACCGCTCTCTCTATGCGAGGGGGAACCCCGACCGGAGAGACGGCGGAGAGACGGCGGAGAGACACAGCCAGGCAGCCGAAACCCAAACAAACACGGAAAGTGAGCACTCGATGTCCCAGTCCGAATCCCCTGCGGCCCGCACCCCGGCCCTGTACGTCGTCACCGGCGCCGGCCCGGTCGGCTGGACGGTTGCCGAACAGCTCGCCGCGGCGGGACACCGGGTGCGGGTGCTTACCCGCTCCGGCAGCGGGCCCGAGCACCCGCTGGTCGAAAAACTGGCCGTTGATGTGTCCGACCGGTCGCAACTGGGCAGGCTGTTCCGCGGGGCCAGGGCCGTCTTCCACTGCATCCACGGCTCGCAGTACAGCGCCAAGGCCTGGGCGGAGGAACTGCCCGGCGCCGAGCAGACGGTCCTGGCCGCGGCGGGCGAGGCCGGCGCCGTCGTCGTCTTTCCGGAAAGCCTGTACTCCTACAGCGAGCCGAACCGGCCGATGACCGAGGAGGGCCCGCGGGACGCCCGGGGCGGCAAGCGGGGTATCCGCACCGCGCTGCTGAGGGCCCGTGCGGCGTCGGCAACAGACACCGTGAGCGTGGTGGCGGGCGATTTCTTCGGTCCCCGGGTCCGCGGTGCGCATGCCGGCGAGCGGATGCTGAAGCCGGTCCTGGCGGGAAAATCCCTGATGGTGGTCGGCAATGCGGGACTGCCGCATTCCTTCACCTATGTGCCCGATCTGGCCGCCGCCATGATCAGGGCCGCGCAGGATCCTGCGCTCTGGAACCGGGTCTGGCATGCACCGACCGGCCCGGCGCTGAGCCAGCGGAGGATCGCCCAAGCGTTCGCCGCCGCCGCCGGCGTCCGGACACCGCGTGTGGCCGCGGTCCCCGGCTGGGCCCTGCGGACCATGGGCATGGTCTCCGCCGGAACACGGGAACTGGCCGAGACCCTGTACCAGTTCGAGCACCCCTTCGTGATGGACTCGCGGGCCAGCGAGGCGGCCCTGGGGCTGCGACCCACCCCGCTCCAGGAGGCAGCCGCCGCCACCGTTGCCGGGTGGAGGGACCAGGCGCAGTGACGGCGGCCGCCTGTTCCGGCTCGCGGGTTCCGGCTAGCGGGTTCCCGCCTCCGCAGGTTCCGGTTCCGGCTCCGGGGCAGCCGGCAGGGCACGCGCGGCAGCATCCGTTTCAGGGCGGCCCAGCTTGCTCGGCCACCAGATCCGCGGCCCGATGTCGTAGGCCAGGGCCGGGACCAGCAGCGACCGGACCAGGACGGTGTCCAGCAGCACGCCGAAGGCCACAATGAAGGCCAGCTGCACCAGGAACATGATCGGGATGACACCCAGGGCCGCAAAGGTGGCCGCCAGGACCACTCCGGCGGAGGTGATGACGCCGCCGGTGACGCCAAGGCCTCGCAGGATGCCGGGCCGGGTGCCGTGCTTGATGGATTCCTCCCGGACCCGGCTCATCAGGAAGATGTTGTAGTCCACACCCAGGGCGACCAGGAAAACGAAGCCGAAGAGCGGAACGGTGGCATCGGCTCCCGGGAACCCGAAGAGGTTGTTGAACACGAAGGCGGAGACACCCATCGCGGCGCCGTAGGACAGGACGACCGAGGCCACCAGCAGGACCGGCGCCAGCACGGAGCGCAGCAGCAGCATCAGGATCACAAGGATGACCGCGAGGACCACCGGGATGATCGTGACAAGGTCACGCTGGGCGGTTGTGTTCGTGTCCAGGGCCGTCGCGGTCACGCCGCCCACCAGGGCTCCGCCGTCGACCTTCTTGAGTTCCTGTCGGAGGGCCACGACGACGTTTTCGGCCTCGGTGGAATCAGCGGCGAAGTTCAGCGTCGCGTTGATCAGGACCTTGCCGTCCCTGACCGCGGGCGCCGCGGGGACGCCGGGAGCCGTCGGCGCACCGGGCGCGGCAGGGGGCCCGGGCGCCGCGGGGGAACCGGCGATGATCGGCACCCCGCCGTCTGCCAGCAGGTAGGCGTCCCCGACGCCGTCGGTCGCTCTGGTCTTGTCGAGCACCGCCTGCGCCTGGGCCTCATCAGCGACGATCACGGCGGGGCTGCCGGTGCCGGCGTCGAAGTGCCGGGCCAGGGCGTCCTGGCCGTCGACGGCGTTGGAGGCGGTGAGGATGACATCGGTCTGCGGGACACCGTTGGCCTTGAGCTGCAGGACGCCGGCGGAGGCCACCAGCAGCAACAGCACGGAGGCAATCCAGACGGTCCGGGGCCGGCGCGAAACAAGGGAACCGGTGGCACGCCACAGGCCCTTCTGGCCCTCGAGCCCGGTGACGAGTTCCGGCTCGCGCTCGGTCTCCGGAAGGAGCTTGGGGCGGAAGGGCCAGAATGCGGCGCGGCCCAGCAGCGCCATCAGCGCAGGCAGCAAGGTCAGTGCGGCGAAGAGCGAACACAGGATGCCCGCTGCGGCCACCGGCCCGAGAGCCTTGTTGGAGTTGAGGTCGGAGAACAGCAGGCAGAGCAGCGCGATGATGACCGTGGCTCCGGAGGCGATGATGGGCTCCCACGACTTCTTCCACGCCGTCAGCGCCGCGGCCGTGCGGTCGGTGGTGTGCGACAGGGCTTCACGGAACCGTGCCACATAGAGCAGTGCGTAATCCGTGGCGGCACCGATCACCAGGATGGACAGGATGCCCTGGCTCTGGCCGTTGAGCTGGATCCAGCCGAGCTTGGCCATGCCAAAGACCAGCAGGATGGCGGCGCAAAGGGCGAAGACCGAGGTGAACAGCACGGCGATGGGCAGCAGCAGCGAGCGGTAGACGATCAACAGGATCAGGAACACCGCCCCGAGGGCCACGAGCAGCAGGATGCCGTCAATTCCGGCGAAGGCGCTCACGAGGTCCGCGGTAAGCCCCGCCGGACCGGTCACGAAGGTCTGCATTCCCTCCGGGGCGGACGCCTGCACCTCCTCGCGGAGCTCCTTGACAACTTCCTTCACTTCACCGGCGGAATCGATCGGGACTACAAACTGGACGGCCTTGGCGTCCTCTGACGGGATGGGGCCAATGACGGTGCTGCCGGCCCCCAGGGCCTCCAGCTTTCCCTTGAGGGCTGCCGCCTCGCCGAGCTGCGCGGGGGTGAAGGCTGATCCGCTTTCAATGACAATGACAGCAGGGATCTCGTTGGAGTCCCGGAATTTGGCCTGCCAGTCCTGGGCCTCCGTGGCCTCGGCTCCTGCCGGCAGGAAGGACGCCTGGTCGTTTGAGGAGACCTCGCTGAGCCGGCCAAAGGTGGGTCCGCCGATCCCGGCGATGGCGAGCCAGGTGACAACGAGCAGGACGGGAACCAGCCAGCGCAACCAGAAAGGGACACGGGCACTGCTGCGTGGGGTCTTGTTCATGGTTCCTTCTGGTGGTTGCCTCGGAGGAGTAGAATTTAGTCCATAGTAGACTATCTCCACCATGGAGATAAACCCGGCCGGGCTGAATTCTTGGCAAAGTTTGCGGGACCGGGCCGGGCCCGGGGCCGGTGGCCGCTGAAGTAAACTCCGGAGGGCGCCAACTGCGGAGCGGGCGTGACCGAGCCACAGGAGAGGAAGGCGCACCGTGACAGTCGATCCGTCGGGACGCCCCGAATCTTCCGGACCGCCTCCCCTGGTCCGGCTGCTGCAGGAATTCAGCCTGGAAGCCAACCGCTATGTGGATTCCGCCGGCGGACGCAACGACATGCACCGGACAGACCTCAATGCCCTGGCCGTGATCATGCAGCACACCGCAAGGAACCAGATCGTCACCCCCGGCGTCCTCCGCAAGGACCTCCACCTCAGCTCGCCCGCCACCACGGCGCTGATTGACCGGCTGGACAAGTCCGGCCACGTGGTCCGCGAACGGCAGGGCACCGACCGGCGGCAGGTCCAGCTCCGGATGACCCCCAAGGCCTACCGCGACGGCGGCGCCATGTTTCAGCCGCTGGCCCGCCACATGGGCGCCGCGATGGCCGAATTCACTCCCGAGGAACTGGAGATCGCCACACGCTTCATGATCTCGATGATCGAGGCGACGGTCAGGGCCGGGCAGGAGGCGGCGCAGCCGACGGCGCCGCCTCCAATAGCGCCCCGACGATGAATGGGATGCGCGCCGAACCCGCGCCGGCGTATCGGGCGGGTCTTCTTGCCGCCGAAGCCAGCCGGCTAAAAGAGGAGGAACGCGATGGGCGTCACCAGGATCAGCGTCAGCACGACGCGCTGGAACCAGATGATCACTAGCTTCCACACGGGAATGGGGATGTCAGTGGCCATGATGCACGGCACCAGGGCCGAGAAGAAAATGATGCCCGAGACGGACACCACTCCGATCACAAACTTCACCACCGGGGCCGCCTCGACGACCAGCAGGGCCGGCAGGAACATCTCTGCGATGCCCACCGCGCTGGCCTTTGCCACGAGCATCGGTTCGGGCAGTTGGAGCGCCCACGTGAACGGGTAGAACACGAACGCCAGCCAGTCAAAGACCGGTGTAAACGTGGCGAGAACCAGTCCAAGCAGCCCGATCGAGAGAATCGAAGGCAGGATTGCCATGGCCATCAGCAGCCCGTCGCGGACGTTGGTCCAGATATTGACCCCGAGCGAAGGCGCCGACGCTACCGTTTCCCGGGCCTCGCGCCACGCCACGTGCAGCCGCTTCCCCGTGACTTCCTCCTCCGGCTGCGGCTTTGCGTCCGGGTGGTACTCGTCGGGAATGCTGTTCAGCGGCCAGATCCGGACCGTAATGGCTGTAACCATAAAGGTCACCAGGAACGTCACCCAGAAGTAGGTCATCCACTGTCCCATCAGGTCCAGCGTCTTGGCCACGATGACCATGAAAGTGGCCGACACCGTGGAAAATCCGGTGGCGATGATGGCCGACTCCCTGGCCGTGTACTTGCCCTCCTTGTAGATACGGTTGGTGATCAGCAACCCCAGGGAGTAGCTGCCGACGAATGAGGCTACGGCGTCGATCGCGGAGCGGCCGGGAGTCCTCCAGATAGGACGCATGACCCGCTGAACCATAACGCCGATGAATTCCAGCAGGCCATAGCTGACCAACAAGGCGAGGAAGACAGCGCCGATGGGAACCAGCAGTCCCACCGGAATCACGAGTTTCTCAAAAAGAAACGGACCCATATCGGGCTTGAAGAGCCACGCAGGACCGACCCTGAAGACCATCATGAAGCCGACCGCCATGCCCGCAACCTTAAATGCAGAGAACACGCCGTCCACGACGGATCTTTTCCAGGATCCGGTGATGAAGGGATACACGGCTCCAGCCACAATGACCGCGAGTGCGTAGTAGGGCAGCACCGGGCCCAGGCTCGCCTGGAGGAACGTGACAATGTGGTCCAGCATGATGGTGTTCTTGCCGCCGATGGTCAACGGCACGAAGAACATGAACGCCCCGATCCCGCTGTACACAAAAAGTTTCCACATCTGCCGCGGCTTTGTTCGCGGGGCCTCCGAAGTGATGGCCATCGTCGTCTCCTGACACGTACGTGTGCCGCTGTCCGTCCGGACGCGGCCGTTTACTGTATAGAACCAATCAGACCTTTATCCGGAAGCAGGGACAATGGAATACCGGCGGAAGCGGTCTCACATATGAGATTCAGATCACTCGGAGGGCTGACATGGGAAACGACGCGGACACTTCCATGCGCTCCCTGCACGTCCTGAGCTACCTAGCCACCCAGGCAACCCCGGTGTCCGCGGCGCGGATAGCCGAGGCCATCGGCTCCCCCCGGTCCTCAACGTTTCGGCTCCTGCGCGGAATGCAGTCCCTGGGGTACGTCACGCATATTCCTGAACTCAAGTCCTACGCGTTGGGAATCGCAGCCCTGGAAATCGGACAGGCCTTCAGCATCCAGGCGCCGCTGGCGAGGTTCGGAAGGCCCGTCCTGGAGCGTTTGGTCCTCGCACTAGGAGAAACCGCCCACCTGGCAGTGCTGCACGGGCACGAAACCCTCTATATCCACGAACAGACAGCCCCCTTGCGGACGCCGCTGGTGACCGCCAAGGACGTCCGTCTCCCGGCCCACCTGACAGCCTCCGGACGGGTGATCCTGGCGGCCCTCGGGGAGGACCAGCTGCGGGCGCTGTTCCCGCCCAATTTTGCGTTCATCCGAAGAACGGGCAGAGGACCCGTCACTTATACCGATTTGCTGCAGCAACTGGATGCCGCGAGGAGGCAGGGCTTCGCGCGCGAGTTCGGGGAAGTGACCGCAGGCCTTGCATCCATTGCCAAGCCTGTCCGGGACAGGACCGGACGCACCGTCGCCTCCATTGCCGTCACACATGCCTACAGCACCGAGGCAGCGGCCACCCTTTCACGGTCCCCGCAGGTCCCGGCGCAGCAGACTATTCTGGCTGCCCTGGACCGGGCCACCCGTGAGTTGAGCCGTCGGCTCGGGTGGGAGGACACTTCCGAGAAGCATCCACTGGCGAGGAATGGCGGTGGATAACGGCGCGAAGCGGTAGCGTTTCCTTATGAGTGCGCAGCAGCCCGAAGATGTGTACACCCACGGCCACCACGAGTCGGTGGTCCGCGCCCATGCCTCGCGGACAGCGGAGAACTCCGCGGCGTTTGTGCTCCCGCATCTCACCCCCGGGGTTTCGGTGCTCGACGTCGGCTGCGGGCCGGGCAGCATCACATGCGATTTCGCCGTGCTCGTCGCCCCCGGGAAGGTCACCGGACTGGACCGCTCGCCCGAGGTGATCGGCCAGGCGACCGCCCTCGCGGCCGAGCGCGGCGTGCGGAATGTCGAGTTTGTCGCCGGGAACATCTACGATCTGGACTTTGAGGACGAATCGTTCGACGTCGTGCATGCCCACCAGGTGCTGCAGCACCTCACTGACCCGGTCGCGGCCCTGCGGGAAATGCGCAGGGTCGCCAAGCCCGGCGGGATCGTTGCGGTACGCGACGCGGATTTCCACGGCATGAGCTGGTTCCCGGCCGTCCCCGAGCTGGATGAATGGATGGAGCTCTACCAGCGGATCGCCCGCCGGAACGGGGCCGAGCCCGACGCCGGCCGCCGCCTGGTTTCCTGGGCCCAGTCCGCCGGGTTCACCGACGTCGCGCCGTCCAGCAGCAACTGGCTGTACGCCACCGGCCAGCAGCGCCGCTGGCAGGCGCGGGTCTGGGGCGAACGCGTGCTGCACTCGGCCTTCGCGGACCAGGCGCTCGAATACGGCTTCGCCAATGCCGCCGATCTGGCCCGCATTTCGGCCGGCTGGCACCTCTGGGGTTCAACGGAGGACGGCTGGTTCCTGATTCCCAACGGCGAGGTGATCGCCCGGGCCTGAGCCGCGGGCCTTACGGACATATTCGCTGCCTGCCAGGGACTCCGGGTGCGGGCAGCAAATAGCGGCGTTACGGGTGGTATTTTGAGCTACCGCGCTCAGGCGGTTGACTATCCACTGACGCGGTACCAGTCCATACACTGAAGCCGCGTCTTTCTGCGCTAGGGGCTGGGGAGTCTTATGGGACAGGCATTCAAATCATTGGTTATCGGGGCTGCGACGGTTCTGGCTCTGCTGCTGGGCGTGGTCCCGTCGGCGGGCGCCGCCACGGCGGGTCTCACGTTGAGCCCAAGTTCCGGGCCGGCCGGCACGTCCGTGAAGGTGACCGGAACAGGATTCCCGAAAAAATCGCAGGGAACGGTCAAGGCGGGCAGCAACAGCGTCAGCTTCACGTCCAGCGCTTCGGGCTGGTTCAGCGTGCCTGTTGTTATCCCGGAGTCCGCCAACGCTGTCGTGCTGATTACGGCCCAAGTGTCCGCCACCGCAGTGACGGCACCTTTCACCCTCACCCACAGTTCCCCCTCGGTCGGCGAGGGTGAGACCGCGCCGGACCCCGCTCCGGCCGCCGCAGTTCCTGCCATCAGTTCCGCAAGCCTGCGGTTCGGTGTGGGCACCCCCGGAGGCCCGGCAGCCTCGGCAGAACTGGATGCCGCCGCGTCGCTCGCCGGCGAAGCGCCGTCGATTGTTCTGTCGTATAAAGACTTCAACCAGGCCCCGCCGCTGTCCGAACTGGATGCCGTCCGTGCCCGGGGGGCCGTGACCTTGCTGACGTGGGAGCCGTGGGCCTGGGGCGGCGGGACCATTCAGCCGGCCTATTCGCTGGACCGGATCACCGCCGGAGACTTCGATGCCCATCTGGCACGGTGGGGCACCGCACTGGCGGGGTGGGGGCACCCCGTCCTGCTTCGCTTCGGCCATGAGATGAACGGCAACTGGTACCCGTGGGCCGAAGGCGTCAACGGCAACGGCCCCGGCGACTACGCGGCCGCCTGGCGGCACGTGCATGACGTGATTGCCTCCACCGGCGCCTCCAACGTGTCGTGGGTCTGGAACCCGAACGTTCCGTACTACGGTTCGACGCCGATGGAGGGCCTCTTTCCCGGCACCGGTTACGTTGATGCTGTGGCGCTGGACGGCTATAACTGGGGAACCTCCGCGAGCTGGAGCAGCTGGACCGCCCCGTCCGCCCTCTTCGGGACCGGCCTGGCCGAGCTAAGGTCGCTGGCTCCGGGCAAGCAGATCCTAATCGCGGAAACGTCCTCCGCGGAACAGGGCGGGTCCAAAGCCGACTGGAATGCCCAGCTGGTCAGCTATCTGGCGGGACAGCCGGACATCACTGCTTTGGTCTGGTTCCACTTCAACAAGGAAACGGACTGGCGGATCAACAGCAGCACGGCGTCCTCGAGCGCCTTCGCGGCCGCCCTGGCGGCGCGCCGAAGCGGTTAGCGGGGGATGACGCTGAACAGGAACCTGGTCTTGACCATCGTCCACACCAGGCCCAGCAGCAATATGTAGGCACCGGTGTTCAGCCAGAGGTTGCCCGGCTGCAGCACCGGGATATTGGCCAGGGCCAGGATCAGGAACACGTGGATGATGAAAACATACAGGGTGTTCTGCCCCAGCGGGATAAGGAACCAGCCCAGCGCACGCTCCAGCAGCTTCCAGTAGGCGGTCAAGAGGGTATACGCCGTGATGACCACCAGGAGGACATTGAGCAGCCGTCCCGCGCCAAGGTACGTCCGGCCGAAATAGCCGCTGTAGAGCATCTGGTGCAGGGCATCCGGCAGCAAAGCAAGGCGGACATCGTAGGCGTTGGAAAGGTACGGGTTGGACAGGGCGAACAGGGCAAAAAGTACTGTCAGCAGCACGCAGCAAGCCAGCACGCTCCTGCGCCGGGAAAACCAATCCACGAGGGGCCTGCGGTAATAGCCGGCAGTCACGCCAAGGACAAAGAGGATCTGCCAGACCATCAGGGGAAAGGAATCCTCGAACTGCGAGGGCAGGAGACGGATGCGGGACAAGGAGCCCACCGTATACAGGGCGCCGCTCACCAGCAGGACCAGCCATGCCAGCCTCCGGGACAGCGCCCAGAGAATCAGGGGGCTGAGGAGCAGGAGCACAACGTACAGGCCCATGATGTTGAACTGCCACGGACCGAACTCAAGCAGCAGGATTTTCGGGATCAGCCAGGCCGGGACCGGAAACTGCAGCAGCCCCTCCACCTCCGAATACATGTCATAGCTGCGGCCCGCCGCTGCAGCGCCCGCCGCACCGGTTCCTTGGTCCGTGAACCCGGTCAGGACCGAGCTTTGGACGAGCGGTATGAGGCTGATCAAGAAGGCCGCCATGACGACGGTCAGGGCCGTGACGTAGAGCTTCCAGGACCGGCCGGCTGTTTTGTCCACCACGTCCCCGGGATTGTCCTTGATCCTTGGCCCGTAGACCATGCCCAGCACCGTTCCGGAGAGCAGGACAAAGAATTCCGCGCCGGACACCGCGCCAATCGTTTCCTGGGTCAGCAGCTGAAACAACGAGGTGAGGCCAACATGGTTCACCACCACAAAAAGGATCGCCATGCCGCGCAGCATATCCACGCGCCGGTCCCTGAAAGTCTCTTCCTGATAGGCCCACGAGCGCGCTGCGGACCAGCGAAACGGCAGCACCCACAAAACGGCGGCCAGCGCCACGCCCGCCGCAGCAGCCATCCACGCCCAGCCGCCGGAAATCACCCCGCCGCCCGCGGGCGTGTCTGCCGTGGTTCCGCCTCCTCCTGCCGTCTCCGCGCCCGTCCGGAAGCTGGTCGCCGCCAGCGCGTCGGCCAGCACCGCAGCGGTGCCGGAATCTGCCGTCAGGCGCCAGTCGATGGCCACCTCCCCGGATGCGCGCTGTTCAACGGTTTCGTTCCAGAGCACGGCTCCGATGTTGTCGTATCCGGAGTCCGGCGATGCGAGTATCTGGCTCACCCAGGCACTTTTGATGTCCTTTTCAGTCGGTCCACCGCTTGCGGGGCTGTAAAAGGCTCCCGTTTCCAACAGCAGCGGCTTGTTCCTGGCCACGGCGTAGCCGGCGTAAAAGTCCAAGTCGACCGCGGCCTGGACCGGCTGCGCGGGTCCCAGCATGCGGGCAAGCCCGTCCGCAGCGGGCAGGGTGTTGGCCGGCGGTCCGCCGGCAGTGTCGTCATGGAACGCGGACAGCCCCACCCAGTCCACCGCGTCGTCCCCGGGGTAATACGGCGAGTAGGCCGCGTCCTCAGGGTTCCAGACGCCGTCGGAATTTGTGTCCAACGCGCTGAAGCCCGGGCTGCCGGGCTGCGCGGCATCGGGGGCCGGGACGAAGGGGTAGTCCCCGCCCTGGAACGGCGACCAGACCATCACCGGGTCTTCCAGCGTGTCGCGCATGGAGGCAGTGACGACGCGAAACGCCGCAATGTACTCCGCTGGCTTTTGACCCCAGGCCGGCCAGCCGGCATTCATGTCGGGGGCGAACCGGATGAACAGCCGGCCCGGAAACCCCTCAGCCATCGCTTTGATCTCCTGCGCCAGCTCAGCTGAGGTCTTCTCATCAACCTGCGCCAGGGGAATCCTCGGATTAACCGTGATCAGCGCATCGGCACCTTTGGACTGCGCTTGCTCCAGGAACTGCGGGATGAACGTCTTTTCCTGCTCCCGGACGGGCAGCGACAATTCATGGCCATAGAGAGCCGCCGGTTTCCCCAGACGCCCGGCATACCGGGCGGCGGAGTCCGTCGACCAGTCAAGCTGCACCCCCCACAGCGGCCCTTCTTCCCCCTGCCCGGAGGGCTTACGGTCCGCCTGCCCGCCCGCGCCGGGAACCGGGTCGGGGCCGCTGGCCTGCGCTGCTGCACCGGAGACGGAAGTGAAGGAAAGGACCAGCAGTAACAGCAGTAAGGCTAACGCGCGGCGCAGGATCACAGTCGCCATAGTAGCGACCCGGCAGCCCGGAGCCTCCGTCGGACGCGGGAGTCCCATTCACGGACGTAAACTGAATCAGTGCAACCCTCCCTGTGGCTGGCCCTAGCGGGCGCCGGCGTCCTGATCAGCTTCACTCCCGGCGCGGGCGCCATCAACACCATGAGCAATTCCCTGAACTCCGGCTTCCGGCGTTCCATCTGGGGAATCCTCGGCCAGCAGGCCGCCCTGATTGTGCACATCGTGATCGTGGCCCTCGGCGTCGGGGTGCTGGTGGCCAGCTCGCCGGTCGCGTTCAACGTCATCCGCTACGCCGGCGCCGCCTACCTGGTCTACCTGGGCATCCAGCAGTTCCGGCACAAACCCGATCTGGACCAGGAGAAGGCTGCCGCGCTGCGCAACGAGCCGGCCTTCTCCATGTTCCGCCGCGGCCTGTGGGTCAACCTGCTGAACCCCAAGGCAATCGTCTTCTTCCTGGCCTTTATGCCGCAGTTCATCCGCCCGGAGGCGCCGCTCCTGCCGCAGTACGTGACCCTGTCTGTCACCGTGGTGGTCATCGACATCCTGGTCATGTGGTTCTTCTTCGCCGCCGCCGCCAAGTCCTTCCAGCGCTTCACCCACGATGCCCGCGGGCAGCGGATCCTCAACCGGACGTTCGGCGTGCTGTTCATGGCCGTCGGCGTCGCGCTGGCCCTCATCCACTGACGGTCCAGCACGACACCCGGTCAGGGCTGGATGGAACTCAGTTTCCGAAGGTCGGCCTTCCTGATTTTGCCGCTGGCTGTCCGGGGCATCTCATCGACGAACACGACGGACTTGGGGATCTTGTAACGTGCCAGGCGTCCTTCCAGGTGGCGCCTGAGCTGCTCCTCCGTGAGTTGGGCGCCCTCGCGCAGCAGGACGACTGCCCGGGGCACTTCACCCCACTTCTCATCCGGCACACCAATCACGGCCACGCTTCCGACCGCATCGAGTTCGGTGATGGCCTGTTCCACTTCGGCGGGATAGATGTTCTCGCCGCCGGAGATGATCATGTCCTTGATCCGGTCTGAGACGAAGACGAACCCGTCGTCATCCTTGTAGCCCATGTCGCCTGACTTGAACCAGCCGCCCTCCGCGTATGACTCGGCGGTGGCGTCAGCCCGGTTCCAGTACTCGGGGATCACGTTCGGGCCCTTGATCTGGATCTCGCCGACTGTCCCCGGCGCAGCGGTGCTCCCGTCAAATGCTGCGATCCGCACATCGGTGAAGAACTGCGGAAGCCCGGCCGATCCAGCCTTGTCCCTGGACCGGGCTGCCGGCAGGGTGGTGGCGCCTGGCGCAGTCTCGGTCATGCCGTAGCCATTGGAGAACCGCAGGCCGCGCGCTTCGTACGCCTCCAGCACCCGCATCGGCACCGCTGATCCGCCACAGGTGAGCTTGTTCAGGGAGCTGAGGTCCGCCGTGGCCCACGCCGGGTGCTCGGCGAGCATCTGATAGGTGGTGGGTACCCCGCTGATGGTGGTCGCCCGGTGCCGCTCAATAAGCTCCAGCGTCCGGCCGGCGTCGAACTTCGGCTCCAGCACCACCGTTCCTCCCTTGAGCAGGGTCGGCAGGACGCCCATGTCCAGCGACGCCACGTGGAACATCGGCGAAATCATCAGCGCCACGTCCTGCGAGGAGAAGTCGAAATCCACGATCACGTTGAAGCAGTTCCACGTGACGTTGCCGTGGGTCAGCAGGGCCCCCTTGGGCCGGCCCGTGGTACCGGAGGTGTAGAGGATCATGGCACCGTCGTCCAGCGTGACCGGTTCATCGAGCGGCTGGTCCGAGCCGGAGGCCACCAGGTCCTCAAAGTCCTCCACCGCCGTCGGGCCCCCAGTGACTCCGGTCGCCACCGCCGGGCTACTGCCGTCGCCGGCAACGTCGGCGACGACGACGAGGGTCGCCACCGCCGTGCCGGCCGCCCCGCGGGCTGCCAAGTCTCCGAGGCTGCCTGCGTGAACCAGCGTCCCGGCGCCGCAGTCCTGCAGCTGGAACTGAATTTCCGGGGGTGCCAGCCGCGTGTTGAGCGGGACGAAGATTGCGCCCAGCGTGCCGCAAGCAAAGAGGGTCTCCAGGAAGGACGGGTGGTTCTCGCCCAGATAGGCAACCCTGTCGCCCTTGGCCACGCCGCGGGCCCGCAATGCGTTGGCGAGCCGGACGGTCCGGTCCGCGAACTGTTCGTAACTGACTTCCCGGTCTCCGCTGATGAGTGCGGTTTTGCTGCCGGACTTCGGGCGGCGACGCTGCAGCCACGAGCCGATGCCAAAATTCTCCACGGCGAATCCTTTCTACTGTGAGGTTAGCCCGTTTGCCGGGACCCGAAAAAGGGTCAGGCCTGGACGGTCTGGAGGTCGTTGTTCTTTGTTTCCCGGGTCAGCAGGATGAAGACGATTGAGACCACCGACATGATCGCCAGGTACCAGACCACCGATGTTGTGTCCTGCCCGGAGTCCTTGTAGATCTGCGCCACGATGCCCGGGGTGAAGCCGGCGCCCAGCAGGGTTGCCAGCTGGTAGCCCAGGGATGCGCCCGTGTAGCGGGAGGTGGTGCCGAACTGCTCGGACACGAAGGCCGCCAACGGCCCGAACAGGGTGGAGTGGATCATCAGGCCGATGGCGAAGGCCACGAAGATCAGCATGATGTTGTTGGAGGACAGCAGGGAGAACATGGGGATCAGGTAGATGATGAACAGCACCAGTCCGCCGATCATCACCGGGCGCCGGCCGAGTTTGTCGGAGAGCTTTCCGCCCAGGATGACAAACACAATGGACAGGGCCGAGGCTGCGGCGAACGCGTACAGCACGCCCTGCCGGTCCGCGCCCTTGGAGACTGCATACGTGACGGAGAACGTCGCCAGAACCACCTGGAGGGCGAAGCCGGCGGCGCCGGCGAGCATGGTGAAGATCAGAGTCTTCGGGCGCCGCAGCACCAGGAACAGCGGAATATCCCGCTTGGCGGTCATGCCCTGCCGGACGGCTTCCTGTTCGGCCTGAGCCTTCTCGGCCTCCTCCTGTTCCAGCGCCGCCTTGAAGATGGGGCTTTCGGAAACCTTAAGCCGGACGAACATGCCCACGCCCAGCAGCACGAAGGAGAGCAGGAACGGCACCCGCCAGCCCCAGGCGAGGAACTGATCGTTCGGCAGCGCGGAGAATGCGCCCATGATGAGGGTGCCCAGGACGGCACCGGTGGGCGCCCCGGCGTTGACGAACGAGGCGGCAAACCCGCGTTTGCCCGATTCGGAGTGCTCCAGCGCCATCAGGGCGGCCCCGCCCCATTCGCCGCCGACGGCGATGCCCTGGAAGACGCGAAGAATCACGAGAAGCACCGCACCCCATGGTCCGGCCACGGAGGCACCCGGGACCAGCCCGATCAGGGTGGAGGCCAGGCCCATGACCAGCATGGAGATGATCAGCATGCTCTTGCGGCCCATCCTGTCGCCGAAGTGGCCGAAGATGATGCCGCCCACCGGGCGTGCCACGTAGCCCGCGGCAAACGTGCCGTAGGCCGCCACGACACCCACCCAGTCGTCCATGCCGCTGAAGAAAACCTTCGGGAAAACGACCGCTGCGGCCGTGGCGTAGAGGAGGAAGTCGTAGTACTCGATCGTGCTGCCCAGGTAGCTGGAGGCAATGACCGTGCGCGCTTCCTTGCGACGCTCGGCGGTGCCCATAGCCTGAAGCTGAGTGAGTTGGGACATGGTTGTTCCTTTGAACAGAGGAAGGTTCTTGGCGGGCTTTTACTTGTAGAAGCGGGCGAGGAATTCGGCCACGACGGCGGGGCGCTCCTGGCCTTCGATCTCGATGGTGTTGGCGACCTTGATCTGGGCTCCGCCCTTGACCTCGGTGACTTCGGTGATGGTGGACCGCATCCGGATCCGCGCGCCCACCTTGACCGGGGAGGTGAAACGGACCTTGTCCAGTCCGTAGTTGACCTTCGTGGTGACGCCGTCGACGTCGAACAGCTCGCCCCAGAAGGGGATGATGAGGGAGAGGGTGAGGAAGCCGTGGGCGATCGGGGCGCCGAACGGACCGTCCTTGGCGCGTTCCGGGTCAACGTGGATCCACTGGTCGTCACCGGTGGCGTCGGCGAACTTGTTGATCTGTTCCTGGGTGATTTCGCGGTACCCGGTAACGCCGAGGTCGGTGCCGGCGAGGGTGAGCAGTTTGTCGAAATCGACGACGAGATTGGGCATGATGTCCTCCTGGAGGGCTGGGCGGGGTAGGGAAGGGTCCGACGGCGGTGCCGGAGCGGGGTGTGATGGTCGAGTTAGGTGCTGTGGTCAGCGGGTGAAGGCGCTTTCACCGGTCAGCGCCCGGCCCACGATGAGGGCGTTGATCTCGTGGGTGCCTTCGTACGAATAGACGGCCTCGGCGTCGGCGTGGAAGCGTGCGACATCCGTTTCCAGCGTGATGCCGTTGCCGCCGACCACTTCGCGGGCCAGGGCGACGGTTTCGCGCATCAGCAGGGACGTCTGCATCTTGGCCAGGGCGGAGTCCTGGTCGCGGTAGATGCCCTTGGACTGCTGTTCGGTCAGCCGCACCACCAGGGACAGCGCCGAGGTGACGTTTCCAAGCATCCGGGCCAGTTTCTCCTGGACGAGCTGGAAGGATCCGAGCGTGCGCCCGAACTGCCGGCGCTCCGTGACATAGCGCAGGGCCGCCTCGAACGCGCCGGCCGCGATGCCGGTGGCGATCCAGGCGACGTCCGAGCGCATCGCGCACAGCATCGCCGCGACGTCCCGGAACGAGTTCACGTTGTGCAGACGCATGGATTCGGGAACCCGCACGCCGTCGAGGGTGATGTGGGCGTTCTGCATCATCCGTAACGCGGTCTTGCCGTGGATCTTCTCCAGCGTCACACCGGCGGCTTCCCGCTCGACGAGGAAGGACTTGACCTGGCCGTCGGAGACATCACGGGCAAATACGGCCAGGACATCCGCGGTGGCGGCACCGCCGATCCAGCGTTTGGCGCCGTCGAGGACCCAGCCGTCACCGTCGCCGCCCTGGACACGGCGGGCGGTGGTGGTGAGCCCGCCGGCGATGTCGGAGCCGGACTCCGGTTCTGTCAGCGAGAAGACGCCCTTCAGCGAGAAATCGATGACCTTCGGCATCCACTCGTCCTGCTGTTCCGCGGAGGCGCCGACCCGGATCGCGGTCCGGAACAGTCCGGCCTGGGCCGTGTAGAACGTGGCGAGCGAGGCGTCGGTGCGGGCGAGCTCGAAGATCCGGAAGCCCTGGTAGATTCCCCGGGCCGGTGTTCGCTCTGCACCCGGGGCGCCGGTCAGTTCTGCCGGTTCCATCAGGTCCAGGTCGATCAGCGGCTGTGCCAGCTGGTCCGGGAATTCGCCGCGTTCCCAATAATCCGCCAGCAGCGGCCGGGCCTTCTCGTCGAGGAAGGTCCGCAGCCTGCCCAGCACGCGGCGCTCGTCCGCCGTCAACAGGGACTCGGCGTCAACAGGGACTCGGCGTCGTAGTAGTCGCAGACGCCGTACAGCCTGGTTTGGTTTACAGCCTTTACGGACAGGCCCGTCTCTACCGACATCTCAGCCTCCCAGTCCGAGCAGGCGGACGGCGTTGTGTTTGAGGATCTTGGGCCGGACCTCGTCCTTGAGCGGCAGGTCCGCGAAGGCCCCCAGCCACTTCTGCGGGGTGATCAGCGGGAAGTCGGTACCGAAAAGCACCTTGTCCTGCAACACGGAGTTGGACATCCGCACCAGAGATTCCGGGAAGTACTTGGGCGACCAGCCGGAAAGATCGATGAAGACGTTGGACTTGTGTGTGGCAATGGAGTTTGCCTCGTCCTGCCACGGCACCGAGGGGTGGGCCATGATGATCTGCAGCTCCGGGAAGTCCGCCGCGACGGCGTCCAGCAGCAGCGGGTTGGAGTAGCCGAGCTTGATGCCGTAGCCGCCCGGGAGCCCTGCGCCCATGCCGTTTTGTCCGGTGTGGAAAATGGCCGGGAGACCGAGTTCCTGCAGCGCGTCCCAGAGCGGGTAGAACTGTTCGCTGGAGGGGTCGAAGCCCTGGAGGCTGGGATGGAATTTGAACCCGCGGGCGCCCAGGTCGATGGCCTGGTGCTTGGCGCCCTGGATGGCCTCGGCGCCGGTGCGTGGATCCACGCTGCCGAAGGGAATCAGCACATCGTTGTTCCGGGCGGCACCGGCGATGAGCTCCTGGATGCTGTTGGGCTCGTGCTTGAGCTGGGTGCGGGCATCCACGGTGAACACGACGGCGGCCATGTTCAGTCCGCGGTACACCTCCGCGATCCGGTCCAGCGACGGGGTCCGGTCCTCGGCCTTGAAATATTTGGCCGAGGCCTCTGTCAGGGCCGGCGGGAGGGACTGGTGGCCGTGGCCGTCCACCTCGAGGTGGACGTGCATGTCGATCGCGTCGAGCTTCGCGGCGTCGATGCCGAGTTCATAGCGCTGGGAGGCCATGTCAGCGGGCCTCAGCCGGTTCGGGCTTCAGCTCTTCCGGAAGCGGCAGGAATTCCTCGCCGACGCTTTGCAGCTTGTCGCCGAAGAGCGCGCCGAAGTCCTCCACCAGGTCCTGGTAGCCCCAGCCGCCCTCTCGGTACTCGGTGACCGAGGCCTCGGGGTGGGTCCAGAGCTGCAGGCGGTCCCCGCCGGCGCCGATCGCCTGGCCGGTGATGCCGGCAGCTTCGTCGGAAGCGAGGAAGGCAATGAGTCCCGCGACGTCGTCAGCGGTTCCGAAACCCAGATCGTGCCGGAAAAAGGCCGGCATGGTCTCGCCGCGCTCGTCCGCTTCGACCGCCTTCTGGAAGTACGGGACCGTCTTGGTCATGGCGGTGGCGGCCACCGGGATCACAGCGTTGGCAGTCACCCCGGCCTTCTTCATTTCCAGCGCCCAGGTGCGGACCATGCCGACGATCCCGGCCTTGGCCGCGGCGTAGTTGGTCTGGCCGAAGTTACCGCGCTGGCCTGTGGGCGAGCCAATGGTGATGATGCGGCCGGCGATGCCGTTTTCCTTGAAGTAGGCGAACGCTTCCCGAACGCAGGTGAAGGTGCCCTTCAGGTGGACATTAATCACGAGGTCGAAGTCCTCATCCGTCATCTTCAGCAGGGATTTGTCCCGCAGGATGCCGGCATTGGTGACGAGGATGTCGAGGCGGCCGAACTCCGCAACGGCGGCCTGCACCAACTGCTTGGCCACCTCCGTGCTACCGACGGGAGCGACGACGGCGGTGGCCTTCCCGCCGTCGGCCTCGATGGTCCGGACCGCTTCCGCGGCCACCCCGGCATCGACGTCGTTGATGACGACGGCGGCACCCTGGCGGGCGAGTTCCCGGGCGTAGGCCAGACCCAGGCCCCGGCCGCTTCCGGTGACGATTGCTACTTTTCCTGACAGGCTCATGTTGCTCCTTCGCACTGCGCCTTGCGGCGGCTATCCCCGGGAGCCTGCGGCGTGATGCGCGTCTCCCTTGAGTGCTTTCAATTAGAGGCCAAATCCTTGAAAATGTCAATCATTTATTTATGCATTCAATGTGCGTCGCCGCGTCCCGCGTGGGATCATTGAATAATTCAACGACCCGGCCGGCTACCCGCCCGAAAGGCACCATGACACAACAGGTAAATGACGCCACCGAAAGCTCCGGCGGGGCTTCAGCACGACTGGCGAAATCAAGCATCAGCACGGATATCGGCTTCCTTCTGGCCAAGCTGCACGCCGCCGGCAGCGTACTTAACAACGCCGCCCTTGCGGAGTTCGGGCTGAAGGAGCGGTCCTACTCCGTTCTGGCGCTGGCCTGTGGCAACCTGGGACCCACCCAGCGCGAACTGGCCGAGTTTCTCAGCCTTGACCCCAGCCAGATCGTGGCCCTCATCGACGAACTGGAACAGCGCGGCCTGGTCGAAAGAAGGCCGGGAATCTCGGACCGGCGCCAGAAACTGGTGGCCGCCACAAAGGCGGGCCGCACACTCCACGCTGCCGCCCAGAAGGCAACCCGGGCCGCGGAAGCGCGCCAGCTGGACATGCTCACCGGCGATGAGGTGGCATCCTTGCGGTCCATTCTCCACAAGGCGGTCTGGTCAGGAAATCCCGCAGACCGTTAGTTCCAGCGGTTCGCTTGCGAGCCCCTCAGCCTCCCGCGCGAAGGCCCGGGAGCAGGGACTTCACCGTGTCCGCCGCGATGGCGAAGCTGATCCCGTTCACCGAGACTTGCGCGGTGGACGTCGCCACCATGGTGTTGATGCCGATCACGTGGCCGCGGCTATCGATCAGGGGCCCGCCGGAGTCACCCGAGCTGATCGGCGCATCGGTCTGGAGCAGCTCGGTCAGTCTGGAACTGGTGCCCAGGCCCGTCGCCGCAACGGACGTCCGTCCGGTGGCCGAGATGATTCCCGTGGTGACACTTGGACCGCCGGCCAGGCCCAGGGCGTAGCCAATGGCGATCACGGCGTCACCGGGCGCCGCGGATCCCGAGTCCCCCAGCTCCAGCACGGGCAGGTTCCTCACGCCCTTGACCTTCAACAGTGCCAGGTCGTTCTCTGAGTCCGAGCCGACGATCTCGGCTGCGTGTTGGCTCGCGTCGTGGAACGTCACGGTCACGGTCGAGGCCCCGCCGACCACGCCCGTGACCAGATGCGCGTTCGTAATGATCTCCCCCGTGCTGCCAATCACGATGCCGGTCCCCTGCGCCATCACACGTCCGCCGCCACTAGGGTCCAGGAAGGGGTTGGACTGGGTGGTCGTGGCATGCACAGAGACCACGGCGGGCAGCGAGGCCGCCAGCAGGGCCTGGATATCCATGGGGTGATCCGACATCGCGCCGCCGGTGGTCAAGTACTGCCTGATCACGGTTTCGGTGCCCCAGCCGGTGGCACGCGCCACGACCAGCGCGGCCCCGGCACCGGTCAGCGCAGCAACCAGGAGCACGGCCAGCAGCGGGAGGAGTCCGAGCACGTATCGGCGGGGCCGCTTCGGCGGGTTCGGTGCCCCATCCACAGGCTGCGGCGCCACCCTCGCCGCGGAAACCGGAGGCGGTACGTTGGTTTCCAACGTCATAGGGATATGATCCGGCCACCGGCGGCCGACGGATAGGGGCAAAGGCCCCGCCCAACATGACAAACCCAAATACAAGCGTGACAAGCTTTGTAATACACGCTGCCCGGAAACTAGCCAAGAGGACCGGCATGATTCATGCTTGCACTATGACCTCACTGTCGAGCCAGTACCGGATCATCGCGGTCTGCACCGGGAACATCTGCCGGTCGCCGATGGCCGAACTGATGCTGGCGGAGGCCCTCGCCGCGGACGGCCTGGCCGGGGCGGTGGTGGATTCCGCCGGAATCACGGCCTATGAGGTGGGCCACCCGATCGACCCGCGGGCCGCCCGCAAGCTCACCGCCCACAGCATCTCCTCGGACCGTCACGTGGCGCGCGAATGGCGGGCAGAGTGGTTCCAGAGCCGCGAACTCATCCTGGCCCTGGACGTGGACCACTTCGGCTGGCTGCAGCAGGCGGCGCCTGACCGCGCGTCCCTGGCCAAGATTCGAATGCTGCGCAGCTTCGATCCGGCCGTCGCCGGCAAGGACCCCCTTGACCAAGGCATCGAGGACCCCTGGTACGGCGGCCACGCGGACTTCGACCTCACCTGGACCCTGATCCGCGCTGCCCTTCCCGGGATCGTGGCGCACGTCCGGGTAGAACTCGACCAGCGTCGAGGGCCGGACGGACAACAGCCCGGCAACGCAGGGCAGCGGGTACGCTCTATTTCATGAGCCCCGCACCCGTTATCATCGCCATCGACGGACGGTCCGGAGCAGGCAAGACCACCCTGGCGATCGAACTGGCGGCCCGGCTCCGCGAGCACCACAAGGTTTCCCTCTTCCATCTTGAGGACATCTACCCCGGCTGGAACGGACTCGCCGCCGGCATCGAACGCTACGTCTCAACGGTTCTGGCCCCGCTGCACCGCGGTGCGCCGGCCGAGTGGGTCAGCTGGGACTGGAAGGCGCACTACGACGGCGACGTCCGCACCACCCAGCCCGCCGAAATCGTCCTTGTGGAGGGCGTGGGCGCCGCCGCGGAGGCCGCACGCCCCTTCCTTTCCGCGGTGATCTGGGTCGATTCGCCCGAACAGGACCGGCGCACCAGGGCCCTGGCCCGCGACGGCGACAGCTACGAACCCTACTGGGACCAGTGGGCCGCCCAGGAGAAGGAGTGGCTGGCCGGGGACGACGTTCCCGCCCAGGCTGGTGTCAGGGTGCTGAACCTTGCCGACGGCGCCGCTCCGGCGGACGTGCTGCAGGCACTCCAGTACCTGCCGGCGCTGTCCCCGGTGCTGCTGCCGGAGCTGGCCGCCCGCCGTGGCCTCGAGCTCCGCGCCGAACGGATCGAGGCCGCGCCGGACCCTGCCCGGCTGTTCGAGTCCCTCTTCGGCCACTCGGCCAACGCCGTTTGGCTCGATTCCTCCCTGCCGCCGGAAGGCGACGCGGCGGAACGGAGCCGCTTCAGCATCCTGGCGGACGACGGCGGCCCGTTCGGCCAGTCGGTCCGGCACAGTTCGGGCAAAACCCAGGTGAGCGTAGGCAACGCCCTGGTCCGGACCGAAGGGCCGTTCTTCCGCTGGCTGGACGGAGTCTGGGGCCGCCGCGCCCTCCGCGGCCCCGAGGGCTACCCCTGCGAGTTCACGCTGGGCTGGCTCGGCTACCTCGGCTACGAACTCAAACGTGAGACCGGCGGCAGCGACGTCACGGCCGAAACCCCGGACGCCTGCCTGCTGTTCGCCGGCCGGGCCGTGGTGCTGGACCATGTGGAGCGCGCGGTCTGGCTGCTGGCCCTGGACAGCGCGGACGCCGGGGACTGGCTGGAGACGGCCCGCGCCGCCGTCGAGGCATCAACCGGACACCCCGGGGCGGGCGGCGGCGCCGTCGAACCATCCGCCCCCGGCCACGCCCCCCTGGACTTTGCCGCGCGGGACTCGGAAGTCTCCTACAAGTCCAAAATCACCGAGGCCCAGTACGAGATCACCGAGGGCAACACCTACGAGGTCTGCCTGACCACCGCACTGACCGCAGAGCTTCCCGCCGCCGCCCTGGACCCGCGGGAGGCCTACCTGGCACTGCGCCGGCGGAATCCCGCCCCGTTCGCCAGCTACCTGCGGTTCGGGGAGCTCACCGTGGCGAGCACCTCGCCGGAGCGTTTCCTGCGGATCGCGGCCGACGGCGGGATGCGCGCCGAGCCGATCAAGGGCACCCGGCACCGGGACGCCGATCCCGCCCGGGACGCGCTGCTGCGGCAGGAGCTCGAATCCTCGCCGAAGGACCGCGCCGAGAACATCATGATCGTGGACCTGCTGCGCAACGACCTGAGTCACTTCGCCGTGCCCGGCTCGGTGTCGGTCAGCCGGCTCTGCGCGATCGAAAGCTACGCCACGGTGCACCAGATGGTGAGCACCATCGATGCCCGGCTCAGGCCCGGGATGCCCCGGGCCGAGGCCGTCGCGGCCTGTTTCCCTGCCGGGTCCATGACCGGCGCCCCGAAGGTCAGCACCATGGCCATCCTGGACCGGCTGGAGGGCGCGCCCCGGGGTGTGTACTCCGGCGCGATCGGCTATTTCTCGCTCAATGGCGCGACCGACCTGGCCGTCGCGATCCGGACCCTCGTCCGCACCGAGCAGGCCGGCGGCCGCGCGGGACTCAGCCTCGGCGTTGGCGGCGCGATTACAGCGGATTCCTCCCCGCAGGAGGAGTACGAGGAAATCCGGACCAAGGCCTTCGGGGTCCTGTCGGCGCTCGGCGCGGAGTTCCCCGCCGGCTGACGCCGGCCGCGCGGGCCGCCGCAGGCGCACACCCGCGCGCCTGCGGCTACTGCAGAGTGGCCGTCAGCCGTGCCACGTTGTCGACGTATTTGACGCCCATCGGCCGCTTCATCCAGTCCTCAAGGATCAGTTCCTTCGAGATCGCCCGGTAGGCATCCTCAACAGCGCTGATGCGCCGCACGATGTCCTCGCCCAGGAGCATCACCGAGACTTCCAGGTTCAGCGAGAAGGAGCGCATGTCCATGTTGCTGGAGCCCAGCACGGCCACGTCGTTGTCAATGGTGAAGTGCTTGGCGTGCAGCACAAACGGCGCCTGGTACAGGTAGATCCGCACCCCGGCCTCCAGCAGCGCCTCGTAGTAGGACTGCTGGGCGTGGTGGACCAGGAACTGGTCGCCCTTTTCCGAGACGAAGAGTTCGACGTCCACGCCGCGCTGCGCCGCCGTCGTCACCGCATACAGCAGGGAATCATCCGGGACGAAGTAGGGGCTGCAGATCGAGATTTTGCGCTGCGCCGAGTAGATCAGCGTGTTGAAGAGCCGCAGGTTGTTTTCGGTGATGAAGCCGGGGCCGCTGGGCACCACCTGCGCCGTGATGTTGCCGGCGTGCAGTTCGGGCCGGTGCGCGAGCTGGCCTTCCAGGGACTCGTCGGTTTCGCTGAGCCAGTCGGTGGCGAAGACGACGTTGAGCGTGGTGACGATCGGCCCGCGCAGGCACGCCATCAGCTCGACCCATTCGCGGCCCACTTTGCGGTGACGCGGGTTGTTGTAGGAGGGCTCGATCAGGTTCTGCGAACCGGTGAAGGCGACCTCGCCGTCGATCACCATGATCTTGCGGTGGTTGCGCAGGTCCGGCCGGCGCCACTGCCCCTGCAGCGGGTTCAGCGGCAACATGGGCCGCCAGCGGATCTTGCTGGCCTTGAGCCGGGCAATGAGCCTGCGGTAGCCCTTGATGCGCAGCGTCCCCAGGTGGTCGAACAGCAGGCGGACTTCGACGCCGCGCTCTGCGGCTTCCTCCATCGCGGTCAGCAGATCGTCCGTGATGTGGTCCGAGCTCATGATGTAGAACTCCGCGTTGACGAAGGATTCAGCTTCACGGACGGCGGCCGCCATGGCCTTGATCGAGTCCGGGTAACCGGGCAGGAGCTCCACGTGGTTGCCGTCCACCATGGGAAGGGAGCCCAGGGTCTTGTTCAGTTCCGCCGCGGAGGACACCCATTCCGGGCCCTCGTAGCTGCTTTCCAGCATCGCCAGTTCCGAGGCGCCGGCGCGCACCCGGGCGTTCACCGCATCCTGCTGCGACCGGCGCTTGCGGGAGAGCCGGAAATTGCCGAAGAGCAGGAAGAGGACCAGGCCCACGGCCGGAACAAAGAAGATGATCAACAGCCAGGCCATGGCCGTGGTGGGACGGCGGTTTCCGGGGATGATACCGAGGGCCAGCACCCGGATGGCGAGGTCAACCACAGTCAGAATCAGGATCACCCAGGACGGAAGTGTTTCCGCCAGGGAAAATGGCCACAGCACAGGCGAACCCCTCAAGTTCCAGACCCGCGGAATAGTTCCGGAACGGGCAATCTTCAAATCCTATCCCGCGGCCTGCCGCACTAAGCTGAAGCCATGACTTCTCCTGCCCTTCCCGCCCCCGTCCCGGTGCTGGTCTTCCTGGATCCCGCCTTCGACGACGGCCGGCTGGCCGATGCGACCAAGCCGCAGCTGATGGCGACGGACCAGGGCGCCACCCGCGGCGACGGCGTCTTCGAGTCGCTGCTGGCAGTGGGCGGCCAGCCCCGCAAGCTCCAGGCACACCTGGACCGGCTGGCCGGGTCCGCCCGGCTGCTGGAGCTCGACATCCCCGCGGAGGGCGCCTGGCGCCGGGCCATCGCAACGGCGATCAGCGAATACCGGCGCCAGCATGCGCCCAGCGCCGCGGCCGTCAACGACGACGAACTGGTGGTCAAGCTCCTCGTGACCCGCGGCGTCGAGGGGGCGGCCGGGCCCACCTGCTGGGTCCAGGCCTCCGCCCCCGGCCCCACCGGGAGACGCCAGCGCGAGACCGGCGTCGACGTCATCCTGCTGGACCGCGGCTATGACAGCGATGTCGGGGAACGGGCCCCGTGGCTGCTGATGGGCGCCAAGACCCTCTCCTACGCCGTCAACATGGCGGCCCTGCGCTACGCGCACCGCCAGGGCGCGGACGACGTCATCTTCACCTCCGCGGACGGCCGGGTCCTGGAGGGTCCGACGTCGACCGTTCTGCTCGCGCACCTGGAAACCTCCGACGACGGGGCCGGCGGGGTCCGCACCGTCCGCCGGCTCATCACGCCCCAGCTCGACAGCGGGATCCTCCCCGGCACCTCGCAGGGAGCCCTGTTCACTGCGGCCAAGGCCGCCGGCTGGGAGCTGGGCTACGGCCCGCTGGAACCCCATGACCTGTACGACGCCGACGCCGTGTGGCTGATCTCCAGCATCCGGCTGCTGGCGCCCGTCAACCACATCGACGGCAAGGAAATCGGCACGCCGGAGCTGCGCCGGCAACTCACGGCGGAACTGAACGCGCTCTACGCCACCATCGAGTAGTCCCGCCCCGCACCCACCCCAACGCCGACCACAACGCCGACCACAACGCGGGGTCACTTTGCGCCCGTCCGGAGGCCCCGGATGGGCGCTACGTGACCCCGCGTTGCAGTTGGTCCCGTTACCTAACATGACGACGGCGGGTCTGCGGGCCGGCGTCGGAGGTGTTACGTTTTTTGGTGAGTAATGAGAACCGGCGCCAAGCCCTGACTGGCCGGTCGGCAACCCTCCCTTTCGCGGCGGGGTGCCTCAGGTGAATACTCGGCATATCGACCATTCGAGCTGCAAGCGTGAAAGAAGGAGATCCGTCATGCCTGACGCGTCCGCCCCCGCTGTCCCCGGTACAGCACCAGCCCCGTCCCCCGCACTCCACGGGTCCGCCGAGGAGAAACTGGCGTACCGCCTGTTCACCGGCCCCGATGACCGCGCCTTCTGCGAGCGCGTCTCGGCCGCCCTGGCCGACGGCTACGTGCTGCACGGCAGCCCGGCAGCCACATTCAACGGCGGCAGCGTCATCGTGGCCCAGGCCGTCGTGCTGCCGGCGGCAATCGCCAGCGCCGACGCCGCCGTCGCCAACGCCGTGGATGATCTTGAGTTCGACGGCGAGGGCCACGCGTGAGCTACGCCGGGGACCTCACCCCGCAGCAGGCCTGGGCCAAGCTCGAGGACGGCGCCATCCTGGTGGACGTCCGCACCGAGGGCGAATGGGCCCACATCGGCACCCCGGACACCGCCCCCGCAGGCGGGAAACGGAACGATCCGCTCTTCATCCAGTGGAATCTTGCCGGAGGCATCCCCAATTCGCAGTTCGTTGCGCAGCTGAAACAGCAGGCCGCCGGCGCCGAAGGCAACGAGCTGGTGTTCCTGTGCCGTTCGGGTGCCCGTTCCATCGCCGCTGCGGTCGCCGCGACGGAGGCCGGCTACACCTCCTATAACGTCCTCGAAGGTTTCGAAGGCGAACCGGACCGCGACGGCGAGCGCACTGTCAACGGCTGGAAGAACCGCGGCCTTCCCACCCAGTCCGGAAAGCACTAAGTGAGCTTCAACCCTGACGCCGCCGGCTGGAGCGCCGACACCCAGGCTGTCCGCGGCGGACTCGACCGCACCGCTTTCCAGGAAACGTCCGAGCCGATCTTCCTGAACTCCGGCTTCGTCTACGAATCCGCGGCCGCCGCGGAGCGGGCGTTCACCGGCGAGGACGAGCGCTTCGTGTACTCCCGCTACGGCAACCCCTCGGTGGCCACCTTCCAGGAACGGCTCCGGCTGCTCGAAGGCACCGAGGCATGTTTCGCCACCGCCTCGGGGATGTCCGCGGTCTTCACCGCCCTCGGCGCCCTGCTGGCCGCCGGCGACCGTGTGGTCGCGGCCCGTTCACTGTTCGGCTCCTGCTTCGTGATCCTCAACGAAATCCTTCCCCGCTGGGGTGTGGAGACGGTCTTCGTGGACGGCCCGGACCTGGAGCAGTGGCGGTCGGCGCTCTCGGAACCCACGACGGCGGTCTTCTTCGAGTCGCCGTCGAACCCGATGCAGGAAATCGTGGACATCGCGGCCGTGAGCGAACTGGCGCACGCCGCCGGGGCGACGGTCGTCGTCGACAATGTCTTTGCCACTCCCCTGCTGCAGCGCTGCGGGGACTTCGGTGCGGATGTGATCGTGTATTCCGGGACGAAGCACATCGACGGCCAGGGCCGGGTGCTTGGCGGCGCGATCCTGGGCACGAAGGAGTTCATCGGGGGCCCGGTCAAGCAGCTGATGCGCCACACCGGCCCGGCGCTCTCGGCCTTCAACGCGTGGGTGCTGACCAAGGGGCTGGAGACGATGGCCCTGCGGGTGAACCATTCCTCCGCCTCCGCGCTGCGGCTGGCCGGATGGCTTGAGGAGCAGCCCGCTGTCAGCTGGGTCAAGTACCCGCTGCTGCCGTCCCATCCGCAGTTCGAACTGGCCGCGCGGCAGATGAAGGCCGGCGGCACGGTGCTGACCTTCGAGCTCTCCCCGTCGGCCGGGCGTTCGGCGAAGGAAGCGGCCTTCGCGCTGCTGGATGCGCTGCGGATCATCGACATCTCCAACAACCTGGGCGATTCGAAGTCCCTCGTCACCCACCCCGCGACCACGACCCACCGCGCCATGGGGCCCGAGGGGCGCGCGGCGATCGGGCTCAGTGACGGCGTGGTGCGCCTCTCCGTGGGCCTTGAGGACGTCGAGGACCTGATCCGCGACCTCGGCCAGGCGCTCAAGCAGGTCTAGCTAGGGCCGGTCCGGTACGCCGGCTGGGAGGTCAGCCCCGGCGGACCCGGCCCAGGGACGAGCCCTCGTCGGCAGGGTCCCCGATGGCGGCTCCCCGCATGGTCACTTCGACGGCGTGTTCGACGACGGCGGCCAGCCCGCCGGACCGGAACGGTGCCCGTTGCAGCTGCGAACCGGTGCCCTCCGCCAGGATCCGGCCGACGCCCTCACGCACCAGGTCCAGCTCACCCTGTTCCTCCAGCACGGGGGCCAGGAAGTCCACCAGCGCCTGGACCACGTCCGCGGCCGGGGCTGGGGTAAAGGTTCCGAAGTCCAGCAGCTGCCCGCGCAGCCCGCAGTTGCTGGCCTGCCAGGCTGCCATCCGCAGCAGCAGCGTCGGCACCGGGGCGGGATCGATGCCGTCGTTCCATTCCCGGGACGCCGACTCCACCAGCGCCCGCACCAGCACGGCGATCACCGCCGCGTCCTCGGCCCGCAGGCAGACATCGGCGACCCGCACCTCCACGGTGGGATGATGCCGGCACAGCCGCGAGTCGAAATAGATCATCCCCTCGTCCATCAGGACGCCGCTTTCCACCAGCCGGGTCACTACCCTCCGGTACACCGGAAGGCTGCCGAAGATCATCGTCGGACCCGAGCCAGGCCAGCGGTTCCACGCCTGCGTACGGTAGCTTTCGAACCCTGTCTCCGCGCCGTTCCAGTAGGGGGAGTTCGCGCTGAGGGCGATCAGCACGGCGAGCTTGTCCCGGATCCGGTCCATCACCGCCACGCCCTCCTCCGGGGACTCCACGAACGTGTGGACGTGGAGCCCGCAGGTCAGCTGGTTCCGGACCGTGAGCCCGAAGCGCCGCTGCATGGTCACATAGCGCTGCTTCGGCGTCAGGTGCGTGGCGGAGCCGTGCGGCGAGGTGGCGAGGGCGGCGACCCGGCCGCCATGCACCCGGGCGGCGCGGTCGGCGAGGGCCCGGCCCTGCCGGAGCTGGCGGAGCAGTTCGGTGTAGTCCAGGCACGGCCGCGTCTGGGTTTCAATCTGTTCGAGCTTGAGCTCGAAGCTGAAGTCGGAGTCCTCATGGACCTGCTGCCAGGCCGGGTCGGCCGGATCGGCGGCCTGCCCGGACGGGACCAGGCTGGGGATCATGACATCGGCGAGGGCAAGCAGCATCCCGGTCTCGGGATCCACAATGAGCAGTTCTTCCTCCACGCCGAAGGTCCGCATGAATCTATTGTGCGTCAGGTTCCGCCGAAAAGCTCAACAACGCGGGGTCAGATAGCGCCCACGCAGAGCCCCCGGATGGGCGCTATCTGACCCCGCGTTGCCTGAGACGTGCCCAGCGGATTCAGCCGATTCAGCCGATTCAGCGGATTCAGCGGATTCAGCGGATTCAGTCTTGGAAATACTCGATCTTCGCGCCGATAGTGTTGAGCCGCTCGGCCAGATCCTCGTAGCCGCGTTCGATCACGTAGATGTTGCGCAGTTCGGAGACGCCCCGGGCCGCGAGCATCGCCAGCAGCAGGCAGGCCGCGGGGCGGAGTGCCGGCGGGCAGCCGACTTCGGCCGCGCGCCACCTGGTGGGCCCGTTGACGTAGATCCGGTGCGGGTCCAGCAGCTGCACCTGGGCGCCGAGTTTGTTCAGCTCGGTCAGGTAGATCGCGCGGTTGTCGTAGACCCAGTCGTGGATCATCGTCTGGCCGTGGGCATTCGCGGCGATCACCGCGAAGAACGGCAGGTTGTCGATGTTCAGCCCGGGAAAGGGCATGGGGTGGATCTTGTCTTCCGGGGCGCGCAGCTCCGAGGGCTTGGTGGTGACGTCCACCAGCCGGGTGCGCCCGTTGCGGGCCAGGTACTCGCCGGACACTTCGAGCCGCTGGCCCATCTGTTCCAGCGTCGCGAGCTCGATTTCCATGAACTCGATCGGGACGCGGCGGATGGTGACTTCCGAGTTCGTGACGATCCCGGCGGTGATCAGGCTCATCGCCTCGATCGGGTCTTCGGAGGGGAAGTACTCGATGTCGGCGTCGACCGAGGGCCGGCCGGTGATCTTCAGCGTCGTGGTGCCCACACCCTGGATCTCGACGCCGAGCATCTGCAGGTAGAAGCACAGGTCCTGCACCATGTAGTTGGGGCTGGCATTGCGGATGGTCGTGGTGCCGCTGCGGTGGGCGGCGGCCATGATGGCGTTTTCGGTGACGGTGTCGCCGCGTTCGCTGAGCACAAAGGAGCGGTCGCGCCCGTCCGCCGGAGGCGCCTGCACGGCGTAGAAACCGGAATTGGCGTCGACGCTGAGGCCGAACTGGCGCAGCGCCTGCATGTGCGGCTGCACGGTGCGGGTGCCAAGGTCGCAGCCGCCCGCGTAGGGCAACCGGTATTCACCGGCTTCGTCCAGGAGCGGGCCCAGCAGCATGATGACACTGCGGGTCCGGCGGGCGGCCTCAACGTCCATCGAGTCGAGGTCCAGGGCGGCGGGCCGGCGGATCTGCAGATCGGTGGCGTTGAGCCAGGTGCACTCGACGCCGATGCTGGTCAGCACCTCGACGATCCGGTTGACCTCTTCGATCCGGGCCAGCCTGCGCAGGGTCGTGGTGCCGCGGTTGATCAGGCTGGCGCACAGCAGGGCGACCCCGGCGTTCTTGCTGCTGTTGACGTCGACGGAGCCGGACAGGGTGCGGCCGCCCTCCACCCGGAGGTGCGTCATGGCCGGCCGCCCCACCTTAACGATGCTCCGGCCGAAAATGGATTCAAGCCGCTGGATCATTTTCAGGCTGAGGTTCTGCTTGCCCTGTTCCATCCGGGCGATGGCGCTCTGGCTGGTGCCCAGCTCGGCAGCGAGCTGCCCCTGGGTCCAGCCCTTCTGGCCGCGGGCCTCGCGGAGCAGGGCGCCAACATGTTCAGCGGTCTCTTGAGTCATACCCAAAAAATATCACGCATGACGTACTAGCGCCCGGAATTCCAGACCCGGTGCCGCGTATCTCACCGAAATACCCGCGCCGTGCGATAAAGGAGGCTACTGCCGTGCGAGGAAGACCATGTTCCAGGTCCCTGCGGCCAGAGCGGAAGCCACGGCGGCGCCGGCAATCAGCAGCCCGCCCAGGAACACCCAGGCGTCCAGGCCGCTGTAGGAGGATTTCCGGGCCCAGGTGCGTTGTGCGCCGCCGAAGCCCCGGGCCTCCATGGTGACCGCGAGCCGGGAGGCTCGCCGGACGGCCTGCACCAGCAGCCCAAAGCTCTGCCCCAGGGTGGCGCGAAGCCGTTGCAGCGGGTTCCCGTGCGAGCCCACGCCTCGGGCGCGCCGTGCCATCCCGATCGTCTGCCATTCCTCGGCCATCAGTCCCACGAGCCGCATCGCGGCCAGCGTCCCGAGGACGAAGCGGTGCGGGAGTTTCGCCTTCTGCGCCAGGGCGTCCGCCAGGTCCGTGGGGTCGGTGCAGCTCATCAGCAGCACGGCCGGCAGCGCGATGGCCAGGCCGCGGACCATAAAGCCCAGCCCGAGTTCGAGGGAACCCTCGCTGATGGACCAGATCCGGGCGTCCAGCAGGATGCTCCCGCTGTCGGGTGCGAGGATCGTGGTACTCCACCCGCCCAGCGTCGCGGCCAGGATCAACGGCCAGCCGCGCTGCCAGAGCAACACCAGGGTCAGTCCGGCCAGCGGCAGGAGCGCCAGTTCGAAGGCGAGCGCCACCGAGGCGGACACCCAGTCAATGGACAGCGCCAGGACCATCGTGATGAGCATAACGGCGGCGAACTTCGCCAGCGGGTTGGCCCGGGTCAGCAGGGCATGGTTGCCGCGCAAGGTCAGTTCCTGCCTCATGGCGCCGCGACCTTCCCCGGTTCCTGGCGCTCCGGGGCGCGGAGGCTCAGCTCGGTGCCGCCGAGGACCTCGCTGAATTCGGCATCGTGCGTCACGGACACGACGGCGGCGCCGTCGTCGAGGAGTTCGGAGAGGAAGGACGCGAGTTCGGCCCAGGTGTTGGCGTCCTGGCCGAAGGTCGGTTCGTCCAGGATCAGCACCTGGGGATGGGCGGCGAGCACGGTGGCCACGGACAGGCGCCGCTTTTCGCCGCCGGAGAGAGTGTAGGGATTGGCGTCCACCAGCCCGGTCAGGCGAAGCCGCTCCAGCAGTTCGTCCACCCGATCCTCGCCGCGGCCCAGGTGCCGGGGGCCGAACATCAGCTCATCCAGCACACGCCCGGTGACGAACTGGTGCTCGGGTTCCTGGAACACGGTGCCTATCCTGGCGATCAGCTGCTGCGCCTTCCACTTGTACGGATCGATCCCCGCGCCGGCACTGAGCTCCAGGGTGGCGGAGACCGTGCCGGACACCGGCGGGAGCAGGCCGGCGAGGGTCAGGGCGAAGGTGGACTTCCCCGAGCCGTTGGGGCCCGTGATGGTAAGGGCTTCGCCGGCGCGGACCTGGGCGATGATGCCGGACTGCACGGGCTCCGGCGGGATCGGCCGGAAGCCGCCGCGGAGACCGGCCCGCCGCGGACGTTCGCGCGACACGGCCAGATCCTCCGCGGCGAGCAGCAGCTGGCCCGCGGGCCCGGCACCGGGGGTGGCGCCGGGCCCGCCCCCGGCCCCCGCGGCGCGGGCCCGGGTCGGCGGCACGTAGCCGGGGACCCAGACGCCGGCTGCGGTGAGCATGTCCCGTGCCTCGGCCAGGACCCGGTCCGGCGGCCCGTCGATCAGCACGGCGGAGTCCGTCGCCGATCCGGGCTGCAGCACCACGATCCGGTCCACCAGGTCCTTCCAGACGGAAACCCTGTGCTCCACCACCACCAGGGTGGCCCCGGTCTTGTCCAGGCAGCGGCCGACGGCGTCGCGGACTTCCAGGACACCCGCGGGGTCCAGATTGGCGGTGGGTTCATCGAGCAGGATCAACCCCGGGCGCATCGCCAGGATGCCGGCGAGCGCCAGGCGCTGCTTCTGCCCGCCGGAAAGCGCCGACGTTGGGTGGTCCAGCGGCAGCCGGCCCAGCCCGACGTCGTCCAGCGCCTCCGCTACCCGCGGCCAGATCTCCGCCGGGGGCACGGACAGGTTTTCGGCGCCGAAGGCGACATCGTCGCCCAGGCGCGAGAGCACCACCTGGGTCTCCGGATCCTGCTGGACCAGCCCGGCCCGGCCGCGCCGGGCCCGGGGCGGGGCCCCGTCGACCAGCAGGCGGCCGGTCTCGTCGGCGTCCTCGGCGTCCACCGGTGCACCGGCACGGTCAGCGTCACCGGCGGAGCTGTCGCCCAGCACCCCGGCCAGGGCATGGAGCAGCGTGGACTTGCCGGCACCGGAAGGTCCCAGCAGCAGCACCCGCTCCCCGGGCCCGATGTCCAGGTCCAGGCCGCTGATGGCGGGCCGGAGCCGGCCGGCGTGCCGCCAGCCCCAGCCCCGCGCGGTGACCGTGGCCGGGCGGCCCCCGCTGCAGGCGGACGTGCTGTAGGCGGACATCAGGAGAAAACGGGCTCCGTGGCCGCCCTGCGGGAGGCAAAGGAACTCAGTACGCCCGTCCTGGCCAGGCCCCGGGTAGCGAGCCAGGACAGGCTGCCGGCGATCACCGCGCCGGAAACGGCCGTGAAGATGATGTAGGCGAGCTTGTCGCCGCCGGCATACGCGATGTTCCAGCCCCAAGGCATAAACGCATCGTTCAGCCCGCAGAACAGGCCCGCACCGGCACCGGCCAGCACCGACACCGGCAGGTTGAACTTCTTGTACACGAATGCGGCGAACACCAGCTCGGCGCCAAGGCCCTGCAGCAGGCCGGAAATGAGCACCGTGGTGCCGTATTGCGAGCCCATGATCAGCTCGCCGGTGGCGGCCACGGTTTCGCAGAACAGCGCGGCTCCCGGCTTGCGGATGATGAGCATTCCCAGCACCGCCGGGATCATCCAGCCGCCGGCGTAGAGCCCGGTCAGCGGCGGGTAGAACGCGTTGACGGGGGCGGAAATGAGGTTGGCGCCCTGGGACCAGGCCCAGAAGATCACGCCGCCGGCGACCGCGATCAACGCGGCCACCACAATGTCCACCACACGCCAGTTGTAGCCGCGTCGGGTGAGCGTCTGCTGGGCAGATGTATCAGTCATGTCGTCCTCCTGAGGAACAGGAGGGGAGAGTGCGCCGGGGTCCGCGGCTTCCGCCGCCGCTCCGGGCACTCTGAGAACTCGACTCCCTTGCGCCGGTACTAACCGGATCAGGTTCGAGGGTCTGCGGCTGTCCGCACTCTCAGCGCCCACCTGTGGTTTCCCCGGATTTCCCCGGTGATGCCCGACGGCGGCGCTCCCCTGTCGTATTTAATATCGCCCTTGTGGGCGTGGCCCAGTTTACACCCACCGGGCGCTGCTTTCTTAGGTTACCGTCACAATCCGCGGCCTCCGGTGCCGGTGACCCGGAAGCCTCTGCTTGGTAGAGTCGGCAAGGCATGGGAACCCCCGGATGCCGCCACCGCCGGCGGCTACCTAACGGAAGCTGAAACACTTGACCAACGCACCAGCGACTTCCCCCGACTATGACCCGGACTCCGAGGACGAGCAGCCGCACGGATCCCTGGGGGCGCTCATCGGACGCATCCTGGCCGAAATCGACGAGCTGCAGTTCCGGTCTTTCGGCAAGGACGATGCCCTGGACCTGGGCCTCCTCCTGGTTGAACTCGGCAGGCAACGCTCCCATCCGATCGCCATCGACATCACCAAGGGTGAGCAGGTGCTCTTCCACGCGGCGCTGGAGGGCGCCACGCCGGACAACGAACGCTGGGTCAGGGCCAAGCAGCGCACGGCCGTCCGCTACGAGGTCCCGTCGCTGCTGGTCGGTCTCCGGGCCCGGGCCGCCGGGACGAGGATCGAGGACAACGCATGGTTCGACCAGGCAGAGTTTGCCGCCCACGGCGGCGCCTTCCCCGTCTACGTGCGCGGGACCGGGATGGTCGCCACCGTCACGGTGTCGGGGTTGCCGCAGAAGGCCGACCATGAGCTGGTGGTCGAAGCCCTGTCCGAGATCCTCGGCCGCGCCGGGACCTCAGGCTAGCCTGCCGCCGCTGCCGCACCCCAGCCATGCGGGACCCCGCGGCATCAGCTCCTTTGCCCTGGCTGGACCGCCGGGCAAGGACCGCTAGGCTAGGGGAAGCCCTGTTTCCTCCCGCTAGGAGTCCGAAGAATGAACATCTTCATCAAACTGCTCGGCACCGGCATCAGCCTGCTCGCCGGCTTTGTCGGCACCAAGCTCGTTGACACCGTCTGGGAGAAATCCACGGGCAACAAGCCGCCCAAGGGCCACGACGACGATGTGCCCACCACGCTGCGCTCTGCCCTGACGTTCGCGCTGATCTCGGCATCCGTCAGCGCCATCATCCAGGTCCTCGCGAACCGCGGGACCCAGCGCGCGATCACCCGTTTCGCCAAGTCCCAGGACCTCGTCTAGCACTCACCGCCCGTCGGTGACCGCGTCGCCGTCGTCCTCGGTGAAACCGCGTGTGCCCGCCGCCTGCTGCACCACGGCCTCCAGCTCGTCCGTGCTGAGCAGCTCCGGGTGCAGGTGCTTGGTGCGGTACCCGGCCCGGCCCACCATGTGGGCCGACACCGGCACGGTGAGCAGCTGGAAGATCCAGGCGACCACCAGCACCGGCCAGACCCACCAGGTGCGCATTTGAAGTCCCAGCGCGAAGAGCAGCAGGAACAGCCCCAGCACCTGCGGCTTGGTGGCCGCATGCATCCGGGTCATGAGGTCCGGGAATCGGAGCAGCCCCACCGCCGCGGCGAGGGACATCAGCGCGCCGAGCACCATAAGGACCGCGGAGACGGCGTCGATCACGGTGTCGCCGGAGAAGGTTTCAGGATTCACGGGGCTGCTCCCGCCGGTCGGCAACGAAGCGGGCCACCGTGACGGAGCCGACGAACCCGATCAGGGACACCGCCACCAGCAGCATGAGGTTGTTCAGGTGACGGTTCACGGCCATGTCGATGCACAGGGCCGCCCCCACGATCGCCAGCAGCACATCGGCGGCGAGCACCCGGTCCAGCAGTGACGGGCCCCGCGCGATCCGGATGATCGCTCCTCCGGCGGCCAGGGTCAGCACCACCGTGGTCACGGTCAGGACAAGCTGCATCATGAGCCCACCTCCTGGTTGCGAGCCGACAGTTCGGCCTGGGTGCCCATGATCCGGATCAGCCCCGCCTCCGTATTGCGGACGCTTCGGCGCAGCTGCGCGGCATCTTCCGCGTTGCGGACGTTGATGCCGTGGATATACAGCGTGGACGTGGAACGGTCCACCTCCACCACGAGTGACCCCGGGATCAGCGCGGTCACGTGCCCCGTGGCAGTGACCAGCAGGTCGGAGTGGCTCCGCAGCGGGACGGCCACGACGGCGCTGATCACCTTGGGGCCCTTGGCCACGGCAAGGAACAGCACCTGAAAGCTTGCCGTCACCACCTTGGCGATGAAAAGCAGGGCGAACGGGACCGCGCGAAGCACGTTGAAGCGCCCGCCGAGCTCCACCGGCGGCAGGTAGAACAGCCGGGCCACGACGACTGCGACCAGTGCGCCGAAGAGCAGGTTCCCCGGGCTGAAGTCCTGCCACAGCGCGCCCCAGACAATCACGAGCCAGACCAGGAGCGGGAGTTCCTGGCGCAGCGATATCCGTTTCCGGTTCATTTGCGCTCCTGTCCGCTGGCCGGCGGAACGCCGGCGGGGGCCGGGTCCGGCTCCGGCCGGGAGATCGCGGGAACCGGCGCGTCCTCCCCGAGGACCGCGTGAATGTACGAGGTCCGGTCCAGCATGTCGACGGCGGACTGGTCCGCCACCTTGAACAGCGGACCGGCGAAGAGCGTCAGCCCGACGCCGAGGATGACCAGGCCCAGGGTGGAGCCCACCATGGTTCGCGGCAGCAGCGTGACGTTCGTCTTTCCGGCCCGGTCGCCGGTGGCCGAATCCGCGGGATCCGCCAGCAGCACGGGATCGGGGTGTTCGGCGTCCTCGGGCTTGCGCCAGAAGGCACGGTTCCAGACCCTGGCGATGGCCAGCAGGGTCAGCAGGCTGGTCAGTACACCGCCGATCACCAGCGCAAGGGCCAGCGGAGTTCCGAGCTGGATGCCGGCCTGCATCAGGCCGACTTTGCCCAGGAAACCGGAGAACGGCGGGATGCCGGCCAGGTTCATGGCCGGGACGAAGAACAGCACCGCCAGCAGCGGGGACAGCTTTGCCAGTCCGGCGACACGGTCCATCGAGGAACTGCCGCCGCGGCGCTCAATCAGGCCGGTCACCAGGAACAGGCTGGTCTGGATCGTGATGTGGTGGGCGACGTAGAAAACGGCGGCGCCCAGGCCGGCCACCGAGGACATCGCCAGGCCAAAGACCATGTACCCGATGTGGCTGACCAGTGTGAAGGACAGGAGTCGTTTGATGTCGCTCTGGGCCAGGGCGCCAAGGATGCCCACCAGCATGGTCAGCAGGGCGGCGACCATCAGCGGGCCGTTGAACGTGTCTCCCGGGAACAGCAGTGTTTCGGTCCGGACCATGGCGTACACGCCCACCTTGGTCAGCAGGCCGGCGAACACCGCCGTGACCGGCGCCGGCGCCGTCGGGTAGGAGTCAGGCAGCCAGAACGACAGCGGGAACACGGCGGCCTTGATCCCGAACGCCACGAGCAGCATCACGTGCAGCAGGTTCTGCGTGCCCTGGTCCAGGTCCGCGAGCTTGATGGCGAGGTCTGCCATGTTGATGGTTCCCGTGGCCCCGTAGATCATCGCGATCGCGATCAGGAACAGCACGGAGGACACGACCGAGACCACCAGGTAGGTCACTCCGGCCCGGATCCGCGGGCCCGTGCCGCCGAGGGTCATCAGCACATAGCTGGCGGTCAGCAGGATCTCGAAGCCCACATACAGGTTGAAGAGGTCCCCGGAGAGGAAAGCGTTGGACACGCCCGCCACCAGGATCAGGTAAGTGGGGTGGAAGATTGAGACCGGCGCGTCCCGGTCGCCGTCGGCCATGCCCTGCCCGGTGGCGTAGACCAGCACGGCGAGGCTCACGGAGGATGACACCACGAGCATCAGCGAGGAAAACTGGTCCACCACCATGACGATGCCCCACGGCGGGAGCCAACCGCCGATGTTCACCGCGGCGGTGCCACCCTCCCAGACGGAGGCCAGCAGCCAGCACTCCAGCAGCAGGGTCACGGAGAGCAGCACGATGCTGACGGTCCGCTGTGCCCGGGGATTCCGGATCAGCAGGAAGGTCAGGGCGGCGCCGAGCAGGGGAAGGATGACGGCGAGCGGGGCGAAACTGGCAATGTTCACTGTCCGCCTCCTTCCTGGCTGGGGGGCGCGACGTTCCGGGATCCGGGCTGTTCCTCCGAGGCGGCCACACCGGCATCGAGGGTGCGGTCGGCGACCTTGACGGTGGCTTCGGCCCCGGAAGGAACATCGGAGACCGATTGGCCGTCCGTGCCGATCATGGTCAGCGGGAATTCTGAGGTCTCCACCGGAATCACGGAGTCGTCCTCGGCGTCGAAGCTGGGGGTCTTGGCGACGCGGCGGTCTTCAGCGTCATCCTGGATTTCGTCCTGGCGGGCCAGCACCCAGGTGCGGTAGATGATGCCGAGCATAAACGCGGTGACGGCGAAGGAGATCACGATCGAAGTGAGGATCAGGGCCTGCGGCAGCGGGTCGTTGTACTCCGCGGGGTTGGTGTCCTTGCCGTACAGCGGCGCCAGACCCGCATAGCCGCCCGTGGTGAGGATCAGCAGGTTGGTGGCGTTGGCGAGCATCATCAGGCCCAGGAGGACGCGGGTGAGGCTGCGTTCCAGGAGCAGGTAGATGCCGCAGGCATACAGTGCACCCATCACCGTCAGCAGGGTCAGATTGACGCTCATACTCTCCCCTTGGCGGTGGTTTCGGCCGCTGTTGCGCCGGCCTCCTGCTCGTCGGACGGTCCTGCCGGGTCTTCCTCGAAGTGCTCGTCGATCTCGGCCCCCAGGCTGCGCAGCACATCCAGCACCAGGCCAACGACGACGATGTAGACGCCGATGTCGAAGATGGTGGAGGTGACGAACTTAACGTCGCCAAAGACCGGCAGCCAGAACTCGAGAATGGCGGTCTGGAAGACCTGGCCGCCCAGCAGCAGGGGCGCCACACCGGAGGCCGCCGCGGTGGCCAGGCCGATGCCCAGCAGGGCCCCGGCGCTGACCGGGGTGGCTTCGCGCAACTCGAAACGGCCGCCGGCCAGGTAGCGGATCGTGAGGGCCAGTCCGGCGGTGAGGCCGCCGGCGAAGCCTCCGCCGGGAAGGTTATGGCCGGCCAGCAGGAGGTAGACCGAGAAGACGATCATGGAGTGGAAGATGAGCCGCGTGACGACCTCGAAGATGATTGAGCGGCGTTCCGGGGCCAGGGTCCGCCCGGCCACGAGCCACGCATCGCGGCCGGAGGCGGCAAAGCGGCGGCTCATGGCCAGCGCGGCGTCGTCGCGGGTTTTGCCCCGGCCGGCGCTGCGGCTCGGCTGCCGGCGCCCGACAGAGCCTTCCTCCACCGTGGCGGAAGTACTGATCCGGTCCCCCCGGCCCCGGACGAAAATGAGGCTCGCGACCCCGGTGGCGGCCAGCGCCAGCACCGCAATTTCCCCGAAGGTGTCCCAGGCGCGGATATCCACCAGGGTGACGTTGACGATGTTCAGGCCCCCGCCACCCTCGTAGGCCAGTTTCGGGTACTCGAGCGAGACGGGCGCCGCCACCCGGGCGCCCAGGGCGTAGATGGCGGCGAAGACCATGGTGATGCCGAACGCGGCGCCGATGATCACCCGGACCACGCGGTATTTGCCCCCGGTGCGGTCGCGCAGCTGCGCGGGGAGGCTGCGCATGGCGAGGACAAAGGCCACCAGGATGATGGTTTCCACCAGCATCTGGGTCAGCGCCAGGTCCGGCGCTCCCTGCAGCGCGAACATCAACGCGATGCCGTAGCCGGAGACGGACACCATCAGGACGGCCAAAAAGCGCTTGTTGGCCCGTACGGCGGCCAGCGCGCTGATCACGATCCCGGCTCCCACCACGAGCTGCAGCGGGGCGTTGGGGTCGATGAAGTAGAGGTCTCCGGGCAGCGGCTTGTTGGCCAGCAGCAGCGCGGTCAGCGGCAGGGCGAACGCCACGGTCAGGATGACGGACAGGTAGAAGTACAGCGAACCCCGCTGGGTCCGGCCGGTGATCCAGACGGCGGCGTCGTCGAGGGCGCCGATCGCCAGCTGATAGCTGCGGTCGCCGTCGAGCCAGGCCGGGACCAGGCCCTGGAGCCGGGCGACGGCGTTGCGGCCGTAGAACATGGACAGGCCGAGCGCGAAGGTGATGGCGGTCAGCCCCAGGGCGGGGGTCACGCCATGCCACAGCGCCAGGTGCCCGGCGGCGGCCGCCGGGTCCTCGCCGTCGGGCACGAACAGCGCCGCGTACGGCTGGATCCAGCCGTCCACCGATGCCGGCCACAGCCCGTAGACAATGGTCAGCAGGCTCAGGATGGCAGGGGCGGCCAGAAATGCTGGCTTGATCGGTTTGAACGGGGTACTCTCGACGCCGGGCTTCACGGCAAAGGCGCCCCACATGAACCGTGCACTGTAGGCGAAGGCCAGGATGGATCCCAGGACCAGGCCCGCCAGGATCGCCAGCCCCCACGGGCCGGCCGAGGCGTCGGTGCTGTAGTGGACGAACGCTTCGAACACCGATTCCTTCGCCACGAAGCCGGCCAGCGGCGGGATGCCGGCCATCGAGGCGGCCCCGATCGCGGCCACGATCGCGAGGGCGCGGGAAGAACGGTAGACGCCGGATAGTTTGCGGATGTCACGGGTTCCGGCCTGATGGTCAATGATGCCCACCACCAGGAAGAGGGTGGCCTTGAAGAGTCCGTGCGCCAGGAGCAGGGCGAGGCCGGCCAGCGCCGCATCGGGTTTACCGAGGCCCACGACCATGGTCAGGAAGCCGAGCTGGCTGACCGTGCCGTAGGCCAGGATGAGCTTGATGTCCGTCTGCCTCAGCGCCCGGTAGCCGCCGACCAGCATGGTGGCCAGGCCAAAACCGAGCACCACCGGCAGCCAGTAGGGGGTTTCCGCGAACCCGGGCGCCAGCCGCGCCACGAGGTAGATGCCTGCCTTGACCATGGCCGCCGCGTGCAGGTAGGCGCTCACCGGGGTGGGGGCCGCCATGGCGCCGGGGAGACAGAAGTGGAAGGGGACGAGCGCCGATTTGGTGATCGCACCGACCAGGATGAGAACGACGGCGGCGGCCACGGCTCCGGCGGCGGGCCCGGTGACGAGGGTTGGTGCCAGTTCCAGGATGGTGGAGATCCGGTACGTTCCGGCGTTGAAGCCCAGGACGATCAGGCCCACCAGCATCGTCAGTCCGCCGGCGGTGGTCACCACGAGGGCCTGCAACGCGGAACGTCGTGCTGAGAGCCTGGTCCGGGCGTAGCCGATCAGCAGGTAGGACAGGACCGTGGTCAGCTCCCAGAAGATGAACATCAGGAGCAGGTCATCGGCCGTCACCAGGCCGAACATGGCCCCGGCGAAGGCGAGCAGCTGGGCGCCAAACCCGCCGAGGTATTCATCCTTGTCCTTGAAGTACCGGGCGCAGTAGACGAGGACCAGCGCGCCCACGCCGAGGACGAGCAGGGACATCACCCAGACCAGGGCGTCCATCCGGAAGGCGAGCTCAATCTTCAGCTCGGGGATCCAGGGCAGGACTTCGGCCGTTCCGGTGTTGGCGCTTCCGCCGCCCTGGACCGAGCCGGCGCCGGAATACACGGCTCCATGCTGCAGCATCAGCCAGGCGAACGAGCCCGCGGGCACCGCGGCGAGGGCGTAAAACGAATTCCGGCCGAACTTCCGGAAGAGAAATGGCGCCACAGCAGCCACCGCAAAGTGCACGGCAAGGACTGTGATCACTGGTGTCTCCGCAACGTCAGGAATTCGATTGTCAAAAAGTTGGAGCAGGCGGGGCATTAGTTAGGTTCAGTCCGGACAGTTTACCAAGCGTGGACAAATTCTTTTCGCAGCATGCGTCCCGGCCCCGCGCCGACTGCGGATAACATTCCAGCTATGAACTCCGCCGCTCCCCCAGAAGCCATGCGTCCCGGCTCGGAACTGGAATCCGGAGACCGGGTCTCCCAGAAGGGCCGCATCCTCGCCTGGGCAGCGTGGGACTGGGGTTCGGCCGCCTTCAACGCGGTGATGACCACCTTTGTGTTCACCGTGTACCTGACGTCCAACGCCTTCGGCGGGGAGGACCGTGCCTCTGCTGTCCTGGGCGGTGCACTCGCCATCGCCGGCGCCGCCGTCGCGCTGCTGGCACCGGTCACCGGGCAACGCTCCGATACCGGCGGGCGCCGGAAGCTCTGGCTGGGAGTCAACACCGGCGCCGTCGCGCTCCTCACCGCGCTGTGCTTTTTCGTCTTTCCGCGCCCGGAGTTCCTGCTGCTCGGCGTGACGCTGATCGCGCTGGGCAATGTCTTCTTCGAATTTGCGGGCGTGAACTACAACGCCATGCTTGCCCAGATCTCCACCCCGCGGAACATCGGCAAGGTCAGCGGCTTCGGCTGGGGCATGGGATACCTCGGCGGCATCGTGGCCCTGCTGCTGGTGCTCCAGCTGTTTGTCCAGCCCAGCTTCGAATGGTTTGGCTCCTCGACAGAGGACGGCCTGAATATCCGCCTGGTCGCGGTGTTCTCGGCCCTGTGGTTCTTCATCTTCGCGTTGCCCGTGCTGTTCGCCGTGCCGGAGCTTCCCAAAACCAGGCGCGGCTCGGGCCTCGGATTCCTGGCTTCCTACGGCCTGCTGCTGCGACGGATCAGGGCAATCTACCGGACCAGTCCGCACACCATTTACTTCCTGCTCGCCAGTGCGGTCTTCCGGGACGGGCTGGCCGCGGTGTTCACCTTCGGCGGCATCATCGCCGCGGGCACGTTCGGCTTCGAGCTCAAGGACGTCATTTTCTTCGCGATCTTCGGGAACGTCGTTGCCGCGGTCGGCGCCATTATCGGCGGCTTCCTCGATGACCGGGTCGGGCCGAAGGCGGTCATCATCGGTTCGCTGCTCGGGCTGCTGATGGCCGGCTCCGTGATCGTGGCCCTGGGCAACGGGAACTATTCCATCTTCGGCATGGACTGGGCCGGCAGCACCACATTCTGGATCTTTGGCCTGTTTCTGTGCCTTTTTGTCGGACCGGCACAGTCCTCCTCGCGGGCCTACCTGGCCCGGCTTGCCCCGCACGGCGAGTCCGGGGAGCTGTTTGGCCTGTACGCCACCACCGGCCGGGCCGTCAGCTTCCTCGCCCCGGCGCTGTTCACGCTGTGCATTGTGATCGCCGCCCCGCTTGTGGAGCCCGGCGGGGCGCAGCGCTGGGGCATCCTCGGCATCATGGTGGTGCTGCTGGCCGGGCTGCTGCTGCTGCTCCCGGTCAAGGCACCGGAGGAGACCGAAATCGCCGTCGTCCCCGCCGCCTGAAGCAACCCGAAAAGCGGTCCGGCGCACTAGGCTGGAGGAATGAACGTGGATGAAACAGACCTCCCGGGACTGGGCCGGCGCAAAGACTTCATGACCGCCTCCGGGCGGCGGATCGGCGTCGTGGAATACCGCGAAGGCCAAACCGAACTGATCGTCTCCACGTGGGATGATCCGGACACCTGCCAGGCGTCCATTCCGCTGACCGCCGACGAAGCCGCCGCGCTGGGGAACCTGCTTGGCGGACAGCGGCTGGCCCAGCAGCTCTCCGAAGCCCACCGCGAGGTCCCGGGCATTGTCACCCGGCAGTTCTCAATCGCTGCCGACTCCCCGTTTCATAACCAGCCGATGGGCAAGGCAGCCATCCGGACCCGCAGTGGCGTCTCGATCGTCGCCATCATGCGCGAGGGCGAGGTGCTCCCCTCCCCGGGACCGGACGTCGTCCTGCACCCCGGCGACCTCCTCGTTGCCGTAGGAACGCAAGAAGGCCTGGACACGGCGGCCCGCATCCTGCGCAACGGCTGACGGTATGGATCCGCTCGCACTGACCCTGATAGAGCTCGGGGCCGTCGTCTTTTGCCTCGGCCTGCTGGCGAGGCTGGCCGGGCGGATCGGCATGTCCCCTATACCGCTGTACCTCATCGGCGGCCTGTTCTTCGGCGCCGGCGGCATCGTCAAACTCGAAGGCATGCACGAATTCACCCATCTCTCGAGTGAGATCGGTGTCATCCTCCTGCTGCTTATGCTCGGATTGGAATATACGGCGGCGGAGCTGGTCACGGGGCTGCGCCGTTCCTGGCAGGCCGGTGTCCTGGACCTGGTCCTGAACTTTCTGCCGGGCGCAATCCTCGCGGTCCTGCTGGGCTGGGGACCCGTCGGAGCCATGGTGATGGGCGGTGTCACCTACATTTCGTCCTCGGGGATCGCTGCCAAGGTGATTACGGACCTTGGGCGGATCGGTAACCGCGAAACCCCGGTGGTGCTCTCGATCCTCGTTTTCGAGGACCTCGCGATGGCGGTCTACCTGCCGATCCTTACGGCGACCCTGGCCGGCGTCAGCTTCGTTGTGGGGCTGCAGACCGTCGGGATCTCACTCGCCGTCGTCACGGTGGTGCTGCTGGTGGCACTGCGCCACGGGCACCACGTGTCCAAAGCCGTGCACAGCGAGAACTCCGAGGTGTTCCTGCTCAACCTGCTGGGGGCCGCGCTGCTGGTCGCGGGGCTGGCCTCGGCCCTGCAGGTCTCCGCTGCGGTGGGGGCCTTTATGCTCGGAATCGCCATCTCGGGTGCCACCGCGCACAGCGCCACCAGAATTCTTGAGCCGTTGCGGGACCTCTTCGCCGCCATTTTCTTCGTGGTCTTTGGCCTCAATACCGATCCCAGCACCATCCCGCCCGTGCTCGGCTGGGCCCTGCTGCTGGCCTTCGTGACCGCGGCCACCAAGATGGTCACCGGGATCTGGGCGGCGAAGCGCGCCGGGATCGGCCTGCCTGGGCGTTTCCGCGCCGGCGCGGCGCTGATCGCCCGCGGCGAGTTCTCGATCGTCATTGCCGGCCTCGCGGTCGCCTCGGGCGTGGTGCCCCAGGAACTCGCTGCCCTGGCCACCGCCTACGTGCTGATCATGGCCGTGACCGGCCCGCTTGCCGCCCGGTTCGTCGAACCGGTGGTGGCAATGCTGCGCCGCCCGGCCAAACCGCCCGCCGTCCGGACCGCCGACGGAATCTAGACCTCGGTGCGGTGGAAGTTCAAGTGGCTGCGGCTCGCCGTCGGGCCGCGCTGGCCCTGGTAGCGGCTGCCGTACGGGCCGGATCCGTAGGGGTGCTCCGCGGCCGAGGTGAGCCGGAAGAAGCACAACTGGCCGATCTTCATGCCCGGCCACAGCTTGATTGGCAACGTCGCCATGTTGGACAGCTCCAGGGTCACGTGGCCGGAGAAGCCGGGATCGATGAATCCCGCCGTCGAGTGGGTGAGCAGGCCAAGCCGGCCCAGCGAGGACTTGCCCTCGAGCCGGGCGGCGATATCGTCGGGGAGCGTCACGGTCTCATAGGTGGAGCCCAGCACGAATTCCCCGGGGTGCAGGATAAAGGGTTCGCCGCGCTCAACCTCCACCAGGCGGGTCAGTTCGGGCTGTTCCTCCGCGGGGTCGATGTGGGCGTACTTGTGGTTGTCGAAGAGCCGGAAGAACTTATCGATCCGGACGTCCACCGAGGAGGGCTGGACCATGGCAGGGTCGAACGGCTCCAGAACGATCCGTTGGGAGTCAATTTCGGCACGAATGTCGCGGTCAGAGATCAGCACAGTCCCAAATTACCGTACTCGCCCGGGTCACCCGTGCGCCGGGCCAGTATTACAGCCCTTGCCTTACAGCTCTGCCCGGTCCTCAAGGACCGACTTGAGCTGCTCGAGCTGGCAGACTTCAGCCTTCATCCGCCGACGGAAGGGTGACTTCAGCCGGGCCAGGAAGCCCCGGGGCTCACTTTCCAGGGCGAAACGGACGCGGGTGCTCCCGCCTTCGGTGCTCAGGTAGTAGCCGCCGCGTGTCCGCTCGGGACCGGCAAGGACCCGGTACTGGATCTCCGCACCCGGCCGCGCCTCGGTGATCTCGAAATCTCCACAGACGGTCCGTCCGCCGGGACCCGCGATGGTCTGGCGGTACACGGCACCTCTGGAACCGGCAGCGCCGGATTCCAGTTCAATGCTGTGGACGCCGGACCGCCAGCTCGGCAGGTTCCGGGCGTCGAGCAGGAAGTCGTACACGCTCATGGCATCCCGCTTGATGACGACGTCGTATTCTGCGATGGCCACGGAAATCCTTGCTCGGCGGACGGCTGATGGGCGTAGCCCGCTTCCCCGGAACTGCAGCTAACTCCTTCAGGATAGACAGCCAGGCCCGTCCCCGCGCATTGCGGGGACGGGCCTTTATCGAAGAGTTACCGGACTCACCGGTTTATGTACTGGCCCGTGACTACCGCCCCGAACACGAACGCGGGGTCAGCTACGGCCCATCCGGGGGCCTCGGACCGGCGCGAGGTGACCCCGCGTTGGTGTGCGGAGTCGCAACAACCGGGCTGCGCGGGGCGCGCCACATGGCACGCCAGGGCGGCTGAGGGCGCAACGCGGGCCCGGCTGTTCTGAGAAGGCTTCCGACTGGGGTAAGGTAAATCTCGTCGTTTTCACCGGGATTATTGACCAGATTATTGGCTAGTCCCACTGCGGCTGTAGCTCAATGGTAGAGCGCTAGCTTCCCAAGCTTGATACGCGGGTTCGATTCCCGTCAGCCGCTCCAATCCCCGGCAGAAGCCCGCCCAGCGGAGGTCCTGAGGCCGTTAGGTCGCTACCTGTATCGTTCGAAGTCAGGAACTTCTTCGGTTCCGCTACAGGAGCGATCATGGCTGACAAATCCCCCCGCCAAGCAGCATCCCAGAAATCCGGCAAGTCCATCAAGGAAAAGCGGGCCGACAAGAGGAACGCCGCAGCGCCGCCCAGCTCCCTGGACAAGGCCACCAGCAAGCCGGCGAGCCCCAAGAAGAAGTGAGCGGCAATTTGAGCCACCTCACCCTCGGAGCCCTTGCCAGCACGCGGAAACCCGACGAGCGCCGCCTCCCGATCCATCCCCTCCACTTGGACCGCATCGCGCCGGAAATCCGGCAGCAGCTGATCCTGGAGGAGGGCTACGGGGTGCGTTTCGGCGTTGCGGACGCCCAGCTCGCACCGCTGGTGGGGCGCATCGTCCCCCGCACGCAGCTGCTGGCCGAGGCCGACGTCGTCCTCCTGCCCAAGCCGCAGCCCGAAGACCTGGCCGAACTCCGGGACGGGCAGGTCCTGTGGGGCTGGCCGCACTGCGTCCAGGACCGGGCGATCACCCGGCTGGCGATCGACAAGAAGCTCACCCTGATCGCCTTCGAGGCGATGAACCACTGGGCCAGCGACGGCGGCTTCGGCCTCCACGTCTTCCACAAAAACAACGAGCTGGCCGGCTACTGCTCGGTGCTGCATGCCCTGGCTCTGACCGGATCCACCGGAGTCTACGGCCGCCGCCTGAGCGCCGTCGTCATCGGTTTCGGTGCCACGGCCCGGGGTGCGGTCACGGCCCTCAACGCCCACGGCATCCACGACGTCCAGGTGCTGACCAACCGCGGGGTTGCTGCGGTTGGCTCCCCCATCCATTCGGTGCGGATTGCGCAGTTCGACCACGACGACAAGGCGCCCTTCCGCAGCGAGGTCATCACCGAGCGTGGCCGCGTGCCGCTCGCGCCGTTCCTTGCCGGGAGCGACATTGTGGTCAACTGCACCCTGCAGGACCCGAACGCGCCGCTCACGTACCTGCATACCGAGGACCTCGACGCGTTCCGGCCCGGCAGCCTGATCGTGGACGTGTCCTGCGACGAAGGCATGGGCTTCAGCTGGGCGAAAAGCACCACCTTCGCCGAGCCGATGTTCAAGGTCGGGGAGCACATCGACTACTACGCCGTGGACCACAGCCCGTCCTACCTGTGGAATTCCTCCAGCTGGGAGATCAGCGAGGCGCTGCTGCCCTTCCTGGAAACCGTGGTCTCCGGCCCCGAGGCCTGGTCCGCGAACGAAACCATCCGCCGCGCGATCGAAATCCGCGACGGCGTCGTCCGCAACCCCGAGGTGCTGCAGTTCCAGCAGCGCGAGCCGGAATACCCGCACGCCCCGCTGGCCGGCTAGCGCCGCCCCAAGGTTTCCGCTGCTAAAACGGACAGCCGCTGCGTGGATCCACGCAGCGGCTGTCCGAAAACGGTGCGGAAAGCTAGGATCCGGCGTCCTTGCGGACAATTCGCACGAGCCGCCGCCGCGCCTTCAGATCCACCTTGAGCATCAGCTGGTCGCGGCGCGCCAGCACGACGGCGACCGTCGCCGCGGCAAGTGCCGGCACCCCGCCGGAGACCAGGATGGCCGTGTGCGGATCCACATGCTCGGCCAGCCAACCGATCATCGGCCCGCCAATGGCCTGCCCGCCGATCAGCACCATGATATACAGGCTCATGACGCGCCCGCGGATGGCCAGATTGGAGCTGACCTGGACCAGCTGGTTGGCTGCTGTCAGGAACATCAGGCACCAGAACCCGGCGAGCACCATCGCCGCGCCGAACCACACCAGGGAGGGCGCCAGCGAGGCGAGGCAGAGCATCAGCCCGTACATTCCTGCCCCCAGCATCACCGAGCGAAGCCTCAGTTCCCGCCGGCGGGCAGAGGTGATGGCCCCCGCCAGCGCACCGAGGGCCACAAGAGCGTTCAGCAGCCCATAGCCGCCGGCGCCGACGTCGTAGACGTTGTCCGCGAAGGCCGCCAGCAGCACCGGCAGGCTCATCGCGAACACGGCAATGAAGCCGGCCATCAGCCACGGCCAGTAAATGGTGGGTTTGCTCAGCGCATAGTTCAGCCCCTCCCGCAGCATGCCCTTGCGCTTTGGCGCGGGCGTGCTGCTGTGCAGCTGGTCCTTCCGCAGCGTGAGCAGCATCGCGACGGTGAAGCAACAGGCGACGGCGTTCGCGGCGAAAGCCCAGCCGGCCCCCACCGCGGTGAGCAGCAGCCCGGCGAGCGCCGGTCCGATCAGGCCGCCGAGCTGGAACGTCGTGGAATTCACACTGATGGCGTTCCGGAGGTAGACCGGGCCCACGAGTTCATTGACGAAGACCTGCCGCGCCGGCTGGTCCAGCACGGTGACCAGGCCCAGTGCCAGGGCGATCACGTACACGTGCCAGACCTCGATCCGCTGGCTCAGCGCCAGCACCGCGAGGATGGCCGCCAGCACCGCTGCCACCGACTGGCACAGCATCAGGATCTTCCGCTTCGCGAAGCGGTCCGCCATCATGCCCGCCCACGGGCCCAGGAACAGCGAGGGCAGGAACTGCAGCGCCACCGTGATCCCGACGGCGGTGACGGAACCGGAGAGCTGGAGTACCAGCCAGTCCTGGGCAATCCGCTGCATCCAGATGGCGATCACGGCGATGAAGTGGCCGATCGCGAAGATGCGGAAATTGCGGACTTTCAGCGAGATGAAGGTGTGGCGCCACGGAAGCCGCTGGCTGACGACGGCGATGGGCTGGGTAATCGTGTCGGGCAGTGCAGTTACGTTGGCCTCTAACGGCGGAGGGGGTGCCACAGAAAGTCCTCAAAGGAGCGGGTGAGCGGGGATTCCCTAACGCTAAACTAGCCGCAACAGATTGTGGAAGCTTATTCACCGCATAACTCGCATTACGAAACGCAATGCGGCGCGAGAACGCCGCAGCTCAGGAGACCGCCATGTTCGAACCCGCCCAGCTTCGCTCCTTCCTGGCCGTGGCTGAAACACTGAGCTTCACCAGGGCCGCGGAACGGCTGGGCCTGGCGCAGCCGACGGTCAGCCAGCACGTGCGCAAGCTCGAGGCCGCCGCGAAGCGGGTCCTGGTGGCACGGGACACGAGGGACGTGCGCCTGACCGACAACGGGGACGCCATGGCCGGGTTCGCCCGCAGCATCCTGTCCGCGCACGACGCCGCCTCCCGCTACTTCTCCGGGTCGGCCATGCGCGGCCGGCTGCGTTTCGGCACGGCGGACGACCTCGCGATCACCGGCCTGCCGAGGATCCTGCGGGAGTTCCGGCAGGTCTACCCGCAGATCAATCTCGAACTGACAGTGGGCCAAAGCGACCAGCTCTACAAGCGGCTCAACGCCGGGCAGCTGGACCTTGTCTTCGTGAAATGGGTCGCCGGGGCCAAAGACGGCACGGTGGTGCAGCAGGACTCCTTCGCCTGGGTGGGCCTGGAACAGACCTCGCTGGACCCGGCCGAGTCCGTGCCGCTGATTGCCTACCCCGCTCCCAGCCTGAGCCGGAAGCTGGCCATCGACGCGCTGGAATCCGCTGGCCGGACCTGGCGGATCACGTGCACCACGCGGCAGATCAGCGGGGTGCTGGCCGCCGTCCGCGCCGGCATCGGGGTGGCGGTCATGCCGTCATCGCTGGTGCCGGACGACCTCAGGATCATCACCCGGCGGTTCCATCTGCCGCCGGTGGGCGACGTCGACTTCACCCTGATCCGCAATCCGCTGGCCAACACCGAGGTGATCGAGGCCCTGACCCAGACCATCGCGGGCCGGGCCCTGAAGCGCCCCGCCTAAGCGGCCGGGGGTCACCTGCGTACTCGATGGTGTACCTACTCGGGTTGCGTACTTACGCATACCATTGATCCACTCGGATTCGTGGCTTATCCTGAGTGTGTTGAAGGTCAAGCAGAGGCCTGTGACAACGATTCGAAATACGAACGCTGTCCTTTGTGTCTGCCACGCGGCGACTCACCGGAGGCGTTCGGGATAGGCCGACAATGACGCCAGCCATAAACCGACCACATCGTCCCGCAGCATCGGCAACCCGGAGCCTCAAACCGGTGGCCCCCCTTTCCCAGGCAGTGCACCGCGGCGCCGCCGCCCATCACCCCAGCCGCGGACGCCTGGACCCGCACCCGACGACCCTGGTTGAGGCCGAATACGTCGGCAGCCCATACTGCGAACGTTGCGGGACCGACGAGTTCATCTACCTCGAGACTTTTGTCCCGGCCACACACAACAGGGACGGTTCGATCAACAGACTGGGCGAAGTGACGTACTTCTGCTCGGGCTGCGACGACTTCTCCGCACATGCGGTGCCTGCCACCTGGGTTCCACCAGGCTGGTACTTCGGCTGATTCCGCGGGCGCCGCGCCGCACAGACAACGAGCCGGGCGGCCACCATTGGAGGGTGGCCGCCCGGCTCGTTTGTGCTGCCGGCGCGCTGGTGTTGCCGGCGCGGGAGGCAGCCCCTAGATCAGACCGTCCGAAAGATGGTTCGGCGTCCCGAAGCGGTGCGCGGTGATGCTGATGGCCTGCTCGTGCAGGAACGGCAGCAGCTCAACGCGTCCGGCTTCGGTGACCGGGTGGAAGTAGATGGCCAGGTCGGGACGTCCGCCGGTCGCCTCGGCCAGGGCCCTCGCATCCCCGCCGATAAGCCTGATCCGTGAGATGGGCAGCCGCCCCGCGCCGGCGAACCTGCCCGCCGAGGCCAGCCAGCCGGCGTCGTTCTCCACGGCCAGATCGATGCCGAGCCCGGAGAGCACGGTTCGCAACTGGGCGGGAAGCTCAACGGCGGTGGACACCGTCAGCTGCGAACCGGCCAGGACGCCGGCCGCCACTGTCCGGACCAGGTGGGCGAGGGGTTCACCTTCAGAGAGGCGCACCCTGACCGGCAGCGGGCGGTAGCGGAAGATGTTCCGTTCGGCGCTCAGCCCGGATACGTCCCTGGCCGTGCCGAATTCCTCCGTCCAGGCGAGGGCGTCGGAGGCCAGGGCTCGCTGCAGGGCTTCCAGTTCACCGGCGGACAGGAAGCCGCTGGCTGCCTGCTCGATCCGGCGGATGCCCGGGGTGGCGGGCGTGGCGGCACTGGACCCGGCCGCGGCGCTGGGCTTGCTGACCCATTCGCCAAGGCCGAGTAGGTAGTTGGGCCCGCCGGCTTTGGTGCCTGCCCCGACGGCGGACTTCTTCCAGCCGCCGAAGGGCTGGCGCTGCACGATCGCACCGGTGATGCCACGGTTGACGTAGAGGTTGCCAGCCTGGACCGTGTCGAGCCAGAGGTCAAGTTCCGCCGGGTTCAGCGAATGCAGTCCCGAGGTGAGGCCGTACTCGATCTGGTTCTGGATGGCGATGGCGTCCTCAAGGGACTCCGCGGTCATCACCCCCAGCACGGGGCCGAAGAATTCGGTGAGATGGAAGTAGGAGCCGCGGCGCACCCCGTGGCGGACGCCCGGGCTCCAGAGCCTGCCCGTCCCGTCCAGCTTCTTCGGCTCGACGGCCCAGCTTTCCCCTTCGCCCAGGGTGGTCAAAGCGTTGAGGAGCTTGCCGCCGGCGGGTTCGATGACCGGGCCCATCTGGCTGGTCGGGTCCTCGGGGTAGCCGACCTTGAGCGAGGTGACGGCGTCGATCAGCTGGTTGTGGAATCGCCGCGACTTGGCCACAGATCCGACGAGGATCACCAGCGACGCGGCGGAGCACTTCTGCCCGGCATGGCCGAAGGCGGAGTACGCGACGTCCTTGGCCGCAAGGTCAAGGTCGGCGCTTGGGGTGACGATGATGGCGTTTTTGCCGCTGGTCTCGGCCAGCAGCGGCAGGTCCTGGCGGAAGGTGCGGAACAGTTCGGCGGTTTCGTAGCCGCCGGTGAGGATCACGCGGTCCACCGCGGGGTGGGAGATCAGCTGGCGGCCAAGCTCCCGCTCGCCGAGCTGGACCATGGTCAGCACGTCCCGCGGGACGCCTGCCTCCCAGAGTGCCTCGATCATCACGGCACCGCTGCGCCGGGCCTGCTTGGCGGGCTTGATCACGACGGCGGAACCCGCGGCGAGGGCCGCCAGCGTGGAACCGGCCGGAATGGCCACCGGGAAGTTCCACGGCGGGGTCACCACGGTGAGCTTCGCCGGAACGAACGCGGCGCCGTCGACGTCGTCGAGCTTGCGGGCCGATTCTGCATAGTAGTGCGCGAAGTCAACAGCCTCGCTGACTTCCGGATCGCCCTGGTCGATGGTCTTGCCGGTTTCGCTGGCCATGACCTCAAGCAGTTCGGTGCGGCGGGCCTCCAGGACGTCGCCGGCGCGGTGCAGGATCGCGGCCCGCTCGCCACCGGAGAGGGCGCCCCAGGCCTTGCCCTGCTCCAGGGCGGTCTCGATCACGGTATTGAGGGTCGCCTCGTCGTTGATCGTGGCGGCCTCGACGGCGGCGTTGCCGAGGGTCGAGAACGGGACCCGCCCCAGGATGGCGCGGCCCCAGTCGCGGTTGGCCGGCAGCGAGGGGTCGGTGTCCGCGGTGTTCACGAAGGAGTCGTGCGGCATCGGTTCGGCCGGAAGGCTGCGGTTCTGCCGGCGGTTGGGCAACGGGACCTCGTCGTCGAGCCTGGCGAGGGAGGCGAGGAAGCGCTGCTTCTCGCGCTCGAAGAGCGTTTCGTTCTCGCTGAGCTCGAAGACCGCGGACATGAAGTTGTCCTGGCTGGCACCCTCCTCGAGCCGGCGGATCAGGTAGGCGATTGCGACGTCGAACTCGGCCGGGTGGACCACGGGGGTGTACAGGAGCAACGAGCCGACGTCTTGTCTGACGGCTTCCGCCTGTCCCTGGGCCATGCCGAGCAGCATCTCGAACTCGATGCTCTGCTGTGCGGTATCCGCGATGCCGCGCTGCTTGGCGAGCAGCCAGGCGAAGGCGATGTCGAAGAGGTTGTGGCCCGCGACGCCGATCCGGATGTTGCGGATCCGGTCCGGGTGCAGCGCGTAGCTGATGACGCGCTTGTAGTTGGTGTCCGAGTCCTGCTTGGTGTTCCAGGTCGCGAGCGGCCAGCCGTGCAGCGAGGCCTCCACCTGCTCCATCGGCAGGTTGGCGCCCTTGACCACCCGGACCTTGATCGCGGCGCCGCCGCCGGCGCGGCGGGCGGCGGCCCAGTCCTGCAGGCGGATCATGGCGGCGAGCGCGTCCGGGAGGTAGGCCTGCAGCACGATGCCGGCCTCGAGGTGCTTGAACTCCGGCTTGTCCAGGATCCGGGTGAAGACCGCAATGGTCATGTCCAGGTCCTTGTACTCCTCCATGTCCAGGTTGATGAACTTGGCCTTGTTTCCGCCGGCGGCAAAGGAGGCAGCGCGGGCGAACAGCGGCGTGAGCTTCTCGACGACGTGCTCCACCGCCTCATCGAAGGCCCAGGCCGAGTGCGGGGCCACCGTGGAGGAGACCTTGATCGAAACGTAGTCGACGTCGGGGCGGGCCAGCAGCTTGTGCGTTCCCTCGAGGCGGCGTGAGGCCTCGAGCTCGCCGAGCACGGCCTCGCCCAGGAGGTTGACGTTGAGCTTGATGCCGTCCTTGCGGATCTTGGCGATGGCGGGGCCCAGCTTGGCGTCCGTGGCGTCGACGATGAGGTGCCCGACCATCTCACGCAGCACACGGCGGGCGATCGGGATGACCACCTGCGGCAGCGCTGGAGCTATGGTGCCGCCGAGGCGGACGGCGCCGCGCATGTACCAGGGCAGGAACGCGGGGACCTTGGGGGCCAGCACGGCGAGGTTGCGGGCGGCGACCGCCAGGTCCTCGGGACGGACAACGCCGTCGACGAACCCGACCGTGAAGTCCAGGCCGTTGGGGTCCTTCAGGACGCCGGCGAGCTGCTCGGCGGAGGCGTCGGCCGGAACCTTGGCCGCCTCGGTGAGCCAGTGGCGTACCAGCCCGATGGTCTCCTCGGCGAGGGCTGCGGCCTCAAGGGCCGGAGAGCCCTCCGGGACGGGGGCGTGCCCGGCCGCGTTGCCCGCGGTCACACCGGACTCCGTTGAAATGTTGGTCATGGCTGGTACTCGTTCTTTCTCGAAAGCGGGACGTTCTAAATTCAGTATGGGTCCGGATTTTCATAAGATAAAGCGATCTTTTCCGAGCAATACTGGTCAGGAAACTCGAAGATTCCCGTCCGGGCGAACACCATCCGGAACCCACCCCCGGACGCTCCCTCACTACCGGCGGCGAAACGGCGAACCCTCCCCCACGAGGTGAGAGAGGGTTCGTCGTTTCGCCGCCGGATCTGGGGGAGCGTCGGGGGTCAGCCGGCGTGGCGGTGCATCTCCACGAGCTCCTCATGCCGCGGGCTGTCCGGATTCATCAGGGAGTGCTTGCGGCCGTAGCCGAAGTAGATGATCAGGCCGATCACGAGCCAAACCCCGAAGCGTGCCCAGGTCTCCCAGTGCAGCTGGAACATCAGGAACGCCGACGCCAGCACACCGAAGGCCGGAACCGCCGGCATCCACGGCAGGCGGAAGGTGCGCGGGGCATTGGGCTTCGTGTAGCGGAACACGATGACCGAGAAGCAGACGACGACGAACGCGGCCAGGATGCCGATGTTGGTGAGGTCGGCCACGGCCTTGATCGGGAAGACGCCGGCCAGCAGGGCGGAGCCGATCCCGGCGATCCAGGTGACGCGCTGCGGGGTGCCTCGGCTGTCGGTCTTGGCGAACCACCCCGGGAGCAGCCCGTCGCGGCTCATCGAGAACCAGACGCGGGTGACACCGAGCAGAAAGGTGAGCATCACGGTCAGGATGGACAGCACGGCAAAGACCGAGATAATCGTGGCGATGACCGGCAGGCCCACGCCGTTGAATGCGGAGGCGAACCCGGCCTTGGGGTCGATGTCCTGGTAGTTCTGCATGCCGGTGAGCACCAGGGTGGCCGCCACGTAGAGGAGCATCGCGATGATCAGGGACAGGATGATGGCCTTGGGCATGTGCTTCTTGCCGTCCTTCGCCTCTTCCGCGGCGGTGCTCATAGCGTCGTAACCGAACACGGCGAAGAACACCGTGGCTGCGCCCGCCACAACCGGGCCGAACCCGCTGGGCATAAACGGGTCGTAGTTTTCCGTATTGATGTAGAAGATTCCGAGGCCGATGATGAACAGGATCAGGATGACCTTGATCGCGACGGCCACGAGTTCGAAGCGGCCGAAGGTCTTGGTGCCGCGGGACAGGATCCAGGTCACGATCAGGCAGACCACAATCGCCGGAATGTTGACGATGCCGCCGGTGCCTTCATCCGGCGTCGCGGTCATCCAGACCGGCATCTGAATACCGATGCCGGCCAGGAAGGCAGCGAAATAACCGGAAATGCCGATGGCCACTACGGCCACGATCGCGATGTACTCCAGCAGCAGGTCCCAGCCAATGAACCAGCCGATGATTTCGCCGAGCGCCACGTAGCCGTACGTGTACGCCGAACCCGCCCGCGGGATCATGCCCGCGAACTCCGCGTAGGACAGCGCGGCGGCCGCGGAGGCGAGTCCCGCGATCAGGAAGGAGAACAGCACCGCCGGGCCGACTCCGGGTTCCGTTTCGCTGCCGTGGGCCACGAGGCCGGCCAGCGAGAAGATGCCGACGCCGATGATGCCGCCGACGCCGATGGCGGTCAGCTGCCAGAGCCCGAGGCTCTTCAGCAATCCGCTGTGTAGGTTTTCTTCCTCGATGTCGTCGATGGGCTTGCGCCGCATGATCGACTTACTTAAGTCTTTTGTGCTCATCAGGGTCTCCTGCTTAGGTGTGGCGCCCATCAATCCACCCTGTGATGGGAGTTACTGAACGACAACAGTATGCAAGCCGGATTGCATTAGATAAAGTGAATTCTCCTAATCAATAACCATTAGAATTCACAAAGGAAATAGCGATGCTGGATGTCCGGCGGTTGCGCCTGCTGCGCGAGCTGAAAATCCGCGGCACCCTGGCCGAAGTCGCGGAGGCGCTCCAGTACAGCCCTTCCTCGGTCTCACAACAACTGGCCCTCCTGGAGAAGGAAGCCGGCGTCGAGCTGCTGCGCAAAACCGGGCGCCGGGTCCAGCTCACCCCGCAGGCCGAAGTCCTGGTGGCCCACACGGCCCACCTGCTGGAAACGCTGGAGCAGGCGGAGGCCGACCTGGCAGCCTCCCTGACCACCGTGACAGGCACCGTCCGCATTGCAGTCTTCCAATCTGCGGCGCTGGCCCTGATGCCGGACGCCCTCACCCGGATGTCGTCGCGTTATCCCGCAGTGCGGATTGAAATGACCCAGCGGGAGCCGGAAACGGCACTCCACGAGACCTGGGCGCGGGACTTCGACCTGGTGATTGCCGAGCACTACCCCGGACACTCGGCACCGCGGTATGCCGAACTCGACCGGCTCCGGCTCACGGGTGATGCGATCCGCCTCGCGGTGCCTCCGCGCGCCCCCGGCCGGCCGGCCATAACGTCCCTCACGGATACCGCCGGGCTGGCCTGGGTGATGGAGCCCCGCGGCGCGGCGTCACGGCATTGGGCCGAGCAGGCCTGCCGAAGCGCCGGATTCGAGCCCGACGTCCGCTTCGAGACCGCTGACCTGCAGGCGCAGATCCGGCTGATCGAATCCGGAAATGCAGTAGCCCTCATGCCTGACCTCGTCTGGACCGGCAGAGGCACGACGTCGCAGCTAATCACCCTCCCGGGCGACCCGCACCGGAGCATCTTCACCTCGGTTCGGCGCTCCAGCATCAGGCGTCCGGCCATCCTGGCCACCCGCGAGATCCTGGCCGAGACTGCGGCGTCCATCCCGGCCGCCGGCCCGTAACCTGGAGGGCTGTGTTGGCTGGCTCACAGCGGTGCGGGCCGGCCGGCGCTAGACTGGACCCGTTATGAATCGCACAATATTCAAGTCCAAGATCCACCGCGCCACGGTCACGCACGCGGACCTCCACTATGTCGGTTCGGTCACCGTGGACCTGGACCTGCTGGAGGCGGCGGACATCCTTCCGGGCGAGCTGGTTTCCATTGTCGACGTCACCAACGGTGCCCGGCTGGAGACCTACACGATTGCCGGCGAGCGTGGTTCCGGGGTGATCGGAATCAACGGCGCCGCTGCGCACCTCATGCACGAGAACGACATCATCATTCTGATCACCTACGCCCAGATGACCACGGATGAAGCCAAGGCCTACAGCCCCAGGGTCGTCCATGTGGACAAGGACAACAGGATTGTCCAGATCGGCAGCGACCCCGCGGAGGGCCACACCCCCGGGATCATGCGCCCGCCGTACGCACTGAACAACGCCACGCTCAACTGACGGGCCCGGCCCGCCAGGGTTCCTGGGCCGTAACAGGCCTCAGGCGTCAATAAAGCTGATTACTCTGGAAGGGTGACTGCCGCCCTTCCACCGCCTCCGACGCCGCGGACTTCCGCATGCTAGGCGTCCTCGCCGGATTCTTCGTGGTCTGGTCGATCATCCTGGTGGGCATGTTCGTCGGCCGCCGCGGGATCCTGGGCGAGAACGCCCGCTCCGTGCTCAGTGCGCTGACATTCTTTGTTGCCAGCCCGGCACTGCTGTTCGACACCCTGAGCAAGGCCAGGGTCCACGACATCTTCGCCGCACCGCTGCTGGTATCGGCGGTCGGTGCCATCGCGACGGCGGCACTCTTCTTCAGCATCGTCCGCTTCCTGCTTAAGCGCTCCCTGCCGGAGTCCCTGATGTCCTCCATGAGCGCTTCGCTGGCCAACTCCGCCAACCTCGGCATCCCGATCGCCGTGTACGTCCTGGGGGATGCAAGCTACGTGGCCCCGCTGCTGATCTTCCAGCTGGCTTTCTTCACTCCCCTGTTCCTGATGGTCCTGGACGCCACCACCAGCAAACACCGGACCACCCCGTTGAGCTTCCTGCTGATGATCCTGCGCAATCCCATGATCGTGGGCTCCGGCCTGGGCCTGGCCGTGGCCGCAACCGGCTGGCAGGTGCCGCCACTGGCGATGGAGCCTATCCACCTGGTCGGCGGGGCCGCGATTCCGGCCATGCTCCTCGCGTTCGGGATGAGCCTGAACGGCTCCCGCCCGCTGCAGGCCTCGGCCGGGCGCCGGGCCGACACCCTGCTGGCCAGCGGCTTCAAGCTCATTGTCCATCCGCTGCTGGCCTACCTCTTCGCCCGGTTCGCCCTTCAGCTGGAGGGCCAGGCATTGTTCGCCGTGGTGGTCACCTCCGCCCTGCCCACCGCGCAGAACGTTTTTGTGATCGCCAACCGCTATCGGACAGGCCTCACCGTCGCCAAGGACACCATCCTGATCACGACCATCGTCGCCGTGCCGGGCATGATCGGCGTGGCCCTGCTGCTGGCCTGAATGCAGGCGTCCCGCGGCGCCCGTCCGCATCCCGAACCACACCACACCACACCACACCATCCGGAGGACCATGAGAACCCACCTGGACACCGTCATCATCGGAGGCGGGGCCATGGGCTCGGCCGCGGCCTGGGCCCTGGCCAGCCGCGGCCGTGCTGTTACCCTGCTGGAGCAGTTCAGCCCCGGGCACCGCAACGGCGCCTCCCACGGCGCCACCCGCAACCTCAACCCCGGCTACGCGAATCCGGACTATGTGGCCATGCTTGCCGAGGCCGTCCGCCTGTGGGACGAGCTCGAAGCCGACGCCGGCGAGCGCCTGCTGGCGCGCACCGGCGTCGTGAACCACGGAACCGATCCGGGGCTGGGCGAGGTGCGGCGGGCCCTGCACCGGGCCGGGCTGCGGGCCGAATTCCTAAGCGCCGCGGAAGCGGGCGAACGCTGGCGCGGCATCCGGTTCGACCAGCAGGTACTCCATATGCCCGACGGCGGGCAGTTGAATCCCGACGCCGCCCTGCCGGCACTGCAGCGCCTCGCCGTGGGCCGCGGGGCCGACATCCGGCACCGGGTTAGGGTGCTGGACCTCGCGGTGGAGGACGACGGCGTCCGGCTCACCATCGACGCCGACGGCTCCACCGAGGTGCTGACCGCCCGGCAGGCCGTGGTCACCGCCGGCGCCTGGACCTCTAAATTGCTCGGCGCGCTGGCGCCCCTTCCCCGGCTCACCGTCACGCAGGAACAACCGGCGCACTTCGCCGTTGCGGACGAGGGCGCAGTCTGGCCGGGGTTCAACCATGTCCCCGGCACGGGCGCGGAATACGCGGACTGGTACTCGCCGGTCTATGGCATGCAGACGCCCGCGGAGGGGATCAAAGCCGGCTGGCATGGCGTGGGGCCGGTGGTGGACCCCGACCGGAGGTCCTTCACGCCCGAGCCCGCGCAAATGGCCGCGCTGCAACGCTACGCGCGGCGGTGGCTGCCCGGAGTGGATGCCGACACCCTCGCCGACATCAGCTGCACCTACACCACCACCGTGGACGAGAACTTCATCCTCGACCGCATCGGACCGCTCGTGATCGGGGCGGGCTTCTCCGGCCACGGGTTCAAGTTCACGCCCGCCGTCGGGCGGATCCTCGCCGATCTCGTCACCGGTGCAGGCCCGGCGCCGGCGATCTTCTCGGCCTCCCGGCCGGGCGTCCGCTGCCCCTCACCCGCGGCACCTCAGCAGCGACGCGGGGTCACATCGCGCCCATCCGGGGCCCCGGGACCGGCGCAAGGTGACCCCGCGTTGCGGTGTGCGCCGGTAGGCTGGGACCGGTCTTAAGGCGTTGCGCGGGTATCCCCGGGCAACAGCACGAAATGGGGAGAATTGCACAGGGTCAAAACACGCGGCGGCGGCCGGTCCGGAGCTGTTGACTGGGTCGCGGCAGGGCTGGCCGGACTGCTGTTGGTCTCCGCGACGGCCTGCGCCAACACGGCGACGGCCCCGCCCGCCGCCCCGCCCGCCGCGAGCCCCAGCGCCAGCGCGTCCGCGGCTGCCTCACCGTCACCCGGCGTCCCGCTGGAGGCGGAGCCCGGCGCGAACGAGGGCCCCGCGTCTCAGCAGCCGGCCTCCGCGGCCAGTGCCCTGGACGTGCTGGCCACGATCCCGGTCAAGGGCCGGGCGCCCAAGACCGGCTACTCGCGCGACCAGTTCGGCCAGGCCTGGGCCGACACCGACCGCAACGGCTGCGACACGCGCAATGACATGCTCCGCCGGGACCTTACTGACCTCGCCCTCAAGCCCGGCACCCGGGACTGTGTTGTCCTCTCCGGCGTCCTGAACGACCCCTACACGGCAACCCTGGTCAACTTCCTCCGCGGCGAGAGCACGAGCGCCGCGGTGCAGATCGACCATGTGGTGGCCCTCAGCGATGCCTGGCAGAAGGGCGCCCAGCAACTCACCGCGTCCCAGCGGCTCTCCTTCGCCAACGATCCGCTGAACCTGCTCGCGGTGGACGGCCCCAGCAACCAGCAAAAAAGCGACGGCGACGCCGCCACCTGGCTGCCCGCAAACAAGTCGTACCGCTGCGACTACGTCGCCCGCCAAATCTCGGTCAAATCCAGCTACGGGCTGTGGGTCACCCGGGCCGAGCACGATGCGATGGCGCGGATCCTCGCCGGATGCCCGGGCCAGGCCGCACCCACCGGCCAGGAGCCGCCGCCTCCCCCAAGCCAGGCGGCGACTCCCGCGCCCGTCCCCGCAGCGCCGGCCCCCGCACCACCGGCACCGGCGTACTACGCCAATTGCGCCGCGGCCCGTGCCGCCGGCGCCGCACCGCTTCGGGCAGGCCAGCCCGGGTACCGGGAGCAGATGGACGGCGACCGCGACGGTGTCGCCTGCGAATAGCGGCAACAGCGGGCCCCGCGGGCAACAGATCGGGCTCCGGCGGAGCCCCTAGTTTTTCGGCAGGGCGTCCAGCAGCCGCGCGCAGCGGATGAAACCGAGATGGGAGTAGGCCTGCGGGTGGTTTCCCAGGTGCGTTTCGGTGCCCGGGTCGTATTCCTCGGGCAGGAGCCCGGTGGGGCCGAACAGGTTGACCAGCTGGTCGAACAGGTCCCATGCCTCCTCGATCCGGCCCACCGCGACATAGGCCTCGATCAGCCAGGTGGTGCAGATGTGGAAGCCGCCCTCCAAGCCCGGCAGGCCGTCGTCGTACCGGTAACGGAATACCGTGGGGCCCACGCGCAGTTCACGTTCCACCGCCGTGACGGTATCCAGGAAGCGCTGATCGCTGACGTCGAGCAGTCCGGAGAGACCAATGTGCAGCACCGCGGCGTCCAGATCCGGGCTGTCGTAGGCAACGGTGTAGGACTCCGCGCTCTCGTCCCAGCCTTCGCGCAGGACTTCGTCCCGGATGGTGGCAGCGGCGGGTTCCCAGGCGGGGACCGGTGTCCGGCCATGCCGCGCGGCGGCGCGCAGGGCCCGGTCCAGCGTCACCCAGCACATCACTTTGGTGTAGACGTGGTGCCGCGGCGCCCGTCGGGCCTCCCAGATCCCGTGGTCCGGCTCGTGCCAGCGGGCCAGGACGGCCGAGGCCATCTGCACCATCAGCTCCCAGTGGGCGTCGGACAGCTCTCCGCGCCGGGCGGCCAGGGCGTCGATCAGCTCGGCGATCGGCCCGAAGACGTCCAGCTGCACCTGGTGGTCGGCGGCGTTGCCGATCCGGACCGGGCGGGAGCCCGCGTAGCCGGGGAGGCTTTCGATGATGGCCTCGGTGGACAGCGGTGACCCGGTCACCGAATACAGCGGATGCAGCCATTCCGGGCCGGGGGCGTGGGCGAGGATCCGCCCCAGCCAGGCCAGGAATCCTTCCGCCTCCGCGGTGGAGCCCAGATCCACGAGTGCGTTGACGGTCATGGAGCCGTCCCGCAGCCAGCAGTACCGGTAGTCCCAGTTCCGGGTGCCGCCGATGCCCTCCGGCAGCGAGGTGGTGGGCGCCGCCAGGACCGCGCCGGTGGGCTCGTGGACCAGGGCACGGAGCACCAGGGCGGAACGCCGGACGAGGGAGGGCTTCACGGCCGGCAGCTGGAGCGCCTGCACCCAGCGCCGGGAATGGTGCGCGACGGCGGCGCGCCGCGAGTTTTCCTCGGGCGCTTCAGCGCGCTGGGGTTCCGTGTCGCCGCAGCGCAGGTTCAGCACCAGCGGGCCGTGCCGCAGGTTCACCTCGGCGGTGGCGGTGGCATGCCGCCCGTCCGAGGTGATGGCGAAGACGGCACCGGGCGCCAGCAAGCTGATGGGATCCGCGGTGCCCACTACGTGCAGCTCCTCCCCGCGGGCCTCCATGCTGAAGGGCGCATTCGCGTAGTCCGGCCGGGGCGCAAAGACAATCCGCGCCGTTCCCGTGCCCGAGAGCACCCGGACCAGGCTGGTAACACCTTCCGGCGCCGGTTCCAGGTAGTCAGTGACGGTAACATCCGCCCAGCGGGTCTCCACGATCATGGTGCTGTCCACATAGCGCTGGCCCAGGACCTGCGAGGCCTTCAGCGGTTCGACCGAAAAATGACCGGCCGCGTCGCCGCCGAGAAGGTGGGCGAAGAGGGATCCCGAGTCCGGCAGCGGGTGGCTCATCCAGCAGATCTTGGCGTCGGGGGTGATGAGTGCGGTGGAGGAGCCGTTGCCGATCAGTGAATGCCGCTCCAGGCCGACGGCGTCCTCCCCGAACAGCCAGGCCCGCCGCAGTTCAAAGAGGATGGCCAGCACCCGGGCGAAGGACTCCGGGTCCCGGAGCCGGTGCGCGGCCAGCGTCGGGCCCTCCCCCACCCGCAGCGCCATGTCCGGTCCGCGCAGAGTCGCCATCGCCAGCTCGTCGCTGGAGGCGTCCCCGGCGTAGAGGGCCGCGCTGACACCGAGCATGGAGCGCAGGTGTTCCAAAGCCGTGGCCTTGGACGGTTCCACCACGGAGAGGTCCAGGACCGAGCCGTCCACGATGAAGGACAGCCCGTGCGCCCGGGCGATTTCCTCCGCCTGCTGGGTGGCCAGCGCGACGACCTCGGGAGCGGCGGGGCGGGTGTGCACGGACACGGCCACGGGCTTCCGCTCGACGGTGATGCCGCGGTAGGCGCCCACGGTTTCGGCGAGCGCCTGGCTGGTCTGCTGCAGCACCGATTCTGTGGCCAGGGACAGCCCGTGGGCGTAGCCCATGTCGAACTCGGCGCCGTGCGAACCTACAAGGTGCACCTCTGCGGGGAGCCGCGAAACGGCGGCCAGGTCACGCAGGGAACGCCCCGAGATAACGGCAGCGTGGGTGTTCGGGAGGGCAGCCAGTGCCCGGAGGGCAATCGCGGCACTGCCCAGCGGCAGGGTCTCGGTGGAAATGCCTTCCGCTGTGCACAGCGTCCCGCCGTAGTTGCAGGCCACCAGCAGCCCGGGGGTGCGGGCCAGGATCTTGAGTTCCGCCAGCAGTTGTGGCGTGAGCCCGTCGTCGGCGGCGTTGGTCTGCACAAAGGCCCGGAGCAGGCCCAGCGGCAGGGATTTGGTCAGGAGGGCAGAGTCGGCCAGGGACTGGTTGAGTGGAGTGGGCATGGGCGGAGTCCTTTGAGTAGTCCCCAATGCCTGCGTGAGACCGTCCGTGAAGGACGTACTTCCAGTATCCTCCCGGCCGATTTCCCGCGGGTGTCCCGGCGGTTGCAGGTGTGTAACATCGCAACCGCCGGGACACCCGCGACGGTGCCGTCCTCGCCTAGCGGGCCACTGGCGATGAGGCCCTGCACACGGGAGTCCACGCCATAGGCGATCTGCGACTCGCCCGGCGTGGGGCTCCAGGCATTGTCCGGCCTGCCCGCCGCGAGCCGGCCCCCCGCCGGAGGGCGGCACGTAGCCGGCCGCGTCACGCAGGGCGGGTTATTGGCGCGGGAAATGCCGTCCTGCCGCGCCGGTCTGCGGCAGGACGGCGTCGAGCGACGCTAAAGCCTGCCGTGCGTGACGGACCCCGCGGCCCCGGACCGGTGACGGACCCCGCGGCGTGAGGGGACCCGTGCTAGACCCGGACCAGTCCGGCGACGTCGGCCAGCAGCTGGACCGAGCGGAGCCGCGCCTCGGTGCCGGTGCTCTGGTGCGCGACGATGAGCTCGTCGGCGTCGGCGTGGGCGGTAAATTCGTCCAGGTATTCCAGCACAGCGTCCGGGGTTCCCACGGCGGAGTACTTCATCATCTGGGTCACGTGCTGGCCCTGCGGCGAGTCCAGGATCATGTCCGCTTCGTCGTCGCTGAACTCGCGGCCGTTGCCGAAGAACAGCGAGACGCGGGCGCGTTTGGTGGCGTGGAACATCTCCTGCGCCTCGGCCGCGGAATCCGCGGCGATCACGTTGACGCCGGCGATCACGTGCGGGGCGTCCAGCTGTGCGGAGGGCCGGAAGTCGCGGCGGTAGCTGGCGACGGCGTCCTGGAGTGCGTTGGGCGCGAAGTGCGAGGCGAAGGCGTAGGGCAGGCCCAACTGCGCGGCGAGCCTGGCACCGAACAGCGAGGATCCCAGGATGTAGAGCGGCACGTTGGTGCCCTTGCCGGGGGTGGCCTCCACGCCCGGGATGCGGGTGGGGCCGGTCAGGTAGCCCTGGAGTTCCAGCACGTCCTGCGGGAAGCTGTCCGCGGACATCGGGTCGCGGCGCAGGGCCCGCAGCGTGTTCTGGTCACTGCCCGGCGCGCGCCCCAGGCCCAGGTCGATCCGTCCCGGGTGCAGGGTTTCAAGGGTGCCGAACTCCTCGGCGATGGTCAACGGGGAGTGGTTGGGCAGCATGACACCGCCGGCGCCGAGACGGATGCTCTCGGTCTGCGCGGCGATGTGGGCGATCAGCACGCTGGTGGCCGAGGAGGCGATGGCGGACATGTTGTGATGCTCGGCGTACCAGATGCGCCGGTAGCCAAGCTTCTCGGCGAGCTGCGCCATGGCCACGCTTCCCGCGAAGCTCTCTGCCGCCGTCTGGCCCTTGCCGATGGTTGCCAGGTCAAGGATGGAAAGCGGAACAGTCACGGAAAAGCCGGCCTTTCGTAGCGGGGAGTCTCAGGCGCTGCGCCGGATCCCGGCACGCGCACACTGTGGACAACGACGCCGGGCTCCCGGATATTTCTGCCTGCCCGCTGCGGCCGGCGGCCCCGCTGCCGGCCCCGCTGCCGTTTGCCACCACACGCGCCCCGGACGACGGACGGGACCGGCCGCTCTGGCCGGTCCCGTCCGTCGTCCGGCTGCGCCGGACCGTCAGTGCCTTGTCAGCACGTTCAGGCGGCGCAGCCTCCCAGGGCGATCTGTCCGTCGATGGACTTGATCTGGTTCTGGAGCGTGCCGAGCTGGTCCTGGAGGCCGGACACGATCGTCCTCTGCGCCGCGATGGCGTCCTTGTTGGCGTTCTTCTTTGCCTGCAGCGCCGCGAGGGTGGTGTTGGCATCAGTCAGCTTGAGGTCCAGTGCCGTCAGCTGCGCCTGGAGCTCCTTCAGCTGGGCTTCGGTGGCGCTGATCTCGCCGTTGAGGCGGTCCAGTTGAGCCAGCAGCGGAGCGACCTGGGCTTGGAGGTCGGTGATCTCGCGTTCCTTCGCGGCAATCTGCGCGTTCAGACCGGTGAGCTCCGCCACGAGGATATCCATCCGGGCGTTCAATGCCGTGATCTCTGCCTGCTTCGCGCTGACCGCCGCGGCAGCATCCTCCAGGGTCTGGGCCAGGCCCGGCAGCTGGGACTGCAGCCCGGCCAGCTCGGCGGCCTTGGCAGCGGCGGCAGCCTGGGTGGCGGAGAGCGCGGTGTTGGCGTCCGCCAGCTCGCCCTCCAACTGGCCGAGCACGAGCTTCTGCGCGGCGATCGCGTTCTGGCTCTCCGTGACGTTGTCGGTCAGTGCCGGCACGGCTGCCTCCAGGTCCGCCACAAGCTGCTCCTGCGCTGCCGCCGCACTGGCCGCGGTGGCTGCAGCGGCCTCCAGTGCGGGGAGCTGGGCCTGCAGGGCCGTGAGCTCGGTCTGCTTGCCGGCGACCGCGGCATTGGTGTCGCTGACAGCCGTCTGGAGCGTCGGGACCTGCGCCTTCAGCGCGGCGATTTCGCTTTCCTTGAGGGCGACGGCGTCGTTGGCGGCGGTCAGCGAGGACTGGAGCGGTGCGGCCTGCTGCTGCAGGTTACTGCTCTCCAGCTGCTTGGCCAGCAGCTTCGAATTGAGGCTGTTGACTTCCGTCTGGAGGGCGGCCAGGTCCCCCTGGTACCCGGCGATGAGGCCGTTCGTGGCCGTGATCTGGCCATTGACGGTGTCGAGCTCACCCTGCTTGACCACCTGCAGCGCGATCAGCTCACGCTTCTTCTTCGAATTCGAATTCTCTTCGAACTCGGCGATCTCAACAGTGAGCCGAGCGATCTCAGCCTCCAAGGTGGCTTTGGTGGTTTGCCGCGCGGCAAGCTCAGTCTGCGCGGCGGTGATCTGGCCCTCCTTGGCCGTGATCTCCGCGTTCTTCGCCGCGATCTGCTGCTCCAGCGCGGTGATCTCAGCTCCCAGCGCAGCGATGCTGTTCGTGTTGGCGGTAACGGCTGCAGCCGCGCTGCGGGCGGCGGCCTGCAGCGTGGTGAGCTCTGCCTCGGCCGCGGTGATGGTCGTTGTCATGGCGGCGAGCGCGTCGGCTGCGGCCTCGGCCTCGGCTTGCAGCGAGGTGAGCTCGGCCTGGGCCGCCGAGATCGCGGTGTTTTTGGCCGTGACGGCGCCCGCCGCTGCGGTGGCTGCACCCTGCAGCTCAACGAGGGTCGTCTTTGCGTCGCCGATCCTGGCCAGCTGGGCATCAAGCTCGGCCTGGGCGGCTGCACCCGTTGCCTCAAGTTTTTGAAGTTCCGATGCGGCTTCACTGACGGCGGTCCCGGCGGTGATGACGGCTGCAGCGGCGGCTGCTGCTGCGCCGGTCAGCGTAACGAGGTCATCTTCGGCAGCGGCAATCTCTGCCGTCTTGGCGTCAAGGGCTTCCGCAGCTGCACCGGCCGCCGCCGCCAGGACTTCCTTTTCATCCATTGCCACGCTGAGCTGGCTGGTCTTGGCTGCGATCCGGGCGTCAAGGTCGGCGGCGCGGCTCTGCAACTGCTCTTTGGCCGCCAGCGCCAGCGCCTCTTCGTCCTGCAGGGGTGCCAGCTGGTTCTCGGTCGTTATCTTTTCCGCTTCGAGATCTGCCAGGGTTCCCTGCAGTTCGAGCACGGCAGCGGCCGTGCTGGACTTTTCAAGGTCAAGTGCGGCGAGGTCATCCTGCACGGCCTTGATCTCAGCGTGGAGGGTCAGCTCGGCCTCCTCGATGGCGGCAATGGCGTCCTTTGCTTCACCGATCTGCACGCTCAAGGCAGCGGCGGTGGCCTGCAGGCCGGAGCGTTGGGCCTCCAGCCGCGCGATGATGTCGGCGTTCTTCTTGGCCGAGGCCTTGAGCAGGTTCTCCTGGACGGCGCCCCGGTGTGCCAGCTGGTTGACCACCCCGTTGCAGATGCCCGTGGCGGCGGGGTCCGTACCCGCCGTCGCCTGGCGGGCGAACAGCAGCATGCTGGTCAGCACGCCCGGGACGATGACGGCAGCGGCAAGGCGGCGGGTGAAGACAGAGTGGTGCGAAGGACTGAGCATTGAGACCCCTAGGCGAGACACGGTGAATGTGGCCCCCTGGCCGCATTTGATAGTCCTGATGCTATGCGTGGAAATACGCAGTTCGGGGGGGGTCGTCCCCACTCGACTTTTCGTTGGTCCTACGTGTCTTTTGCGGGGGTGTACTCACATTTTCGGAGCCGACTACTTGGTGTGCCATTTCTGCCGGAGACCAGAGTGCAGCCCGGGCAACTCGGAGGTCAGGTCCTGAGGCTCAGGGGCAGGAATAGTTGTAGTCCAGCCCGCCGGAGACGTACTGCGTCAGGGCGACGCGGCTGCCGGGAGTAAGCGCCGGCAAAGAGCAGTTGGACTTGGCACCCCTCAGGGACCGCGCACCCGCGAGCCAGCTCGGCAAGCCGGCGAGCGGGCTGCCGGACGGGACTGCCCCGGCGATCTGTCCCCACTGGTAGCCGGTGGAGTAGAGGCCGACGTCGGCGTTGATGCCCTTGAAGTAGGTGGCCATTCCCTCCAGGACGGCAACGTTGGCGGCCTTGTCGGGCTGCCAGCTGTTTTCGGTCTCGACGTCCAGCCACCACAGGTAGTCCTGCGGATTGTCGATCCCGCGGATAGTGGCGTCGTCGTAGGCTTTCGCGTAGCCGTACATGTAGGAGCAGGCTTTGAAATCGTCCGGGCCGCTGCCACAAACGCCGTAGGGGTTGACCACGTCCGCGCCGCCGTAGTGGTTCGAGGTGGGCCACCATGACCCCTGCAGGCCCGGGTTTGCCGTATTGACGTAGAGAGCCACCCGCGGCTGGGCGGTGAGTGCCGGGTCCGGTGAGGTGTTGGCCCATGCGAGCTGGGCTGCCAGGCACGGGTTGGTGGTGTTGGCCAGGCCGTTGTTCACCCCGACGATGGCGAATGCCGGCTTTTCGGGGAGGGTCTTTCCGCACTGGGGCCAGGAAACGTCGATGCCGACGGGCTCGGACGTCCGTGGCGGGGCCGCGGCGGCCGGACCCCCTCCCAGCAGGACAAGGCCAAGCGTGATGGCGGCGGTAGCAAGTTTGGTCAATACCCGGGAAGCCATACCCCAGTTTACTTCCGGGCCCCGCCCGGACCGGGAAACCCGGCACGCGAGTCGGCGAACGGAATACTCAGCCGGATTAGGGAGTTGCCGCCTCTATGGGCTCTGACAGCTCGCAGCATCCGGAAAAATCCGCCGGCCGCTGCCCGCATCGTCGTCGCTGACGCCAAGGAGTGCCGGTCCCGGAGCCGCGCCCTGAGCCCTAACTTTTCAACGCTGGCCCCCGTGGCCGGCAGAACAGGAGCCTGACATGGCCAACATCTTGATGGTTGTTTCCGCCGCCGATTCCCTCACCATGCGCGACGGGAGCGAACACCCCACCGGTTTCTGGGCCGAGGAACTGGTGGTCTCCCACCAGCTGCTGGTCGAAGCCGGTCACACGGTCCAGCTGGCCACTCCCGGCGGGGCGAAGCCCACGGTCGACGAGGTCAGCCTCGCCGCCGAGTCCGCCGGCGGCCAGGACCGCGCCGACGGCTTCCGGAAGTACCTCGCCGGGCTCGACGCCGAGCTGTCCGCTCCGCTGGCACTGGCCGACGTCGATCCCTCCGGCTACGCCGCGATCGTCCTGCCCGGCGGCCACGGCCCGATGACCGACCTCTACCGGGACGCCGACCTCGGCAAGATCCTGGTCGCGGCGAACACGGCCGGCAAGGTCATTGCCCCGTTCTGCCACGGCCCGGCCGGCTTGCTGAGCGCCACGGACGACGCCGGGGAGTTCGCCTTCGCGGGACGCCGCCTCACCGTTTTCACCAACGAGGAGGAACTCAACGGCGGCACCGGCCCCAACACTCCGTGGTTCGTGGAGGACGCGCTGAAGGACAAGGGCGCGATCGTCGAGAACGCCGCCGCCTGGACTTCCCACGTTGTGCGCGACGGCAATCTGGTCAGCGGCCAGAACCCGCAGTCCAGCGAGGACGTGGCGAAGGAAGTCCTCAAGGCCCTCGCGGAATAGCAGCCCGGGTGTAAGACCTGCCGGGTCCGGGATCCCCGGACCCGGCTAAGCTGTCGGCATGGCCATCAAACCCACTGCAGATAAAGTCGCCACGATCCAGAAGGGGTACACCCTCGAAGGCCCCACGATCGAGCTGGGTGCCGCGATTATCGACGGGGAAGTTCACAAGGATGCCCCCGTCCGGCTCCCGCTCTCCATGATGAACCGCCACGGGCTGGTGGCCGGCGCAACCGGTACGGGCAAGACCGTCACCCTGCACATGATGGCCGAACAGCTCTCCACCGCCGGCGTCCCGGTGTTCCTGGCGGATATTAAGGGCGACCTCTCCGGGCTGGCCACGGCCGCCACCGGCAGCGAAAAACTGATGGCCCGCACGGACGGGATCGGCCAGGTCTGGTCCGGCAAGACGTTCCCGGTGGAGTTCCTGGCGCTCGGCGGCGACGGCTACGGCATCCCGGTCCGCGCCACCATCACGTCCTTCGGCCCGATCCTGCTCTCGCGCATCATGGAACTCAACGACACGCAGGAATCGAGCCTGCAGCTGGTCTTCCACTTCGCGGACAAGAACGGCCTTGAGCTGATCGACCTGAAGGACCTGCGCGCGGTCATCCAGTTCCTCACGTCCAAGGAAGGCAAGGACGAACTCGAGGAACTTGGCGGGCTGTCCAAGGCCACCGCCGGGGTCATCCTCCGCGAACTCATCACGCTCGAGGCGCAGGGCATGGAGAAGTTCTTCGGCGAACCCGAGTTCGACACCGCCGAACTGATGCGAACCGCCCCGGACGGGCGCGGCGTCATCACCTGCCTGGAGCTGCCCACCCTGCAGACCAAGCCGATGCTGTTCTCCACCTTCCTGATGTGGCTGCTGGCCGATCTGTTCGAGGACCTGCCCGAGGCCGGCGACCTGGACAAGCCCAAACTGGTGTTCTTCCTGGACGAGGCCCACCTGTTGTTCAACGGCGCCTCGAAGGCTTTCCTCGACGCCATCACCACCACCGTCCGGCTGATCCGGTCCAAGGGCGTCGGCATCTTCTTCGTCACCCAGACCCCCAAGGATGTCCCCGCCGAGGTCCTGGGCCAGCTCGCGAACCGCGTGCAGCATGCCCTCCGGGCCTACACGCCGGAGGATGCCAAGGCGCTCAAAGCGACCGTATCCACCTTCCCGATGAGCGACTACGACCTTGAGGAAACCCTCACCTCCGCGGGGATCGGCGAAGCTGTCATCACCGTGATGAACGAGAAGGGCGCCCCGACGCCGGTGGCGCTCACCCGCCTGCGCGCGCCGGAATCCGTGATGGGCCCAAGCGCGGACGCCCTGATCGCCAGCACCGTGGCCGGCTCGGCGCTGCTGCCCAAGTACGGCACCGCCGTTGACAACGTCTCCGCTTTCGAAAGGATCGCCGGGAAGGCGTCGGCGGACACCGGCGCGGCGGCCCCGGCCGCGACGGGCCCAGGCGGCGGTACCTCCGACGTCGACGCCGAAGCGCGGCGGATCGAGGAGGACATCCTGGGCCGACCCAGCAGCCGGCCCGCTCCGGCACCCGAGCGCAAGGAACCTGAGCGCGCGGCACCCCGGCAGTCCCAGCGGCCGCCGTCGGACGGCGGCGGCCTCGCCGGGGCTCTGGGCGGCGCCCTCGGCGGCGGGCTCAAGAGCATGGCCCGGTCGCTGGGGACCCAGCTCGGACGCGAACTCCTGCGCGGAGTCTTCGGCACGGCACCCAAGCGCCGCCGCCGTTAGGAACCCTGGGCCGGGCCCAGGGGCGCCGGGCCGTAATCCGGGCGGCCCCCGTCACGCGGGTCCGCGCTGACAGGAAGATTCCGCTGGGGTGCAGGTAACGTAAGGTACGTGCAAATGAGTCAGGCGTTGGTCAGGATCGCAGCCTTGTGGCTGCTGGGCCTGATGCTCGCCGTGGCCGGGAGCATTGTCGCGGTCAATATCGTGAACGACACCATCGCGAGCCCGCAGCAGCCGGTCCGCGAATACCTCGAGGCTCTGCAGAATGGCGAGGGCGAGAAGGCGCTGGGCCTGTTGCGCGCCTCGGTGCCCCAGGGCAATCCCGCCATGCTGGACGGCACGGCACTGCAGACCGCCGCCGCGCGGATCAACGGCATAAAATACGGCGAGGCCGAGGACCGCGGCGGCAGTCAGGTCATGGTGCCTATTGACTTCACGATTGACGGCAGCCAACTGCGGACAGAGTTCCTGCTGGAGAAGTCCGGCGTCGAATGGCTGTTCTTCCACAAGTGGGCCTTCGTCCCGGCCGCGCTTCCGGTCCTGGACGTCACGGTGGTCAACGCCAACGAGGCCACCCTGAACGGGGTTCCGGTGAACATGCCCAACGGCCGGAACTCCTTCGCCGTTTTCTACCCGGGCGAGTACGAGGCCTCCCTGACCGGTGAGTACTTCTCCGCCCCGCCCACGAAGGCCACGCTGTCAGGCCGGGACGCGCCCGCAGCCCCGCTGAACCTGATGACCCAGGCCACGGACGGGCTGAAGGAAGCGGTGGGGGCCAAAGTGAAGGAGTTCCTGGACGGCTGTGCCGACACGGCCGACAAGCAGCAAAAACTCCAGCCCGACTGCCCGTTTTACCACACCACCAACAACCGCGTCATCGACGGCACCATCGACTGGAGCATCAGCGAGTACCCTGCCATCAGCATTGAGCCCTTTGGCGGACGCTGGGTGGTGGCGCCCCTGGACGGCAAAGCCCGGATCAAGGCCCAGCAGGTGGACCTGTTCACCGGGGCAGTGACGGAACTCAACGCTGTCCACGATTTCAGCTTCACCACCCGGCTGGACGTCGACTCCGCAACCGTCAAGGTCACCCCGCTCCTGAACTACTGAGCGTGCAGGCCCGCGGCGGCTGTTGCGGCACCGCGGCAACACCTGGCGTCACGCCGGGCGGTCTTTTGGCTCCGACGGCCCCACCGCAACCCGTCATTCCGCGAAATCCGCTGTCCCAAGCTGCCAAGAACCTGCCCGCCGTGACGCCTACACCGGCCCGGGCGGCCGGCCCAGGACTGCCAGGACCTCGGCCAGCATCCGCGCCGGGTGGTGCACAACGTCGTCATAGTAATACCGGAGCACGGAGTAGCCCCGGACCACGGACACGTTGTTGCGCCGCTGGTCCTTCTTCACCTGGACCCACTCACCGTGATGGCGACCATCCAGTTCCACAATCAGGGTGCCCTCCAGCAGGAGGTCCACATATCCGACGCCGTCGATGTGGACCTGCGCTTCAAGCCTGATCCCGGCCTGGCGGAAATACGTCCTGGCGAGGGTTTCCAGCAGGGATTCGGCTCCGCGGTCCACCCAGTCAAGGACCTGGCGGGCGCGGCCATTGCGCTTCGCGGGGAGCCGGTCCCGCAGGAACCCGAGCGTCATATCGCCCCGGCCGACGGCGCACTCCACCATGACCAAGGCTTCAGCGAACGGCAGGCACCTCATTGCGTGGATGAGCACATCGCCGAGGGCAGCAACAGGCCGGTAGGGGTGCGGTTCAAGGAGCAGTCCGTGGTGTCCGGCCTGCCCCGCGAAGACATCACCGCGGCTGTGATGCACATGGAGCGGACCGGCGGAGTTCACACACCAGAGCCGGTAGAAGGGCGCCGCGCTGCTGCACGTGAGGAGCTGCCGGTGCTGCAGCAGCGCCACATGGTCCGGCGCCGCCGTCGGGAGCGCATAGAGCCCCCGACGGCGGCAGGACGCCGGTCCTCACCGCGCGCCGCAGTGCGGCGTCGTCGATCCCCAAACGGGCCAGCGCAGGCCGCCGGGCCGCACCCCCGCAGATGGCCAAGGCCCTAAAAATATCCATGGGGCAATCGTTTCCCCGGCCGCGTGGCCCCGGCAGCCCGTTGACCCGCTATGTGGACATCTTCACGTCACCCGGCGCAGCGTTTTGCGGCCGCCAACACCGTGGAACTCCGGGATTCCGCGGATCCGGGGCCGGATTAAAGCCAAATGACTGCTGTCCGTGACGCCGAGTCACGAACAGCAGCCACAGCCGGGCCGCAGAGGCGGACGTCAGTCCATGCCGCGCAGGTCCAGCACCAGTTCGGTGTCGCCGTCGGCCTGCAGCAGCACCGGAATGCCCCAGTCCTGCTGGTACAGGTGGCAGGCGGCATGGTCCGGGATCTCGCCGTCCGCGTCCTCCGGGCCGTCGCAGGCAGCGGCGCGGGCGGTTATATGCAGCACGCCCTCCGGCACGTCGGAAGCGAGTTCCAGGGTGCGGAGCAGTCCCACCGAGGTCCCGCCGCCGGCCAGCAGCAGTCCCGGCGGGGTGGAGGAAATCTTCAGCTGCGTCGGGTCGCCCCAGCGGTCGTCCAGTTTCTGGCCGGTCGGCGCGGTGAACCGGACGGTCAGTTCCAGCAGCCCGGGGGCCACCGGGCTCTTGGGGCGGTGGGTCCGGGCCGCGCCCTCGTCCACCTGCTGCGCCTCCTTCGGGATCGGCACGTAGACCAGCTGGTGCTTGTTCGCCTCGACCACCACCAGGAGCGGCTCGGCGCCGGCGACCTGCGTGTGGTCCACAATCACGTCGGAGGGCTCGGACAACCCCCGCGCCAGCGTGGAGACCGTGCCCGAGGCCGGGTCGTAGCGCCGGACGGCACCGTTGTAAGTATCGGCAATCGCCACCGAGCCGTCCGGCAGCACGGTGACGCCCAGCGGGTGCTGCAGCCGGGCATCGGCGGCCTTCCCGTCGCGGAAGCCAAAGTCGAACAGTCCCTTGCCGACGGCGGACTCGACGGTGACTGCGCCGCCGTCGCCGATCACGAGCTTGCGCAGCGCCGAGGTTTCGGAGTCCGCCACCCAGATGTTGCCGTCGGCGTCCTCGGCGAGACCGGAGGACTGGGCGAACCAGGCCTCCTCGGCCGGTCCGTCGAGGAGGCCCTCAAGTCCGTTGCCGGCGATGATGGCCACGGCGCCGGAGCGCGGGTCGAAGCTGAAGATCTGGTGCACGCCGGCCATCGCGACCACGACGGCGTTCAGCTTGGCGGACCAGACAACGTCCCAGGGTGAGCTGAGGGAAACCTGCAGCGGGTCCGCTTCCAGCCGGGCACCGTAGGCGGCGCCTTCTTCGTCGACCCGGGCCGGTCCCGTCTCCAGGAGCCGCTGGACGCCGTTGCCGGCCAGCGTGCTGATGGTTCCGTCCGCGAGGTTCAGGCCGCGGAGCCGGTGGTTCACGGTGTCGGCCACCACAACGTCGTAGCCCGCCTCGGCGGCGGCGTCCTCCGGGAGCAGCATCAGGCCCTGGGGCTCGTTGAAGAGGGCCGTTGCGGCATTGCCGTCAGCATGGCCCTTGTCGCCGGAACCATAGGTGGCCAGCACGGTCTGGAAGTCTGTGGAGAGCTCCACGAGGCGGTGGTGCCCGGTATCGGTGACCAGCCAGGAACCTGCCTCGGAGGGGCTTCCGACGCCGCGGCCGTCCGGGAGGAACAGGGCCTTGCCGGGGAACCGCAGGGTGCCCGACGTCGGCTCCGGCGCCACATAGGGCCCGTCGCCGCGGTGCAGCGTGCCCTTGGCCTCGTGCTCGGCGATCAGCTCGGGGATGAGCACGGCGAGGCCGTCGGCGTGGCCTTCGCCGGAGAGGTGGGCCACGATGTAACCCTCGGGATCGATGACCACCAGCGTGGGCCAGGCGCGTGCCGTGTAGGCCTTCCACGTGTCCAGCTCGGGATCGTCCAGGACCGGGTGGCGGATCTCGTAGCGCTCGACGGCGGCGGCGAGGGCCACCGGATCAGCCTCGTGCTCGAACTTGGGAGAGTGGACACCGACCGTCACAAGGACGTCGGAGTACTGCTGCTCGAGCGGGCGGAGTTCGTCCAGGACGTGCAGGCAGTTGATGCAGCAGAAGGTCCAGAAGTCCAGCAGCACGATCTTGCCGCGCAGGGCTTCCAGGTCCAGGGACTTGCCTCCGGTGTTGAGCCAGTTGCGGCCCACCAGCTCGGAGGCCCGGACCCGGAGATGGGTGCGTACGGTTTCGGTCATGAGCGTCCTTCCAGCTTTGAGTTGCGTTCGGCCAGCTCGGCATCGCGCTCGGCCAGCCTGGCAAACATATCGTTGTAAGCGGTGAGATCGGCGTCGTTATTCCTGTCCGCCGCCCGGTCGGTGCGCTTGGACTCGCGGGCATCGGAGCGGGACCACATCACGGCGACGCCGATCGCCACCAGCAGTGTGGGCACTTCGCCGATGCCCCAGGCCACAGCGCCGCCCATCTGCTGGTCCAGCAGGGCCGAGGGGCCCCAGGTCCGGCCGAGGTTGCCGAAGTAGTCCGCGGCCAGCAGCCCGGTGCCGCCCATGATCGCGACGCCGAAGAAGGCATGGAAGCCCATCGTGGCCAGCAGGAGCAGCAGCCGCATGGGGTACGGCGCGCGCCGGGGCAGCGGGTCGGTGCCGATCATGGTCAGGACGAAGATGTAGCCGGTGAGGGCGAAGTGCAGGTTCATCAGCTCGTGGCCCACATGGTCCCGCATCGCATATCCGAACGCGTCCGAGTAATAGAACAGCACGATCGAGCCGGCGAAGTTGGCGGCGGCGAACAGCGGATGCGTCACGAGCTGGGAGAACTTCGAGTGGACGAAGATCAGCAGCCATTCCCGGGGGCCGCGGGAGCTGTCGCGCCGCGGCGTGAGTGCACGCAGCGCCAGCGTCACGGGGGCGCCGAGGACAAGGAAGATGGGGGCCACCATGGTCAGGGCCATGTGGTCCACCATGTGCGCCGAGAAGAGCACCCGGCCGTAGACTGCCGGCGGACCGGAGGTCACGTACGTCAGGACCCCGAGCCCGATTACCCAGTTGACGGCCCGGAACCAGGACCAGGAGTCCCCGCGCTGCAGCACCTTGCGCAGGCCAAGGCTGTAGGCCACGAGGCCAAAGACCGCGACGGCGACCCAGAGCCAGTCGGGGCGCCATTCGGTCAGCCAGCGCTCCGGTGTCAGCTCCGGCGGCAGATCGTAGCCAGAGATGATGAAGGCAGGGGAGGCGTCCGGTGCGAGGGCTTCACTCTGCGGCGGCGCGGAGCGGCCGAGCGCGACGGCGATGCCCGACGTCGCTCCCATGATGAGCAGCTCCGCGATGACGAGCTGCCAGAGCACGCGGCGTGCGGACAATCCACCGCCTTGGCTGCCCAGCTGCGGGATGACCCAGCGGCGGTGCATCAGCCCGACGCAGCCAAGGACGAGCGTCGCCGCGGCCTTGGCCAGGATCAGCTGCCCGTAGGCCGAGCCGAACAGGTCGTTCCAGGAGGTGAGGCGGATGCTGGAATTGATCACGCCGGAGGCGAAGACGAGGATGAAGGCGAAGCCGGCGAGGGAGGAGAAGCGCCGGAACGTCGGCTCGGTAATATCGGGGCGGTTGCCGGACATGGAGCCGGATGAGGCGCCTCCGAGGACCCCGGAGAGCAGGGCCAGCATGATGATGCCGCCGACCCAGGCCGATACCCCGACCAGGTGCAGGCCGAGCGAGTTGATGGCACCTTCGTGGTCGGCCGAACTGGCGGAGTGGCCGATCAGCGCTGACGGCACGAGTCCGATGAGGGAGAGCACCAGGATTGCCGCCAGGCCGCCCTGGGAGCGGACCCCAAAGAGTGCCGTAGTGACAACGGCGGCGATGATGACGACCGCCAGCCACGCGCGGCCGGTGTCGATGTCGCTCATGTAGTAGACCAGGGAGCGGGTGAACTCGGGGTCCCCGGAGACGCCCTGCCCGGCGATATCCGAGTAGCTCAGCACCAGGACGGCAATCGCTGACAGCGTCCAGACGGCGCCCGCGGCGGCCGCGACGGCCAGCGCCCGGGTGAAAGCTGGATGTTCCGGGAGGTCCTTGGCCTTGGACCTCGAGCCGGCAAGTGTGCGGGGCAGGATTCCGACGGCGAAGAGCAGCCCGCCGATCACGGTGGCCAGCGACGCGTTGTGTACGGCCTTGCTGACCGGGAGGCCCCACCGGACCAGGCCTCCCGGGTCGGAGACCCCGCGGGCGGCTGCGGCGCCGGAGAACAGCAGGGCGGCAACAAGACCCAGGAACAGCGCCGCGAGGCCCACAAAGAGCCATGGCCGGGAGATCGGGCCAGAACCCGACGCGGGACCCCGCGCTCCCCCGGTCGGGGTGGGAGCGGCTGTGGCACGGGGATTTGCTGCGGAAGGCACAGTTCCATTGTCCGCTACGCCCCGCCTGCTCACCGAATCGGGCGACGTCCCGCAACGGCCCTGGTGCGCCCGCGGGAGGGCGCCCTTAACGAAAAAGGAGCGGCGACCCATTGGGTCGCCGCTCCTTTCAAGCGTTCAAGAAGACTACTTCTTCTTGGAGACTGCAGCCTTCAGCTTGGAGCCGGCCGTCAGCTTCACGCTGTGGCCTGCGGCGATCTGAATGGTCTCGCCGGTCTGCGGGTTGCGGCCGGTGCGAGCTGCACGGTCGGTGCGCTCAACGGCAAGCCAGCCCGGGATGGTGATCTTTTCGCCCGAGGCGACGGAGGTCTCGAAGACCTCGAACAGTGCATCCAGCACGGAGTTGACGGCTGCCTGGCTGGTGCCGGCCTTGCCTGCTACCTCTGCAACAAGTTCACTTCGGTTCTTAGCCATTTATGTCCTCCTGGACGGTCATGATTCCTGGAGCCTGCACACGGCATGCGCACAAGCCACTGTTCGAAAACTTACCAGCTTGCCGCTGTCGAGGCGGCAAATTCCGCGTGTTTTCGGCCTTTTTTGAGGAAAAACACTTGATTCGGCGCCTTTCGGCCCAATATTTCGCCATCAGCGGACGCTCCCTCAGCTCCGGCAGGCTATGCCCCGACGCTCCCGCAGATCCTGCCTGATCCGGGGCCATCGCCCGGCTCGACGGTTCAGGCTGTCCCAAAGGCGAGGCGTCCGGGTTCGGGGGCCGGGTGGGCGGCGGTGATGGGGTTGTTTGGAGGGGTGGTTAAATGCGGGAGAGCCCCAACCGTGTGGTTGGGGCTCTCGACCGTTTAATGATGTTCCGGCGGTGACCTACTCTCCCACACCCTCCCGGGTGCAGTACCATCGGCGCTGTGGGTCTTAGCTTCCGGGTTCGGAATGGGACCGGGCGTTTCCCCCACGCTATGACCGCCGTAACCCTTGCTCCCGACCCCGGTGCGCCTGGTGGGCGTGAGGGGTGGGAAATCTGTGGTTACAACCTCGCTGCACCGGTACCCCTGGGGGTGGTGGTGCAGTTGTGGTGTTGTTATGTAGTTGTTCGTTCCTCAAGCAACGGGTTTGTTGTTTGGGAACCACATAGTGGACGCAAGCAGTCTTGTTTTCTTTTTACCCTTTTCATGGTGTGAACGTCTTTTGAATCCGTTCACGAAGAGGGTGTGTGGTGTAAGTTATCGGCCTATTAGTACCGGTCAGCTTCACGAGTCGTTAGTCCTCGCTTCCACATCCGGCCTATCAACCCAGTGGTCTGGCTGGGGGCCTCTCACACACAAGGTGTATGGAAATCTCATCTCGAAGCGAGCTTCCCGCTTAGATGCTTTCAGCGGTTATCCCATCCGAACGTAGCTAATCAGCGGTGCACTTGGCAGTACAACTGACACACCAGAGGTTCGTCCGTCCCGGTCCTCTCGTACTAAGGACAGCCCTTCTCAAATTTCCTGCGCGCGCAGCGGATAGGGACCGAACTGTCTCACGACGTTCTAAACCCAGCTCGCGTACCGCTTTAATGGGCGAACAGCCCAACCCTTGGGACCTACTCCAGCCCCAGGATGCGACGAGCCGACATCGAGGTGCCAAACCATGCCGTCGATATGGACTCTTGGGCAAGATCAGCCTGTTATCCCCGAGGTACCTTTTATCCGTTGAGCGACGGCCATTCCACAATGTACCGCCGGATCACTAGTCCCGACTTTCGTCCCTGCTCGAGATGTCTCTCTCACAGTCAAGCTCCCTTGTGCACTTACACTCGACACCTGATTGCCAACCAGGCTGAGGGAACCTTTGGGCGCCTCCGTTACTTTTTAGGAGGCAACCGCCCCAGTTAAACTACCCATCAGGCACTGTCCCTGACCCGGATTACGGGCCGAAGTTAGATGTCCAAAGTGACCAGAGTGGTATTTCAACGATGACTCCACCCGAACTGGCGTCCGGGCTTCAACGTCTCCCACCTATCCTACACAAGCCACTCCGAACACCAATACCAAACTATAGTAAAGGTCTCGGGGTCTTTCCGTCCTGCTGCGCGTAACGAGCATCTTTACTCGTACTGCAATTTCGCCGAGTTTATGGTTGAGACAGCGGGGAAGTCGTTACTCCATTCGTGCAGGTCGGAACTTACCCGACAAGGAATTTCGCTACCTTAGGATGGTTATAGTTACCACCGCCGTTTACTGGGGCTTGAATTCTCAGCTTCGCCTTGCGGCTAACCGGTCCTCTTAACCTTCCAGCACCGGGCAGGAGTCAGTCCGTATACATCGTCTTGCGACTTCGCACGGACCTGTGTTTTTAGTAAACAGTCGCTTCCCCCTGGTCTCTGCGGCCCCTGCACGCTCCGGACAGCTAGTGTCCATCACGATGGGGGCCCCCCTTCTCCCGAAGTTACGGGGGCATTTTGCCGAGTTCCTTAACCATAATTCTCTCGATCGCCTTAGTATTCTCTACCTGATCACCTGTGTCGGTTTGGGGTACGGGCGGCTAAAACCTCGCGTCGATGCTTTTCTAGGCAGCATAGGATCACCGAATCCCCCCTTACGGGAGTCCCATCGGGTCTCAGGCATCATGAACGGCGGATTTGCCTACCGTTCGCCCTACATCCTTAGACCGGGACAACCATCGCCCGGCTCGGCTACCTTCCTGCGTCACACCTGTTAATACGCTTGCCTCCCAGGATCAGGTCCCGCGCTCCACCAAAACCCTCCACCCACAAGGGGTGTCAGGCAGGTCTCGGGCGGTTAGTATCCCCTGTTCAGCATGGGCGGTTTTTCGCCGGTACGGGAATATCAACCCGTTGTCCATCGACTACGCCTGTCGGCCTCGCCTTAGGTCCCGACTTACCCAGGGCAGATTAGCTTGACCCTGGAACCCTTGATCATTCGGCGGACGGGTTTCTCACCCGTCTTTCGCTACTCATGCCTGCATTCTCACTCGTGTAGGCTCCACCGCTGGTTTACACCGCGACTTCACTGCCCACACGACGCTCCCCTACCACTCCAGACGCCTGAACCAACCCCACAAAGGAGGCGGCTTGGCTACTATCTGAAATCCACAACTTCGGCGGTGTACTTGAGCCCCGCTACATTGTCGGCGCGGAATCACTTGACCAGTGAGCTATTACGCACTCTTTTAAGGATGGCTGCTTCTAAGCCAACCTCCTGGTTGTCTTCGCAACTCCACATCCTTTCCCACTTAGCACACGCTTAGGGGCCTTAGTTGGTGGTCTGGGCTGTTTCCCTCTCGACTATGAAGCTTATCCCCCACAGTCTCACTGCTGCGCTCTCACTTACCGGCATTCGGAGTTTGGCTGACGTCAGTAACCTTGTAGGGCCCATTAGCCATCCAGTAGCTCTACCTCCGGTAAGAAACACGCAACGCTGCACCTAAATGCATTTCGGGGAGAACCAGCTATCACGAAGTTTGATTGGCCTTTCACCCCTACCCACAGCTCATCCCCTCCATTTTCAACTGAAGTGGGTTCGGTCCTCCACGACGTCTTACCGTCGCTTCAACCTGGCCATGGGTAGATCACTTCGCTTCGGGTCTAGATCACGCCACTGCAACGCCCTATTCAGACTCGCTTTCGCTACGGCTTCCCCACACGGGTTAACCTCGCGACGTAACACTAACTCGCAGGCTCATTCTTCAAAAGGCACGCCGTCACACCCATACAGCAAGCTGCAGATGCTCCGACGGATTGTAAGCACACGGTTTCAGGTACTGTTTCACTCCCCTCCCGGGGTACTTTTCACCTTTCCCTCACGGTACTGGTCCGCTATCGGTCATTAGGGAGTATTTAGGCTTATCAGGTGGTCCTGACAGATTCACACGGGATTTCTCGGGCCCCGTGCTACTTGGGATACTCCCCGGGCGGTACACAACATTTCGGTTACGGGGCTCACACCCTCTCTGGCCGGCCTTTCAAGACCGTTCACCTATGCCTGTACTACTCACCCCACTGTCCCGGCAGAGACAGAATGGGAAGTCCCACAACCCCGACCATGCAACGCCCGCCGGCTATCACACATGGAACGGTTTAGCCTGATCCGCGTTCGCTCGCCACTACTGACGGAATCACTATTGTTTTCTCTTCCTGCGGGTACTGAGATGTTTCACTTCCCCGCGTTCCCTCCACGCACCCTATGTGTTCAGATGCGGGTCACCAGGTAACTCGCGCCCCTGGCGGGGTTTCCCCATTCGGACACCCTGGGATCACAGTCCGGTTATCGACTCCCCCAGGCTTATCGCAGATTCCTACGTCCTTCTTCGGCTCCTAATGCCAAGGCATCCACCGTGTGCTCTTAAAAACTTGACCACAAAAGATCAAAAAAACTACTTCACGAGAGAACCATGAAAACCATCACCCCACCCCGAAGGATGGAACAACAGATCCAGGTTCATAATTCTTGGAAATTGCTTCTTATAAAAGATGCTCGCGTCCACTATGTAGTTCTCAAACAACAACCCCATACCACACACCCCACACACAAAAAAGTGCATGCCCGGTGCAGCCAGGAAACCAGAAACAAACAAACCCGGGAAAGAAACCCCTCCCGACCCTGTTGCCTCAGGACCCAACAGTGTGCCAAACACTAAACCGCCCGTACCCTCCCCGCACCGTTCCAGAACCACACCCCGAAGAGTGAACAGTCCGTACTGGGTGCCGGAAAAAACCGGCGGCCGCTATTCATTGATATTCCACCCGTGAGCACCCGCCGCAGAACTAGCGTCTGCGCAACGGGCGTACTCCTGACAACCCCGACACACTCACATACATGAGGCACGGTGATCGTAGGTGCTCCTTAGAAAGGAGGTGATCCAGCCGCACCTTCCGGTACGGCTACCTTGTTACGACTTAGTCCCAATCGCCAGTCCCACCTTCGACAGCTCCCTCCCACAAGGGGTTAGGCCACCGGCTTCGGGTGTTACCAACTTTCGTGACTTGACGGGCGGTGTGTACAAGGCCCGGGAACGTATTCACCGCAGCGTTGCTGATCTGCGATTACTAGCGACTCCGACTTCATGGGGTCGAGTTGCAGACCCCAATCCGAACTGAGACCGGCTTTTTGGGATTAGCTCCACCTCACAGTATCGCAACCCTTTGTACCGGCCATTGTAGCATGCGTGAAGCCCAAGACATAAGGGGCATGATGATTTGACGTCGTCCCCACCTTCCTCCGAGTTGACCCCGGCAGTCTCCTATGAGTCCCCGCCATAACGCGCTGGCAACATAGAACGAGGGTTGCGCTCGTTGCGGGACTTAACCCAACATCTCACGACACGAGCTGACGACAACCATGCACCACCTGTAAACCGACCGCAAGCGGGGCACCTGTTTCCAGGCGTTTCCGGTTCATGTCAAGCCTTGGTAAGGTTCTTCGCGTTGCATCGAATTAATCCGCATGCTCCGCCGCTTGTGCGGGCCCCCGTCAATTCCTTTGAGTTTTAGCCTTGCGGCCGTACTCCCCAGGCGGGGCACTTAATGCGTTAGCTACGGTACGGAAAACGTGGAATGTCCCCCACACCTAGTGCCCAACGTTTACGGCATGGACTACCAGGGTATCTAATCCTGTTCGCTCCCCATGCTTTCGCTCCTCAGCGTCAGTTAATGCCCAGAGACCTGCCTTCGCCATCGGTGTTCCTCCTGATATCTGCGCATTTCACCGCTACACCAGGAATTCCAGTCTCCCCTACATCACTCTAGTCTGCCCGTACCCACCGCAGATCCGGAGTTGAGCCCCGGACTTTCACGGCAGACGCGACAAACCGCCTACGAGCTCTTTACGCCCAATAATTCCGGATAACGCTTGCGCCCTACGTATTACCGCGGCTGCTGGCACGTAGTTAGCCGGCGCTTCTTCTGCAGGTACCGTCACTTTCGCTTCTTCCCTACTGAAAGAGGTTTACAACCCGAAGGCCGTCATCCCCCACGCGGCGTCGCTGCATCAGGCTTTCGCCCATTGTGCAATATTCCCCACTGCTGCCTCCCGTAGGAGTCTGGGCCGTGTCTCAGTCCCAGTGTGGCCGGTCACCCTCTCAGGCCGGCTACCCGTCGTCGCCTTGGTGAGCCATTACCTCACCAACAAGCTGATAGGCCGCGAGTCCATCCAAAACCACAATAAAGCTTTCCACCCCCCACCATGCGATGAGGAGTCATATCCGGTATTAGACCCAGTTTCCCAGGCTTATCCCAGAGTTAAGGGCAGGTTACTCACGTGTTACTCACCCGTTCGCCACTAATCCACCAGCAAGCTGGCATCATCGTTCGACTTGCATGTGTTAAGCACGCCGCCAGCGTTCATCCTGAGCCAGGATCAAACTCTCCGTTGAAGTAAAACAGACACAACCAACACCCCCGGGAAAACGGGACGTATTGGCTGCACAAAATTTGAAACCAGCTGTAAAAACCAGACCACACCACGGGGTGGCGGATCCAGTCAATTCAACCAATTCAATATAATAAATTGGTATCAACAAACTTGGCACACTATTGAGTTCTCAAACAACAGACACACCCGGCACCACCACAACCTCAGCCGTGGATCGCTCCGGAGCAACTTCCCAAACTTACCCGACTCCAAGGAACAACGCAAATCAGCGTTTCCGCGATTTCCAGTTCCAGGAATGGATCCCCACCCATACTCAGCACGCCAATCAGCGCGCCATTTCCAGGCTGTTCAGCAGGGGGTCGGTCGCAATCTCTCCGCATCAGCGGCGGCGACTCGAATTACTTTACACGCCCACCGCACCCCACACAAATCCACCCCCACCACGGCCCCCAACCCCCCAAAAACCCCGCCACCACACGGATCCCAAGCCCGCCGGCACCACCTCCCGCACCAAAACCCCCGAAAACCCTCCCTGTGCGCTGCATCACCCACAAGACGAAGCCCTCCGGCTACGATCAGGAGGTGATGGGAGAACGCCGGCGCCACAGACCCGAGCTGCTCCGTCGTCGTGTGTCCGGCCCCGCAGCGGCCGGCCTGTCCCAGGGCGAAGTCGCCTCCCGGATGCGGCACGGTCTTGCGAACCTTGTACCGGACACCACCAGCCGCAGCCTTTGGGAAATTATCCGAGCTAATGTGCTGACGCTGTTCAACGCGATCGTGGTCACGAGCTTTATCCTCCTCCTGCTGCTGGGCAGCTGGCAGGACGCTCTCTTTGGCCTGGCCGCCGTTGGCAATGCCGTCATTGGAGTCGTGCAGGAGTATCGCGCCAAACGGTCTCTGGACCGCCTCGCCGTCCTCGAGGCCCCGCTGGCCCGCGTCCTGCGCGATAGCACCGTGCAAGAGATCGCGACCGCCGACGTCGTGCTTGACGATGTCCTGGTCCTGCGGGCCGGCGACCAGGTCACGGCCGATGCCGTCGTCCTCGAGAGCGGCGGGCTGGAGGCCGATGAGTCCCTCCTCACCGGGGAGTCGGACCCCGTGGATAGGGGTACTGGCACTGAAGTGCTCTCCGGCTCGATTATTGTTGCCGGCCGGGGCACTGCGCGGGTGGTTCGGGTGGGGGCTGAATCGTTTGCCAGCAAGCTTGCCGCCGACGCGAAGCGGTTCTCGCTCGTCAACTCTGAGATCCGCAACAGTCTCAACCGGATCTTGGGCTGGCTCACCTGGGCGCTGTTGCCGGTTGCCCTCATCGTTGCCAACGGGGAGATGCAGTCCAGGGGCGGCTGGGAGGAGGCCATCGCCAGCGGCGCCTGGACATCCGCGCTGGTAGGGGTGATTGCGAGCGTCATCGCCATGGTTCCGCTGGGGCTGGTCCTGCTGTCAAGTGTGGCTTTCGCTGTTGGCGGGGTCCGTCTGGCCGGGAACAAGGTTCTCATCCAAGAGCTGGCGGCGGTAGAGGGGCTGGCCCGCGTGGATGTCCTCTGCCTCGACAAGACGGGGACGCTCACTGAAGGCCGAATCGTCTTCGACGGCGTGCACGAGCTTGCCGAGCATGCGGAACCTGGCTGGGAGCACGCCTTGGGGTGGTTCGCGACGGATCCGGAAGCAAACGCGACGTCGCGTTGCCTCGCGGCGGGTTTTGAACACGACGGCGGGAGCCCCGCGGTCTCGTCGGTTCCGTTCTCTTCCGCACGGAAGTGGAGTTCTGTGACGTTCGACGGCGGACGTACGCGCAGGGGCACATGGATCCTCGGCGCCCCGGAGGTAGTGCTGACGGACCGGTCTGCTGCCGGTCCGGATACCGGGTCCGGGACTGGCGCCGCTCTGGGCATGGCCGGCCGGCTCGCCGCCTCCGGCCTGCGGACCGTTGTGCTCGCCTACGCCGACGGCACCACCATCGCTGCCGGCGACGCAACGCTGCCGGCACAGGTGAAACCGGTCGTCATGCTCACGTTCCGGGAACAGATCCGCCCGGATGCCCGACAGACCCTGGCTTACTTCCGTGAGGAGGGCGTCGAACTAAAAGTCATTTCCGGGGACGACCCCCGGACGGTCGCGGCGATTGCCCGGGCCGTGGGCCTGGTGGTCGGGGACGGATACGATGCCCGGCATCTCCCGGCTGACCCCGGGTTGCTCGAAAAGATCATGGACACCAACACCGTCTTCGGCAGAGTGAGCCCGGAGCAGAAGAAGGACATGGTGGCAGCGCTGCAGCGTCGCGGGCATACGGTCGCGATGACCGGCGACGGCGTCAACGATGTGCTGGCTTTGAAAGAGGCGGACCTGGGCATTGCAATGAACTCCGCCGCGCCTGCCACGAAGGCTGTGGCCCGGCTGGTCTTGCTGGACGGACGCTTCGACCGGCTGCCCGGAGTGCTGGCCGAAGGCCGCCGGGTGATTGCCAACGTCGAGCGGGTGTCCAAGCTGTTCCTCAGCAAGACGGCCTACTCGGTCGCGATCGCAGTCACGTTCGGCCTCCTGAACCTGCAGTTTCCTTTCCTGCCTCGCCAGCTGTCCTTTACAGACGGACTGACGATCGGGATTCCCGCATTCTTCCTGGCACTATTTGCCAATACCCGCCGATACCGGCCCGGTTTCCTGCGCCGGTCGCTGTCCTTCTCTGTTCCCGCCGGGCTCATCGTTGCTGCTTCATTGCTGGGTTTAGCCGTGTATGCGAATACGGGCGGACACAGCGGGGCCGGGCCAGGGGCGCTGCAATCCGCATCGGTGCTGACCCTGGCTGGGATCGGGCTGTGGATACTCATGGTCGTCGCCCGGCCGCTCGATGCGAAGAAATCGGCAGTGGTGCTGGCAATGTGTGCGGCCCTCCTGATCCTGGTCAACCTGCCGCCCGCACAGGAGTTCTTCCACCTGGCGTTGCCTCCGGCAGACATGCTGCGGGCGGCCGCCGCCGCCGCGGTTGGCGGGGGACTCGCCATCGAGCTGCTGGCCTGGATCCACGGCAGGAAATTCCCGCGCTGACCCAGCCGGCTTCACCCGTTTCCCGGCTGGTAGGCGGCGGCAGGGCGGCTAAATGAAACGGATGTTTATGGAAGGGGTGGTTAAATGCGGGAGAGCCCCAACCGTGTGGTTGGGGCTCTCGACCGTTTAATGATGTTCCGGCGGTGACCTACTCTCCCACACCCTCCCGGGTGCAGTACCATCGGCGCTGTGGGTCTTAGCTTCCGGGTTCGGAATGGGACCGGGCGTTTCCCCCACGCTATGACCGCCGTAACCCTTGCTCCCGACCCCGGTGCGCCTGGTGGGCGTGAGGGGTGGGAAATCTGTGGTTACAACCTCGCTGCACCGCTACCCCTGGGGGTGGTGGTGCAGTTGTGGTGTTGTTATGTAGTTGTTCGTTCCTCAAGCAACGGGTTTGTTGTTTGGGAACCACATAGTGGACGCAAGCAGTCTTGTTTTCTTTTTACCCTTTTCATGGTGTGAACGTCTTTTGAATCCGTTCACGAAGAGGGTGTGTGGTGTAAGTTATCGGCCTATTAGTACCGGTCAGCTTCACGAGTCGTTAGTCCTCGCTTCCACATCCGGCCTATCAACCCAGTGGTCTGGCTGGGGGCCTCTCACACACAAGGTGTATGGAAATCTCATCTCGAAGCGAGCTTCCCGCTTAGATGCTTTCAGCGGTTATCCCATCCGAACGTAGCTAATCAGCGGTGCACTTGGCAGTACAACTGACACACCAGAGGTTCGTCCGTCCCGGTCCTCTCGTACTAAGGACAGCCCTTCTCAAATTTCCTGCGCGCGCAGCGGATAGGGACCGAACTGTCTCACGACGTTCTAAACCCAGCTCGCGTACCGCTTTAATGGGCGAACAGCCCAACCCTTGGGACCTACTCCAGCCCCAGGATGCGACGAGCCGACATCGAGGTGCCAAACCATGCCGTCGATATGGACTCTTGGGCAAGATCAGCCTGTTATCCCCGAGGTACCTTTTATCCGTTGAGCGACGGCCATTCCACAATGTACCGCCGGATCACTAGTCCCGACTTTCGTCCCTGCTCGAGATGTCTCTCTCACAGTCAAGCTCCCTTGTGCACTTACACTCGACACCTGATTGCCAACCAGGCTGAGGGAACCTTTGGGCGCCTCCGTTACTTTTTAGGAGGCAACCGCCCCAGTTAAACTACCCATCAGGCACTGTCCCTGACCCGGATTACGGGCCGAAGTTAGATGTCCAAAGTGACCAGAGTGGTATTTCAACGATGACTCCACCCGAACTGGCGTCCGGGCTTCAACGTCTCCCACCTATCCTACACAAGCCACTCCGAACACCAATACCAAACTATAGTAAAGGTCTCGGGGTCTTTCCGTCCTGCTGCGCGTAACGAGCATCTTTACTCGTACTGCAATTTCGCCGAGTTTATGGTTGAGACAGCGGGGAAGTCGTTACTCCATTCGTGCAGGTCGGAACTTACCCGACAAGGAATTTCGCTACCTTAGGATGGTTATAGTTACCACCGCCGTTTACTGGGGCTTGAATTCTCAGCTTCGCCTTGCGGCTAACCGGTCCTCTTAACCTTCCAGCACCGGGCAGGAGTCAGTCCGTATACATCGTCTTGCGACTTCGCACGGACCTGTGTTTTTAGTAAACAGTCGCTTCCCCCTGGTCTCTGCGGCCCCTGCACGCTCCGGACAGCTAGTGTCCATCACGATGGGGGCCCCCCTTCTCCCGAAGTTACGGGGGCATTTTGCCGAGTTCCTTAACCATAATTCTCTCGATCGCCTTAGTATTCTCTACCTGATCACCTGTGTCGGTTTGGGGTACGGGCGGCTAAAACCTCGCGTCGATGCTTTTCTAGGCAGCATAGGATCACCGAATCCCCCCTTACGGGAGTCCCATCGGGTCTCAGGCATCATGAACGGCGGATTTGCCTACCGTTCGCCCTACATCCTTAGACCGGGACAACCATCGCCCGGCTCGGCTACCTTCCTGCGTCACACCTGTTAATACGCTTGCCTCCCAGGATCAGGTCCCGCGCTCCACCAAAACCCTCCACCCACAAGGGGTGTCAGGCAGGTCTCGGGCGGTTAGTATCCCCTGTTCAGCATGGGCGGTTTTTCGCCGGTACGGGAATATCAACCCGTTGTCCATCGACTACGCCTGTCGGCCTCGCCTTAGGTCCCGACTTACCCAGGGCAGATTAGCTTGACCCTGGAACCCTTGATCATTCGGCGGACGGGTTTCTCACCCGTCTTTCGCTACTCATGCCTGCATTCTCACTCGTGTAGGCTCCACCGCTGGTTTACACCGCGACTTCACTGCCCACACGACGCTCCCCTACCACTCCAGACGCCTGAACCAACCCCACAAAGGAGGCGGCTTGGCTACTATCTGAAATCCACAACTTCGGCGGTGTACTTGAGCCCCGCTACATTGTCGGCGCGGAATCACTTGACCAGTGAGCTATTACGCACTCTTTTAAGGATGGCTGCTTCTAAGCCAACCTCCTGGTTGTCTTCGCAACTCCACATCCTTTCCCACTTAGCACACGCTTAGGGGCCTTAGTTGGTGGTCTGGGCTGTTTCCCTCTCGACTATGAAGCTTATCCCCCACAGTCTCACTGCTGCGCTCTCACTTACCGGCATTCGGAGTTTGGCTGACGTCAGTAACCTTGTAGGGCCCATTAGCCATCCAGTAGCTCTACCTCCGGTAAGAAACACGCAACGCTGCACCTAAATGCATTTCGGGGAGAACCAGCTATCACGAAGTTTGATTGGCCTTTCACCCCTACCCACAGCTCATCCCCTCCATTTTCAACTGAAGTGGGTTCGGTCCTCCACGACGTCTTACCGTCGCTTCAACCTGGCCATGGGTAGATCACTTCGCTTCGGGTCTAGATCACGCCACTGCAACGCCCTATTCAGACTCGCTTTCGCTACGGCTTCCCCACACGGGTTAACCTCGCGACGTAACACTAACTCGCAGGCTCATTCTTCAAAAGGCACGCCGTCACACCCATACAGCAAGCTGCAGATGCTCCGACGGATTGTAAGCACACGGTTTCAGGTACTGTTTCACTCCCCTCCCGGGGTACTTTTCACCTTTCCCTCACGGTACTGGTCCGCTATCGGTCATTAGGGAGTATTTAGGCTTATCAGGTGGTCCTGACAGATTCACACGGGATTTCTCGGGCCCCGTGCTACTTGGGATACTCCCCGGGCGGTACACAACATTTCGGTTACGGGGCTCACACCCTCTCTGGCCGGCCTTTCAAGACCGTTCACCTATGCCTGTACTACTCACCCCACTGTCCCGGCAGAGACAGAATGGGAAGTCCCACAACCCCGACCATGCAACGCCCGCCGGCTATCACACATGGAACGGTTTAGCCTGATCCGCGTTCGCTCGCCACTACTGACGGAATCACTATTGTTTTCTCTTCCTGCGGGTACTGAGATGTTTCACTTCCCCGCGTTCCCTCCACGCACCCTATGTGTTCAGATGCGGGTCACCAGGTAACTCGCGCCCCTGGCGGGGTTTCCCCATTCGGACACCCTGGGATCACAGTCCGGTTATCGACTCCCCCAGGCTTATCGCAGATTCCTACGTCCTTCTTCGGCTCCTAATGCCAAGGCATCCACCGTGTGCTCTTAAAAACTTGACCACAAAAGATCAAAAAAACTACTTCACGAGAGAACCATGAAAACCATCACCCCACCCCGAAGGATGGAACAACAGATCCAGGTTCATAATTCTTGGAAATTGCTTCTTATAAAAGATGCTCGCGTCCACTATGTAGTTCTCAAACAACAACCCCATACCACACACCCCACACACAAAAAAGTGCATGCCCGGTGCAGCCAGGAAACCAGAAACAAACAAACCCGGGAAAGAAACCCCTCCCGACCCTGTTGCCTCAGGACCCAACAGTGTGCCAAACACTAAACCGCCCGTACCCTCCCCGCACCGTTCCAGAACCACACCCCGAAGAGTGAACAGTCCGTACTGGGTGCCGGAAAAAACCGGCGGCCGCTATTCATTGATATTCCACCCGTGAGCACCCGCCGCAGAACTAGCGTCTGCGCAACGGGCGTACTCCTGACAACCCCGACACACTCACATACATGAGGCACGGTGATCGTAGGTGCTCCTTAGAAAGGAGGTGATCCAGCCGCACCTTCCGGTACGGCTACCTTGTTACGACTTAGTCCCAATCGCCAGTCCCACCTTCGACAGCTCCCTCCCACAAGGGGTTAGGCCACCGGCTTCGGGTGTTACCAACTTTCGTGACTTGACGGGCGGTGTGTACAAGGCCCGGGAACGTATTCACCGCAGCGTTGCTGATCTGCGATTACTAGCGACTCCGACTTCATGGGGTCGAGTTGCAGACCCCAATCCGAACTGAGACCGGCTTTTTGGGATTAGCTCCACCTCACAGTATCGCAACCCTTTGTACCGGCCATTGTAGCATGCGTGAAGCCCAAGACATAAGGGGCATGATGATTTGACGTCGTCCCCACCTTCCTCCGAGTTGACCCCGGCAGTCTCCTATGAGTCCCCGCCATAACGCGCTGGCAACATAGAACGAGGGTTGCGCTCGTTGCGGGACTTAACCCAACATCTCACGACACGAGCTGACGACAACCATGCACCACCTGTAAACCGACCGCAAGCGGGGCACCTGTTTCCAGGCGTTTCCGGTTCATGTCAAGCCTTGGTAAGGTTCTTCGCGTTGCATCGAATTAATCCGCATGCTCCGCCGCTTGTGCGGGCCCCCGTCAATTCCTTTGAGTTTTAGCCTTGCGGCCGTACTCCCCAGGCGGGGCACTTAATGCGTTAGCTACGGTACGGAAAACGTGGAATGTCCCCCACACCTAGTGCCCAACGTTTACGGCATGGACTACCAGGGTATCTAATCCTGTTCGCTCCCCATGCTTTCGCTCCTCAGCGTCAGTTAATGCCCAGAGACCTGCCTTCGCCATCGGTGTTCCTCCTGATATCTGCGCATTTCACCGCTACACCAGGAATTCCAGTCTCCCCTACATCACTCTAGTCTGCCCGTACCCACCGCAGATCCGGAGTTGAGCCCCGGACTTTCACGGCAGACGCGACAAACCGCCTACGAGCTCTTTACGCCCAATAATTCCGGATAACGCTTGCGCCCTACGTATTACCGCGGCTGCTGGCACGTAGTTAGCCGGCGCTTCTTCTGCAGGTACCGTCACTTTCGCTTCTTCCCTACTGAAAGAGGTTTACAACCCGAAGGCCGTCATCCCCCACGCGGCGTCGCTGCATCAGGCTTTCGCCCATTGTGCAATATTCCCCACTGCTGCCTCCCGTAGGAGTCTGGGCCGTGTCTCAGTCCCAGTGTGGCCGGTCACCCTCTCAGGCCGGCTACCCGTCGTCGCCTTGGTGAGCCATTACCTCACCAACAAGCTGATAGGCCGCGAGTCCATCCAAAACCACAATAAAGCTTTCCACCCCCCACCATGCGATGAGGAGTCATATCCGGTATTAGACCCAGTTTCCCAGGCTTATCCCAGAGTTAAGGGCAGGTTACTCACGTGTTACTCACCCGTTCGCCACTAATCCACCAGCAAGCTGGCATCATCGTTCGACTTGCATGTGTTAAGCACGCCGCCAGCGTTCATCCTGAGCCAGGATCAAACTCTCCGTTGAAGTAAAACAGACACAACCAACACCCCCGGGAAAACGGGACGTATTGGCTGCACAAAATTTGAAACCAGCTGTAAAAACCAGACCACACCACGGGGTGGCGGATCCAGTCAATTCAACCAATTCAATATAATAAATTGGTATCAACAAACTTGGCACACTATTGAGTTCTCAAACAACAGACACACCCGGCACCACCACAACCTCAGCCGTGGATCGCTCCGGAGCAACTTCCCAAACTTACCCGACTCCAAGGAACAACGCAAATCAGCGTTTCCGCGATTTCCAGTTCCAGGAATGGATCCCCACCCATACTCAGCACGCCAATCAGCGCGCCATGTCCAGGCTGTTCAGCAGGGGGTCGGTCGCAATCTCTCCGCATCAGCGGCGGCGACTCGAATTACTTTACACGCCCACCGCACCCCACACAAATCCACCCCCACCACGGCCCCCAACCCCCCAAAAACCCCGCCACCACACGGATCCCAAGCCCGCCGGCACCACCTCCCGCACCAAAACCCCCGAAAACCCTCCCTGTGCGCTGCATCACCCACAAGACGAAGCCCTCCGAATCCGCCGTCGAACCTTAAACGCAAGAAGGGCCGGCGCCAATAGGCGCCGGCCCTTCTTCAAGCCACTGGCAACAGGCGTGCTGAATTACCAGGAAGACTTCGTGATGCCCGGGAGCTCACCGCGGTGAGCCATGTCGCGGAAGCGAACACGGGAGATGCCAAACTTCTGGAAGGTCCCGCGGGGGCGGCCATCGATGATGTCGCGGTTACGCAGACGTACCGGTGAGGCGTTGCGGGGCAGCTTCTGCAGGCCAAGGCGCGCGGCTTCGCGCACTTCGTCGGTCGAGTTGGGGTCAACCAGAGCCTTCTTCAGTTCGAGGCGCTTTTCAGCGTAACGCTCGACGATGACTTTACGCTGTTCGTTCTTAGCGATCATTGACTTCTTAGCCATGTGTTAGCGCTCCTCTCGGAATTCGACGTGCTTGCGGATGCGGGGATCGTACTTCTTCAGAACCATGCGGTCCGGGTCGTTACGACGGTTCTTCCGCGTCACGTAGGTGTAACCCGTACCCGCAGTCGACTTGAGCTTGATGATCGGACGTACGTCCTTATCCTTAGCCATTAGAGCTTCACTCCTCGTGCCAGGATGGCGGCGACGACTACGTCGATGCCACGAACGTCGATGGTCTTGATGCCCTTTGCAGAGAGCTGCAGAGTGACATTACGGCGCAGGGACGGAACCCAGTAGCGCTTCTTCTGGATGTTCGGATCGAACCGACGCTTGTTGCGTCGGTGCGAGTGCGAAATGCTGTGTCCAAAGCCCGGCTCGGCTCCGGTCACCTGGCAGTGTGCTGCCATGACGACTCTCCTCAAAAATAAATGAAACGGTTGCGGAGTTCCCGCTAACCGTGCGACAGGCGGCGTTCGCATCCAGCTCCCACTGGGTTTCGGTAGTTCCGCAGTGTTCGGCAGACGGCGTAAACCGGCTGCTTTCCTCACTGCGGCGAAGATTGTGGGCCACGGGCACCGGGCTGCGGAATCCCTAGGGAAGACCACGGCGAAGCACCGGGATGCTGGGCGAATACAGGAGTGCACGCAACTTGAGCCCCTAACTACCGGCCACCAGGACTGCCAAAACTGCAGACAAATCCCGCCAACCGGAGCAATTGCACACGCTCCGCGCCACCTAGCGCCTACCAAGTCTACGAGCTGGACCAATTAAAGACCAATCCGGTGTTCGGAGGTGTATAAGGGACACCTCCCGATCCGGGCCGAAGTCACATCGGCACCTTAGCGCTTTCACAGCCAAATGAAAGGCTCCGGCCGGACCGTGGAACCATGAACCCTTCCCTACAGATGGCCGTGCCGGCCGCGGCCCGCCGCCCTCCCGTGGAGCGGTTCCGCGGCCAGTCCAGGAGCCGCATGCTCCGGACGGACCTGCTGGCCGTGCTCGCGTGGGCCTCGGTGGCCTTGGCCGTCGCGCTCTGGCTCGCCGACGGCGGCGCCGCCGGATTCTCGACGCTGGCCGGATCCTTCACGGCCCTGGGCATTGTCGCGGGCCTTGCCGGCATGGACCTTGTGCTGCTGATGTTGCTGCTGGCGGCGCGTATTCCTTTGGTTGATGGTGCCGTCGGGCACGACCGGGCCCTGGAATTCCACCGCAAACTCGGCAAGCCGTCGCTGTACCTGCTGCTCGCACACGGGATCCTGATCGCCATCGGGTATGGGATGGCAGAGGGGCTCGATCCGGTCAGTGAGCTGGCGGTCCTCTGGGCGCTGGTTCCCGACATGTCGCTCGCCATCGTGTCGCTGGGACTGTTCATCTCCGTCGTTGTAACCTCGCTGGTGGCGGTCCGACGCCGGTTCCCTTACGAGTTCTGGTACGCCATCCATCTGCTGACCTACGCCGCAGTTCTGACCGCGATCCCGCATCAGTTCAGCGCCGGCGCCCACTTCGCCGAGGGCACGTGGCAGCGCTGGTACTGGCTGGCCGTCTGCATCGCCACCGGAGCCGCCCTGGTGCACTACCGCGTCTTGGAACCCCTTGTGGCCACGGTCCGGCACCAGCTGAAGGTGAGCCGGACCGTGCCGGAGGCGCCCGGCGTCGTCAGTATTGAACTGACGGGCCGGCACCTCGACGAACTGGCCGGCCACGGCGGGAGGTTTTTCACCTGGAGGTTCCTCTCCCCGGGCACGTGGTGGCATCCGCACCCCTTCAGCCTCTCCGCGGAACCCGCACTGTCCGGTTCCTCGGGCCGGGGCAGGCTGCGCATTACCGTGCGGAACCTCGGCCACGGTTCGGCGCAGCTGGCACGGCTGAAGCCGGGGACCAGGGTGGCCATCGAGGGACCCTACGGGCTGTTCAGCACAGCGGCCCGGAGCCGGAACCGCGTGGTGCTGATCGGGGCAGGCATCGGAATCACGCCGATCCGCGCCCTGCTGGAGCGCACCCCCTTTGAACCGGGCAACGCCACGGTGATTCTCCGCGACCACAGTGAGGCGGAACTCTATCTGGGCGAGGAAATCCTGGAACTTTGCCGCCGCCGCGGCGCAACTTTGTTCCATCTCACCGGCGTCCGGAGCCCCGGCGGACAGAGCTGGCTGCCTGAGTCGGCCGTCCGCTCGGGGCCCCGGCTGGCGAGCTACGCCCCGGACGTCGCCGACGCGGACGTGTATATCTGCGGCCCGTCCGCCTGGGCGCGAACTGTGATCGGTGAAGCCCGTGCGGCCGGCGTCCGCGAAGAACAACTCCACTACGAAAGGTTCGACTGGTGAGAATACGAGCAGCGGTCTCAGCAGCACTGGCCTCCGCCGGGATCCTTCTGGCCGGCTGGCAGTCGGGCGCGCACGTCGCCGACACGGGGAAGGCAGCAGCGACCACATCGGCCGCGACGTCGTCCGGCGCGTTGTCCGGGTCGGGAACGGGCGGCGGGGCCGGGGGAACCTTTGCCGGCAGCGTGGTCCAGACCCGTTTCGGCGCCGTCCAGGTGCAGATCACCGTTAAAGCCGGCGCGATCACGGATGTCACGGCCCTCCGGCTCACCGACGACGACCGCAAGTCCGCGCAAATCAGCAAGCGGGCCGCACCCGTGCTGCGTGCCGCGGTCATCAAGGCCCAGTCCGCCCAGGTGCAGACGGTCAGCGGCGCCACCGTCACCAGTGACGCGTACCTGAGTTCGCTTCAGGCAGCCCTCGATGCAGCGAACCTCTAAGCCTTCGCCCGCCGAGAACACGGCGGAGGGCGCCCCCAACCGGAGCGGCCCGGTCCTGAAAAGCAGGACCTTCCAGTGCATGGGAACCGTCATCAGCCTCGCCCTGCCCACCGGAGCGTGCGGGGCGCCCGACGGCGGACCCGCGCTGGAGGGTGCCACGGCCGCCGTCGAACGCGTGTTCACCGGCCTTGATTCGATGTTCAGTCTCTACCGGCCCGATTCTGAGGCGAGCCGGATGGCCCGCGGCGAGGTCACGCTCCGGGACGCCTCGGCCGCCTTCCGCGCCCGCTTTGCGGATGCCACGGGCTGGCGGCTGCTCACCGACGGATTTTTCACCCCCGAGCGGCCCGACGGTGTGCTGGACCTCTCCGGAATCATCAAGGGTTACGCCATCGACCAGGCAGCGTCCGCCCTGGAGTCCGCGGGCGTCGAGGACTGGTGCCTGAACGCCGGCGGCGACGTGCTGGTGAGCGGCTCGCCCGTACCGGGGACAGGGTCCCCGTGGCTGGCCGGTATCGTGGATCCGCAGCATCGGGGGACGCTGCTCTCCGGCTTCCCGCTGGGCGGAGCCGGCCGCTTCGCCGCCTTGGCAACGTCCGGGACTGCTGAGCGCGGCGACCACATCTGGCGGGCCGGAGTGGGCCGCACGGAATTCCGCCGCACCGATTTCCGCCAGGTGTCGGTGGCAGCCGCGGACATCCTCACCGCGGACGTCCTGGCGACGGCGGTGGTCGCCGGCGGGCGGCGCATGCTGGACTGGGCTACTGACAGCTGGGACGTCGAGGTGCTGGCCGTCCTCGGCAACGGGGAACTGCTCGCGACCCCCGGGTTCCGGGTTTAGAGGTGCGTGAGCCGGGGGTAGCGCGGTGTCAGTCCGTCGCCTGAGGACTTCCCGGTGACCCGGCGGACCACCCACGGGCCGGCGAATTCGCGCACCCAGCGGGCATTGGCCCGGAGTGCCTCGGCCCGGTTCAGCTCCGGGACCGGGGTCATGGGCGGGACATCGATCGAGTGGTCGTGCTCCAGGACGGTGAGGACACGCTTGGCCATGTTCGCGTGGCCCGCGGCGGACATGTGCATCCGGTCCGTGGCCCACATTCCCCAGTCGTAGTACTCGCTGAAGCGCCAGTAGTCCACCAGGAGGGCGCCGTGATCCCCAGCGATGCCGCGGACCAGTTCGTTGTAGATTGCGGTGCGGCCGCGGGTCGTGCCGAAGATCTTCGAGCCGCGGGAGTCAAAACCGGTGAACATGACAATGGTCGCGCCGGTCGCCTTGAGCTTGCGGACGCCCGCGTCGTAGTCCACCAGGAGCTCGTCGATATCGACCCTGGGCCGGAGGATGTCGTTGGCCCCGGCGTAGATGCTCACCAGGGTGGGTTTGAGAGCGACGGCGGCATCGACCTGTTCGGCCATGATCTGGCGGAGCTTCCGGCCGCGGATGGCGAGGTTCGCGTACCCGAAACCCGGATCGGCGGCGCCGAGCTGCTCGGCCACCCGGTCCGCCCAGCCCCGGACGCCGTTGGGGCGGGTGGGGTCGTCGTCGCCGACGCCTTCCGTGAAGGAGTCGCCAAGGGCCACGTAGCGGGAGGTGAAATCCATGGACCCAGTCTGCCAGCAGTTACCCCAAGCAAACAAAGCAGGCTCCTGCTACTCGCGGATCCGGACCGCCGATTCACGCAGGTACTGCTCCACCCGGGTGTAGGCGTCCCGGGTCAGCGCCTTCCACAGGGCGAGGGCCAGCCGCGCGTCGGTCGCCTCCAGCTCGGCGATCGCCTCGGCACTGAGCACCATGACTTGGACCGGGCCCACCGCCCTGACGGTGGTTTCCTGCCGGTTCCCGCTGCCCAGCGCCAGTTCACCGAAGGTCATGCCGGCGCTGAGCGTATTCAGCTTCACCCGGTCCGCGGTGGGTCCCGGGGAGGTGCTGCTGACCCGGCCGGAGGTGATGAAGTAGACCCCGCCGAACCGCAGCCCGACGCGGCGGATGACGTCGCCGTCGTCGTAGGATTTTGGGGTCATGAGGGCTTCCAGCGCGGCGGCGTCCGCCTCGTCCAGCGGCGCCAGGGCCGGCGACGCGGTGACCGGCACGAGGTCCGGCAGCAGCAGGTGTTTCCCGTGCCGCTCCAGGAGGCGGTTTTCGCAGTATTCGACGGCGGCGCTCCGGGAGTCGAATGACGGCACCGGATGCTGCGCTGACGGTTCCAAAGCCTCCGCGACGGAACCGTCCGCCTCGATGAGCACGAGTTCCCGGCCGGCGCCGGACATACTTTGCCGGGACATTTCCAGCATGCGCACGGCGACCTCGCTGACCTGGTCGGTGCGGCGCAGGTCCAGGACCACCAGCTCGACCTCGTCCGCCAGGCTGCTGAGCTCGCGGACCATGGACTCGGTCCCGGCGAAGAGCAGGTCGCCGTTGAGTTCGATGATCCGGGCCCGGTGGCCGTGGGTGCGGAGGACGTCGGCGGCCTCGTCGTTCCGGCGGATGCCCGAGGGCGTCTCGGTCACGTCGTACGCGGCGAGGATGGCGGACCGTCCGGTCCGGGCGGCGCGGACGAAGTGCAGTTCCATGTCCCGGGAGAGCCGCTGCGCAGTCGCCAGTCCGCGGACGCTGCTGCCGTGCTCATCCAAGGGCGGCGAATACACTGCCAGGCCCACCTGGCCGGGCAGCACCGCGATGATCCCGCCGGCCACGCCGCTCTTTCCGGGCATGCCCACGCTGCTGATCCAGGCACCGGCGTCGTCGTACATGCCGGAGGTCATCATGACGGAGAGCACACGTTCCACCGGGCCGATCTCCAGCACCTGTTTGCCGCTGAGCGGGTTCCGTCCGCCGTTGGCGAGGGTGGCGGCCATGATCGAGAGGTCGAAGGAGTTCACCAGGACGGAGCACTGGCGGAAATAGTCCGCCAGGACCGGCGTGGGGTCATCCTCGATGATGTTGAAGGAGCGTAGCAGGTACGCGAGCGCGGTATTGCGGTGGCCGTGCTTGAGCTCGGATTCGAAGACCTTTTCGCTGACCGAGAGCTGCCGGCCTGCGAAAGCGGAGTACGTGCTGAGGATCCGCTTGAAGCCGGACTGCCCGCCGGATCCCCTGATCAGCGAGGTGGCAGTGAGCGCACCGGCGTTGATCATCGCATTGGCCGGCCGGCCCGTCCCCTCGGCAAGGGAGATCTCGTTGAAGGAATCGCCCGAGGGCTCCACGTCCACTTTGGCGTCCACGGCCTCGCTTCCCAGGTCCTCGAGCGCCAGCCCGTAGGTGAAGGGCTTGGAGATGGACTGGATGGTGAATTCCTCGCGGGTGTCACCGATCTCGTACACCTTGCCGTCCACGGTGGCGAGGGCGATACCGAAGTTGTCCGGGTCCACGTTGGCCATCGCCGGAATGGTGCTGTACGGCTTGCCGTCCTTGAGCTGGGCGATCTCGGCGTGGATCTGGCGCAGGTAGCTGTCGATCGGCGATTCCATAGTGCCAACACTAGGCGACGCCCTGCTGCGGAAATCCCTGCGCGGCTCTTAGACCTGCTGGCGCTCCCGCAGTATCCAGTGGTCCTTGTCAAGGCGGCCGACGATTTTCTCGCCGATCCGGGCAAGGTCGGCGACGTCTTGGTCGCTCAGGGCGTCGAGGAAGAGCTGACGGACGGACTCGACGTGGGCGGGGGCGAGCTCCCGGATGGTTTCCATTCCCGCGTCGGTGAGGTGCGCCGTCGTTACCCGCGCGTCGCCGGGGTGCGGACGGCGCTCCACCCAGCCGCGGGTCTGCAGTTTGGTGACAACATGCGAGAGCCGCGACAGGGAGGCGCTGGTGCGCGCGGCCAGTTCGCTCATGGGCAGAAAGCGGCCGTCGGCTTCGGAGAGCATCGCCAGGACGTTGTAGTCGAAGAGGGAGAGCTTGCGCGCGTGGTGCAGCTGGGTGTCCAGGGCTGCCGGCAGCAGGGTGTTGATGCTCATTTGGGCCAGCCAGGCCCGGCGTTCGTCGGCGTTCAGCCAGCGCGGTTCAGTCATGCCTACAGTCTAGAAGCATTAAAGATTGACGGTTCAACTTCGCCGGATTGTGAGGCGGAAATTTCCCGTCGGCGCCACGGGGCAGGCGGTAGGCTGACCCCATGTATGTAGTCTCCTTGACCTACAAGGTCCCCGAAGAGATCGTTGACTTCCACCTGCCGGCGCACGTCACCTGGCTGCAGGAGGCCTTCGACCAGGGCATTTTTATGGTCGCGGGGCGGAAGATTCCGCGCACCGGCGCTTTGCTGCTCTCCAACGCGGACCGCGACGCGCTGGATGCTTCGCTGGCCAGGGATCCGTTTTACATCAACGGCGTGGCCGAATTCGACGTCGAGGAGTTCCACGCGAGCCGGGTGGCGCCCGGCTTTGAGAACCTGTTGGACAGCTGAGCCGCCCGCCCTGTTTAGTCTGCAGGGATCCTGGCGGTCAGTTTTTTCAGTCCGGCCTTCGGCGGGACCCGGACCGGCTCCGGCCAGCGCGGGCTGAGCTCGTCCCCGAGCGTGACGCCCCGGAGTTTGCGCGCGAAGAGCGGCAGCACCCAGTCCCGGACCCAGCGCCGCTGCCGGCGTTCCCAATCGCGGAGGCCGAGTTTCGCCGGCGGTGCCCAGTCCTTGGGTTTGACCTTGTGCGGCACACCGAGCTGGTTGAGGACCTGGCCGGCGAGATACTTGTGGCCGGCCTTGGACATGTGCAGCCGGTCCGAGTCCCACATCCGCGGGTCGTAGAACGCGTCGAAGCACCAGTAGTCCACCAGCACAGCCTCGTATCTCGCCGCCACTTCGCGGACCCGCTGGTTGTAGACGGCGTTCCGCTTTTTGAGCGGTTCCAGCAGCGCCGAGACCCTGACGTCGAAACCGGTGAACAGCACCACGGTGGCCCCGCTGGCGGCGAGTCTGGCGACGAGGAACTCGTAGTCCTTCATCAGGGTGTAGATGTCGGTCCCGACATCCAGGATGTCGTTCCCGCCCGCGTACAGGGTGATCAGTGTTGGTTGCATGGCGAGCGCGGGATCCAGCTGTTCTGCGATGATGTGCCGCAGCCTCTTGCTGCGGATGGCGAGATTGGCGTATTTCCAGCCCGGGGCTGCCCTGGCCAGCTGCTCCGCCACCCGGTCCGCCCAACCGCGCACCCCGTTGGGAAGCCGGGAGTTGTAGTCCCCCACGCCCTCGGTGAAGGAATCCCCCAGGGCAACATAAACCCGCCGCCCATCAGCGCCCGGGGAGAGCAGGTTATCGGCCATGCCGCCACGCTAGCCCCGGAGGACGACATCGGGGTTAACACGCGGGGCACAGCAGGTGAGCCGGCCGCAGAAGCCCGGAAGGAACTGCGGGAGCGTCGGAGCGGGAACCGCCGAACGTGCGGGAGCGTCGGAGCGGGAACCGCCGAACGTGCGGGAGCGTCGGAGCGGGAACCGCCAAACGTGCGGGAGCGTCGGCTAGAGTTCGGCCTTCCCCTGCCGCCAGTACCCCATAAACGCCACCTGCTTCCGGTCGATCCCCACTTCCCGCACGAGGTACCGGCGCATCTCCTTCACGACCCCCGCCTCACCGGCAATCCACGCGTAGAACGGCATTGCCCCGGCGGGTTTGTCCGGATTCCTGCTGGCGCTGATCGCCGCGGCATCCATCCGGGCGGGTGTCTCCCACAGGATGTCGTGGTCCACGTTGACGTCCTCGGGCTCGGGGCCGGCGGCGGACCCTGTGGCTGATCTGAGCCCGACCCAGCCGGGAAGGGTGACGGCGGCGCGGACGGCTTCCTGCAGCATTTCGCCGTGCGGACGCGACCGGCCGATCGCTGCACCGCGCGCGAGCCAGGTGATCTCGACGTCGGCGGCTGTCGTGATGCCCTGGAAGTCGCCGGCTTCCGGAACCTCCAGGATGGCGTGCCCGCTGAAGTATGGCGGCAGGCTCTCGAGAATGGCGCTGATGGCAGGGACAGCCGTCTCATCTCCTGCCAGCAGGACCCGCTGGGCCATCCCCGGTCGCCATTCGATCCCGGAGTAGGTTTCGGCGGTGACGCAGTGCGCGGCCCGGTTGTTGGGTCCGATGAGGGTCAGGGTGTCCCCCGGTTTGGCGTTGAGGGCCCAGTTGGCGGCAGGTCCGCCGTGGCCGGCGTCGTCGAAGTGCATCACGAAGTCGACATCGAGTTCCGGGTAGACGGCGTCGAGGCGTTCCTGCCGCACCGTGTAGGTGCGCATGGACCCGCGGGTCTCAGGATCCATGGCCAGCCACTCGCGGTACCAGCCGGCCTGCTCCGTCCGGAATTCCGGCAACGGCAGCGCGGTGCCGTCGGGAGCCAGCGAGGGGATCATGAGTTTGATGCGCAGGTCCAGGGTTCTGCCATGGACACCGAAGTTCCGCAACGAATAGCCGCCCAGGGTGATCCGCCGGAAGTTCGGTCCGAGTTCCTGGACCGCCGTGACCTGCACGTCGAAGGCCTGGGTCATGGGCTCGGTGGCGGATGGCGTCTTGAGGACCGACCGGGTGCGGGCCGGGGTGGGGTTCGTGGCAGTCATGGGACCAGCTCCAGGGTGGTGGTTTGTGGGACATCGGCGTGGTGGCGTCCCAGCGGGATGATCAGGGGTGCACCGGACACCGGGTCGGGGAGCACCCGGGACGCCAGGCCGAACACCTCGCGGACGAGTTCCTCGGTGACCACCGCCCGGGCGGCGCCTTCGGCGACGATCTGTCCGTTCTTCATCGCGATGATGTGGTCGGCGTACCGGGCTGCGAGGTTGAGGTCGTGCAGCACGATCGCCACGGTGGTGCCGCGCTGCCGGTTCAGGTCCGTGATGAGGTCCAGGACCTCCACCTGATGGGTGAGGTCCAGGTAGGCGGTGGGCTCATCCAGCAGCAGCACTTCGGTTTCCTGCGCCAGGGCCATCGCGATCCACACCCGCTGCCGCTGCCCGCCGGAGAGTTCGTCCACGTTGCGCCCGGCAAGGTCCAGTGTTTCGGTGGCGGCCATCGCCTGCTGCACGGCACGCTCATCGTCCGGGGAGCCGCCCGCGGCCCCGGACCGGAAGAAACCCTGGTGCGGGTAGCGGCCGCGGCCCACGAGGTCCCGGACTGTGATGCCGTCCGGCGCCGTGGGATGCTGCGGGAGCAGGCCCAGGATGCGGGCCACCTCGCGGGCGGGACGGCGGTGGATGTCCTGCCCGTCGAGGGTGATCGTGCCGGCCGCAGGCTTGAGCAGCCGGGCGAGGCCCCGAAGCAGGGTGGACTTGCCACACGCGTTGGCGCCGACGATCATGGTCACCTTGCCCTCCGGGATTTCCGCCGAGAGCCCGTCGATCACGGTCCGCTGATCGTATTTGAGCCGCAGGCCGGAGGTCTGGAGAGTTGCCATCTCAGGCGTCCTTTCGGTTGGAGGTGACGAGCAGCCAGAGCAGGAACGGGGCGCCGAGGGCTCCGGTGACCACACCGACCGGCAGGACCGTTCCGGCCAGCAGCAGCGGCGCGATGTTGGCGGCAAAGTAGTCGGCGCTGAGGACGATCAGGACGCCGGTCAGGGCCGACGCCGGCAGGCTCGCCTTGCGGACGAACCGGCGGGCGATGGGCCCGGCAAGGAACGCGACGAACGCCACGGGTCCGGCTGCCGCCGTCGCCGCCGCGGCAAGGCCGACGGCGGTGACCACGATGCCCAGCCGGGCCGGACCGACCGGGACACCGAGGCCCGCGGCGGTGTCGTCGCCGAGTTCGAGCATGCGCAGCGGGCCGGCGAGGACCGCGACGGCGGGAACCAGGACGAGCAGTGCAATGCCGAGGACTCCGGCCCGCTCCCAGTTTGCGGAGTTGAGCGAACCGTTGAGCCAGATCAGGACCTCGGCGGCGGTCCGGATGTCCGCCCGGGTCATCAGGAAGCTGACCACGGCGTGGAGGGCGGCGGCAATGCCCACTCCGGCCAGGATCAGCCGGCTGCCGGCGGCGTCGCCCCGCTGTCCCCCGGAGCCGAGGGATCCGCTGCGGGAGATGCTGTAGATCAGCGCGGCCACACCGAGGGCACCGGCGAAGGCGGCGCCCGAAACCACGGCACCGGAGGCGCCGAAGACGACAATCGCCGTCACGGCGGCGGCGCTGGCCCCGTAGCTGATGCCGGTCACGTCCGGGCTGGCCAGGGGGTTGCGGAGCATGGTCTGGAACAGCGCGCCGGACAGCCCGAACGCGGCCCCGATCAGCGTCCCCACGACAGCGCGTGGCAGCTTGTGCTCCATCACGATGAAGCTTGCGCCGGGGATCTTCTGCCCGCCGGTGAAGTGCGCGGCCAGGATCCTGAAGAAGTCGGGGATGGTGACGGTGTAGCTGCCCAAAAGCACACTCGCGGCGAAGAGCACCACAACAGCAAGGGCCAACCCGGCGGTCCGGTTCAGCACAGCCCGGTTCAGCAGGGTCCGACTCCGCACAATCCGCCGAGGTGTCAGATAACGCCGATGTTCGGGCGGAACATGGGCGTTAAGTGTCACCTCGGCGGTGGTTTTGGGGCCGGTGCTCACAGTCCTGCCCCCTTGCCGCGCCGGACCAGCCAGACGAAGACCGGCGCACCGACGAGCGCGGTCATGATCCCGGCAGGGACTTCACCGGGGAGCAGAATGACGCGGCCGATCACGTCGGCGGCCAACAGCAGGGCCGGGGCCAGCAGCAGGGAGAAAGGCAGGATCCGGCGGTAGTCGGGACCGGTCAGGAAGCGGACAGCATGCGGAATCACGAGGCCCACGAAACCGATCGGGCCGGCCAGTGCCGTGGCCGAGCCGCAGAGCAGGACGATGCCGAGGGCGGTGATGCCGCGGGCCAGTCCCACGCGCTGGCCCAAGCCGCGGGCAATGTCGTCGCCGAGGGCGAGGTTGTTGAGGATCCGGCCGGTGGCCAGCACAACCGCGGCACCCAGGAGCAGGAACGGCAGGGCCGGGAGGATCACGGACCAGTCCCGGCCGGCGATCCCGCCGACCTGCCAGAACCTGAAACGGTCGAGGGTGTCCCGGCTGGACACCAGGATGACGTTCATCAGTGAGAAGAGCCCCGCGCTCAGGGCTGCGCCGGCGAGGGCGAGCTTTACCGGCGTCGCGCCGTCCCTGCCGAGCGACGCGATCAGGTAAACCACGACGGCGGCGGCCGCGGCACCGATGAACGCGAACCAGATGTAGCCGGTCAGCGAGGAAACGCCGAACACGTAGATTCCGGTGACGACTGCCAGCGCGGCGCCGGCGTTGATCCCGATAATGCCAGGGTCCGCGAGGGGATTGCGGGCAAGCCCCTGCATCGCGGCTCCCGCGACCCCGAGGGCGGCGCCGGCGAGCAGGCCCAGGACGGTGCGGGGAATGCGGGCATGGACCACTGCGTGGTCGCCGTTGGCCGGGTCGAAGTCGGTAAGCGCCTGCCAGACAGTGTCCAGGGCCAGGCCCCGGGCGCCGATGGCGAACGACGCCAGGGTCACCAGTGCCAGTACGACGACGGCGGCCAGCAGCCAGAGAGCGTGCCTGCCCCGGGCAGGGCGGGCCTCAGCCGGGGCTGTCTCCGGGACGGCCCCGGCGGCGGTGCTGCCCGCCGTCGTCGTAAGTGGATTCATGGACCGGGCGCCTACTTCACCGCGGCAGTGGCGTTGTCCGCCGCGCTGGCCAGCTGCGGCAGGAACGTGTCCAGCGCCCAGGGCAGGCTCAGCGGCGAGGAGGCGGAGATGGACAGCGTGAGGGTGTTGTCCGGGTCGGCGACGAGGGCCCCGGTCTTGATGGCCGGGATCTGGCTCAACAGGGGGTCAGTCTTGATCGATTCTGCCGTTGCCGCGTCCGGGACCCAGGTCACGAAGACGTCGGAGGTGAGTTCGTTGGCCTTCTCGGCGGACCACGGGATGAAGAACTCCGCGGAGCCCCTGGAGTTGTCCTCCACCACGGGGGCCAGCTTCATGCCGATCTCGCTGAGGAAGCGGGGGCGGTTGTCATTGGCGGTGTAGACGTTGACACCGTCGCCCTTGGCCGGTTCGAGGTTGCCGTAGATAAAGGTTTTGCCGGCCAGCTGCGGGTACTCCGCGACCTTGTCCTGGATTGTGGCCTCGGTGTCGGCGACCAGCCTGGCTGCTTCGGTTTCCTTGCCGAGGGCCTCGCCGATAATCGCGGTGGAATCCTGCCAGGACGTTCCGTACGCCACCTCGGGGTGGGCCACGACGGGGGCGATTTCGCTGAGCTTCTTGTAGTCCTCGCCCGTCAGGCCGGAGTAGGCGGCGAGGATAACGTCCGGGTTGAGCTTGGCGATCTCGGTGAAGTTGACGCCGTCGGCCTCGGAGAACTGGGCCGGCGCCTTCTCGGAACCGAAGCCGGCGCCGAGCTTCTCCAGTGCGGCGTCCTTCCAGGGAGTGGATCCCTTGTCGTCGCCGCCCCATTCGTTCTTCGGGACACCTACCGGAACCACGCCGAGGGCAATCGCCACGTCGTCATTGACCCAGGAAACGGTGACGACCCGCTTCGGCTGTTCGGGGATGGTGGTTTCGCCGAACGCATGCTTGATGGTCACCGGAAAAGCGGAGCCGGCCGACTGGCTGGGTGCGTCCGCCGCGGTCGAGTTTGCCGGGCCGGTGGAGCACGCGGTCAGGGAGAGGACGACGGCGGCCAGGGCAGCGGTTGCCTGGCCGGTGGCGCGGAGGAAGCGGCGCCGGGGCAGGGCGCTGCCCGGAAGGGGGAGTGGCATGGGATTCCTTAGGTCAGTGATGCGAACCTAAGTAAGGCTAGCCTACCCTTGGAGAAATAACGCAAACCTTTTGTAACCTAATCGGCGGAATCCCGGGGGCTTGTGCCGTTGACACAGCAACGCGGGGTCACTTACGGCCCATTCCGGCGGGGATTATGGGCCGTAAGTGACCCCGCGTTGCATGAGGTGAGACCGGAGGGGTGGGAGGGGTGGGAGGGGTCCGGGGGTCAGCGGAGGACGATGTCCACCGGGTTCGCCTCGGAGCGCCAGGTTCCCTCGGATCCGGGGCGGGGGCCGATCACGGGAGCGGTGAGCACGCCGGAACGGTTCGTGCGCTTGTCCCGCAGGATCTCGGTGACCGAGCCAAGGTGACGGGACAGGTCGATCACATTCTCCGGTGCGGCCAGGAGCAACTGGAAACCGAACTCATGCAGGGCCTTGATGCCGGCGCCGGCGAATTCCTCCGAGGCCAGCACAAAGGCCTCGTCCATCATCACCGTGCCGTAGGTGGTGAAGCCCTGCTCGGCGATGCCCAGCTGGTAGCTCAGCGCCGCTGCCATGATGAACGCGGTGAAGCGCTGCCGCTCCCCGCCGGACATCGAGCCGGTGTCGGCATGCATAAAGACCTCGGTCTTCTTCCGCCCGCCCTTCGCGGCGCCCGGTCCCTGGACCTCGCGGTGCTCCTTGCACTGAATGAAGAGGTGTCCGCGGACGTCCAGCACCTCGGCACGCCAGCGCCGGTCCTCCGGGGTCTGCGAACCGAGCCGCTTCACGAGTGTTTCAAGCGACTTGTAGCGGTTGGTGAGCTCGGCGTCGTCGTCCCCTTCCGTGGCGGAGGGCCCGGACGCCGGGACGGCGGCCTTTCCGGGACGGGCGTGTCGGACCTTGAGCGCGTTCTGGATCGCGTCCTTGAACTGTTTGGCGGTGGCGGGCAGGGTCTGCTTGATGTCCAGTTCCAGGAAGCTGCCCTCATGGAAGTTCACCTCGGACAGGATCCCGTTCAGCGGCAGGATGCGGCTGGTGATCGAGCGGCGCTCCTCGTCCAGCAGGTGCAGCAGCGTGCTGAAGGATTCGTGCGTGCGCTGGTTGAAGAACTGCCGGAATTCGGCCTCCTGCGCCGGCAGCCCGTCGCTGACGATGGCGTGGTACCGGGCCTCGAACTCCCCCGCGGCGCCGATCGACGTGCCGTGGTCCGCGGAAACCGCCGTTTCCCACTCGCGCACGAAGCCCTCGAAGCTGCGGGTCAGCCGCTCCGAGGTGGCCTGGCCGCGGGATTCGGCGGTGTGCAGCTCGGCGAGGAGCCGGGTGCGGACCTGGCCGGCAAGATTGTCCAGCTCGTGCATTTCCAGGACATCGCCAAAGTCGGTGAAGTACGGTTCCAGCGCGGCGACGGTGGCGTCTGCCGGCGGCGACTGCGCCAGGCGCGCCCGCGCGGCGTCCAGCAGCGAATCGGCGGCGGAAAGCCGAGAGTCGACAGCCTTGTATTCGCTCTGCAGCACGGCCGCGGCCTCGGTGCTGGACTGGTGCTTGTGCCGGGCCGTCTCGATGTTGGCGCGCAGCGGTTCCAGATCCGCCTGCGCGTCGAGCGCCGCCTTGAGCCGCTGTTCGATCCGGGCGAGTTCCTCCGCCGCCACGGCGGCCGAGACCTGTGCCCAGGGGCGGTGGTCCTCGGCCACCCGGCGCAGGGCCTCGAGCTGCCGGCTCATCCCCTGGTGCGATTCCTCCCGGCTTTGCGCCAGCTCGGCGGCCTTGGCCAGTTCCTGCTGCAGGTCCTCCACCTGCGCCGCCACGAGTTCCAGTTTGGAGGCGTTGTCGAAACCGAGGACGTAATCCTGGCGGCCGGTGAAACGGTCGTCCTTTTCCACCGTGTGGCGGTTTCGCTTGACCACGCCGCCCAGGCTCAGGCCCTTGTCCAGCCTGGCCAGTTCGTCGGGATCCTCAACGCACGGGTAGGCGAAATCGAGGGCGATCCGCTCGCGGATCCACTCTCCGGCCGCCGCGCCGGGTCCCATGGTGAGGATGTCCAGCCTGGTGAGCAGATCGCCGTCGGCCGCGTCCTGCACGGCCAGCGCACCGCCGGCAAGGGGCTTGGAGACGTCCACCGCGCGCAGCGCACCGCGGACGGAATGGTCGTTGAGGTAGCGGGTGACGGCGGCGAAGTGCTCACCCGGGACCAGCAGCGTGGTGGCGAGGCTGCGCAGCGCGCGCTCGGCGGCTGGCCGCCAGCGTTCCTGGCCTTCCGCGAGGTCGATCAGTTCGCCGCCGAACGGCATCTGTTCCTCGGGTACTCCCGTGGCTGCCGCGATGGCGCTGCGGTTTTCAATGCTCGACGGCGGCAGCAGGGATTTGCGTGTCCTGAGCGACACCAGTTCCTGCTGGGCGGCCGCGAGCTCAAGCTTCTTGGTGGCGTGGCCGTCGAAGGCCTCGAAACGCAGCTCCTTGAGGGCCTCCGAGTCGTCCGTCAGCTCGGCCGAGCGGGCGGCCGCGTGTGCGTGGGCCTGCTCCCAGCCGGCCGCGGACCACTGAAGTTCCAGGCCGGCGTCCGCGAATGCCTTGCGGGCTGATTCTTCCACCTACTGGCGGAGTTTGAGCCCCACCCGGGCGTTTTCGAGCGACTGCTCAATCGCGGAGATCGCATTGCCGCCCTGGTTGTTGTAGTCCGCCTCGAGCTCGCGCAGCTCCTTGGCCCGGCCGTCCCGGACGCCGCGCTCGGCACCGAGTTCCTTGGCTTTCGCCTGGGCCAGTTCCTTGAGCCGGACGAGCGATTTCTCGTGGACGGTGACGGCCAGCTGCTGCTTGTAGGCCTCGAATTCCTCGCCGGCGAGCTCCCGCAGCTTGTTGGCTTCGAGCAGGCACTGGGCGTACTCCTTGTTCAGCCCGGGGACCGGTTCAAGCTGGTCGCGCTGCTGCCGGACGTCCTCGAGCCGCTGCCGGATGGACATCAGGTTGCTGAATTCCTCGACGACGTCATCCGCCGCGGCCAGCGTGGCGGGCGCGTCCAGAACCTGGTCGCGGAAGAAGTTGTTGACGCTGCCGCCGAGGCCCTTGCCGGCCTGGATGACGCGCAGCAGCGGCAGGGCCTGGTCGGAATTGATCCCGAGCAGGCGCCGGAAGCGCTCCGCGAAGGCCTTGTGCACGTCAAAGATCTGGGCGTCCGGGAACATCGCATCGAGCGCCGACTTGGTGAAGCGCTTCTCCGCGATGCCCTCAATGGCCATAAGGTCCAGCGGCTTGTTGTCGATCAGGTAGTACCGGCCGACGCTGGACTCCGTGCCGTTCTTGGGCAGGTCAAACAGCGCCGACACCGTCACCCGTGTGCCGGCGGCGTTGTCGAAGGTCAGGGCGACGGCGGACCAGGTGGCGCCGGGGCGCTGGAACGCACTGGCCGAGCCCTCGCCCACGGCCTTGTCCCCCACCTTGCCGCGCATGTACGTGAACGTGGTCCGCTTGTCCTCGACCGCGCCGCCCGCACGCTGGGCGGCGGCCTCGTTGGAGCGCGGCCTCGCATCGAAGACCCGGAGCATCGCGTCGAACAGGGTGGACTTGCCCACTCCGGAATTGCCGGTGAGCAGGGTGCCGTTGCGGTCGACGTGCATCGTGTGGGCGCCGTGGAAGGTGCCCCAGTTGACCACCTGGACGAGGGCGAGGCGCATCTGGCCGGGGTTGGTGAGCTCGCCCATCGGGAGCATGGTTGCGATGCTCATTTGATTTCCTCCGGTGCGTTGGTCACGCCCTGGTGGTCGCCTTCCGCGGCGCCACCGGACACATGCTCTGCATGCTCGCTCGTTCCTCGCTTAGACGCATGCTGCCGCATGTCCCCGGCGTCACCGCTGCTGTCAGTCACCGAATCGTCGTCGTCGGTGGTCACGTCACCTTGAGCGTCGTCTTCGGTGTCGTCCTCTGCGGGGTTGCCGCCGTCGAGCTCGATCAGGGGTTCGGTGCCGGAGGGGTCGGTGCTGGCGGCTACCAGGGCGTCGATTTGGGCGGGGATGTCACCGATGTTGTCGAACGGGAGGGCCAGGGGCAGGGCGTTGGAGATGGTGTAGACCTCGTCCAGGCCGGTGGTGAGGAGGAGCTGGCGGGCCAGGAGCTTGGTGATGGCGCGGTTGGCGACGTCGGAATCGCGGAGGGCGTCCTGCTGGCCGGCCGGCTGGTAGTGGGCCACGAGTTCGGCGATTTCCTCGCGGGTGATCGTGGGGTCTGTCTGGGCGGTGACGTGGCGGTCCAGGAGCAGGCGCAGGCGGAGCAGCACGATGGTTTCCACCCGGCTCAGGGCCCGCTGCTGGCGCAGGATGCTGGAACGGGTGCCACCGCCGATTGCCTCGGGGTCCACCGGGCGCAGTACGGCCACTTTGCGTTCGTGGTCCAGCTGCAGGGTGAGGAAGAGTTCGGACAGGCGGCTGCGCAGGATCAGCTGGTTGTCCAGCAGTGTGGTCCAGAGCTTTTCGTCCCGGCCGCCATCGATGTACGGGCCCTTCAGGAGCTTCACGAGGGCCTGGCGGACCTTCATCGGGAGCACCCCGGTGTCCCCCGGGAAGAGCGCGGCACCGTCGACGAAGCTGTCGCGCGGGGTGACCGTAAAGGGGTCCGGGTGGACGTGCTGGGCAGGCTCCGGCACCACTGCCGGCTGGCCCTGCGCTGCTTCCTGGGAAAGTTCAGTCATCTTCAGTCCTTCTTAAGCGTGACGACCGGCAGGTACGCGGTGCGCGTGGAGCCGTCGATCTGTTCGAAGTCGAGTGTGTCCCAGGCCGCGCGGTCAAAGCCGGCACCCTGGTGCAGGGCGTGCGAGAGCAGCGCGCGGATCGAGTTGATGTGCTGTTCCCCGGGCGGGAGCTGCCCCCAGGCCTCGGCCAGGGTGGCAGCGCCGGCGAACGCGGCACGGATCGCCGCGGGGCTGGCTTTGCCGGTCCTCGGCGAGCGCACCCGGTCCGCGTCGCTGAAGGCGATCGGGTCGGCCAGCTTGGGCGGGGCGGCGAACTCGTCCGGGTCGAACAGCTTCACCATGGCCAGGGATTCGAAGCCGGCGTTGAACAGCACCGGCCCGCGGACCAGTCCGGGGCGTTCGCGCTCGAACGGCAGGGACCGGATGGCCTGCTCGGCCTCGCGGAGCACCTTGCGGAGCCGGACGGACTGGCGGAAGTCGTCGCTCTGGATGTAGGTGTTCAGGCTTTCGCTGAGCTTGCCGTAAATCCGCTGGATCTGGCTGTGCTGGGTCCGCAATTCCGCCACGAGGTTCTTCAGCGTCTCACGCTCCTCATGGCTGAGGTCATCCGCGAACTGCCGGCTCAGCACCTCGCCGATCGCCGAACGGAAGCGCAGCTGCTGCTGCGGGTCCTCCAGGAACGCCGTGAAGGACCGGAAGGTCCTCCCCTCCGGGCTCTGCCGGAGCCGTTTGTCCGCCTCCAGCACCTGGGCCATCGTGGCGCCCTTGCTCAGGGACTCCTCGATAATCTGGTTGCGGAGCTCCCCCACCAGCTCTTCGATCCGGTCACGCATCTTCTTGTAGTCAGCGGGCAGGCTCGCGGCGAGGTCCAGGATGTTCCCGGCAGCCTCCACGGCCTCCTCATCGTCGAGGACGCCGTCAAAGTCACCGGAGCTGATGTCGTCGATCAGCTGGCGCCGTTCGCCGATCTCTTCCTGCAGGGATTCCAGCCGGGCGCTCTGGTCCGGGTTGGTCTCATTGGCGAGTTTCTCGACGTCGCCCAGCAGCGTGCCGAGCCGTGACCCGTTGAGCGTGGAGCGTTCGCTGGAGAGGCTGTCCAGGAAGGCGAGGACACGGGCAGCAGGCTCGGTGACCTCGTAGACAATCTGCCCGGACTGGTTCCGCCGGGTCAGGAAGTTCTTGCGCGTCCACTCATCACCAAACGACTTCCCGTTGGCGGCGCCGCCCAGCCCGGGTTCCTGGCGGCGGAGCTGCTCGAGGAAGGCGTCGACGTCGGCGTGGAACTGTTCCAGCGGAAGCTGCGGCCGGATGCGGGTAAAGGATGCCTGCAGCACGGCGATCACCCACGGCGCCGATCGGGTCAGTGCCCAGGCGGGACCTTTGGTGAGGAGTTCGAGGTCTCTCAGCCGGGCGCTGATGGCGTCGGCGGAGGACAGGGCGGAGCGGGACACGCACACTCTCCTTCAGCTGCCGCGGGATGGGGATCGGGCAGCGGATGCGGAAAAACTGCCAGCTACAAGGTTAACGCAGGCCCCGGCTGCTATTTTCGGCCGCGCAACCTGAAGCTGCCGCAACCGCCCCGTGACCTACGCCCCGGTAGCATTTCGATCCCGTATCAAGAATCACGGCACGGGCGGTGGACTCTGGCTAGCGCAGTTCCCGCACCCTACGCTCGGGCTACAGATTCAGCGGTAGCAACGGTGCAGGGGGAACAATGCAGTTCGACTTAAGCGCAGTGGAAACGGCAACGCTGGTGTTCGTGGGAACGCTGGTTTTCGCCTTGGTAATCACGCTCTTTATGATGACGGCGTCGTTCGCGGCCCTGGTGCTGGTCGGCGTCGGGCGGCTTGCCTGGATCATCGTCGCGAATATCCTGCTGGGGCTCGTCCACGGCATCAACCACGCCTGGGACCGGCTGGTGCACCATGCTTCCACAGTCGAGCTTCCGGGTGACTTCGTCGGAGATATGGCAGCCGAAATTATGGGCCAATCGGCCCCTAGTACCGGCACCTACCCGCGGGTAGTATTGCGGGACAGCTGAAGGGTCCTCCACCCACGGCGGATCCAGGGCTCGAACCGGTAACCCCGGTTAGAGGAGATGCCCGATGAGCTCCGCCGTTGAGAATCCAGCCACCGACAATCCGGCCGACAGCCCCGCCGCGGATGTCCCGGTCCCGCCTGAGGCCATCGGGCCCGACGCCACCGCCGCCGACGCGCGGGCCATCACCGAGGCCGCCCGCGAGACCAGCTGGGACCGGCCCAGCTTCGCGAAGGGACTGTACCTCGGCAGCTTTGACCTCAGCCTGGTCCACCCCTGGCCGGAAGCCCCGGCGGACGACGTCGAACGCGGTGAAGCGTTTATGGCCCGCCTGACCGACTACTGCCGCACGATGTCCGGGCGCACCATCGAGCGCGATGCGCTGATCCCCGACGAGTACCTCAAGGGCCTCGCTGATCTGGGGGTCTTTGGCATGAAAATCCCCCGCGACTACGGCGGGCTTGGCCTCTCGCTCGTATACTACGGACGGGCGCTGGCGCTGCTGGGTTCCGTCCACCCCAGCCTCGGCGCCCTGCTCTCCGCGCACCAGTCCATCGGCGTCCCCGAGCCGGTCAAGGTCTTCGGCACCCCGGCGCAGAAGCAGGAATATTTGCCGCGCTGCGCCGCCGGCGCCATCACCGCGTTCCTGCTGACCGAGCCCGACGTCGGCAGTGACCCTGCCCGGATGGGCAGCACCGCGGTCCCCTCGGACGACGGCGGGTCATACCTCCTGGACGGCGTGAAGCTCTGGACCACGAACGGCGTGATCGCCGAACTCGTGGTGGTCATGGCGGTGGTCCCCTCCCGCACCGACGATGACGGGACGGTCCACAAGGGCGGAATCAGCGCCTTCGTCGTCGAGATGGACTCCCCCGGCATCACCGTGGAGAACCGCAACGCCTTTATGGGCCTGCGCGGCATTGAGAACGGCGTCACGCGCTTCCACCAGGTCAGGGTGCCCGCGGCCAACCGGCTGGGACGCGAAGGACAGGGCCTGAAGATCGCCCTCACCACACTCAATACCGGCCGGCTCTCCATACCCGCACTCTGCGTCGCCTCCGGGCGCTGGAGCCTGAAGATCGCCCGGGAGTGGTCCAATGCCCGGACCCAGTGGGGACAGCCGGTGGGCAAGCATGAAGCCGTGGGCAAGAAGATCGCCTTCATCGCGGCGAGCGCCTTCGCCCTCGACGCCGTCTTCGAGCTGTCCGCCGAAATGGCCGACGCCGGGCAGAAGGACGTCCGGATCGAGGCGGCCCTGGCCAAGCTGTGGTCGACGGAGATCAGCTGCCGGATCGCCGACGAGCTGGTGCAGATCCGGGGCGGCCGCGGCTTCGAAACAGCGGACTCGCTCGAGGCGCGCGGCGAGCGCGCAGTGCCGGCCGAGCAGCAGCTCCGCGACCTGCGGATCAACCGGATATTCGAGGGGTCCTCGGAGATCATGAAACTGCTGATCGCCCGCGAGGCAGTGGACGCCCACCTCGCGGCAGCCGGGGAGCTCGCCTCCGAGGACGCCAGCCTCTCCGACAAGGCCAGGGCCGCCGTCGGCGCGTCCGGTTTCTACGCGAAGTGGCTGCCCAAGCTCGTCGCCGGCGCGGGCATGGACCCGCGTTCCTACAGCGACTTCGGCCGGCTGGCGAAGCAGCTGCGCTTCGTCGAGCGGTCCTCGCGGAGGCTGGCCCGCCAGACCTTCTACGGGATGGGGCGGTGGCAGGCAAAGCTTGAGCACAAACAGGCCTTCCTGGGCCGGATTGTGGACATCGGAGCCGAACTGTTCGCGATGGCCGCCGCCTGCTCCCGGGCGGAAATGCTGCTGCGGACCTCCCCGGAAAGGGGCGCCTCCGCCTATGAACTCGCCGAGGCATTCTGCGAGCAGGCCCGGGTGCGGGTGGATGAGTACTTCGACCAGCTGTGGAGGAACACTGACGACGGCGACCGCGTGCTCTCCCGCAAGGTCCTGGCCGGCGACTACGAGTGGCTGGAGGCCGGCGTACTTGACCAGTCGGAAGGCACCGGGCCCTGGATCGCCGATGCCAGCCCCCGCGCGTCGGTGAAGGCGAACCTGCACCGGAAGTACCGCTGACGATCGCCCGCGCGCAGGTCACGAGAGAAGCCCACGAGGTGGAGCACTTCCACCACCTTGCGGAGCCTTAGATGCTCATCATTGAGTCCAGGGGGAACCCTGCAGCCACCCGGGACCCCGATAACGAGTGGAGAATAGTAAGCATCCTTGCTGCCTTGGACTGCGCGTGGTTAGGTGGACTGGAGACGTGCACCCCGGTCTCCGCCTTGCCGTGCCCGGCCCAAACCATGGGTCCGGGTCAATCAGTGAAAGTGAGCAGTCCTCATGAGCAACCCAGCAGGCCCCGAAGATCGAACTCCCCGACGCGCCCGTGACGAGGAAGGGGCCGCCGGCCAGGACGCCCGGATCCACGACGCCCGGCAGGATGCTGCCCGCACCGGCGACACCCGCGCCAACGACACGCGCGCCATCCCGACCGGCGCCGCCTCGGACGCACCCACGCGGGCCCAGGACGCGGTCTACGCTGAACCGGCCCGTCCCGAACCGACCCGCAGCCAGCCTGTAACGGCCGTGCGGCACGATGAGCCTGTCACGGACACGTTCGTCGAGGAGGTCCCCACCCGGCAAACGGTGGTGGCGCGGGAAAGGGAGCAGTTCGGCGGCATCAAGATCGGTTCAGCCTTCTTCGGCTGGCTTGCCGCCACCGGAATGGCCGTGCTGCTGACCGCGCTGGTCGCCGCCGCCGGCACCGCCGTCGGACTCGCCACCAACACCGATGTCAACGCAACGGTCACGTCCGGCAATGAGTCCGTGGGAATCGTCGGCATCATCGTGCTGCTGGTCATCCTGTTCGTGGCCTACTACTGCGGCGGCTACGTTGCCGGCCGGATGGCCCGCTTCAACGGCGCCAAGCAGGGCTTTATGGTGTGGGTCTGGGCCGTTATCGCCGCGGTCGTCGTCGCCATCCTCGGCGTTGTGGCCGGCCAGCAGTACAACATCCTGGCCCGCCTCAACAGCTTCCCACGCATCCCGGTCAACGAGGGCGAACTGACCACCACGAGCATCATTGCCGCAGTTGTCGTGGCCGCGGTCGCCCTGGTTGCCGCCGTCCTCGGCGGAACCGCCGGCATGCACTTCCACCGCAAGGTGGACCGCGCCGGTTTCACCCCGGCGGAAACCGTCGAGGAACGCTAGGCAGGCACCCGTCTGGACCTGCCGGTCGTCGGGGCCCTGCCGCCCGACGTCCGGCAGGTTTTTAAGCCTCAGCGGCTTTAGCCGAAGTTGACGGCGTCTGCGGCGACGTCAACGTAGTACCAGCGGCGGTCGACACGCACGAAACGGCTCGTTTCGTGGTGGACTCCGCGTTCGCCGTCGTGCCGGAAATGGGCCTTGAACTCCACGGTCCCCTCGGTGTCCAGCGGGCCGCCCCTCATCGTGGAGACGATGTCCAGCCGCCGCCACTGGATCTCCGGATCCAGCTCCAGTGCGGCCGGCCGGGTCTCCGGAAGCCAGGTCCGCAGGAGGTAGCCGGCGTCCAGCACGACGAAGGCGCTGTACCGGGAGCGCATCAGTTGTTCCGCCGTAGGAGCCTCCGCGTCGCCGCCATGGAACCGGCCGCAGCAGTCGCCGTACAGCTCCCCTGACAGGCAGGGGCAGTTGCCCCGGAAAGGGGACGGGACCGGCTGGGCATCGGCTCCGGGAGCGGCGGCGGCTGGGGGCGTCACAATAGTCCTTTCCGGGGGCCGGACCACGCCGGCGGGGCTTCTTCCGACTATAGACGCACGCTTCCGCAGTAAGAACGCGGCGGAACCCATAACAGCTTTGACACGTCTCCGCGAAGACGCCGGATGCCTGCGTGTCCGAGGGAAAATGTCCGTATTGTTAAGGGGGTGCTGTTACCGCCGTCCTGGGCGGGACGCGTCGCCGCAAGGCCAGCTAGGAGAGGTGAAATGGGAGATCCGACAACCATCGCTCTCAACCTGACCTTCTTCGGGACCCTGGGAGTGGCGCTTGTCATGTTCTTCGGTCTCTTCCTCGTCTTTGTGGCCACGCTGGTGATTGCCGGCCTCGGCCGGCTGGCCGCTGTGACCATCATGGCAGTGGGGCGCGGGCTGTTCAGGACCGCCGGCAGAACTGATCGAACCGCCGCAACTGCCCGGGACCGCCCGGTCCGGACGATCGGGGCCACCCCGCAGATTCAGCCCCATAAGACGGCAAAAACCGCGAAGGCTCCGAAGCCGGCCAAATCCGTCCGGCCCGCCAAACCGGCCAAGAAGGAACCGGCTTTGGCACCGGACTGGGCTGCCGCCGTCGCGAAGGCCGACGCCCGCGCCGCCGCCCGGGCCAAGGCCGCGGCCGCCCCGGCCGTCAAGGTCTCGGTCCGCGATCTGCCCAGCCCCACGGCTCCGGCACAGGACCTAGCGGCCGTGGCACCGCTCGTGGAGTCAGCCACGGACCGGAATGGCCAGCTCGGCAGCGTCCCGCCGGCCTTCAAGAAAGCCCCGATGCCCGCCGCCAAGTCCCTGCTGGACACGGGCTCGCTGGTCTCCCTTCCCGGCCGGCTGCCGCTGCCCAGGAAGCCCCTGGGCAGGAACCTGAACGAACAACAACCCGAGCCTCAGGCCCAAGAGCGCAAAGCAGGCTGAGGCCTTACCCCCGGCAGGCAAGTCGGCTACGGTGAAACCCATGGAATTCAGATACCTCGGGAACAGCGGCTTCAAGATTTCGGAAATCACCTTCGGCAACTGGCTCACCCACGGCTCCCAGGTGGAAAACGAGGTCGCCACCCAGTGCGTCCGGGCCGCCCTCGACGCCGGTATCAGCACCTTCGACACAGCAGACGTCTACGCGAACACGGCCGCGGAGACCGTGCTGGGCAAGGCCCTCAAGGATGAGCGGCGTGAATCGCTGGAAATCTTCACCAAGGTCTTCGGCCCCACCGGCCCCAAAGGACACAACGATCTTGGCCTCTCCCGCAAACACATCATGGAGGCCGTCAACGGTTCCCTGACCCGGCTGCAGACGGACTACGTGGACCTCTACCAGGCCCACCGCTACGACTACGAAACCCCGCTGGAAGAGACCATGCAGGCTTTCGCGGACATCGTGCGGCAGGGCAAGGCGCTCTACATTGGCGTCAGCGAGTGGACGGCCAACCAGATCCGCGACGGCCACGCCCTCGCCCAGGATCTCGGCTTCCAGCTGATCTCCAACCAGCCGCAGTACTCCATGCTGTGGCGGGTCATCGAGGCCGAGGTGATTCCTACGTCCGAGGAGCTGGGCCTTTCCCAGATCGTCTGGTCGCCGATGGCGCAGGGCGTGCTGAGCGGCAAATACCACCCCGGCAAGCCGGCCCCGGAAGGCAGCCGCGCCACGGATTCCAAGGGCGGCTCGAAAATGATCGAGCGCTGGATGTCCAACGAGGTCCTCACCGGAGTGCAGCAGCTCAAGCCGATTGCCGAGGAGGCCGGCCTGACCATGGCGCAGCTCAGCATCGCCTGGGTCCTGCAGAACAAGAATGTTGCTTCGGCCATCATGGGCGCATCCCGGCCGGAGCAGATCGAGAAGAATGTGGCGGCCGCGGGCGTGAAGCTCGACGCCGGAATCATGGAGAAAATCGACGCCGCGATCGGCTCGCTGGCCGAACGCGAACCGGCGCAGACCAAGTCGCCCGCCTCCCGGGAGGCCTAGGCGATGACACGTCCGCCGGCCCTCGCCGTCACCGGTTCCACCGGACACCTCGGCGGGATGGTGGCCCGGCTGCTCGCCAACGCCGGAACCCCGCAGAGGTTGCTCGTGCGCGACCCCAGCCGGGCGCCGGCTCTGGACGACGCCCTCCCGGCGGTCATCACCTACGCCGATCCGGTGCTCGCGAAAGCAGCCCTCGAAGGGGTAACGACGCTCTTTATGGTCTCCGCCGCCGAGGCCCAGGACCGGCTGCAGCAGCACTACACCTTCGTGGACGCGGCGGCCGCAGCAGGCGTGCTGCACATTGTCTACACCTCATTTTTCGGCGCGGCAGCAGATTCCATCTTCACCCTCGGCCGGGACCACTTCGCGACCGAGGAGCACATCAAAGCCTCCGGAATGGATTTCACCTTCCTGCGCGACAACTTCTATCTTGACTTCCTGCCGTTGCTGGCGGGCGAGGACGGCGTAGTCCGCGGACCCGCCGGGGACGGCGTTATGGCGGCCGTTGCCCGGGCGGACATCGCACGCTCCGCCGTGACCGTGCTCCGGGACCCGGCCCTGCACATCGGCAGAAGCTACGATCTCACAGGCCCAGAGGACATCTCGCTGACCAGGGCCGCGGAACTCCTCACCGCCGGGACCGGCCGGACCATCACCTTCCACAATGAGACGCTCGAGGAGGCCTACGCCTCGCGGGTGCCCTACGGTGCTCCGCCCTGGCAGGTGGACGCCTGGGTGAGCACCTATACGGCGATCGCCGCCGGGGAGCTCGCCGGGCCGACGTCGGCGGTGCACGAACTCACCGGCCGCGAACCGCTGGGCCTGGCGCAGTTCCTGGCCGAGTCGCACACGATTTAATCACCCGCGGGCGCCGCCGGACCGGCCCAGTATTGACGGCTTCCGGGCTGCGGCGTAGACCTGAAGGCAGGTGACACCGGTCCACAACCGGACCGGTCCGGAGCAGAATCGCAATGCCATGCCCAAGCAAATGTCCCGACACTCTTCCATTTTGAAAACACCCCGCCACGGACGGAAGCTCACGCCGCACCCTGGCGAACCCAGCCACGGCCCGCTGACGGCGGAGGAACTCCAGCTCGCCGTGCGGAATCACTCGATGCCGCTGGAGGCCCTGCGCAATGACACCACCCCGCCCGGGCTGCACTACCTGCTGAACCATTTCGACATCCCGTTCATTGATGCCGAGCATTGGCACCTCCAAATAGGCGGTGCCGTGCAGCGGTCCCTGGAGCTGAACCTCAAAGCGCTCCGCCGGGCGCCGAGCATCAGCGTGCCCGTGACCCTGGAATGCGCCGGCAATGGCCGCTCCCTGTTGCGGCCACGACCGCTGAGCCAGCCCTGGCAGCTCGAGGCCGTCGGCACCGCCGTCTGGACCGGGGTCCCGCTCGCCTACCTGCTGGCCCAGTCCGGCGTGGATGAGGATGCCGTGGAGGTGGTGTTCACGGGCGCCGACAGCGGGGTCCAGGGTGGCGTCCGGCAGCAGTTCGCCCGGAGCCTCCCGATTGCCGAGGCGCTGCGGCCGGACATCGTGCTGGCCTACCGGATGAACGGCAATGAGCTGCCGCCGCAGCATGGCTACCCGTTGCGGCTGGTGGTCCCGGGCTGGTACGGCATGGCGAGCGTGAAGTGGCTCTCCTCGATCAGGGTAGTGACCAAGCCGTTCGACGGCTTCCAGCAAACGGTCGCGTACCGCTACCAGCAGGACGCGGACGACCCCGGCATTCCCGTCAGCTGGATCAGGGTCCGCTCGCTGATGATCCCGCCGGGCGTGCCGGACTTCTTCACCCGGAGCCGGATCGTGCCGGCCGGGCCGGTGATGCTGACGGGCCGGGCGTGGTCCGGGGAAGGTGCGGTGCAGCGCGTCGAGGTGGGGATCGACGGCAAGTGGGCGCCGGCCCAGCTGGAACATCCCGCCGCGCCCTTCGCGTGGTGCGCCTGGTCCCTGCCGTGGGTGGCCGACCCCGGCGAACACGAGTTGGCCTGCCGCGCCACGGACGCCACCGGCGCGACCCAGCCGCTGGAGCAGGTCTGGAACTACCAGGGCATGGGCAACAACGTGGTGCAGCGGATCAAGGTTACGGTGGAGTAGGCGGCGCGTTCAGCAGCCCTCGAAGTCGATGAGCACCTTTACCTTGTCCGCCGAGGCTGATGAGGGGTCGAAGGTGTAGCCCAGCCACTCCCGGGCGAGCCGGCGGGCCAGTTCCACTCCGACCACGCGCTGGCCCATCGTCAGGACCTGGCAGTCGTTGGACAGCACCGACCGCTCCACGCTAAACGAGTCATGGGCGGTGGCCGCGCGAATGCCGTCCACTTTGTTCGCGGCTATGGCCACACCGATCCCCGTGCCGCAGAACAGGATGGCCCGGTCCGCGTGCCCGTCCCGGATCAGCTCGCCGGCCGCGATGCCCACGTACGGGTAGGGCCGGGTGAACTCCTCGGGTGCGTCGCTGCGGTTGACACCGATGTCGATGATCTCGCTGACCCGCGGGTCCGCCCGGAGATCCTCCAGAATCCGGTTCTTGTAGTCAACACCCGCCTCGTCGGCGCCAAGGACGAGCCTGATGCCCGCCGGAAATCCTTCCGGCACAACGGCTGTGGTTTCGATGCCGGTCAGCGCGCGGCTCACGAGCGTGCCCCTGCCGGCTGCCGCACCGCAGCAAGGTGCGGTCCCATGACGCGGAAGATCATCGCCAGGGAGGTCGCTCCCGGATCGGGCGTCCCCACGCTCTTGTCCGCAAGCGGACGGGCGCGTCCCTTGCGCGGACGCAGGGCTGCGGTGGCTTCCGCCGCCGAGGCAGCCGCGTCGGCCGCCGCCTCCCACATCAACCCCGGTGCGGACCCCTCCGCCGCTTTCCGGCGAAACATTTCCGTGAACGGGACGAGGGCGTCCACCATGGTCTTGTCGCCGATCTCGGCCTGGCCAAGTTCAACAATCCGGGACGCAAAGGACTGAACCGCGGCGGCGAGCTCATCCACGCCGGGGGCGTGGTCGTTGCCAAGGGACTCTCCGAAGGCCCGGAGCCCGGCACCCCAGAGCACGCCGGAGGTGCCGCCGGCCTTGTCGGCCCAGGCGTCACCTGCCGCGACCAGCACCTGGCCGGCACCCGCGCCGCGGGTCACCGCCTCCACGGCTGCGGCGGCTGCCGCGTCGACCCCCCGGACCATTCCCCGCCCGTGGTCCCCGTCTCCGGCAACAGCATCAAGGTCGCCCAGGCGCTGCTCTGCACCGTGCAGTGCTTCGCGGGCGGCGCCCAAGGCAGCAACGCAGTGATCCGCATAGGCCTGCGAACCGTCCCCGGCCTCAAACGCCTCCGTATCAGCGGCGTCATCGGCCGTCGGCCCGGCGGAGGAGTCCCCCGCCAGCGGTGCCGCCGAACCCCGCCGGTAGGCCGGGGTCTCCGCCGGTGCCGTCCAGAGGGGTTCCAGCTCCTCATCCAGCCACGTGACTGTCAGTGAGACGCCCGCCATGTCCAGGCTCGTGACCAGTTCGCCGACCTCCGGCATCACGAGTGTGTAACCTGCGGCGCGCAGCAGCGGGGCGACGGTCAGCCACAGCACAAACAGCTCTTCGTGCTTGGTGGATCCGAGCCCGTTGAGGAGCACGGCGATCCGCCGTCCGGCGCCGTGCGGGGTTTCCGCGAGCACCCGGGTCACGAGTTCCTGGCCCAGCTCCCTCGCCGGCGGCAGTTCGGTGTCGAAGAGCCCGGGCTCGCCGTGGATCCCCAGGCCCAGGCCCATCTTCCTGTCCTCAAGAGTGAACAGCGGAGCCTCGGCTCCCGGGAAAGTGCAGCCATGGAACGCGCTTCCGATGCTCCGGGTCAGTTCATTCGCCTTGCGGCCCACCCGGACGACGTCGGCCAGGCTGGCTCCGGCCTCGGCAGCGGCCCCATGACCTTGAAAACGGTGAAGTCCCCGGCGATGCCGCGGCGTTTGCCGGACTCCGACGGCGGGGCGCTGGCGATGTCGTCCGTCACCAGGACGTTCTCCACGGCAATCCCCTCGGCGGCCAGGCGTTCGCTGGCCATGCCGAAGTTCATCACGTCACCGGCGTAGTTGCCGTAGGCGAAGACGACGCCGGCGCCGTTCTCCGCGGTCCTGGCCACGGAATACGCCTGCTGGGCCGAGGGCGAGGTGAAGATGTTTCCCACCACGGCGCCGTCGGCCAGTCCCGCACCGATCAGTCCGGCGAAGGCCGGGTAGTGGCCTGAGCCGCCGCCGGCCAGCACCGCTACTTTCGAGTGTCCGGACCGCCGGCGGCGGACGGCGCCGCCGGGCACCTGGCGGACCAGGTCCGAGTGGAGGTCGCAGAAGCCCGCGAGGGCTTCCTCGGCAAAGTCGGAGGGGTCGTTGAATATTCTGGTCATCTTGGGGCTCTCTAAGCTTCGGCTGCGAAGGCTGCTAGTGGATGTGGCTTCCGCCGTTGATGTCGATGGTGGTTCCGGTGAGGTAGGCGGACTCTTCGGAGGACAGGAACGTGATAACGGCCGCGATTTCCTCGGTGGTGGCGTTCCTGCCCACAGGGATACCGGCGTTGATGGCGGCCTCCTGCTCGTCCGTGCTGCCGACCCGGATGTTGGTGTCCACCGCGCCGGGCGTGATGGCGTTGACGGTGACGCCGGTGCTGCCGATTTCACGGGCCAATGCCTTGGTAAAACCGAGGATGGCGGCTTTGGCGGCGGAGTAGGGGACTTTGCCGAAGACGCCGCCGCCGCGCTGGGCCGAGACGGAGGACATGTTGACGATCCGGCCCCAGCCGCTGGCAATCATGTCCGGCAGGAAAGCCTTCGTGACGAGGTAGGTGCCCGTGGAATTCACTGCCATGACCTTGTTCCACAGCTCCAGGGTGGTTTCCAGGAACGGCACCGGCGAGGTGATGCCGGCGATGTTGGCCAGGGCGCCGACCGGGGGAAGGTTGCCGGAACCGACTTCGGCCGCGACGGCCCGGTAGGCGGCGTTGACCGATTCCTCGTTGGCGACGTCGATCTCGTGGCCGAACGCCGGGACGTTGAATTCGTTGCCGATCTCCGCGGCGACCTTGGCGGACTTCTCGCCGTCGAGGTCCAGGATCACGACGGCCCAGCCGTCGCTGGCGTAGCGGCGTGCGGTGGTGATGCCGATGCCGCGGTCCGAGGTGGCTCCGGTCAGGACGGCGGTGCGCTGGATGGTGTTGCTCATGATGCTCCTTGAATGGTGTGTGCTGTGACTGTTGCTGGGATCGATTGCTCCGCAACTGCCGTTTTGAGGGCTCATAACGGCAGTTACGGAGCAGCCGGTGGTCAGATGAGGTCGGTGATGAAACTGGCGGCCTTGGCGGCCGCGGCGGGGCGTTCCCCGTGGGTGACGTCACGGGTTTCGAGTTCGAGCGAGAAATGGCCGGTATAACCCTGCGCCGCGAGGCTGCGGAGTCCTGCGGCGAAGTCCGCGTGCCCGTTGCCGATGCTGAGGTTGATGTTGCCCGGGACTGCGTCGCGCAGGTGGACGTGGGAAATCCGTCCCTCGTGGCGCCGGAGGTACTCGAGGGGCTCCTCGCCGGCGGCCACGATGTGGCTGAAGTCCATGACGATTCCGACGCCGGACCCGGCCAGCCGCTGGGCGAGCAGTTCGGCGCGCTCGAGGTTCCAGCAGAACCGGAGGAAGTGCAGCGATTCGGTCCAGACTTCGACGCCGAACCCGGCCGCACGCTGCCCGGCGTGGATCAGTCCGGCAGCGACGGCGTCCAGGTCCTCCTCCAGGCTCCGGCCCGGTTCGTGGTTCAGGGCTCCGCAGGGAAGAACCAGCGCCCTCGCTCCAGTGTCGGCCGTGAGGGTGAGCAGCGCCGCCAGGTGCCGTTCGCGGGCCGCCTCCCCGCCGGCGTCGAGTACCGCGTTGAGGTCCCCGATGTCTCCGTTGACCGAGCGCACCCGGAGGCCGGAGGCCGCGACCTCGGCCGCAACGACTGCGACGGCGGGCAGGTCAAGTTCGTAGGGGACGTGGTCGCAGACGCCGGGGAGGGCGCCAAGGTCGATTTCCTCGAAGCCGAGCTCCGTCATGGTGCGGAGCGCCGTGGGCAGGTCCTGGTGCCGGAAACTGATGGACGAGCAGCCGAGTCGGGAGTTGAACATCGTCGTTGATCCTCTGGTCATGCCCGGGGGCGGTGGTGATGCAGACCACAGTACGGAAGCTTACTGTCAACAGTCAACCTTTGAAGTTGACTGTTGACAATGACATGAGGCGCGGGTCACACTGGCGTATCATTTGTTAACAGTCGACAGTGATGGCGCTGAGGCGTCAGCCGCTATTCGAAAGGGATTCACCATGAGCAACGAAGCTCTGAACATGAGGGGGCCGGTCCACGGCACCAAGGACGCAAAGCGGGTCGCCATCGGCTCCGGCGTCGGCGCAGTGATCGAGACCTATGACTTCATTGGTTTCGGCACGGCAGCTGCCCTGTACTTCGGCACGGCGTTTTTCCCGACCGGCGACCCGGTAACGGGAACCCTTGCCGCCTTCGCCACGCTGGGCGTCGGCTTTGCCGCCCGGCCCATCGGCGGCATCATCGGCGGCCACCTCGGCGACAAGCTCGGCCGCAAACCCGTCCTTGTCGCATCGCTGATCCTTATGGGCATCGCAACGTTCATGATCGGCCTGCTCCCCACCTACAGCCAGGTTGGCCTGCTGGCCCCCGCATTGCTCGTCTTCGTCCGTATCGTCCAGGGCCTGGCTTTCGGTGCCGAGTGGGGCGGCGCGATCCTGATGAGCTACGAACACGCCCCGTGGAAGGCCAAGGGCCGGTACACCGGCATCGTCCAGGCCGGATTCCCGGTCGGGCTGCTGCTGGCCAACCTCGTCTTCCTCTTCAGTGTCCAGCTCGGCGGTGAACTGGCCTGGCGCATCCCGTTCCTGGCCAGCATTGTGCTCGTCGCCGTCGGCCTGATCATCCGTTCCAAGGTCCCCGAGTCCCCCGTCTTTGACGAGGTCAAGGACAGCGGCGCCATCGTGAAGTCGCCGATCGTCGAGGTCATCAAGACCGACTGGCGCAACATCGTCAAGGGGATCGGTCTCCGCATTGCCGAGACCGCAGGCTACGCCGTATCCATCACCTACATGATTTCCTACCTTCACACCCAGCAGCTGGCTGACAAGACCCAGACCCTGGTGGCCCTCTGCATCGCTTCGGCGATCGGCATCTTTGCCACAATGGCCTGGGCCCGCCTGACGGACAGGATCGGCCGCCGCCCCCTCTACATCTGGTCCTGCGCTTTCGCCCTGCTGTTCGGTCTCCCGATGTTCATGCTGGTCAATACCGGCCTGTTCATCTTGATCATCGCCACGCTCGCGATCTCCTACGCCGTGTGCCAGAACTCCCTCGCCGGCGCCCAGGGCGCCTGGTTCCCGGAGCTCTTCCAGGCGAAAACCCGCGCGTCCGGCGCCTCGCTTGCCTACCAGATTTCGGCCATGGTTTCCGGCTTCACGCCGTTCATCACTACGCTGCTGTTCGTCAGCTTCGGCTGGATGGGCCCGGCATTGCTCTTCAGCTTCTACGCCGCCATCGGGCTCTGGGCCGCCGTCGTCACCCGCGAAACCTGGGGCAAGCGTGAGCGCCAGCTCGCGGACCAGGCCAGCAAAAGCACCCCCGAGCTGGTGAACTTCTGATGGCCACGGCTGAAGCGCTGCACACAGCCGCGCGGCTTCCCGGCGAGACCGCAACCGAGCGCACAGCGCGCGTCAGCGGCGCCGCGTACCGGATCCGGCACCACGCCCTGAACATGGGCGAGGTCCAGGGCCAGGGCTACGTAGGCCAGGCCCTGGGCGCGGCGGACATGCTCGCCGCCGTGTACGCGGACCAGCTCAGGTTCCGCCCCGACGATCCGGAGTGGGAGGAACGTGACCGGTTCCTGCTCTCCACCGGCCACTACGCCATCGGGCACTACGCGGCGCTGGCCGAGGCCGGGATCCTCCCGGTCGAGGAACTGGACACCTACGGCTCGGACGATTCCCGGCTGCCGATGTCCGGAATGTCCACCTACACCCCCGGCATGGAAATCTCGGGCGGGTCGCTGGGCCACGGTCTCTCCATCGCAGTCGGCATCGCCCTGGGCCTGCGCCACCAGGGCTCCACGTCCAGGGTCTACAACTTCCTCTCCGACGGCGAACTCGACGAGGGCTCCACCTGGGAGGCCGCGATGGGCGCCCACCACCACCAGCTCGGCAACCTGACCGCGATGGTGGACATCAACGCCCTGCAGGCCGACGGGAAAACGGACACCGTGCTCCGCACCGAACCCGTGACCGAAAAGTGGGAGGCCTTCGGCTGGTACACCCGGCGCGTGGACGGCAACGACATCGGCGCCCTATTGACAGCGTTCGACAACGCCGCCGACCAGGCAGCCGTCACGGGACGGCCTTCCGTGATCCTGTGCGACACGAAGGTCGGCCGCGGCGTGCCGCTGCTGGAGGACCGGGAAAAGGCGCACTTCATGCGCATCGAGGAACACGAATGGCAGACCTGCCGCGAGCAGTTGACTGCGGGATACGAAGAAAAGGCCAGCCGATGAGCACCTCCACCGCACCCAAGCTGAAGACTTCAGCCATGATCGCGTCCTTCGCGGACCCTGGCCAGAACACCGTGTCCGCACCGTTCGGGCACGCCCTGGCAAAGGCCGCCCACGACAACGACAAGATCGTCGGCCTGACCGCGGACCTTGGCAAGTACACCGACATGCACATCTTCGCCCAGGCCTACCCGGAACGGTTCTTCCAGATGGGCATGGCCGAGCAGCTGCTCTTCGGGGCCGCCGCCGGCCTGGCCGAGACGGGGCTGGTGCCCTTCGCTTCGACCTATTCCGTCTTCGCCGCCCGGCGCGCCTATGACTTCCTCTGCCTGGACGCCGCCGAACCGAACCTGAACGTCAACATCGTCGGGGGGCTCCCCGGCCTCACCACGGGGTACGGGCCCAGCCACCAGGCCACCGAGGACATGGCGATTTTCCGCGGCATGCCCAACCTGACCATCGTCGATCCCTGCGACTCCCTGGACATCGAGCAGGCCGTCCCCCAGCTCGCCGCCAGCGCAGGACCCAGCTACCTGCGGCTGCTGCGCGGCAACGTCCCGACCGTGCTGGACGAGTACGACTACAGCTTCGAACTCGGCAAAGCCAAAGTCCTGCGCGGCGGCGCCGACGTCGTCTTCATCTCCAGCGGCCTGATGACCATGCGCGCGCTTCAGGCCGCCCAGGCCCTCGCCGCCCACCACGTGGATGTTGCCGTTGTCCACGCCCCCACCATCAAACCCTTCGACACCGCGACGGTGCTCGCGGAGCTCAACACCGACCGGCTGGCGGTGACGCTGGAGAACCACAGCGTGATCGGCGGCCTCTTCGAAACCGTCGCGGCCGCCGTCGTTACCGCCGGGCTGGGCAGACGCGTCGTACCGATTGCCCTGCCGGACCAGTTCCTCGACGCCGGCGCACTGCCCACCCTCCATGACCGCTACGGACTCACCGTCCAGAAAATCGTCGCGAAAGTCCTCGCCGAACTGCGTTAGCCCGGAAACGGGAGAAGCGCGGCACAGGCACACGCCTGTGCCGCGCTTCTCCCGTAGGATCAACAGTTAACACACCAACGGTTGACATTAAGTTGTCAACCGTCACCCCGAGACATTTGAGGACACCCGCCATGGCCGGAGCTACAGCACCGCTGCTGGGACTCGAGAAGAAGAGCCTCCGCGAACAGGCCTTGTCCGCGCTGCGCATCGCTATTACCAGCGGCGAGCTGGAGCCCGGACGGCACCTCGTGGAGACGGAACTCTCTGACATGCTGCAGATCAGCCGCGGAACCCTGCGGGAGGCACTGCGCCAGCTGGAACAGGAGGGCCTGCTCTCGGCCGGGCCGCGGGGCAGGCTGTCGGTTCGCCATCTGGACGCCAAGGAAATCCGCGACATCTTCGCGGTGCGGGCCGCGCTTGAATCGCTGGCCGCGCGGACTCTGTGCCAACTGCCGGACCGGGTGCAGGTCACCGCTTCGCTGCGCAAAGCGATCGAAGCCATGGCGGCGGCTGCGCAGGGCAGCCTGGAGGAGCGGATTGAATCCGACCTCGAGTTCCATCGGACCTTGTGCCGCCTCACCGGCAACGAGACCCTGCTGCACTCATGGGAGTCCCTGGAAGGTTCCATCCGCATGTCGATCATGTTCGCGGGTGTGGAGCGGGCTGTCAGCAACATGAGCGTCGACAGGCACTACGACATCGTTACGGCGATCGAATCCGGCGACTCCTCGCTCGCGCGGCAGACCATCCTTGAGCACATGGATGGCGCCGCGGCGAATCTGGTGGCTTAGCCCCTAATAGTCCACGATCGCGCCGGCGGAAATGTTGACCGTGGCGTCGGTGATCGCCCCGGCCTTGTCCGAGGCGACGAAGCAGGCCACGTTTCCGACGTCGGCCAGCGTAGCGGTGCGGTTCAGGTGCGCGGACCTGGAGATCTCCACGATGATCTCCTCGCGCCCTTCCGTCTGCCACGGGATCGTCTCGATGATGCCGCCGGACACCAGGGTGACCACCCGGACGCCGTGTTTTCCCAGCTCCAGGGCCCACTGCCGGCGCAGCCCTTCCATCGCGTCCAGGGCCACCTTGAAACCGCCCAGCCCGGGCAGCGTCTGGGGCCCGGAACCGCCGAACATCAGCACCACACCGGAGCGCTGCTTGATCATGTGCGTCGCCGCGGCCCTGGTGGTGAGGAAGTGGGTGCGGGTGGCGAGGCTGATGGGCTGCGTGAAGTCGTTGACGTCGATGTCCATAAGCGGCTGCTGGATATCGCCGAAGGAGATGACGTTGAAGGAGATATCAATCCGTTTGCTCTTCTTCGCCACCCGGTCCACGAACGCGTCGACCTGTTCCTCGTCCAGGGCATCGACGACGGCGGTTTCCGCTTTCCCGCCCTCCTCATGGATGTCCCGGGCCACTTTTTCCAGCGGCGACCCGGTGCGTCCGGCGAGGTGGACGAAGGCGCCCTCCGCCGCGAAGGCCCGGGCCACCGCGCCGCCGATGGAACCGCCCGCACCGTAAATCAGCGCGGTCTTGCCGTGCAGCAATCCGTTTCCCGGCGCCTCGTTGTTCAGCATGGTCGCCTGCCTCCCGCGGTGGAGTGGTAAATTCCCTCCACTATGTTCTCGCCGGAAGCCGGTGGCAAGAGGCGTCCCCAGTTTAGGAGGCGAGGGTTCCTCGGACAATGCTCACGCTGGAGTGCGCGGGATTGCCGTCGACCGGCTCGTCGGAGACGTCCACGATCGGGAACTCGCCCAGATCCAGGCCCGCCGGCACCGCAAAAGTTCCGGACTCGGAGGTCATAACTCCCAGGCTCACCAGCCGTGTCAGGTCCGGCGCGATCAGCCAGACCTCCTGGTAACCGCGGGCCTCGACCTTGTCCACCCGCACCTCCAGGGTACGTTGCCCGTCCTTGGCCTCGACAACCCGGGCCGATCCGGTGGCGGAATGCTGGTCCACCGGCGCGAGTTCGGCCCTGGCAAGCGGGGTCACTGCGGGCTGGCTCTGCTGCACGGACCAGAAAACGCCCCCCGCCAGCAGAGCCGTGGCCGCGGCCGCCGCCAGCCACACCCCGGGTCGGCGGAGCCAGCCGGAGCCTCCGCCAGGTTCCTGCTTTCGGCCGGCACGCTCCTCCCGGGTCGGGAGCGGCGTCACGGAACTGGACGGTGGCAGTGGCAGTGGCGCCGGGCGGGTGCCCGACGCCGTCGGGGAATCAAGCGGGTCGGCGGCGACGGCGGTGGAAAGTCCCAGGGCGCTGTGAATTCCGGCCCACACCTGCGGCCCCGGTGACTCCAGCGTGGCGGCGTCCGGTCCGGGCTTTGCCGCCACCACGGCGCGACGGAGACCCATGTATTCCGATGCGCAGCTGGCACAGGAACGGAGGTGGTCCGCGGCGTCGTCTCCGAGCTCTTCGCCGAGGGCCAGCAGGCTCAGGGACTCCGGGTCAAGATGTTGCACGGTCTACCTCCAATCGGCTTCTGAGTTGGGACAGGCTGCGGCGGATGTGGCTTTTGACCGTACCAAGCGGCAGGTCCAGTTTCTGTGAAATCTGCGAATGCGTCAGGTCATCGTAGAAGGCGAGCTTGAGGATGGACCCTTGCGGCTCCCCCAGCCTGTCCAGTTCCCCGTCCAGCAGCAGGCGGTCGGCCAGGACCTCCGCCGATGCGTGCCCGGCGCCCTGTTCCGGGTCCGGGGACAGCTCGACGGCGGCCAGCACCTTCCGGGTTTCCCGCATTGAGGCCGCCTGCGCATCCGTGATCACGTTGCGGGTGATGCCCACGATCCACGCCGGCAGCCGGGCTTTCGCCGGGTCGAATGCAGCCCGCGAGCGCCATACCCGGATGAACACTTCCTGGGTGACGTCGTCGGCCGCGGAGTTGTCGCGCAGCGAGCGCAGCGCCAACGTGTGCACCAGGGGCGAGAACTGCCGGTACGCCTCGGTCAACGCGTTTTCGTCACCTGCGGCGAAGGACTCGTTCAGTCCCGCGTCCCAGTCGGAGGAGGCCTCGAAAGGTGCCAAGACCGGCTCCTTCCCCCTGTTGGTGGCGACGCTGAGCGCTGCGTGCTGAATCATGCAGGCACCGCCGTGACAATGACATTGTCGCCGTAGTCCTGTTGTTCGTCCAGCCATCGTCCGCCGCAGGTCACGAGCTTCAGCTCGGGCGGGCCGTCGCGCCGGAAGATCGATGCGCCGTCGAACGCGTCCTTGGCCATAAGTTCCACCCCGGTCACCCGGAAGGTCAGGGGCTGGGCCCCTTCGCGCTGGACAGCCACGAGGGTGCCCGGCGCGAGGGATTTGAGCTGGGAAAAGGGCGCCGAATCGGACGTTGTGTCGACGTGCGCCGCGACCACCGCGGTGCCGGCGGCAGCTCCGGGAGCCGGCCCGAAGCGGTACCAGCCGGCCTCATTGAACGGCTCCGGGATCTCCATGGCCCCGTCTGGGCTCACACCCACCTCGACGATCGGCATGTTGATCGTGGTTCCCTCCACGGTGAGGAAGCGCGGGGCCGGCTCCGCGGGTGCCTGGGCCGGTGGGGTTGCCGGGCGGACCGGGATGGTTGACCCTGGAACGGGGTTTGGCGGAGCCTGCGCCGGCGGGGTCCCCGGTGGCTCGGTGCCGGGTCGTGCGGTTTCCGGGGAGGCTGTCTGGGTGGCGGTGGGCTCCGGAGTGGCGGGGCTCTGCGGTGCGGTGCAGCCGGCGATCAGCAGCGCCATCGTGACGACGGCGGCCGCGACCCGTGCGGCGGAGCCGAGAGCGGCGGAGCCGTGTGCGGCCGTCCGCGGAGCGGGGGCGAGGGGTCGCCGGGTCCCGTCCGACGTCGTCTTGCGGTTCATGTCCGTCCTCCTGCCGTGGTGGAGCTCAGGGGCCGGCCGCCCGGCGGTTAACCGGGCGGCCGGTGTTAGCGGATGCGGCCTAGCGGATGCGGCGGACCGCCGGCTGCCTGCGGGACACAGCGACCCCGCCGGCAAGGAGCAGGAGGACCGCGGCGCCGATGCCTACCGTGGCGGCTGTTGCGTTCCCGGCGTCAGCGGCGCCGGAGCGTGCGCCGGGAACGCCGGCGGGAGCGGAGTGCAGCCCCTCAACGTTCTGCACAGCCAGCTGCAGGTTGTTGTCTGCGAGGCTGCCCCACGCGTACACCACCGTATGTGTTCCTTCGGTGACGGTCACATCTGCCGGTCCGATCACCGGAGCCGTGGTGCCTGCCGCGGCCACCGCAACGGACAGGGTGCCGGGATCCAGCGTGAGCGTCTCCTCATTGGGATTGGCCAGGCCCGAGATCACGGGGGCGCCGCCTGCGAGGACATCCACGGCCGGCGCCGCCGCCGTTTGGCGCACGGTGAGCTTGCCCTTGCCGGGATCGAGCGGTGAAACGTCGTTTGTGAAGAAGTTGGCCGTCGGTTTGCCCTCTGCGTCGAGGTTCGCCACCGCCGTGTAGTTGCCGCTGGCGGCGAGGGTGACGGTCACAGGCCCAATCACGGGAGCGGAAGCGTCCGCGGCATCGGCGGCGGTAATAGCAAGGGCATAGTCCCCGGCCGGCAGGGCCAGCGGCCCGGCCAGGGTGCCGGGAGCGAAGTCGTCAAGCGTGCGTTCGCCGTTGACCCAGACGTCAACGGTCAGGCCGGGCACGCCGTGCAGCACGGAAAGCTGGGCGTCGGACTCGGCCGCCTGGGCGGGGCCGGCCAGGGTGAGAGCTGCCGCGATGGCCACGGCGCCTGCTGAGAAAAGGCTGGTACGCATTTACATCTCCTTCAACGGCCCGCCAGGCGGGCGATTTTTGCTTACACCCCTACTACCGGCGCGCGGGACCGTTTGGATGCACCTGCATGTAAAAGTTTTTTAAGGGGTGTGCTTTTTGGCGCAGCAAAGGGCATCACGGAGTGCAGCGGGCACACTTCGCCGCGGGCACAGCAAAGCGGCCGGGCGGCTCCACTGAGCTGCCCGGCCGCGGCTGTCGATGTTCCGGAGCGGGCTAGATACGCGGCGGGTTGTCCGGGCCGGCAGCGTTGTCCCGGCCGGCGGGGGCTTCCGGTTTGTCGGGGCCGGCGGCTGCGGGCCCGCCGATACCGTAGAAACCCGCATGGCCGGCGGCTGGCCCGGCGGTGGGCGTGGCCGTCCCACCCGGACCGCCAGCAGCGGGTGTGCCTGTCCCGCCCGGGGCAGGCTGGCCGTAGAGGGGCGGGGCACCGCCGGGAAGCGCGTAACCAGGTCCGGCCGGGGGCACCGCCGGGGGAATCGCCGGAACATCCCCCGGATCCCGCGGCCCCATGTCCAGATGGAATGGCGGATATTCGTCGCGCATCAGGGAAACGTAGGCGGCCACGCGGTAGATCCAGCGGTTCAGGCCCATGATGAAGTCGAAAAGACCCCTGGAGTACACCCCGGTGAACAGCAGGATGACCCCGGCGATGAAGACCAGAAGCCCGAGCAGGGAGGCGCCGGCGCCACCCTGCACCCATTGCCCGTCGCGGTACACCCAGGTCTGGGCGGTCCCGGTCAGCAACGCAATGATCAGCAGGTGGGGGATGGCCAGCAGCCAGGACTTCACGAGGACCAGGCCGCGGGACAGTTTCTCGGGATAGTCGACGTCGAAGTCGGCCGGGTAGCCGGTGCGCTCCAGAGTGAACGGTGGATAGAGATCCGTGCCGAGCGCCCCGTACGAGTAGAAGGCCACACGCCAGCTCCAGCGCATCACTCCGACGTTGAAGTTGAACAGCGAGCGCGGGTAGCGCCCGGTGAAGAGGATCGCGAACCACGCCACGATGGTGACCACGACGAAGGCAAACCACAGGAAGAAGAGGACGATGAAGTGCGGGATCGCCAGGAGCCACTTGAACAGCCACATCCAACGGGACAGGTTCGGGTCCAGATGTCCGCTAAGCCGGGCGGGGTAGACGACGCCAGTGCCCGGAGGGACGCCTGCCACCGCACCTGGCAGCGCTCCCGCCGCATGGAGCCGGGGTGGCGGTGCAGTGGCCGAGTACTGCGGCTGGCCGGGCACGGGCTGGCCGGGCAGCGGCGGTCCGCCCTTGCCGCGTCCCAGCCCCGCGGCACCCAGCACGATCAGCGGAACGCCAATGAGCAGGAAGACGATTCCGCCGGCGAGCAGACCGATAAAGACCGGCCACAGCAGGTCGGAGCGGCCTCCTGCCTTCATGTCGACGGCCACCGGCGCAGTTGCGTCGGCGTTCATGATGACAACAGCCCAGCTTCCGGACCGCAGGTCCCACTCGAGCTGCTGCTCCCCCGCGCCGGTGGCTGACGCGGTCCAAAAGCCCTGATCCGCCGGCCTCGCCGGAACCCGGGCTCCGGCCACATCCCGGTACTCCGCCCGGAAGGGGTTGAACCGTACTTCCGTGATCTCCGAATGGCTGACGCCGTCCAGATAGGCCGCCACATCGCTCCGCGGCCCGATCCCGATGAAGATTTCCTTGCCGGCGGCCGCCGAACCGCCCAGCAGGATACTTCCCACCATGCCGACCGGTGCTGTATCCGGGACCCCGTCTTCGGTCATGATGTCGAGGCGGGGTGTTGTCAGGGCGTAGGAATTCGTGGCGTAACGTTCCGACGGGGTCGTGAAGTACCCGTTGTCACGTTGCAGGTAGTTGGCGAAGCCCGCGGCACCGGCGCCGGCCAGCAGCCCCAGTCCGAGGAGAGCGCTGAGCGTTCCCAGCACCAGCATGACTATCCGGCCTGGTCGCATGGCCGCCGTCCTTTCAGATGACTCAGATCAGCTGACTCAGCTCGTGAGGGAGGTGAGTAGGGTTCGTGCCCAGGCCTCGGCCTTCTCGATTTCGCCGTTGCGCAGCGGTCCTTCGCTGCCCTTCACATAGAAGGGCATGGGTTCGGCGATGATGTCTGCCCCGCCTGCCTTCAGCGCATGGGTTATCTTCTTGGCGGCGTCGCCGTGGATGAACATCCGGACGCGGGTGTCGAACGCGGCAGCTTTCACACCGTTGAGCGCACCGTTGCCCAGGGCCGAGAGCAGCGCGGTGATCTTCGGCGTCGGACGCCATCCGTTGATCGGGCTTCCGACCACGAGCAGGTCCCCTGCGTCGAGCGATTCGGTCCTGAAGTCGCCGACCGCGACGGAACTCGCCTGGATCCCCTCGAGCGAGCCGGTGATCGCCTCCGCGACCGATTTCGTGTTGCCGTACGCCGAATCGTAGACAACCAGGGCTTTCATGCCGTGATCACAACCTTCAGCGCCTTCGTCTCCGCGGCCCGGGCGAAGGTGTCGTAGGCGTCCAGGAACTGATCGAAGCTGAAATGGTGGGTGGCGAACTTCTCCGCCGGCACCTTCTTCTGGGCCACAAGTTTGAGCAGCATCGGGGTGGTGTTGGCGTTCACCAGGCCCATGCTGATGTTGATGTTCTGGATCCAGAGGTTTTCCACATGCAGCTCCACGGACTTGCCGTGCACGCCGACGTTGGCCACGTTGCCGCCGGGGCGCACGATCTCCGTGCACATGCTGAAGGTCGCCGGGATGCCCACCGCCTCGATCGCCACGTCAACGCCCTGTCCGTCGGTCAGGGCAAGCACCTGCTCCTTCCAGTCAGCGTCGCCGGAGAGGACGACGTCGGTGGCGCCGAATTCGCGGGACTTTTCCAGCCGGTTCGCGTCAAGGTCGATGGCGATGATGGTGGCGGCTCCGTAGAGTCCGGCGGTGGCGATGGCGGCGAGGCCGACCGGGCCGGCGCCGACGACGGCGACCGTGTCGCCGGGTTTCACGCGGCCGTACTGCACACCGATCTCGAAGCCGGTCGGGAGGATGTCGGAGAGCATCACGGCCTGTTCGTCGGTGACGCCCTCGGGGAGCAGGTGGAGGGAGTTCTCCGCGTACGGGACACGGACGTACTCTGCCTGGGTGCCGTCGATCAGGTGCCCGAAGACCCATCCAATGCCGGACGCCCCTTCCTCGCCCATGCAGTGCGAGTAGAGCCCGGTCTTGCAGTTGGCACAGTGGCCGCAGGACTTGATGCAAGAGATGATGACGCGGTCCCCCACCTTCAGGCTGGTGACTGAGGAGCCGACTTCCGTGATGGTCCCGACGCCTTCGTGGCCGAGGATCCGGCCCTTGGTCACCGCGGGGACATCCCCCTTAAGGATATGAAGGTCCGTGCCGCAGATCGTGGTGGTATCCACTTTGACGATCACGTCGCTGGGATTCTGGACCTTGGGATCGGGGACGTCCGTCCAGGACTTTTCTCCGGGACCGCCATAGACGAGGGCTTTCATGCGTTCTCCTTGATTCTGAGGATGTTCGGCGGATCCACAATGCGCAGCCGGCACGGCGTTTCTGAGGCGTCGATGCCGGATGACACGACTGAGCGGCGGGCATGCTCGTGGAGTTCTTCAATGGCATCGGAGGTCACATGGGCGTGGGCGAGGTCCACTACGATTTCGTAGCCGGGAAGTTTGGCGGCGACGCGGCGGCAGACGACGTAGAGGGCCCGGATATTTGCGGGTGTAACGACGCCCCGCACGTTGACCTTCGCCGACTCCTCCACGGCGTCGATCCGGATCAGCACCTTGATGCGGGGATCCCCGTGCGCGGGGTGCGCGTAGTAAGCGCTGGATCGGTTCCCGTGTTGCCTGTGCGTCACGGGGTATCAGAGCTCCCGCGCGGCCGGTGCGCGGACTCCAGTGTGTACATATCGCTAGTGACGGTCATGTTTGGCTGCGGTCTCCTGCCGTGATCCCGCAGACGCGGGATTGGGCAGAATGCCTTTTCCTTCCCCAAGGTTCGAGCGAGACCGTACAACTGATAAGCAAGCGGTTCATCCCCCGATGGCCGTGCAGGAACCGCCCCAAATCCAGCATGCTGGGTGGGTGTTACCGGTGCAAGGGGCGAAAGTCCCTTGCTCCGGCGGGACCGGACCCGGCCGTTGGTGCGGTTCCTCATTGGCGCGTGGGCGGGTCCGGATTGGCGCTGAGCCCTCCGGCCCATAGCCTGTTTTCTATGCCTGAGACTCCTGTTGATGCCGTGAACCACCTCGTGCTCGCCTCGGTGCGGGTCCCCGGCGCGACGGCGCTGTGCGACGTGCACGTGAGCGACGGCGTGGTTTCGCGGATCACCCCGGCCGGAAGGCCCGGCGGCCGCCGGGTCCGGGTGGTTGAACTGGATGGCCGCTGTGTCATCCCGGGATTGTGGGATGAGCATGTCCACATGACCCAGTGGGCTCTCGCCGCCAATCGGATCGACCTCTCCGGCGCCGCCACGGCACGGGAGGCGGCCGGCGTCGTGCGTTCCTCCCTGTCCGGCCCGGGCCTGGCGGATGAAGGAGGCAGCGGCCCCACCGTGGTGGGCGTCGGCTTCCGGGACGCCGTCTGGGCGGACGTTCCCAGCCTGGAGCTGCTCGACGGCGCCACCCGGGGCCTGCCGACGGCGTTGCTGAGCCATGATCTGCACTGCGTCTGGCTCAACAGCGCGGCGGTCGAACGCTACGGTGTGGCGGTGGACGCATCCGGGCTGCTGCGCGAGGAGCCGGCCTTTCAATTGACCCGCGAGCTGGGAAAACTGCCGGACGCCGTGGTGGATGCCTGGGTGCGGGAGTCCGCGCAGGCGGCGGCGGCACGCGGGATTGTGGGGATTGTCGATTTCGAAATGACCTGGACCCGGGACGTCTGGCTGCGTCGTATGGCCGGCGGTTTCGATGCTTTCCGGGTCGACGCCGGCGTCTATCCGCAGGACCTCGCGCGGGCCGTTGCGGAGGGGATGCGGACCGGGCAGGCGCTTGACGGCGGGGCGGGGCTGCTGCGGGCGGGCCCGCTCAAGGTGCTGATCGACGGCTCGCTGAACACCCGGACGGCTTACTGCGTGGACCCCTATCCGCACGGCGGCCGCGGGCTGCTCACCGTGAGCCAGCCGGAACTGCTGGAACTGCTCGTCCGTGCCCGGGAGTCTGGATTCCTCCCGGCGGTGCACGCGATCGGCGACGGCGCCAACGAGGTGGCGCTGAATGCCTTCGCGGCGGCCGGGACCGGCGGCCGGATTGAGCATGCCCAGTTTGTCCGCGCCCAGGACTTTGCCCGCTTCGGCGAGCTGGGCGTAACGGCGAGCGTCCAGCCCGCCCATGCCCTGGATGACCGTGATGCCGCCGATTCCAATTGGGCCGGGCACACGGACCGGGCGTTTCCGTTGCGGTCGCTGCTGGCTGCCGGGGCCACCCTGGCGCTTGGTTCGGATGCGCCGGTGGCGCCGCTGGACCCGTGGACCGCGATGTCGGCGGCAACCACCCGTGCGCGGCAGGACGGCCGGGAGCCCTGGCATCTCGAGCAGGCACTCACCCGGCAGGAGGCTCTGACCGCGTCAACGCGCGGGCGGGCCGGTATCCGCGTGGGGGACCCTGCGGATCTCGTAGTCCTCGACGGCGACCCGCTGGCGGTAGCGGACGATACTTTCGCCGCGATGCCCGTGGCCGCGACGCTGGTGGCTGGACGGTTCACATACCTAAGCGGCCTCTGACCGGACGAATTAGCCTCCCTTGACCCGCGACTGGACCAGGTTGGCGAAGGGCAGCCGCGCGTACTCATCCTCGAATGCGGCGTGGTACGCGGCTTCGGCCGCGTTGAGCTGCTCAACGGGCAGCTCCTTCCACGCGACGATCAGCGAGCCGGCCGCGGCGAGCTGCCAGATCAGCCGGCCGTCCCAGTGGCCAGGCGGCTTGCCTTTGCCGAAGTCGACGAATTCCTGGATCTGCCGGCGCAGCCCACGGTTGCCCTTGCTCCCAGGTCCGGCCTTGCCCACATAGAGGACGTCGGCGCCGTCGACCCATTCGGCGGCCAGCGCCTCCGCTTTAAGGGTGGGATCCTTCTTCTTGAAGATGCCGGCCGTGCTCTTGGCCAAAAACTGCGGCCGGAAGCCTTCGGGCTGCAGTACCGCGAAGATCCCGGGCTTCTGCGGGATCCGGTTGATGTCGAGGTCCCCGAGCGGGCGGAACCCGGTGAACCCGTCCTGTTTGAGTGACTGTCTATTGATCGGCATGGGTTCCTTGAGTCGGGGCGCTGGGAGTTCCTTCAAAGCTTACGGATCCGCAGGTTCCGTGGCCCGTTCGCTGGCTTCGGCCGCGGCCTGAACCCTGCCGAATTGGCCAGCTGGCCGGCTACCGCCCGAACCACGATTCGGCCAGGGAAACGTCGGCCTCCACCGTGTAGTTGCCGGCCGAGTGCCCCAGCGCCAGGCGGTAGCTCCCGCCGGGGATGTGCCACTGCCCGCGGCCGGTGTTGTACGACGCCAGCAGCCGCGGATCAACATTGAGCGAGAGCGTCCGTGATTCGCCGGATTCGAGGTCCACGCGCTCGAAGCCGAGCAGCCGCAGCCGGGTCCCCGCCGGCTCCTCGAGCAGGTAGAGCTGGGCGACATCGGCCCCGCGGCGCGGCCCCGCGTTGGTGACTGTGAACTCGGCACGCACCCCGCCCCGGTCCTGGACTGTCAGGTTCGTATGCTCGAACCGGGTGTAGCTAAGCCCGTGGCCGAACGGGAACAGGGGCTCCTGCCCGGTCTTTGCGAACCAGCGGTAGCCGACGTCGGATCCCTCGTTGTAATTGACCGTTGTCGGGGTCCCCCACGGCGTACCGAGGCCCGGCAGCTTCGGCCGCGGCGTCTGCTCCAGGCCGGTGGGGAAGGTCAGCGGTAGTCTCCCGGACGGGTTGGTGACGCCGGCGAGGATTTCGGCGATCGCCTGCCCGCCGCACTGGCCGGGGTACCAGGCCTCCAGGACAGCCCTGACCTTCGGGAGCCACGGCATCGCCACGGGGTTTCCGGTCTCAAGGACGACGACGGCATTCGGGTTGGCGTCCGCGACGGCGCCGATCACGGCGTCCTGGCCCCAGGGCAGGGACAGGTCTGCGTTGTCGTACCCCTCGCCCTCCACGCGGATGCCGAAAACGACCGCGACGTCGGACCGGCGCGCCAGCAGCGCCGCCTCGGCCGGGCTCATCCCGGGGTCGTATTCAATCACGGCGTCGGGCAGCAGTCTCTGCAGCTCCGCCAGGGGCGAGGAGGGCAGCAGGAAGAGATTGCGCCCGGCGCCCATGATGCCCGGCCCGCCGATGGAATGAACCTCGGCGTAGCCGCCGGGCGGCACTACGGCGCTCGAGCCGGCGCCGATCGGGACGCCGAGCTGGGCATGTCCTCCGATGACCGCGATCTTGAGAGGCGCGGCGTCACGTGACTGCGTCTCCAGCGGCAGCACGCCGTCGTTCTTGAGCAGGACTATCCCCTGCCGCACCGTTTCCAGGGCGATGTCCGCATGGGCGCCCAGGTCGACGTCGGGCGTTCCCTCCCAGCGGTCGACGCCAATGTCGAAAATGGCGTAGAGGATCCGCTGCACCATCCCGGACAGGCGTTCCTTGGGGAAGTCACCCGCCGCGTAGGCCGCGCGCAGCGGGGCCGTGAAGGCCTCGTGGCCCCACATCATGACGTCGATCTGCACGCCGGATTCCTGGTCCTGGCCCTGCAGCGCGAAGTCCCAGCTCGGCGTCGCGCCCCAGTCGGACATGACCCAGCCGGGGAAACCCCAGGCGCCTTTCAGGATGCCCTGAAGCAGCGCCTCGTTGCCGCCCGCGTAGGTTCCATTGACTTTGTTATAGCCGGTCATGACCGATCCGGGCTGGGCGCGTTCGATGGCGATCTCGAACGCAAGCAGGTCGGATTCCCGGTGCGCGGCCGGGTCGATCACGGCGTCCAGCCAGTGCCGGTTGGTTTCGTTGCAGTTCAGGGAAAAGTGCTTGACCGTGGAGATGACCTGCTCGGCCTGGATTCCCTTGACCGATTCCGCGCCGAGGACTCCGGTGAGCCAGGGGTCCTCGGAGAGGTACTCGAAGTTCCGGCCGTTGCGCGGGTCGCGGTGCAGGTTGAGTCCGCCGGCGAGCTGGACGTTGAGACCTTTGCTCCGGGCCTCCCGGCCCACCAGCTGCCCGGATTTGCGGGCGAGTTCGGGGTTGAAGCTGGCCCCCAGCGCGATCGACGCCGGGAGCGCCGTGGCCGTGTCACCCTCGCGGTAGCCCGGGTTGGTGACGCCCAGGCTCGCGTCGCTCATCAGCAGGGCGGGGATGCCCAGCCGCGGGATCCCGGGAGTGTAGCCGGCGCTCATCGGGACGCCGTCCGGAATGCGCGCGTCCTTTTCAGTGAGCACCTCGTTGGTGCCCATGACGCTGATCAGGAGGGAGAACCGCTCCTCATCCGTCAGCTGCGCCTCGACCTCCCGGGCCCGTTCCATCGCTTCTGAATTCACGCGTTGCCTGCTTTCGGGTCATCCCGGCGCTGGCGCCGCGGCGGAGTGGGGACCTTGCGGATCGCTTCCATCATGCCCGTGGCGGGAGGGCGGAACCAGAGGTTGGCGGAATTCAGCGTGGCAACGGGCTTCCGCCCCGTTCACTTCGGACCAGGGCGGGACTCTCCAGGCGATGACGAGCGACTGCGGCTCCGCCAACTGCCAGGTAGTGGGCGCCAATGGATTGGGGGCCGGATCGGGCCGGTCGCGCCTTTAAATGCGAGGCCTGCAGGTACCTTCGCGATCTCGCTATGAGATGGCTCGGACATTTTCATGTCCTGAACGACCCGGCTAAACCAGATGGTTACCTGCAGGCGCTTTAAGCGTACGCCCGGCCCTCCGACCGTGGCTAGGGGTCGAACGCCTCTGGTCGCGACCCGGGCATAAAACACCCCGGCGCCCAAAAGCGTAGAGTGGAACAAGACGCCTGATTCTGGACGCCGAGCGCTGAGGGAGAAATCGTGACGATTGACTGGGACGAGAAGAAGACCCTGCTGCAGGAACCGAACATCGCCGCCGTAACGCAGCTTTGCGACGAACTCATGGAAAAGAAGCCGGGGTCGGTCGTCCCCTACATCGATCCCGTCCATGACGAGGACGAGTGCCGGATTGTCAGCCTCCACATCGCCCCGGGCAAGGGCACCGAATCGGGGTTCGTGTCCCACTTCAACGATGACGAGGCGGCCCGTCGCGCCACCTCCATCTACGAGGCCGTCGAGCTCGACCCCCGCTACGTCATGCCGTGGAATGCCTACCCCTGGGTCCGCGACCCGGATCTCCCCTCCGCGCTGAACGTCCAGGAGAAGACGGACGGCCTGCGGCCGTTCCGCCAGTTCCTCAAGATCAACAAGCGCGTCTCCGCCGTCATCGCCCACGGCGCCGACGCCTTCGCCTTCCTGACGCTCTTCGAGAAGACCTACCACTCCTCCCTGAAGAACCGCGGGGTCAAGATCTACAAGGCCACCGCCCTGGGCGGCCGCGCTTTCGCAGTCTCGGCAACCAAGCAGGAGGAACTCCTGAGCAAGAACGTCGAGGTCTACAAGGACGCCATGCAGCGGGCCGGCATCCAGCACCTCTGATCCGGCGGGCCCGGACAGGCGCGACGGCGGTTCCGCCGGCGCTGCCGGTCCGGGACGCCGCTAGGGTCCAACGGCCCTGCCCAAGCCCTGCAGTCCTTGGTGAGCTTGAGGCGAGCCCGGACAGCCGCGTCCTTCATGAGGCTCGCTGCCGGTAAAGGACTCAGCTATGGGACGGTTGGACGGCAAAGTGGCCCTGGTCAGCGGCGGCGCCCGGGGAATCGGCGCGGCCATCGCAAAACGCTTCCTTGATGAGGGGGCGAGGGTCGTCGTCGGCGACGTTCTAGACGAGGACGGCCACCAGCTGCTGACGCAGCTCGGGGACGGCATCCGCTACGTCCACTTGGACGTGACGAAACCGTCGGACTGGAACTCGGCAGTGAGCGAGGCCGTGACCGCCTTCGGCAGCCTCAGCATCCTGGTCAACAATGCCGGCATCGTGACCTTCGGCCGGATCGACGAGTACGCGCACGAGCAGTGGGCCCGGATCATCGACGTGAACCTCACCGGGGTCTTCAACGGGATCAAGGCTGCGGCGCCGGTCATGGCACGGACAGCGTCCTCCTCCATCATCAACGTTTCCTCGATTGCCGGCCTCCGGGGCTACCAGAACGTCTCCGGATACACAGCATCGAAGTTCGGCGTCCGCGGCCTGACCAAGAGTGCCGCCCTGGATCTAGGCGGCTCCGGCATCCGGGTCAATTCAGTCCATCCCGGCGTCATCGAGACGCCTATGACCGCAGGAATGACGTTCGACACCGGACATGTCCCCCTGCACCGGGTCGGACAACCCGTCGAGGTCGCGGACCTGGCGGTGTATCTGGCCGGCGATGAGTCTTCTTTTGTCACAGGCGCCGAGTTTGTGATCGACGGCGGCGAGATGGCCGGCACCGTCGCACCGCCCTCCGACTGACCGGAAAGATCAAGCCCATGTCCCAGAGCCCCGGATCAAAGCTCGCAATTGTCGGCGCCGGCAGCGTCGGCACCTCCCTCGCCTACGCCGCCCTGATCCGCGGCTCGGCCAGCAACGTCGCCCTCTTCGACGTCAATGTCACCAAGGCTGAGGCCGAGGTGCTGGACCTGGCCCACGGCACCCAGTTCGCGGCCGCTGCGGCAACCGTCACCGGTGGCGGGGACATCTCCGTGACGGAAGGGGCCGACGTCGTCGTCATCACCGCCGGGGCCAAGCAGGCGCCGGGGCAAACGCGGCTGGACCTGGCCGGCACCAACGTCCGCATCCTCGAACAGCTCATGCCGCAGCTGCTCGTGCACGCCCCGGATGCCGTGTTCGTGCTGGTGACCAACCCCTGTGACGTACTGACCGTCGCGGCGCAAAAAATTTCCGGACTGCCGTCCTCGCGGATCTTCTCCTCGGGCACGGTGCTCGACACGTCACGGCTGCGCTGGCTGCTGGCGCGGAAGGCCGGTGTCTCCCTCACCAGCGTGCATGCCAGCATGGTGGGCGAGCACGGCGACACCGAGTTCCCCATCTGGTCCGGCGCGACGATCGGACCGGTCCCGATCCGCACCTGGAAGGTGGACGGGGAACACGTCTTCACCTCCGATTACCTCGCCGAAACCGCGCGGGAAGTGACGCAGGCCGCCTACAAGGTGATCGCCGGGAAGGGCGCCACGAACTACGCGATCGGGCTGTCCGGCGCCCGCATCGTGGAGGCCCTGCTGCGCGCGGAAAACGCCGTCCTGCCGGTGTCCACCGTGTTGGACGGCCAGTATGGAATCACCGGCGTGGCGCTGTCCCTGCCCAGCATCGTGGGGCACGGCGGGGTCCGGCAGGTCCTGGAGACGCCCATGGACGACGGCGAACTCGCCTCCCTGCACCACTCGGCGGAGACGCTGCAGCAGAGTCTCGCCGCGCTGGGGATTTAGGCCCTCTGTGGCGGCTCGTCCATCGCGAAGAGGGGCACGACCGTCACCGAACCGACGTGCGTCAGGGCCCTCCGGACCCCGAGTTCCAGGTTGGATGACACCGAGGCCAGCTCAACCAGGTGCGCGTCCGTCGCAATCGGCACGGTGATCTCGACCTGCAGCCGGTGGCCGGACCAGCGCAGCCGTGCGGTTCCGCCGGCCCGGGAATGTTCTGCAATGAGGGCTTCAACCCGCCCCGTAAGCTTAGGGTCGACGCCGTCCATCAGCCGCCGTCCGACGTCGCGCACGGTGCCCCACAGGAGCACGACGATGGCGGCGGAGATCAGCAGGCCAACGATCGGGTCCGCGAGCGGAAAGCCGAGCCAGACGCCGATGACGCCCGCGACGACCGCCAGCGAAGTGAAGCCGTCCGTCCGGGCATGAATACCGTCGGCCACCAACGCCGCGGAACCGATCCGTCGGCCGACGCGGATCCGGTAGATCGCGACGAGTTCGTTGCCGGCGAAGCCCACCAGCCCGGCGGCGAGCACCCACCCGAGGTTGTGCACGGGCTGCGGCTCGAAGAAGCGGCGGATCGATTCGACGGCGGCCACCACCGCGGAGAGCGCGATCATCGCCACGATGAACAGCCCGGCGAGGTCCTCGGCCCGGCCGAAACCGAAGGTGTAGGTCCGGGTGGCCTTGCGGCGGCCCAGCAGGAACGCGATCCAGAGCGGGACAGCGGTCAGCGCGTCAGAGAAGTTGTGCACAGTGTCGGCCAGCAGCGCCACCGAGCCGCTGATCAGCACAATCACGAGCTGGAAAAGCGAGGTGGCGCCGAGCCCGATCAGGGAGACCTTGACGGCACGGATTCCCTGGGAGCTGGATTCGAGCGCCTCGTCGATGGAGTCCGCGGCGTCGTGCGAGTGCGGGACGAAGACCGACTGCAGCCAGCCCTTCAGGCCGGTGGCGTGGGTGTGTCCGTGCGGTCCATGATCGTGGTCATGCGGGTGGTCCTGATCGTGGGTGTGTCCGTGCGGTCCATGACCGGGGTCATGCGGGTGATCGTGCTCGTCTTCGTGAACGTGGCCGGCGTTATGGATCTTTTCCTGGCCGTCGCCGTGGCTGTGCTCATCCACGGCGTCCGAAGGGCGGCTCATGCGCCGTGACCCGGGGCCGTGCCGAGCGCGTGCTCGGCCTGGTGGATTGCATCCATCACCAGTTGGCGGGCATGGTCGTTCTGCAGCCGGTAGAAGACTTTCGTGCCTTCCTGCCGCGTGGCGACCATCCCGCCGAGCCGCATTTTGGCCAGGTGCTGCGAGACTGCCGACGCCGGCTTCCCCACGCGCTCCGCCAGCGCGTTGACCGGCAGCTCACCCTCCCCCAGGACCAGGATCAGCCGGACACGCGTGGCGTCGGCCAGCATGGAGAACACTTCGACAGCAAGCTCCACATGGGGGCTGTCGACCTCAACCCGCATATCTGCATTCATATGCAGATACTTTCACAGTTGTCCCCGCCAGCCAATTGTTTCGGCACCGCACCCCGGAACACAATGCCCGGGGCAGACGTTGAAGACAGGTAGCCTGAAAGCTTCGTGAAGCTGCCCAACTGCGGAAGGAGGACGGCGATGTCCGCTGCTGGCGCGGCCAATCCCATCACCCTGCTCCGTCGTGCCGCGCTGCTGGCCGGCCTGCACCGGGAAGCCCGCTCTGCACATCGGCTGCACACCCTCGCCGGCCGGGGCTTCCCTGAGCGCGCCGCAGCCGGGAACCACGCCGCTGGCCGGGCTCTCCCGGACGGCAGCCCTGACCGACCTGCAGCCGGACCACGCCTATTCCCCCGGGACACCAACGCCCCGCGACCTGTCCGTCAGCCGCACGTAGGAATGGGCATGTGCCGCGACGACGGCTCTCCTCCTGCCCCGCAGCGCACGGCCACCCATCCCGGAGGCCTGCGCAACCCAGACCACCGGCTCCGCCATCGGATCCACGAAGGACACGATCTCCCATGAAGAAGACCCTCGCAATTTCCGCCACCGCCCTCGCCGCCGTCATTGCGCTGGCAGGCTGCTCCACCGGCTCCGTCTCCGGCGGCAGCACCGGGTCCGGGATGGACCACAGCAGCATGCCGGCGAGCTCGGCCCCGGCAGCGGCCGCGGACCACAACGGCTCGGACGCGATGTTTGCCCAGGCCATGATTCCCCACCATGCCCAGGCCGTCGAGATGAGCGACATGATCCTGAAGAAACAGGGCATCGACGCCGGCATCACCGCGCTGGCCACGAAGATCAAGGCGGCCCAGGCTCCCGAAATCGAGAAGATGACCGGCTGGCTGAAGGACTGGAACGAACCCACCCAGGCGCCCAGCGGCCACTCCATGACCGGCATGATGAGCGGCGAGGACCTCGCAAAACTCGACGCCGCCCAGGGCACGGAGGCAGCGAAGCTGTTCCTTAGCCAAATGATCGCGCACCACGAGGGCGCCGTGGAAATGGCCAACGCCGAGGTCCGCTCCGGGAGCAACCCCGAAGCCATCCAGCTGGCCAAGGACATCGCGGCCTCGCAGACGGGCGAGATCCAGGAAATGAAGGACCTGCTCGCGGGGCTCTAACCCGGCCGTTGACGCGGAGGTGAGACTTCGCGCCCATGCCCGGACGGCAAAGTCATATGGGCGCGAAGTCTCACCTCTAGGGGTGCTGCCGTCCGCGGGGCCGCCGTAACGCAACGTCCCCGCAACCTCTCACGGAGTCCGTTCGCATATGCTCAGCAGACAGATTCACACTGGCTCAGCGACGAACCACCCGGGAGAAACCTCATGACCAACTGGCGAATCAGGGATTTCCACTCCGCCGACCTTGACGGCATCCTGCACCTCTGGGAGACACTCAAGGCCACCAACGTCGAGCCGGTCTACGCGCTCTCCGAGGTGCTGGCCTCCTGCGAAAAGGACCACGCCGTCGTCGCAGTGCAGGGCGATCAGGTGGTGGGCGCCGCCATCGGCCGCGCCGCCCACGACCAGGGCTGGATCGTCTTCCTGGCCACTCTCCCCGAGTTCCGCGGCCGCGGGATCGGCACCTCGCTGCTGGCCGCCGTCGAGAACCGGATGGCGCCGCACGGGCTGAACAAGCTCTCCGCCCTCATGCCGGAATCCGAGACCCGGGTGGAAGCGTTCCTGGGCCGCGGCTTTGTGCTGAAGAAGAACCTGCGCTATTTCGAGCGGAAGATCCCGGTACAGCGCCAGGAACTCGAACCCCTCAGCCAGCTCGGCGGCCGGATCCTGGCCCGCGACCTCTGGGAAAACGTCGCCGGCATGCGGAACGAGAAGGAACTGCTGGAACGCCGCCTGGTGCTTCCGCTGGCCGAGGCTGACCTCGCCGACGAATACGGTGTGGTGCCGCCGCGCGCCGTCGTCCTCTTCGGCCCTCCCGGCACCGGCAAGACCACTTTCGCGAAGGCCATCGCTTCCCGCCTCGAGTGGCCCTTCGTGGAGGTTTTCCCTTCCCGTCTGGCCTCCGACCCCAAGGGCCTCGCGGGTGCACTGCGTGAGACCTTCCTGGAAATCGCCGAGTTGGAACACGCTGTCGTTTTCATCGACGAGGTGGAGGAAATTGCGTCCCAGCGCTCCGGCGAGCCGCCGTCGCCCCTGCAGGGCGTCACCAACGAACTCCTCAAGATCATCCCGGCCTTCCGCGAACAGCCCGGCCGGCTGCTGGTCTGCGCCACCAACTTCATCCGTGCCCTGGACACCGCGTTCCTGCGTCACGGCCGCTTCGACTACGTCATCCCGATCGGGCTGCCCGACCGCCAGGCCCGCGAGGCCATGTGGCAGCGCTTCATTCCCGCCACTGTCTGGGACGACGTGGACGTGGAGCTGCTGGTGGACCGGACCGAAGGCTTCTCCCCCGCCGACATCGAATATGCGGCCCGGAGCGCGTCCCAGCGTGCGCTGGAGAAGGCGGTGTACGACGACGGCGGGCTGGCTTCGAGCGCCACCGCCTCCATCCGCGAGGCGGTCCGGAAGGGTCCCGCGACGCAGGACTACCTCGACGCGATCGCGGACACCCGGACCACGGTCAGCGACGAGGTCCATCAGCAGTTCCTTGAGGACATCGACGCCCTGGGCCGGGTGTAGCCAACGCGGGGTCAGATGCCGCCCATGTCGGGCCCCGGGATGGGCCGGAAGTGACCCCGCGTTGCTTCGGGTGCTAAGCCAGAGAGGAAAGCGTGATCCTGTTCCTGACGGTGGTGAGCGGCCTGGCCTGGACCGCGGTCTACGTCGAGGCCATCCGGATCGGGTTCAGGGACAGAAGCTACGCGATCCCGGCCGCGGCGCTCGGACTCAACTTCGCCTGGGAGACCCTCTATGCGGCCCGCTCCGTTGCGACGGGAATATCCGCCCAAGGGGTCTTCAACATCGCCTGGGGACTCGCCGACGTCGTGATTGTCTATACCTTCCTCAGGTTCGGCCGCTCCGAGCTGCCGGCCTGGGTGACGCGCAGGCACTTCATCGGCTGGGCGATCCTGCTGGGCAGCACGTCCTTCGCAGTTCAGCTGCTGTTCATCGTCGAGTTCGGTTGGGACGATGCTGCGCGCTACGCGGCGTTCCTGCAGAACCTGCTGATGTCCGGGCTGTTCATCGCCCTCGTCGTTGCCCGCCGGGGTTCCCGCGGACAGAGCCTGCTGATCGCGGTGGCGAAGTGGATCGGGACGCTGGCACCCACCGTTGTGTTCGGCTGGTACGGCAACTCGCCACTGATCCTGGGCGTCGGGATCCTCTGCAGCATCTTCGATCTCGCGTACATCGGCCTTCTGTGGCGGGCCGCTGCAGCCGGCGCAGGCTCAGTCCCGGTGCGGCTCGGGCTCTGAGGACCCCGACGGCGTCGCCACCGGCTCCGCCGGTGACGGATTCCCCTCCGACGGGCTCCCCTCCGCGGCGTCGTCATAGGAGAGGTTCTCGTAGTCGGTGTCGTCCGCCTCGTCGAGCAGATCGTCGAGCTCCTCCAGCAGCCACGGGTTGATCCGTGCCAGGATCTTGCGGGTCTCCTCCACCGGAACCGCGGCGTAGAGCACCGGGCGGGCCTCGTTGTAGCGGGTGACCGGCGGCTTGTCCGGCCACTTTTCCGCCAGCGCCTTGACGCGCTCCGGCAGGGAGTTGTGCGCGTTGTCCGCGATCTTCACCAGGGTGGCGTCATGGTCCTCGGCAATGTAGCGGATGCCGGCCTGGTAGTCGTCCGGATTCTCATGCAGGCGCTTGGTGACGCGCTCGATGATGTCCACGGCACGCTCGGAGACGCCCATCTCCAGCAGCGCCTGCCGGGTCATCGGGGTGTCCTCGGCGATGTCGTGGAGGTAGCCGGCGATCCGGATGTCGTCGTCGAAGTCGGCCAGGGCATCCCCGACGGCGATCACGTGCTCGCGGTAGGGACGCTTGAGCTTGTCCTTCTGGCGGTTGTGGGCCACTTCGGCGAGGATTTTCGCCGTCTCGACAGTAAAACTCGGCTGCGGGCTGCGCGCTTCCATGAACTCAGGTTCTGACATGCATCCAGCCTACGCGTCGCGCCCGGCCATCCCCGGCCAGGTCCAGGGCTCCCGCGGCAGCGCGGCGGGCTGGAACGCGGCCAGCGCGTGTTCCAGCGGCCCGGCCGGCAAACCGAGGGAGGCCAGCAGCGCGTCCCGCACCTTGTCCACGGGGACTCCGGCGGCCGCTAGATCCGCGAGCGTGACGGCGCCGTCGCGCTTGGCCAGCCGGGCGCCGTCGGCGTTCAGCACGAGCGGAACGTGTGCATATTCCGGGACAGGCATATTCAGTAGCGAGGCGAGATAGACCTGCCGGGGCGTTGACGGCAGCAGGTCGTCACCGCGCACCACCTGATCGACGCCCTGGGCGGCGTCGTCCACAACGACGGCCAGATTGTAGGCGGTCACGCCGTCGTTGCGGCGGAGCACAAAGTCATCCACCACGCCCGTATAGATGCCATGCAGGACGTCCCGGACCTCCGCTTCGGCGACGGCGGCCCGGAGCCGGATCGCCGCGGGCCGGACGGCACGCTTCGCCTCACGCTCCGCCGCGGACAGGTTCCGGCACGTGCCCGGATAGGCTCCCTGCGGGGCGTGCGGCGCCGACGGCGCCTCGTGGATTTCCCGGCGGGTGCAGAAGCACTCGTAGGTCAGACCTGCCGAAGTCAGGCGGTCGATCGCTGCAGTATAAAGGTGCCCGCGGTCGGTCTGGCGGATGACACCGCCGTCCCACGTGATGCCGATCGCGGCCAGGTCCCGGAGCTGCTCCGCCTCGGCGCCGGACCGGGCGCGGTCCAGGTCCTCGACGCGCATCAGGAACCGCCTGCCGGTGGACCGGGCGAAGAGCCAGGCGAGGATGGCGGTGCGGAGGTTGCCCACATGCAGTTCGCCGGAGGGGCTGGGAGCGAAGCGGCCGGCAGAGGTCATGCCACCAGCCTAAGCGCCGCCAACAGCAGAGCCCGAACACACAAGAGCCCCTCAGCTACCGATGACTTCGGGAAAACCGACGTCGGTGGCTCAGGGGCTCTTGCCGTGCCGGGCCCGGGGCGTTGCTCCAGGCCATGGCACTGCGATTGCGGAGATTTGTGCGGAATGACGATGGGTGTGAACAAGAGTCACTCAGCGGGCGGGTTCCTTGCGGGAAACCTCATCCAAGGTCCGGGTGGTGTGCCGGGGTGCCTGTAGCCTGTGGGATCCGGCGGTGGCCTCGGTCCCTTTGTTGTCACTATTTCAACAGAAGTCCTACAGTTGGTGCAACGGCCTTGCCGCCGACTGGTCAGACTGTCCAACGCATGCCGCAGATACGTACAGGATGTGGTCATTTTGCAGGAACTCGACGCGACGGACCGGCGAATCCTCCTCGCTCTCGACGGGGATCCCCGGCTGCCGATCATGGTGCTGGCCCAAAAGCTGGGCCTGGCCCGCGGCACCGTGCAGTCGCGTCTGGAGCGGATGACGGCGTCGGGCGCGCTCCGGCCCAACAGCAGCCGTGTGCTGCCCTCGGCGCTGGGCCGGGGTGTGGCGGCGTCGGTGAGCGCGGAGCTGGATCAGAGCCACCTGAACGAGGCGATCGCTGCGCTGCGGAACATCCCCGAGGTACTCGAATGCCATGCCCCGGCCGGCGAGACGGACCTGCTGATCCGGGTGGTGGCGAAAAGCCCGGACGATCTGTACCGCGTCTCGGAGGAAATCCGGCTCTGCCCGGGAATCGTCCGGACCTCCACGAGCATGTTCCTGCGCGAAGTCATCCCCTACCGGACCACGGGGCTGCTCGGCACCTGAGTTGTCCGGCGGCCCGGATTACACCGGTGGCCCGATATTGGTTTTCAGGTTCTTCATCACCAGCGTCGAGGTCAACCGTTCGACGCCGGGCAGCGAAGTCAGCTCGCTGTCGTAGAAACGCTGGTAGGCGGGCAGATCCTCGGCGATGACTTTCAGCAGGTAGTCAGGGGAACCGAACAGCCGCTGCGCCTCGACGATGTTCGGGTTGTCAGCCACGCGGTTCTCGAAGATCTCCATCGTTGCCCGGTCCACCTGGCGAAGCGTGACGAACACGATCGCCTCGAACCCGAGACCGACGGCGGCCGGATCGATGTCCGCCCGGTAGCCGCGGATGACGCCGGATGCCTCCAGGTCGCGGAGCCGCCGGTGGCAGGGTGCCACGGTCAATCCCACCTTCGCGGCGAGGGCAGTCGCCGTCATGCGGCCGTCCTCTTTGAGGTAGCGCAAAATACTTCTGTCCAAGTGGTCAATCACGCAATAATCTTACTCCCGTGCGGCATTTCTCCGCGAAAAGAGGGAACACTTCTGCCGGGAAGTTTCCTAGACTTTTCCTGTACCCACGACTCAGGAGACCGCCATGAATCCGCAGCTTTTCCTCGCCTTTCTGGTGGTCGCCGGCGCCCTTGCCTGCACTCCGGGGGTGGACTGGGCCTACTCCATCACCGCGGGCCTGAAGCAGCGCAGCTTCGTGCCCGCCGTCGCGGGACTCTGTGGCGGTTATGTGCTGCACACTGTGCTCCTGGTCGCGGGGCTGGCGGCCCTACTCACCGGAATTCCGGGCGTGCTGGGGTGGCTGACGGTCGCCGGCGCGGCCTACCTGCTCTGGCTCGGTCTCGCGACCATCCGGTCCTGGCGCGGAGCGAGTTTTGGCGGCGCAGAGGTGCGGGCCCCGGCGAACCAGTTCCGGACCTTCCTGCAGGGCATGGGCACCAGCGGCATCAACCCGAAGGGCCTGCTGTTCTACGTGGCCCTGGTGCCGCAGTTTGTCAGCCCGGAGGCGCCGCTGCCGGTGCCGGTGCAGTCCGGGCTGCTTGGCCTGACGTTTGTTCTGCTGGTTGCCGTGGTCTACAGCTGCGTTGCCTTGCTGGCACGCAGGCTGCTGCACTCCCGGCCCGGGGCGGCGCGGCGGGTGACACTCGCCAGCGGCATCATCATGGTCGCGCTGGGCGCCGTACTGCTGTCCGAGCAGATCGTCCCGCTCCTGGGCCAGGCCCTCGCGCGCAGCTGAGCACGCGGCGGGGCCGCCTGGCCAAAACCGGCCGGTCACCTGCGAGGCATGTACCACTCGGTGAATTCCGTGGCGCGGCCGTCCCCCGTGAGCTGGATGACCCACAGGTTGTCGTAGCTGCGGCTGTCGCCGCGGTAGTCGGTGCGGCCCTGCACGAAGGCCCTCCCGCCGTCGACCCCCAGAAGTTTCCACTCGAACGTCCAGTCCCCCGGCTCATCATGTGCGGCGATCCAGCGCTCGACGATCTGCTCGCGCCCGGTCCAGGGTTCGGGATCGTCCGGGCGGGTGGAGTACACGGCGTCTTCGGTGAAGAGGGCCCTGATATCTTCCGGCTCGTTCGACGTCCAGGCCGTGATGTAGTGCTGCATCCAGCGCGCTGCGGCATCTCTCATCCCTCGTTTGTACTCCCTGTTTCCGCGAGCCCGCAAGGGTTGCGGAACCCGACCGCAGTAGTTCAGTCGTCGTCGGCCCGGCCGTATTCGCGGTCCCAGAGCTCATGCATTTCCGCGTCCTTGCGGATGGCCCTGACCGTGTCCAGTTCGGCGGGCTGGCGGTGCTGCCACTCCAGCCGGTTCAGCGCTTTCCGCCCGTTGTCCAGCAGCAGGAGCGCCCGGTCAGTCAGGGCATCGCTGCGGAGCGTGAAGTCGGTCCCGCGCCGGCGCAGGACCTCCTGCAGGGCGGTGCGCGCGGCCGTATTGGCCCCGAGTTTCCGCAGCGAGCGTGCCCGCACCAGGAGCAGCGCGGCCGAGAGGTCGTCCCCGTTGAGCAGACCGTCAGTGTCGGCGACCACATTCTCGTGCCGCCCCAGCGCGGCGGCCATCGAGCAGCGTGCCAGGGCCATGGGCAGCGACGGCGGCAGGCCGGTCAGCGCCGCGAGGGCGGCCTCCCCCTGGCCGGCCTCGCGCAGCGAGTGGGACAGCGCCAGGAACACCCCCTCTTCGCTGAAGAGGACCGGAACCTCGACCCGCTCGGCGACGGACACCCGGGTGACGACACGGGTCAGGTAAGCGGAGGCATAGAGGTTTGCGTCGTCGTCGTTCCTGATCAACATTCCGCGCTGGAGAAGTTCGGAGGCGCGCAGGTAGCCGCCGCGGGTATAGCTCAGCAAACCGGCCATCAGGTAGCACAGCCCGGCCCACCCGGGGTAGCTGTGTGCCAGGCCTATCAGCCGGTTTGGGTCGGAGCTGCCGAAGATTGCGGCGTGCACGGCCTTCGCCGCCTTGCCCGGCGGCCGGCCGCCCACTTTACCGAGCCGGGGAGCGCCGCCCTCCACGGGCAGGGTGCCGCGGATCCGCCCTGCCAGGACTCCTCCCACCACTCCGCCCACGCCGTCGGCGAGGCCGCGGACAGGGGTCCGGATGACCGGAGTGCGGAACGGCGTCAGGTCGCGGAGGTCCCGGTACACCACGGGGCGGGGTGCGGATTCTGCTGGTCCGGCGCTCATGCGTCCATGCTAGTTGGCTGACGGAGGCTGCGGGAGGCAGGGGCAGACTAGGCCGCGGCGGCCACCCAGAGGCCGATCACCCAGGTGCTGGCGGCGAGGCAGGCGAGTCCGAACTCCACGATCATTCCCAGTCCGGTGGCCTTCAGTGCGGCCCAACTCGATGCCACGGCGGTGCCGAAGACGCGCGTGCGGTGCAGTTCGCTCAGCAGCAGACCGGCGGCGAAACCGACGAACAGGCCCACCACGGGAATGATGAACATTCCCACGACACCGACGACCAGCCCGGCCATCACCGAGCGCCCGGGAATGCTGTGCTGTTTGAGTTTCCGGCCGGTCAGGACCGCGCTGGCGGCCATCCCGGCCAGCACGAAGACCAGGCCGATCCCGAACACCACCCAGCCGGTGGTTCCGGCGCCGCCCCAGATGGCCCAGGCCAGCAGGCTCAGGCCGATGAGGATGCTGCCGGGAAGCACGGGAATGACGGTGCCGGCCACACCCACCAGGATGGCGAGGCCGCACAGGATCGTCACGACGGTTTCGGGGTTCATCGCCCCAGTCTATGGCGCGGCGGTGCATGGTTCCGGGCCTTCATGGCCGGGGGTTGAACGCAAAAGACGACGACGGCACCGCTTCCCCCAAGGAAGCGCCACCGTCGTCGTCTGTTTCGCTGTGGCTACTCTGCTTCAACCGCCGCGGCGACGGCGGCGGAAACTGCCGGCGCCACCCGCGGGTCCAGCGGGCTGGGGACGATGTAGTCCGCGGAGAGGTCCTCTTCGGCCAGTGCGGCGATGGCGCGGGCCGCAGCCAGCTTCATGGCCGGCGTGATCCGGCGCGCGCCGGCGTCAAGGGCCCCGCGGAAGATGCCGGGGAACGCGAGGACGTTGTTGATCTGGTTCGGGAAGTCGCTGCGGCCGGTGGCGACGACGGCCGCGTACTTGCTTGCGACCTCCGGCAGGACTTCGGGATCCGGGTTGGACAGGGCGAACACGATGGAGTCCTGGCTCATGAGCTTGAGGTGGTCCTCGGCCAGTTTGGACGAGGAAACGCCGATGAACACGTCGGCGTCCAGCAGCGCCTCGGCGGGTCCGCCGGAGACACCGCGCGGGTTTCCGCTCCGGGCCAGCTGGGCCTTCTTGCTGGCGGGATCGGCGGCGATGTCCGCACGCTCGCTGTTGATGACGCCGCGGGAATCAAGCAGTACAACGTCGGTGATCCCTGCGGTGAGCAGCATCTGCGCGACGGCGATCCCGGCTGCGCCGGCGCCGGAGACGACTACGCGCAGCTTCTCGAGTTCGCGTCCGGTCACCTTGGCCGCGCCGGTCAGGGCCGCCAGGACGACGATGGCGGTGCCGTGCTGGTCATCGTGCATCACGGGGCAGTCGAGGGCCTCGATGAGCTTCTCTTCGAGTTCGAAGCAACGCGGCGCCGAGACATCCTCGAGGTTGACGGCGCCGAAGCTCGGACGCAGGCGGACCAGGGTCTCCACGATTTCGTCGACGTTGGTGGTGTTGAGTACCAACGGGATGGAGTCGAGCTCGCCGAAGGCCTTGAACAGGGCTGACTTGCCCTCCATTACGGGCAGCGAGGCACTTGCGCCGATGTCGCCAAGGCCGAGGACGGCCGTGCCGTCGCTGACGACGACCACGAGGCGCTGCGCCCAGGTGAGGGTCTTGGCGAGTTCCGGGTTGGCGGCGATTGCGCGGCTGACCTGGGCTACTCCGGGTGTGTAGGCGATGGAAAGGTCGCGCTTGCTGTCGAGCGGCACGGTGCTGGAAATTGAAAGCTTGCCGCCCTGGTGGGATGCGAAAATTTCCTCGTCGCTGATCGCCGCTGCGGGCTCTGCGGGGGAGGTGGCGTCGTTGGGGATAATCGTTTCAATGGACACTTCGTTGTCTCCTGGGGCTCACCGTGGGCGTACGGCTCATGGAAGCTCAAGCACAGGGATGCTCAAGATGGTCTGGGGAACGTCAGCAGGGGCCCGAGGTTGGTGGGTCTGCGGTGAAGCTCCCGGTAACGCAGGCGGCTGGGCCGCCCCGGTTCTCCAATGGTAAACAAAGCCGTCCACCCGCGACGTGTCCCGCGACACACTCCGAAGCGTGGTGAAACGTTTATCCAGCGGTTTTGGTGAGCCTAATCACCGAAAAACGGCGTTATCCCCCGGTAAAAAAATCAGATTGGTCTAGACCAGTTACGCCGTCTGACGGCCGGATGTCAGCAGGAAGCAGGCCTTTTTGAGGTCCTCCTCCGCCTCGAACAGGGAAAGTCGGCGGCAGCGGACGGACTGGACCAGTCCAGTGACGGCCAGCAGCAGCACCCGCGAGATGGCGGCGTCGCCGCTCACGGCCGTGACGGCCTTCTCGGCGGTGGTGTCGATCTCGCGCAGCAGCCTCGTGGTGTCCGTGTCCTTGGTGTAAACGGCCCTGCTCAGGCACTGCTCAACAGCCGGCTGCATAAGGCGCATGTGGAAGATTTCCATTGCTACGCCGACGAGCGCGTGGGCCGGAACGGCGCCCTTGGTGGTCGCCGCGGAAGCCTTCGCGGAGCGCCCTGCGGACTTCTTCGCGGATGAGCCCGCCGCGCCGGCCCCTGCGGCGGCCGGCGAGTTGGCTGCGTGCAGTTCCGCGAGCTGCTTCCGATAGAGCGCCAGCATCAGCTGGGTGGCGGAGGGAAAGTAGCGGTAGAGGGTCCCCAGCGGAACGTCCGCCCTGTCGGCGACTTCGGAGAGGACCACGGAGTCCAGGCCCTTGCGGGCGAAGCCCGCGGCGACGTCGAGGATCCGGGTGTAGCGGAGCCGTTGCCTGGGCAGGGTTGGCGGCGGGGCCATTGGTGGAAGTTCTGAGTGAATTTCAGGCATCAGCAGCGTTCCGGGGTCGGTTTTCTCGGCAGCGGGGAGGGGTCCCCCCACAGCGCTGCCGCGGCAATTCCCGTCCACTATACGCCACGCACCCGGGCCCTCGGCCAGTCACAAAGAGCGCCCGAAATGCCCGGAAGGAGTGCCGCGCCGGCGGGTCCGTGGCCTAGTCAACGCCCTTGATCTTGACCACGAAGACAGCCCCCAGCAGGCCAATCACCGCGGCCGCCACGTACAGCGAAACGTAGCCTCCCCACATCGTTACGAACGGGAACGCGATGAGCGGGGCGAGCACCTGGGGCAGCGAATTGGCGATGTTGAGGACGCCCAGGTCCTTTCCGCGGCTCAAGGCCGTGGGGAGCACCTGGGTGATGAGGGCAAAATCCACGGCGAGGTAGCAGCCGAAGCCGATCCCCAGCACCGAGGCGCCCAGCAGCGCCCCGGGCCAGTTCGGCGCGAACGCCAGGATCAGCGAGGCCACCGCGATGATGACCGAGGAGATGATCACGAGCGGCTTCCGCTTCCCCATCCGGTCGCTCAGCCGCCCCCCGATCACACTGGTGATGATCACCATCACCGCATACAGGCCGGTCAGGATCAGTACACCGAACTCCGGCGTGATGCCCTGGGTTTCCTTAAGCTGGACCGCGTCCTGGAGGAAGAAGAAAAGGTAGAGGGTGACCATGTGGTTGCCGATGTTCACCAGGAGCCGGGTCAGCCAGGCCCAGGCGAAGTCGGGATAGAGCACCGGGGAAATCCAGAAGCCCCTGGCGAATCCGGCCAGGCTGAACGGTGGGCGTGCCTCCGCGGGGAGCGGGGAGTCGTCGTTCCTGAAGAAATACAGCACGACACCGGCAAGCAGCGCCACGGCACAGACCATATAGCCGACGGCAAAGTTCCCGGTCACCGCTGCGGCGATCACCGCGCCGAAGAGGATTCCGACGGTCTGTCCCATGGCCCCGAGGCCGCCCACCGTGCCGCGCTGGGCCACGGGTACGCGGTCCGGGATGGCCGCGGTAATGGCAGCATAGGCCCCGTTGCAGCCAGCCTGGACGAGGCACCAGAGAAGCGTCATGATGGCAACGTTTGGCGCCCCGGCGAGCGCGATCAGGGCCGCGGCGCCGAGGATGGCCCCGAAGAGGACCCAAGGCACCCGGCGGCCCAGTCGTGAGGTGGTGCGGTCGCTGAAGGCACCGAACAGGGGGTTGGCCACAAGTGAGACGGCGGCTCCGGCTCCGGTCACCAGGGCGAGGATGGCCTCTTTGTCCCCTTCGCTGAACGCTTCCGCCTGCTGGCCGAGGAGCACCTGGAGCGGGGCGAAGAACGCCGCGTTGATGCCCACATTGACGAGGACGACGCCAGCGATCCAGACCGGGCGTACCGCCCGCTCGGGCTCGGCGAGCGCCACCGCCGTCGGGCTTTCCGCGGCGAGGGCGCCAGGGGCTGGGTCCGGGGCTGCTCCGGGTCGATCGGAAAGGCTCATGTAATTCGGTTCCCCCGGAAACTGACAAGGATCGCTGAAGATCGGTGTGGAGCCAGACTATCGTGGGGACGACGATCCGCCCGCTTATTTCCAGCACGAGGAGAACCGATGGCTGCATCCGCCGTTAATACCGCCGACCTCTACGACCAGCGGGGTGAGGAGCTCGACTCCGTGGCCCTGCAGTTCCAGTCGCTCGGCGGCCACACCCACTTCAGCGGCCCGGTCCGGACCATCCGCTGCTTCGAGGACAATGCCCTGGTCAAGTCCACCCTCGCCTCCCCCGGCGGCGGCGCCGTCCTGGTGGTGGACGGCAGGGGCTCGCTGCGCACCGCCCTGATGGGGGACCTGATCGCGGCCAGCGCCGTCGCGAACGGCTGGGCCGGCGTCGTCATCAACGGCGCCATCCGCGACCGGGTGGCAATCGCCGGGCTGCCGCTCGGGGTGAAGGCGCTGGGCAGCAACCCGCGCAAGAGCGCCAAGGCAGGCGCCGGCGAGGTGGACGTGGAACTGGAGATCGACGGCGTCGTCCTCCGGCCCGGCGCGATGATCTGGTGCGACCCGGACGGGATCCTGGTCGAGCGCTGACCCGCCGAGGTGAGGCTTCGCGCCCATGTGCCGACGGCAAAGTCATATGGTCGTTGCAACGCTCTGATTGATGGAGCCACCTCGGCGGGGTTCGACGGCGGTGCCGTCCGCCGGCCGGGTCCGGCGGCCCGCCTAAACTGTATGTTTCCTCTCACTTTTGCCGCTGTGACAGTCGTCGCTCCGGCTCCGGTGCAAGACTGGGTAGCTGCGGCGCGGGCCGTGTAGTGCGACATGCCGAGGGAGCCAGATGACAACCACCCAAGACCAGACCGTAGCCAAGATCCCCCAGCGGGTCATCTGGCTGGCCGTGGCAGGCGCCGTCGGCGGCTTCCTCTTCGGCTTCGACTCCTCAGTCGTCAACGGCGCCGTCGACGCCATCAAGGACGAGTTCGCGCTCAGCGAGGCGGTGACCGGCTTCGCGGTGGCCGTGGCCCTCCTCGGCTGTGCGGCGGGCGCCTACCTGGCCGGCAAGGTCGCCGACCGCTACGGCCGCATCCCGGCCATGAAAATCGGGGCGCTGCTGTTCCTGGTCAGTGCGATCGGAACGGGCTTCGCCTTCAGCGTGTGGGACCTCATCTTCTGGCGCCTCGTCGGCGGCCTGGGCATCGGCCTGGCCTCCGTGATCGCCCCGGCGTACATCTCCGAGATCTCCCCGCGCCACGTCCGCGGCCGTCTGGCCTCGCTCCAGCAGCTCGCCATCACCACAGGTATCTTCGCCGCGCTGCTCTCGGACGCCCTTTTCGCGAACTTCGCCGGCGGTGCCGGCCAGGATCTCTGGTTCGGTCTGGAAGCGTGGCGCTGGATGTTCATGGTCGCCGCCGTCCCCGCCGTCGTCTACGGCTGGATCGCCTACACCTTGCCCGAGTCACCGCGGTTCCTGGTCTTCCAGGGCAAGGACGAGGAAGCGCTCACAGTCTTCCAGTCCATCGCCCCGGACGAGGACACCGACCGCCACCTGCGCGACATCAAGAAGGCCATTGAGGAAGACAAAGTCGCGGGCCAGAAGGGCTCGCTGCGCGGCAAGGCTTTCGGCCTGCAGCCCGTGGTGTGGATCGGCATCATCCTGTCGGTGCTTCAGCAGTTCGTCGGCATCAACGTGATCTTCTACTACTCCACCACCCTGTGGAAGGCCGTCGGTTTCCAGGAGCAGGACTCCCTGACGATCTCCGTGGCAACCGCCATCACGAACATCCTCGTGACCCTCGTGGCGATCGCCCTGGTGGACCGGATCGGCCGCCGGCCCATCATGCTCGCAGGTTCCATCGGCATGGCCGCCTCGCTGGGCACCATGGCGCTGGCCTTCGGCTCAGCCACCGGCACCGGTGACGCGATTTCGCTGCCGGGCGCGTGGGGCCCGGCAGCCCTGGTTGCCGCCAACGTCTTCGTGATCAGCTTCGGCGCATCCTGGGGCCCGCTCGTCTGGGTGCTGCTGGGCGAGATCTTCCCGTCGCGGATCCGCGCCCGCGCACTGGGCCTCGCCGCGGCCGCCCAATGGATCGCCAACTTCGCCATCACCCTGAGCTTCCCGGTCATGGCGGCGGCCTCCCTGCCCCTGACCTACGCCATGTACGCGATGTTCGCGGCGGCGTCCTTCTTCTTCGTAAAGTTCAAGGTGCCCGAGACCAACGGGATGTCCCTGGAACACGCCGAGACCCTCTTCGTCCCGAAGGGCTCCGCGAAGGAGCCCGTCAAGGCCTGAGCCGCGCGCACCGCGGCGCATGCTTCCGCCGCCTCACGAGGTGATGGATGATGCCCATGTTTCCGGGAACATGGGCATGAGCTGTCACCTCGGCGGGCACCGGGGCTAGAGAATGAGCTTCATGCCCTCGTGGCTCGCCGCTAAGCCGAGCCGCTCGTAAAACCGGTGGGCGGCCGTGCGGGACTTGTCCGTGGTGAGCTGCAGGAGGGAACAGCCGCGGAGCCGCGACTCGTCGATGGCCCATTCCACCATCGCCGCCCCGACGCTCTGGCCGCGCAGCTCGCTGCCCACCCGCACAGCCTCCAACTGGGCGCGCCATGAACCCCGGCGGGACAGCCCCGGCAGGAAGCTCAGCTGGAAGGTCGCCACCAGGCGGGTACCGGACGCGTCCGCGGTCTCCAGCTCCCCCACGAGCAGGAGGTGCGCCGGATCGGCGGCGATCGCGGCAAACGCCTTCTCGTAGGGGGCCAGATCGGACGTGTCCTCGCGGCTTGACCCGAGCTGGTCATCGGCCAGCAGCCGGAGAATGTCGGGCAGATCGGCGCGTTCGGCATGGCGCAAGCGGAAAGTCCCGCCGGCTACGTCGAGGGTCAGCAACGAGGTCCGGTCACGGGGGTTCGAAGTCACCAGTCCAGCTTGCCCTACCGCCCCGCCGAGGTGACAGATGATGCCCATGTTTTCCCGAAACATGGGCATCATCTGTCACCTCGGGTGGGGGCCTGCTGAGCACGCAGACGCCGACGCCGGAACTCGGGTGAGTTCCGGCGTCGGCGGCTATGCTTCGGCGATATTGAAACGGACTAGGCGGCAGCCTTTGCGTCTTCGACCACGGCGACGACGGCCGGGAACAGCGGGTGGTCCGGGGCCAGTCCGGTGATGTTCGCGGTTGCCTCCTCGGCGCTCGAGGATGCCAGGATCTGTCCAAGCTCCACGGCTTCGGCGTCGGCCGGGTCGTTGAAGCGCAGGGCCGCGGCGATCGCGCCGAGCAGCGCCTCCGGGACGATCCCGCGTTCGGCCAGCTCCGCCGCCGGACCGATAAAACGTTCGTGCCGGCTGAGTTTGCGCAACGGCGCCCGACCCACGCGGTTCACGGTGTCCGGCAGGTGCGGGTTGGTGAAACGCCCCAGAATTTTCTGGACATAGGCTTCCTGCTCGTCACGGTTGAAGCCGTGCTTGGCGACCAGGAGCTCTTTCGTTTCGTCCAGGACGGCGCGCACATCGGCGGCGACGTCCTGATCGGCCATGGCCTCGGAAATCTTCCCGAGCCCGGCATCAAACCCGAAATACGCCGCCGCGGCATGCCCGGTGTTCACGGTGAACAGTTTCCGCTCGATATACGGCTCCAGGTTGTCCACGAACGTGGCACCCGGAATGACCGGCGCCGCAGCACCGAACGGCGTCCGGTCGATAACCCATTCGTAGAACGTCTCGACCGTGACGTCCAGGCCCTGCCCCGCCTCCTGGTTGGGCACGATCCGGTCCACCGCCGTGTTCGCGAAGACCGCCTTGTCATCGAGGGATCCCGCAGCCGCGTCCCACTGGGCAAGCACCTCGGACTTCAGGATGTCCGTGGCGTTGATAGCGTTTTCACACGCCATCACCTGCAGTGGAGCCATTCCTGCGGCCCGGCCGGCGATGCCCTTGGCGATCACGGGCGCCACGAATTTGAGAATGTGCGGCCCGACGGCGGTGGTGACGATGTCCGCCGTCGCGATCTCCGCGACCACGTCCGCCTCCTGGCTGCTGGAGTTCAGCGCCCGGAAGTTCTCCACCGTCCGGTCAGTGGGGTTCTCGCCCACCTCGTGGACCCGGTAGCTGTCCGCGGCGGCCAGCTGGGTGATGAGGTCGTCCGCGACATCTGCGAAGACCACCTCATACCCCGCCTCGTGCAGCAGCAGCCCGACAAAGCCGCGGCCGATGTTTCCGGCCCCAAAATGAACAGCCTTCACTAGGAATTGACCTTTCCGAACAGGGCCAGGACTTCATCGACGGTGGTGGCCGCCTCAAGTTGCGCCACCTGCGCCTTGTTCGTGAAGACCTTGGCGATCGAGGACAGGATCTGGAGGTGTTCGTTGTTGATGCCGGCGACGCCGACGACGAACTTCACTTCCTTGCCGTTCCAGTCGATGCCGTTGGGGTAGCGCACCACGGAGACCGCAGACTTCATGATGTGGTCCTTGGCAGCGTTGGTGCCGTGCGGGATCGCAAGGTAGCTGCCCATGTAGGTGGAGACGGATTCCTCGCGTTCGTGCATGGCGTCCAGGTAACCGGAGTCGACGGCGCCGCGGTCCAGCAGGAGCCGGCCGGCCTCGTCGATGGCGGCGTCACGGCTGGTCGCCGTGCCGTTGAGGACGACGCTTTCCGCCACGAGGATCCCGGACGGGCCGGCTTCGGCTTCCGGCTCCGGTTCCGCCACGGCGGTGGCGGCGCCACCGGCTGTGGTCGCAGCTGCGCCGCCGTCGGAAGCATTGCTGCTCCTGACCAGTTCCACGATCTCGTCGTACTTCGGCGAGTTCATGAAGTTGTCGACCGAGACGTGCACGGCGCTGGATGTCACGGGCTTGGCCCGCTCGGTCAGGTCCTGGTGCGTGATGACCACGTCGTAGGTGTCGCTGAGGTTCGCGATCGCCGAGTTCGTGACCTTGACGTCCGGGAAGCCGGCTGCCTTGATCTTGTTCCGAAGCACCGAGGCGCCCATGGCGCTTGAGCCCATGCCGGCGTCGCAGGCAAAGACGATGTTCTTGACCGGTCCCGCGAGCACGGCGACGCCGCCGGCACCCGCACCGGCGAGGGCGGAGGACACGGAGCTCTTCTTACCCTTCATGGTCTCCATCCGGGTGGTGGCTGCGCCGAGCTCATCCTCGTCGGGGGTCTTGCTGGACTTCAGGATCACCGAGGCGATCAGGAAGGACACCGTGGCTGCCAGCAGCACCGACAGCGCCACGCCCACGAAGCTGTCCGGCGGGGTCGCGGCAAAGACCGCGATGATGCTGCCCGGGGCAGCCGGGGAGCGCAGGCCTGCACCGGTCAGGACGAGGGTGAAGATGCCGGTCATGCCGCCGCCGATCGCGGCGAGGATGATGACGGGCTTCATCAGCACGAACGGGAAGTAGATTTCGTGGATGCCGCCGACGAACTGGATCAGGGCGGCCCCGGGTGCCGATGCCTTGGCCAGGCCCTTGCCGAAAATCGTGTATGCCAGCAGGATGCCCACGCCGGGACCGGGGTTGGCTTCGAGCAGGAACAGGATGGACTTGCCCTGGGCGAGCGCCTGCTCCGTTCCCAGCGGTGTCAGGATGCCGTGGTTGACGGCGTTGTTCAGGAACAACACCTTGGCCGGTTCGATAAAAATGCTGGTGAACGGGAGCAGGCCGTTGGTGACCAGGAATTCGACCACGGAGCTGGCGCCGTCGCTGAAGGCCTTGACCACCGGGCCGATCACCAGCATGCCGACAATGGCCATGACAGCTGCCACGATGCCCGCGGTGAAGTTGTCGATCAGCATTTCAAAGCCGGGCTTGACCTTGTTCTCCCAGAGGCTTTCGATCTTCTTCATGATCCACGCCGTCAGCGGCCCCATGATCATGGCGCCGATGAACATCGGGATGTCCGTTCCGACGATTACGCCCATGGTGGCGGCAGCACCGACGACACCGCCGCGGATGCCGTAGACCATGCGGCCACCGGTGTAGCCGATCAGGAGCGGGAGGAGGAAGGTGATCATCGGGCCGACCAATTGGGCCAGGTCTGCGTTGGGGGTGAAACCGGCCGGGATGAAGAAGGCGGTGATGATGCCCCAGGCGATGAACGCGCCGATGTTGGGCATGATCATTCCGGACAGGAACGTCCCGAACTTCTGAACGCCGACCCGCACGCTGGTGCGGGGTTTCGCAACTGTCTCTGTTGCCATGTGATTTCCTAACCGTCATTCCTGCTGCACCGCAGGATGGTCCGATAATTTCGCGAAAGCTAGCTGGTGGAGATCCGGTGGAGCCATTCGAGGAAGAGCTTGAGTTCCGAACTGGAGAGCTGGTCCGAGTGCGATGCCTGCAGTGCCGCGTTCAAGGCGATCGCCGCTGCAACCACTGACGATTTCCCGGTCTGTTCAGGGCCGCTGGCCTTGGCCTGGTCCGAGGACACCGCAAAGATCATGGCGTCGCGGGTCATGGCGGACAGCTCGAGGTTGCGCTCGGGCGCCTTTTCCGTGATCAGCATGAGCGTCACTCCGACGTTGGCGGCCAGGATGCTCCTGGCCGCTTCCCGCGGAGGGACGTTGAGTTGGCCGGCGACGGCGGCCTTGTTCAGCATTTCCTCCATCAGGCCCTCGGCGTCGGCGACGACGGCCGGGCGGCTCTCCGGGCGGATATTGCCAAACATAACCAAGTACAGTTCCGGCTGCTTGAGCCCGAACTGCACATGGTTGTCCCACATCCGCCGGATATCTTCCAGCGGCTGCCCGGACGGCGCGAAGTCGCGTTCGCCCGCCACGTACTCCTCAAACCCCGCCGCGACGACGGCATCAAAGAGCCCTTCCTTGTCACCGAAGTGGTGATAGAGGGTCGGGGCCGTGACTCCGGCCAACTGGGTGATCTGGCGGGTGGAAACGGCGCCGCCGGCGGAGTTGGCCAGCAACTCAGCGGCGGCACGCAACAGCCGCGTCTTTGGCGGAAGCTGGCCATCGAAACTCATAACCGCTACCCTAGCACCTATAGCAACGCTATATGAAGTGCATCACATACAATTTTTTCAGGTACCGGGATCCGCCTGCTGACGTAGCTGTCGGCAGGCCTGCCGGACCGGCCGGACCGGATTATCCGGCCGGATCGGACGGCGGGCTCCGGCGGTACCTGACTCACCGGCTTACCGGCCCACGGCAGAGAATGAGGACCTTCAGTGCAGAACTTCCCAGGAGTAGGCGTCAGCCCCGGCCGCATCATCGGAACCATCCGCCAGATGCCCAAACCCGTCAGCGAACCGCCCGCCGGGGAGCAGCTGCCCGCCGGGGTTGCTGCTGAGGAAGCGACTGCGGCACTGAAAGCGGCGGCGAAGGCTGTCCATGATGAGCTGAAGGCGCGGGCGGCGACGGTCAGCGGCGATGGCAAGGCCGTCCTCGAGGCCACCGCGCTCATGGCGACGGACACGATGCTCCTGAAGTCGGCGGCCAAACTGATCGGCCGCGGAATGTCCAACCAGCGGGCCATCTGGGAGGCCGGCGCCTCTGTCTCGGAAATGTTGCACAACCTGGGCGGTTACATGGCGGAGCGCGCCACTGACGTCCTGGACGTCCGGGCACGGATCGTGGCCGAATTGCGCGGCGTCCCGGCCCCGGGCATTCCTTCCTCCCCCACCCCGTTCATCCTGATCGCCGAGGACCTGGCCCCGGCGGACACCGCCACGCTGGATCCGGAGAAGATCCTTGCCCTGCTCACTGCCGGCGGCGGACCGCAGTCCCACACCGCGATCATTGCCCGTTCCCTGGGCCTTCCCGCCGTCGTTGCCGCAACCGGCGTCGACCAGCTCCCGGACGGCACGGAGGTTTACGTGGACGGCGCCGCCGGCCTGATCACCGCGGATCCGGACGATTCCCAGCGGGCCGCCGCCGAACACTGGGCCGCCACCGCCTCGCTGCTGGCGGAGTTTGACGGCACCGGCGCGACGGCGGACGGCCACCTGGTGCCGCTGCTCGCCAATGTCGGCGGGGCCAAGGACGCCGTGGCGGCCGCGAAGCTCAACGCGCAGGGCGTGGGGCTGTTCCGGACCGAATTCTGCTTCCTGGAACGGGACACCGAGCCCACCGTGGACGAACAGGCCGCCGCGTACAAGGGCGTTTTCGACGCCTTCCCGGGCAAGAAGGTGGTGCTCCGGACGCTCGACGCCGGCGCGGACAAGCCGCTGCCCTTCCTCACCGACGCTACCGAACCCAACCCGGCCCTCGGCGTCCGCGGCTACCGCACCGATTTCACCACGCCGGGTGTGCTGGAACGCCAGCTGCAGGCCATCGCCCGGGCCGAGCAGGACTCCGGGGCGGACGTCTGGGTGATGGCACCGATGATTTCCACTGCGGAGGAGGCAGCCCGCTTCGCCACCCTGTGCGCCGGGGCCGGGATCAAGACCCCGGGTGTGATGGTGGAGGTCCCGTCCGCGGCGCTGACCGCCGAGGCCATCCTCCGGGAGGTGGCCTTCGCGAGCCTGGGCACCAACGACCTGACCCAGTACGCCATGGCCGCCGACCGGCAGCTCGGCCCGCTCGCTGCCCTGAACACTCCGTGGCAGCCTGCCGTGCTCCGGCTGGTCGGCCTGACCGTGGAAGGTTCCGCCGCGGAGGGCCACCACAAACCCGTCGGCGTCTGCGGCGAGGCTGCCGCGGACCCGGCCCTCGCCGTCGTCCTGACCGGGCTGGGCGTCTCGACGCTGTCCATGACGGCCCGGTCGCTCGCCGCCGTGGCCGCCGTGCTGAAGACCGTCACCCTGGCCGAGGCGCAGGAACTGGCGAAGCTGGCCCTGTCCGCGCCGAGCGCCACCGAGGCCCGCGCCTGGGTCCGGGCGAAGCTGCCGGTCCTCGAGGAGCTCGGGCTGTAGCGCCGCAGCAGGCAGCGGCGGTGTGAGGCCGAACGGGGGGCGCTAGGATGCACTTCATGACACTGATTGCTCCGCGGGTGACGGCCGCCCTTCCGGTTGAGGACGCGCAGAAACTCCAGTACGCCCTCAGCGGCAGCGACGACATCACCGTGTTCGTCGACGGCACCGTCCACCGGCTGCCGCCGCAGGCACGGGACGCCGTCGTGGACCTGCTGGCGCGCTTCAGCCGGGGCGAGGCGGTGACGGTCAGCAGCGTCGAGGAAATGCTGACCACGTCACGGGCCGCAGAGCTGGCCGGCATCTCGCACACTTACCTGCGGAACATGACGGACCGCGGCGAAATCCCGGTGGAATACCGGGGCACGCACCGGCGGATCCGGCTCGCCGACATCATGGCCTGGCTGGAGAGGCAGAGGAAGAGGAAGAACAGTACCGCTGACGGCGCGCCGGATCACGGGGATGACGGTGCCGCCGATGCTTCGTGACGGCGTGATAAGGATCAAACAACGATCCCGGCCCTGCGCGGTAACGCGGAGAAGGCCGGGGCTACGCTTGGATCGTGGGTAAGTTCAGAGGGTGGCACATCGTGGCCGGCATTGCCGCCATGGTGCTCACCGGTATCCTCGGAACGGCCATGGGGCTCAACAATACTGCCGCCTTTATGTCCAGCTGTGTTGCCTTTGTGGCGGTCTCCCTGTGGACGGACAGCCGGATTTCTCGCCGCAGGCGGGAGACGGCGCGGGAAGCAGCGCGGCAGACAGCGAATGAGGCCATCCGCGCCGCGGATCCTGATAATCCCCGCTCCGAACCGGACCGCCCGTTCGGGGCCGATCAGCCCAAACGCGAGGGCCGCGGCGCCTAGAGCCGCCTAGAGCCGCCTAGATCCTGGGGCGCACGGCCCAGCGCCGCGCCTTCAGCGCCGCGTGGAGTTCCAGCCGCGCCATCCCCTTCAGCGGGTCGACGCCGAGCAGCTGGCGGATCCTGCCCAGGCGGTTGTAGATGCTGCTGCGGTGAAGGTGGAGTTTGTCCGCCACTTCCTGGACCGAGCCGTCGTTGTCATAGAACAGCTCCAGCACCGGCAGCAGCTCGTGGTTCCGGTCGTGGTCCTCCAGGATGCGGAAATAGACCGAGCCCGCGTCCGCCCACGCCCCTGCTCCGCCGCCGGCCGAGGCCAGCAGCTGGTAAATCCCGGTGGCGCGGCAGTCCACGAGCTCACCCAGCTGGGGATCCACCGCCGCCGCCTGAGCGGCCTGCCGGGACTGCCGGTAGGCATCGGCGATTTCCCGCGGCTTCGAGAAGCCTTCTGAGGTCCCCAGGATGATCCGGTGGACCGGCCGGCCCGATCGTTTGGCCAGCTCCAGCTGGTAGTGGACCAGCACCTGGGCGTGGTTCGCCCGGCCGGTCGATTCCTTGAACAGGACAGCGGCGTGGGTCTCTGTGCCGGCGCTGAACAGGGCTGCGTCCACCCCGATGGTGGCCTGCAGCGCCGCGGAGCGGTGGATCAGCGTGGAGGCGATCGGATCCGAACCTTCCGCCCAGCCGTCGGCATCCAGTACCGTCACCAGCTGCCAGGGTCCGCGCCCCTGCACTTCCTTCCAGCCCGCCACGGCAGCGACGGCGTTGGACTCGCCCCGGCAGGCCGCCAGGAATTCCTGTTCGCGGCGGCGGCGGAACTCGGATTCGGCCGTGTTGGATTCCAGCAACAGGGCGGAGAGCTGCTCCAGCTCGCCGGCCACCCCGGGCAGCTGGCCAAGAACCGACGCCGCATTCGGCTCCTCGGCGTCCAGCTGCACCCAGAGGTAGCCCACCCGGAAGCCGCGCACCAGCAGGGGAACGCAGACCCGGCCCAGCATTCCGAGCTCCTCGTTGGCGGGCACGACCACGGGGCGGACGGCCGTCGCGATCCCATGCGAGAGCTGCCAGGCGCTGACGTCCAGCGGGACGCGCTTGCTGAGCAGGAAGTTCACCCGGACCCGGTCAGCGTGCGACTGGTTGGAGCTGTAGGCGAGCAGAAGACCGTCGAGATCCTCAAGGGAGAGGCCGCGTCCCAGTTTCAGAGCGACCTGTTCCACAAGCTGTTCGACATCCTGTTGCTGCATGCTGCCAGACTACTGCCGATGCCGCTCCGGTTGGGAACGCCGGGGCGGACCCGCCGCCAGCGGACAGCAGGCGACACCTGACGCTTGGTGATTCGACAAATGTCCAGCCCGGTATTTGAAAAAGCGCGGATTTCCGCGGGAAGCGGGCGGGGCCCTGCGGCGGCGCCTGTCGCTTGCCTCACAGCCGGATTTATTCTGGAAGTACGACTTCCCGCACAGACCCAGGCCCACAAAGCCGCCAGCAATGGAGCCCACAAATGATCATCGGTGTCCCCAAAGAGATCAAGAACAACGAATTCCGCGTCGCCATCACGGCTGCCGGTGTCCATGAGTTCCGCACCCACGGCCACTCGGTCCTGGTGGAGCGCGGCGCAGGCCTGGGCTCGGGCATCACGGACGAGGAGTACGCCATTGCCGGCGCCGAGATCGTCGCCGACGCCGATGACGTCTGGGCCCGCGCGGACATGGTCATGAAGGTTAAAGAGCCGGTCAAGGCCGAATACCACCGCTTCCGCAAGGGCCTGATCCTCTTCACCTACCTGCACCTCGCGGCCGAGCCGGAACTGACGCAGGAGCTCATCAACACCGGCGTCACCGCCATCGCCTACGAGACCGTGCAGGAAGGCCGCACCCTGCCGCTGCTCGCCCCCATGTCCGAGGTCGCCGGCCGCCTGTCCGTCCAGGTCGGCGCGACCTCGCTGATGGCCCCGGCCGGCGGCAAGGGTGTGCTTCTCGGCGGGGTTCCGGGCGTCCGCCCGGCCAAGGTTGTTGTCCTGGGCGCCGGTGTCGCCGGGACCAACGCCGCCGCCATGGCCCTGGGCCTCGGTGCCGACGTTACCATCCTGGACATCAACATCAACCGCCTGCGTGAACTGGATGCCCAGTACCAGGGCCGGCTGAAGACTGTTGCCTCCAACGCCTACGAGATCGAGAAATCCGTTGTCGACGCCGACCTCGTGATCGGATCCGTGCTGATCCCGGGCGCCAAGGCCCCCAAGCTCGTCACCAACGAGCTCGTCTCCCGGATGAAGCCAGGCTCCGTGCTGGTGGACATCGCGGTGGACCAGGGCGGCTGCTTCGAGGACACGCACCCCACAACGCACCAGGAACCGACGTACAAGGTCCACAACACGATCTTCTACTGCGTTGCCAACATGCCGGGCGCGGTTCCGAACACCTCCACCTACGCGCTGACCAACGTCACCCTGCGCTACGCGGTCTCGCTGGCCAACCTCGGCGTCAAGGCCGCGTTCGAACGCGATGCCGCCCTTGCCGCCGGCCTGAACATCGCCGGCGGCAAGGTCGCCCACCGCTCGGTCTCGGAGGCGCACAACCTGCCCCTCGTCACCGACTGGCACGAGCTGGTCTCCGCGTAACCCCTGCCGGACACAATCGGCTGCTCCGTTACCGCCCTTTGGGACCCCCAAAACGGCGGTTGCGGAGCAGTCGATTGTGTTTAAGCCAGTGACCGGGCCTGTTCGATCAGCCGCAGCACTTCCACCGGTCCCGCCGGGTCCACCGGCAGCGGCAGCGCCGAGGCGGCCCCGCCGTCGTGGATCTTCGCCGCCAGGATCCGGTAGAACTCCGGGTAGGCGCCGCGCTCGGTGGGCAGCCGGTCCAGGTGCCCGTCCCGGCCCAGCAGCCCGGCCCAGTCGCGGTCTTCGACGCCGTAGTCCGGGTCCAGCAGGCTGCCGCCGGCCACGATAAAGGGTTCCTGCGGGTCAACGCCGTGCTTGGTGAAGCCGCCCTCGCTGCCCAGCAGCCGGAAGCGCGGTCCCTGCTGCGCACACAGCATGTTCATCCACAGATGGCTCGTCACACCGGATTCGTGCCGCAGGGCGAGGAACACGTCGTCGTCGGTCTTTTCGCCGGGCCGCCGGGCATCCAGTTCCGCGTGGGTGACCGTTGCGGGACCGAACAGCTGCACGGCCTGGTCCAGCAGGTGTGTGCCGAGGTCGAACAGCACCCCGCCGCCGTCGTCCGCCGTCGCGGCCGCCTTCCAGGCCTTCGCGACTTCCGGGGACCAGCGTTCGAAGCGGGATTCGAACCGCGTGACGTTGCCGAGCACGCCGCGCTCCAGCAGGCCGCGGACGGTCAGGTAGTCGCCGTCCCAGCGCCGGTTCTGGAAGACCGTGAGCACCCGCCCCAGCCGCGCCGCGAGCTGGATGAGCTCCTTGCCTTCGGCGCTGCGCACGGTAAACGGTTTGTCGACGACGACGTCGAGTCCGGCTTCCAGCGCGGCTTTCGCGAGCGGGTAGTGGGTGGCCGGCGGGGTTCCCAGGACCAGCAGGTCCAGTTCGCCGGCGAGTTCCAGGATCTCCGCCGGGGTATCCACCAGGCGGGTGCCCGGATACCGGGCAGAGGCGTCGGCCCGCCTCTCGGCGTCGGAAGTGGAGATCACCTCGACGGAGAACGCAGGGTCGGCGGCGAGCAGCGGGGCGTGGAAGACACTGCCCGAGAGGCCGAAGCCGGCGACGGCCGTGCGGAGGGGCCGGTTGGAGTCTGTTGTCATGGTCCCACGCTACCCCCGCGCACCGCGTCAGTTCCCGGCTTAAACGGCGACGGCCGGAGAAGGATCTCCTGGTCCGGGCGCAGACCCTGCGGGGCTAGGCGCCGCGCACGACGCGCGAGACGAGCTCACGCCAGGACGCGGCGAGACGCTCCGGAGCGATATTGTGCTCCCGGACCGCGTGCAGGATCCGCTCCGGCTCCAGGACCGCACTGAGCGAAGTGGCCATCAGCCAGGGGTCCGCCGTGACCCCCGCTTCCCGGAGCAGCATCTCCAGATGCCGGTGCCAGAGCACGGCCGCCGGGACGTCGAACCGGTTGAAGGCGGAAACGTCCGCGGCCCGGGCCAGCTCGCCGAATTCCAGCACCCACGCGATGCGCGCCTCGCCGAAGGCGATGAGCCGCTCCAGCGGCGGAGCGCCGGGGCCGAGCGGCGGCGGGCCGAACATAAAGCGCCCCTGGAACTGGGCCTCCGCGTCACTGAGGAGGGACATCATCAGGCCTGCCCTGCTGCCGAAGCGTCGGAAGACCGTCCCCTTTCCCACGCCCGCCCGCTGCGCCAGCGCGCCCATGGTCAGGCCGTCCGCCCCGCATTCCTCGATGAGCTCCCGGGCAACCCGAAGCAGCAACTCGCGGTTCCGGGCAGCGTCGCGGCGTTCAGGCTCCACGCCGGGACGGATGGGGATTAAGCTCACACCGCACATTCTAGCCCCGGGGAAATAGAAACGGACCGCAGTCCGTTTAGATCAGTGAAGGCCGCCAAAGCCTCCATGACCAGCCAGCCGCAGGATCCCCCGCGGCGCGACCCCCAGGAGTTCACATGTCCAAGAACACCGTCCTCACCCTCGTCGGCAGCCTGCGCGCCGAATCCACCAACCAGAAGCTCGCCGAAGCCATCCAGCTGAACGCCCCGGAGCAGGTCGAGGTGCTCATCCACGAGACCCTGGGCAACATCCCGTTCTACAACGAGGACATAGACGTCGAGGGCCAGGTTCCCGCCGCAGCAGCCGCCCTGCGCGCCGCTGCGAACAGCGCCGACGCCCTGCTCCTGGTCACCCCGGAGCACAACGGCACGGTCCCCGCCTCGCTCAAGAACGCCATCGACTGGCTGTCCCGCCCCTACGGCGCCGGCGCCCTGAACGGCAAGCCCACCGCCGTCGTCGGCACCGCCTTCGGCCAGTTCGGCGGAGTCTGGGCCCAGGACGAGGCCCGCAAGGCCGTCGGCATCGCCGGCGCCCGGGTCCTCGAGGACGTCAAGCTCGCCATCCCGGGCTCCATGGTCCGCTTCGCCGAGGTCCACCCGAAGGACGACGCCGAGGTTGTGGAACAGATCAAGGGCATCTTCGCCGCACTGGAGGATTCCCGCACGGTCGCAGCAGCATAATCTCACGCTCCATACCGAACACCCCCGACGCCGCCAGCGACCAGTTCAAAGCGGCCGGGGGTGTTCTGCGTCCGGGACCCGCGGCCAGTTTGGAAACAAAGGTTTTCTATATAGCAACATGGGTTGTATTCTGGGAGATGTGACCCACGAAACACTTGATGCCGCCGCAGAGGTACTCCCGGCCGAGGCAATTGACGCAATCGAACGCGCGGCTACGTCCGCCCACCGCCACGAGGAACTGTTCTCGGAGCGCGCAGCAAATATCAAGCAGTCGGCAGTCCGCGATGTCTTCGACATCTCCCTGCGGCCCGGCCTCGTCTCCCTGGCGGGCGGAAGCCCCTACCTCCAGTCCCTGCCGCTGGAACGGCTCGGCCAGACCGCCGCGAAAATCATCGCCGAGCAAGGCATGACCGCGCTGCAGTACGGCGGCGGGCAGGGCACCGAGGAACTTCGTACCCAGGTCTGCGAAGTCATGGCCGCGGAAGGAATCCTCGACGCCAAACCTGAAAACGTCGTGATCACGGCGGGTTCACAGTCTGCGCAGGACGTTGCGACCAAGGTCTTCTGCAACCCCGGCGACGTGGTGCTCGTCGAGGACCCGACCTACGTGGGTGCCCTGAACACCTTCGAGGCCTACCAGGTCGAGGTCGCCACCGTGCCGATGGACGGTGACGGCATTATCCCGGACCTGCTGGAGGCCCAGATTGCCGCTCTGCAGGCGGCGGGCAAGAACATCAAGTTCCTGTACACCATCCCGAGCTTCAACAACCCCTCCGGCATCACTCTTTCCGCGGAGCGGCGGCAGCAGGTTGTTGATATATGCCGCAAGGCGAATGTTTTGGTCCTGGAGGACAACCCCTACGGGCTGCTCCGTTTCGACGGCAAACCGCTGACCCCACTGCGGGCCGGCAACCCGAACGACGTGATCTACATGGGGTCCTTCTCAAAGATTTTCGCGCCGGGCTTGCGGATCGGCTGGGCCCTCGTCCCGGCCCACCTTCAGCGCCGCTATTACCTGGCCTCGGAGGCTGTCACCCTGTGCCCGCCGACCTTCAACCAGATGCTCGTCTCCGCCTACCTCCGCGACTACGACTGGCGCGGCCAGATCGAGACGTACCGGGGGCTGTACAAGGAGCGGTGTGACGCGATGCTGGCCGCCCTCGACGAGTACATGCCCCCGGGCCTGAGCTGGACCCGTCCGGAGGGTGGCTTCTTCGTCTGGGTCACCCTGCCCGAAGGCGTGGACACCTACCCGCTGTTGAAGAAGGCAATCGAAGCCGGGGTGGTCTTCATACCTGGCGCGGCGTTTACCCATTCCGATAATCCCTCAAACAAGATCCGGCTGGCTTTCAGCGCCGTTCCGCCGGAGTCCATCCGCGAGGGAGTCCGCCGGCTGGCGCCGGTCCTGCGCGAAGCCATCGCGGCGCTGTAGCCTGAGTCATTGGCGCATGGCCGCAAACGTTCGTTGACCTCAAGGAGCATTTCATGACCGGAATTATTGTTGTCGGCGTCGATGGCAGCGAAACTGCCCTGAAGGCGGCGCACACCGCCCGCGACCTGGCCGCCTCGCTCGGGGCCACCCTTCATGTGGTCAGCGCGTTCGACAGCGACCGGACCGAGGTCTTCGGCAGCGGCAGCGACAAATGGATTGTCTCCGATGCGGGGGACGCGGAAAAGGTCGCCCGCAGCGTCGCGGACAGCCTGCGCACCCCGGCACTGCACGTCACCTACGCCGCCGCCCGCGGCAAGCCGGCCGAGGCACTGATCGACGAAGCGGCCCGCTCCGGGGCCCAGCTGATCGTGGTGGGGAACCGTCGGATGCACGGCCTGGGCCGCGTGCTGGGCAGCGTCGCCAACTCCGTGGCCCACAATGCCCCCTGCGACGTTTACATCGCCAAGACCGACGCTTCGGCGTAGGGGTGCGTCGGCCCTCATCCCATGCTGTTGAGGGCGACGTGCACGACCGTGGGGACAAGCAGGTTTCGGGTGCGCTCGAACAGGACACCGAGGGCCAGCCCGAGGAGTGACTGGTGAACGATGGTGCTGGCAATGGCCGGCACCAGGCCGGCATGCCCGGTGTTGGTGAAGCCCAGGCCAAGATGCCAGACGCCGAATGCCAGCGCCTGAAGGACCAGGGCCCACCCCGTGCCCGCCAGCAGGCGCAGCCGCGTCTGCAGCACGCCCCTGAAGAGGAACTCTTCGATAAAGCCGTTCTGGAGGAAATCAAATCCGAAATTCCCCAGCAGCCTGAGAACCGTCGACTGGCCGGTCGCCAGGACGTGCGCCGGCCAGCAGCAGCAAGACCAGCGGAATCACGACGTATGTAACGGGATTGACCACAACGGACCCCAGACCGGTACCGAACCACTGCTCCCCGAGCCGTCCCAGCCAGTCGACCAGCACGGTCCACCCCGGGATGGCCGAGCCTGGTGGCAGAACATGGTGGAAGGCCAGGTTGTTCCAGGCGGTTAGGACGATAACAACCAGCACCAGTCCGAGCTGCAGCCACACGCGGCGTCGCGCCCCTCCGGTGAGGGCCACCGCTGCCGGTACCGGCCGGGAGGTTCCGACCACCAGCAGGCTGAGCAGAAGCAAAACACAACCTACCAGCAGGCTCACCGCCACCGACAAGCCGGCGCCTCCGACGCCGAGCACAAGCGCGCTGGCCAACCACAGCGCGGCATAGAACCAGGCGGACGGCGACGCGGCGACCCGCTTCAGGGTGTGGGTGATGTTGGTGCGAAAATCCGACGGTGAGCTGGTGGTGAGAACCATGTCCTGCCTGACCTCTTTCAGCGGAGGAACTTCCGCAGTGACTCCCCCATCTCCTGGGAGTGTGTCCAGTGAAGGTAGTGACCGCCCGGCAGCACGACGAGCCGGGAACGATCCAGCGGTTCCAGCTGCCGCTTGTGCGCGGGATGCCACTCCGGGTTGGCGTTGATGAGCTGTTGGGACAGGAACGCCAGCACAGGAAGATCCTCCGGATAGCCCAGAGCCGACACCGCCGCGAAGTTCTGCGCCATCCTGTTGTTCTCGTCGATGACGGCCGGATTGGCAAAGTTCCAGATGGTCATCGACCGGATCCCCCCGAGGTCGGCCTCCGGATAGACCCCGAGGGGGCATCTGGGGCGGTGATGGCGGGATTGAGTGCGGTCATCCAGCGCACCCAGCCGCTGACCGACAGGGCACGTTCCCACGGGCTCTTCCGGGGAGCTACAGCGAAGTCCTCAGGCACTGTGGCATCGATCGTGACAAGGGCCGAGACCTCACCGGGGTAGCGGTCGAGGTTGTCCAGGCTGTAGATTCCCGCCAGCCAGTGGGCCACCAGCACGTACGAACCCTGCACGTTCAGCCCGGCCAACGTGTCGTGGAGCTCCGTCGAGATGTTCTCGACCGTGCGGTCGGCCGCGTTGGTCGCCACGGAGGCCGCAATGAGCACCGCGAGGCCAGACGAGGGGCACCGAGGACCCGGATCACCTTGCCCATCCCGCTGATTAACTGGAGGAGCTTGGACACTGGGCCGACTTTCACTGTCACAGGAGCCGACAGCGCCAGCACCCATGGGGGCGCTGGCGCTCGTCTCCGGCGGCCTCCGGTCACCCCCAATGGTGATCGGCAGCCACCGGACAGGAAATTCCGTGTCGGCGGTAGTGCGGCCGCTTTTACGGAAGCGGAAGGGGATCGGATGCCAGGCCGGCAGCGGGCCAGGCAGGTCCGGTCGATGTCGGGAGGGAGCCTGCGTCGAGGGAGCCGGCCGTCTGGTCCGAGATGTGGGAGGTGGCGGCGCACTCGCGCACGGCCTCGACACCCTGCACGGCGGCGGCAATGTCCGGGTACGTTCGGGAGAGGGCCAGCACGGCCCCGTTGCCGTCAAGGATACGGATGAGGAACCCGTCCCCGTCGGCCCGGACGAGTTCAAATTTTCCGGGCGCCGAGGGCCGGCGGACTTCAGCTGGCGCACGCGTGCCGGACCGGGCCGGGGCATGCGGGGCGTTCCGAACGGTGTGTGCGCGTTTGGCGCCGGAAGGCAGGACGGGCGAAATCTTTGGCATGAAAGCTCCACGAGAGGATCCAGTGGCCGCGTCCTGACCTGCTCCCGACTATACGCCTTTGGGACGGCGCCCCGGGTGTGCTGTGTCACAATTATTGTCCGCTGGAACCTTTTATGACAGCTGCCGGGCCCGCCGCCCCCGAGTCCGGGGCGTGTCTGCCCCCCGGGCCTATCCGGCGGCCGCCCCTGCCGTTTTCAGCATCCGGCGCAGGATCTTGCCGGAGGAGGACTTCGGCACGGCGTCGATGAACTCGACCCGACGGATCTTCTTGAAGGGCGCCACCTTGGCAGCCACGTAGTCCATCACCGCGGCCTCGTCGAGCCGCTCGCCGTCCTCCCCGGGCTGGCGCACCACAAAGGCCATCGGCACCTCCTGGCCGTCGGCGTCGGACGTCCCGATCACCGCCGCGTCCGCGATGCCGGGGTGGGTGAGAAGCAACGCCTCAAGCTCCGCCGGAGCGATCTGGTAGCCCTTGTACTTGATCAGTTCCTTGAGCCGGTCCACTATCGTGACGACTCCGTCGGCGCGCACGGTGGCAATGTCCCCGGTGCGCAGGAAGCCGTCGGCATCGAGCGTGTCCGCAGTTTCCTCGGGCCGGTTAAGGTAGCCGAGCATCACGTTCGGTCCGCGGCACAGCAGGTGTCCGGGCGCGCTGACGCCCTCGGCCGGGATGTCGATTTCCATTCCGGTGGCTGGGTCCAGCAGCCGGCAGTCCATGTTGGGCACGGTGTAGCCGACCGAGCTTACGGGCACCTCCGCGGCGTCCACCGGAATCAGGTGGGACACCGGGCTCATCTCGGTCATGCCGTAGCCCTGCAGCACCCGGCAGGACAGTCGTTCGGCCAGCCTGTTGCCCAGTTCGCCGTCGAGCGGTGCGGCACCGGAGAGGGTGGTGTGCACGGAGCTGAGATCGTAGTCGGCAACCAGCGGGTGCTTTGAAAGGGCCACGGCCACCGGCGGGGCGATGAACAGGTAGCTGCATTTGTGGTCCTGGATGATCCGCAGGAACTCGGCAAGCTCGAATTTCGGCATAGTGACCAGGCAGGCACGCTGACGCAGGGCGAGGTTCAGCAGCACGGTCAGTCCGTAAATGTGGAAGAACGGCAGCAGTGCCAGCAGCCGGTCCTCTGGCGTGACCTTGAGCAGCCCGCGGGACTGCTCCGCGTTCGCGACGAGGTTCCGGTGGCTGAGCATCACGCCCTTGGGCCGGCCGGTGGTCCCGGAGGAGTAGGGCAGCACGGCCACGTGGGTTGCCGGGTCGAAGCTGACTTCCGGTGCCGGGGCGCCCGCCGTCAGCAGGTACTGCAGGGAAGGGTGTCCGGCGGCGCCGTCGAGGACAACGAGCCGGTCAGCCGGGATGCCGGCCCGGGTCGCCGCTTCCTGGGCTGCCGGGAGCAACGCGGAGACGGTGAACAGCCACTCCGCGCCGGCGTCGGCGAGCTGGAGGGCGATCTCGTCCGCCGTGTACAGGGAGTTGACGGTAGTCACCGTCGCGCCGGCCCGCAGCAGCCCGTGGAAAACAACGGCGAACGTCGGGACATTGGGACACAGGATGGCGGCGACGCCGTGGACCCCCAGGCCCTGGGCTGCGACGGCTCCCGCCACGGCATCGATCTGGCCCACCAGCATCCGGTAGCTGGTCTCCGCACCGCTCGTGCCGTCGACGACGGCGATCCGGTCCAGGTCCGACTCCTCCAGGCCGCCAAAGAGATAGTCGTAAACGCTGACGTCGGGAATTTCCACATCGGGGAACGGGCTAGAAAACACGCAACATCTCCTTTGATCCGCGTCCGCCCGGCTGGCGGCGGCTGGTGCCACTCTAGTGCCGGGCTGCCGTCCTGGACAGGACCCCGCTGGCGCGCGTTACCGCGGCCAATGGGCCGTTCCACGCGAATTCCGGCCCGCCGAAGCCCCTCGCTGGCAGCAAAATTGAAAGTGCCCCCACCGGCGTGGACATCCAATTTATAGAGTTCCAGGGGATGGAAATGCCTTCTCTTCAGCGCCGTCAGCTCGTTGGCCACGACATTCTCCTGGCCCGGCACGGCAACCACATCATCACCATGCGCGTCGACCGCCAGGCCGACCGCGTGTTCGCCGTCCTGGACGACAACTCGACGGACAGTGCCCCCAACAGGATCTCCCCCGGCCTGCGCATGCCCGGAACGCTGCGGAGCGTCGTCCGCGACGACTGGAAGTTCTTTGCCGTCATAACCGCGTGCACCACCGGCTTCGCCGGCGCGATGTTCGCCGCCGCCGTCGCCCTCGCCGGCATCAGCGGGGATCCGGCCATGGCCGAGCTGCTGTCGAACTACACGGGCAGCTAGGCCAGCTGCCCTTGCCTCCCGGATGGCAGCGTCGCGCCGGGGCCGGTCCGGGAGTTTAGTTGCGCTTGAGAAGCGGTTTGAAGGAGCTGGAGCCTGCGAACCAGCCCGATTCGGGCGCGTCCCCGGGGAGGTCCCACGGGGCCCCCTCGACGAACCGGCCGAGCTGGCGGAACTTGCCGCCAAAGAGCAGGAGGGGTTCCCGCGTGGTGATTTCCAGGGCGATGACCTCGCCGACGACGATGATGTGGTCGCCGCCGTCGTAGATGTTCCACGGCCGGCATTCCAGCGTGGCGGCGTTCCGGGTCAGCACCGGGACATTGCCTGCCAGGGTCCATTCCGGTTCCTCGCCGGGGGCCTTGCCGGCGAAGTGCAGGGCCACATCCGTCTGTTCGACGGAGAGAATGTTGATGGCGAAGGGAGCACCTTCGAGGTATCGTGCGGCGCGCGAGCTCCGGGTCAGGGTGACCTGGGCGAGCGGCGGGTCGAGGGAAACCGCAGTAAAGGCATTGACCGTGGCGCCGTGCGGGGCGTCGTCGTCCGTCCGGGTGGTGACCACCGTGACGCCCGTGGGAAACGTGCCGAAAGCCTGGCGCAGTCCGCGGGTGTCAATGGCACCCATGACTTCCTGGGTCATCGGCCTCTCCTTCCTGCTGTTGTTCATGGCCGGGGCGGCTGGATTTTGGGCGAGCGGCATCAGGGCCGGTGGTGGGGCGGGTGTTTGGGTTGGGTCCGGGGCCGAACGTGTTCGGCCCCGGACCCGGGCTGGAGGTTTAGTCCTGGTGGAGGATTAGTCCTGGGGGTCGAGAACGAAGTTGTAGGTGACTTCGCGACCCTTGCCGTCGGCGCGCTCCGTGGGGGCGAGGACGAGTTCGGGCTTCACGGCAGAGGCGATGTCGTCCGCGACGTGCTCGTCGCCTTCGAAGTAGAGCTGGGTGGTGATGAGCTGGTGCTCCGGGGCGGAGACCTTCAGGTGAAGGTGGGCGGGCCGCCAGGCGTGCCAGCCGGCCGCGGCGATGAGCGCACCGCAGGCGCCGTCGGTGGGGATCTGGTAGGGCGCCGGCTGCATGGTGTTGATCTGGAAGTTGCCCTGGGCGTCGGCGATGATGGAGCCTCGGAGGTTCCATTCCGGCAGTCCGGGGGCGAACTGGGAGTAGAAGCCGAGGTCATCAGCGTGCCAGAGTTCGATCAGCGCCCCGGCGAGCGGCTCCCCGGCGACATTCGTGACCTGGCCCTGGAACAGCAGCGGGGTGCCGGGTTCGTCGTCGCGCATCGGCAGGGTGGCCGGGGTGTTGAGCGTGGGGGCGTCCGGGACGTAGTAGGGCCCCTCAATGCTGCCCTTGGAACCGTGCCGGTTGGCGTTGGCCACCTCCTCGACGGAATGCTCCACCCAGACGTCCAGGAACAGCGGCCATTCGCCGTCCTCGCCGACCTGGATAAGCCAGGCCTTGACGGCGTTGTACTCGTCGTAGGTGACGTTCTCTTCCAGGACGGTGTCGTTGATCGCCTTGATGACGCGGCCGGCGAGGGTGCTGACCCGCTCCTGGCTGGTGCTGGTGGCGAAGTGCTTGTTCTCCCGGAAGCGGGCGGTTGCGCCCGCGCCCGAGGTTGCGGCGGTGGCCTGGGTTTCCGTTGTCATGGTGACTCCCTTGTCAAAGAACGGTTAGTGAGGAACCGTGGTCAGAAGCGGTTCGAGGGTTCCGGCATGTCGTGCTTGATGCCGCGTGGTGCTGCGGATCACATCCGGTGGTGTTTCAACGGTAGGCCCCTAATTGAGCGAGGGGAAATACCTATTTCCGGAGCATTGAAAGCTTTTCGATATGAATGCGGTGCGGGCTATTCGACGGCGGAGGGGTGCTTGGCCAGCGGCGTGACCTTGATGTCCATGTACTGGAAGAGCGGCAGTCCGGAGAGCAGAGTGTGCAGCTCGTCGTTGTCCGCGACGTCGAACACCGAGTAGTTGGAGTACTCGCCGACGACCCGCCACAAATGCGGCCAGCGGCCGTCGCGCTGGAGCTCCTGGGAGTACTCCCGTTCCTCCGCCTTGATGGCGTCCGCGCGTTCCGTGGGCATGTCCAGCGGGATATTAACGTCCATGCGGACCAGGTAGAGCATGTGGTTCTCCTTGCGGTGGTGGGGTTGCCTGAAGTCAGGTGCGGCCTGGCAGGCCTAGTCCTGACGGTACTTCTGCAGTTTGTCGGCATCGATGGCGGCCCCGACGCCGGGGACCTCGCGGACCCGGATTGCGCCGCCGTTGATTTCGAGCGGCTCCGCGAGGAGATCGTCCGTCATGTCCAGGTAGTTGGAGAGCTCCCCGGCCCGCCGGGAGCTGGCCTCGAAGGCCGCGCCGAAGGTGACCGTGGCGAGGCTGCCGACCTGGGTGTCAATCTGGTTGCCCATCGTGACGTCCACCCCGAGGCCCTCGCAGAGCCCGAGGATCTGCTGGGCTTCGGTAAACCCGCTGCGCGCGGTTTTGATGCAGATGGCGTTGCTGCCGCCGGAGAGCAATTCCCGGGAGACATCGCCGAGGGTGGGGACGCTCTCATCGCCCACGATCGGGATGCTGGAGCTCTGCACCAGCCGACGCCGTCCCATCGCCTCGCCGGCATCGCACGGCTCCTCCAGCATGGACAGGCCCAGACCCTCGGTCCGGCGGAGGACCTCCATGGCCTCGTTCGCCGTCCACCCGCGGTTGGCATCGAGGTAGATCTCGGTGTCCGCACCGAGGCCCTCCCGCAGCACATGGCAGGCCTCGACGTCGAGGGAGAGCGGCCGCCGCCCGGTCTTGAGCTTGAAGGTGTCGATCCCGTACGTTTCACGGAACCGCAGCGCTTCCTCCAGGAGCTCGGCGGCGGGCTTGAATCCCAGCATGTGCGAGACCCGCATGCTGTCGGTGAAGCCGCCCAGCAGTTTGTGCACCGGGGTGCCCAGCGAAATTCCGATGACATCCCAGAGCGCAATGTCCAGGGCCCCCTTGGCCGTGGGGTTGTTGACCGTGCGCCGGAGCAGCCGCTGGACCTTGGAACGGTCCAGCGGGTCCAGCCCAATGAGCTGCGGGGCAAAGACCTTGGTCACCACCGAGACGATCGAATCCTGGGTTTCGCCGTAGGTGTAGGGCCGCGGCGGGGTGTCCGCGATACCGCAAATGCCGGTGTCCGTGTAGATCCGGACCAGCACGTGCTCCGCGGAGGTCACCTCGCCGCTGGCGAATTTCAGCGGCCGCGCGTAGGGGATGGAGTACGGGATGGCTTCAATGCGTTCAATTTTCACGACGTCGGTTCCTTTGCGGCGGCTGTGGGCTGTGACTCGGACGGGGGCTGTGCTGGCGACTCCCCGGGGCGAAGGCTGTGCTGTTGCCGGCCCGGGTCCGGGGCGGCCAGGGAATCGAAGAGCTGCAGGAAGCTGCGCAGCAGGGGTGTCTCGGCGTCCCGGATCCAGGCGACGGCGAGGTCGACCGGCGGCGGGTTGCGCAACGGGCGGAAGACCACACCCTGGAAGGAGAACATCCGGGAGGTCATCGGCACCAGGGCGATGCCCATGCCCGCCGCGACGAGCGAGAGCAGGGTGGAGGTTTCCCTCGCCTCCTGCACCAGGCGGGGCTGGAACCCGGCTTTCCTGCAGACGTCCACGAAGATGCTGCTGACCGCGGAATAGCTCGGGTAGCCGATGAAGTCCTGGCCGGCGAGCTCCGCCAGTTCCAGGGTCCCTTTTTCCGCCAGCGGGGAGTCCGCCGGCAGCGCCGCAACCAGCTGGTCCTGTTCGAGCAGTTTGAGGGCCACCGTTCCGGCGCGGACCGGGGGCCGGAGAACCGCGACATCGAGCCTGCCCTCCTCGAGCGCGGACTCCATCTGCGGCGTGAGCATCTCACCCTGGACGGTAATGCGCAGCCCGGGAAGGGTGCGCCGGGCGGCCTGGACGATGCTGGGCATCAGCCGGTAGGTGGCGGTTCCGGTGAAACCCACGCGGATGACGCCGGTGGCACCGGCGCCGACCTGGCGGACGTCCTCCTCCAGTGCTTCCAGTTCCTGCAGGAGGAGCCGTCCGCGGTCCAGCAGAACCTGTCCGGCCGGGGTGAGGTCAACCTTGCGTGTGGTGCGCAGCAGCAGGGCTGTGCCGAGCTGCTCCTCCAGCTGCCGGATCTGCTGGGACAGCGGCGGCTGGGCCATGTGCAGCCGCTGGGCTGCACGGCCGAAATGGCGTTCCTCGGCCACGGCAATGAAGTACTTGAGGTGACGCGTCTCCATTGGAGCTCCCGGGCTGCTTGGAGCAGGCGATATGCCGTGCTCCGTCTAGCTTAGGAGGGTGCATTAGTAAGGGGAAATACCTATTTCGAAGCTATTGGGACGTTTTGCATACCAATGCTGAGCAGCCGCGGCGCCGGCACCGCCTCAGTCGAGCAGCAGCGCGGGCTCTTCCAGGATCGCCGCGACGTCGGCCATGAACCGCGCCGAGAGGTCACCGTCCACCACACGGTGGTCGAAGGAGCCGCCGAGGGTGGTGATCCAGCGCGGGATCACTTCGCCGTCGAGGACCCAGGGCTTCTGCTTGATGGTGCCGAAGGCCACGATCGCCACCTCGCCGGGGTTGATGATCGGAGTGCCCGTGTCGATCCCGAGGGCGCCGATGTTCGTGACGGTCAGGGTGCCGCCCTGCATTTGTGCGGGCTGGGTCTTACCGGCCCGGGCGGTCGTGGCAAGCTCATTCAGGGCCAGGGCCAGTTCCTTGAGCGAGAGATCCTGGGCGTTCTTGATGTTCGGGACCATCAGGCCGCGCGGTGTGGCGGCGGCGATTCCGAGGTTCATGAAGTGCTTGACATGGATCTCGGCGGAGTCGCTGCCGTCCGGGTCGTCCACCCAGGTCGCGTTGACGCTGGGGTTGCGGGCCGCGGCCCAGATGACTGCCTTGGCCAGGATCAGAAGCGGGGAGACCTTGATGCCTTCGAAATCGCGGGAGGCCTTGAGGCGTTTGACGAACTCCATGGTCCGGCTGGCGTCGACGTCAACGAAGATGCTGACGTGCGGGGCCGCGAACGCCGACTCAACCATGGCCCTCGCGGTGGCCTTGCGGACGCCCTTGACCGGAATACGTTCGATCCGCTGTTCCTGGGGGCGGCCGGTCTTGCCCCAGAAGGTGTCCGCCTTGTCCACCTCGGCGTCTCGCTGCGCCTGGTAGCTCACCAGGTCCTCGCGGGTCACTTCGCCGCGGGCGCCCGTGGGGACGACGTCGGCCAGGTCGATGCCAAGGTCCCGGGCGATTTTGCGCACCGGAGGCTTTGCCAGGACCCTGCTGACCAGGCCGCTGATGGCGCCGCCGAGTGTGGGCCGGAGGTCGATGTTCTCAGCAGGGGCCGGGCGCACCGCATGGGCCACGGCCTCCGGGCTGATCCAGATGTCGTGTGCCTCCATCCCCGACAGTTCCCCTGCCTCGCTGGCCCGGACCGGGAACCCGGCGGTCGGGGCTCCGAGCTCGGCCGGCGGAACCGGAGCAGCAATGGAGCCTGCCGAAGCCGCCGGCTTCGTTGCCGGGGCGGCCGCCCGGCGGCGGCGTTTGACGGCGTCGGCCTTGGGGCCGGAGCCGACCAGGGGGCCGGCGGCCGGGCGCCCGGCCGATTCGCCGTCGTCGGAGGTGTCCGCCTCGAGCTTGCCGTACAGCGGAGCATCGGAGGCCGGCGCGGCGGCGGAAACCGGGGCGGCGGCGGGCGCAGCATCGCTCACGCTGATAATCGGGGTCCCGACGTCGACTGTCAGGCCCTCGGGGACGAGCAGTTCGGTGACGGTTCCGGCGAACGGTGATGGCAGTTCGACGAGGGATTTCGCGGTCTCGATCTCGCACAGGACATCGTTGATGGCCACCGTGTCGCCGGGTTTGACCTTCCAGGCGACGATCTCGGCCTCGGTCAGCCCTTCGCCCACATCGGGGAGGTTGAACTTGTGAAGAGTCATGTTGTCCTTGGTGGGAGAAGGCGCCTCAGCGGGAAGCGGTCAGTAGGAAAGGGCACGGTCCAGTGCCTCGAGGATGCGGTCGATGTCCGGGAGGTAGTCTTCCTCCACCTTGGCCACCGGGTAGGGCATGTGGAAGCCGCCGACGCGGATGACAGGCGCCTCGAGTGAGTGGAAGGCACGCTCACTGATCCGGGCCGCGATTTCGCCGCCGATTCCGCCGAAGGTCGGGGCCTCGTGGGCCACGATCAGCCGGCCCGTCTTCCTGACGGAGTCAGTCACGGTATCGAAGTCGATCGGCGAGATGGAACGCAGGTCGATTACCTCAACGCTGCGGCCGTCCTCGGCGGCGGCGTTGGCGGCAGCCAGGGCCACCGGCACCAGCGGGCCGTAGACCACAACGGTGGCGTCCGTTCCGGCGCGGAGCACGTTTGCCTTGAACGGGTCGGCGGCAGTTCCGGGGGATTCCGTGTCGACCTCCCCCTTGAGCCAGTAGCGGCGCTTCGGTTCAAAGACGATCACGGGGTCCTGGCAGTCGACGGCCTGCTGGATCATCCAGTAGGCGTCGTGCGGGTTGGACGGAGTGATGATGCGCAGGCCGGCTGTGTGGGCGAACAGCGCTTCGGGGGACTCCGAGTGGTGCTCGATCGAGCCGATGCCGCCGCCGTAGGGAATCCGGATGACGACCGGTACGGTCAGGTTGCCGTTGCTGCGGGCGTGCATTTTCGCCAGCTGGGTGGTGATCTGGTTGAAGCCCGGAAACACGAACCCGTCGAACTGGATTTCGCAGACGGGCAGGTATCCGCGCAGGGACAGCCCGATCGCGGTGCCGATGATGCCGGACTCGGCAAGCGGGGTGTCCACGACGCGGTCCGCACCGAACTCGGCGATGAGGCCGTCGGTGACGCGGTACACGCCGCCCAGCGGACCGATGTCCTCGCCCATGAGCAGGGCCCGGGGGTGGTTGTTCAGCGTAGCGCGGAGACCTTCATTGAGGGCCCTGGCAATGGTCATGGTGGTCATCAGTTGGCCGCACCTTCTGCCTGGGCTGTCCCTGCCTGGTCGGCGGACGGACCGTCGGCGAATCCTGCGCTGTATTCCTCGAACCAGGCCAGCTCCTCGGCCACCAGCGGGTGGGCCTCCACGTAGGTGTTGGCGAAGGCAGTCCGGATGTCCGGAGTTTCCAGATCATAGGTGGTCTTGCGGACATAGGCGGCGAGTTCATCGCCATCGGCCATGACCTGCTCGAAGAAGTCGTCGTCGGCCAGGCCCTCGGCGCGAAGGTATTTCTCCAGCCGCTCCAGCGGATCCTTGGCCCGCCACCGGCCCTCCTCTGCTGTCTCCCGGTACTTCGTGGGATCGTCGGCCGTGGTGTGCGCCCCGACGCGGTAGGTGAAGGCCTCGATCAGCACCGGGCCCTCCCCCTGGCGGGCACGTTCCAGCGCCCATTCGGTGACCGCATGGACAGCGATCACGTCGTTGCCGTCCACCCGGATGCCGGGGAATCCGTAGCCTTTGGCCCGGTCGGCGAGCGGGACGCGGGTCTGCACGGAGCTGGGCACCGAGATCGCCCAGTGGTTGTTCTGGCAGAAGAACACCACGGGAGCCTTGTAGGAAGAGGCGAACACCATGGACTCATGGACGTCCCCCTCGGAGCTTGCGCCATCGCCAAAGTAGACCATAACGGCGGCCTTGGGCTCCTCGGCCTGGCCCGCTGTTCCGTCCGCTATTGCGGCCGCAGCCGCGAATTTCTGGTCGCGCTGGATGCCCATTGCGTAGCCCACCGCATGCGGGGTCTGGGCTGCAAGGACCAGGGTGTACAGGTGGAAGTTGGTGTCCTTGGGATTCCAGCCGCCGTTGGAGACGCCGCGGAACTGGCGCAGGAGCTCGGCAAGGTCAACGTTGCGGGTCAGTGCGACCCCGTGCTCGCGGTAGGTCGGAAAGATGTAGTCCTGCGGCTGGCTGGCCCGCCCGGAGCCGATCTGGGCAGCCTCCTGGCCGGTCAGCGGTACCCACAGCGCCAGCTGGCCCTGCCGCTGGAGCGCGGTCGCCTCCACGTCGAAGCGGCGGATCCTGGCCATGTCAGCATAGAAGCCGCGCAGTTTCTCCGGGTCGATCCGCCGGGCGTATTCCGAGAAGAAGGGGTCGGAGCCGAGGGTGCCGTCAGGAGCGAGGAGCTGCACCATCGGCTCGGCGGGATCGCCCAGGCGGGCTTCGGCTTCCGCCTCGAGCTGGTCCTCGATGTCGTTTCCGTCGAACTCGGTAGAGGGCAGATGTGTGGCGCCCATACCGTCTCCTTGCTTGACGCATCCGAATGCGCCGCAATCGCTGGGGATATATGCCGGACCGGTAATACATTCCCGGTCCGGCATATATTTTGGCTTACTCGACCTTACTTTATCCGCAGCAGGCCGGCCGCGGCGGTCATGTTAAGCGCTAGGAACGCCGCGGCGGTTTTGTATAGATCGCACAGACTTCCAGGAAGCGGGTGTTCGCCTCGGTTTCGCCGATGCTGACCCGGACACCCTCGTCGGCGAAGGCCCGCACGGAGAGCGCCCGTTCCCCCGCAAGGGCGGCGAATTCCGCGCTGTCGGCACCCAGGTTGAGCCACACGAAGTTGCCCTGGGCCTCCGGCACGAACCAGCCGAGGTCCCGCAGTCCGGCGGTGACCCGGTCGCGTTCGTCCACGAGGCTTTGTACCCTTTCTACAACCTCGCCGAAGTGCTCCAGCGAGGTCACCGCGGCGGTTTCGGCGATCTGGGAGACCGCGAAGGGGGTGGCCGTGACTCGCAGGTGCTGCGTGAGCTCGGGGTGGGACACGCTGTAGCCGACCCGCAGCCCGGCAAGGCCGTGGGCCTTGGAGAACGTCCGCAGCACCACCACATTGGAGTACTTCCGGTACATGTCGATGCCGTCCACGGCGTGTTCGTCGCGGACGAACTCCTGGTAGGCCTCATCGATGACCACAACAACGTCGGAGGGAACCTGCTTGATGAAGCGCTCGGTTTCCTCGGCGGTGAGGATCGGGCCGGTGGGGTTGTTCGGGGTGCACAGCAGGATCATCCGGGTGCGGGCCGTGACGGCTTCGGCCATGGCACCCAGATCGTGGCGGCCGTCGCCGGTCAGCGGAACCCGGACGCTCTCGGCGCCGGCCACGCCGACGCAGATCGGGTACGCCTCGAAGGAGCGCCAGGCGTAGATGACTTCGTCGGGTTTGCCGTCGTCGTTCTGCCCGGCGAACGTGGCGAGCAACTGGTTCAAAGCCCCGAGGCTGCCGGCGCCGGTGACGATGTCCTCGGCGGGTACGTCCAGGAATCCCGCGAGCGCGGCGCGGAGCTTGCTGCTCAGCGGATCCGGGTAGCGGTTGAAGTCGTTCTGCGCCGCGATGGCCTGCTGCACTGCAGGGATCGGGGGGAGCGGGTTTTCGTTGGAGGAAAGCTTGTAGCTGACCAGGCCCTCAACGGGGACGGGCGGTTTGCCGGCCGCGTAGCGGGGAAGGAGGTCTACCACCGGGCGGGGCCGGACGCCCCCGGCCGGGTTCTCTGATGAAGTCATGCCAACCAGCCTACTTCGGGTCCCAGCCGGAACAGTATGCCGGAACAGGGGGATATGGTCCCTGCCGGTGCCCCCGGGCGTATGACAGCATGGCCCCATGCGCTCCTTCATCGTTCGAGTCATCATCAACGGGCTGGCCCTGGCCATCGCCTGCTGGATCCTCACGGGCCTGGATATTTCCACCCCAGGCAACGACACGGCCAGCACTATCTTGGGCTACCTCTTCATCGGCGTGATCTTCGGCCTCGTCAACGCCTTCGTCAAGCCCGTCGTCAGCGTGCTCTCGCTGCCGATCACCATCCTCACCCTCGGGCTTTTCACGGTGGTGATCAACGCGGCCATGCTCTACCTGACGTCCTGGATCAGCAGCTACACCACCGTGCACTTCACCATCGACAGCTTCTTCTGGACCGCGGTGCTCGCGGCCCTCATTATCAGCGTGGTCTCCCTCGTGGCCAGTTCGCTGCCCGCGCTCGATCGTTAGGAGCCAGGCCGAGGGCTGCGCGCTCCGCGGGGCCGGATGGTCCTGCGGGCTTTCCTCCTGTCCCGGACCGTGGCCCGGGCGCCAGGGGCACGCCCGGGCGCGACGGCATCGCTTCACGCCGCAGGGAGAATCGGGTCACCGTGGCGGTTCCGCCCGCGCCGACCACGGCAGCGAGCGCAGCGGTCGAGAACTGGAGTGAGGGATCCGGGCTGGCCGCCACGACCCGGGCGCCGTCGGCATAGCGGCCCATGCCGTGGCCTGGGCCCATGCCGGGCTCCAGCCATTCGTGTCCGGGGATGGGACCGGCCAAGGTGACGGTCACGCGGTTCTTTGTGTCCGGGTTGGGGAGTCCGTCCGCCCCGGGCACCCAGTCCTGCTCATGCTCCAGGTGCAGGGTGCTGGTGCCGGCCGCCGTCTCGATCCCGCCGACCGGGGAACCCGCTGTGAGTACAAACTTGAGGTCGTATTCGGCCAGGAACGCCTTATCCTGGCCGAGGTTCATGGCATGGATGCCGCCCTGGCTGTAGCCGACGGCGGCCACCTGGTCGCCCGCCGCAGCGCCGGCCTCCGCCAGGGCTTTGCGGATGGCCGTGGCGGTCTCGGCCGAGTCGTAGCCCAGGCCCTCCGCGATGCCGCCGGCATCGAACGGATTGGTGCCCTGCGGCAGTCCGTCCAGCTGCGTTCCGGGGATGACCACCACCCAGGCGCGGCTGCCGCGATCCCCCAGCTCAACGACCTCGATCTCCCCGCTGTTCCGTCCGACCGCCTCGGCCCGCAGCAGCAACCCGGCCGGTGAGAGGTCAACTTCCTGCGTCCGGGTTTCCCTCCCGGTGATCCGGACGGGCCGGGGCCGAAGGAACTCCAGGCCCTGTGCGGCCGTCAACCCGCGGATGATGGAGCGGACACCTGCCGCGCTGCCGGCGGTCTCCCCTGCCGCGGCAAGGCCCGCGGCCAGGCCGGTAGGCAGGCCGAGAAGCAGGCCCAGCCTCGCCGGCACCTGGGAGATCTCGTCCTCCACAGTGTCGCGCAGGGTGATGGGAGGCAGGCCGAACATTTTCCACAGGGGCCCGTACCCGGGACCGGTCCGGGCGATCCGCAGGAGCAGGGCGCTGCGGCTTTCGGCGGCCTCGTACTCCCGGTGGCTCGCGCGGACCTCGCTGCAGAGACGGTCCAGCTGCATCCGTACCCGGCCCAGGGCCCGGGTACCCTCGCCGACTGCGGTGATCGCATGGCTGCCGCTCGTGTACGAGTCGGACTGGTACGCGAACAGGGCACGACGCACCCCGTCAGCCTCTGCCTCCACGGCTGCCAGCTCCCGGATCATCCCGTCAAGGGCCGAGGCTCCGGCCAGCAATTCCTCGAACTGGAAGCTGAGCCCGCCCACTCCCCCGCGGATCCGGAGCGTCCCGTCCGCCGGGGCGGAGGGGACCGGTGCTCCCCCTGAGCCGGCCGGCGAGGTTTCTGCCATCAGTAACCCGGCCGTCCCGGGGACAGCGCCACATTCCGGGCATGCCCGAGCACCGCGGCAACGGCGTCCTCCAGGGCCGCCCGGCTGCGGCTCAGGGCCGCGGCCTGGAGGGACAGCGACGTCCGGTAGGCCCGGCCGGCCGGGGACTGCCAGCCCTGCAGTTCCACCCGGACGACTTGGGCGAGCACGGCGTCGGCGCGGTCTGCGCAGGCGGCCACGCGGGCGGCAAGCTGCTGGACCTCATGGCCGCGCGATGCGCACGCCGCGGCATCCCAGGCCCCCAACCTGCCCGCGGACACACTGTCGCCGGCGCTGTTGCCGGCGAAGTTGCTTGGGTCGTTGCTGCGCGGGCGGGTTGTTCCGGTGCTCATAATACCGACGCTAGGGATCCCGGTCCGCGAGCTGAAGCTGCCCGGTAAGCCATGTGGACAACTGCCGGCAGAACCGGGGGCGGTCCCGGCCGGAAGTCACATGGATCAGCGTGCTTAAGGCCCGGCGGGACTTCGTGAAAGAATCGGGGCATGCCTGAAACTGCCGCCACAGCCGATACCCGCACGCCGTCCGGACGCCTGGCCCTCGCCGCGTCCTCACACCAGATCGCGCTCGGCCCGTTGGACGGCCGGTACCAGTCCGCCGTCGCGCCGCTGGTCGACTACCTTTCCGAGGCCGCCCTCAACCGCGACCGGGTCGCCGTCGAGGTGGAATGGCTCATCCACCTGACCGGCAACAACGTGCTGCCAGGCGCCGGGGCGCTGACCGCGGAGCAGCAGGAGAAGCTGCGCGCCATCGTCACCGAATTCGACGCCGACTCCGTACGCGAACTCGCGGACATCGAGGCCGTCACGGTCCACGACGTCAAAGCCGTCGAATACTACATCGGCCGCCGCCTGCCGGGCATCGGAATCGAACACCTGACCGCCATGGTGCACTTCGGCTGCACCTCCGAGGACATCAACAACCTCTCCTACGCCCTTGGCATCAAGGGCGCCGTGGAGGACGTCTGGTTGCCGGCCGCCCGCGACCTGGTCGCACAGATCAGCGCCATGGCCGAGGCCAACCGGGCCGTGCCGATGCTGTCACGCACCCACGGCCAGCCCGCCACCCCGACCACGCTCGGCAAGGAACTGGCCGTCATCGCCCACCGGCTGACCCGCCAGCTGGACCGGATCGCCCGGACCGAGTACCTCGGCAAGATCAACGGCGCGACCGGCACCTACGCGGCCCACGTGGCCTCCGTCCCCGGCGCCGACTGGCAGCAGGTCGCCAGGAGCTTCGTCGAAGGTTTGGGCCTGAGCTGGAACCCGCTGACCACCCAGATCGAAAGCCACGACTGGCAGGCGGAGCTGTACGCCGACGTCGCACGGTTCAACCGGATCCTGCACAACGTCTGCACCGACATCTGGAGCTACATCTCGATCGGCTACTTCGTGCAGATCCCGGTCGCGGGCGCCACCGGCTCCTCCACCATGCCGCACAAGGTCAACCCGATCCGCTTCGAGAACGCCGAGGCCAACCTGGAGATCTCCTCCGGGCTGCTCGATGTCCTGGGCTCCACCCTGGTCACCTCCCGCTGGCAGCGCGACCTCACCGATTCCTCCTCGCAGCGCAACATCGGGGTGGCCTTCGGCCACTCGCTGCTCGCCATCTCGAACGTGGTCAAGGGCCTGGACCGCCTGAAGGTCGCGGAGGACGTGCTCGCCGCGGACCTCGACACCAACTGGGAGGTCCTTGGCGAGGCCATCCAGATGGTCATGCGCGCCGAGGCCATCGCCGGTGTCGAAGGCATGGAAAACCCGTACGAGCGGCTCAAGGACCTGACCCGCGGGCAGCGCGTTGACGCGGCCAGGATGCAGGAGTTCGTCCAGAGCCTGGGCCTGTCCGCGGACGCCGAAGTGCGGCTGCTGGCACTCACCCCCGGCAAGTACACCGGCATTGCGGACAAGCTGGTCGACCACCTCGCATGAGGCTCCTGCTCATCCGCCACGGCCAGACGCCCGGGAACGTCCTGGGCCAGCTGGACACCGCCCACCCCGGCCCGGGGCTGACCGAACTCGGGGAGCGGCAGGCCGCCGCCCTGGCGCGGTCGCTGGCCAATGAGCCAATCGACCTCCTCTACGCCTCCACACTGATCCGCACCCAGATCACGGCCAGGCCGCTCGCGACCCTGCGCAGCCTCGAAATCCAGGTGCTGGAGGGGCTGCGGGAGATCGAAGCCGGGTCGCTGGAGAAGCTCACCGACAAGGAATCGCACCTGCGCTACTTCGGGACCGTAATGGGCTGGGCAGCCGGGGAACTGCACCGCAGGATGCCGGCCGGACCCAGCGGCCACAACTTCTTCGAGCGCTACGACGCGTCGATCACGGGGATCGCCGCGTCCGCTGCAGCCGTCAACGCCGGGACGGTGGCCGTGGTCAGCCACGGCGCCGCTATCCGCGTCTGGGCGGGCCTTCGGGCCGGGAATGTGGAGGCAGGCTTCGCAGCCCGCCATGTCCTCGCCAACACCGGGATCGTGGCGCTGGAGGGGGACCCCGACGCCGGCTGGCGGCTCATCCACTGGGACGACAGTCCCGTGGGCGGCCTGGCGCTGGTGGATCCGACCGCGGAGGACCCGGCCGGCCGCACCCTCTAGGAATTCTCCGAACCCTAACGCGCAGGAAACACGGCCGAAACCGGCGCTGCCTAGCGTTGATCTGCATAACCCTTCGGCGAAGCGAGGCAGCCATGCAGACCAATCCGCGGCTCAACATCCGGCAGGTCACCTGGGCCAACCCGGTGGGCGCGGATCTCCGCGCAGCCCAGCAGGCCGAACTCGACGCCCGTTTCGGCACGAACGACCACGAACCCGGGCCGGCGCCGTCGGAGGCTGACACGGCCGTTTTCCTCGTCGCCCACGACAAGGCTTCCGGGCAGCCCGTCGGCTGCGGCGGCCTGCGGATCCTCGACGCGCGGACTGCTGAAATCAAGCGGCTCTACGTGCTCCCGTACACCCGCGGCTCCGGGGTCGCCAGCTCCATCCTCGCGGCCCTGGAGGCGCATGCCCATTCCCTTGGCATCACTTCGATCACGGCGGAGGCCGGTTCGGTGCAGACTGATGGCCGGCAGTTCTACGAGAACTCCGGTTTTGTCCCGGTGCCGAACTTCGGGCCGTACGTCGGGGTCGAGCACTCCTACTGCTACGCCAAGGCCATCGACTCGCACAGCGCGGCACACACGGCCATGGCCTAGTCCGGCGTTCGGTCAGCCTTCGACGGCGGCAGCGCCCCTGCGTCTGCCGGCCAGCCGCAGCAGCCCGTCGCGGAGCGGCTGGGCACTTTCCGCGAGCGCCAGCCGTGCCATTGCGGACGACGCCACGCGCAATGCCTGGCTGCGCCACAGTCTCCGCCTGTTGTAATCCTGCAGGGCCTCCGGGAGCGCGCGGGAGTTGAGCAGATCCGCGAGGGTGACAGCATCGATCAGCGCCTCGCAGGCCCCGCGGCCCAGGTTGGGGGTCATGCCGTGGGCCGCGTCCCCCACCAGCACCGCACCGCCCCGCTGGTAGCTGCCCGGATATGGCACCGTCCAGACCCGCTGGGCCAGCGTTCCCTCCGGCGTCGCGACCGCCAGGACGCGGTCCACGCCGGGAGCCCGGCCGGAAAAACGCGCGCGGGTGACGGCCAGGGCTTCCTCGACATAGATGCCGCCGGGCCCCAGCCCCGACCGGTACGAGGCGTACCAGTAGGTCCGGCCGCGGGACGCGGGCGTGATGCCAAACAACTGCCCGCGGCCCCAGTATTCACCGCCGCGGCCCGGCGGGACCGTCTCGTCGATGATGCCGCGCAGGGCAAGATAGGGGCTCAGCCTGGCCCTCGTGCGTTCGCCCCAAATACTCCGGCGGACAATGCTGTGCACCCCGTCGGCGCCGACCACGAGGCCCGAACGCGGCGGGGATGCCACCGGTTCGTACACTCTGGTCACCGAAGCGGGCACCGCTGCGTCCAGCAGCCGGAGCAGGTCCGCACGTGGGACCCCGATGACGTTTGCCGCCCGGGCCTTGAGCAGCACGTTTCCGGATCCGTCCCGGAGTGCCAGGCCCCCGAAACCTGCGCCGGCCGCGCGGACCGCCTGGAGAATACCCACCTCGGCAAGGGCCCGCTGGGCTTCCGGCCACAGGGCCAGGGACGTCTGCACCGACGGCGGCTCTTCCCGGCGCTCGTGGACGGTCACTTGAAAGCGGCTGGGGTCAAGGCGTGCGGCCAGCGCCAGGCCGGCGATGCCGCCGCCGATGACCGAGAGAGCGTCCATGCCCAGAGTCTACGGCCGGCGGGCGCAGCGCCGGGCGGAACATTGGGCGGGGACGGTGGCAGTGCCGCCGCCGTCACACAGGGTCCGGCGTGCCGGCGTCGGCTAATCTCGCACTATGGAAAAGGCAGACATCACCTTCCGCACCCGAAAGTGGGTTCGCCCCGAAGACCTCAACGCGAACGGCACGCTGTTCGGCGGGAGCCTGCTCAAATGGATTGACGAGGAAGCCGCGATCTACGCCATCCTGCAGCTTGGCAACGGCCGGGCGGTCACCAAGTACATTTCCGAAATCAACTTCGTCAGCTCGGCCGTCCAGGGTGACCTGATCGAGATGGGGCTGACCGCCACCCACTTCGGCCGGACGTCGCTCACCATGCGCGCCGAGGTCCGGAACATGATCACCCGGCAGAGCATCCTCACGATCGAGGAAATCGTTTTTGTGAACCTCGATCCACACGGCAAGCCCGCGCCCCACGGGTACACCGAGATCACCTATGACCGGGACCGGATCCCGACGCACCACCTGACGGAGACGCTCGCGGAGGACTAGGCTCCGGCCCCCGCGGCCGATGTTCACGGCCCGTTAAGGCGGGGTAATCCAGCTGTTGCGTCAGGTCGACCAGACTCAAGGCCCCACCCTGAGTTATTTAGTCGATTTGATGGCCATTTAGTGCGATTCCGGTTCTTGCCGCTATAGGCTGGCCGGACGTTGACCTCTGGTCCCATTCAGAAATGAGTCTCCCTCGTGCGCAGATTGAAAATCATGGTCGCCGGCATTGTCGCCGTCTCCCTTCTTTCCGGTTGTGGAGCGGGCGCCGCAGCCCCCGCACCGTCCGAACCCGCCACCGGCCCCGCCGCCGTCGCCCCCTCCGGGCCGCCCTCCGGGGAAACCCTCATCGTCTACACCAACTCCAACGGTGAGGGCCGCGGCGAATGGCTGACCCAGAAGGCCGCCGAGGCCGGCTTCAAAATCGAAATTGTGGGCGCTGGCGGCGCCGACGCCACCAACAAACTGATTGCCGAGAAGAACAACCCGATTGCGGATGTCGCGTTCGGGCTGAACAACATGTACTTCGAACAGATCAAGACCGCCGGGGCGCTTGAGACGTTCACCCCCTCCTGGTCAGGGGAGATCGACGACGCCAAGGGCGACAAGGGCGCAACCAAGGCCTACTGGCCGCTGGTGCAGCAGGCGATCCTGCTGGGCTACAACTCCGACAAGTTCAGCAAGGACGAAGCCCCCAAGGACTGGCCTGAGCTGTGGACGGAAGAGAAATTCAAGTCCCGCTACGAGCGCGTCACCGGCCTCGGCACCGCGACCGCACAACTGGTGTTCGCCAGCATCCTGACGCGCTACAAGGACGACAGCGGCGATCTGGGCATCTCGGACGAGGGCTGGAAGCAGATCGAAGAGTACTTCAAGAACGGCACCCCGGCCGTGGCCAAGACCGACCTCTTCGCCCGCATCGCCTCGGGCGACACCGACATGGGCCAGATGCCGTCCTCGATCATCGCCGAGCGTGAGAAGTCGTTCAAGGTCAACGTGGAAACCGTCATGCCGTCCGTTGGTGTGCCGCTGGCCATCGAGCAGGTTGCCCTGGTCAAGGGCACGGACAAGAAGGATGAGGCCTTGAAGTTCATCGACTGGTTCGGCAGCGCCGAGACCCAGGGCGCGTGGGCGCAGCAGTTCAATTCCATGCCGGTCAACAAGGCCGCCGCTGCCAAGGCCAAGCCCGAGGTCGTCGAGTTCTTCAACACCCTCAAGCAGCAGGACATCGACTGGACGTTCGTCCAGGAGAACATGGGCGCCTGGGTTGAAAAGATCGAACTGGAATACATGAGCTAAAGCGGGAGACGCGGGCGGCCGGCGGCGCTAGCCGGCCGCCCCCGGCCCACCGCTGCCCGTAGTGCCCAGCCGCCCAGCCGCCAGAAGGAACAGATTCCCATGATCCGATTCGAGAACATCGAGGTCACCTTCGGTGACTTCACCGCCATCCCAGAGCTGAATCTCGAGGTGAAACAGGGTGAGTTCTTTACGCTTCTGGGGCCATCCGGTTGCGGAAAGACGACGGCGCTTCGCACCTTGGCCGGGTTCATTGAGCCGACCGCCGGCGAGGTCTACGTCGACGGCAAGCCGGTCACCCGGCTCCCGAGTGACAAGCGGCAGGTGGGTATGGTTTTCCAGAACTATGCGCTGTTCCCCAGCATGAGCGTATGGGAGAACATCGCTTTCGGGCTGCGGGTCCGGAAGGAAAAGTCGGCCGAAAGCGACAGGCTCGTCCGGGATATCGCCAAGCGCGTGGACCTGTCCGAAGACCAGCTGCGGAAGAACGTCACGGAGCTGTCCGGCGGGCAGCAGCAGCGCGTCGCCGTCGCCCGTGCGCTCGTTCTGCAGCCCAAGATCCTGCTCCTCGACGAGCCGCTCTCCAATCTTGATGCCAAGCTCCGGCACCAGCTGCGGCAGCAGCTCAAAGACCTACAGAGCGAATTCGGCATCACCACCGTCTACGTCACCCATGACCAGGACGAGGCACTGGCGATGAGCGACCGGGTGGCCGTCTTCAACAAGGGCGTCGTGGAGCAGGTTGGCACCCCGCAAAGCATCTACGACGAGTCCGCCACGGAGTTCGTTTGCAATTTCATCGGCGACAGCAGCCGCCTCACCGCCGGCTTCGTCGCCGAACTGAACCGGAAGTCGAACCACACCCTCGACCCCGCTGCCAATTCCTACCTCCGGGTGGAAAAAGCGTCCCTGGACCCTGCCGGCAGCGACGGCTCGGCCGTTCCGATGCAGGGAACTGTCGTCTCGAAGAGTTACCACGGGCTGCACAGCCGGTACGTGGTGCGTTGCCACGGATCCGACGTCCGGCTTCTCGTCAAGGAGGACGGCGGGGACCAGCCCGGTACCGGCAGCGCGGCAACGGTCTACGTCCAGCCGCGGCACGTCCTGCAGTACCACCCGGAAACCGGTGTCTCGCTGGGCACCCGGCTGCCGGAAGCGGCCCGCCCGTGAGCAGCGGCGGCTCGAACGGCGCGGGCACCAGGAGCATGCTCCGCTCCCCCGCCGTCCTGATTGCCGGGGTGGTGCTGACCTGGTTCATTGCGGCTTTCCTCGTCTGGCCCAATGCGAACGTGTTGATCCAGACCTTTTTCCCGGACGGGGTCTTCTCGGGACGGGCCGCCGAAAAACTTTTCTCCTCCCAGCGCGCCATGAAATCACTGGGCAACAGCTTCCTGCTGGCGGTCGCCTTGTCCGTCACGGTCAATGCGGTGGGAATCTTCATTGTGCTGGTCACGCATTATTTCAAGATTCGCGGCTCAAGGATCCTGTTCCTGGGCTATGCCTCGACCTTCATCTACGGCGGCATTGTGCTGGCGGCCGGTTACAAGTTCATCTACGGGGACAGGGGGATCGTCACAGGTTTCCTGCTGTCGATGTTTCCCGGCATGGACCCGGGCTGGTTCTCCGGGTTCTTTGCCGTGCTCTCGGTGATGACTTTTGCCACCACCACGAACCACATGCTCTTCGTCGCCAACGCCCTCAAGGGGGTGGATTACCAGACCATCGAGGCGGCCCGGAACATGGGCGCCTCCACTTGGACGATCCTGCGGCGGATCGTCCTGCCGATGCTCAAGCCGACGCTCTTTGCCGTCACCGTGCTCTCCTTCCTGACCGGCCTCGGTGCCCTCAGCGCCCCCCAGGTCCTGGGCGGACGGGATTTCCAGACCATCACTCCGATGATCCTCACCTTCTCCAACAGCCCGACGTCGCGGGACCTCGCCGCGTTGCTCGCCATCATCCTCGGCCTGGCCACCGTCCTGATGCTGGCCGTGATGACGCGGCTGGAAAAGGGCGGCACCTACTTCTCGGTGTCAAAAGTCTCCTCCGGGCTGCAGAAACAGCAGATCCGCAACCCGGCGGCCAACGCCGCCGTCCACGTTGCCGCATATGTGCTGTTCGCGGTGTACACCCTGCCCGTGGTGCTGATCGTGGTCTACTCCTTCGCCGACGGCGCCGCGATCCAGACCGGACAGCTGTCGCCGGGCAGCCTGACCCTGGACAACTACGTGCGTGTGCTCACCCAGCCCTCGGGCCTTCGGCCGTTCGTGATCAGCATCGTATACAGTGCCCTGGCTGCCGTGATCGCCGTCGGCGGGCTGCTCTTCGTGGCCCGGCTCCTGCAGAAATACCGCAACTGGGTCACCACGGCCTTCGAATACCTGCTCCACATCCCGTGGATCCTGCCCTCGGCCCTGCTGGCCCTGGGCCTGATCCTGAGCTACGACCACCCGAACCCGCTGGTCGGCGGCGCCGTGCTGACCGGGACCACGGTGATCCTGCTGATCGCCTTCGTGACCGTGAAGATCCCGTTCACCCTGCGGATGCTGAAGGCGTCCTTCGCCTCGGTCAACTCCTCGCTCGAAGAGGCCGCCAACATCATGGGCGCCAAGACGCCGTACGTCTTCCGCCGGATCCTGCTGCCGATCGTGCTGCCGGCCGCAGCCGCCATCACGGCGCTGAACTTCAACAGCATGCTCGACGACTACGACACGGCGATCTTCCTTGCCCACCCGCTGTTCCAGCCCCTGGGCCTGGTCATCAAGGCCAACACCGACGGCGCGGAGGGCGTCGACGGGGTATCCAACACCTTTGTCTACACGGTGCTTCTTATGGTCATCACCGGAGTGACGATGTATCTGGTGTACGGCAGGGCGGGCCGGAAACCGGGACGGACCGCGAAGGCCTCGGGCGGAAAGGCCGGCACCGCCCCGGTCCTGGCCGAGGCGGCGCCGGCCGAGCCGGCGCGCGTCCCCTAACCTGCCTGGTTCGCGCCCGGCCAGCCGGTATAGGCCTCGGCGAGGAAGGCCCGGCCGTGCCTGGATGACACCACGGAGTTGAGCTCGCCGAGCTGGCGGGCACGGGCGAAGTCGTCGCCGTCGACCGGGGTGTGCAGCATGGAGGTCATCCAGTAGGAGAACTGCTGTGCCTTCCAGACCCGGTCCAGGGCGCGGTCACTGTAGGCATCCAGGAGCACGGTGTTTCCGGTCTTGTAGAAGCTGTCGAAGCCTTCAAACAGCACCTTGACGTCGTGCAGCGCCAGGTTCAGGCCCTTGGCCCCGGTCGGCGGGACGGTGTGGGCGGCGTCGCCGGCGAGGAACAGCTTGCCGTGCCGCATCGGGGCGTGCACGAAGCTGCGGAACTTCAGGACCGTCTTGTCGATGACCGGGCCCTCTTTGAGCTCGAAGCCGTTGCCGTTGACCCGGCTGCGGAAGGCGTCCCAGATCCGGTCCTCGCTCCAGTTGTTGACGTCTTCGTCCGGGTCGCACTGGAAATACATCCGTTGGACGGTTTCGGTCCGCTGGCTGATCAGGGCGAACCCGTTCTCGGAGTTGGCGTAGATCAGTTCCTCGGAGCTGCGCGGCGCCTCGGCCAGGATCCCGAACCAGGCGAACGGGTACTCGTGGAAGTACCACTTGCGCCGGGCCTCCGGGATCTGGAAGCGGCTGTGGCTGCGCGAGCCGTCGGCACCGGCGATGAAGTCCGCCTGCAGCTCCCATTCAACGCCGTCGGCGTCGGTGAACCAGACCTTCGGCTGGCCCTCGAGGTCGTGGATGGTGGTGTCGGTGACGCTGTAGCGGACGTCACCGCCGTCGGCCTGGCGCCGCGCGGCGAGGTCGAGGAAGACGTCCGTCTGGGGGTAGAGCCAGACCGACTCGCCGACCAGGTCCTGGAAGTCGATCCGGTGGCTCTCACCGTTGAAGCGCAGTTCGATTCCGTCGTGCCGGTCCCCGTCGCGCAGGACCCGATCCGAGACGCCGCTGTCCACGAGGAGGTTCACCGACCCGTGCTCCAGGATGCCCGCCCGGACGGTCTCCGAGATTTCCTTGTGGCTGCGGACCTCGATCACGGTGGATTCGATTCCTTGCTTGGCCAGCAGGTGGGAGAGCATCAGCCCTGCCGGGCCAGCGCCCATGATCGCGACCTGGGTGTTGATGACCCTGCGTTGTGCCATGCTGTCCTCGCTTCGTTGCGGGGCCCGGGCTGCTGGGCGTCCGGGGCCGGGTGGTTTCTCTGGCTACAGTGTGCGCCCGGACACGTGACAGGCGTTACAGGGATTCCGCTGAATGGAATGCTGGTCCGGCCCCCGCGTCATGCAGCTGCCGCCCGATCCCGCGGGCCGCCGTCTGCAGGGCCGGAACCAGCGCCTGGAGCCGCATCTCCCGCAGCGGCACGACGACGCCGAGCGCCGCCACGGTGCGGTTCCTCGCGTCACGCACCGGGACGGCGATGCCCCAGGTGTCCGGGTCCACGACGCCGGACAGCTGGGCAAAGCCATGGCCGGCCGTCTCCCGGAGCAGAACACGGAGCGCCTCCGGCTGGACCTTGCCGGCGGGATCGTGGAACTGGCGGAGGTAGTCCGCCTGGACGGCAGCCGGCTGTCCGGCCATCAGGGCCAGCCCGGCCGAGGAAACGTGCACCGGCATCCGGCCGGCGACCTGGGCACGGTTGGCCACGGAACCGCGGCGTGAGAGCCGCTCCACGAACAGCGCTTCCCAGCCTTCCAGCACGGCCAGGTTCACATTCTGGTTCAGCACCTGCTGGATGTCCTCCATAAAGGGCATGGCGGCCTGGCGGAGTGCCAGGGTGGGGGAATTCCGGTTGACCAGCTCCCACAGGCGCAGGCCCAGCCGGACGGACCCCCCGCCGCCCAGCTCAAGGAGCCCGTGCCCGGCGAGCTGCCGGACCAGCCGGTGGGCGGTGCTCAGCGGCAGCCCGGCCCGCTCTGCGAGTTCGGAGAGCTGCAGCGCGGTGACACCCTCGGGGAAGGCTTCGATCACCCGGACCACGCGGTCCACCACCGAGTCTCCGGTGCCGGAGTTAGCCATTGATGCCTCTTCCGTTGAATGGATTCTGCGTCCACTCTACGCCGCCGGTACGGGTGCCGGGCCGGGCGCCGTCGGAACAGCCGGGACCCCGGCAGCCCAATCCATTCAGTGGAACCGGGCCGGGGCGGCATAAGTGATAGCGTCTAGCGGTTGATTCCCTGCCGGGGACACGGCACCCAGACTCATCCCAAGGCACACCGGAGGACCCCATGCTCAAAGGATTCAAGGACTTCATCCTGCGCGGCAACGTGATCGAACTGTCCATTGCAGTTGTGGTCGGCACCGCTTTCACCGCACTGGTCAGTGCGTTCACCTCGAACATCGTCAACCCGATTATTGCGGCGGCCGGCGGGGTCGAGACCGACGGGCTGGGCTTCCGCATCTGGTCGGGAAACGATAAGACCTTCCTCAACTTCGGTGCCGTCATCACGGCGTTCGTCACGTTCCTGATTACGGCCGCCGTCGTTTACTTCATCTTCGTCGCGCCGATGAACCGGATCAACCAGCTGGTCAAGAAGCGTCTGGCCACCGCGGAGCCGGAAGAGAAGCCGCTCCCGGCCGACACGGCCCTGCTGGCCGAGATCCGTGATCTGCTGGCCCAGCTCGCCGGTCCGGAACACAGCCGCGCCGCCAGCCACAACCAGCAACGCGGGGTCACTTACGGCCGATAATCCCCTCCGGGATGGGCGGTAAGTGACCCCGCGTTGCAGTGTAAACCGAGCGAGATCGTCACCGGCCGGCAATAGGCCGGTAACAGCGGCCGGACATCATGGGACCCATGAAGCCCTCAGCCCCTGGCAGAAAACGCGGCGCAACACAGTCCCCGGCCGCCTCCGAGCTGAGCTGCGAAGTCTGCGGCCAGATGCCCGAGCCGACCAAAGCCCGGCTGACCCTGGCCAACATCGCGGTGATGCTGCCGATCGAGCTGGTGGTCCATGCGGCGGTGGTCGGGACCCCCCTGCCCTATGCGGCCAAGGTCCTGGTCCTCACGTTGACCGCCACCATCCTCGTCATCTGGGTGGCGGAACCTTCCGCGGCGCGGGTGCTCCGCCGCTGGCTGCATGCCCCCGCCTTGCGGCACCGCAGCCGGCTGGGCGCCGCACCGGCCCTGTGGCGGGCCCGCACGGTACTGAAGGACCGCCCCGGTTCACTGCAGAAACTGACGCAGTCGCTGGCCCGGCTGGAGACCAACATCCTGAGTATCCACGTCCACCCGGTCGACGACGGCGTGCTGGACGAGCTTGTGCTTTCCGCGCCCGGCGAGCTGCGCGAGGCCGAACTGCTCAAGGCCCTGCGCGACGGCGGCGGCAGCGATCCGCATGTCTGGCCCACCACGGCGCTGGCCATGGCTGACGGGCAGACCGGGGCGCTGAGCCTCGCGGCCAGGATTGCGGCCAATCCCGCGGAACTCCCGTTTGCGGTGGCTGAACTGCTACGCGCCCGGATTGAACCACGAACGCAAACGGACACCGCGGCCCCGGCTGCCACGGCGCCTGCTACGGACGGGACCGTGCTGAGGATCCCGACTGCCTGGCACGGTCCCATTACCTTCAGCCGTCCCGGCGAGCCGTTCACCCCGGCGGAGTCCGCCCGGGCGCACCGGCTGGCCGAGCTGGCCGAGATCCTTGCGCACCGTCCGGTCTCCGGCCGGTGACGGCTCGGCTTCCTCCTGCTGTGGCGCCGGGGCGGCAGCCCGGCCCTAGCTCCTGCGCGGGCGGCTCTCCCGGTCAGGCACCGTCACCAGGTCCTGATCATCTTCGACGCTGGCCTGTTCCACACTTTCCACGCTGCCAGCTTGCCGGACAGAGTCCTCGCCCCTGCCCGGCCGGCTGCCTGGCAGCTCCGCGTTTCTGACCTGATCCCTGTCCACGTGCTTTGCCGGTTTTTCGACGACGGGCCGCCGCGTCCTTGCCACTTCAACGGACCGTGCCACGGAGACCGACACGAAGACCAGCAGTGCACCGGCGACGGCCACAATGATGAGGGTCCGCAGCCTGCTCGAGAAGATCTCGCTCGCCTGGCCTGGACCGTCGATGACGAGGGCGGAATAAAGGTAGCTGTCGTCCGCACCGTTGATGACCTGGACTTCGTGCAGGGTCGTCTTGAGCCGCCTGCCGAGTTCCTTCGCGGTGTCCACCGCCTGGGCCGGAGTCTCTCCCGAGGCCGATAGTTCCAGCAACATTCCGGAACCGGAGCTAAGAGATTGCCCAACGGTGTACTCGGCCCCCAACCCCTGACTCTTCATTTGCTCCGCAGTCTCTTGGGCTCCGAGCTTGGTTATCAGAACCTGGGCCAGGAGGGCGCGGTCGCCACTGCGCAAGTACGGGTTGTCGCCGTTGATCGCGGCCAGTTCCGGCTGGGCCCGCATTTCCGCCTCGGTGGGCGTCTTGGGGCTCAGCAGAGCGTAGGTCATGGTGGCCTCGTAGGTACGCTGGGCAAAAAACATTACGTAAACGCAGGCAAAGATTGTCAGCAGAGCCATGGGCAAGGCTGCCCACTTGTGCCTCCAAAGTGTTTTGAGTACCGAAATCGGATCCATTAGTCTCTTCCTATCCCCCGGGTTGCCGGTCTGGAGACGCCCCCGAAGGAGCTGCCGGACCGTGTTCAGTTTGACTCTTGACCATCAGCCAGGACGCTCCTGACAGACCTATAAAAAACGGATAAATCAGGGCAAACACCGGGAACGACATCGAGTCGAAAGTGCCTGATGCCACGGCTGCAATCAACCCGGCAGCGCCGGCTGATGCTGCCAGCAGCTTCAGTTCGGCTCCCTCAGCATTCCTGGCCGCGGCCAGTGCGGCGAGGGCGGGAACCAGCAGGTAGACAAGCAGCCCGACCAGCCCGACTACGCCCATTGTCACGGCCGTGAGCAAATACTCGTTGTCGAAAATATCGAGCGCGTTCGTCGGGATCCAGGTTCCCGGACCCGTGCCGAGCCATGGCCGGGCCGCGACCAGACGAAGCGCCAGCGGGTAGTCTTCCGTCCGATACGTGATGGAAGCATCGGAACTTCCCGCCGTGGCGGCATTGACCAGAGTGGATATCAAGCCCGGTACGGAGATGAAGAGCCCTGCGGCGCCCAGCGGCATGACCACGAGGGCCCACTGCCTGGCGAGCCTGGGCAGGAAGGGAACGGTGACGGCCAAGGCTACGACGAGGGCGAGCAGACCGGATCGGGATACAGTCAGCGCGTTCGCGAGCACGAACACCCCGACAAGGGCCCAGTGCAGGGGCTTCCTGCCCCGCCTGTCATAGATTGCCCGCCAAATGGCGATGGGCAGCACCATCGCACTGACCACACCCAGCTCGATGGGGTGAAGCGTCGTGCCCGCGACGCGCACTAGCGCGCCTCGGGCCTGGAACGCGTTCGAGCCTCCGTTATCCGAGAATCCCACCATGAGCCCGGTGATCCATTCCACGGGATTCGTATGGGTGGTGAACTGGATCAGCGCCGCGATACTGCACACGGCACCGCCGGCGAGAACCCACCTGACGACGACCATGGCGTCTTTGACAGTCCGCAGGCAATCGGTGGTGACAAAAGCGATCCCAGCCGCCGCGAACAGCAGGAGCATCCAACGGTCCGCAGCTGACCTTCCGTCGGCAGTGCTGGCCCCGCTGAGCCCGGCAAAAAGATGGGCGTAGCTGAGGCACGAAGCGAGGAGCAGGGTAAGAACCGCGGCCCGGCCCGGGTGCCGGAACGCCACCGGATCATGCAGCCCCAACAATGAGGAGAGTGCCCAGAGGCCAAAGAGGCACAGGGCGAGCATTTGTGCCACGCTGCTGCTGGCCCCGACCGGTTGCAACACCATGTAGGGCGGAAATGCCATGACTGAGAACACGGTTGCCTTGAGCAGCCAGGGGGGGCTCGCCTGCCTTCGACGGGCGAGCTGGGCAGGAAAATTTGACTCCGTCAGCACGGTTCGTCCGCTTCAGCCGGCCGCCGGGAGCTGGCATCGCGTTCCCAGGCCCCCGGTCCCGCGTTCCCACGACGGCCGGCAAGGGCAAACCCCACGTAAACCAAGGCGTGGCCGGCCGACAACGGACCGCGAATGGAGCGGGCTACCTCGGACAGCGTCTGGCTGGCAGTCCCACGTCGGCCATGCTGTTCGGCATTCCCGCGATAAACGCGGTGCAGCACGGCCACCTGGTCCCTGGGCGTTCGCGGCGGGCAGATCACCGCCGGCGCCACGTCCAGGACGGCTTTTTCCCCCGGCTCAAAAAGACGGTCCACGAACAGATCATCGGCGATCAGGTCGGGAAACTTCTGGAAACGCTGTCGCCCTACTTCGGACAAACCGTACACGCCGCCGCCCCATAGGCCGTTGCGGGCCGCAGGAAGCTGCAGACGCGTCCGGTAGTACGAGTGGATCAGCGGGTGGGCGCCCTGCAGGTCAAAGCGCACTGCCGGACGGGCCGCCAAAACTTGGCCGGAGGCTAGTGCATTGAGGACCTCGCCCACCGTGCCGGGGCTGATCTGGACATCCGCGTCAAGGTACAACCGCGGCCAGTGGGAGGCGACGGCGTCGCCCGCGTTGAGAGCAGCAGTCTTGGACGGCTCCGGCATGTCCAGTACCGTCACGCCCTCGAATCCCCGCGCAATCGCGGCGGTGGCATCGGTACAGCCATTGCAGGCCACAATGACCTCCAGTTCCCCTGCCGCAGCCAATGGGGCGAGTGGCGCCAGGGTCCGGGCGATCACGGAGGCCTCGTTGTGGGCGGGAATAATCACCGAACCATGGGGGAACCTTCCGGCGTCCGCGACGTTTGCATCCTCCCTACTCGGCCCAGGCAGCGCAGCCCATCGTCCTTCGTCGAGCACCGTCTGCAGCACACCCCTGCGATCCGGTTTCCAGCACCGCAACAGCTCAGAGAATGCCACGACCCCGTGAAACACTGCCGCATAGGCCGCGGAATGATACTTGCGGATATAGCGGACACGGTTGACGGCCAGGAGCGCATTCAATTGAGGCGAACTGCCGGAAGCCCCGCCCGCATGGCTCATGACAGCCGCAGGCTCATACCAGACGGTTTCCCCCATCATTCGCAGACTTCGGAAGAAATCGGTCTCTTCGCAATAGAGGAAGTAGGACTCGTCCCACGTCAGTGAGTCGGCCAAGGGACGCCGGATCATCAGCGCAGCACCCGTCGCCCAATCCACCGTGTGGGGATGGGCGTAGCTCTCCGGGTTGAGGTCGGTGCCGGAAAGCCAGTCAGGTCGGCTGGGCGCCCGGCGGCCCATCAGCGCATCACCAACGGCGGTGGGGATGTTCGGCTCTCGATAGAGTGAGCGGCTAGTTTCACCTCCTGGATTGAGCAGGCGGGGAACCACCGCGCCCGCCTGTGAGGCAAGCAGCCGTTGCATCATCGTCTTCAAGGCGCCGCGTTCCACCGTGAGGTCCGGGTTCAGCACCACAACGGCCGCGGCATCACCGGCCCTTCGCATGGCCGCATTGATGCCCCCGGAGTAGCCCAGATTGCCGCCGGTGGCAAACGCCAGCACGTCAGGGTGCCGGCTGCGCGAGAATTCAAGCGTCCCGTCGCTTGAGGAGTTATCTGCCACCACAACCCGCAAGGTCAGGTCGGCCGTTTCGGCCCTCAGGCTCTCGATCAGCGCCCCCAGGCAATCTGCGCTGTTGTACGTCACAACGATCACAACGGCGTCCGCCACTCCGTCAGGTCCGGTGAAGTGGCCGGGAGTCCTGGGTGCCGGATCGGTCGTCGTCAAGCTGTCCGGCATGGCCGGCGGGATGCAGCAGGAGGACGTTCGCAGTTTCAGGTAGGCCGGCGGTCCATTAACGAGGTAGCGGCCTGCCAGCCGCTTAGGCTCCAAGGCCAGCCGGTACCCCCATTCCAGGCCGTGCTCACAAAACCACTGGGGGGCCCGCTGGACCCTGCCGGCGAGGAAGTCCACCGCCGCACCGAAGGCCAGCAGGACGGCCGCCCCGGTGAGCCCGGCGTAGCGGTCGATCCAGAGTTCCTGGCGCGGTTTGCCGAGTCCCACGTAAAGGATTTGTACGCCGGCATGGGAAATCTCCAGGGCAATCCGTTCGGATTCCGTGGTGGAGGCCAGCTCCTCGCGACCCGGGGACCACATGCCCACGAGCTGAAGGCCGGGATGCTCCGTCGCGAGCTTCTGAGCCAGGAGCTGTTGGTTCGCCTCAGACCCGCCCAGGAATCCCACCCGCAGCCCGAGTTGCTCGGCCTGTGCCAAGAGCGGAGACGCAAGATCGCTGCCGGCCAGTCGCGGCCACCGGTGCCCGGTGAGCCGCTGTGACTGGGAAACCAAAGGTGCGCCATCAAGCAGGTAGAGCCAGTCCGCAGTGCTGGCGGGGTCGGCGTGCAACGTGCCCGCCCAGCGGCCGCCGGTGCCAAAATGGTGCAGATGGTCGAGATTGACCGAAGCCACTCCAAGCGGCCTCAACCCGCCACCGCCGGCCGCCCTCGCAAGGATCCGCTCCAGTGCCGGTTCGGGATCCATCAGGTCCACCGGCGTGCCGCCCAGGATTACTCTGTTCTTGCCCAGCTCTTCCATGCCGCCCCCTCAAGACCTTTCCGCGGGCAGTAGCTGCCCGCCAGCTTCGATGTAGCGGCGCCCTGTGGCCGGGCACAGCCAGATTCCGCCGTCGTCTTGTTTCAGCGGTAGTCCGGCCTCGCCGACCCAGCCCATCTGCCGCGCCGGCACCCCGGCGACGACGGCGTAGGCGGGAACGTCTTTTGTGACGACGGCCCCCGCGGCCACCGTCGCCCATTCGCCGATGCGGACCGGGGCGATGCAGACAGCGCGGGCGCCGATGGAGGCGCCTTTGCCGACGGTCACCCCGACGGCCTCCCAGTCCTCCGCCCCTTTGAGGAATCCTTCGGGGGTGATGGCCCTCGGGTGCAGGTCGTTGGTCAGCACGGCCGCGGGGCCGACGAAAACGCCGTCGGCAAGGCGTGCCGGTTCATAGACCAAGGAGTAATTCTGCAGCTTGCAGTTATCACCCACCCGGACCCCGGGACCGATATACGCGCCCCGGCCGATGTTGCAGTTTGCCCCCACAGTCGCCTCTTCCCGGACCTGGGCAAGGTGCCAGATCCGGGTGCCCTTCCCGATGTTTGCGGTCGCTGCCACGTCTGCTGTGCTGGCAACGTTTCTCATGTCATTCATGTCACTCCTGCCGTAGGCGGTTCCTGTGCCGGGGACCGGCGTGATGGGGGAGGCGCTGCGCCGGACATGCGTCGGCCGGACGGCCGCCGCTCCCCGTAGTGCGCCGGGTGTGTCGGCTACGACGCCTCGCGGGACGCTTGTCTTTGCGACGAATTCGCGGGGGCCGAGGCGACTCATGATTTGCTCTCATCGACTGCAGTCCGGAGGCTGGCCACGACATGCTCCTGCTGGCGGGCAGTGATGTGGGGATAGATCGGCAGGGACAGGATCTGCCTGGCGGCTGCTTCGGCAACGGGGTAGCTCCCGGACTTCAGGCCCAGCCGCCGCCAGGCCTCGGTGCGATGGATGGGCACCGGATAGTGGACCCCCGTTGAGACGCCGGATTCCTTCAGGCGGGCCGCCACTTTGTCGCGGCCGGCAAGCCGGACCACGAAAACATGCCATACATCCGAATTCCCTGTTGCGGACCGAGGCGTACGGACGGCGTCAAGATCCGCCAGCAGTGCCTGGTACAGGGCTGCGGCCTGACGCCGGTGCTCATTCCAGTCCCGGAGCCGTCTGAGCTTGGTCAGCAGCACGGCCGCCTGGATGGTGTCCAGGCGGGAGTTCATTCCCATGAATTCATGCTCATATTTGCGTTCGCTACCGTGCGCGCTGAGCAGCCGAACCATGCGGGCGGTGCTGTCGTCGTCCGTGATAACCGCCCCCGCGTCGCCGGCCGCGCCCAGGTTCTTTCCCGGGTAGAAGCTGGTGGCAGCTACGTGGCCCAATGTTCCGGCGGACCGGCCGAACCGTGTTGCACCCTGTGCCTGTGCAGCATCTTCAATGACCACCGCGCCGCAGCGTTCTGCGATCTCCGCGAACCGCTCGACTGGAGCCACCTGGCCGAAAAGATGCACAGGGATTATGGCCGCTGTCCGGCTGGTGACCGCACGCTCAACGGCGTCCGGATCCAGGAGAAGATACTGCTCGTCAACATCCGCGAGCACCGGCACAGCTCCCATCCGGACGACGGCTTCCACGGTGGCAATGAACGTATTGGCCGGCACAATGACCTCCTGACCGGGCCGGATGCCCGCCCCAAGCAGGGCGAGTTCCAGCGCATCCGTGCCGTTGCCCACACCAATGCAGTGGCGCGCGCCGAGGAAGTCGGCGAACTGTCGTTCGAAAAGTTCCACTTCCTTGCCGCCGATAAAGGCGGCGCGCTTCAGAATGTCCTGCAGCTGCGGAGCCAGTTCATGTTCGATTTCCGACTGTTGGGCGGCGATGTCGACCAAGGGCACGTGAAGTTGGGCAGGGGGGTGCATTGTCAGCTCCGTAGGCTTAAGGGCGCGGTCGTGGAGGCTGGCACTCGCGCTCCATCCGCACCACTGGCGGTGAGTGACCGCAGGCTCTTCAACGCCTGCAGTGCATACTTCAGGGTCAGTAACAGATACAACGCGGTGCCGGTGAGGCCGCCAGCGATGAGGGCGAAGAGCGGTTGTCCCACGACAGTGGCTACCAGCCAGCCAGCCAGCCCGGCAACGGTAGCGGCCGCTACCGGCGGCAGACAGTTGCGCAGCATCGCGCCCGTCCGGGCTCCGACGGTGATCCTGACGACGACGAAATAGAGCGGGAGAACAACGAGCCAGACCACCACGGCCTGCGCCGCACCTATACCGGCCAAGCCGCTGAACGATGCTCCGACCAGCAACGCCGGCAGCAGCGTGGCGAACCATGCCACCTGGACCCAGAAGAGCCCACCGGTCCGCCCGGCCCCGACACACATATCGGCGAGCATTTCCGTCAGGATCCGGCCGGCCCCGAAGATTCCGAGACCGATCATCGCCGCTGAGGCCCCGGCCCATGCCTGTCCGTAAAGTACGTGGATCAGTGGCTCCGCAAGACCAACGAGCAGCGCGGAAACCGGCATGGCCAGGTAGGCGCTGATTCCCAGCATCCCCGGTGCCGCCCCAGCAAGCCGCCCCGCCCTGTGGAGGCGCCCGAAGGTCGGCACGGCCACAGTGCGGATCACTGCGGTGATCAGGCTGCTGGGCAGGCTGGCGAGGTTGAAGGCCAGGAGATATACGCCCAGTTCCGCGGCTCCGAGTTCGCGGCCCACGACGATGTAGTCCAGATTAAGGGTCGCGAAGACCACCAGATTTGCCATGGCCAGGGGCATACCCAGGCGAAGGACATATCCCGCCACGGTGCGGTCGAACCCGGGGCGGAAGCGTTGCGGGGTGATCAGCCAGTACCCCGCTGTCGTCACCAGTTGGCCGCCCAGCCGCGACCAGGCCAACGCGAAAGCCCCCCACCCATCGAGCGCCATGGGGATAACCAGGATCAGGGTGCAGACTGTGCCGGCAATTTCCACCAGTGCCCGGGGCCGCTGGAGGTAGTCCCGCCAAACCATGGCAGCCGGAACCCCGGAAAGTCCTGCCAGCAGGATGGTGAATGCCATAATCTGCACCACCTGGGTTGCGGCGGGATCCCCCATTGCTGCGGCGAGGGCCGGCGCACCCAGGAACACGGCGCCGGTAAGAAGGGCGCTCGTGACCAGGCCGATCGTGAAAATGGTTGGGGCTATTTCCTGGGGGTCACGGTCCGCGCGGGCTAGTGCGGCCGTTGCGCCCAGCTCGGTGATGTTCAGGGCAATCGTCTGTACCACGAGGGCTACGGCCAGCGCGCCGAAATGTTCCGGGGCCAGGATGCGGGCCAGGATCAGCGTGGTGACGAACTGGAGCACCCTTCCGGAGCCGACACCGACGGCACCCCAGACGATACCGCCCCGGAGGCGGGTCCTGACCGTCTCGAGGCCACTGTCCGGACTCTGTGCCGGGCTCACGATATCCCCACCTTGCGCCAGGCGGTCCAGCGGACCCGATCCAGCTGCCGTCGAAAACCTTCAATGAGACCCTGGATGCTGGCAGGTGCCTCTCCCCGTCGCGCCCGCTGAAGCCTGTACGCCACGGATCTGCCCCGAAGCGTTTCGGCGGCTTCCGCGCAAGCTGACTGCGCCACGTCCAGCAGGGAGAGCGAAAGGTCAATGGCGCCACCCGCGTCCAGGTTCCTTTCCGCCAGCAGAAGTGCCTCCCGGCAGATTCCCCGTCGGGCCTGCCGGTGGAACAGGTCCGCACCCGGGAGTTGTTGTTGGAGTTCGGCGGTGGCGAGCACATTGAATGCGGCCAGTCTTTCTTTCAGGTCCACCTGGATCGTGTCAAAGGTGGTCAAGTGCATGTTGTTGCCGTGGACCCGGTAGAAGGCCTGCGCCGGACCGTTGACCCGCCCCACGTCCCAGCCGGCCGCGGTGCGGACCCAGTACTCGAGGTCGCCTGAGTGGGGCAGCCCCGTGTTGTAAGGGCCCACCTTGCGCATGGCTTCAGTCCGCATAACGACTTCAGGGGACAGGATGAAGCATCTACCCCGCCGGCACGTCCAGCGCAGCCACTCGCGGCCGCTCCAAATGGTCCAGCTGGCAAGGCGGCCTGAATCGTCGGTGCACGGTAATCCCTGCTCCGTGCTGAACTCCAGCGGCATTCCATACACGAGTCCCACCTGTGGGTGAGCTTTCATGAGGTCCGCCGCCCGCCCCAGTGCGCCGGGCGCCAACAAATCGTCGGCGGAAAGAAGCGCCACATACTCCGTCTCGACCCGCGCCAGACCATCGTTGTAGGTAGCGATGTGTCCCTGGTTCCGCGTGTGGGAAACCACGGTGATGCGGGAATCAGCGGCCGCGAGAACTCTGGCGACTTCCAGGGACCCGTCAGGGGACGCATCGTCGACAATGATGACCCTTGGGTCCACTCGTTCCTGCGACAGAACACTCTGCACGACTTCGGGAAGGTACCGGCCGTAGTTGTAGCAGGGCACGACCACGGTCACCTCGGCAGTGCCTGTGTGCGGGAACGGCCTTGAGAGACGCACGTTAAGTCCCCGCCACGATGTGTTGAGTCTTCCGCGCCGCGTACTTGTTCGCGGTAATGGCCCGTGCCGGCACACCAACCCAGGTCTCCTCCACCGGCACGTCTCCCAGCACGGCGGCTCCCATGCCGATCACGGCCCCGGCCCCCACCGAAGTCCGTTCACGGACCGAGGAGTTCATGCCCAGGTAGGCCGCGCGCCCGACCCTGACCCCGCCGCCGAGCGAGACGCCGGCGGCCAGGGTGGCGAAGTCCTCCACGACGTCGTCGTGGGTCAGCGTCACGCCGGGCATCATCACAACATGGCTCCCGACCGTGATCCCGGCGGTCAGTGTGACATTGCCCAGCAGGATGCTGCCGGGACCGATGTCGCAGCAGTACGGAATCCGCACCGAAGGTTCAATCACCGTCGCGAAGCGGTACCCGGGGAAGCCCAGCCCGGCGAGTCTGGCGACAACCCGCTCGCGCCCTTTCCCGGCACCGATGCAGACGATCACGCGCGCTTCGGGGTAGCGGAGGGCGTGGCTGGCGGGACCCAGGACGGGGGCGCCGTCAAGTGCTGACCCGACCTTGGATTCGTCATCGTCAAGGACTCCGACCACGTCGAATTGGCCGTTTTCGCGCACGCAGGCAAGCACCTCACGGGCGAGGCCGCTGGCGCCAATCAGCAGTAGCTCAGTCATCGGATTTCCCCGCAGCCTTCAGGATCGAATGGATGACCCGGGACTGCTCATCCAGGGTCAGCTGGTGGTAGACGGGCAGAATGACGGTGTGGTCGGTGAGCCGCTCCGTCACGGACAGGTCGGCCCCGCCGGTGTCCCGACCGGCGTAGGCGGGTTGCCGGTGGGCGGCCATGATGCCCCGCCGGGCGGAGATTCCGTCCTGCGCCATCCGCTCCAGCAGTTCCTCCCGTCCGAGCGCAAAATCCGGCAGGACTTCGAACCAGAACGACTGGAAATTGCTGGTTCCGTAGAGGGGGTCCTCGCTGAAGCGCAGTCCCTCCACCCCGGCGAGCGCCACCCGGTAGGCTGCGGCGATGGCCCGGCGCCGGGACACCGCCTCGGCAAGCCGGCCCAACTGCACGATCCCGACGGCGGCCTGCATGTCTGTCATCCGGTAGTTGAACCCGATCTCCCCGTATTCCTCCGCCGGTGCCAGGACCGAAGCGTGGCGGTCGTTCGCCGAGACGCTCATGGCGTGTTCGCGGAGCTTGCGGGCGCGGTCGGCCCATGCCGCGTTGCGGGTGGTCAGCATCCCGCCCTCACCGGTGGTGAGGATTTTGCGCGGGTGGAACGACCAGGCGGCGAGCTCGGCACCCGCTCCCACCGGCCTGCCCCGGTACGTGGAGCCCGCCGCGCAGGCCGCGTCCTCGATGACGGTGATGCCCAGCCCGTCGCAGAGGGCGCGGATCGGGTCGAGGTCAACCGGCATGCCGCCCTGGTCGACCACGATCACGGCGCGGGTGGCCGGCGTCAGGGCGGCGGCAAGGGTGCGCACGGACACATTTCCGGTGTCCGCCTCGACGTCGGCGAAGACCGGCCGGGCGCCCACATAGGTGACCGAGTTGGCGGTGGCGATGAAGGAAAAAGAGGGGACGACCACGTCGTCATGCGGTCCGATGCCGGCCACCTTCAACGCCAGATGCAGGGCCGTGGTGCAGTTGGAGACCGCGACGGCATGGCTGGCCTGCTGCGCGTCGGCGAAGGCTTCCTCGAAGCGCGCCACGCGGGGTCCCTGCGCCACCCAGCCGGAGGCGATCACTTCGGCCACGGCCTCGGCTTCCTCCACTCCGAGCCACGGCTTCATCACGTTGATCCGGTTCAGGGCCTGGCCCTGGCCGACCGTCACCGCGCACCCCCGACCCTGGCGTCCGCAATTTCAACGCGCAGCGGCCGCCACCACTCCACCAGTTCGCGCAGGCCCTCCTCGAGCCCGGTTTCGGCACTGAACCCAAGGTCGCGCCTGGCCGCGGCGGTATCCGCCTGACGCCGGACAACGCCGTTGACGGCCCGCTCCGGGCCGTGCTCCACGTGCAGCGTCGAGTCCATGGCACGCAGCAGCGCCTCGGCGAGTTCCAGCAGGCTTGTCTCTGCCCCGCTGGCGACGTTGTACACACCCTCGTCCACCCCGCTGCCTGCGGCGAGGATATTGGCCCGGGCCACGTCCCTGGTGTGGACAAAGTCCATGGTCTGCTGTCCGTCGCCGAAGATCAGCGGCGGCAGCCCGTCCTCGATCCGCTCCATCCAGCGCACGAGCACTTCGGTGTAGAGGCCATGGACGTCCATCCGCGGCCCGTACACGTTGAAATAGCGCAACAGCACGTAGTCCAGGCCGGACATCGCGCGGAAGCTCCGGGCCATGGCTTCGTTGAAGGACTTGGCCGCACCGTAGAACGTGTCGTTGTTGTGGTGGTGATGGCGCTCGGTGGTGGGAAACGTCTCCGCCATGCCGTAGACCGAGGCGCTGGAGGCGGCCACGAGCTTCCCGACCCGATGGGCCGTCGCGGCCTCGAGCACGTTGAAGGTCCCGTCCACCAGCACTTCCAGCGCCAGCCGGGGTTCCTCGGCGCACTGGGTGATCCGGATGGCCGCCTGGTGGAAGACGATGTCCTTGCCCCGGCTCAGGTCGTGGACCAGATCCCGGTCGCGGATGTCCCCTTCGACGAGTTCGACCCGTCCGCTGGCCAGGGCCGGGTCCAGGTTGGCCCGCCGCCCCCGGACCAGGTTGTCCAGCACGTCGATCCTGCCGGCGCCGGCGTCGAGCAGGTGGTCCACGACCGTGGAACCGATGGTCCCGGCTCCGCCTGTGACCAGAACCTGTGCTCCCTGCAGGATGCTCATCTGCTTGCCTCCAGTTGCGGTTCATTTCCGACGACGATGCTGGCTTTTCCGTCCGCGCTGAGGCTGTCGCTGACAGCCTCCAGAACGGACAGGACGCGGAGGCCGGAGGCACCGCTGGTCCGGGCGGGTCGCTGCTGCCAGATGCTGTTGGCGAATTCGGCCACCATCTGGCCAAGGGCCTCGTATTCGGGCAGCGCCGGTGACCAGGTGTCGCCGAGCCGGTAGGAGATGGCGGAGTTCCGTCGGTCCGCTGCGGAGCGTGATTCCCGGTCCAGGCTGACTCCGCGGTCATAGACGCTCAGACGCTGCTGGGGATTCAGGTCATCCCAGACCAGCGTCCGTCGGGAGCCGCCCACCACGAGCTGGCGGATCTTGGTCGGGCTCAGCCAGTTGACGTGGACGTGGGCCATGGCGTCGTTCGGGAGGGCGAACGTCAGGTGCCCGATGCAGGCTTGGCCCGTTCCCAGGGGATCCGCCCCGTGCGCTGTCACCTCCACCGGCCGCAGCCCGTCGGGGAGAATGAAGTCGAGAATGGACAGATCATGCGGCGCGAGGTCCCAGAAGACGTCCACGTCCGGCTGCACGAGCCCCAGGTTGATCCGGACCGAGTCGATGAACAGGATCTCGCCGAGCGATCCGTCGGCGATCAGCTCCCGGATCTTCAGCACGGCGGGGGTGTAGCAGTAGGTGTGGTCCGCCATCAGGACCAGGCCTCGTTCCTGCGCTTCCTCGACCATCTCCAGTCCCTTGACCCGGCTGTCCGCGAGTGGCTTCTCGACCAGCACGTGCTTCCCTGCCTTCAGGGCCGTCAGTGCGATGCCGTGGTGGGTGTGCGCCGGCGTCGCAATCGCAATGGCGTCGACGTCGGCGGTGTCCAGCAGTTCGTCGACGGATCTGAAGACGGGCACCCGGCCCTGGGCTGCCGCAAGCCTGGCGGCCCTGCCCTGGTCCAGGTCCACTATTCCCGCCAGCTCCCAGTCGGGGCTGGCGGTGAAGTTCCGGGCCAGGTTGGGCCCCCAGTAGCCCGCGCCGATGACGGCTACCCGCAGCGGCCCGGCGGCCGGCGCCGGGTCCAGTCCGCGAGAATACCCCGAGCGTGATTCATTCATTGTGTTTCCTCACTCAGTCAGTACGCGCCGGCAGGCACGCACATAGCCTTGAAGGTGCGCCATATGATGATGACGTCGCCCATGATTGACCAGTTTTCGACGTAGTAGAGATCCAGGCGCACGGCCTCATCCCACGGCAGGTCCGAACGGCCGTTGACCTGCCACAGCCCGGTAATTCCCGGTTTGATCAGCAGGCGGCGGTGGGTGTGCCTCTCGTAGCGGCCCACCTCGCGCTGCAGCGGCGGGCGGGGTCCGACAAGGCTCATTTCGCCGGACAGGACGTTCCAGAACTGCGGCAGTTCGTCCAGCGAGTAGCGGCGCATCCAGCGTCCGCAGCGGGTCACGCGGGGATCATTGCGGATTTTGAACAACACGCCGGCGCCGTCGTTCTGGGTGCCGAGCCCGGCCAGCGCGGCTTCGGCGTCCGTCACCATGGACCGGAATTTGAGCATCCGGAAAGGTTTTCCGGCTTTGCCCACCCGCTCTTGCCGGAACAGGACGGGTCCCGGGCTGTCGCGTTTGACGATGATTGCCAGGGCCAGGAGCAGCGGCGAGAGCAGGATCAGGGCAGCAGCAGCCACCGCGATGTCCAGCAGCCGCTTGAAGACATGTTTGGCGCCGCTGTACCGCGGTACATCCACGTGCATCAACGGCAGCCCTTCCACCGGGCGCCAGTGGATCCGCGGTCCGGCAACGTTGGTCAGGGACGCGGCCAGCACAAGTTCCGCCTTGTGCTCTTCCAGCCCCCAGCCCAGTTCGCGGATGTACTGGTTGCCCCCGGGTACCGGGCCGGCCACGATGACTGCCTCCGCGCCGCAGAGGCCAACCGTCCGGACGACGTCATCGGTGGAGGAGAGGACCGGCACCCTGCGGCCGTCGACGTCGAACGACGTCCCCCGCCGCCCGCCAGGCAGCGCGACCCCAAGGATCTCGTAGACGGCGTTGGATTTGCGGGCGATCCGCTTGAGAACGTAGCGCACATCCTCGGCCTGGCCAATGACAATCGCCCTGACGAGGTACTGTCCCTGGGCCTGCCGCGCATTGTACCAGCGGCGGGCAATCCACCGGCTCAGCGGCAGCAGGATCAGTCCCAGCGGAAGGGACACCAGGTAGAACGCCGACGCCGGCTGGACGCTGAAAACCACCAGCCCCACGGCAAGCAACCCGAAGACTGCACTGCTGGCGGCTGCCACGCGCTTGTACTCACTGGTCCCGGCTCCCAGAATCTTGGGGTCCCGCGTGCGGTAAAGGCCCAGGGCTGCAATCCACAGCACGCCGAGGACAACTCCAATCGATGTCCCGGTGAGGTCCGCGGCGGTTCCCGCGAAAGGCCGTCCGCCCTCGATATGGATGAAGAATCCGGCGATGACGGAGGCGATGACGAGCAGGGAATCCGTGCCCCGCAGCAGGCGGCGCAGGAACCGCGCCCATTCCCGGCCGGAGAGCCGTGCCGGAGCGGACTGCGCAGCGGCGGCAACAGCGGAGGGCTGGACGGGCGGCCCCGCGGCGGGCCGCCGCAGGGGCGCCAGGGTTGCGGCGTCTCCGTGGGCGGCCTGGGGCGTACTGAGGACGCGGGGGGCGTGGGGGGCGTACGCGAGGTCGGCCACGGTGCCCCCGGGGTGGCCGGCACTGCGTGCGGGGCTTTGGAGGGTCAGGCCGAGCGGCATGCCCTCGGACCGGGGCGTCACCGGCACCCGCTGGGGTCCGTGGGGCGCCGGTGTGCGGATGCTTCGTCCGCACACCTTTCCGCACAAACTAAGGATGTTCGGTCATTCGGCCGAACATCCGGGGCGACAAGCAACCAGCGGGCCATTGCGACTCCCTCCAAAAGGCAATTGGCTGCATCGTTTGATGCCTGAGCCAATCCAAGTTGGTGGGAATACCCCGGTCACGGGTGGTTGATACCTGCCTTTGCGGCAGGGCTTAGAGGACGGGTCCCGGGTAGTACTCACTACCCGGGACAGTCCCCCCAATGCTGGCGCCGGTTATCGGTAGACAAGTATCGCCCTAAGCCGCCGGCCGGTGTTTTAGATGGACATCCGAATCTTCAAGGAGTCGGGCTCAACAGTCACGGCCAGGTGCGTTCCGGTGCCAAGGTGGTCGCCGTCGAGCTGGAATTCCTGCTCATGCTCCAGGGTGATTTCGGCCGATTTGCCCTGGAAGTACTCCACCGATTCGGTCTCGTTCTTGTTCCGGCCGAAAATGCCGGCAACGACTCCCAGCCAGCCGAGCCGGCCCCGCGGGGCCAGGACCAACAGATCCAGCACTCCGTCGTCAATTCTGGCGTCGGGGAAGATCTCGACCCCGCCCATGATCCGGCCGCAGTTGCCGATCATGACGCTGCGGATCCTGCGGCGGACAGGCTCGCCGCCGTCGACGCTGATCTGCGCCTTGACCGGTTTGCCGGGGAGCTTACGGATGCCGGCCTCGACGTACGCCAGCCAGCCCATCCGGTCCTTCAGCACATCGACGGTGTCGGCCATGATGGCGGCGTCGTAGCCGAGCCCGGCCATGACCAGGAACACCTGCTCCTTGTCCGAGTGGTTCAGCCGGGCCTTGACGACATCGATGGCCTGGTCGCTGCCGTTGAAGGCGTCGTAGCAGGCGGAGACCGGGTCGGTGATGTCCACGCCGAGGTTGCGGGCCAGCAGGTTCCCGGTTCCCAGCGGGACCAGGCCCATCGGCGTTCCGGTGCCGGCGAGCACCTCGGCGACGCAGCGCACGGTTCCGTCGCCGCCGGCGGCAATCACGACGTCGACTCCGGCCTCCAGCGCCTGGCGTGCCTGGCCGGTGCCCGGGTCTTCAACGGTCGTTTCCAGCCAGAGCGGCTCGGCCCAGCCCTGCGTTTCGCAGAGCCTGAAGATCGCCCCCTGGAGCGCCGGACCACCGGATTTGGCGGGGTTGATGATGACGGCCGCGCGTCTGGGCGGCGCCTTGCTGTCGAGCGCGGTTAGGCTGTCAAGCGCCGGTTCGTTCTCTGTCATGGCGTCCTTCGATCGCAGGCGGGCATGGGGTGTCCCGGATTGAAATCCTAGCGGGATTCCGCGCGTAACTTCCGCAGCAGGGGCGCGAACCGTGGACGTCCGAGCTCCGCGGTCACTAGACTGGCCATGCTCAAGTACTGGAGCCTGCCGGCGTGAGATATCGTCCGGGCAGGCCGCCTGTCCGGACCAGCCAGACAGGACGCGCTCCAGGGGCGGGAAGCGGGAGCACATGTCCGAAGCACAGGAGAACTACTCGGCCGAGGCCGAGGCGTCCAGCACTGATCCCCACGACTGGGGCAGGGCCATGGCGCTGGCGGTCACACGACTGGCGGAGCAGATCGCCCCCGCGGACAGCGAGGATATCCACGCCTCGCTCGTGGGCAAGGACCTGCACCTCAAGATCCGTGACGACGAGGGTGGGGTCACCATCATGGTGTCCACCGCGCCGGGTTCTGACCCCTCCAGCTGAGCTAGCGGCCGGAAGACAGGTCCGCGGAGATGAGTTCGGCAGTGGCCACGGTGGCCGTCCGCACCGAGTCCAGGTAGGCCTCCGGATCCGGCCGGCTCGCGACCGACTGGGCCTGCAGGGACACGTTGATGGCGGCGACCACCTTGGGGCCGTCGTGGACGGGCGCGGCGATGGACATCAGCCCGAGCTCGAGTTCCTGGTTCAGCAGGCACCAGCCCTGGGCGCGGACGCGGGCCAGTTCCGCCAGCAGGGCCTCCCGGGTTCCGATGGCCAGCGGCGTCAGTGGCCGGATCTCAGCCCTGGCGAGGTAGTCCTCCAGCTCGGCGGGCGGCAGGGCCGCCAGCAGCACCCTGCCCATCGAGGTGGCGTACGCCGGGAAGCGGGTGCCGACGGTGATGCCGACCGTCATGATCCGGCGCGTCGCCACCCGGGCGATGTAGGCGATGTCCGTGCCTTCCAGCACAGCGGCCGACGTCGACTCCCCCAGCTGCAGAGACAGCTCCTCGAGGTGGGGCTGGGCGAGCTGCGGCAGCGACAGGCCCGAGAGGTAGGCGTAGCCGAGCTGCAGCACCTTCGCGGTCAGGGCGAAGATCTTGCCGTCGGTGCGGACGTAGCCCAGCTCCACGAGTGTGTACAGGAAGCGCCGCGCCGTGGCGCGGGTGAGGTCCGTCCGGGCCGCCACCTCGGTCAGCGTCATCTTCGGATGGTCCGTGTCGAAGGCGCGGATCACTGCCAGCCCGCGCGCCAGCGACTGTACGTATTGGTCACTGGCCGGTGGCGCGCCAGCGGCCTTGGCGCCCTTTGCTGCGACAATCATTTCCATGCCTCTCGGTCCCGCCCCACTTTATCCGGGTGAGCGGAGTCTTAACTTCCTTCGGAGGATGCGGCCTTGAGCGGGACCGGAACCATTGCCTGCAGCTCCTCGAATGTGCAGCCGAATGTCTCGCGGACCTGGACACCGCCGGGCCCGGTCAGGAAGACGGCCTTGTCCGTGTAGACCCGGGTCACGCAGCCGACGCCGGTCAGCGGGTACGTGCACGCCTCGACGAGCTTGGACACGCCCTCGCGCGTCAGGAGCGTCATCATCACGAAGACGTCCTTGGCGCCGGTCGCGAGGTCCATGGCTCCGCCGACCGCCGGGATCGCATCCGGCGCGCCGGTGTGCCAGTTGGCGAGGTCGCCCGTCGCCGAGACCTGGAAGGCCCCCAGCACGCAGATGTCGAGGTGGCCACCGCGCATGATCGCGAACGAGTCGGCGTGGTGGAAGTAGGACGCCCCGGGCAGTTCGGTCACCGGGATCTTGCCGGCGTTGATCAGGTCGGGGTCGATCTGGTCCCCGGTGGCAACCGGACCCATGCCCAGCATGCCGTTCTCGGTGTGGAGTGTGATGTCCTGCTCCGGCTCGAGGTAGTTGGACACCAGGGTGGGCTGGCCGATGCCCAGGTTCACGAAGGAGCCGGGCTTGATGTCCCGGGCCACGAGGCGGGCCAGGTCATCGCGGCCCAGCGGCTTGTCGGAGCTCTGGATGCCGGTCTGGGTACTCGCCTGGTCATTTGACTGGACGCTCATATCAGGCCACCTTCACAATGCTGTTGACGTAGATTCCGGGGGTCACGACGACCTCCGGGTCGAGGCCGCCCGTCGGGACGATCTCCGTGACCTGGACCACCGTGTGCTTGGCCGCGGCGGCCATGATCGGGCCGAAGTTGCGCGCCGTTTTGCGGTAGACGAGGTTGCCCTTGCCGTCGGCCTTGAGCGCCTTGATAAGCGCGACGTCGGCGTGGAGGGGAGTCTCGAAGACCTGGCCGCGGCCGTCGAGGATGCGCGTTTCCTTGCCCTCGGCCAGCATGGTGCCGTAGCCGGTGGGGGTGAAGAAGCCGCCGATCCCGGCGCCTGCGGCGCGGATCCGTTCAGCCAGGTTGCCCTGCGGCACCAGTTCCAGCTCGATCTCACCGGCGTGGAATTTCGCGTCGAAGTGCCAGGAATCGGACTGCCGCGGGAAGGAACAGATCATCTTTTTCACCCGGCCTTCCTTGATCAGCAGGGCGAGGCCCTGGTCGCCCTGGCCGGCGTTGTTGTTGACGACGGTGAGAGCCTTGGCGCCGCAGTCCATCAGGGCGTCGATCAGTTCGAACGGCTGCCCGGCGTTGCCGAAACCCCCGATCATCACCGTGGATCCGTCCTTGATGCCGGCGACGGCCTCGTTGACGCTGTCGAGAAAGTTCAGCATGTCCTAGCCCTTTACTGTTGCTGTTGTTGCCGGTGCTGTAGCCCGTGTTGTAGCCCGTGTTGTAGCCCGCTGGGCCTTCGTTGCCGTGACGTTTTCGAGCACGATGGCGAGGCCCTGGCCGACGCCGATGCAGATCGCGGCGACGCCCCAGCGCTCACCGGAGGCCTGCAGGGACCGGGCCAGGGTGCCCAGGATACGTCCGCCGGAGGCGCCCAGGGGGTGGCCCATCGCGATCGCGCCGCCGTGCCGGTTCACGACGCCCGGGTCGACGCCCCAGGCGTTGATGCAGGCCAGGGACTGCGCGGCGAACGCCTCGTTCAGTTCGACGGCGCCGACCTGGTCCCAGCCGATGCCCGCCTTGGCGAGGGCCTTGTTGGCCGCCTCCACCGGGGCGTAGCCGAAGAACTGCGGGTCGTTGGCGTGCGCGCCGCGCCCGGCGATGCGCGCCAGCGGGTCAAGGCCCAGGATCCCGGCGGCGTTCTCGGAGCCGAGCCACGCCGCGGACGCGCCGTCCGAGAGCGGGGAGGCGTTCCCGGCGGTGACGGTGCCGTCCTCGGTGCGGAACACCGTCTTCAGGCCCGCGAGCTTTTCCGCCGAGGACCCGGCGCGGATGCCCTCATCCCGGACCAGGCCGGTGCCCGGGACCGGGGTGACGAGCCGGTCGTAGAATCCCTCGTCCCAGGCCGCGGCGGCCAGGTTGTGGGAGGCCGCGGAGAACTCGTCCTGCGCCTGCCGGGTGATCCCGTACTTCTCGGCCAGCCGTTCGGTGGCCTCGCCCAGGGACACGGTCCAGTCCGGGCGCATGGCCGGGTTGACCAGGCGCCAGCCCAGCGTGGTGGAGACCAGGGTCATGTCCCCGGCCGGGTAGGGCTTCTCCGTCTTGGGCAGCACCCAGGGCGCGCGGGACATCGACTCGGCGCCGCCGATGAGCATCAGCTTCGCGTCGCCGGTGTTGATCTGCCGGGAGGCGATGATCGCCGCGTCCAGCGAGGACCCGCACAGCCGGTTCACGGTGGTGCCGGGGATCGAGACCGGCAAACCGGCCAGCAGGGTGCCCATCCGGGCGATGTTGCGGTTCTCCTCGCCCGCGCCGTTGGCGTTGCCGAACACCACCTCATCGATCCGCTCGACGTCCAGCCTCGGCGCACGCTTCACGGCCTCACCGATCACATGCGCGGCCAGGTCATCCGGACGGACCCCCGCCAGTCCCCCGCCGAACTTCCCGAACGGGGTCCTGACGGCATCGTAAAGGTAGGCCTGCTTCATACGGTCTTGTCCATTTCAGTGTTGTCCATTCCGGCATCGTCCATGGAACGGAATACTTGCTGCGCGGTCTTGAAAGCGGTGTTGGCGGAGGGGACCCCGCAGTAGATGGCGGTCTGCAGCAGGATTTCCTTGATCTCGTCCCGGCTCAGACCGTTCGTGATGGCGGCGCGGATGTGCATGGCCAGCTCCTCCCAGTGACCGTGGGCGACCATCGCGGTGATGGTGACGGCGGAGCGCATCTGCCGGGTCAGGCCCGGTCGGGTCCAGATGCCGCCCCAGGCGATCCGGGTGATCATGTCCTGGAAGTCCTCGGTGAAGGGATCCTTGTTGGCGTTGGCACGGTCCACGTGCGCGGTGCCGAGCACTTCGCGGCGGACCACCATGCCGCCGTCGTAGATCTCCTGGCTGGTGGCGTCAGGCTGCACTACTCCGTGGCGTTCCAGGCCGGTCCGCTCCGGGCCGGTCACTGTCCGGCCCCGCGGGATTCGGACCAGGCGATCAGCGTCCGCAGCAAGTCGGCCACGTGCCCGGGAGCTTCGAACGGCGCCAGGTGTGCCACGCCTTCAAGGCTCACGGCACTTGCGGTGCCACCGCCGGCGGTGATTCCTTCGACAATCTCCTGGGCGAACGACGGCGGCGCCACGGTGTCCTCCACGCCCGCGAGGGCCTGGGTGGGGACCCGGATGCTGCCGAGTTCGGCCCGGACGTCAAAGCCGGCGAGGGCTTCACAGCAGAAGGCGTAGCTGAAGCGGTCGGCGTCGCGCAGGCTGTGCAGCAGCCGGCCGCTGAGTTCCGGCTGGCGCTCCATGAAGCCGGGGCCGAACCAGCGCTGCGCCGAGCCCTGGATCATCACGGGCGTTCCCTGGGTGCGCACGGTTTCCGCGCGTTCCAGCCAGCCCTCGGGCGTGCCGAGCTTCGCTCCGGTGCACTGCACGGACAGGCTCTTGAGCCGTTCACCGTGCTTGATGCCCAGCTGCAGGCCGGTGGCGCCACCCAGCGAGACACCGGCGTAGTGGAACCGCGCGCCGGGCGCGATCGAATCAACCAGCTCGACGACGGCGTCGGCCAGCTCGGCGACGGTGAAGGGTTCCTTCGCGGCCGGCGAGATCCCGTGGCCGGGCAGGTCCCAGGCGACGACGTCGACGTCGTCCCCGAGCAGGGCCCCGGCCTGGGTCCACAGCAGCGTGGACGTGCCCAGGGACGGGCCCACCACGAGGAGGGGCTTGTCCCCCAGCGGGCGCTGGGGCGACAGCAGTACTGCCTTGACTGTTGGTCTAGCCACGGAAGGCTCCGTTCAGGTCGGGGATCGGTGATGAGGAGCCGGCGCCGGTGGCGCCGAACTCCGGATAAGCGGCGAGGATGCGGCGGGTGATTTCGGCGGCCTGGCCGAGGTAGTTGCCGGGGTCGAGCAGCTCCTCCAGCCGGGCATCGGAGAGCAGCTCCGCCGGGACGGCGGCGCGGAGCAGCCGCCGGTAGGTGGCGGGCTGTTCGGCGGCCGGGACCTGCAGCGTCTGGTCCACCACGGCCTGCAGCCGCTGTTTGCCGTCGGCGCTGTCCTTACCCGCGACGCTGCCGGCCATCAGCGGCGCGACGGCGGCCGTGACGGCTTCACTGAGCAGCAGCGGTCCGGAAATCTCCAGGTTGCGGCGCATGGCGTCGGGGAAGACCTCCAGGCCTTCGGCAAGTTCGCGGAGATGCAGGGCGGCGCCGAGGGCGAGGCGGAGGAGCTGGCGGAGGGCCGGCCATTCACTGTGCCAGGCACCGTCGGGTCGTTCGTCGTTGAAGTTGGCGGCGGCCAGGTGCAGCTGTGCGGCCTGGCCGGGCGCCTGCAGGGCCGCGCTGCGGACCAGCACGGACAGCACCGGGTTCTGCTTCTGCGGCATGGCCGAGGACCCGCCCCGGCCGGCGGCGCGGGGTTCCGCGAGTTCGGCGACCTCGGGGCGGCTGAGGAACAGCACGTCGGAGGCAATCTTGCCCGCGGCGTCGGTCACGGCGGCCAGGGCGTCCCCAAGGGACGTCACAACCAGCCGGTTCGTGTGCCAGGGCGCCGGAACGGCGGCGAGGCCGAGTTCCGCGGCCAGCCGGTCGGAGAGATCAAACGGGGAGAGCCGGGAACCCGGGACCGGCGCCGTGCCCGCTGCAATGGTTGTGGCGGCCAGCACGGTGCCGGCCGCGAGGGTTCCGGCCGCTCCCCCGGTCTGCACCGGGAATTCGAGGGCCTCCAGCCGGCGCGCGGCGGCGGCAAGCCCGTGGAACCATTGGGCCGCCTTGAGTCCGAAGCTGAACGGCAGCGAGTGCTGGGTCAGGCTGCGTCCCACGCACAGCGTGTCCGCATGGTGTGCGGCGAGGGCGGCCAGGGCCGCGGTGGTGGCCCGGAGTTCGGTGAGCAGTGCGCCGACGGCGTCCCGGGCGAGCAGGATCAGCGCGGAATCGAGCACATCCTGGCTGGTCAGCGAGGTGTGTACGGCCTTCCCGGCACCGATGCCCGCCGTATCCAGGGCCTTGACCTGGGCGCGGAGATCCGCCAGCAAGGGGATCACCGGGTTGGCGCCGCCCTGGGCGCGCACGGCAAGGCCCGGGAGGTCATAACGGCCCACCTCGGCGGCCGCGGCGACCACCGCGGCCGCCCCTGCGGGCACCAGGGACGCGCCTTCCAGGACCGTGGCCCAGGCGGCCTCGACCCGGAGAATGGCAGCCAGTACCGCCCGGTCCCCGGTCAGCGCCGCCACGCGGGGTGACGCTGACACGGGACTCAGGAGGCCGACGTCGCCCTCGGCGCCGGGGGAGGTCACTTCGAGGAGCCCTCGAAGTCGAGGAACACCGTCTCGCCCTCGCCCTGGAGCCGGACGTCCCAGGTCAGGCCGCCGTCTGCGTCGCGTCGTGCGATCAGCGTTTTGCGCCGTTCCGGGTCCAGCGAGGACAGCAGCGGATCCGCGGCCAGGGCGTCCACGTTTTCCGGCAGGTAGATCCGGGTGAAGAGCCGGTTCATCAGGCCGCGGGCAAAGACCGCGACAGAGATGAACGGGGCAGCACCTTCCTCGGTGGGACCGGGGTTTACCGTGGTGAAGGTGAAAACACCGGTGTTGCCCACCGCGCTGCGGCCGAAGCCGGTGAAGGTGTAGCCGTCGCGCACCAGCGAACCCGTGTGGTGCGGAACCTTGCCCTCGGCGTCGGCCTGCCAGATCTCCAGGATCGCGTCCGGGATCGGGTGCCCGGCGCCGTCGTACACGGTGCCCTGGAGCCGGATGGAGCCCGGGGAGCCGGGGGCCAGCAGCTCGCGGTCCTTGGTGAAGGGCAGCGCGTAGCCGTAGAACGGTCCCACGGTCTGGCCGGGAGTGGGGGTGAGTTTGGTCATGCTGGCCCTATTCATTCTCGTCTCCTTCTGCGCCTAATGCCTCGTTCTCGGTCCAGGTCCGCTTCGACCCGGTCAGGACGATGTCCCAGTTGTACGCGAGGGCCCATTCCGGCTTGGTCTGCTCGTGGTTGTAGGTGGCCACGAGCCGGTCTCGGGCGTCCTGGTCCACGATCGACTGGTAGATCGGGTCCAGCGGGAAGAGCTGGTCGCCGGGGAAGTACATCTGCGTGACGATCCGCTGGGTGAATTCCTGGCCGAACAGGGAGAAGTGTATGTGGGCCGGACGCCAGGCGTTGAGGTGGTTCTTCCACGGGTAGGCGCCGGGTTTGATGGTGGTGAAGCTGTAGGAGCCGTCGGCGCCCGTGATGCAGCGGCCGACGCCGGTGAAGTTGGGATCCAGCGGTGCCGGGTGCTGGTCCCGCTTGTGGATGTAGCGGCCGGCGGAATTCGCCTGCCAGATCTCCACGAGCTGGCCCGCGACGGGGCGGCCGTCGCCGTCGAGCACACGGCCGGAGACGAGGATGCGTTCGCCCAGCGGTTCACCGTTGTGCGCGATGGTGAGGTCTGCTTCCAGCGCGTGCACGTCCATGTGCCCGAATGCGGGAGAGTACAGCTCGATGGTCTCCGGGTCCGCGTGGTGCAGGTCCTTTGTGGGGTGGCGCAGGACGCTGCTGCGGTACGGGGCATAGTCCAGCCGCGGCTGGGTCTCCGCCGGGGCACCGTTCTGGAGCGCCTGGGCGTAGGCATCGCCGAGCGCCTTCATTTCGGCGCTGAGGTCCGCCTGCGATTCCGCGGCCGCGTCGAGGGGCGCGTACGTCTTCGGTGCGGCCTCCGTGGCTTCGTCGGACACGTCCTCCGTGAGCGGATCCGCGTTGTAGATCTCAAGGTTGATTTCTTCAGGCACAGCAGCCTCCTTTCGTTGGGTGTTGGTGTTTTTGACGGGTCAGGGGGTGAGGTTCAGCTGGTGCAGGTGGTCGTATTGGACGGCGTGCCGTACCGGGGCGTTGGGCGCCCCGTAGCCGTCGTAGGAACCGCGGCGCTCCACCATTTCGAAGAAGACGCTGCCGACGGTGGCGGTGTAGAAGTGCAGGAACTCGCCCTCGGCGTCGCGGTCGTAGAGCAGGTTGAGGTCCCGGAGAGTGGCCAGGAAGGCCGGGTCCAGGCCGAACCGTGCATCGAGATCCTCGTAGTAGTTCTCCGGGATCCGGAGGAAATCAAGGCCGCGCGCCTTGGCGGCCCGGGCCGTCGCCACGAGGTCAACCACCGCAAAGGCGATGTGTTCCTGGTAGGTGGGCCGCTGGCCGGTGCCGGCCGTAGTTCCTGCGGCCGAGTCGGCGCCTTCGCGCTGGATCAGCGGCGCCAGGTTCAGCACCAGGCGCACTCCGCGGTCACGGGTGAGCATCACCTGGGACCGGACCAGCCCGGTGGGGCTCGCGACTTCCGCATACGGCTGAGGTTCCAGGGCCAGGGCGCTGGTATAGAAGAGCACGGCCTCGTCGAAGTGCTGCCAGGGCTGGGCAAGGTTGACGTGGTCGATCACGGCACCCTGTTCCCCGTTCCGGGCGGCGGCGGGGGCTTCCAGTCCCTCGCCGAATTCGCGGGTCCACACGGCGGTGCCGTCGGGGCTGCCCTGGCAGAGGAAAATCTCAGTGGAGTCCGGGGCGGCGAAGCCCTGGAAAATTTCCTCGTCGGCCTGGCTCTTGCGCGGCACGGCGGGGGCCTTGAGCTGCTGGGCCCGGGCCGCGGCAATCACGGGGGAATCAACGTCGAAGCCCAGGGCGGAAATTGCCGGCGCGACGGCGGCCCCGTCGTCGCGGGATTCCTGGGACGAGTCCTCGTTGATGATCACGCGGGCGTTGCCCATGGTCCACAATTGCACATTCTTGGTCCGGTGGCGCCCGTTGAACGCGAAACCGAGCTGTCCCAGCAGGGTTTCCAGTCCGGCGCTGTCCGCGGCCCTGACCTCGGCGAAGTTGAATCCGCCCGGTTCGGCCACCTGCGGGAGCGTGGCCAGTTCCATCGGGTACCGGCGGCGGCCCGTTGCCGGGGCACCGGAACCTTGTCCGCCGGAGGGATTCGCGTCCAGCCACTTCGCGGTCTGCTCCTCGAGCCAGATCAGCGACCGCATCGCGTCCACCGCGGTGCGTTCGACGTCGGACTGGCGGAAGACGTCGTTGAAGACTTCCAGGGAAACCGGCCCGGTGTACCCTGCCCGGACCACGTGGCCGAGGAACTTGGCGAGTTCGAACTGCCCCTCCCCCGGGAACACCCGGAAGTGCCGGCTCCAGGACAGCACGTCCAAGGACAACTTGGGCGCATCGGCCACCTGGACGAAGAAGATCTTCTCCGGGTTGAAGGACTCGATCGGGGCCGTGTCCCAGTCACGGGAGAGGATGTGGAACGAATCGAGGCAGGTGCCCAGGTTGGGGTGGCCCACCGTCTCCACCAGGCGGTGGGCGTGCTCGTAGTCGTTGACGTACTTTCCCCAGGCCAGGGCCTCGTAGGCCACCTTGACGCCGTGGTCCTGGGCAAGGGCAGCGAGGGCGGCGAGCTGTTCCGCCCGGAGTCCGTCGTCATCAATGCTGGCGGTGGCCACGTTGGAGCAGACCAGGATGGTGTCCATGCCGAGGCGGGACATCAGCCGGAACTTCGCCTCCGCCCGGCGCAGGTTGGCGGCAAGCAGCTCGTCGGGCACACTGTCGAAGTCGCGGAACGGCTGGTACAGATCCAGCGTCAGGCCGAGGTCGGCGGCCATCTTCCGGACGTCCTCCGGGCTCAGCGGCGAGGTGACAAGGTCTTGTTCGAAGATTTCGATCCCGTCGAAGCCGGCAATGGCGCAGGCCTGCATCTTCTCCCGCAGTGTGCCGGAGAGGCAGACCGTGGCGATTCCGGTGCGCATCAGACGGCCACCTCTTCGGCTGCGACGAGCTCCAGGAAGTGGGCCCGCATCCGGTCCGCGTCGGCCTCGAGACCGGTGAAGATCCGGAAGGCATCGGCTGCCTGCCCGACCGCCATCCGGCCACCGTCGAGCACGTCGCAGCCCTTGGCCCGGGCTTGCCGGACCAGCTCGGTCTCGATCGGGCGGTACACAATGTCCGCGACCCAGTGCCGGGGTGCCACGAGGGACATGTCCAGCGGCGTCCCGGGGTGGGCGGCCATGCCCACCGGGGTGCAGTGCACCAGGCCATCGGCCAGCGGCATCAGTTGCGGCAGTTCCGCCGTCGTCCGCGCGCTGACCAGCTGGTCCGGGAAGAAGCCTGCGAGTTCGGCGGCGCGTGCCGCGCAGCGGACGGGATCGGTGTCCACAAGGTCGAGCTCCTGGACGCCGGCGGTGAGCAGGGCGTAGGCGACGGCGGACCCGGCGCCGCCGGCGCCGAGCTGCACCACGCGGTTCAGCTTGGCTCCCGGCAGGCCGGTGGCGAGGGCGGCGGCGAACCCGGAGAAGTCGGTGTTGTGGCCGATGAAGCGGCCGTCCCGAATGGTCACGGTGTTGACCGCACCGAGGCGCCGGGCGTCCTGGGTGACCTCGTCCAGGTGTTCCAGGACCAGCTGCTTGCAGGGGTGGGTGATGTTCAGCCCGTTGAACCCCAGGCGGTAGGCGCCGGTCAGGAGTTCGCCGACGCTCTGGCCGGGAAGTCCCAGCTCGGTGAGATCGATGGGGCGGTAGAGGTACCGGAGGCCCTGCACATCGCCTTCGCGTTCATGCATGGGGGGCGTGAGGGACGGCATGACGCCATCGCCTATCAGGCCCACGAGGAAGGACTCTGCTCGATTGCTCATCCGTATAGCTCCTTTGACAACGGCACTCGGCGGGCGGAGACGCTCTGGGCGCAGGCCGCGGGCCGGGTGATGGGGATTACATTAGCGCATTTGTTCACATGTTGCACGTTTGTTCTAGGAACGAACAAATAATTACGGGACGGTGCCGGACAGGCTCGCGGACTCATCCCTGGGGCAGTCGGGCCGACAGCTCCGCCGCCGCCGACTGGAGCAGCGGAACCAGGGCCACGAGGGCCTCTACGCTCATCCGGAAGACCGGAACCGCCGTGGCCAGCGAGGCGAAGGCGTGGCCCTGGGCGTTGAACACCGGGACGGCCACCGCCCGCATGCCCAGTTCGTTTTCCTCGTCCATCACGGCATAGCCGCGCTGGCGGACGAGCCCGATCTCGGCCCGGAAGGCCTCCCGGTCCGTGATCGAAAATTCTGTCAGCGGCTCCAGTTCGAGCTCCTCAACGAGCTGGCTGCGGGTGGCGTCATCGGCGAAGGCCACGAGCACCTTGCCGACCGAGGTGGTGTGCAGTGCGCCCAGATGGCCCGGGTCGCTCGTGACGCGGAAAGTCTGCGGGCCGTCCACCTTGTTGACGGTGAGGTGGTGGTTTCCGTCGCGCACGGACAGGATGGTCGCCTCGCCCGTCTGCTCCGTGACGCGCCGCAGGATGGGCAGGGCGGTGCCGGCGAATCCGTGATGGTTGGACACGCGCTGTCCGAGCTGGAAAATGCGCAGGCCCAGGTGGTAGCGGCGCCCGTCCGGCTCATAGTCCACGAAGCCGTCGCGGGTCAGAGACCCCAGCAGGCGGTAGGTCGTACTGAAGGGCAGCTCCGCGCGGCGGGACAGCTCCGCGGCACTCGCCCCCCGCGGCTCGTCCCCCAGCAGGACCAGCAGGCCCAGGGCCTTGCCGACCATATCCGTCCGGGAGTCGTCCCTGGCGGCTTTAGTGCCCTTGCCGGCGGGAGCCGGAGGGGTGGAGGCGGCCTCAGCCGATTCTGTGTCTTGATTCACACTCATGGTTCAATGCTCTCACATCGTGAGAGCTATTTCTAGATGGTGATTATTTTGGTTGACAAGTGACTGCCCTCACAGCCATGATTGCTACATCGCACAAGTAGCTCCCACCATGTGGCTACTCGTCCGGGTCTTTCCACGAACCTCCTGGTGCCGCACACTTTAAGCCAGCGGCGGCCGAGACCTTCCTGATCCATCCGCGACAATGTCGTCACACAAAGGAACACCATGAGCCAGACACTCCCGTCCACGACGCCGGGCACTGACGTGCCGGCCGGGACGCCGAAGAAGGCAGCCCTCGCCAGCTTCCTGGGCAGCGCCGTCGAGTATTACGACTTCTTTATCTTTGGATCCGCCGCCGCGCTGATCTTCCCCACCGTCTTCTTCCCGGACGCCGGCGCCAACGCGGCGATCATGTCCTTCGCGACCTTCGGCTTCGCCTATGTCGCCCGGCCGGTCGGCGCGGTCATCCTGGGCCACTTCGGTGACCGGGTGGGCCGCCGCAAGGTCCTGATGTTCACCCTCCTGCTGATGGGCGCCTCCACTTTCGTGATCGGCTGCCTGCCCGACTTCAACACCATCGGCTGGTGGGCCCCGGCCCTGCTGGTGCTGGCGCGTCTGTGCCAGGGCCTCTCCGCGGCCGGCGAGCAGGCCGGCGCCTCCTCCATGACCCTGGAGCACGCCCCGGACAACCGCCGCGCCTTCTTCACGTCCTGGACGCTGACCGGAACCCAGGGCGGCCAGATCCTCGCAGCCCTCGTCTTCATCCCCGTCCTGGCCCTGCCGGATGAGATCAAGTACGGCATCGGCTGGCGCATCCCGTTCTGGCTGAGCGCCGTCGTGGTGATTGTTGCGTTCTTCATCCGCCGCACCCTGCACGAGCCGCCGGCCTTCGAGGAAGCCCAGAAGACCGCCCAGATCTCCAAGCTGCCCGTCGCGGACCTGCTCAAGGACCACTGGCGCGATGTCCTCCGCGTCGTCGCCTGCGCCTTCATCGCCGCCGTCTCAACCGTCTTCGGCACCCTGGCCATCAGCTACGCCAAGAACGTCGCCGGCGTGGACGGCACGACCACCCTCTGGCTCGTCGTCGGCGCCAACGTGGTTGCCCTCGGCACCCAGCCGCTCTTCGGCAAGCTCGCGGACCGGATCGGCCGCAAGCCGGTCTTTATCTACGGCGCGCTGGCCAGCGCGGTCCTGACTCCGCTGTTCCTGCTCAGCCTTGAGTCCGGCAGCGTCCCGCTGATGTTCCTGGCCGCGATCGGTTTCTTCTCCTTTGGCTACGCGGCGTCCAACGCCGTCTGGCCCGCGTTCTACGCGGAAATGTTCAGCACCAAGGTCCGCTTCTCCGGCCTGGCCATCGGCACCCAGCTCGGCTTCCTGATGGCGGGCTTCGCCCCGGCGATCGTCGCGGCCATGGGCGGCATCAGGCCCGGCGGCTGGGTCCAGATCAGCATCTTCACTGCCGTCATCTGCGTCATCTCGGCCGTCTCGGCACTGACCGCGAAGGAATCCTTCAAGATTCCCACCAAGGAGCTCGGCCTCAAGTAACCGGCCGCAGCGTTCCCGCCCGGTTGCTTCGGGCCGCAACACCGGAAGCCCGGCGTGTTCACAGGACACGCCGGGCTTTTCCGTGTCCGGGGACGGCCGCGGAACAGCAACCCGGCGGGAACGCCGGGCAGCCGCCCCCGGGACCGGGCGGGAGCCCAGGGTCAGTCCTGGCGGGCGCCCAGCACCTCTGCCAGATCGAACCTGACCGGTTCCTCAAGCTGTTCGTAGGTGCAGGACCGCGGGTCCCGGTCCGGGCGCCAGCGGACGAACTGCGCCGTGTGGCGGAACCGTTCGCCTTCCATGTGGTCGTATTTCACTTCCACCACCCGCTCCGGGCGGAGCGGGGTGAAGGAGAGGTCCTTGCCTCCGCTCCACCGGCTGCCTTCGGCATTGCGCGGCGTCCGGGTCCCGTCCTCCTGCCGGTCCCAGGCCCAGGGGTGCTCGTCGAAGCCGGTCACGAGCGGCTGGAGTTCCTCGAAGAGTTCCTTCCGGCGTTGCATCGGGAAGGCCCCGACCACACCGACATTGGCGAGTCCGCCGTCGTCGCCGTAGAGCCCCAGCAGCAGCGAGCCGATCCGGTCCGGCCCGGAGGTGTGGACGCGGTACCCGGCGAGGACGCAGTCTGCGGTGCGTTCGTGCTTGATCTTGAACATGGTGCGCTTGTCCGGCAGGTACTGCCCGTCCAGCGGTTTGGCCACGACCCCATCGAGGCCGGCCCCCTCGAACTGGTGGAACCACTCCTCGGCGGTTCCCTTGTCCCGGGTCGCGGCGGTGAGGTGGATCGGCGCCGCACTCCCGGCCAGCACGCGTTCCAGCGCCGCGCGCCGTTCGGCGAAGGGGCGCGCGGTGAGGTCCTCGTCGTCGAGGGCCAGCAGGTCGAACGCGACAAATCTCGCCGGCGTCTGTTCGGCCAGCAGCCGAACCCGGCTTGCCGCGGGATGGATCCGTTGCTGCAGGGTGTCAAAATCGAGCCGGTCGCCGGAGGCACCGATCATGATGATTTCACCGTCGAGCACGCAGCGCGGCGGCAGGTTGGCCTTCAGCGCCTCGACGAGTTCGGGGAAGTAGCGGGTGAGGGGCTTTCCGTTCCGGCTGCCGATCTCCACGTCCTCGCCGTCGCGGAAGATGATGGACCGGAACCCGTCCCACTTCGGTTCGAACATCAGCGGGCCGTCAGGCAGGGCACTTACGGACTTCGCCAGCATGGGCGCGATCGGGGGCATCAGCGGCAGTCGCATAGGCCCCATTCTGGTCCCGCATTCGGCCGTCCGCCAGAGGGATCCGGGCAGATCTTTCCTCGACAAGCGGCCGGGCCGACGGTAGACATGAACGATGGCTACCCTCGGTTTCCACGCATCGCATGAACAGATCAGTCCCGGCCGGCTCCTCAAGGACGTGCAGCTGGCGGAGCAGGCGGGCTTCGACGCCGCCATGTGCTCGGACCACATCGAACCCTGGTCCGCCCGGCAGGGCCATTCCGGCTTCGCCTGGTCCTGGCTGGGGGCCGCCCTGGCAACCACCAAGCTGCGCCTGGGCGTTGTGACAGCGCCGGGCCAGCGCTACCACCCTGCCATCATCGCGCACGCGTCGGCCACGCTGGCGGACATGTTTCCCGGCCGGTTCTGGCTGGCGCCGGGCAGCGGCGAGTACATGAACGAGCACATCACCGGGGAGGTCTGGCCGGACAAGGCGACGCGGCAGCAGCGCCTCGAGGAAGCGGTGCAGGTCATCCGCGAACTCCACGACGGCAAGGAAGTGACCCGGGACGGGCTGGTCACGGTCCAGCAGGCCAGGATCTGGGATGTGCCGGAGATCAAGCCGCCGCTGATCGCTCCAGCCATCAGCGTGGAGACAGCGCGGCGCGGTGCGGCCTGGGCGGACGGGCTGGTCACGGTCAACCAGCCGCACGCGAAGCTGAAGGAAATGCTCGCCGCCTACCGCGACGCCGGCGGCCGCGGCCCCGCCGTCCTGCAGGTCCATCTGGCCTGGGCGCCGTCGGAGCAGGAAGCCGTCGCGGTGGCGATGGACCAGTGGCGCAGCAACGTCTTTGCCCCGCCCATCCCCTGGGATCTTCCGACGGCGGCCCACTTCGACGGCGTCAGCGCCGACGTCGGCGAGGAACAGGTCCGGAACGTCGTGAACATCTCCGCGGACACCGGACAGCATGCGCAGTGGCTCGCGGAATATGTCGATCTCGGCTTCGACGAGCTGTACCTGCATTTCGTCGGGCAGGAGCAGACTCCGTTCATCGATGCCTTCGCGGAGCACGTGCTCCCGCAGCTTCGCGCCTCCGGCGGCCCGCGGCAGGACCGGGAGGTGCTGCTGTGAGAATCGCCGAAACCTCGGATCTCTGGTGGAAGAACGCCGTCATCTATTGCCTGGATCCGGAGACGTTCTTCGACGGCGACGGCGACGGCACCGGGGATTTCGGCGGCCTGATCCAGCGCGTGGACTACCTTGCGGCCCTGGGCGTGACGTGCATCTGGCTGATGCCGTTCTACCCCAGCCCGGACAAGGACGACGGCTACGACGTGACGGATCTGTACGGCGTGGACCGGCGGCTGGGCAACCTGGGCGACGTGGTGGAGTTCATCCGGACCGCGAAGGACCGGGGGATGCGGGTGATCGCGGACTTCGTCCTCAACCACACCTCGGACAAGCACCCCTGGTTCGTGGAGTCCCGGAAATCGGTGGACAACCCGTTTCGCGATTACTACGTCTGGCGCAAGGACACACCCCCGGACACTTCCGAGCAGGTCGTGTTTCCGGGCGAGGAGACGTCCATCTGGACCCGGGACAAGGCCACCGGTGAGTGGTACCTGCACATGTTCGCCAAGCACCAGCCGGACCTGAATGTGGCGAACCCGAAGGTGCGGGACGAGATCGCCAAGTCCATGGGGTTCTGGCTGCAGCTGGGACTGGACGGATTCCGGCTGGACGCGGTGCCGTTCTTCCTCGAGCTGCAGGGAACGTCCAAGGAAGGCTCGGCACAGGTCGACCCGCACGACTATCTCAGCGCGCTCCGCGGCTTCCTCAACCGCCGCAACGGCAGCGGGCTGCTGCTGGGCGAGGTCAATGTCCCCTACAAGGATCAGCTGAAGTACTTTGGCGGCACGGCAGGAAACGAGCTGAATATGCAGTTCGACTTCCTGTCCATGCAGAACCTGTACCTGTCCCTGGCCCGGGAGGATGCCCGGCCGCTGGCCAGATCGCTCAGCTCCCGCCCGGCGACCCACCCGGACAACCAGTGGGCCATGTTTGTCCGCAACCATGATGAGCTGACCCTGGACAAACTCAGCGACGCCGAGCGCGGGGAGGTCTTTGCCGCGTTCGGACCGGACGAGGACATGCAGATGTACGGCCGCGGCCTGCGCCGCCGGCTGCCCACCATGCTCAACGGTGACCCCGCCCGGATCCGCATGGTCTACTCGCTGATGTTCGCGCTGCCCGGAACCCCGGTGCTCTTCTACGGCGAGGAGATCGGCATGGGCGAGGACCTGTCGGCGGAAGGCCGCTCGGCCGTGCGGTCCCCCATGCAATGGAACGACACCGAGAACGGCGGATTCTCGACCGCCCCGGCGAAGGACCTCGTGGCCCAGGTGGTGGAGGGCTACTTCGGGCCAAAGAACGTCAACGCCGCGGCGGCGAAGCGGGATCCGGAGTCGCTGTGGAACTTCATGGCCACCCTGATCCAGCGCTACCGGGAAAGCCCCGAACTGGGATGGGGCGACTTCGAGCTCATCAAACACCCCGCCGCGAAGGTGCTGCTGCACCGGTGCTCCTGGGGCGGCTCCACCGTCGTCCTGGCCCACAACTTCGGCGCGGAACCAGCCTCGGTGGCCGCGAATGTGGCCTCCGCCGGAGACCCGGAACCGGGATTCGAGGGCGCCTACCTGCGGGACCTGCTGGACGGCCAGGACATCGAGCTGGCGGACGACGGCGGTTTCGAACTCGAGCTGGGCCGCTATGGCTACCGGTGGTTCCGGATCCAGCGCCCGGGAGAACGCCACATCCCGTGAGGCTCCCCGGGCCGGACCGGCGGTAGCAGGACGGCGGTGCCGGTAACGGCCCCGGCGCCGAACGCTTACCCACGTCTTACCGGGACGAAACGCAGCCGCAACATGCGCGCCGGACACTGGAAGTGCCGGCAAGAGCAGGCACCACTCTCCAGTCCAGGAGGCCCCGCCATGTTGAAGGAAGCCAAAGCCCATGTAACGCGCATCCGCGCCCTGGAGCAGCTGCACCGCGGCGACGAGATCGAGGCGCGTCTGAAGGTCGGCCCGAACTACGACGACGTCGTGATCCGCCGCGGCGCCGTCCAGGAGACCGCCCCCGGAATCGGCGTCGTCTGGATCATGGACCGGCAGTCCGGCACCCGGAAGGCCATCAACACCGATGAATGCAGCCTCTGGCGGGTCGCCTGAGGCTGCGGGGGCAACTTCCTCCGCCGTCCCCACCGGGCGTTCGGCCGACACCGCGGGCGTAGTCAGTAAGGACTGCCCGCGGTCAGGTCCGGACCCGTGTGGACCTGGCTCAGCCTGGATCCGACCGCGACAGCGAATGCAGCCACTCGATCGCGCCGTCTGTCGTCGGAAGCTCACTTCCTGCAGCACCTTGACGCCGCCGAAGTGCAGGTTCACGTCCTTCAGGCTCAGGCTAGCGGCCACCGGAGTACCTTCCTATCGCATCATTGCTAGGATAACGACGCGATCCGTCACGACCGCCCGAGACCGACGGCGGATCGGAAACGAAATTGTTAACGATCTTGAACGGGCGCTGCCGGCCGCTGATTATGGCGCGATTTGGGGAGCTCGATCTACTTGGCGGGAATGCCCTCACCGAGGATCGATCCGAGCGGCCGAGCCCGATGCCGCAGCGGGTCACGCAGTAGTCGGCGGCATCAGCCGAGTAGGAGCTGCCTCCGAATGAGCCCGCCTTCGACAGGTCGAGCCATGCCGGCCGGCCGGCCGGTGACCTTCTCGATGATCGCCAGCGAGTTCAGTCGCTCTGCAATGAGCAGCGTCGTTCTTGCAGAGCCTAGCCACCGGCTACGGACTGGATGATCAGGACCTCCTGGCCCGGGGACACCTCGGTGGCGAGGCCCTGCAAACGGCGGATCTCATTCCCGTTGACGTATATATTCACGTAGCGCCGGACCGCCCCGGTCTCATCCCGCAACCGCCTCGACAGGGCCGGGTAGTCCCCGGTCACCAGGTCCAGCACACCCTCCACCGTCACCGCCGAGTCGGCGGGCGCAGTCAGCAAAGGCTGCCCCCCGGCCAGCGGCTGGAGGACACTGGGCAACACCACACTGATTCCGGCCACGGGGCCTCAGGCGTTCACAGCGGCGCCGGGCAGGCCGGAAGCGGGGATAAAAGCCTGGGAGACGGAAGCGGCCCGCACGCACAGCACGTCCGGCAGATGCGAGGCCACCTCGGCGAAGTGTTCACCCTCGTCGGCGCTGGCATAGACACTGCCGCCTCGGGTGCCGAAGTACACGCCGGCCGGTTCCGCGGAGTCTACGCAGGCGGCATCCCGAAGCACGGAGTTGTATTCCGCCCCGGGCAGTCCGTCGTCCAGTCGCTTCCAGCTCGCACCGGCGTCGTCGGTCCGGTGGACGGCGAGTTTTCCCTCCGGCGGGATCCTTTCGCCGTCCGCTTTGAGCGGGATCACCCAGGCGGTGCCGGCCCGGCGGGGATGCGTGAGCATCACGAAGCCGAAGTCCGCCGGCAGGCCTTCCGCGATTGATTCCCAGTTGTCCGCGTCGTCGTCACTGCGGTAGACACCGTGGTGGTTCTGCGCGTAGAGCCGGCCGTCGACGGCCGCATCGGCCGCAATCTTGTGCACGCACTGGCCGAACTCCGGGTTGGGGTCGGGCATGAAGTAGGCCGATATTCCCTTGTTCCGCGGTTCCCAGGAGCTGCCGCCGTCGAGCGAGCGGTAGACCCCGCCGGTGCTCATGGCGACGTGCACCTTCTCCCCGCTGGGGTCGATGACGATTGAGTGCGCCGCCGCGCCACCGTACCCGGCGCCCCATTCGCCGCGGTGCGGGTGGTCCCAAAGCCCGCGGTTGAGTTCGAAATGTTCGCCGCCGTCGGTGGATTTCCAGACCGAGATCGGCTCGCAGCCGGCCCAGACGACGCCGGGGCGGGACTCGGCGTCGGGGTGGATCTGCCAGACGCGTTCCAACGCCGCCTCCGTACCCTCGGGGAAGCGGATGGCGCCCTGTTCGGGCTCGTTCCACGTTTCGCCCAGGTCATCGGAGTGGAAGACAGTGGGACCCCAGTGCTCGGAACGCACACCAACCAGGATCCGGGTCCGGCCGTCACGGGTGTCGATGCCGACGCTGGGAACTTCGCTCATCAGAAAATGCGGACCGGTCACGGACCAGTCCTTGCGGTCCGGGCTGGTAGCCAGCCAGAGGCCTTTTTTGGTGCCGATCGCCAGGACATAACTCTCTGCGGTAGCCATGACCCTTATCGAACCACTCATGCAGGGTGGCCGCAACGGTTTTTCGCCGCTCGGAGGCCCGAGCCGGTCAATCCACGAATTCGGACTGCGTCTCGATGAAGTCCCAGTCGGCGTCGGTCAGCACCCCGGAAACGGCATCCGGGTGCGGGCCGCCGGCCTCGGCAATGCCCTGCAGCACGGGTAGCGGCAACTCGGCGGCCCGCAGGTTTTCCCGCAGCCACTCCTTGCTCGCCAGATCCAGATCCAGCCACCACATGAAGATTTCCACGGCGGTCACCCTTTCCTCAGTTCCTCAACGTTAGGCCCGGCACCGGAGGTGTTCAAGGGCCGCATGGCTCTGGCGGCCTACAGCGCCGGGAGCAGATCGGCGGTCCGCGGAAGGACCGGGGAGTAAGTCCCTGTTCTGGCCGTGGAGCGGGGGCCACAATTGAGTATGTCCGCCGAACGCACGAGTGGTCCGCCGCCCCTTGTCGTCGGCGTGCTCCCGGGGCAGAGCCCCGAAGTGCTGCAGACCGCCGCCGCGCTGGCCTCGCAACTCGCCGCCCCGCTGATCTGCGCCCACGTGGATGAGGCCAGCTATCTTGTGGAATGGGATCCGGCGCGGTCCGCGCACCGGCTGTCGCTGCACCCGGACACCGACAACGCCGAGATCCGGGCCGTAACCCAGGAGCTGCGGAACAGCATCGGCTCAGCCTGCGACGCCCTTGGCATCCACTGGACCCTGCGGACGCTGGCGGGGGACCCGGCACGGGCGCTGGGCAGGCTGGCGGCCGACGTCGGCGCCGCCATGATCATCGTGGGCACACCGGAACCCGGCTTGGGCCACAGGATTTCCGCTGCGCTCAACGGGTCGGTGGCCGCGTGGCTTAGCCACCATCAAGACCATCCGATCCTGATCGTTCCGGTCCGGTCGGCAGTCCACCACCGGACAAAACATGGTTCCTGACCTGCATCCTTACCGGGGCCGTTGTGACCGTGCCGTTTGACCGCGAGGCCGTGGTCGCCGAATACCGGCGCAATTGCGCAGAGCTCGAAGCCACCCTGGCGGCTGCCCCGCCCGAGGCGCTGTTGCGCCGCAGTGCGGGCACCCGCTGGAGCAACGAGGAGCTGCTCTACCACATGGTGTTCGGCTACGTTGTAGTCCTGGCCCTGCTGCCCCTGGTGCGGATCTTTGGACGGCTGCCCGTTCCGGTCAGCCGAGGTTTCGCGTGGCTGTTGAACGCCGGAACGGCACCGTTCAACGTCGTCAACTACTGGGGATCCAAAGGTGGCGCCCGGATTTTCAACCGGCGGCGGATGGCCGCCAAGCTGCGCCGGGTGACTTCGGCGCTGGAAAAGCGGCTGCGGCGGGAGACCGCTCATGGCCTGGCCCGCCGGATGTATTTCCCGACCCGCTGGGACCCGTTTTTCAAAGAGACCATGACCCTGGCGGACGTTTATGCCTATCCGGTGGCCCACTTCGGTTTTCATGCCGCCCAGTTGTCCCTGGGCTCCGCTCACGGGAACCGGCGCGATCCCCTAAAGTAAAGCGAAAGTAGTTATTCGGGGTGCTGGCTTTCTCCGCCTACCGCCACGTAAGCTGGAGTCCGTAGGCGGACGATCGACCGCCTACCCAAAGACTGCTCCGGAGTGCGTATCCCCCAATAACGCACTCCGGAGCTTTTTTGTCTCGTGACCTGCCCCTGGCCGTCAGCCGCAAGATACCCCCACCGGGTACTTGCCACATACCCCTAGGGGGTATAGGTTTGGCTTATGAACGAGCCCGAAGTCCCCGCCATGGCATCCGCGGACGCTGAGCTGCACCCAGAGCACGGCTATTCCTCCAACAAGGAGGCCTACCTGCGGCGGCTCAAACGGATCGAAGGCCAGGTGCGCGGCATCGCCCGGATGGTCGATGAGGACAAATACTGCATCGACATCCTGACCCAGGTCGCAGCCGTCACCAAGGCCCTGCACGCCGTCAGCCTCGGACTGGTGGAGGAGCACATCGGCCACTGCGTCGTCGGCGCCGCCTCAGAACCGGACGCGGAGCTTCGGGCCGAGGCCATCGACTTCAAGGTCAAGGAGGCCACCGATGCCATCGGGCGCCTGCTGCGGTAGCGGCAACACCACACACCACACGTCCGGGCTGTTGGACCCCCAGCAGCCCAACCACAAGGAGCAAGCCATGAGCACCGTTTCCACCACAGTCAACGTTTCCGGCATGACCTGCGGGCACTGCGTGTCCTCGGTCAGCGAAGAGCTGGAGGCGCTGGCCGGGGTCGAGAAGGTCGACGTCGACCTCAACTCCGGCGGGATCTCCACCGTCACCATCACCTCCGCCGGCGCGCTGTCCGACTCCGAGATCGGCGAGGCCGTTGCCGAAGCCGGCTACCTGGTCGTGGCCAACCGGGCCTGAGCAGCACCCGCCCGGAACCCCGCACAGCGCAGACCACCAGGATTAGGACCACCGTGAACAGAGAGCAACTGCTGGACCAGCCCGGCACCCGGGTTATCGAACTCGATATCGAGGGAATGACCTGCGCCTCCTGCGTCAGCCGCGTGGAACGCAAGCTCGGAAAGCTCGACGGCGTCACGGCCACCGTCAACCTCCCCCTGGAATCAGCCCATGTGACGGTCCCGGCGGACATCACCGACGACCAGATCACCGGCACAGTGGCGTCAGCAGGCTACAAAGCCACGATCCGCGGAGGTGCGCCGTCGACGCGCGCCGACGGTGCCGGCATGCGGGAGCATGCCGAGCATGGCGGGCCGGCGGCGGGCAGCGGCATCCCCATGGCAACCCACCCGGCGGCCAAGCTCCGCCCGCGCCTGATCGTCGCGGCCATCCTCACCGTCCCGGTGTTCCTGATTTCGATGTTCCCGGCCTTCCAGTTCGCCAACTGGGGCTGGGTAGCGGCAGCCCTGGCCCTGCCCGTGGTGACCTGGGCAGCCTGGCCGTTCCACCGGGCCGCCGCCGTCAACGCCCGGCACCTCGCCTCCACGATGGACACACTCGTCTCCATCGGCGTCACCGCGGCCTACGTTTTCTCGGCGTGGCAGCTCGCCGTGGACCCGCGGATGACCGAGCACGCCGGTATGGAGATGGGTACCGGCGGCCTCTACTTCGAGGTTGCGGCGGTCGTCACGACCTTCCTGCTGCTGGGCCGGTATCTGGAGGCCAATGCCAAGCAAAAGGCAGGAGACGCGCTCAAGGCACTGCTGAACCTGGGCGCCAAGGACGCCACGGTCCTCCGCGACGGCCGGGAGCTGCAGGTCCCCGCCGATCAGCTGGGGGTGGGCGACCTCATCGTGGTCCGCCCCGGCGAGAAAATTGCGACTGACGGCATTGTCGTCGACGGCTCCTCCGCGGTCGACGCCTCGCTGGTCACCGGCGAATCGGTGCCGGTGGAAGTCGGCCCGGACAGCCCGGTCACGGGTGCCACCATCAACACCTCCGGCCGCCTGCTGGTCCGCGCCACGCGCGTCGGGGCAGAGACCACGCTGGCCCAGATGGGTCGGCTGGTCTCGCAGGCGCAGACCGGCAAGGCGCCGATCGCGCGTCTCGCGGACCGGATCAGCGCGGTGTTCGTGCCGGTGGTCCTGGCCGTCGCCGCGGTGACCTTTGGCGCCTGGCTGCTCGCTGCCGGGCCGGCGATCAGCGAGGTTGAACTCCGTGCAGCGTTCACGGCCGCCGTCGCCGTGTTGGTCATCGCCTGCCCTTGTGCCCTGGGCCTGGCCACGCCGGTGGGGCTTCTCACCGGGACCGGCCGGGGGGCGCAGCTGGGCATCCTGATCAGGGGACCGCAGGTTTTGGAGGACACCCGGACCGTGGACACTATCCTGCTGGACAAGACCGGCACCGTGACCACCGGCCACCTCGCGGTCGACGGCACGGACGCCTTCGGAACCTTCAGCGCTGCCGAGGTCCTGCGCCTGGCCGGAGCCCTGGAGTCCGCATCCGAACACCCGATCGCCCGCGCCATCGCTGCTTCGGCCCTCTCGGCCGAGCGCCGCAACAGCGACCCCGCATCCCTTCCCGACGTCGTCGGCTTCCGCTCCGCGCCCGGTGGCGGAGTCCGGGGAACCGTCGAGGGCCGGCTGGTGACGGCAGGCCGGACCGGCTGGCTGGAGAAGAACGGCATCGCTGCCACCGCCGCGCAACTGGAGGTCCTCAACGCGGCCGAAGGCTCCGGGGCCACTGCGATCTGGCTCGCTGTGGACGGAGAGCCCGCCGGCATCATTAGCCTGCGGGATACGCTCAAGCCGGGATCCGCAGCCGCGATCTCGCGGCTCCGCGATCTGGGTCTGCGGCCTATCCTCCTGACCGGGGACAACGCGGCCGTGGCCGCGCAGGTGGCAGCCGCCGTCGGCATCGACCCGCAGGATGTGTTTGCGGGCGTGCTGCCGGAGGGCAAGGTCGAAGCGGTGCGGAAGCTGCAGTCCGCCGGCGCCACTGTCGCCATGGCCGGCGACGGCGTCAATGACGCCGCGGCACTGGCCCAGGCGGATCTGGGCATCGCGATGGGCTCCGGCACTGATGTTGCGATCGAGGCCGCCGACCTGACGGTCATGGGCAATGAGCTGGGCCAGGTCGCGCAGGCAATCGAGCTTTCCCGCAGGACGCTGGCGACCATCAAGACGAACCTCTTCTGGGCCTTCTTCTACAACGCCATCGGGATCCCGGTGGCGGCCCTGGGGCTGCTCAACCCGATGATCGCCGGCGCCGCCATGGCCGCCAGTTCCGTGCTGGTCGTGGCCAACTCGCTGCGGCTGCGCAGCTTCGGGAAGTAGTCCGCCCGCCGCCCGGGCGCCCCTCCCTCAGGCCGCACCAAAGCGGACGGCCGACCGGGCTTTTGCCTTGGCAGCCTCCTCGCCGCGGTCCTTTGCCGGCGCGTGGGTCACCAGGGAGTCGAGCAGGTGCTGCGTGGCGTGGGCAATCTCATGCACAGCCCGGTTGAAGGCCTCTTCGTTGGCCTTGGACGGCTTGGTGCTGCCACTAATCTTGCGCACGTATTGCAGCGCGGCGGCTTCCACCTCGGCGGTGGTCGCGTGGGGTTCAAAATTGTGGAGAGTCCGGATGTTTCGGCACATATCTCCATGTTAGGTGCCTTCAGGCCCGGGAACGAGAGCCCGTATGAGGGCGTTGCCACCGGCGGGCAGGAACGTGAAGGCGGGATGGGCAGTGGTGCCCATCGACACTTTTTCGGCAGGCAGGGTAGGTTCGAGGCAATGGACTTCCGGGAACTGCCGGGGGCCTTTGGGGGACGCCGGCATGGATCGGGTCCGTTTCACTTACTGAAGGAGATTTACGCATGGCTATTTGGGGTGCAGACATTGCTCAGCTCAAGACTCTTGGGACGAAGCTGCAGGCCGGTTCGTCCGAGATTGACAAGCAGAAGTCGCTGCTGACCAAGGTGCTCGAGGGCACCGACTGGAAGGGCCCGGACGCCGAGAAGTTCCGCAGCGAGTGGAACGGCCAGCACGTTGCCGCGCTGGCGAAGGTTTCCCAGGCGCTGCAGGAGGCCGGCAAGCAGGCCAGCCGGAACGCCACCGAGCAGGAAAACGCCTCCCGCTAGGCCAAGGTCCTCCACCGAACGGCCCGGACGCACCCGCGTCCGGGCCGTTCGTGTCGGAGCCGGCTTACGGCACGGGCTCGACGTCGTTCGCATGGTCCAGCGCTGCCGGCATTCCCGCACCCGCGCCGGAAGGGGACCGGAGCTCGTCCAGCCGAACCAGCACCACCCCGCCCACAATCAGCAGCCCGCCGACGAGCTGGATGGAGCCCGGCAGTTCGCCAAGGAGCAGCCACGCCCAGATGACGGCGAACAGCACCTCGGTCAGTGAGACAAAGGACGCCACCTTCGAGCCCAGCGCCCGCGCCGCCACTATGCCGGAGACGTAGGCCAGCACGGTGGCCAGCACCACGAGTCCACCCAGCGCCACCCACCAGGGTGTGACCCACGGGCCAAGCCGGGTGTCGGTGGTGCTGAACGCCATGGGCAGCAGGCCGGTTGCCCCGGCAAGCCACATGGTGACGGCGCCGACCACGAGACCGCCGGAGGCCAGGACGATCGGGGGCAGGGTGTCGTTTTCCTTGGCCGTGATGAAGAAGTAAATGGCCAGGCAGACGGCCGCTGCGATCCCCCACAGCACGCCGACGAAGTCGATCCTGACGGCTCCGGTGAGGTCCAGCACCAGGACCAGACCGCCGAGGGACAGCAGGGTTCCGGCGACCGTCAGCGGCCGCGGGCGTTTCCTGCTGGCAGCCCAGAGCCACAGCACGATGATCACGGGTGCCAGGTATTCCAGCAGCAGGGCGACCCCCACCGAGAGCCGGGCCACCGCATTGAAATAGAACAGCTGGCAGGCGGCAACGCCGATGAGGCCGAAGAGCAGCACCGTGAGCCAGTTGTCCCTGAGCTGGTGCCAGCGCCCGCGCAGCGCCGGTATGGCGGGAACGGCCAGGATGAGCGCTGCCCCCGTAAGGCGGGCGGTAACGGCTGCCCCGGGGCTCCAGCCAGTTTCCAGCAGCGCCTTGGCAAAGGAGCCGGAGAGACCGAACACCGCGGATGAAAACAAGGCAACGCCCAGGCCCGAAGCCATGAATCCCGAGGCCGGTCCGGGCCGGCCGGCACGAAGTGTCCCGGGAGCGGACACTCCGGATTTGTTCACGGCCGGGGCGTCGGCGGAGCGGCGTGCGGCAGACACAGACTGCCTCCTGTCAGGGGTAAAGTAGGTTTATGCTCATGACAGTACGCCGCGCCAACGTAAGGAGTCAAGATGGTCTTTGCCCCTGACACAGAGGTGGCCCTGCGGTCCGTCGTCAACCTGGTCAACTCCGCGGCCAACGGGGAGGAGCACCTGTCCTCGACGCAGGACCTGGATCGGTTCCTGGAAGCCGAGGGCTTCACTGGCTCGCGGACCCGGGACGCGGCCGAACTGGCCAGCGTGCACCGTCTCCGCGGCGAGCTCGCCGCCCTTTGGCTCGCGGAGGAATCCGTCGCAGTGGACACCGTGAACAGGCTGCTGCGGGAGGCGAAGGCACTCCCCCAGCTGGTCAAGCACGATGACTGGGACTGGCATCTGCACGCCACCACCCCGGACGCGCCGCTGGCGGACCGGATGAGCACAGAGGCGGCGATGGCCCTGGTTGATGTCATCCGCAGCAAGGAAATGGACCGCCTGCTGGTGTGCGCCGCCGAGGACTGCAACGCCGTGGTGCTGGACCTCACCCGGAACCGCTCCAAACGCTACTGCGACACCGGGAACTGTGCGAACCGCGCGCACGTGGCGGCGTACCGGGCCCGGAAAGCCGCGTCCTGAGCCCGCCATAGGGGCATCAAGCCTCAGGGATGGCCGTGCGCCGTAACTACGGCAGCCGAAGGCCCTAGCGGCGGTCGTCGCCGGGACCCGCGTCCGGGGCGTCCGCTTCCGGCCGGCCCTGTGCCGGGTGGCCGCCGTGGCCGGCGTGGCCGGCGTTTCGGGAGCTCAGGTTGATGCCGGACCCCTTGCCGAGTTGTTCGTCGTTGGGCTTGTGGCCCATTGAAAGCATGGCGATGACGACCAGGATCACGATGAACGCGATGCCTGCGGCAGTGAAGGCCAGGTCGAACCGGGGAGCCTTGGCGCTGCCCCCGGAGGCGAAAACCAGGGTGGCCACAAAGGCCAGCACAGCCCAGAACGCGGAGAACATGAGCGGTCCCTTGACCGAGGTCCGCAGCTTGCGCGGTTCTCCTGATTTCTGCTGTGCCAAGGTGCTTCCTCCTGCAGCCGACGCCGCCAGGCGTGGCAGTTCTGATACCGCAATCGTTCTACGCAAGGTAGAACCTGTCGCTATTAGTTTACGGCCTCTGTGGAATCCGCCCGTGCATCGTGGCGCAGGGTAAGCCCGGCCAGCGTCCAGAGCACTCCGCTGATGATGGCTCCGCCGCCGGCGACGCCGAGCAGCGCATGCGGGCCGAGGTCAATGAAGAACGGCAGCAAAGCTGCCGTCCCCAGCCCGACGACGCCGGAGGCCATCCAGTCGCGGGCGAGCACGGACCGGCCCCGGCTGGTGATGCCGAGGTGGAGTTCTGCGGCGCCGGCAAGGCCAAGGCCAAGGCCTGCCAGCACACCGAAAACGAGATTGCCGGACATAAGGCCGACTGCGGCCCCGGTTCCGGTCAGCACGGCGCCTGCAGCCGAAAGGATCTTGCCGGACGGCGACCCGGCGCGCAGGCCCGTCCTGTTGACGCTCCAGAGCAGCACCACACCGGTGGCCAGCAGGTAGAGGCCGCCGGCCCAGCCCATGCCTTCCGCGGGCGGCGAAGCCCAGAACACGGTCAAGGCACCAAATGCCAGAGCGACGGCGGCCCGGACCAGCACGGGTTTCCAGAGGTCCGCTGCGGCGGGCAGGGCAGTGGAGGCGTCAGGGGCTGCGGGGAGAGTCACCCGTCCAGTTTAGTGCGAAGCCGCACCCGTGTGAGCCGGTTCCCGGGCAGGGCGGCCGGCAGGGCCGGCAGGGCGGGCCCCAGTCAGTGCGGGCCGAGCACCATCCACCGGTCCGTCCGGGCCCGGAGGCCCAGCGTCAGGGCCCTGGCCGCCATGTAGCCCAGCGAGAACGCCGCCCACAGCCAGAGCAGCCCCGCAGCGCCGTCGGCCCCGGACTGCCGGACTGCCAGCAGCAGCGGCAGATACACCGCGAGATTCACGACGCCGGCGATCGCCAGGTACTTCGCGTCCCCCGCGCCGATCAGCACGCCGTCGAGGACAAAGACATAGCCGGCGATCGGCTGTGCTGCGGCCAGCACCCACAACGCGAGCGTGAGTGCGGCCCGGACCTCGACGTCGGACGTGAAGAGCAGTCCTGCCCACGGCGCCGCGGCGGCCAGCAGGATCCCGGTCAGCACGCCGAAGCCGAGACCCCAGCGGACCATGGTTCCGGTGAGCTCCCGCGCCGCGGCGGGGCGGGAGCCGCCGAGTTCCTTGCCGATCAGCGCCTGAGCGGCAATCGCGAGGGCGTCAAGGGCGAATGCCAGGAAGGTGAAGACGGTCATCGCGAGCTGGTGGGCGGCCAGGTTGACCGGCCCCTGGGCCGTGACCACCAGGACCGTGGCGAGGATCGCGATGCGCAGGCTGAGCGTCCGCAGCATCAGCCAGGAGCCCACCTTGGTCATGGCGCGGATGCCCTGCCAGTCGGGCAGCAGCGGCACGCCGTGGCTGCGGGCGTTCCGCCGGACCATCACCACGTAGACCAGGGCCATGGCCCATTGGGCGATGCTGGTGCCGATCGCCGAGCCGGCGACGGACCACTGCAGCCCGTAGACCAGGAAGAGGTTCAGCACGACATTCAGCGTGAATCCTGCTGCCGCCACCAGCAGCGGGGTGCGCGTGTCCTGCATGCCCCGCAGCACTCCGGTGCCGGCGAAGATCAGCAGCATCGCGACGAGTCCGGGCATCGACCAGCGCAGGTAGTCCACGGCGAAGGCACGCACCTCGCCGCGGGCGCCCATCAGGTCAAGGAGCGGTTCGGCGGCAAGGAAGCCGGCGGCGGCCAGGACGGTTCCCAGCAGCAGGGCCAGCCAGATGCCGTCACGTCCGGCGGCGAGGGCCTTGGGCAGCTGGCCGTTGCCGATGGCCCGCGCCACGGCCGGGGTGGTCGAATAGGCGAGGAACACCATAAGTCCCACCGCTGTATGCAGCACCGCCGACGCGAGCCCGACGCCGGCGAGCTGGGCAACACCGAGGTGTCCGACGATCGCCGCATCCGCGAGAAGGAACAGCGGTTCGGCGATCAGCGCCCCCAGGGCCGGAACCGCAAGACGCAGGATCTCCCGCCGTCGCCCTGCCGGGGTCGGGAGCGCTGCGGGGGTCGGGGCGGAGGCTGGCACGGAACCACCCTAACCGGATCGCCGGCGTCGCACGGCTTCGTATTAGTTGACTTTTCAACCAACTGCCGGAAAAATAGAACTTGAATCTTCAACCAAATCGGAGGCGGTCTGCAGCCGCCACGGTCCCTACGTCAGAACGGTATTCCCATGAACCAGCCCACACTCACCACCACCGCCCGCACAATCCTGCGCGTCGTCACCGGCTTCCTTTTCGCCGCCCACGGATGGCAGAAATTCAACGAGTTCACCATTGCAGGCACCCAGGCCGCCTTCGCGCAGATGGGCGTTCCGGTCGCCAACCTCGTCGCCCCCGTCATCGCCACGCTGGAACTTGTCGGCGGCATCGCGCTGATCCTCGGCGTTCTCACCCGCGTGTTCGCCGCCCTCCTCGCGGTCGACATGCTCGGCGCCCTGTTCCTGGTCCATGCCCCGGCCGGAATCTTCGCCGCAACGGGAGGCTACGAATTGGTCCTGATCCTTGCCGCCGCCGCCCTGGCCGTTGCCCTCGTGGGCGCCGGCAAGGTCTCCGTGGACAAGGCCCTCTTCGGCCGCAGCGGCTCCAAGCTCAGCGTCCTGGCCTAGCCGCAGGCCTAGCCGCAGGCCTAGCAGCGCCGGGGCCGGCGTGCGACGGCGGGCGGTCACCTTCGGGTGGCCGCCCGCCGTCGTATCCGGCCGCGTATGGCATCCGGGTCCGCGTTTGTGTCCTCGGCCGCGACGCTTCCGCGGCCGGTCAGTAAACTCACAGCATGAGTGAGAATGCCCCCAATGCCGTGACCCTGCGCTTCCTTGCGGCGCCTACCGATGTTGGCCACAGCGGTTCGGTCGACGCCGGAACCGTGCTCGAGTGGGTGGACAAGGCGGCCTATGCCGCCGCCGTCGGCTGGTCGAAGTCCTATTGTGTGACGGCGTACGTGGGCAACATCCACTTTGCGGACCCGGTCAACAGCGGGGACATGGTCGAAGTCGAGGCAACAATTGTCTACACGGGCCGGTCCTCCATGCACATCCGCACGGTGGTGTCCTCGGGCGATCCGAAGGGCGGTCCGGCCACGATGCGCAGCCAGTGCATGGTGATCTTCGTGGCCGTTGGAGAGGACGGCAAACCCATCCCGGTGCCGGAGTTTGAGCCGACGACGCCGGAAGAAATTGAACAGCGCGACCATGCCCTGGCCCGGATCAAGGTCCGCGAGGACATCGTCCAGGCGATGAGCGGCCAGGAATACACCGACGCCGGAACCGCCGAGAATGTGGTCCTTCGCTTTATGGCCGCCCCCACGGATGTGAACTGGGGCGGCAAGGTGCACGGCGGCATCGTTATGAAATGGATTGACGAAGCGGCCTACGTCTGCGCCTCGCGGTACTGCGGGATGGACACGGTGGCCGTCTTCTCCGGCGGCGTGCGTTTTTATCGGCCGCTGCTGATTGGCCACGTGGTGGAGGTGGAGGCCCGGCTGGTCTACACCGGAACCAAGGGGATGCACATCGCGGTCCATGTCCGCTCCGGGGATCCGAAGGGACGCGAACTGGCCCTCACGACCTACTGCCTGACCGTGATGGTGGCACGCGACGAGCACGGCACGTCCGTCCCGATCCCGCAGTGGGTGCCGGTGTCCGAGGAGGACAAGCGGCTGCACGCGCATGCCCGCGAGCTGCTGGAGATCCGGGGCAATGCTCCGGGGAACCGGCTGCCCAACCACCTGCTTCGGGCCGGCGGCCAGTAGCCCCTAGAAGCCGCCGCCCCCGGCGTCGGCGGCCATGTTGGCGAACCGCGAGTAGTGCCCTTGGAAGGCGACCACTATGTCCTTGGTCGGGCCGTTACGGTGCTTGGCGATGAGGATGTCCGCCTCGCCGGCGCGCGGTGATTCCTTGTCGTAGACGTCTTCGCGGTGCAGCAGGATGACCATGTCGGCATCCTGCTCGATGGAACCTGATTCACGCAGGTCCGAGACCATCGGGCGCTTGTCCTGGCGTTGCTCGGAGCCACGGTTCAGCTGCGACAGGGCAATGACGGGCACCTGGAGTTCCTTGGCAAGCAGCTTCAGCGCCCGGGAGAACTCGGAGACTTCCTGCTGGCGGGACTCCACTTTCTTGCCCGAGCTCATCAGCTGGAGGTAGTCAAGGATGACGAGCTTAAGGTCATGCTGCTGCTTCAGCCGCCGGCACTTCGCCCGGATTTCCATCAGCGACATGTTGGGGCTGTCATCGATGAAGAGCGGGGCGTCATTCATCCGGCCCATCGTGGTAGCGATCTTGGACCACTGCTCGTCCTTGATTGTGCCCTTGCGCAGGTCCTGGAGGCCGATCGTGGCTTCCGCGGAGAGCAAACGCATGGCGATCTCGTTCCGGCCCATTTCCAGGGAGAACATAACAGTGGCGAGGTTGTTCTTGATGGCCGCGGAGCGGGCGAAGTCCAGCGCAAAGGTGGACTTGCCGACGGCGGGGCGGGCCGCAATGACGATCATCTGGCCGGGGTGCAGGCCATGCGTGAGCTCATCGAGTTCGTAGAAGCCGGTGGGAACACCCGTCATTCCCTCCTCGCGGTGCCCGGAGGCTTCGATCTCGTCCACGGTGGACTCCATCACGTCCTTGAGGACAACGTAGTCCTCCGCGGTGCGGCGCTCCGCCACGGCGTAAATCTCGGCCTGCGCCTGGTTGACCAGGTCCTCGACCTCGCCGTCCTGGCCGTAGCCGAGCTGGACGATCTTGGTGCCGGCATTGACCAGGCGGCGCAATACCGCGCGTTCGCCCACGATTTCGGCGTAGTAGCCGGCGTTGGCTGCGGTGGGAACCGTCTGGATGAGCTCGTGAAGGTAGGCGGGCCCGCCGATCCGGTTGATCTCGCCACGCTTGGTCAGTTCATCGGAGACCGTGACCGCGTCGGCGGGTTCGCCCCGGCCGTAGAGGTCGATGATGGCTTCGTAGATCGTCTCGTGGGCAGGGCGGTAGAAGTCCACGCCCCGCAGGATCTCGACGACGTCAGCGATGGCGTCCTTGGACAGCATCATGCCGCCCAGGACGGACTGCTCGGCGGGAATGTCCTGCGGCGGCTTGCGGCTGCCTTCGGCTCCACGAGTCCCCTCGACTGAGTCCAGATGCGTAACTGACAAAACTGCCGTCCTCCATAGTGTGCCGCGGCGGATGTCCGTGCGCCGGCGACGTGGGTGCCGTCGGCCTTCGTGCCCGCTGGCGTCGACGCCGGCGTAGGCCCGACGGTTCAGTACTACCAGCCGGCTCCGACACTTTGTCTGTCACCCCCACTCCCGGTTATCCACAGCCCGGGTCCGGCCTTGCGGGGCCCGGCTGTAAGGGAAGGCGTTATGCAGCCAGTAGAGGATTTCCGTATCCACGGCTCGATATCCAGCAACGTTAGCCCCCCATCCGGCGGGCACCAACCCGACCGGATGCCGACCCTGTGGATAACCTGTGCACTAGTGGCGCCTGCTTGTGCACAGCCTGTGGGAACAGCTGTGGATAGAAAATTAGTTGCGGCCACAATATGCCACTGACCTGCGGAAACACCGGGTTCATCTTGTGGACACAAAAGTTTTTCCGCCAAAGTTCATCCACAGCCCGCAGACTGCGGCTGGGGATACTCGGCGGGCCATGAGGCCATACAAGGCCGGAAATATGCACATTTCGTGATGGTCCTCACCCGGGCCCCGGAATTGACGCCGCGCACGGCCCAGGGTATGCCAAGCGCGGAATGTGCTGTGGATAACTGCGATCTGGCATAAGCTCTTCACATGGGCGATGTACTGCTAGTCATACTGCCTGCCCTCATCCTGGCAGCGGTCCTCTGGGCGTTTGCCACGGCCCTCAAGCCACGTGATCTCGGCATGTCCGACGCGGACCGCTATCAGCAGGAACTGGCCGTTCGTTCACAGGCGCATTACGCCGCTCAGGTCCAGGCCGCCACTGCCGCCCGTGCCCGCGTCGACGCAGCCACCCGTCCCAGCCAGAACGAGCAACAGCAGTCCCAGCAGGCCGATCACGCCCGCAGGGCCTTGCGCGCCCAGGCGGGATCAGCACCTGCTGCAGGGATGCCCGGCTACCAGGGGCCGGTACTGCCCGGTGGCCAGCTGAACCCGCAGTTCGCGCTGCAGCTCCAGTCGATGGCCCGGAACGGCAAAAAGATCCAGGCCATCAAACTGCTGCGGCAGGCTACCCATTCAGATCTTTTGACCGCCAAGAAATATGTAGATCGGCTGTAGTTTCATGGAATCCCTGCTCATTCCCCTCCTGATTTTGGCGTTCGTCGGAGCCGGCGTTCTGCTGGGCGCCCGCGTGCTCAGCCGCCGCGACGCCAGGTCCCGGCCGGAAGCCGCCGCCCCGCCAGGACGCGACCCGGTCCAGCTTGCGCGCGACGCCGCGGCGAAACTTACCCAGGAGCAGCACCGCCGCCTCTACGGGCTGATCGCCCAGGGGCAGGCCATGGCCGCCATCAAGCTGTACCTCGAGGCCACCGGAGACGGCCTGCGGGCCTCCCGCGATGCGGTGGGGGCACTGGCCGCCCACCCGCAGCCCTTCCGGCCCGAAGCACCCGTAGAGGCTCCCGGCGAGGACGAGGACGACGCGCCGCAGCGTTTCGCCTACCGTTACCGCGCGATCGCCAGCAAGGGCGATGTCACGCGCGAGGTCAGCAGCAACATGCTCAATGACGAGATCTATGGCAGGATCCGCACCCTGGCCAGGAGCGGTGACACCGAAGCCGCGGCCGAGGCGCTCACCCGCCACTCGGATATCTCGATCAAGCAGGCCCGCGAATTCATCGCCCTGCTCGAGGACTGAACGCAGCCGCCTAGGCTAGAAGTCGAACAGCTCGCCGAGCCAGCCCTCCTTCTTTTTGGTGCGGCGGCGGTCGTCGTAGCGCGGCTGGTCATAGCGCAGGCGCTCACGGCGTTCGTCGTGCCGGCGGTCGTCGTAGCGGGGGTCATCCGGTCGCCGTTCCTCCCGGCGCGGGTCCACAGTGTAGAGCGGCGGCGGAACGGGGCCGGACGCCACCGGCGGCAGGGGCGGGGCGGCCGGGGCTGAGGAGGCGCCACCCATGGTCTCAGCCACCCGATCCAGGATCTTGTCCAGTTCCCCGCGGTCCAGCCATACGCCGCGGCACTGGGGGCAGTAATCGATCTCGACACCACTGCGTTCGCTCATGATCAGGTCAATTGAATCCACAGGACATTTCATGTCCCCCACAACGACCCGCGGCCCCAAATAGTTCGTTGGGGTGGCCGGCGCGTCAGTGGCGGCCCGAAATTCCGGCGAGCAATTGTTCGAACGGCAGCGACTCGAGGGCAGCCTGTTTCTGCTGCGGCTGCGTTCCCTGCAGCAGACCGACAAACTCCCCTGCTGCCCTGTCGATCCGCGCGGAGAGGGGCGAGCCGCCGTCGTCGTTGTTGCCCCAGTCCTGGGGTCCGGCAAAGACGGCGGTGTTTGCCGTCCGGGTCCGGAGGTACGTGAACAGGGGACGCATGGCGAAGTCCAGGACCATCTGGTGCCGGTCCGTTCCGGCGGTGGCGCCGAGCAGGACCGCCTTGCCCTCGAGGGATTTGGGGTCGAGAACGTCAATGAAGGACTTGAAGAGCCCGCTGTAGGAGGCGCTGAAGACGGGACTGACGGCGATGATGCCGTCCGAGGCCTCCACCCCGGCGATCACTTCGGCCAGCTTCGGCGCCGCATAGCCGGTGACGAAGTTGTTGGCGATATCCACGGCGAGGTCCCGCAGTTCCAGCACCTCGAGCTCAACGGCATAGCCTGCAGCGGCGAGTTGACGTTCCGCGGAGGCGGCCAGCTGGTCGGCGAGCAGGCGGCTCGACGAGGGAACGCCGAGTCCTGCGGAAAGAACGGTAATGCGGCGGGATTCCACGGTGGTACTCCTCAAATCGTTTCACGGGCACAGACGTTGGTACATGCGTTTGCATCTACCTGTACAAGCCCGGGCCCGCGCCGTTTATTCCCGCCGGTGTTGCCCTACCAGTTTTGGACCCCAAAGGGACAGCATGGCAACCCGAAGTGAGAGCGCAACGAGGGCGGCCTGACGCCGCGGCCGTCGCGTTGAGTCACTCAGAGCAGGACAAAGCCCTCGATGCAGCTCACCGAGGTGCCGCCGACCCAGATGTCATCCCCCGCTGCGTCGATGTGGACCCGGCCGGCCCGGCCCAGCACCGTTCCCTGCGCCGCAATGTAGGACTCCGGCGCCCGGCCGCTGCGGATCAGCCACTCGGCCGCACCGGCGTTGAAGCTGCCGGTGACCGGGTCTTCCGCCGCGGCGTCGCCCGGGACAAACGTGCGCACTTCGAATCCGACCTCGGATCCGGCGGGATGGGGGCCGATCACGCCGACTTTGAGTCCCGCCATGGCCGCGTAATCGGGCCGGATGGCGAGCACCAGCTCCGCTGACTCCAGCAGCACACCGGCCCAGTCCGGGCCGTTGACCAGCCAGGACGCGTCCAGCAGCGCCTCCCGCGGCAGCCTCAGTCCGGCGGCGATGCGGGCGAGGTCCCGGTCTCCCACCGGACCGGACCGGGTGAGCTGCGGGGCCGCGAAAGCCAGCCGGCCGCCGTCGCGCTTCACCCTGACGAGCCCGGCGCCGCACTCCTGGACGAGCATGCCGTCCTGCTTGGGTACGCCGCCGGCTTCGAGCCAGGCATGAGCTGAGCCGAGGGTGGGGTGGCCGGCAAAGGGGAACTCCTCGCTGCCGGTGAAGATCCTGACCCGATAGTCGGCCCGGAGGTCGGTGGGCGGAAGCAGGAACGCGGTTTCAGCGAGGTTCGTCCAGTTGGCGAACTGCTGCATCACCTCCGCGGTGAGATCCCCGGCGTCGATGACCACGGCCAGCGGATTGCCCCGATAGGGCTCGGCCGAGAATACGTCCACCTGGGCGAAGGGGCGGAGGCGGGGCGTAGGTGCAGTCTGCGAGGTCACTGCCGCAGGCTACCACCGCCACGGGTCCGGCTGACAATGCTTCAGCGGTCTGCGAGACTTCCCGCATGGCTGCGAATAAGACCCAAAACAAGACGACAGCAACCGGCGCGTCCGTCGAGGCGTTTCTCGACGCGGTCGAGCATCCCGTCCGCCGCAAGGACGGCTTCCGGCTGCTGGAACTGATGTCCGCAATCACGGGGCAGCCGGCAGAGCTGTGGGGTCCGTCGATTGTCGGTTTCGGCCGCTACCACTACAAGTACGCGAGCGGCCGCGAGGGGGACGCCCCCGCCGTCGGCTTCTCGCCCAGGAAGTCGAGTCTTTCCCTCTACGGGCTGAGCTACGGGCCGGAGTCGGCGGAGCTGCTGGGGCGGCTGGGGAAGCACAGGACCGGCGCCGGGTGCGTCTACGTCAACAAACTCGACGACATCGACGGGGCCGTGCTGGCAGAGTTGATCCGGCACGGCTACCGCCACGTGACCACAGCCCTGCACCAGACCTAGGCGCCTCCAACCTACTCCAGCAACGCGGGGTCATTTAGCGCCCGTAACGCCGCCCCCTTTGGGCCGTAGATGACCCCGCGTCGGCGTTAAAAGCGGAAAGCCTCCGCGTCCGGTTCCCAAGTGGGATCCGAAGGCGGGGGCCTTCCAGCAGTTCAGGACTGCAGAGCCGGTGAGGGCTACTTGCCTGCGACTACGTCGAGTTCGATCACAGCGGCAACGTCGTTGTGCAGACGGACGTTGGCCTGGTAGGAACCAACCGACTTGATGTGCGTCGGCAGTTCAACCTTGCGCTTGTCGATGCGGCCAAGGCCAGCGGCCTCAACAGCGTCGGCCACGTCGCCCTGCTTGACGGTGCCGAACAGGCGTCCGGTCTCGCCAGCCTTGACAACGAGCTTGACCGGCTTGGCGGAGAGTGCAGCGGCCTGCTTCTGAGCGTCTTCCAGGGAAGCGTGCTCGCGGGCGGCGCGGGCAGTCTTGATGGACTCAACCTGCTTCTCGCCACCCTTGGACCAGGTCAGAGCGAAGTTGCGGGGCAGCAGGTAGTTACGTGCGTAACCGTCCTTGACCTCGACAACATCGCCTGCAGCACCGAGACCGGTTACTTCGTGGGTCAGTATGAGCTTTGCCATGTTAGTTAATCCCTTCCTTAGCCGCGGCCAGCGCCGGAGTAAGGCAGCAGAGCAACTTCGCGGGCGTTCTTGATTGCCTGGGCGATCTTGCGCTGTTCCTGCACCGTGACGCCAGTGACGCGACGGGCGCGGATCTTTCCGCGGTCGGAGATGAACTTGCGCAGCAATGCTACGTCCTTGTAGTCGATGACAGTGATGTCAGCGGCCTTCAAGGGGTTGGACTTTGGTTTGGGCTTACGGAGTTCAGCCTTAGCCATCGTGGAGCTCCTATTCGATGGAGCCCGTGGATATTGATCCACGGGATGGTGGTGATCCGACGCCGGTCAGCGCCCGTCCGCCTTGCGGCGTTCCGGCGGGTTCCGTCGTCGGACCTTGATGTTGTTTAGAAGGGAGGTTCGGAATCCGGGCCGTTGCCCCAGCCACCGCCTGCATTGCTGACACCGGGCGTGGCCCAGGGGTCATCCTGCTGTGCGGGCTGCTGGTTGCCGCCCCAGGTTCCGCCCGAGTTGCCGCCCTGGTTTGAACCAGAGCCGCCGCCGAAGCCGCCACCGCTGTTGCCGCCGGCACCGCCGCCGAAGCCGCCCTGGGCGCCGTTGCCGGCACCCCCACCGCCGGAGCGCTGGGTGCGGTTGACCTTGGCGTTGGCGTAGCGCAGGCTGGGGCCGATTTCATCGACCTCAAGCTCGATAACGGTGCGCTTCTCGCCTTCTTTGGTTTCGTAGGAACGGCTCTTCAGCCGGCCGGAAACAATCACGCGCATGCCCTTGGTCAGGGATTCGGCGACGTTCTCGGCTGCTTCACGCCATACCGACGCGCGGAGGAACAGGGTTTCCCCGTCCTTCCACTCATTGGACTGGCGGTCGAAGGTGCGGGGAGTAGATGCGATGGTGAAATTCGCTACTGCCGAACCTGACGGTGTGAACCTCAGTTCGGGGTCACTGGTGAGATTACCGATGACCGTAATAGTGGTTTCGCCTGCCATCTACTGCCTCCTTGTTCGTTCCTGCGGGGTGAAGAGTGAAAATCGAGAGCTGAAATTACTCAGCAACAACCTTCTGTACTTCGGGGCGGGTGATCTTGGTGCGCATGATGGTCTCATTGAGGCTCAGCTGGCGATCAAGTTCCTTGGCGGTAGCCGGCTCAGCGGTGAAGTTCACCACGGCGTAGATACCTTCAGTCTTCTTCTGGATTTCGTAAGCCAGGCGACGGCGGCCCCAGATGTCAACCTTTTCGATGGTTCCACCATCGGTCGTGATGACGTTCAGGAACTTCTGAAGCGTTGGCTCAACGGTACGCTCTTCGACCTCGGGGTCGATGATTACCATCAATTCGTAAGGACGCATATGTGAACCCACCTCCTTTGGGCTAAGCGGTTACGGCATTTCCGTAACAGGAGGTTCATTTGCGGTGCCATGTGCCCGCTTCGCCCCCAGGAACGGGGGCAGGGCGCAGCACAGACTTCAACAGCTTAGTGCATCGGGGCCGGATTCCGCGATTCCATCCCCGTCCAGGGTAGGCGCGGCCTGCGGCGCTCCGGAAGCGAAGCCGGCCGCCATGTGGACAACCCTGTGCCATGATCGGGGCATGAGATCCGGCCCCACGATCCGCGACAATCCCCGGCCGGTCCGGCGCAGCCGGCTGCGCCTGGCGGTTATGCTCCTCGCCGGGGTGCTCGCGGCCGCGGCGGCCGGCCAGGCCGGGCACTGGGTGGAGGCCCCCGCGGTTGGCTGGGGCAGCGCCTCGTTGACCTACGTCGTCTGGGTCTGGCTGGCGATCGGCCGCTTCAACCCGGCCGAAACCCGGGCGCATGCCACCGCAGAGGATCCTTCACGCAGCATCACCGACCTGCTGATCCTGGCGGCCAACGTCGCCAGCCTCGGCGCTGTGGCCGCCGTCGTCGTTGATTCCCACGCCGGCGACGGCGGATCCCGTTTCGGCGGCGGACTCCTGGCACTGGGGTCGGTGGCCCTGTCCTGGCTACTGGTGCAGACGCTGTTCACGCTGCGGTACGCCGAGCTCTACTACAGCACGGGCGGGAAGGCCGGGCCGGCAGTGGGCGGCATAGATTTCAACCAGGAAGGACCCCCGCAGTACACCGACTTCGCCTACCTCGCCACGAGCCTCGGTATGACCTACCAGGTCTCGGACACTGCCCTGCAGAGCCACGGCATCCGGGCGGAAGCCCTCAAGCACAGCCTGTTGTCCTACCTCTTTGGCACCGTCATCCTGGCCACGACGATCAGCCTCGTCATCAGCCTGGCCTTCTGAAAGCGTGAGGGGCCCACAGCCCGTCCGTCCTTGCCTGCATCGGGCATCCGAAGATTTTCGGGCCGGAAAACGAGTAGCGGACATGAAAACTACTCGACTTCCGTCGATGCCCTACTCGACTATCCGTGTGGCCTAGGCCGCCGGCAGAGCCCCGGCTTATATTTGCTGTCAGTATCACCAGCGGACGAACCTTCCGCGACAAGTCCGCGGACTCATCGCCGCGCTTGCCGCGGGCAACCCTGGTGAGGACCGTATCGGGAGTGCCGGCCTGATGAACAACAGAGCACGGTCTCTCCTCCAACGGACGGGGACCGCATGCCTGAAGAGCGCCGCAGCGAGAAGAGCCTCGATGACGCCGCGCGAATTCTGGTCTATCCCCATGAGCTGGCGCTGGGCGGCAGCCATGTCAACGCCTTCGAGCTGGCGGGCGCCGCACGCGACCTGAGGCGTGAAGCGGTGGCGCTGGCATAGGAATGGAGTGTAGTGATGATTGGTGCAGTATCGGGCGGCTCAGAGCTGACCGTCCTGACCCCGAGTTACCGACCCGACGCCGAGTTGTGCGCTGACCTGAATCGTTCGGTGATGGAACTGACAGACGACGTCGAACACCACATCGTAGTCCCGCATAGTGACCGGAAGTACTTCAGCGCAATGGAGGGGAGGCGAACCTTCGTCCACGACGTAGGCGAGTTCCTGCCTCGCCACCTGGTGAAAACTCCCGGCACAAACGTCTGGGTGAACGCGCTCCGCCCGTGGCCTCCCGTGCGCGGCTGGATCGCCCAGCAGCTCGTGAAGCTCTCTGCAGCGGCCTCTTTCGACGCCAGGGGCGTGCTGCTGATGGACTCCGACATGGTGCTGATCCGCAGGACCTCCCTGGACTCCTTCATGCAGAACGGGAATCCAGCGTTTTACCGCAACCCCGGGGCGGTTCATGCAGGTCTTCCCATGCACCGCAGATGGCACGAAACCTCCCGTTCATTATTGGGGTTGGCGCCGCCCCCGGCGGAAAATCTCCCCGACTACATCAGTTGGCCGTGCCTTTGGGAACCCGAAATTGTGCGCGGTCTGCTTTCCATGGTCGAGGCACAGACGGGCCGGACCTGGGCCACGGCCATCGGCAGCCAACTCCACTTCTCGGAAATGATTCTTTACGGGGTGTACGTGGACGAGGTCCTGGGCGGACGGGAATCAACCACGTCCGGCATGAAGAGCGTCGTCTATTCGGAGGAACGCCCGCTGGGCCCGGCGGAACTGTCCGCCTTGCTGGCCGGCGTCGTGTCCGACGATCTTGCCGTCATGATTTCGGCGAAGTCGGGAACCGACCTGAACCATCGCCGGCAGGCCCTGGCCGACGTCCGGGTCGCGCTGGCCGACGAAAGGAAGAGGGCCTGAGAATGGGCACCATACAGCGACTGACCGACATCGCATCGCGGATGAAGCGGGACGGCACCGGGGACCTCTTTCGGCGGGGAACGCGAAAAATCGCCCAGAAGGCCGGGGACTGGCTGAGCTGGGCCGAACTGGACCTCCCCCTGCGGCCGGAGGACATTGCAGATCCAGAAACGGTCCGCCGCCCGACGGACTATCCCGTGAAGGAGGGCAGCCTGCACATTGGGTGGGTCTGCACTCCGCCTGGAGCCGGATCAGGAGGGCATACCACCCTCTTCCGCATGGTCGAGGGCCTGGAGCGGCACGGCCACAACTGCACGCTGTTCCTGTACGACGTCAACTCCGACGATGTCACCCGCCATGAGGAAGTGATTCGGCGGTGCTGGCCCGGGATGAAGGCGGCCATCACGTCGGCAACGCCCCGCATCGACGGGGTTGATGCGGTGGTGGCAAGTTCCTGGCAGACGGCTCATGTGGTGGCGTCCCGGGTTGCCACTCCCATTCGCCGGTTCTACTTTGTCCAGGACTATGAACCCTATTTCTATCCGCGCGGTTCCCTCTACACACTCTCGGAGCTGTCCTATCACCTGGGGCTGGGCCTTATCGCCCTGGGCGACATGGTGGCGACGCAGCTTCAGAAGGAATCGGGTCTCGCGCCGGCCCTGACGGTCCCGTTTGGCTGCGACACGGACGTGTACCGGATCCTGGATGAGTCCCGCAGCCCGGCGTCGCGGAACGGCGTTGTCTTTTATGCCAAGCGGAGCAACGACCGCAGGGGATACCTGCTGGCCCGGCTGGCGCTGGAACGCTTCCACGAGCTGCACCCGGACGAGGAAATCCATGTCTACGGCGACCGCGTGGCGAACTGGGCTATTCCGGTGACCAATCACGGGAATCTCACCCCGGCTGAACTGAACGAACTCTACAACCGCGCCAAGGCCGGTCTGGTGATGTCATTTACCAACATCTCCCTCGCCGCAGAGGAACTCCTGGCCGCCGGCTGCAGGCCGGTCCTCAACGACTCGGCCCTGGCCCGGGCCGATCTTCCCGGACCAGCAGCCGTTTGGGCCCGGCCGACCCCCGCAGGCCTGGCCGCCGCGCTCTCGTCCCTGGTCGACGACCGGACCCTTACAGCCGCTCCCGCCGCGCCATTTCAGGTCAGGCCGGGCTGGGGCCAGACCCAGGCCATGGTGGCGGGTGTGATCGAATCGGCCTGCAAAGGTGTCCTGAGCCGCGGATGAGCAGGGCCCTAAACTCTGCGCTGGAAACAGTGATCTCTGAAAACGTCTTGTCAATGCGGGCTGTGCGGGTGGCGCTATCTGAGTAGGATGGCGCACAGGCCGGCCCTGCCGGCCCCTCCCACGAAGACCTTCAAGCTTTGAAGGGGTTCCTATGGTTAAGTTCGGAAATCTGGTCCCTGAGCTTCCGGGGCGGACCAAGAGCTTCGCCCGCGTAATGAATACGCCGCACTGGGTGCGCAACCCGGGCACCGACGGTCGGGACCGCGTCACCGATCCGATTCACAGCACACGCGGCGCCGGTATCCTGGCACAACTCATTCGAGGGGTATAGCCCATGAAACGCAGCCCAGAACGGTCCCCCGCGGCTTTGACAGCCGCCCTTTGTTTAGCGATAGTAATGCTGCTCAGCGGGAGCGGAGCGCCCCCCGGGCAGGCGCTTCCGGGGGGCGCCGGAAGCGCCGCGACGCCTTCAGAGGGAGCTGCGGCGGCCCGGAGCCTCCGCGCAGTGGATGGAGGCCCAGGTTTCTACGGCGGATTCGAGAACCCCCTGCCGGCAACACCGGGGTACTTCCCCCTTGGGGTGTGGCTGGAAAGCGTCCTGGAGCCGGACGATATCCGAAAGGACAAAGCCGTCGGGCTGAACACCTACGTGGACCTGACGGCGAACTCCAATACCGCCTTGCTGCAGCCCGCCGGTGTCCATGCCTTGACGAGCGGACCGTCTTCCTCGACCTCGGGCTATGTCCTCGCCGACGAACCGGACATGTGGGCGGGCCCAGGGTCGTCAGAATGGACCGGGAAGTGGCCCGGGCAGGGTGAAATCTGTAAGCCCGCAGGCGTGCCCTGCGGCTATACGGTGCAGCGGACGCTGTCGGCGCCGATTGCCGACGAAATCATGAAATATGCCAACTACGGCAAGGGTGTCAGCTTCTGGGAGAGCGATGAAGAAGCGTCCGTCTTCGTCAATGAGTTCCAGGACGTGGTTTCGGTCGACAACTACTGGTTTACGGATCTCAATATCTGCGGCCAGGGTGAAGGTGGCGGAAGCATGGGGCGGGAGCGGGACCTGACAGAGCAGGAATGCAGGCTGGCCGCCAACTATGGCTGGACGATTGACCGGGTCCGCTCCCTGATCCGGCCGGCCGGCAGCAAACCGGTGTGGGCGTTTGTGGAAGTCGGACACCCTTTCACCGAGGACCAAGCTCCCACGATTACCGGCCCGGAGATCCGTGCTGCCGTTTGGAGCAGTCTGATCCACGGAGCACGCGGGATCGTCTACTTTAATCACAGCTTCGGGGGCGACTGCCAGTCGCAGCACGTCCTGCGGGACGCCTGCGGAGACGAGGTCAGGCCTTGGGTCACCGCGGTCAACACGCAGATCACCGGCCTCGCCCCGGTCCTCAACGCGCCGTTCCTGGACGGCGCCCTGGCCCACGGCCCGGGCGTTGAGACGGCCGTAAAAGTGCACGGGGACGATCTCTACGTTTTCGCCGGCTCGGCGCAGGCGGATCCGCAGGACGCTGAGTTCACCCTGGCGTGCCTGCCGGGCGCGGCAGTGACCGCAACAGTCCTGGATGAGGACCGCACGGTGAGCATCGGTAACGGTGTCTTCAGGGACACGTTCGTGGACGGCAATGCGGTCCACCTCTACCGGATCGCCGGGGCCGCCGCCGCCTGCGTACCCTAGCGCGTCCGCTGTTCCGCGCGCGGGGCGCTTACGCCGCCGTGCGGAAGAACCGCTGCGTCACCTTCGCGAGCCGGTAGGGGTCCTCGACGCCGCAAAGTTCACGGGCCGAGTGCATCGAGAGCAGGGGAACACCGACGTCGACCGTCCGGATCCCGAGGCGGGTGGCGGTCAGCGGGCCGATCGTGGAGCCGCAGGGCATCACGTTGTTGGAGACGAACTCCTGGTAAGGGATGCCGGCGTCTGAGCACAGCCGCGCCCAGAGGGCCGCGCCGGTGGCATCGGTGGCATAGCGCTGGTTGGCGTTGATTTTCAGCAGCGGGCCGCCGTTCAGGGCCGGCCGGTTGGCCGGATCGTGCCTCTCGGCGTAATTGGGGTGAACGGCGTGCCCGGCGTCGGCGGACACGCAGAACGAGGCCGCGAAAGCCTGCCGCCGCTGGCTCGCCGAGGCTCCGAGCCCGTCGGAAATCCGCACCAGCACGTCCTCGAGGATGGGTCCGCTCGCACCGGAGCGGGAGGCCGAGCCGATTTCCTCATGGTCGAACGCGGCCAGCACGGCAATCGGCGACCCGGCCGGCAGCGGCGCGGCCGCGTGGTCGATCAGCGCGGTAAGCCCGGCATGGGTTGCCGACAGGTTGTCCAGCCGGCCGGAGGCGAAGAATTCACTCCTCGCCCCGAACACCGCCGGGGCCTGGGTGTCCGCGATGACGATGTCGTAGCCGCCGATCAGGGCCGCATCCACGTCCGCGCCGGCAACCCGGTCCGCCAGCAGACCCAGCAGGTCCTCCCCGGCCGGGTTGCCGAGCCCGTAGACCGGGTTCATGTGCTGCTGCTTGTCCAGGGCCAGTCCCTCGTTCACAGCGCGGTCCAGGTGGATGGCCAACTGCGGGAAACGCAGCAGCGGCCCGGTGGCGGTGAGATGCTGGGTGCCGTCCCGCATCACCAGCCGCCCGGCGAGCTGCAGTTCGCGGTCCAGCCAGGAGTTGAGCAGCGGGCCGCCATAGACCTCGACGCCGGCCTGCAGCCAGCCGAATTTGCCGCTCGTGGGTTTGGGCTTGAGCTTGAACGACGGCGAGTCGGTGTGGGCGCCCAGGATGTTGAAGCCGGTGGTGGAACCGGCCGTCTCGGGGGTGACCCAGGCGATGATCGCCCCGTCCCGGATCACGTAGAACTTCCCGGTGCCGGGGGCAGCCTCCCAGGCCTCCAACTCGTCGAGGGCGGTGAATCCTGCCTGATCCAGCCGGCTGGCGGCCTCATGAACGGCATGGAAGCTCGACGGCGACGCGGTGACGTACGCGCCGAGGTCCTGAATGTGGGCTGCGGCCGTGGACTCTGAAGGCATGGCTCCGAGTCTAGCGCCGTGGCGTCGGGCCGGAGGCTCCTACACGGTGACGTTGAGTCCGGCCGTGTACCCGCCGGACGCTGTGCCGGTCATGGTGGCCAACTGGTAGATACCGCCGTCGTGCCGAAAACGTTGTCCGAGTTCAGCGTGGTCCGCGGGAAGTTCCGGGCGCTGGATTCGTAGCCTGCCGAGGCGTAGACCTCCTTGCACGCGGCGTCGGTGAGCGCGATCTGGGACACGGCGAGGACCTGCCCGGCCGCCGTCGCGTTGTTCATCGACTCAAACACCTCGAAGTGGATGTGTGGCCAGCGGCCGCTGTACGCGCCGGGGAAGATGGTCTCGAAGGTGACCTGGCCGTTGACGTCGGCCGCCTGGACGCCGCGGAGGTAGTTCTCGTTCTTCAGGCCCGCGTCGTACATGGAGTATTTGCCGTCCTGGTCACAGTGCCAGGCGTAGACAGCGGCCCGGCCAGGGGCGCACAGCCATTGGCGTTGTCGAGCAGGGTCAGCATGACGGTCAGCGGCACGCCGTCGTCCCTGGTGCCGGAGCTCCCGAAACTGGAGGTGATGTCCTGCCGGACCACTCCCGAGGCGGACAGGACATTCGGGCCGTTGGAGCCGTCGCCGGGGTACGGTCCGGCGGTTTCCCGGGGTATTTCGACGCCGCACTCGGCAATCGCGCGCGTCAGGGTGGGTGACGCGGAGGGTGTGGCGGCGGCGGCCGCAGCTCCGGTGGTTGCCGGCGTCGACCCTGTCGCTGCGGCCGTGGCGGACGCCGCACCTGCGGAGGAGCCGCCCGGAGTACAGGCTGCCAGGGCCGCAGCCGTGCCGGCGCCGAGGAACATGCCCAGCGATCGGCGGCTCATCAGGGTGGAGAGGTCGAATTCCAGGCCGCGGTCGTGGTTGGGATGCGGCCCGTGTGGTGGCTGCGGAGAAGTGGTGGTCATGCGTCCATGGACCCCCGGGGTGCTATGCCCTGACTAGGCCCTTCCTGTGCGGCCGCTGTGGTTTGGGCCGCCGCAGCCCGGGCGCTGGCCGGCCGCGGGACATGCCCTCCGCACGCGCCCGGGGCTGGACATGTCCCGCCGACCCCGCGGGACATGCCCTTCGCTGCTGGCGGCGGGTGGACATGGTGCCAATACGTCCAGCGCTCCGCCGCAGGACTGGGCATGTCCCGTGGTGCAGACGAACGTTCCCTCCGGCGGCTAGGACGCCGGTCCGGCACCCACCGTGGCGTCCTCCGCCGGCATGGCGGTCCTTGCCCTGGTCGCGGAGGCGGGCTCGGTCGGGCCGGCCGTGGTGTCGTGGTCGCCGGCGGCGGGGGTCTTTCCGCCGTTCTTGCGGTAGCGCCAGACGCCGATACCGACCACGACGGCGGCGAGGGCCAGGGAGAGCAGCAGCGATTCCCGGGTGGAATCAAGGACAACCATGCCGACCAGCAGCGCCACGATGCTGACGATGGCCACCCAGGTCAGGTAGGGGAAAAGCCACATTTTGAGCTGGAGGTCCTTGGCGGCCGCGCCCATCCGCCGGCGAAGGATCAGCTGCGAGCCGGCGATCACGAGCCAGACGAACAGGGCGATGGCCCCTGAGGTGTTGACCAGGAACAGGAACACGGTGTCGGGGGCGATGTAGTTCAGGCCGACGGTGATGAATCCGACCACGGTGGAGGCCAGGACGGCGGCGGCCGGAACGCCGCGCTTGGAGATCCGCATCCAGGACTGCGGCGCGTCGCCGCGGCGGGAGAGCGAGAACAGCATCCGGCTCGCGGTGTACAGGCCGGAGTTGAGGCAGGACAGCACGGAGGTCAGCACAACGATGTCCATGATTGTGCCGGCGCCGGGGATGCCGTACAGCTCGATCACGGCTACATACGGGCTCTTGGCCACGGAGGCGGAGTTCCAGGGCAGGAGGGTGACCACGATCGCGATGGAGCCGATGTAGAAGACGAGGATGCGCCAGACGGTGGACTTCACGGCCTTCTTGACCGCATCGACGGGGTTTTCGGATTCCCCCGCGGCGATGGTGGCGATTTCAGCACCAAAAAAGGAGAAAACGACCACGAGAATGCCTGCCAGCACGGCGCCCGGTCCGTTGGGCATAAAGCCGCCGTTTTCCAGCAGGTTGCTGACTCCGGGGGCCGGCACGCCCGGGATGAAGCCCAGGATTGCCGCGACCCCGAAAAGCAGGAACAGCGCGATCGCCGCGACCTTGATGGAGGCAAACCAGAACTCGAACTCGCCGAAGGACTTCACCGAGCCCAGGTTGGTCAGGGTCAGCAGCACCATCAGCACAAGGGCCCAGACCCACTGGTCGATCCCGGGCACCCAGCGGTGCATGATAGCCGCGCCCGCCGTGGCCTCGATGCCCAGCACGATGATCCAGAACCAGGCGTACAACCAGCCGATGCTGAACCCGGCCCAGCGGCCCAGGGCCTTGTCCGCGTAGGTGGAGAAGGAACCGGTTTCCGGGTTGGCCGCGGCCATCTCGCCCAGCATCCGCATGACCAGGATGACGACGAGTCCAGCCGCCGTGTAGGCGACGAGGATGCCGGGGCCCGCCTGCTGGATCGCCGCGCCGGAGCCGACAAACAGGCCGGCGCCGATCACGCCGGCGATGGCGATCATGGAAAGATGCCTGGGTTTCAGGGATTTGGAGAGTTGCTGGTCAGCCTGCATGAAGCGCCGTCCTTCGGGGATTGTGCGGGTCCGCGGTGGATCGTGAAAGTTGTGTGCCGGACCACATTGACGTTTCACCCTAGGCCGGGAGGGGAGTCTGACGGTCTGTGCAATCCCACAAATGACGGCCGGTAAATCCGGGCACAGCTCCAGGAGGTGCGCGCTGGAGGCAAGGAAAGTTGCCCCACGGGCAATTCTGAAATGTGCCGGAAACCACTGGCCCCGGCCCCCGGCCCGCACGGCCGGCCCCCACCCGGCTCAGTAGTCGGGGTTGCTCGGCACCACCAGGCCGGTTTCGTAGGCGTAGACGACCGCCTGGACCCGGTCCCGCAGGTGCAGTTTTCCGAGGATCCGGCGCACGTGCGTTTTGACGGTGGCCTCGGAGAGGAAGTACCGGTGCGCAATCTCGGCGTTGGACAGCCCCTCTGCCAGTGCCCCCAGCATCTCGTTTTCCCGCGGGGTAAGGTCTTCCAGCAGCGGGTCCTTGGGCGGCCGGAGCCCGGCAGGCGATCCCTGCCCGGAGGCACCGGGCGTGCCCGCGGTCCCGCCGGCGCCCGACCCGCTGCCCTGGACATAGGTTTCCAGCAGCCGCCGGGTGATGCGCGGCGCCACCACCGCGTCCCCGCCGGCCACCACCCGGACGGCGCTGATCAGTTCGGCGGGCGCCACGTCTTTAAGCAGGAAGGCCGAGGCCCCGGCCCGGAGCCCGGCGAAGGCGTATTCGTCGACGTCGAAAGTGGTCAGGATGATGATCTTCGCGTGCGCGCCGGACGCGGTGATCGCCCGCGTGGCCTCGATCCCGTCCAGCACCGGCATCCGCACGTCCATCAGCACGACATCGGGCGCGAGATCCCGGACCTGGCCCACCGCCTCGGCGCCGTCGGACGCCTCGCCGACAATGCTCAGATCGTCCTCGCCCTCCAGGATCAGGCGGAAGCCCATCCTCAGGAGCGGCTGGTCATCCGCCAGCAGGATGCGGATCGGTCCGGTCCCGCTCATCGGTTCCCCCTCACTCATCTGCCCTCACCCATGTGCCCTCACTTGGCGTTGTCGCCGTTCCAGTGCAGGACGGCGTGCACGCGCCAGCCGTGATCGGTGCTGCGTCCTGCCGTCACGGTGCCCGCGTAGATGCGGGCCCGCTCCAGCATTCCGGCGAGGCCCTGGCCGCTGCCCACGGACCCGGGGTAAACCCGCGCCCCCGGGGCCGCGGCCGAGCCGTCGGAGCCGACGGAGCCTTTTCCATCGTCGACGACGTCAATGGTGACCGTGGATCCGTCCCGGACAACCGCCACGTCCACCCGGCCCAGGGAACGGCCGTAGCGCAACACGTTCGTGAGTGACTCCTGCACGATCCGGTAGACGGTCAGCTGGAACGCGGCATCGTCGGGCAGCGACGGTCCGGTGTGCGTGTAGTGCAGCGGGAGCCCTGCGGTGCGGAAGCCCTCCAGCAGTTTGCTCAGGTTGTCCCCCGCCACCACGGGTCCGCGCGGTTCCTGCCCGGGGGCCGAATCGTCGCGCAGCACACCGAGGACGCGCCGCATGTCGGCCAGTGCGGTGCGGCCGGTGCGGGAGAGCTCACCGAGTGCCTCCGAAGCCCGCGCCGGGTCCTTTTTGACCACGACGGCGGCCCCGTCCGAAAGGCTGATCATCACCGTGAGCGAGTGCGCCACGACGTCGTGCATTTCGCGGGCGATGCGGTTGCGTTCCGTGACCGACCCGAGCCGCGTGGCCCTTGAGGCCCAGGCGGCAACCTCGTGCTCGTGCTCGCGCCGCTGCCGGACCGAGACGCCAACCCCGGTGGCGATCACGTTGGAGAGCGTAATGCTGACCCCGGCGGCGATGCTGCTGATCAGCTGGAAGTTCTCGGGTGTGTTCACGCCCATGTCCGGCAGACGGCCATCCAGCGGACCGACGGCCAGCAGGGCGTACAGGAACACCAGCGGCGCCGTGGCCGCAACCAGGGACACCAGGGCGAAACGCCGGCCGCGCGCCACCGCCACCGAGTAGAGCGCAAACCACAGCCCGGCGGCGACGTTGGAGCCCCACGGGTGCAGCAGGGTCAGGCCCGCTTCCAGCACCGCCACCACCACAATCACCGGGACCGGATGGCTCCGCCGGAACAACAGCGACGCTGCGGCCGCTGCGAGCAGCACGGGCGCTGCCCAGACGCCGTCGAGCACGGACTCCACCGCGGTGGGGCTGACCAACAGCAGGTAGCAGGCAACGACCACGGCGTCCATGGCCCGCGGATGCTGGAACAGGTAGCGCCGGATCCGGCCGCGGCGGCGGGCGGTGAGTTCAGCGAGGGACGCGTCAGCCTGGGCGGCCGGCGCGTCCTTCACCGCAACTGCATCGATCATGCTCTGAGCCTAGACGGTGGCCGGGGCCCTAAACGTCACGCTTTTTCAGCAGCACGGCGGCCAGGACCACCGGGATGACAACCCAGGCGCCCAGCACCAGGGCGGCCTGCCAGGCTTCCAGCGTGTCCGGGACATGCTGGACGGCGGTCAGCGGCTCGACCGTGTTTCCGGGCAGGTACTTGCGGGCCTCGACGAAGAAATCGCCCGGGATCAGCTGGAAGGCGATCGGTGCCACGAAGAACAGCCCGACCAGGCTCATGATGCCGCCGGCGGAGTTGCGGATCAGCGAGCCCAGGGCCATGCCGATGGCGGCGACGGCCGCGACGTAGAGGCTGTTGACGAGCAGCATCTTCACCGACTGCGAACTGGCGAGGTCCAGCTTGAGGTCGTAATTGTCCAGGATCGGCAGCGACACCAGGCCGGCCAGGAACACGGAGGCCGCCGTGAGGACGAAGGCAGTCACCATGACGACCAGCAGTTTGGCGGCGAAGGCCGGGATCCGCTTCGGGACGGCCGCGAAGGTGGAGCGGGCCATGCCTGTGGTGAACTCGGAACTCATCAGCAGCACACCCAGGGAGCCCAGGATCAGCTGGGCGAAGGCGATGCCGGAGGTGGGGACGCCAACGGCAAGGTCCCCGCCTTGGGCGGCGAAGGCAGCGGGCGCCTGCGGGTCGGTGGCCGCCGCCTCGGCGAACTGTCCCGTTCCCCAGGCGGAGAGGGCGCCGAAGCCCACGACCACCAGGACGGTGCAGCCGAGCAGGATCAGGGTGGACAGGAGGGTGCGGAACTTGATGAATTCGGAGTTCAGCACCCGCAGGAAGCTGGGGCCCGGGCCGGTGCTGGTGCCGGACGTTCTGCCGGCAGGGGCGTCTCCGGCGGCGGCGTGCGCGCCGCCGCGGCGGGAGGGGTCAAGGGTGGTGGAGCTCATGGCTTAGTTGCCTCCGGACTGGACGGGAGCGGCAGCACCCGTGGTGATCAGCGAGTGGTATTCGACCTCATCCTTGGTCAGTTCCATGTAGGCCTCCTCGAGGCTGGCCTGAAGCGGCGTGAGTTCGTAGATCATGACGTGGCTGTCGAGGGCTGCGCGGGCGATCTGGCGCGGATCCAGGCCCGTGACTTCGAGGAGTTCGTTGTCCTGCAGCTCCATGGACACGCCGGCGCCGGCGAGCAGGTGCATCAGCTGGTCCGGCTGGTCGGTGCGGACGCGGGTGCGGATCCGTCCCTTGCCGTTGATGATGTCCTGGATCGGCGCATCGGCGATGATCCTGCCGCGGCCGATCACGATCAGGTGGTCCGCGGTCACGGCCATCTCGCTCATCAGGTGGCTGGAGAGAAACACCGTCCGTCCCTCGGAGGCCAGATGCTTGACGAGATTGCGGACCCAGACGACGCCCTCCGGGTCCAGACCGTTGACCGGCTCGTCCAGGATGACGGTCTGCGGATCGCCGAGCAGCGCCGCGGCGATTCCCAGCCGCTGGCCCATGCCGAGCGAGAAGCCGCCGACCTTCTTCTTGGCCACATCGGCCAGGCCCGTCATTTCGATGACTTCGTGCACGCGTTTCTTGGGGATGCTGTGCGTGGCGGCCATCGCCAGGAGGTGGTTGTAGGCCGAGCGGCTGGTGTGGACGGCCTTGGCGTCGAGCAGCGCGCCGACATCGCGCAGCGGCGCGGAGTGCCGGGCGAACGGTGTGCCGTTGACGGTGACGGTGCCCGACGTCGGCCGGTCCAGCCCCATGATCATGCGCATGGTCGTGGATTTGCCGGCTCCGTTCGGGCCCAGGAAGCCGGTGACCCGGCCGGCTTCGACGGTGAAGTTGACTCCGGCGACGGCGGTCTTGTCGCCGTAAACCTTGGTCAGGCCTCGTGCTTCGATCATGGAAGCGTTCCTTTAGCTAGCGGTGGGGGTGGTGTACACACCACGCTACCGAGGCGGGGAGCCGATTTCGCCGGTCTCAGGGATGATTCAGGGTCAAATCAGGGTAGTCCGCGAGGATGACACGGCGGCCTTCAGGAGACCGGCGAGTAGTACGTCAGGGCGCCGGGCATGACCGAGAATTCAACGCCGCGGACTCCGGGCATGACTTCCCCGTCCATCGCGAGGACCATGGTGGTGTCCCCCGGTTCCACCCGGATCCTTCTGGTTTCGCTGAGGTGGGTGATCCGGGACGTGGCCACGGTTCCGGTCAGCACCGACCACAGCAGCCGGAGCCGGGCAAAGGATTCGTCCGCGGTGATCATCCTGAGGTCGAAGACACCGTCGTCCATGACCGGGCGGACCAGCGGGGCATGGTCGCGGGGGTAGTACCGCCCGCGTCCGATGTACAGGATCCAGAGTTTGTGCCGCACGCCGTCGACGATCACGGTGGTGGGCGTTTCGGCAGCGAAGGTCCGGAACATGGCGACGACGCCGGCCAGGGGTTTTCCGAGGGCCGGCTGGAGCAGCTCGCGCCGGCGGACCAGGTTGGGGTAAAGGCCGATGCTCGCGGTGTTGAGCATGGTCAACTGCAGCAGCTCCGGGCTCTCGGGAAGTCCGCGCTCCACCGTTACGAGGCCGAGGTCCGCCCGTGCCGCTTCGCCGCGGGATGCGGCCGCAACAGCGGCCGTGAGGTTCGGGGTTCCGGCGTCCCGGGCGAAATGGTTAAGGGTCCCGCCCGGCAGGACCAGGAGCGGGAGGGAATACTCGACGGCGGTGGCTGCCGCGATGCCGACCGTGCCGTCCCCGCCCCAGACACCCAGGGCCCTGACCCCGGGCCGGCCGGCCACCCGGGAGATCTCCTCCGCGAGGTCCTTGGCCTGGTCAATCTCATGTATATACGCTTTGGGGAATACCTCTTGGAGGGCTGCTGCGGTTTCCTCCCCGTACGAGCCCCCAAGGGTATTGACCGCTATCCCCAGGCCCTCACCTTCCGGAAGCTCCGCGGCTTTCACGGCGGTCCGCCGGATCTCGGGGAAGGGTGGACGAACCGGCCACCATTTGCGCGTGATCATGGCGGCCCCGGCCCCGATCGCCGACCCGAAGAAGACATCCGAGGGCCAGTGGGCGCCGGTGTGCACCCGGGAGTAGGCTACTCCCGCCGTGAGGGGTGCCAGCGCTGCGCCGAGCGCCGGCCGCACGAGACCCACGCCGAGGGCGAAGGCGACGGCCGAGGCGGAGTGGCCCGAGGGCATGGAGGAGCTCGTGGGTTGGGGATGGACAAACCTGAAGACCGGCAGGTGCTCCGGAAGCGGGCGCGCGCGTGGCAGCAGCGTCTTGAACCCAAGATTCGTGACGGCGGACGCCACTGCCTGGGCCAGCAGTCCGTGGAGGGCTGCACGGCGCGTCCGCCCGGGGAAGAGGGCCATCACGCCGGCGATGCCGAACCAGAGCTTGCCCTTGTTCGCCGCGGCGGAAAGCCGCCGGAAGAACACGTCATGGTGGCCCCCGGGGAAGCCGGACACGGCGCGTACGAGTTTGCGGTCGAGTTTCCCCAGCCGTACCGGCGCCTTCCTCAGCATGCTGCGCATCCGACCACCTTACTGCCGGCGCAGTCCCGCGCGATGTCAGACAGGGAAGCGAGCCGGCGGTTCTGCTGCGGCAGGGTTCAGCCCGCCGCCGCGGACGCTTGGCTAGGATGAGGCAATGACCCGGATGCTGGAGCCTCAGCGATTGGCAACGGGCCGCGTGCTCGCGGCCACCACGCTCCTGCTCGCGCTGGGCGTGGTGCTCGGCGGACTGGTGCTGGCCGAGGAGTGGCTGCCCCCTGTCCAGGGCCTGGACGAAGGCTGGGCCCGCTGGATGGCGTCACTGCGCAGTCCGTTCTGGGACGTGGTGAACGCCTTCCTTAACCTGGCCGGCTACCGGGGTGTCCTGCTGTTCCACGTGCTGCTCGTCGTGGCCCTGCTGCTGAGAAGCCGCCCGCAGGCGGCCACCTTTGCCGCCGCCGCCGCTGTCGCCGTCCTGATTTCCACCCAGCTCCTGAAGGCGGGCATTCTCCGTGACCGGCCGGAGAACACGGTGGTCCTGACCGATACGGGGTCCTTCCCCTCCGGACATGTGGCCAGCACCGCGGCATTGCTGGTGGTGGTGGCCCTTCTCGTGGGGCGGGCCTGGCTGTGGGTGCTGACGGGGCTCGGTGTGCTGGCGATGATGGTCAGCCGCACGTACCTGTCCGCCCACTGGCTGGTGGATACCGTGGGCAGCGTGTGCCTGGCCGTCCCGGTGGTGCTCCTGCTTTGGCTCGTCTTCCAGGACATATGCATCCAGGAGAATACAGATGCCCGCCGGATGCTTAGCTGGCGCGCAAGGGCTTCGCGGCGCCGGCGAGCAGCAGCGCACCCAGGATCGGAATCATGATGGTCAGCAGGGCCATCCGGATTCCAACCAGGTCTCCGAGGTAGCCCAGCAGCGGCGGGCCGGCAAGGAACGCGACATACCCGATCGTGGATACAACCGACACCCGGGCGGCGGCATGCTTGGGATCGTCCGCCGCGGCGGACATCCCCATCGGGAACGCCAGCGCGGCGCCGGCTCCCCAAAGCACGGCACCGGCCGTGGCCAGCCAGAGGTCGCCAGCCAGCACGAAGAGCCCCAGTCCGCCGGCGGCGGCGGCCATGCTCACGCGCAGCACTGCCACGCGGCCGTAAACATCGATCGCCCGGCCGCCGAAGAAGCGCACTGCGGTCATGGCCAGGACGAAGGCCGCGAACAGCAGCGCACCGGCGGATTCCGTGGCCTCCAGTCCGCCGACTGCGGCTTTGGCGATCCAGTCATTTCCGGCGCCTTCGGTGAGGGTCGCACCCAGCACCACAACGCCAATCAGCAGCGTCCGTCCGTCCCGCCAGGCCGGGCCGCCCCTGGCTTCCTTCGTCTCCCCGGCTGTCGGAGCGGGCGCCGGGGTGTGCGGCAGGAAGTACCTTGGCGCAAGGAAGGTCAGGGCGGCGACGATGCCGGCGATCACCAGCAGGTGCGCCGGGAGCCCGACCCCAAGTCCCGCCAGGCCCGCGCCGATCAGGGCGCCCAGGAACGCGCCGCCGCTGAAGGCGGCGTGGAACTGCGGCATGATGGTCCGCCCGAGCTGGTGTTCGACGTCAGCGCCTTCGATGTTCTGGGACACGTCCCAGAGTCCGATGCCCATGCCAAAGAAGAACAGCGCAATGCCTGTCCCCGGGACGGACTCCGCGAGCAGCGCCAGCGCCACACCGACGCCGGCCAGGGCCGCGACCAGACCGGCACCCCGCACGGCGTTGGCCGTCCCGATCCGGCCCACAACGGGGCCGGCGGTGGGCAGTGCGATCAGGGAGCCCGCCGCCACGCACAGCAGCAGTGTTCCCATCTGGCCGGAGGAGATGTGCAGGATCTCCGTCACAGCGGGGATGCGGGCGGCCCAGCTGGCGAACACCAGCCCGTTGATTCCGAAGATCAGGAAGGTGGCCGCGGCAGCGGCATCGAGTTGCGGGCGGGTTGCCGTCCTGGTCATGCGATCACTACTTCCACCGAGTGTTGGGCGATTTGGGCTAGTTCTTCGGGACTTAGATGCTTGTCCGTCACGAGGACGTCCACGGCATCGAGGGATGCGACGAGAGCGACGGCGCTGGCGTCCCATTTGGTGCCGGAGCAGGCGACGATCACCCGGCCCGCGGATTCCAGTCCGGCGCGTTTCACGGCCGCGTCGTCGAGGTCGTGCGCCAACAGTCCGTCCCGGAGGTTCAGCGCGCAGGGCGTGAGCACGGCCGTATCGAACCGCAGCGAACGGATGTTGGATTCCGTCATGGGCCCGCGGAACGACAGTTCGCCCACTGTCAGGCTCCCGCCCGGCAGCAGCAGCTCGGGACGCCGGCCGGCAGCCGGGCCGCCGTCGGCCAGCGCGTTGACGGCCCGCAGCGACATCGGCATCAGGGTCATTTCGCGATGCCGCAGCTGGCGGGCCACCTCGGTGGCCGTGGTGCCGCTGTCCAGCCAGACGTGCCCGCGGTCCTCGAGCAGCGAGGCAACCCGGGCCGCAATCCGCACCTTGACGGCGTGGTCCTCGAGTTCGCGCTGCCGGTATTCGGGGTTCCCGCCACGCAGCACGAGGCTGCGGGCCCCGCCGTGGACCCGGCGGAGAACGCCATGGCGTTCCAGTACATCCAGGTCCCGCCGGATTGTGGCCCCCGAGGCGCCACATTCGGTGATGAGCTCGTCGACTGTCACGTGCTCCCGATGGCGCAGCAGCTCGCCGATGCGGCGGTGGCGCTCCTCAGTAATCATGGTCAAATGCTAACGCGGCATGATCATATAGTCAGAAATTTGCTCAGATGCAGCCCGGCCAATGGCTTTGAGCCCAACGCTCCCTCACGTTGCACCCGAAAAACGCCAACCCTCCCTCGCCTGATGAGGGAGGGTCGGCGTAAAACGTGCAGGAGCTGAGGGAGGGTCGGGTCTAGCGGGTGAGCTCCTCCAGCAGCTCCAGCACGTGCCGGTACTGGGCGCCGGTGGCCCGGGTCATGCCCAGTTCGCAGGTCCGGTTGCACGAGGCGTGGGCGGAGGCATCCATCTCCGCCACCTCCGCGGCCTGTTTCGCTGTCGCCGACGCCGTCAGTTCGGGGTGCAGCATGCCCCGGTCCCCGGCAAACGCGCAGCAGCCCCAGCTTTCCGGGATCTCGACCCGTTCGGCCACGGCGCCGGCGACGGCACCCAGGGCATCGTTGAGTCCCATCCGGGTGGACGAGCAGGTCGGGTGGAGGGCCAGCGACTCCAGCTTCCCGTGGTCGGGCAGCCGCGGCAGGATCCGCTCCGCGGCGAAGTCCACGGCGTCCACCAGGCGCAGGGCCTGCTGCCCTGCCGTGGGCACGTCCGACTCAACGGCCTGGCGCAGGCCCTCGGTGCAGGAGGACGCGTCGCAAACGATCGGTAGTTCTCCGTCCCGGGTTGCCTTCCGGAGCGCTGCCAGGGTTTTCTCCCGCATGGTTTTCTGGCCGGCGGCCATGCCCTTCGAGGACCAGGGTGTGCCGCAGCACAGGCCGTCGATCCCTTCGGGGACGAGGAGGGTGAGCCCGGCGCGGGCACAGAGTTGTTCGAAGCTGAACTGGACTCCGTGTCCTTCGCCGCCGGGACCTGCTGCTGCGGGTCCGAACATGGTGCCAACACACGCCGGGAAGTAGACGGCGTCTGGCTCTCCCGACGGCGCCGGACGCTTCCGCACCGAGCCGCCACCCGGAAGTTCGGCGGAATAGAGCGGCACGGTTTCGTCCCCAAGCACTGCCCGCGCGGCCTTGTTGGGCGGTGCGATGGCGGCGGCCGGGAGTTTGTTAACGACCGTCAGCGCCAGGGAAGCACCACGGGTGATGCCCTCCCAGTGTCTGGCGGCGCCGTTCCACGCCCCCTTGGCGAGCGGACCGGCGTCGGCAGCCCGCAGGCGTTTCACGAGCGATCCGGTGTTGATGTCCACCGGGCAGGCGGTCTGGCACATCCCGTCCACGGCGCAGGTGTCCACGGACTCGTACTCGTAGTCCTTTTCCAGTTCCCTGACCAGCGCCGCGTCACCGGCCAGCCGGGCCGATTCAATCGCGCGCAGGGTGACGATCCGCTGCCGGGGCGTCAGGGTGATGTCCTTGCTGGGGCACACCGGCTCGCAGAAGCCGCAGGAGACGCAGCGGTCCACTTCCTCCGCCACGGGCGGCGCCGTCTTGATGTGCCGCAGATGCGCCAGCGGATCCTCATCCATCAGTACGCCCGGGTTGAGCATCGCGGCAGGGTCGAAGAGCCGTTTGATGCTGCGCATGACGTCGTAGAGCTCGTCGCCGTACTGCCGGCGGACGTACGGCGCCATCACCCGGCCGGTCCCATGCTCGGCCTTCAGCGATCCGCCCTCGGCCAGGATCAGCTCCACCATGTCTTCGGTAAAGGCCCCGTAGCGGTCCAGTTCGGCTGCCGTGGCGAAGCCGTCAGTGAGCATGAAGTGGACGTTGCCGTCCTTGGCGTGGCCGAAGATCACGCTGTTGCTGTAGCTGTATTTGCCGAAGAGCCGGATCAGTTCCCGGCAGGTGCGCCCCAGCACCGGGACGGGGACCACAATGTCTTCCAGCAGCGCGGTGGTGCCCTGCGGGCGCGCCCCGGCGACCGAGGCGTAGAGGCCCTTGCGCAACTGCCACAGCTGGCCGCGTTCCCGGGCGTCACCGGTGAACCGGGCGGGCGCGGACAGCCCAAGGCCCGGGAGGATGCCCTCGCCGTGGCGCTGGAGTTCCGCCAGTTGCCCGGCACTGCCGGCGGAGTACTCCACAAGCAGGGCGGCGTGGTCCCGGACTGTCAGGTCCTGCACGACGGCGGGCGTTCCCTTGAGCGTCTGGCCCACCTTGAGGGACAACGCATCCATCAGCTCAACGGTGGCTGCCCCCGTCTCGACGAGGGCGGGCAGGGCTGCGTTGGCGGCCTCAAGTTCCGGGAACACCAGCAGGCCCGCGGCGGCATGCGGGAGCCGCGGGATGGTGCGGAAGACCGCCTCGGCCACGAATCCGAGGGTGCCCTCGCTACCGATGATCAGGTGGGCCATGACGTCCACCGGGCTCTGGAAGTCCAGCAGGGAGTTCAGCCCGTAGCCCATGGTGTTCTTCATGGAGAACTGCTGCCGGATCCTGCGCACGGAGTCCGGGTTGTTGCGGACCCGCTCCGCCAGCCGCGCCAGGCCCGCATAAAGTTCCGGCTCAAGGGCACGGAGTTTCCGGTCGGAGTCGGGCGCCCCGGTGTCGATCACGGTGCCGGAGGGCAGCACCACGGTCAGGGATTCCAGCGTGCGGTAGGTGTTGTCCACCGTGCCGCAGTTCATGCCGGAGGAGTTGTTGGCGACCACCCCGCCGATCGTGCATGCCGCCTCGCTCGCCGGATCAGGGCCGAACTTCCGGCCGTAGCGGGCCAGTCTCGCATTGAGCGCCCGCACGGTGACGCCGGGCTGGACGCGGACCCTCGCGCCGTCGTCGAGCACCTCGATGTCCCTGAAGTTGCGGCGCACGTCCACGAGCACGCCGTCAGTGACCGCCTGCCCGCTCAGGCTGGTGCCGCCGGAGCGGAACGTCAGCGGCACGCCCTGGGCAGCGCTGGCGCGCAGCAGCCCCCCGACTTCGGCGGCGCTCCCGGCCGTAATGACGGCCTGCGGGATCAGCAGAAAGTGTGAGGCGTCGTGGGCGTTCGCGTGCAGGTCAATCGCCCGGGTTTTTACCTGGGCGGGATCGCGCACAGCCGAGCGGAAGACGGCCAGGTCCAGGGGAGCCATCAGGGCACCATCCAGCCGAGCACCGGGGTGGACTGCAGGAAGATCAGCACGGTGATGAGCGCCAGGAGGCCAAGGCTCCAGCCGATCAGCTTGCGGAACAGCGTCCCCTCCGCGCCGTCAAGGCCGACGGCGGCAGCGGCAACGGCCAGGTTCTGCAGGGAGAGCATCTTGCCCATCACGCCGGCGGAGGAGTTGGAGGCGGCCATCAGCACCGGAGACAAGCCGGTTTGCTCGGCCGCGGTGGCCTGCATCTGGCCGAACAGGGAGTTGGAGGACGTGTCGGACCCGGTGAGGGCGACGCCGATCCACCCGATCAGCGGCGAGAGGATGGCGAAGAAGCCGCCCGCGGAAGCCAGCGCGAAACCCAGGGTAGTGGTCTGGCCGGACAGGTTCATCACGAAGGACAGGCCCAGGACGGCGGTGACGGTGACGATCGTCCAGCGCAGCTGGACCACGGTGTCGCGGTAGATGCGCAGGCCCTGTCCGGCAGTGATTTTGTACAGCACCATCGTGATCAGCCCGGAAAACAGCAGCAGGGTGCCGGTGGCCTTGAGGTGGTCGAGTTTGAACTTGGTGGCGGCGACCGGCTTGCCGGCCGAATCGGTGATGTCCAGGCCGGGCCAGGCGAACGTCACGCTGCCGACCTGGCCCAGCCAGGTCTTGACGAACGGAAGCTGGGCCACCGAAAACACCGCGATGATGATGAGGTAGGGAGCAATTGCCATCCAGATCTGCCGGGGTTCGGGCCGGGAGTTATCGGCCGGCACCGTCGTCCCGACGGCGGGCACGGCGGCGGAGTCAGCGGCCCGGTGACCGGCGGCGGAACCGCCGGCGGGGGCGGCGCTGCCGGGGGAGGCGCTGCCAGTCGTGACGGCGACCGCGGCGACCGCGGCGTGCGCCGCTTCGGCAGCGCCGCCCTCGACGGCACCTTCCATTCCGATGGTTTCTTTCGGCTGCCAGACCTTCAGCATCAGCAGCACGGCGGCCACCGTCACGACGGCGGCGACAACGTCGGTGAGTTCCACGGCGAAGTAGTTGGAGGTGACAAACTGGGCCACGCCGAAGGCGACGCCTGCCACGAGGGCCACGGGCCAGGTCTGCTTCACACCGCGGCGGCCGTCGACGATGAACACCAGCAGCAGCGGAACAATAAGTGCGATGAACGGCGTCTGGCGTCCGGCCATCGAGGAAAGATCCTGCAGCGGCAGGCCGGTGACACCGTTCAGGGCGATGATGGGCGCGGCCATGGCACCGAAGGCCACGGGGGCGGTGTTTGCCAGCAGGGAAACGACGGCGGACTTCAGCGGTTTCATACCGGCAGCCATCAGCATGGCGGCGGAGATCGCCACCGGGGCGCCGAATCCGGCCAGGGATTCCAGCAGGGCCCCGAAGCAGAAGGCGATCAGGATGGACAGGATTCGCAGGTCGTTGGAGATGGAACGGATGGTCCGTCCCAGCACTTCGAACCACGGGGTGGCCACGGTGAGCCGGTAGATCCAGAGGGCGTTGACCAGGATCCACAGGATCGGGAACAGGCCGTAGAAGACGCCGGCCGCGGTGGCGCTCAGCGCCTGGTTCACCGGCATCTGCCAGCCGACGATGGCCAGCACGAGGGAGAGGGCCAGGCCGGCAAGGGCGGCCACCGGGGCCTTGACCTTGAAGACGCCCAGGAGGACGAAGAGCAGGACGAGCGGAAGCGCCGCGCAAAGGGCTGAAATCACCAGGGACCCGGCTATGGGGTCAAGGATCTGCTGAAACATGTGTCTCCAGATTGTGTTAGGCGTCACAACTCCGTGGCGCCCTTCGATTGTCTTACAAGTACACATGATGGTCAAGCCATACCTGTTGTCTTGTCTGGCAAGATTGGGAATGACTCAAGAAACTCTTGGCGGAAGGGAGCTCCGGTGGCCGGGCGAATTGCAGCAGTCTCGATCGTGGACGCGGTCGCCGCGGACCTGCGGAGCCGGATCTTTGCCGGTGAACTGGGATCCGGGGATGCCCTGACGGAGTCAGAGGTCGCTTCCTCCTACGCCGTGGCCCGGCCCACGGCGAAGGCCGCAATCGAGAAGCTCGTCGCCGAGGGGCTGCTGGACCGGGGAACCCACAAAACCGCCCGGGTGGTCGAACTCGGCCCGGACTCCGTGCGGGACATCTATCTCGCCCGCGCCTATCTGGAAAGCGAAGTGCTCCGCCGGCTCGCACGCACCGGGACTGTCCCGGAAGCGGCGGTGCAGGCCAACCTCGACATCGCGGCGGTGCAGACGGGTGCTCCGCTCGACGTCGTCGAACCGGACATGCGGTTCCACACCAGCCTGATCGACGCCGTGGGCAATGAACGGATCAGCCGGATGTACCGCTCGCTCGTGGGTGAGGTGCGGCTGTGTATGGTCCGGATCCAGTCCCTGCACCTCCTGGACACCGCCTTCATCCAGGCCGAACACCAGAAGATCCTCGAACTGATCCAGGCCGGCCAGGGCGAAGCCGCCGCAGAACTGCTCGACGAACACCTGGGGCGCGCCCGGGAACGGCTGGTCGCCGCCATGGGGGGAATCCCGGGCCCGGAAGCCGAACTACAGTCCGGGCTGCTGCCGGAGTAGCCGGCCACGCGTCAAGCAACGCGGGGTCACGTATCGCCCATTCCCGAGGGTTCCATGGGCGATATCTGACCCCGCGTTGAAGTGGCTAGCGGGCGCGCTGGACGCGCTTTTCGTCCCAGACGGGCTCGGCCGATTCGTAGACCTTGCCGTCGGAGCCGAAGACCAGGAAGCGGTCGAAGGTCCGGGCGAACCAGCGGTCGTGCGTCACGGCCAGGACCGTGCCCTCGAAGTGGTCGATGGCGCGTTCCAGCGCCTCGGCCGAGTGCAGGTCCAGGTTATCCGTGGGCTCGTCGAGCAGCAGCAAGGTGGCGCCGGAGAGCTGCAGCAGCAGGATCTGGAACCGGGCCTGCTGCCCGCCGGAGAGGGATTCGTACTTCTGCTCCGACTGCGGGGCCAGGCCGTACCCGTCCAGCGCGCCCGCCGCCGCCTCGCGTCCCAGCCCCGAGCGGTGTTCGTCGCCGCGGTGCAGGATTTCCAGCAGGGTTTTGCCCAGCAGGTCGGGCCTGACGTGGGTCTGGGCGAAGAAGCCCGGCCGGATCCGGGCGCCAAGTTTCACGGTGCCTTCGTGCGGGACTTCGGCGATCTCGACGTCGGACACCGGCAGGTGCTCGCGTTCCGGGTCGGTGCCGCCGGTGGCGAGCAGTCGCAGGAAGTGGCTTTTGCCGGAGCCGTTGGAGCCAAGCACGCCGACGCGGTCGCCGAACCAGACCTCGGTCGAGAACGGCTTCATCAGCCCCGTGAGCTCCAGCTTTTCGGCGACGACGGCGCGCTTGGCGGTGCGCCCGCCCTTGAGCCGCATCTGCACGTTCTGCTCGATCGGCAGCGCCTCGGGCGGACCGGCTTCGAGGAACTTTGCCAGGCGGGTCTGCGCGGCGTGGTACCGGTTGGCCATGTCCGAGCGGAACGCGGCCTTGTTCTTGTACATGTTGACGAGTTCCTTGAGCTTCACGTGCTCCTCGTCCCAGCGCTTCCGGAGCTCCTCAAAGCGGGCGTTCCGGTCAGCGCGGGCGTCCACGTAGGAGCCGAAGCCGCCACCGTGGATCCAGGCCCCGGCGCCGTTGATGCCCGGTTCGAGGGTCACGATGCGGCCCGCGGCGTTGTTCAGCAGCTCGCGGTCGTGGCTGATGAAGAGCACCGTCTTCTTCGACTCATTGAGCTTGGCCTCAAGCCAGCGCTTGCCCGGGACGTCGAGGTAGTTGTCCGGCTCGTCGAGGAGCAGCAGCTCATCGGGGCCGGCGAAGAGCGCCTCGAGCACCAGGCGCTTCTGCTCACCGCCGGAGAGGCTCGACGCCGGGCGGTGCTGCGCGCGGTCAAAAGGCAGGCCCAGGGCGGCCATGCAGACCTCATCCCAGACGGTCTCGACGTCGTACCCGCCGGCATCCCCCCAGTCCACGATCGCCTGGGCGTACGCCATCTGGGTGGGCTCGTCGTCGTGTTCCACCATCGCCAGTTCCGCCTCGTCCACGGCGCGGGCGGCGGCCACCAGCGCGGGCGGCGCGGCCGAGACGAGGAGGTCGCGGACGGTCGATTCGTCCCGGACCTGGCCAACGAACTGGCGCATGATGCCCGTGTTGCCGGAACGCCCGACCACGCCTTCGTCGGCGATGAGGTCCCCGGAGATGATCCGGAACAGCGTCGTCTTGCCGGTTCCGTTGGGCCCGATCAGCGCCGTCTTGGTCCCGTCCGGGACCTTGAAAGTCACGCCGTTGAGCAGCTGGGTGCCGTCGGAAAGGAAATAATCGATGCTGGAAACGTCAATATGAGCCACCCCTCCATCCTCCCACGGCCGCAGTTGCAGCCGGTCAGCGGCCTCAGCCCGCTGCGGTGAGGAACTCCTTCAGGAGCGGACCGGAGACGGTGGCGCCGAGCCCGCCTTCCTCGACGAACACGGCGACCGCGAGGTCCCCTTGCACCGCCACGATCCAGGCGTGGGTCTTGGGAGGGTCGTCGGAGCCGAATTCGGCTGTTCCGGTCTTCGCGGCCACCGGGGCTCCCGGGACGGAGGCGAGGAAGCCGGTGTGCCCGGAGGTGACCACGGCGCGCATCATGTCCGCCAGGGCGGCGGCCTCCGCTGCGGTGACCGGCGCACCCGACGCCGCCGCCGGGGCAGGGGCGGACGATGCCGGCGCGGAACCTGGCGCCGCCGGCCCGGCTGTGGGTGCGGCTGCCCCGCCGGTGGCTGCTGCGGCGCCGGAGTCGGGATTCACGACGAGCTGCGGCGCGACGGGCGCACCCTTGGCGACCGAGCCCGCCATGACGGCGGCGGCCAGCGGGGACATCAGCACCTTTCCCTGGCCGATCATCGAGGCTGCGTGCTCGGTTCCCGTGGCCTCGCCCGGAACCGAGCCCAGAAACGCGCCGGCCCCGAGTGCCGGGGCTTCCACGGCGACGCCGAGGGAGGTCGCGGCGGATTCCAGCTGGGCCTGGCTGACGGTGCCGCGGGCGTTGATGAACGCGGTGTTGCAGGAGTGCGCGAACGCATCACGCAAGGTCACGGATCCCAGCGAGGTGGCCGGGTAGCCTTCGGCGTTCTTGAAGGTCCGGCCGTCGACGGTCAGGGTTGCGGGGCACTCCACCATGGAATCCGGGGTCATGCCGTTGCGGATCATGGCGAGGGAGTCCACGATCTTGAAGATGGAACCGGGGGCGTACTGGCCCAGCAGCGCGGTGTCGTAGCCGTTGCTGCCCGGCCCGGAGGCGGCGGCGAGGACGGCGCCGCTCGAGGGGCGGAGCGCCACGATGGCCGATGCCGGGCCCACCTTGGCCAGCACGTCTTCGGCCAGCTGCTGGAGGGCCGGGTCGAGGCTGGTTTTCACCGGTGTTCCGGGCTCCATCGGCACGGTGAACAGGACGCGGCGCCCGCCGTTGGGCAGTCCCTGCCGCTGTTCCGCGGTCAGGCCTGCCGTCCGGGCAAAGACCTGGGTTCCGCTGGTGCCGCGCAGCTGCGCGTCGTACTGCTGCTGCAGTCCGCCGGTGCCGGTGGTGTCGCCGGGCTGGAGGGCGCCGCCGGATTTTTCAATCTGCTCGGCGCTGGCCTCGCCCACGGTACCCAGCACGGCGCGGGCAAACCCGCGGGTGGGAGCGAGCGGGACAGAGTCGGCGACGGCCCGGGCCCCGGGAATGGCGGCAATTTGGTCGTCCGTGATGGTCCGGCCGTCCTCGCGCAGGGTGATGGCGGTGACGAAGGCCTCGGGTCCGGAGGCCTGGACCTGTTGGGTGTAGGCCGCGGGGTCCACTCCCACCAGCTGGGCGAGCCCGGTGGCGGATGCCGCCGGATCGGCTGAGGCCAGCAGGGCCTTGTCGATGCCGACATTCACGACCGGCCGGTAGGTGACCAGCTTGGCGTCGCCTGCGCCCAGGATGTCAGCCCGCTGCGGGGAGTCTGTCGAGGTGCCGAGGACTTCGTTTTCGGCGAGCTCCGGGACCAGCATGGCCGGGTCCCAGACGGTCAGCCACTTGTCGCCGGACTTCTTGAGCCGGGCGGACGCCGTGTACGCCCATTCGCCGGAGCCGATCCTCCAGCGGTAGTCCAGCGGGACCGTGGCGGTGTCGTTGTCCAGTGTCAGCTCGCCGCTTTCGACCGCGGGCTTCACCGGGTCCAGGGCCTTGAACACCGCGTTGAGCTGCTCATTGGCTGCGCCGGAGTCCTTGCCTTCAAAGGCGACGGAGCCGACGTCGAGCGCCGAGACAGCGGACGCAAGCTGCTCCGCCGCGTCCTGCGCGCCGGAGCGGCCGTCGTCGCAGGCCACCAACGAGGCGCCAAGAATGAGACCAACAAGGGCAGCTGAAAATTTTGATATGTTCCCCACCGCGCCATTATGCACCGTGCCGCAGACAAAGCCCCTGTCACACGACGCGTCCCGGCGGACCGTGGTGCCCCCGGTGCCGGCCGGACTCAGCACCGCCGGATGATCCTCCGCTGCGCGGCCACGGAGATTGCGGCCGTGCGGTTGTCCACGCCGAGCTTTCCGTAGATGTGCACGAGGTGGGTCTTCACCGTTGCCTCCGAGATGTACAGCTGCTTGGCGATGGCCCGGTTGCCCAGGCCGGTGGCGAGCAGCTCCAGCAGCTGGATCTCACGGGCGGAGAGGACCGGTTCGGGGTTGCGCATCCGGCCCAGCAGCCGGGCGGCCACTTCGGGTGCCAGCGCGGTCTGGCCTGCCGCGGCGGAGACTACCGCCTGGCGGATCTGCTCCGGCGGGGCGTCCTTGAGCATGTAGCCGCTGGCTCCGGCCTCCACCGCGGCGAGGATGTCGGCGTCGGAGTCAAAGGTGGTGAGGATCAGCACGGGCGGCGCGGGCTGGCCGGCTTCACCCGCCTTGATCCGGCCTGTCGCCGTAACGCCGTCCATGCCGGCGCCCATCTGCAGATCCATCAGCACGACGTCAACCGGCTCGCCCAGGGTGTGGAGCCGGGTGAGCTCGGCCAGCGCCGCGCCGCCGTCGGCCGCCTCGGCCGCGACGGAGATGCCCTCGAAGTCGCTCAGCATGGCCCTCAGCCCGGCCCGGACCACCGGGTGGTCGTCAACCAGCAGTACCCGGATATCGTTCACGGTTCGTTCCCTGCCGGGGAGTCCGCGAGCGGCAGCCGGATGGCCACCACCGTTCCTTCACCGGGGGCGGACTCGATGTCGAGGCTGCCGGCCAGTGCCGCCACCCGTTCCTGGAGCGACTTCAGCCCGTAGCCCGAGCCGTCGGGGCGCCCGGTGTGGTCCGTGACCGCCGAGGGATCGAAGCCGATGCCGTCGTCGTAGATATCCATCGCCACTTCGCTGCCCAGGAAGGACAGGGTCACGACGGCGGTGCCCGCCCTGGCGTGCACCCAGACGTTCGCGAGGCTTGCCTGCGCGGCGCGGAGCAGGGTGGTGCGGTACGGGTTGGGCAGTTCCACCGGTGTTCCTTCAAGGTCGAAGCGGCAGCGCAGACGGGCGCCGCGGGCGGCCGCCTCGGTTTCGGTTTTTTCGCAGAGCCGGCGCAGGCTGCCCACCAGGGGATCCTCCGGAGTCTCCCGCGGGGAGTTCTCCGGCCGGTCCTCAGCTGGGTTGTCTGCTGAGGTGTCTGCCGGGTTCCCCACTGACTGCCCCGCCGGGTTCCCCGGCTGGTTCTCCGCAAATGCGGGGGGCTGCAGGCCGCGGACGAAGTTGCGGGCCTCGGCCAGGTTGGCCGAGGCCGTCTCCTGGACCGTCCGGAGCCGGTCCCGGGCTGTGGCGGTGTCCCCGTCGTCGAGCGACTTTTCCGCCGAGCGGCCCATCAGCACGATACTGGAAAAACCCTGGGCGAGGGTGTCGTGGATTTCGCGTGCCAGCCTGGCCCGTTCGGCCAGTGTGCCGGCGTTGTGCTGGCTGCGGGCCAGTTCGGCGCGGGTGCGGCGCAGCTCCGCGGCGGCAAACCGCTGGTTTTCGGCTTCCAGGTACAGCGCCCGGTAGGCCAGCCCGGTGACCACGGCAAAGGCTGCCCCGAATGCCGGTCCCAGCACCATCGGCAGCTGCAGGGCCTCCCCGTCCGCACCGGCGTTGTGGAACCACAGCGCCACGATGACCAGAACGGTGCTCAGGACGTTCGCCGGCACCGCAAGCCGCAGCGGGAGCACGTGCAGCTGCAGGAAGAACAGCGGGAAGGCCAGCCACACGAAGTCGGCGCTGGCCCAGATCAGCAGCAGCCAGAGCAGGCAGACGGCAGCCAGCCACAGCTGCGAATACCGCCGGGGGTCGAACCGGGACGGATCCGTGGAGTGGCGTTTCTCCAGGACGGTGCCCAGGACGTAGACGGTGGCAAGAATCAGCGCAAGGCCCAGGGTGAGCCAGTTCGTGCCCTGGAGTCCTGTCCCCAGCAGCCGAACCAGTGCGACCAGCAGCAGCACGGCGAACCCGCTGTGAAGGCATACCCGAAGGATACGCAGGATCACCGCGGCCTCGGTCGTGCCTGGCGTGGCGTTCCCTGCCGGCGTGCTGCGGGCTGTGTCGTCCATGCTTTCAGCGTAGTGCCGGGCCGGGCGGTTCCGGTCCAAACGACCCTGTTGAAGACCTAGATCCCCAGGGGCGGCACCGCCAAGCCAAATATGTCTTTCAGGGCATATCTAGCGGCGTGGAAGCCGGACATGCCGGTCACCCCGGGACCGGGCGGCGTGGAGGAGGAACACAGGTACACGCCGGGCAGCGGAGTCCGCCAGGGGACGGGGCCCAGGACGGGCCGCCGGATGATGCCGCGGAGGTCCACCAGGCCGGCGCTGAAGTCCCCGCCGACGTAGTTCTCGTTGTAGGCGGCAAGTCCGGCCGCCGTCGTGACGTGATGGCTGAGCACAAGGTCGCGGAATCCGGGGGCGAAGCGCTCCAGCTGGGCGATCACGGCCTCGGCCATGTCCACGGTGGAACCGGCCGGTACATGGCAGTAGCTCCACAGGATGTGCCGGCCCCCGGGCGCGCGTCCGGCATCGAAGCGCGAAGGCTGGGAAACCAGGACATAGGGCCGGTCCGGATGCCGCCCGGTGGCGACGAGGTGTTCCGCCTCGGCCATCTCCGCACGGGTGCCGCCCACGTGGACCGAGCCGGCGTCAGCCAATCCGGGGCCCGCCCAGGGGACGGGGCCGGAAAGGATGAAGTCGACCTTGCAGGCCGCGTTTCCGAACCTGAAGGATTTCAGGGCCCGGCGGTACCGTTCCGGCAGCCTGCCGTCGGCAAGCCGGAGCAGTCCGGGCGGCGCAACGTCCAGCAGCGTGGCCCGGACCGGGGGCAGCTCCGCCAGGGATCCGATCCGCGCCCCGGTTTCCACCGCCCCGCCGTGGGCTTCAATGTCCGCCACCATCGCCTGCGCGATCGCAGCGGAGCCGCCTGCCGGGATGGGCCAGCCCACCGTGTGGGCCAGAGTGCCCAGCATGAGGCCCGCTCCGGCCGTCGCGGGGGCCGGGAGTTGCCCCACCGCATGCGCCGCGACGCCGGTCAGCAGCGCCGGCGCCAGTTCCTCCCGGAATCTCATGCCCCACAGGGGTGAGCCCTGCTCCAGGACGCGGGCGCCGAAGAGGACGGCCGCCACCGGGTCCCGCGGTATCCGCAGGAGCTGGTTCAAGGTCAGGTCCGTGATGCCGTCAGCCCGCTGCACGAGGGGGGCCATCAGCCGCCCGAACGCAGGCCCGTCGCGCCCGAGGCCGGTCACCGTTCGTTCGAGTGAGCGGTACGCCAGCGCCGCCCGGCCGCCGTCAAGCGGCGTGCCATACGAGACCTCGGGAACGTCAAGCCGGATCCGGCGGGACAGCTGGAACTGCCGGAAGAACGGCGAGGCCAGGGCCATCGGATGCACCGCTGAGCAGACATCATGAAAATGGCCGGGTTCCATGAGTTCGGTCGTCCGCAGCCCGCCGCCTGCAGTCGGCGCCGCCTCGTAGACGTGCACTTTCAGTCCTGCGCGGGCCAGGGTCACCGCCGCGGCGAGGCCGTTCGGTCCTGATCCAACGACGGCGACATCAGGCATCCGCGGACACCTGACGCCAGGGCAGGACGGAAGCCGGCGGGTGCCGCAGGTCCACCCGCAACCGGTCCGGAGCGCCTTCGAACGGCCCGCCCTGGGGATCATCCATCCCGTACCGGCGGACCACGTCATAACCGGGGTCCCAGATGTCCCAGGCCACCCGCGCCATCAGGTAGGCGGTGGCGATCATATGGAATGCCACGGCCAGGACGTAGTAGGGCATATCAATATTGTGCTGGGCAACACCGCCGCTCGTCACCTGCCCGAGGTACATCCAGACGGCCGCCCAGTGCAGGCCTTCGAACGTCTGCCAGATCAAAAAGTCCCTCCAGCGCGGCCGGGCCAAGGCAAGCAGCGGGATGAGCCAGATGACGAACTGCGGTGAATAGACCTTGTTCGTCAGGATAAACGCGGCCACAATCAGGAAGACCAGCTGCGCGAGTCGCGGGCGCCGGGGCGCGGCCAGGGCCAGGGCCCCGATCAGCACACAGGCCAGCACAAAAAGGTTCATTGCCAGGGTGTTGATGGTCTCCGGCTGCAGGGAAACCCAGCCCAGGCGACCCGCGACGAGGTTGTAGGCAAACCAGGGGGAGCTGTAGCCGGCGGGGCGGTCCTCGGTGAACTGGTAGAAGTATTTCCAGCCCTCCGGATTGGCGACGGCGACCGGGAGGTTGACGGCCAGCCAGGCGGCGGCGGCGGCGCCGGCGGTAACCAGGAGAGCCCGGATCCGCCCGGTCCGCAGGGCCAGGAGCAGGACCGCGCCAAGGATCAGCACGGGGTAAAGCTTGGTGGCCGTGCCCAGGCCGATAAAGACTCCGGCCAGCACGAGCTTGTTCCGGGAGAAGCAATACATGCCGAGGGCCAGCAGCCCGACAGCCCACATGTCCCAGTTGATGGTGCCGGCCAGGATGATGCCGGGGGCCACGGCCACCATTGCCGCATCCCACGGCCGACGGCGGGCCATCCGTGCCGTGGCAAGTACCGTGACGATCCAGACTGCCGCGATCAGCGTGGTGTTGATGTCGAAGTAGGCCAGGATCCGGCCGGCCGAGACGCCATCGCCCGGAACCAGCAGGGCCGTGGCACCGGCGATGAGCCCCATCAGGACGGGGTATTCAAAGAACGTCCCCTCAGTGAGAAAGGGGAAGGCTCCGTCGCCGAGACCGCGGTTCTTGAACAGCTCCGGGAAGTCCGAATAGCAGCTCGCGTAGAACTGGCCCGGGGTTTCCCAGCCGTTGGTGCGGCAATACGACCTGAGCAGTATTCCGAGGACTGCTGCCAGCACGGTGAGCAGGATCAGGACGCGTTCCACGGTGAAGAAGCCGGGGGAGACGATGCCGGGGGCCGAGCGGCGGCCCATGGGCCCGCCAATCAGTTCCGTGAAATTCCTTAGCAGGGGGTCGCTGCGGCTCGGGATGACCAGTCGGACACGTCTGCGGTGCTCCGGCGGCTTTGTCTCCTGCATGCCCCTGAGCTTACCGGGCCGCTCCGCCCGGCCGTGCTGCGCCGGGCGGGTGGGCCTCCCGGCCGGACGCGGACTTAAAAGGGGGAGCCCACGCGTCGCCGCGTGGGCTCCCCGGGGGTCTCAGTTGCGATGTCAGTCATCAGTTCCTCCTGGACGGGACGGGACTGGACCTGCCTCAGCGGATGAGGCCCATCTGGTGCATAACGACGTAGACGTCTTCACGCTTCTGGTCGAGGAGTTGTCCGTTGAACAGCGTCGTGTGCCGTGGGGCCGGCTGGAGGCCCAGGCGCAGGATTCTGTGGAGTTTCTGCTTCATGGTGGTCACCTCCCTCCGGCGGCTCGCGGTGCGTGGCCTGGCGGTGGTATTGGCGATAGTCACGACGGTCCTTTCATCGGCCTGCCGGAAATGCCGGAGTAATTGGGCATGACAATTAGTGCCTCTGTGAATTGAGGAAGAAAAGGCCGTAATTAGGGCATGGAATTATCCGGCGCTGATTTGATGGTTTCGCAAAGGCGGATGGACCGCCCCTGGACGCGTGCGTGCGGCAACCCCAACAGGAAGCTGGGTTCCGAACTTTGGGATGCTGCGCAACCGCGTGGTTCCGCCGGTGTCAGTCCGCTCTCACGGCGCTCCCTGTCACAGGGAGAGCCGGTATCGCCCTGGCTCTGGATCCTAGGGGAATGAACCTAGGTTGTGAGCGAAAGGGTCAGGAGGCAGCCGGGCCGAAATTTGGGCGCGGTTCAGCGACAGAGGCCGGGGTGGCGGTGACGAAGTACATCCGTCCGCTAGTCAAAGTAATCATTTCTCCCAACCTCCTTTACTGTTATGCCGGCACCGGCTGACTGGCCGGGCGACGCGCGCCTCGACCCCGGCAGGACGCTCTGGGGTCAGAAATAAAAATACACCATGAATGCGGCACTTGACCACCGAATTCATAAACTTCTTGAAGTTAATTCCTAAACCGTATTCATAGGCCCCAGCGGAGCACTGCCGGGGTCTTTTTATCCCAGCCCAACGTGCAGACTTTCGCTGTGCCCAGGATGAAGTGCCGGCCTTCGTGAGGATCGAGCCCGAGCCACCGGGCGGTGAGGATCCGCGAGAAGTGGCCGTGCGCCACCATCAGCACATTATCCAAGCCGGATTCCAGCACCCGCGCCACGATCTTGTCCGCCCGCGCGGCGACGTCATCCAGGGCTTCGCCGTTGGGGACGCCGTGGGTCCAGATCAGGTAGTCCGGGTTGTCCTTGCGGATGAGGTCCGAGCTGATGCCCTCGTAATCGCCATAGTCCCACTCGACCGCGAGCGGTTCGAGCTGGGCGTCGGGGAAACCGGCCAGTTCCGCGGTCCGCCGGGCCCGCCGCAGCGGAGAGGTCAGCACCAGGTCAAAGTCGACGGCGTCGAGCACCTTGCGTGCCTCCACGGACTGCTGCTCACCCTCGACGGTGAGCGGCAGGTCGGTGAGGCCGGTGTACTGGCCACTCTTGGACCACTCAGTTTCGCCGTGCCGCAGGATCCACAGCTGCGGGCGCGGGCCGTTCAACGGTGTAATCACTTAGGACTCCTCAGTTGAGAGTGCGACGACGGACTCGGGCTGGGCAGCCCACCATTCGTGAAGTTTTGCCTCGGCCACGTCGGGGTCCAGCGGGCCGTGCTCCATCCGTTCCTCCAGCAGGAATTTGTAGGCGCGTCCGACGACGGGGCCCGGCTTGAGGCCCAGCAGTTCCATGATCCGGCCGCCGTCCAGGTCGGGGCGGACGGCCTCGAGGGATTCCTGCTCACGCAGGGCCGCAATCCTGGCCTCGAGATCGTCGTAGGCAAAGGCGAGCCGCTCGGCCTTGCGCTGGTTGCGGGTGGTGACATCCGAACGGGTCAGCCGGTGCAGCCGCTCCAGGAGCGGGCCGGCGTCGGTGACATAGCGGCGGACGGCGGAATCGCTCCAGCCTGCCTCGCCGTAGCCGTAGAAACGCATGTGCAGCTCCACCAGTTTGGCCACGGCCTTGATGGTGTCGTTGTCGAAACGCAGCGCCTTCATCCGTTTCGACGTCAGTTTGGACCCGACCATGTCGTGGTGCCGGAAGCTCACCGCCCCGCCGGGCTCGAAACGGCGCGTGGCGGGCTTGCCGACGTCGTGCATCAAGGCCGCGAACCGCAGCACGAAGTCCGGCCCGGGCACGGCGCCGTCGGCCCCCGTTTCCAGCGCGGCGGCCTGCTCCAGGACCTGGAGGGAGTGCTGGTAGACGTCCTTGTGCCGGTGGTGTTCATCCGACTCAAGACGCAGGGCGGAGACCTCGGGCAGAACGAAGTCGGCAAGCCCGGTGTCCACGAGCAGATCCACACCAGCCCTGGGGTGCGCCGCGCAGATCAGCTTGACCAGCTCCTCGCGGACGCGTTCCGCGGAGATCATGGTGATCCGTTCCGCCATCCGGGACATCGCGGCGCGGACGTCCTCATGCACCGTGATGCCCAGCTGGGCCGCAAAGCGGGCAGCGCGCATCATGCGCAACGGATCGTCGGAGAAGGATGATTCCGGGGCGCCGGGGGTGGCGAGGACGGAAGCATGGAGGTCGCGGACACCACCGAACGGATCCACCAGCTCCAGCGCCGGGAGGCGCAAGGCCATGGCGTTGATGGTGAAGTCGCGGCGCAGCAGGTCATCCGTGAGCGACTCTCCGAACGCCACGGCGGGTTTACGGGAGTCGGGATCGTACGCCTCGGCACGGTAGGTGGTGATTTCGATCTGGAACCCGTTCTTGCGCATCCCGATCGTGCCAAACGCGCGCCCGATTTCCCAATAGTTGTCAGCCCACTTCTTGATCAGGGCAACGGTCTGGTCCGGAGTGGCGTCGGTGGTGAAGTCCAGATCGGGGGAAACCCGGCCAAGGAAAAGGTCACGCACCGGGCCGCCCACAAGCGAGAGTTCGTGGCCGGCGTCGACAAACCGCTGCCCAAGCTCCAGAACCACAGGGTCTACCTGGAAATCAACGGTGTGCGAGTCAGTCTCGTGATGTGGGTGCGCCATAGTTTCTTAAGCTTGTCAGAAATCCCGGCCAGCACCACACCGAATCCCTCCCCGAGTCGGGCTGTTGGCGCTGGACACGGGGGCGTCGCGGGCGATCCACTTTCCCGGCCGTCCACTTTCCTGCCACGTTTAGGTCATCAAGAGCGGACAAGAGTCGTTAGAGTGGACTTCATGGCCCATCCCGTACCGAGCGCTCCCGGCAGGAGGACAAACGCACCGTTGCCTTCGGCAATCGGTGGCAATGTCGCGCCGGTGCAGCACTCCGGACAGGCCTCCCTCCCCACGGTGGAGGAAATCTCCGCCGGCGGCGTCGTGGTGGACACCGCCGACGCCGAGCTCCGCGTAGCGATCATCGCCCGTCTTAATCGTGGCGGGCGGCTGGAATGGTGCCTGCCGAAGGGTCACCCCGAGGGCAAGGAAAGCAACGAGGAAGCCGCCGTTCGTGAAATCGCGGAGGAAACCGGCATCGAGGGCAAGATCCTCGCGCCGCTGGGAAGCATCGACTACTGGTTCACGGTCAGCGGACATCGCGTGCATAAAACCGTCCACCACTATCTGCTGCAGGCCACCGGCGGGGAACTGACGATCGAGAACGATCCGGACAAGGAAGCCGTGGATGTCGCCTGGGTTCCCATCCATGAACTGGCCCGCAAGCTTTCCTTCCCGAACGAGCGCCGCATCGCCGACCTCGCCAGGGAAGTCCTGCCGGATCACCGCTAGGGCCGCGCAACCGCCCTTAAAAGGACGAGGATAGCGCCCAAAGCCGTGCCCGAGTGAGACGATGAAGACAATGTCATCTGCCAAACCCACCCCCGCACCCTCCGGCCCCGCCGATTCCAAAGCCGTCCAATCCGGAGAAGTCCGTTCCAGCGCCATCATGGCCGCGGGAACGCTGGTCTCGCGCTTCCTGGGATTCGGCAAGACCTGGATGCTGGCGGCCGCCCTGGGCCTCGGCTCCACGGTCAACGACACGTTCATCAACGCCAACAACCTGCCGAACCTGATCTTCCTGCTCGTCGCGGGCGGCGTCTTCAATGCCGTCCTGGTGCCCCAGATCATCAAGGCGAGCAAGGCTCCGGACAAGGGAGCGGACTACATCAGCCGGCTGCTGACGCTGGCGGTCCTGGTGCTGCTGACGCTCACGCTGCTGGTGACGCTGCTGGCGCCGTGGGTCATTGAACTGACGACGCAGGGCTACTCCCCGCAGCAGAAGGCCCTCGCGGTATCCTTCGCGTTCTGGTGCCTTCCGCAGATCTTCTTCTACGGCCTGTACGCCCTGCTGACCCAGGTGCTCAACGCCCACGGTGCCTTCGGGCCCGCGATGTGGGCGCCGATCCTGAACAATATTGTCGCGATCGCCGGCCTCGGCATGTTTATCTGGACCTTCGGTCCAAACGTGGCCAACCCCCACACCCTGGACACGTGGGACTCCAGCCAGACCCTGCTGGTGGCCGGATTCTCCACGATCGGTGTCATCGCCCAGACGGCCATCCTGCTGGTTCCGGTGTTCAGGCTCCGCCTCGGCCTGCGGCCGCGCTTCGGCTGGCGCGGGGTCGGCCTGGGCCAGGCCGCCAAGCTGAGCGTCTGGACCCTGGCGACGGCCGCCGTCGGGCAGCTGGCCTTCCTCTACGTCATGCGCATCGCCACGATCCCGGGTGCCGAACGGCTGCGCCTGGAACAGGCCGGGGATCCGGCCGCCGACACGCTGCCGGGCAACGCCGTGCTCGAGGTGGCGAGCCAGTTGTACCTGCTTCCACACTCCATCATTGCGCTGTCGCTGGCCACGGTGCTGTTTAACCGGATGACCCGGGCGTCGCAGGACGGGGATCACGCAGCGCTGCGCAACGCGCTCTCCCACGGGCTTCGGACCATGGCCGTGGCGACGGTCTTCGGGGCCCTGGCCCTGTTCGCGCTGGCCGGACCGCTGGGGATGTTCTTCTCCGGCGGGGTGCCCCGGGACGGCGTGATGCTGGCACAGACGCTGACCATCCTGGCGCTCAGCACACCGTTCATGAGTGCGAATTTCATGATGTCCCGCGTGTTTTATGCCAACGAGGATGCCCGGACACCGTTCTTCATCCAGCTGGTTCTGGCGCTCGTGAACGTGGTTGCGGCCTTCACGATCCAGTTCCTGCCGTTCGATCAGATCATTTTCGCCATCGCCACCCTCTACACCGGCGGCAATATCCTGTCCGTGATCCTCAGCGTGGTCTTCCTGCGCCGGCTCCTGGGCCATCTGGACGGTCCGCGGATCGTCAACTCCTACATACGGATGGGGTATGCCGCACTGGGATCCGCGCTGGCCGGTGCCGTCGCGTTGTGGCCGCTGGGCAGCTACAGCCCGGACGGGTTCGCCTGGAGCACCCCCCTCGCCGCCCTCGTCACGATCGCCGTCGTCGGGCCTGTCATGCTGGCTGCCTACCTGCTGCTGTTGAAGCTGTTCCGGGTGACTGAGCTGAGCGACCTGCTCCAGCCCCTGCTGGGCCGCCTGCGCCGCCGCCCGGCGGCCGACGCAGACGCCGGCAAGCTTCCGGACGGCGCCGCAACTCGTACCCGGCCGGAACGGGCCACTGTCTCGGTGGACACCGGACTGATTCCGAGAATCTCCGGCGAATTCGACGCAGCATCCTTCCGTGCGGGTCCGGACCTCGCCGAACAGGACGAACGGTCCCGGCGCGCCGGGCCGGAAGGCGGTTACCTGCCCGCCGAGGATCTGCCCACCACGGCGGAGGGCGGCCTGGGCCGCGGCGAGGTCCCGCTGCCCGGGCGCAGGACGTACCAGGGCCCGGCGGGGCATAACCCCTATTTCCCGTTCGGCGGCAAGAAGAAAAAATAGTATCCGTCAGGGTCCGCGGCGCCGCGCTTCCGCGGCCGGGACACTGCATCGGCTAGGATCGAAGACTAACAAGGGGAGTTGCAGACCAAGGTCCACCGGCTTTACCGGGGGATCTGCGGCCACTGATGAAGTGATCAGTTCGGCAGCACCCCGGACAGTCTAGGAGGAGCCCGTGTCCCACCCGATCGATGTCGGATCAGTACTAGGTGGCCGTTACAAGGTCACTGCCACTGTACTGACCTCACATGACCAGGATCTGGTGCTGGACGGCGTGGACCAGGTGCTCAACCGTGCCGTGAGTATCCTCGTTGCCGGGCCGGGCAACGCTGATCAAGTGGCGCAGAGTGCCCGGGAAGTCGCCACGGGCGAACGTCCCGGCAGCGTGCAGATCCTCGACCTTGGGGTCAGCGACGCCACAACCTACCTCATTACCAACCACACCTCGGCCGCTGACCTGCTGGACCTGGTGGTGTCCTCCAACCCGCCCTACGTCGAGCCGTTCTTTACGGACACGCTGGGCAGCGAAATCTTCGGTCAGCCGCGCTCCCATGAACCGGAAACCTATGACGGGCTCTACGACGAAGAGGAAGTAGACGCCGGGTACATCAATTACGGGCAGAACCAGCAGCCTGCCGCCCCCGCGCCGCGAGTCAGTCCCGCCGCACCGCCGGTTTCCCCGGCCCGTGTGCCTTCGCGTCCGGCCGCGTCACCCGCTGCAGGTGCCGCAGGAAACGGTGCAACTGGAACCGGAGCGGCAGGAGCGGCAGGAGCGGCAGGCCTCGCTGCCGCTGCTGCCGGCAGCGCCGCCGCAACCCAGACGTCCTCCAAAGCAAAGTCCCCCGATGCCGCCTCCACGGAGGCCACCCCGAAGGTGACGGCGCCGCAGCCGGTCCAGGGCGGTGCCCCGGGTTCCGGTGCCCGTGACTCCACACCGTCCGCCCCCGCCGAAACACCCAAGGTTTCACTGTGGTCCGAGGACGACTACGACCAGCCTGCACCCGGAGGCAATAAGACGTCCCGACAGGATCACGCACCGGAGGTTGCCGCCGCGGCCGGCAGTGCCGCCACGAACCGCGCCCCCGGGGTCTTCCCGGGTTCGGCCCGGAGCAGCGACTCCACTCCTCCGGACGACGAGTACTACGGCGAGGACGAGGAAGCCCAGCGCGAGCCCCGCTCCATGCGCTGGCTCGTGGGCGGACTGCTGGCCGCGGTCCTCGTGGTCGGTCTGGTTCTGGCCGTGACCAACCTCGGCAGTCTGTTCAAGACCACCACGCCGCCGGTCGCCGGCGGCAGCACCCCCACCAGCACGCCGGCTGCAAGCTCGGCAGCGCCGTCAGGTACCGCCAGCCCCACGGCGCCGGTCGCCGGTCCGCCCGCCATTGAGGGCGTCACCCGGCTTGGCAGCTTCGATTTCGCCGGAACCTATGACGACGACCTGATCAAGACCTTCGATGGCAATGCCGCCAGCTACTGGTCGGACATGGAATTCGCAACGGACAACTGGGGTGGCCTCGCCGCCGAGGTTCCGCTCGTCGTCAAGCTCGAGAGCCCTGCTGAGGTCACTTCGGTCACCCTCAGCCAGTTGGGGGCCTCAGGCGGTAGCATCAGCGTCTTCACGAACGACCGGCCCTCCCTCGACGGCGCCAAACAGGTGGGCAGCAACAGCTTCACTTCCCCGGAACTGACGATGTCCCTGCAGGAACCCGCCACAGCCCAGTACGTCATCGTCTCGATCAAGACCTTGCCCAAGCTGGCGGCGCCAAAGACCCGCTATGGCTTTGGCCTGCGCCTGGCTGAAATCAAGGTCCAGTAGCTTCGAATCAGTGCGATAAACCATTGGCCCGCAGAAGCATTCGGTACGCTAAGCGGTGGTCTCCTCCGGCAGCGCCCAGCCCCACCGGAATATTCAGCAACGAGTAGTAGTTGTGCCATGTGGCCGGCCACCCAGGCGGGCGCATCGACAAAGGAAGAGGTTCACCGTCCAGTGAGCAACGCAGAAAACACCGCGTCAGAAGTGCGTGATGTCATCATCGTAGGCTCCGGCCCCGCGGGCTACACTGCCGCGGTGTACACGGCGCGCGCCAACCTGAAGCCGCTGCTCCTGGCAGGATCAGTGACGGCTGGCGGCGAGCTGATGAACACGACCGACGTCGAGAACTACCCGGGATTCCCGGACGGCATCATGGGTCCGGACCTGATGGAGAACTTCGAGAAGCAGGCCGCCCGCTTCGGCACCGAAATACAGTTTGAAGACGTCACCGAACTTGATCTCGACGGCGACATCAAGACCGTCACCATCGGCTCAGGGGAGACCTTCAAGGCGCGCTCTATCATTCTGTCGACGGGTTCGGCCTACCGTGAGCTCGGACTGCCCAACGAAAAGCGCCTTTCCGGCCACGGCGTCAGCTGGTGTGCAACCTGCGACGGTTTCTTCTTCAAGGACCAGGACATTGCAGTGATTGGCGGCGGTGACTCCGCGATGGAAGAGGCATTGTTCCTCACCAAGTTTGCGAGGTCAGTAACCGTGGTCCACCGCCGTGACAGCCTGCGGGCCTCCAAGATCATGGCCGACCGCGCCTTGGCGCACGAGAAGATCAGCTTTGTCTGGAACAGCGGCGTCGAGGATGTCCTCGGCCAGCAAAAGGTCACCGGGCTTCGATTGAAGAACCTCATCGACGGCGCCGAAAGCGAACTCTCCGTCACGGGTGTCTTTGTGGCAATCGGCAACGATCCCCGCACCGACCTCGTCAAGGGCAAGGTGGACCTGACCCCCGAGGGAACTATCGCCGTCGATGGCCGCACGTCGAAAACCAGCATCAAGGGTGTCTTTGCCGCGGGTGATGTCATCGACCCGACATACCGCCAGGCCATCACGGCTTCGGGATCCGGCTGTGTGGCCGCCCTCGATGTCGAGCACTACCTCGCAGACTTCCACGCCTAACCGGCGCGCAGCAACCAACCGAAGAGAGAGACAGGCCCATGAGCAACGCAAAAGACGTAACAGACGCTAGTTTCAGCACGGACGTACTGGCTTCCGCCAAGCCGGTCATCGTGGACTTCTGGGCCGAATGGTGCGGCCCGTGCCGCAAGCTCGGACCGATCCTCGACGAGATCTCCGTGGAGTACAGCGAGAAGGTGGATGTCGTCAAGGTGAACGTTGACGACAACCCGGCGATCGCAGCCCAGTACGGCATCACATCGATCCCCGCCGTGTACCTCTTCCAAGATGGCGAAGTCAAGGGAACCGTCATTGGGGCTCGCCCCAAGCAGTTCTTCGAAAAGGAATTCGCGGACGTTTTGTCCTAGTGCCTGTTAGGTCTGTGTAAGAGCAGGCCGGCACCAAGGTGGCCCCACTTCCGCCCAGGAAGCGGGGCCACCTTTTTTGTGGGGGTAGCCCGGTGCGCCTGTATATCGGAACCCATATATGGGCCCGCTGGCCGTTGGGGGAGTTGTGAATTTGCATGCTTATCATCCTATTCCGGTGCTATTTCCGGATGGCCTTCCCTGGATCGGGACTGTTTGCATTTGTTCGGATGTCCCTGGAATAGATGGGGCCATCCTCCGTTGGCTGTAGGGTCAACCAACGACGTGACTAGCCCCGGCGGTCCTTAGCCTATAGCCGGGCCCGAACCTGTAGTGGGGCAGGGCCCTGTGGCGGGAGCCTTGGGTGCTTGCTGGCGGCTGCGGGACTTCACTTCGCCCGGCAACTTCTTTGCCGATGTTTCACGTGAAACATGTCCTTCCCGGACGGGCTCCAGGCATCAAATGGAGACCCTACCGGCGTTGCTCCAACCCTTCGGTTCTCGATGTTTCACGTGAAACACACATGCTGGGAATTCCCCTATATATCTGCTGCGCACTCTCGCCTTTCCGCCGCGATGACGTCGCCAGATCTGGTTCCGTCTGCCGTCGGCCCGAAAACCTTGCCCTGGTTCAGTATTTCTCATCTATTCATTGTCCGCTGACCCGGATTGCTCTCCTGCCTGACTGCGCCTACTTGAGCAGATTCTGCCCAAATGCCGCACGGTTGGTCTCATTGCCGCCATCCCATCTGCGCCTTCCCCGGCCGTGAAACCTATAGTGATGCCGTAGCGGAGGCGTGGTGACTTTGAAGCCCGCCTGACGTCCGGGCTCTTTTCGGTATCCTGCGGTTCCGCCGATCAAAATGTCGCAGAGGGGTGTCGCCGCGCGGGACCTATTCCCACTCGAAGCCGGCAACCATCACGCCATGAACGCTGCAATGCAGCCAACCCAGAGCCTGGACGAAATGTTTCACGTGAAACACTGGTCATCGGGCGCTCCCAGAACGGTGGGGGACTCGGGTCGGCGGGGATCGGGTCGTTGATTTCTGCCCGGGTCTTTAGTCGAATTGAGGACTTGCCGGTCACTCAATATCTGGCTGGAACCCATGGTTCTGATCACCGATCATCTATTCCTAGACCGTGCAGCAATCCTATTTTGGGGCTGCATCCAGTCGCGCCGTTTCACGTGAAACACTGCAGCTCCCATAGGGAATCGATGGCTGGTCTGAATATGAAGAGACGGCGGTGCCAGTCCCACTTCAATTCGATACTCGACTCCCAAATAACCGATAGCCAAGGTGGAGGAGACATTCGACGGGCTGATCGATCCCTGGGCTCGATGCCTTGGACGATGGAAGTAAAGGATACGACCGCAACACCCGCCCACGTAGCACCTGAGGATAATGCGGACCGTATAGGCGTGCGTGAGCCGGCGCCAGACCGATACCGGGGATCCCAGATCGCCTTGAAGATATCCGTGGAACACAATCCACGGAATGTTTCACGTGAAACACTACAGCGACTTGGCGTTACCGACCGCTCTCTCGGGCTCTTGCGAATCCAGTCTGTCGTACATCCTGACAACAGCGTTCATGCAGTCAGCGCGAAGCCAGGTCTGGCTGCCGGAGGGGTTCGCACACGTACCTATGATCCCCTCAAAGCACCCGGACAAAGGATCCATAGGCACCGGCTGCGGTCGCCTGACCGGTCCGTCTCAAGGATGTCGGGAATGCACTCAGCCGTTGCACCGGCTTCTGCCGAGGACTCGGAAGCGCGGGTGGGCCGATATCTGTTTGGCCGCCCAGACGGTCCGGAGCGGCCCCAGGGCATCTTGGTAGAGGTGGCAACGGCGGCGGACAGGGCAGTCCATCTGCTTGCGCAAGAGTGATCCTTGACGAGAACAGACTGGAATCCCAGCCGGGTGGCCGGAAACCCGTGGACGCCACAGCGTTCCCGGTCGCGCTGAGTATCTCTAGCGTCCCCCGGGAGCGGTCAATCGACACCAAACTGGTGGAGCAGACCTCGTGGATATCCGTCGCTCGACCTTCCGTGTCAACGCCCGCTGTCTGCGCGCGCCCAGAGCTGCACGGCGTTATGCAGCACTTCGGCCGGACGGACCTTCACAGGTCCACGTGCGGCCCCCCTTCGAACAATGTGTCTGCTGTTCTTTCGGTGCCGGATCCGCGAGCGCACTCTCGTTCGAGGCGCGCAGGTCGTCCACGGCGGCGTGGGCTATTTCCACAGGGTTCTCCACAGAACTTATGCACATGGTTATCCACAAGTGCCGAGGGATTGCTTACACCTTCGTAGAACGTAAGTCCTGCGGTATTTTCACACATGTCGTTGGCTGTTGCTGCGACGTCCCTGGAAGCGTTCACTAAGGTGCCCTGGACAGCAGACCACCGAGGCCAGGACCGCACCTGGGTCGCCGCCGGAAAACAGCCGAATTCCCTGTAAAATTAACCATCAACGGGGGATTTAGAAAGCACGGACGAGTGTGTACTGGGTCACTAGAGAAGGCAAGACTATGTTTCACGTGAAACACAACGCCCCGAACGCCTATGACATCGCGCGCCCTTTGTTCTGACCGTCTGTGTATCCACTGAGGTCAGAGGACCGGTTGGCAATAGACCCAGGAGGTAATCCACATAGTTATCCACAGCGATATCCACCGCGATATCCACCGCGATATCCACCGTCGACCACGGAGCTCAAACAAGCTCTTGACCCCGGTGGAGCCTCTGCGTGCACGGTGCCAGCCGTGACCTCAGCCTCCGGTCCTGCCAAATCCTCGAATGGGGGAGCCCCATCAACAGTCGGGGCCCAGAACTCGACGCCTACAGGCTCCATGCGGTCGGCGAACACCGCCGACTTCGCGACCACCGATAATCCCTGGCAGACTCACCAGGGCGACTCACCGGACGCGGTAACCGAGGTGACAACGAACAGCGCTCGTTCGGGCCGGCAATTTTCCGTGGGAACACCCAGCAGCTCTGCCATTCCGGGCCATTAATTGCAGCGAGAGCGTCCCCTCATGACTGCTGCATCGAGACGAACAGTAGCGGCTGCTGCTGGACATATCCCGCAATGGATAGCGCCACTGGCCGAATGGTTCCAGCCATAACTCGCCCCTTTTAATCACGGTCGGATCCTTAAGGCTTGCGCCGACGGTCGGAGTTCGCTCAGTGGTCCTCGTGGAAGTAAGAACGCATCAGCTGTTCCACTAGGACGTCGTCCACTGCTTCGTTCGGAGCAGGGTCGTCGTTCGTTTCAAGGGGCGGTATATGGACCCCTTGGTCAGGATGTTCCATGTGGCACCAGGGCCGACGCGGCCGCTCAGCCGCAAATGATCCGGCTCGAGGATCGACCGGTCATCATCGACGCCCGGGAGTGCGGCCGCGGGAGGCTGCTGGTCCGGGTTAGGCGGCGGCCGCAGACCCTGTGTCGGGGGACGGGGACCTTCTCGACTTGCGAGCTGGACTGGTGAGACTGCGGCGCCAGAGAGCGCTCAGGCCTCCTGGGGGGTCCCTCCCGGCCTGAAAGAACCTGGCTGCACAACGAAGGCGGCAGGGGGCCACGGACGCTGGTTTAGGGCTTCCACGGGCGACATCGCTGTAACACCCCTGCGTCTCCTGCCGAAAGGCCCCGGAGCGACAGCAACCGGGACACCGAGTGCGCTACGCGCAACCGGGACACCGAGTGCGCTACGCGTACAGGGCGGCCCGAATGTTTCACGTGAAACACGGCCAATCCAGGGACACCCCACGGGTTATGCTCCGTCTGCCGCTCGCTGACCTGCCGCAACAAGCCGTTCAGGAAGCCAGGACAACAGCAATGCCGCAGTGACCGCAGTTCAAAGCCTCAAATGGCGAGCCTGGCCTTACTTCCTGGGGCACCTCCTGTGGTCCATAACAGGACAAGGAGCCTTGAGGGATAACGGACCTGCATCCGTCAGGGAGGTACCGAGAGGATCAACCACCTGCCCGTGACTGAGAAACCGGATTCTCATGTATCCAGGAACCCATCCAGAGTCTGCCGTTCCAACGCGGCGACAGCGGTGTGCAGAAGAGCCGGGAATGCCAACCGGAAGACAACAAACTGCCCAGAGCGGGGAGCTCCTTACATCTCCGATGCTTGTATACCTTCAGCACTGCACCGGAGCCCAGCACAGGCTCAATCGGCAGTACTGATGCCTTTCAAGGCGACACCACAGGCGAACGGACTTCGAACTCATTCGCCGGGAAGGCTCGGAGGCGCGTCCGGGAACCTGACCGGATGAACTCCAGGGGGAGTTGAAGCGGCGGTGCTTCCCAGGTTTTCGCCTTGAATGTCGTGTCAGACATACAAGTAAGGGGCCCGTTTCACGTGAAACGGGCCCCCTCAAAGTCGCGTTTCGGAGCTAACCGGGAGCCCCGGGCGTCAGCACGTCCATGATCCGGTTGAGGTCCTCAACGCTCGCGAACTCGATGCTCACGCGTCCCTTGCGTGCACCGAGCGATATCTTGACGTTGGTATCCAGTCGGTCAGAGAGAGAGGAAGCCAGGTAGTCCAGGCGCTCATGTCGAGCGCCTGGCCGCGGAATGTTGTTCTTCGGCGTAGACGCCGGATTCTGATACAGCGTCACCGCCTCTTCAGTGGCACGCACTGACATTCCTTCTGAGACGATCTTCTGGGCCAGACGCTCCATGGCAGCAGCATCGGGGAGTGCAAGCAGTGCGCGGGCGTGGCCGGCAGAGATGACACTGGCAGCTACGCGGCGCTGTACGAGCGGCGGAAGCTTGAGCAGCCGGAGCGTGTTGGACACCTGGGGCCGTGAACGGCCGATCCGGTCGGCCAGCTGCTCGTGCGTGGTTCCGAAGTCCTCCAACAACTGCTGGTATGCGGCTGCCTCTTCGAGCGGATTAAGCTGACTCCGGTGCAGGTTCTCCAGCAGGGCATCGCGGAGAAGGTCATCATCGGTGGTGTCACGGACAATGGCGGGGATGGTTTGAAGGCCGGCGGCCTGTACTGCCCGCCAACGACGCTCGCCCATAACGAGCTCGTAGGGTTCTCCACCTTCTTCGGTTGAAGTGCGGACCACAATTGGCTGGAGGACACCTATTTCACGGACCGAGTGGATGAGCTCCGCCATGTCATCCTCGTCAAAGACTGAACGCGGCTGCTTGCGGTTGGGGTGGATGTCAGTGACCAGGATTTCCGCGAAGCGGACACCTGGTACCTCGACGAGTTCCACGCCAGTATTTTCCGCTTCCGGGAGGGCTGAATTCCCTTCGTCTGCCGACTCCTGCGATGCGGAGTCCGGCGCTGCTGTCGGAGCCGAACCCTTGGCGGCGGCAGTCTTCCGTGCCGGTGACTTCCTGGATCCGGCAGCGGTCTTCGAATCGACTGCCTCATCGGAGCCGACAGCGGCCGCTGCGGCAGAGCCCTTCACCTGCGACGCTGCAGGCGCTTCCTCGCCGGGAACTGCCGTAGCCTCTTCCGGTGCCGGTATCTCGGCGGCAGGGGTGCGCTTTCGGGATTCAGGAAAGAAAAGATCCACAGGACGGGACGGCGCTGAACCGGTTCCGGAAGCCGCGGCGGAACTTGGAATGAGTGCCCCAAGTCCGCGGCCGAGGCCGCGTCGCTTATCGCTCATGGATAAATCCTTCCATTGGAAGAGCCGGGAATCACCGGGCTCTAGTTAGTGCAATTCTTGAAAAGATTCTAACGTTCCGCTATTTCGGATGCGGCTTCCAGGTAGGACAAGGCCCCGGTGGATGAGGGGTCATACGTCATCACGGTCTGCTGGTAGCTCGGTGCTTCGGAAATCCGCACCGAGCGGGGGACCACGGCGCCCAGGACCTGTTCCGGGAAATGTTCGCGCACCTCGGCTGCCACCTGGGCGGCGAGATTGGTGCGGCCGTCGTACATGGTCAAAAGTATGGTGGAGACAACCAGCTCAGCATTCAAGTGCTTCTGGATCATTTCGATGTTCTTCAACAGCTGGCTCAGTCCCTCGAGCGCGTAGTACTCGCACTGAATCGGAATGAGCACTTCGTTGGCTGCGCAGAACGCGTTGACGGTCAGAAGTCCGAGACTCGGCGGGCAGTCGATGAAGATATAGTCGAGCCGCTCCTCACCGTTCTTCGCCCGTTCCTTGGCGTAGACATCGATCGCACGGCGGAGGCGCTGTTCACGGGCGACGAGGCTGACCAGCTCGATCTCCGCGCCGGCGAGGTGGATGGTGGCGGGCGCACAGATCAGGTTGGCGATGTCCGGGCATGGTGCCACCACGTCCTGCAGCGGGATGTCGTTGATGAGAACATCGTAAATACTGTCAACGTCGGCGTGGTGTTCAATTCCCAGTGCCGTCGACGCATTTCCCTGCGGATCGATGTCAATGACCAGCACCTTCAGGCCGGCGGCCGCCAGGGCGGCAGCGATGTTGACCGTGGTGGTCGTCTTGCCGACTCCGCCCTTCTGGTTTGAAACGGTGAAGATGCGGGTCTTTTCCGGCTTCGGGAGTTCACGACCCAGGAGGCGTTCGCGCCGTTTGTTCTCATGGGCGAGCTCACGGGCAATGGGGCTGGTGTCATCAATGGAGTCGAGGACAGTCGCTTTCGGAGCAGTGGATGTTTCACGTGAAACGTTCGCCATGCCGGTGGTCTTCGCAACCGAAGCAGGCTGTTTTCCGGTGTAATCGTGAGCGACTGCGGGCGCGGCGAAAGCCCGTGCGGACCCCAGGGACACAAACGGGGGAATCCGTTGTGTGGAGGCTTCGCTTCTGGTCACTGTGACACACTCACTCTCGTTCGGCTCTTGCTGCCGGTTACTAGCCTAACCTCTCACCCTGGGGGTCCAAGGGCACCGGGCTGATGCTAGGCAATCTTTTGAGGCTTATTCACAACGATTCGGACAACGGTTGTGGGTTCTTCGAGCAGGTCCTCGCCCACGAGTACAACGGAGGTCTGGGTGCCGCCGAGCTTACGGATTACCTTGGCGGCCTTTTCAATTTCCTCGCCGGCGCTGCGTCCCTTGATCGCAACAACTTCACCCTTGCCCGCCAGCAGTGGGATGGTGAGTCCGGCAAGGTTCGACAGGGCTGACACGGCGCGTGCCGTGACGACGTCGGCGTTGACCATTCCAACGGCGAGCTCCGCCCGGGTGCGCATGACCGTGACATTGTCGAGACCAAGGTCATCCACGACCTCCTGCAGCCAGATAACACGGCGTTCGAGGGGCTCGATCAGGGTCAGCTCCAGATCGGGCCGGGCAATGGCCAGGCACAGGCCGGGGAGTCCGGCGCCGCTGCCGACGTCAGCGACATGGCTTCCCTTGGCAATCTGGCTCTCGATCACGGCGCAATTGAGCACGTGCCGGCTCCACAGCCGGGGAATTTCGCGGGGACCAATCAGGCCCCGCTCCGTGCCGGACGTGGCCAGGTGCTCCACATAGCGTTTTGCCAGATCCAGACGGTCACCAAAAATTTTCTCTGCTGCCTGCAGTTCGGCAGCGGTCATTTCAATCATCAAAGCTGTCCGGAGTCTTCAGTCGGAGGAAACGACGATGTGGCGGTCAGCGCCTTCGCCTTCGGACTCGCTGATGAGGCCCAGGTCGGCGACGGCGTCGTGCACAATCTTCCGCTCGTAGGCGCTCATGGGCGCCAGAGCCACGGCTTCACCGGACTCCTTGACGGACCCTACGGCGTCTTCGGCAAGCTTCTGCAGCTCCCCGGCGCGCTCTGAGCGGTAGCCATTGATGTCCAGCACCAGGCGGGAGCGGTTTTCCGTTGCGGACAACACCGCGAGGCGGGTCAGTTCCTGAAGCGCTTCGAGGACCTCGCCATCCTTCCCTACCAGGTTCTCAAGACCGGCCGATTCTTCTTCAGCGACGATCGAGATGTAGGTGCGGCCGTTGCGGACTTCGATGTCAATGTCGCCGTCGATATCGGCGATGTCCAGCAGTTCTTCGAGATAGTCCGCGGCGACGTCACCTTCTTCTTCCAGCCGGCTGGCGGAGGTGCCCGTTTCCTCGGAGTCGTCGGCGCCTTCGTTAGTGCCCTGCTCGGTATCCTGGACCGCGCTCAGGGCGTCATCCTGGTCTTCGATGGCTTCAGCGGAAATAGCGTGTTCGGTGCTCTCGGCGGACATTACTTCCTCTTCCTGTTCTTACGTTGTGGCTGGACGCGCTGGTTCTTGGCCACCAGTGCCGCAGCGGCTGCAGCTTCGGCGGCCTCGGCTTCGGCTTTCTTGGCACCCGTGAGGGGTAGCGCCGGAAGGCCCTTGGCGGCACGGCGCTCGGCCAGGGCCTTGGCGGCGGGAGATCCCGGCGTCGGCATACGGCGGATCACGAAGAACTGCTGCGCCATGGTCCAGAGGTTGGTGGTGGTCCAGTAGATCAGCACACCGATGGGGAAGTTGATGCCGCCCACGCCAAAGACGATCGGCAGGACATAGAGCATCATCTTCTGCTGCTTCATGAACGGGCTGGCCATGGCCTCTTCGGACATGTTTTTGGCCATGATCTGCTTCTGCGTGATGAACTGCGAGGCCGTCATGGCCAGGATCATCACAATGGAAAGAATCCACACCGCGACCACGTTGCCGCCCTCGGGCGTGCCGTGGAGCAGGGTTGCCGAGAGCGGGGCACCGAAGATGCTCGACTCATCGAACTGAACCACCTGTTCGTGGCTCATGGCGCCGATGCCCTTACCGCTGTTGGCCGCCGTCGTTATGCCGGACAGCACGGTGAAGAGGGCAAAGAAGAATGGCATCTGGATCAGCATGGGCAAGCAGGCCGAGAACGGGTTGGTGCCGTGCTTCTTGTACATGGCCATCTGTTCCTGGGCCATGGCCTGGCGGGACAGCTGGTCGGTCTTGCCCTTGTACTTGTCCTGAAGCTTCTTCAGATCCGGCTGCAGCAGCTGCATGCCTCGCTGGGCTTTGATCTGCTTGACGAAAACGGGAATCAGGGCGGCACGGATCACCAGCACCAGCCCGATGATGGACAGGGTCCACGTCCAGCCATTGGCGGCGGGCATGCCGATGGCGCTCAGGCCATCGTGGAAGACCACCATAATGGCGGACACAAGCCACTTGAACGGAAACATGATTGTTTCAAAGAAGTCCATACGATATCCCTATTCGTCAGGCCGCGGAGCGGCCTTCTCCATCAGTCTGAGCAGCCAGGTACTTGTCCGGATTGTTCAGCACAACAATTGTGGGGGTGCGGTCTGCGGGCCAATCGCATTTACCGGCGGGGACATGGTCCACACCGCCGGCATTCCAGGGATGGCAGCGCAGCAGGCGCCTGGCCGCCAGCCAGCTCCCTTTCACCGCGCCGTGCACCGTGATCGCCTCAAGAGCATAGGCCGAACAGCTGGGGAAGAAGCGGCAAACCTGGCCGTACAGCGGTGAGATCACCTTGCGGTACGCCAGGAGCAACAGGATGAGGATATTGCGGGGCAAGTTCCAGAGTGCCCGGCCCAGCCATACTGCTGCGGATTTTGCAGGAGGGACGACGGCGGCAGTTGAGTTACGCACGCGGGGTCCCTTCCTGTGTTGTCTCGTAAGAAACTGAAGAAGCAGCCTTCGGAAGGCGGCTGCCCAGCCGTTTCATATTGTTTTCCAAGGCGGCGTCGTAGTCCGAGCGGAGTTGGTCCCAGCTGGCACCGGCCGCGGCAGGCAGGGCCCGAACCACGATCGCGAACCCGCTGCCGTATTTCTGCAACGACATGGCGCCGACTTCTCTCAGTCTTCTCTTAACGAGGTTCCTGACAACAGCGTTCCCGACACTCTTGGAAACGATGAATCCGATCCGGCTTGGTTCATCGGCAGCGAGAGCTGCCGTATATAACACTACGTTCCGGCGTCCATTGCGGACACCGGAACGTACAGTTGTTGAAAAATCGGTTGATGTCCTCAGACGGTTGCGGGTGGCCAGCACCTTTACACTCGCACAGGGATGTGGACCGACGAGTCAGTTATTTAGGCCGACAGCTCGGTGCGACCCTTGCCACGACGGGCTGCCAGGATGGCACGGCCGGCACGGGTACGCATACGAAGGCGGAAGCCGTGCTTCTTGGCTCGACGGCGGTTATTCGGCTGAAAAGTCCGCTTGCTCACGTTAGTTACTCCAGTGGGATCAAAGGTGCGCCACCCGATCAAGGAAAAGAACTGGTCGACGCTAAGTTTTGTATGTGCCGCTTGCCTCGACTCGCAAGACGCGGAACGTCGGGCGTAATTCAAATGAGGCGAAAAGCGTACACATGGGACTTCACAACGTTAGGGCTTGCCGCCCTCCCGAGTCAAACCGGGGATCGTTTCGCAGAGTTTCCCCAGCTGTGGCTAACTCCGTCCGGGGCCTGTGGATGAAGCGGGTCACAGACCCTGTTTGGGAACCACACCGGTGTAATTATCCACAGGAGAGAACCCAGCTATCTTCTAGGCTTTTCATCCCCTACAGTGGCTCAGTAGCCCATTATCCACGGACTGTGCATAACCCTGTGGATGAACCGGGGTCCAGCGTGCTGGATTGGCCTGTTCGGCTGCAGGTAATGAAGGCAAGCAAGTTTGAGGAACTGATTGATGACAGTAGACGAAGCCAACCAAGCCAACACTGTCGGAAGTTCCTGGCGGCGGGTCGTGAGCCTGCTGGAGAACGACCACCGTGTTTCACCCCGGCAGCGCGGCTTCGTCATCCTCGCCCAGGCGCAGGGACTCATTGGTTCCACCCTCCTGGTGGCCGTACCGAATGAACTCACCCGCGAGGTCCTGCAGACCCAGGTCAAGGAGGCCCTCGACGACGCCCTCCGGAACGTTTTCTCCGACGAAATCCGTTGCGCAATCGACGTGGACACCGATCTGGTGCCGATCCACACCGAGCCGGAACCCGCCGTCGAGCTCTCCCTCGTGTCCGATCCCTCGGTGGAACTGAAGCCGCAGCCGATGCTGCCGAGCACGTCCCACGAATTCGGCCGACTCAACCCGAAGTATGTCTTCGACACTTTCGTGATCGGTTCCTCCAACCGCTTCGCCCACGCCGCCGCCGTCGCGGTGGCTGAAGCGCCGGCCAAGGCCTACAACCCGCTGTTCATCTATGGGGACTCCGGTCTGGGCAAGACGCACCTGCTTCATGCGATCGGCCACTACGCCCGCCGGCTCTACAGCGGGATCCGGGTCCGCTACGTGAACTCCGAGGAATTCACCAACGACTTCATCAACTCCATCCGGGACGACGAAGGCACCAGCTTCAAAACGACCTACCGCAACGTGGACGTCCTGCTGATCGATGACATCCAGTTCCTGGCCGGCAAGGACCGGACGCTGGAGGAGTTCTTTCACACCTTCAACGCCCTGCACAACAACAACAAGCAGGTGGTCATCACCTCCGATCAGCCGCCCAAGCTGCTGGCCGGTTTTGAGGACCGGATGAAATCACGGTTCGAATGGGGCCTGCTGACCGACATCCAGCCGCCGGAACTCGAAACCCGGATCGCGATCCTCCGGAAAAAGGCCCTCAGCGAGGGTCTCTCCGCCCCGGACGACGCACTGGAATACATCGCTTCAAAAATCTCCAGCAACATCCGCGAACTCGAAGGGGCCCTGATCCGCGTCACGGCCTTCGCCAGCCTCAACCGCCAGCCGGTCGACGTTGCCCTGGCCGAGATGGTGCTCAAGGACCTCATCACAGACGACGGGGCCCAGGAAATCACCTCCGCGCAGATCCTCACGCAGACTGCCGATTACTTCAAGCTCAGCATGGAAGAGCTCTGCAGCAAATCACGGACCAGGACCCTGGTGACCGCCCGGCAGATCGCCATGTACCTGTGCCGCGAACTCACGGACATGTCCCTTCCCAAGATCGGGCAGGAGCTCGGCGGCCGCGATCACACCACGGTCATCCACGCGGACCGCAAGATCCGCGAACTGATGGCCGAGCGCCGAGTGATCTACAACCAAGTGACCGAGCTGACCAACCGAATCAAGACGCAGCAGCGCAATTCCTGAGCCGGCCTGCCGCGCGCTCCTACCTTATTAACAGGCGCCTGTGGACAACCCTGTGGATAGTTAAGGGGACAACCGCGGTTAATGGGCTTAAAACCCTCAAGGCTCCTGTGGATCACCGACACGGCCGAAAATGTTATCCCCATCCACACCCTGTTTAAAACCTGCTCCACCCACAGTCCATGAACAGGGCTTAACCGCGGAATCGCACCGCCAAACGGGGTTATCCACAGTATCCACAGCAGTTATTAACACTACTAATCCCTAGAAAATGAAATTCCCTCAAATAACAACTTCCTTCCGGACCGCGCACACCGCCCAGGACCGTTCCGGACCCTGACCGGAAACCGGCCCCGGGCCGGGCCGGCCGAACCACAGGGATGTAACCCGGGGATGGGAGAATCACACTTCTTGCGGCTAAGCTGTCTGCAGTGTGTCCGTCCTGGACATCTTTGTAATTCCCTGCCGGGCCGGTGGCTCGGCCACTAGCGATGACAGCAGCAATGAAAGGCGGCACCCTTCCGTGAAGTTCAGAGTCGAACGGGACGTCCTGGCAGAGGCCGTGACCTGGACCGCCCGGTCGTTGTCTCCGCGGCCGCCAGTACCAGTACTCTCCGGCCTGCTCCTCAAAGCTGAAGCCGGGACTGTCAGCCTCTCGAGCTTCGACTACGAGACCTCCGCCCGGCTTGAAATCCCTGCTGACATCACCGCCGAAGGCACAATCCTGGTTTCGGGACGTCTGCTGGCTGACATCTGCCGCAGCCTGCCGTCCGCACCGGTCGAGATCCAAACCGAGGGCAACAAAGTCACCCTGACCTGCCGTCGAAGTAGCTTCCACCTCGCCACCATGCCGGAAGCCGAGTACCCGCCGCTGCCCGCGTTGCCCCCGATCAGCGGCACGGTTCCGGGCGATGCCTTCGCCCAGGCCGTGTCCCAGGTGATCATCGCGGCGAGCAAGGACGACACCCTGCCGATCCTCACCGGCGTGCGGATGGAAATCGAGGACGACCTCATTACGCTGCTGGCCACCGACCGCTACCGTCTGGCCATGCGGGAAGTCCCGTGGAAGCCGGTCACTCCGGGCATCTCCACCAGCGCACTGGTCAAGGCCAAAACGCTCAACGAAGTAGCCAAGACCCTCGGTGGCAGCGGCGACATCAACCTTGCCCTCGCCGACGACGACAGCCGGCTCATCGGGTTCGAAAGCGGCGGGCGAACCACGACGTCGCTGCTGGTGGATGGTGACTACCCCAAGATCCGTTCGCTCTTCCCCGAGTCCACACCGATTCACGCGACCGTGCAGACATCCGAACTTGTCGAGGCAGTGCGACGCGTCTCGCTCGTGGCGGAACGCAACACCCCGGTCCGGCTCGCGTTCACCCAGGGCCAGCTGCACCTCGACGCCGGTACCGGTGAGGATGCCCAGGCATCGGAAGAACTCGAAGCCCAGCTCACCGGCGAAGACATCACCGTCGCCTTCAACCCGCACTACCTGATCGAGGGCCTGAGTGTCATCGAAACGAAGTTTGTGCGTTTCTCCTTCACCAGTGCGCCCAAGCCGGCCATGATCACGGCACAGAACGACGCCGACGGCGAGGACCAGGGCGATTACCGTTACCTGGTCATGCCGGTCCGACTGCCGAACTAGCTGAGAGTTGTTGCCGTTCGGTCCTCCCGAACGGCAACAACCGCCCGGCAGGCCTCGCCCCGGCACCACCGGAAAATTCCCATCGCAGAAGAGAGTTCATACCGTGCACATCGGACTGATCGGCCTTGGAAAAATGGGTTTCAACATGCGCGAACGGCTGCGCAAGGGTGGAATCGAAGTCACCGGTTTTGACCGCAACCCGGACGTCACCGACGTCGCGAGTATGGACGAACTGATCGCCGCCCTGCCCGCGCCGCGACTGCTCTGGGTGATGGTTCCCTCCGGCGGGATCACCGACGCCGTGATCACCGAACTTGGCGGCAAGCTTGCCGCCGGCGACCTCGTGATCGACGGCGGCAACTCCCGCTACACGGAGGACCAGAAACACGGTGCCGCGCTGGCCGAAAAGGATATCCGGTTTGCCGACTGCGGCGTTTCCGGCGGGGTCTGGGGCCTTCAGAACGGCTACGGCCTGATGGCGGGCGGGGACGCCGCGGATATTGAACGTGCGATGCCGGTCTTCGATGCACTCCGTCCCGAAGGGGACCGCGCCGACAGCTTTGTCCACGTCGGCGGCGTCGGCGCCGGCCATTACGCCAAAATGGTCCACAACGGCATCGAATACGGCCTCATGCAGGCCTATGCCGAGGGCTATGAACTCCTCGCCGCCAAGGACATCATCACCGATCTTCCCGGCACATTCCGCGCCTGGCAGAAAGGAACCGTTGTGCGGTCCTGGCTGCTGGACCTTATGGTCAAGGCTCTCGACGAGGACCCCGGCCTGGAATCGATCGACGACTACGTCGAGGATTCCGGTGAAGGCCGCTGGACTGTGGAAGAGGCCATCGCCAACGCCGTGCCTGCCCCGGCCATCACAGCAGCACTGTTCGCCCGATTCTCGTCCCGTGAGGACAACTCGCCGGCTATGAAGATGGTTTCCGCACTGCGCCACCAGTTCGGCGGACATGCGTCCCGCCCGGCCAAATAGTCCTGCCCTGAAATCCTGAACCCGGCGTGTATCTAGAACAACTTTCGCTCACGGATTTCCGCAGCTACGCCCAGGTGGAACTGAGCCTCGAACCCGGCGTCACGGTGCTGGTCGGTTCAAACGGCATCGGCAAAACCAACCTGATGGAGGCCGTCGGCTACCTGGCAACACTCAGCTCCCACCGGGTCAGTTCAGATGCCCCGCTGCTGCGTTTCGGCACCGAACGGGCACTGATCCGCGCCAAACTTGTCCGCGGCGAGCAGTCAACAGTGCTCGAACTCGAAATTAACAGCTCCCGGGCCAACCGCGCCCGGATCAACCGCAGCAATCCGGTCCGGGCCCGGGACATCCTGGGCATCTGCCAGACCGTGCTGTTTGCCCCGGAGGACCTGGCCCTGGTCAAGGGCGATCCGTCCAGCCGGCGCCGTTTCCTGGATGAGCTCCTGGTCAGCCTCATCCCGCGGCACGCGGCCACCCGCAGCGACTATGACCGGGTGCTGAAGCAACGCAACGCGCTGCTGAAATCCGCCCGCGCCGGCAAGTTCTCCAGCGGCCACGAGGCCACGCTCGATGTCTGGGACCAGCACATGGCCCGGGCGGGGGCCGAACTTCTGCATGCCCGGCTCGAACTGGTGGAACGGCTTCGGCCCCACCTCAAGAACGCCTACGCACAGCTCACTGACGGGTCCAAGGAGGCCGGCGCAATTTACCGGTCCACGTTGCAGGGTGCCTTGGACGACGACGGCGCCGCACCGGCTCCCGCTGCTGGCCCCGGCGCGGGGACCGCCGGGCCGGCCGAGGACCTGCGCCTTCTGTCCGTCGACGAACTCACCGAACGCTACGTCAAGGCCTTCGCGGCGTCACGGCGCAGGGAGCTCGAACGCGGGATCTCCCTCGTCGGCCCGCACCGTGACGAGCTCGAACTGGTTCTGGGGATGGCCCCGGCCAAAGGCTATGCCTCGCACGGGGAAACATGGTCCATGTGCCTCTCCCTGCGCCTGGCCTCGTACTATGTCATGATCGACGACGCCCGCACCGGCGGATCCGCTCCCATCCTCATCCTTGACGACGTTTTTGCCGAACTTGATGTCCAGCGGCGGCGTAAACTGGCCGCAATAGTATCCGGCGCCGAGCAGGTGCTCGTGACCGCCGCCGTCGAGGACGATATTCCGGCGGAACTGGCAGGACGGCGGGTGACGGTTATCCCGGGAGGAATCGATGAGCAGGAAAATCGATGAATAAGGATACCGACGGCGGCCTGCAACCGGGACGCGATCCGGATGATATCGACGCTGCCCAATCGGCCCTGAACAGAATGCGCGAGGCGGCCGCATCCCGCGGCGAGATCCGGCGCAAGGCACCGCCCCGGCCCGGGAGCACCCCACAAAAAACAGGGCGCAGTTCAGGTGCCACCCGCGGCTTCGGACAATTCCACGGCACCGGCCGGGACCCCATGGGGCTCGGCAAGGTGGTGGGCCGCCTCGTCGCGGAGCGCGGCTGGAGCTCTCCCGTGGCCGTCGGTTCGGTGATGGCCGAGTGGGCAACACTCGTGGGACCGGAGATTTCCGCCCACTGCACCCCGGAAAGTTTCACCGACACCACCCTCCATGTCCGCTGTGATTCCACCGCCTGGGCAACCCAGTTGCGGCTGCTCAGCATCAGCCTGCTGGATAAATTCCGCGCCGAACTCGGGGAAGGCGTCGTGACCAAAATCCAGGTCCTCGGACCTGCGGCACCGAGCTGGCGGAAGGGCGGCCGGACCGTCAACGGACGCGGCCCGCGCGACACGTACGGATAGTTTCCGCGCCTTCCCGGACACCGGATCTGAAGCACTCGTTGCAAAACCATTGATAAATCCGCAAGCGGCGTGTAGGGCGCTCAGGCGCCCCGGCGTCGTATAGGAACCCCAGTACGGTACTCCTGGAGCCTTGCAGGCGGAGCCGGTGCCCTCCCAGCGGCACTTTGGTTCGCGTTTGGCCCCCCGGAATGCGGGTTTCGCCCCTATAACACGCTAGAATCGTGGTAGATAACTGGGCGCCGGTGAAACGTTGACTGAGTCCGTTTCCGACGCAATATCCGCGTGCGGTAGACGGATCCTCCAGCCAGCGGCACATTCGGTGTCATCAGTGACGTGCCCGTTGGCAGTAGCTGTTTCCTCCGGGAAAGTGCGATGGCCGGCCTTTACCGAAAAAAGAGGAGTCGAAAGCGCCTGTGGCTAACGACAATGCAGAGATCCCGGCAGTGGAACCAGTAACGGTTAAGGCGGCGGACACCCCGTCGGGAACCGCAACGGCCCACGGCTACGGAGCCAGCGACATCACGGTGCTCGAAGGCCTGGAAGCTGTCCGGAAACGTCCCGGGATGTATATCGGCTCCACCGGACCCCGTGGTTTGCACCACCTGGTCTATGAGGTCGTGGATAACTCGGTCGATGAGGCCCTGGCCGGGTACTGCACGCACATCGAAATCGTTCTCCAGGCCGACGGCGGGGTCAAGGTCGTCGACGACGGCCGCGGAATCCCGGTCGACATGCACCCGACGGAGCACAAGCCCACCGTGGAGGTCGTGATGACCATCCTGCACGCGGGCGGCAAGTTCGGCGGCGGCGGCTACGCCGTGTCCGGCGGCCTGCACGGTGTGGGCATCTCCGTAGTCAACGCGCTTTCGAGCCGCGTCGAAACCGAGGTCCGCCGGCAGGGCCACGTCTGGCGGATGACCTTCGCCGACGGCGGCAAGCCGCAGGGCGGCCTGATCAAGGGTGAAGAGACCAACGAAACCGGCACCACCCAGACGTTCTACCCGGACGCCAGCATCTTCGAATCCACGGAATTCGATTTCGAAACGCTCCGCGCCCGCTTCCAGCAGATGGCCTTCCTGAACAAGGGGCTGCGCATCACGCTGACCGACGAGAGGCGCGCCGCGGAGGAACCCTCCGAGGATGAAGACCTGGACCTCGACGCTGTTCCCACCGAAGGCGAAGTCCCGGCCGAATTCCACACCGTTGTGTACCAGTACGACAACGGCCTGCTGGACTACGTGAAGCACCTGAACTCCGGTAAGAAGGTCGATGTGGTCCACGAGGACGTCATCGCCTTCGAAACCGAGGACACGGAACGGCACATCGCGCTGGAAATGGCGATGCAGTGGACCAACGCGTACTCCGAGAGCGTCCACACCTACGCCAACACGATCAACACCCACGAGGGCGGCACCCACGAAGAGGGATTCCGTGCCGCGATGACCTCGCTCATCAACCGCTATGCGCGGGAGAAGAGCATCATCAAGGAAAAGGATGACAACCTCACCGGGGATGACATCCGCGAAGGACTGACCGCGGTCATTTCGGTCAAGCTGGCCGAACCGCAGTTTGAGGGCCAGACCAAGACCAAGCTCGGCAACTCCGAGGTCAAGGGCTTTGTTCAGCGGGTTGTCACCGACGGACTCGGAGACTGGCTGGAACGCAACCCCGGCCCGGCTCGGGACGTTATCCGCAAGGCCATCTCCGCCGCCCAGGCCCGGATGGCAGCGCGCAAAGCCCGGGACAACGCGCGCCGCAAGAGCCCGCTGGAGTCCTTCGGCATGCCCGGCAAGCTCTCCGACTGCTCCTCGAAAAACCCGGAGAAGTGCGAGGTCTACATCGTGGAGGGCGATTCCGCCGGCGGCTCCGCCAAGCGCGGCCGCAACCCGGAAACCCAGGCCATCCTTCCGCTGCGCGGCAAGATCCTGAATGTGGAGCGGGCCCGGCTGGACAAGGCCCTGGGCAACACCGAGGTCCAGTCCATGATCACGGCGTTCGGCACCGGGATCGGCGAGGACTTCGACCTGGCCAAACTGCGCTATCACAAGATCGTCCTGATGGCCGATGCCGACGTCGACGGCCAGCACATCACCACGCTGCTGATGACCCTGCTGTTCCGCTACATGCGCCCGCTGATCGAGAACGGCTACGTCTATCTCGCGCAGCCGCCGCTCTACCGGATCAAATGGTCCAACGCCCCGCACGACTACGTCTACAGCGACCGGGAACGCGATGCGCGGCTACTCTCCGGCCAGGCCGCGGGCCGCCGCATCCCCAAGGACAACGGCATTCAGCGCTACAAGGGCCTCGGCGAAATGGACTACACCGAACTGTGGGACACCACCATGGACCCCGACCACCGCACGCTGCTCCAGGTCACCATGGACGACGCCCTGGCCGCGGACCAGACCTTCTCCACCCTCATGGGCGAAGACGTCGAATCCCGCCGAAACTTCATTCAGCAGAACGCCAAGGACGTTCGGTTCCTCGATATCTAGCGGCCGGCCAAGGGCCCTGAATATTCCCGGACTGATATATACCTGAAACGGAAAATATAGATTATGAGTGACGAAACACCCGAAGTTCCGGCCGGACCGACCGATGCTGAGCCAGTTATTGAGGGCAGTGTCGTTGACACCGACGTGCTGACCGACCGCGTCGAACAGGTTGACCTGCAGACGGAAATGCAGCGCTCCTACCTCGATTACGCAATGGCCGTGATTGTGGGCCGTGCGCTTCCGGACGTCCGCGACGGTCTCAAGCCCGTCCACCGCAGGGTTCTCTATGCGATGTTCGACGGCGGCTACCGCCCGGAACGGTCGTTCAACAAATGCGCCCGCGTGGTCGGCGAAGTCATGGGCCAATACCACCCCCACGGGGACACCGCCATCTACGATGCGCTGGTCCGCCTCATCCAGGACTGGACCATGCGGTACCCGCTGGCACTGGGTCAGGGCAACTTCGGCTCGCCCGGCAACGACGGCGCCGCGGCGCCGCGGTACACCGAAACGAAAATGGCCCATCTGGCGATGGAAATGGTCCGCGACATCGACGAGGAAACGGTCGATTTCCAGGACAACTATGACGGCAAGAACCAGGAACCGACCATCCTGCCGGCGCGCTTCCCGAACCTCCTGGTCAACGGCTCCTCGGGCATCGCCGTCGGCATGGCCACCAACATCCCGCCGCACAACCTCCGCGAGGTTGCCGACGGCGTCCAGTGGTACCTGGCGAACCCGACCGCGAGCCGCGAGGAACTGCTCGAAGAGCTGATCGTCCGCATCAAGGGACCCGACTTCCCGACCGGCGCCACCATCCTGGGCCACAAGGGAATTGAAGACGCCTACCGCACCGGCCGCGGCTCGATCACCATGCGCGCCGTGGTCAACGTGGAGGAACTCCAGGGACGCACCTGCCTGGTGGTGACTGAGCTGCCGTACCAGGCCAACCCGGACAACCTGGCAATCAAGATTGCCGAGCTCGTCAAGGACGGCAAGGTTTCGGGCATCGCCGACCTGCGCGACGAAACCTCGGGACGCACCGGTCAGCGCCTCGTCATTGTGCTCAAGCGCGACGCCGTCGCCAAGGTGGTGCTGAACAACCTCTACAAGCACACCCAGCTGCAGGACAACTTCGCGGCCAACATGCTGGCGATCGTCGACGGCGTGCCCCGCACGCTGAGCCTGGACGCTTTCATCCGCCACTGGGTCACGCACCAGCTCGACGTCATCGCACGCCGGACCCGCTACCGTCTCCGCAAGGCCGAGGAGGAAGCGCACATCCTGCGCGCCCTGCTCAAGGCGCTGGACGCGCTCGACGAAGTCATCGCACTGATCCGGGCCTCGAACACCACCGAGGCGGCCCGCGACGGGCTGATGCAGCTCCTGGACATCGATGAGCTGCAGGCCCGCGCCATCCTGGACATGCAGCTTCGCAGGCTCGCGGCACTGGAACGCCAGAAAATCCAGGACCGCCACTCCGAACTCGAAGCCATGATCACCGAGTTCAACTCGATCCTGGCCTCCGAGGTACGCCAGCGCGAAATCATCAGCACTGAGCTGGCCGAAATCGTGGCCAAGCACGGCGATGACCGCCGCACCAAGGTCCTGCTGGGCTTCGACGGCGACATGTCGATGGAGGACCTGATCCCCGAAGAGGAAATGGTCGTCACCATCACCCGCGGCGGCTACGTCAAGCGCACCCGCAGCGACAACTACCGCTCGCAGCAGCGCGGCGGCAAGGGCATCAAGGGCGCTCAGCTGCGCGGCGACGACGTCGTCGAGCACTTCTTTGTGACCACAACGCACCACTGGCTGCTGTTCTTCACGAACCTGGGCCGGGTGTACCGGGCGAAGGCGTACGAGCTCGTGGAGGCCGGACGCGACGCCAAGGGACAGCACGTGGCGAACCTGCTCGCGTTCCAGCCGGACGAGCACATCGCCCAGGTGCTGGACCTGAGGGACTACCAGCAATCGCCGTATCTGGTTCTGGCCACCAAGCGCGGCCTGGTCAAGAAGACCCGCCTTGAGGACTACGACACCAACCGCTCTGCGGGAGTCATCGCGATCAACCTTCGCGACGGGGACGAGCTGGTCTCAGCCCAGCTGGTGTCCGAGACGGATGACCTGATGCTGGTCTCCCGCATGGGACAGTCGATCCGCTTCACCGCCACGGATGAGGCACTGCGCCCGATGGGCAGGGCAACCTCCGGCGTCACCGGAATGAAGTTCCGCGAGGATGACGAACTGCTCGCGGCCGACGTTGTCACGGACGGTTCCTTCGTGTTTGTCGTCACCGAGGGCGGCTATGCCAAGCGCACCGCCGTGGAGGAGTACCGGCTCCAGGGCCGTGGCGGCCTCGGCATCAAGGTCGGCAAGTACCAGGAGGAGCGCGGCCACCTCGTCGGCGCCCTGATCGTCCAGGAAGAAGATGAGGTCCTGGTGGTCATGGAAGGCGGCAAGGTGGTCCGTTCCTCGGTGGCCGGAGTGCCGGCCAAGGGTCGGGACACGATGGGTGTCATCTTCGCCAAACCGGACAAAAACGACCGCATCATCGAGGTGGCGCGCAACAGCGAACGCGGACTCGAAACCGACGACTCGTCCGAAGGACAAGATGCAGGCGAGGATGCCGAAAGTCAGGCATCGGCGCCGGATGACGTAACGTTGGCTGCAGATACCGGATCACATGAGGGGTCCGCAGCGGAAGAATCAGCACCGGCCCCGGAGTCAGATGAGTCATCAGGCAATGCCGAGCTGGACGAAGACAACACCGGAGGTAACGAGTGAGTAATTCCGACTCATATCCCAAGCCGAACAGCGGCGTTCCCGGCGGAGTGCGGCAGCCCGCCGCAGCACCGCGGGTAAGCGCGCCGTCCCGTCCCGAGCAGCGGCCCGGAGTACAGGGCAGCGTCAACGGAGTCAGCCAGCGGCCGCCCGCACCCGGCCAGCGTCCCGTCCAGGGGCGCCCGACGGATCAGGGCCAGCGCCCGGTGACGCCGGGCCAGCGGCCGGGCCAGGGTACGGCCGGGCTGATCAAGCCGGCACCCAAGGCCAAGGTCCGCCGTGCCCGCCTGCTGGTGAGCAAAGTCGACCCCTGGTCCGTACTGAAGATGGCCTTCCTGCTTTCCGTGGCCCTCGGCATCGTGACCGTCGTGGCCGCGATCGTGCTCTGGACGGTCCTGGACCTGACCGGGATTTTCGATCAGGTCGATGGCCTGCTGGGAACCCTGGCCGGTTCGGAGGGCGGCGGCTTCGAGTTGAAGAAGGTCGCCTCGCTCGGACAGGTGGCATCCTTCGCGACCATCATCGCCGTCATCAACGTGGTCCTGCTGACGGCACTGTCGATGCTCTCGGCGGTGCTGTACAACATCTCGGCCACCCTTGTTGGCGGCATCGGCGTCACCCTCACGGACGACTAAAACCCGTAGTTTTCCCGGATTTTTACCGGGGAAATGCCTCGATTTGAGATCGGGTCGGGATGTGCTGTACAGTCATATCTCGGCCCGATGAGGCATCGGGGCGTATAGCTCAGGCGGTTAGAGCGCTTCGCTGATAACGAAGAGGTCCCAGGTTCAAGTCCTGGTACGCCCACGGAATCTGTACAGATTCAAGTGGAGGTTTGGTTGGTATTCGTTTACCGCCGGATCAGAACGGGGTGCATGTGAAGAAGTTGCTGGTTGTTGCAGCCACGATCGCAGGCCTCCTGCTCTACAAGAAAGTGCAGGAATCCGAAGCCCGGAAAACGGTCTGGAGCGAATCAACCGATACGGTTGACTAGCCCGGATTCCCCGGACCACAGACTGGAAGACAGCTTGTCGGACTAGGGTATGATTGTCGGGTTGCTTCTTATGGGGGCATGGCGCAATTGGTAGCGCACCTGCTTTGCAAGCAGGGGGTTCGGGGTTCGAGTCCCCGTGCCTCCACCATAGGAAAGGCCCCGGATCGCGGAAACGCGGTCCGGGGCCTTTTGCATGCCCTGACGTATCCGGGCTCGCCTGCAGCTCGTCGGCATCATTCCTTGGGCTTGGCGTAGTCGTCCATGCCCTGCCAGTCGATAAAGACATAGGGCTCATCACCGACGACCCAGGCATCGTGCCCCGGCGGGATAATGCCGAAGTCACCCGGGCCGAACTCGTTCTCCTCGCCGTCGTCCATAACGACCTTCAGGCGGCCCGAAACGGTATAGCCCTTGTGGGCAACCATGCAGCTGTCCGTTTGGGCGATCGGCTTGACGTGCTGGGACCACTTCCAGCCAGGCAGGAATGTCGCACGTGCCACGGTTCCGGCGTCGAGATTGACGAGCTCCACCTGGCCCATCCCGTCTTTGACGGGGCGGGTTTCCTCCGGATGGTCCAGGCTCTTGCGGATGGTTGAAGCCATGATGGTCTCCTTTACGAATGAAGGTGAGACCGAATTTAAGACTGGCATCGCCGCCTGCCCCGGTCAAGGATGCTCGTGTCTGAGCTGGCCAGCCCCCGTCGCCACTACTGTGGGACCGTGAACTTCTTCCTTGCCGCCCTGGGCGTCCTCGGTGTGGCCTCCTCCGGGCCGCTTATTGCCGCCACCCTGGGGGCCACCTCGGTCAGTGCCCTGGCTATCGCCTTCTGGCGCAACGCGATCGGATCCGTCGTTATGGCCGGACCCGTGCTGGCTCGGAACCCGCGCCAGTTTGGCAGGGTGACGGGTAGGGAGTTTGGCTGGTCACTGGCGGCTGCGATCTCGCTGGCACTGCACTTCGCCTGCTTCATCACCTCGCTACAGTTGACCTCCGTCGCGGCGGCCACCGCCCTCGTCTGCCTACAGTCCGGCTGGATCGCCGTCTTCCAGCTTCTCCGGGGCGTCAGACACCGCTGGCCGGTCCTGGCCGGCCTGGGGATAGCCTTCGGCGGCGTTGTGGTGATTACGGGGTTCGACATGGGCAGCTCACCGGAGGCGCTGCTGGGTGACCTTCTGGCGGTGGCGGGCGGTGCACTCGCGGGCGTCTACACCCTGGCCGGGGGCAAGGCGCGCCAGACGATGGGGCTGGGTGTGTACACGACCCTCTGCTACGGGATGTGCGCGGCCGCCGTCGCGCTGCTTGCCCTGTTCTCACAGCAGCCGCTGGCAGGTTTCGAAGCAGCCGGCTGGCTTGGCATCCTGGCCATTACGGTATGCGCTCAGCTGATCGGGCATACCGCCTTCAACCACCTGCTGGCCACGATGAGTCCACTGCTGGTGTCGATGATTATCCTGCTGGAGATCCCCGGTGCCGCGCTGCTCGCGGCCGCATTCCTGTCCGAAACCCTCCCGGCCGGCACCTACGCCGGCCTGGCGCTGATCCTGGTGGGCCTGGCCGTGGTCGTCCTGGGGCAGCGGAGTTCCCGGTCCGTGCGGCGCGGGTCAGCCCCGCTGGCGGAGCTGGGGGCCGACTGACTTCCTAAGGCCGGCGCCGGCAGCGCTACTGGCCGCCGCGGCGGGCTGGCTGGGCCGTGTTGACGGTGTGGATCGCGCGGAGCAGCTTGGCCGGGAAGTAAACTGAGAAGAAGACGACCATGGGGGCCTTGAGCGCCATCTTTTTGACGTTGTGCGCCTTGTACGTGCGGTCGAAGCGCGTCACGTAGTAGCGGTAATCCCGGGGAGAATCTTCCAGCCGGCGGGCGGACATTCCGGAGACCATCTGGGGCCAGTACTGGATCCGGAGCTCGTGGTCGGCCAGGTGCAGGGACAAGTCGATGTCCTCGTGCATCTCGTCCTTCTCGTCCCGGCAGGTCTCGGTCCGGATGATTTCCCACGCCGACCGGCGCAGGGCCATGTTGGACCCAAAGAGAAAGTGATACTGGTGCTTGGCCAGTTTGAGCATCAGCTGGCGCATCTTGTCGTCGGCCTTCAGGCCGAACCGCCGCATCGGCATGTCGTAGTAGACCACCGGGCCGGTCGCGGCGTGCACGTTCTGGTCGCGGAAGGCCTTCTGAACCTGTTCAACCCAGTCGGGCTCGAGGACGGAATCGGCGTCGATCCGGCCAAGGATGTCCCCTGTGGCATGGTCGAGCCCGAAGTTGCGGGTGGGGATGAGGCCCTGGTCCCGATCCTGACTGAGCAGGATGATTGGACTCTCCGGATATTCCAATTGCATCTGCCGGACGATATCGGCAGTGCGGTCCTTCGACATGTTGTCCACGACGATGATCTCGTGCGCCGGGACAGACTGGTACACGGCAGCGATCAGGCACTGCCGGATGACGCTTTCCTCGTTGTAGGCCGGGATGACAATAGACACAGCAGGGGTCTGCACAGCATCGTATAAAGCATCCTCAGAGGATTTTTCGGGTGACATTCCCCCAAATTTAGCATCAACGGGGTTCCCCCGGCCCGCCGGCGGGCAATGCCCCGGCTACGAACTGGTAAACATCGCACGCAGCCACTGCACGCAAGCACTGAACGAAAAAAAGGGAGGAATCCCGCCGATGGCGGAATCCCTCCCTCGATGGCTGCTCGCGGGCAGCACCCAGGCTCTCTTAGAGGCCTGTGCTCTTGTCCGAGCCGTTGTTGCGGCTGGCGGCGATGTTGCGGACCGCAGTCTTGGCATCGGTGGCAACCTTGGCCGAAGCTTCCTGGCTGTCCTCGACAGCGTCGGTCGCCGCGTGCTTTGCGGTGTCCGCGGCGTCATCGGCGGACTTGGCAACGTCGGCCGAAGCGTCCGCTGCGGTGTCCGCGGCTGCAACCGTCGCTGCGCCGGCGTTGTCAGCGGCTTCCTTGACGGAATCCTTGACCTCGTTGACGGTGGTGGCCGGCACGGGCGCGGGCGTCACCGGAGCCGGCGTCTTCCACGGATCCTCGACCGGCTTGGAGGCCTTCCAGGCGGCGACACCGGCGGCCACGGCCGCGGCAATGACGCCGAAGATCAGCAGTCCGCGGTGCTTGGGCTTCTCCGGCTTGACCAGTTCGAGGCCGACGGCCTTGCCGGCCTGGTTGGCAGCGCCCTTGAGATGGCTTCCCGCCGTCTTCGCCTGCTCCTGGACGGCGTGGATAATCCCCACATCGCCGAGCCTCTGGGCAACCGCATCCACGTGGGCCGGAGCGCTCTCAAGCGTCCGGTGCACAGCATCGGAGGCGTGGCCGATCTGGTCCGAGAGCTTCGGCAGATACTCGACGACGACCCGGTCGCGTGCGTTGGCGATGACCGGCGTCGCCTTGTCCAGTGCCTCATGCAGGCGCGGGGTGGCGCCTTCGACGGCGTCGTGGATCTTCGGAGCGAGGTGTGCCAGTCCGTCCTGGATGCGCGGGGTTACCGTCGCAACACCGTCGGCGAGGTTGTAGGCCGCCGACTTGAGGCCTTCCTGGATCTTGGGAGAAGCGGTATCCAGACCCTGCTGCAGGCGCGGAACAGCCCAGTTCACTGCTGCTTCAACCCGCGGGGTGGCCCATTCCATGGCGTTCTCTACTCCGGTGCTGACTGACTGCTCCAGCTCCCGGGCAATACGATCCGTTTTCTTCACAACTACCTCCCGATTAATGTGACGGTTCTGCTGTTAGCCTACGTGTCCCAGACCTCACCGGCTATTCTTCAGGCCGATTTGGGCCGGATTTCACCCAGCGCGGAACTGGCGGACCGGCCCTGTGTGTGACGGGCTGTCATGGAAGAATAGGGCCCATGACTGCCATCGCAACTGCAAAAGCAACCATCCACACGAGCCTGGGCGACATTGTCGTCAACCTCTTTGGCAACCACGCCCCCAAGACGGTCGAGAACTTCGTCGGCCTGGCCACGGGCGAGAAAGCCTGGACGCATCCGGAATCCGGTGAGGACAAGACGGGTACGCCGCTGTATAACGGAACCATCTTCCACCGCATCATCAAGGACTTCATGATCCAGGCGGGCGACCCCCTGGGCCGGGGCGTCGGCGGACCGGGCTACAAGTTCGACGATGAAATCCACCCGGAGCTGACGTTCAACGAGCCGTACAAGCTGGCCATGGCCAACGCCGGCATCCAGATGGGCCGCGGCACCAACGGCTCGCAGTTCTTTATCACCACGATCCCGACCGGCTGGCTGCAGGGCAAGCACAGCATCTTCGGCGAGGTGGCCGATGAGGACTCGAAGAGGGTTGTCGACGCCATCGAGGGTGTCCGCACCGGGATGGGCGACCGCCCGGTCGAGGACGTCACCATCAACAGCATTGACGTAGAAAAGCTCTAAGCCCACAGCATGAGCTACGGACTTCCGGCGGCAGAGCCGTCCGCGCAGATCCCGGTGTGCCCACGGCACCCGGACCGGCCCGCCTATGTGCGCTGCCAGCGATGCGGGCGCCCTGCGTGCCCCGACTGCCAGCGGGCGGCCGCCGTCGGATTCCAATGCGTTGACTGTGTCAACGAAACAAAGCGCACCACCCCGGAGGTCAGGACCGTCTTCGGCGGTGCTGTGACCGCCGGCAAGCCCCTGGTCACCTTTTCCATCATCGGTCTCTGTGTCCTGGTTTTTGTTCTCCAGTGGCTGATCCCCAACGACAGGATCTACCAGGACCTGGCATTCGCCACCGTTTATGCCACCCCGGATTATGGGGTTTTCGAACCCTGGCGGATGGTGACGTCCGCCTTCCTCCATTCCCAGGGTTTCTTCCTCCATATCGTGCTCAACATGTACATGCTCTGGGTGTTTGGACAGGCACTCGAACCGCTGTTGGGACGAATCCGCTTCCTGGCGGTCTATTTGATCTCCGCCTTCGGCGGATCCGTCGGCTACCTCCTGCTGACGCCGGGCTACGTACCGGGTCAGCCGCTGAGCGGCGTTGTGGGTGCTTCGGGTGCCATTTTCGGGCTCTTCGGCGCCATGCTCGTAGTCCAGCGCCGCCGCGGCGGCGACACCAGGCAACTTTGGGTGCTGATCATCATCAACGGCGCCATCGGATTCGTGGTCCCCTCGATTGCCTGGCAGGCCCACCTTGGTGGCGCAGTCACCGGTGCACTGTGCGCCGCCGTCCTCGCTTACACCCCCCGCGGCCCGCGGCAGGGTCTGCTGCAGGCCGGTGGTCTGGTGCTGGTCATCGCCCTGCTGATCGCAGTCTCTGCCCTCAGGGTCGCCACCGCCTGACCCCGCTTCGCGTGGGTGTCTTGGCGCCCATTCGTCACAGGTGGCCGCTATGGGGCCTCCCGCGGCGGCCATCTGTGACGAACCGCTGAGCCCTGGGCGAGCCCCGGGGCTGCCACCCCTCCTCGACTTCCGGATAACCCGCCGCTGAGCCTAATCTGCGGCGGGTTCTTGCGTTCATCCCTGTTGGGAATCACGACGTTCCAGCCCAGTTGCCCGGCGCCGGAACGGTGCGCGGGTCCCTGGAACGGTGCGCGGGTCCCTGGAACCGATACTTTCCGCGGCTGCCTCGGTGTGGAGCCGGAAGGAACTGCGCGGGAACGTCGGGCCCTGCGCGGCATAGGCGGTTTTCCACAGCGTATTCCCCTTTTCCACAGCCCGCTCCGGCCCGGACGGGCCCTTTTACGCTGCCGCGACCGTTGCCCTCGGGCGGACGACGGGTCGTGCCGCAGGGCCTCTCAGAGTTTTCCACAGGGGTTATCCACACTGTTGGTAACTTACACGTCTGTAGTTCATCGACCGTCCCCGGATCTGAGGGCCACACCGGGCGATTCCGGTCCGGGACCCGGATAGATCTCCACAATTGTGGATAACTCCTGTGGCCGGCCCTGTGGTTAAGTGGACAACCCCGGGCCGACCTCCGCGGCCGGCCACCATGGGACGCCGGTCGGGTGCGCTGAACAGCAAAGACCGCACTCCCGCGCCGCAACGGACCCCGGATCAAATCTGATTTCAACAGGGTTATTCACAGTGTTAATAACTTGTCGCTCCAAGTAAACGGGCGGAATTGCCGCGATACAGGGCCCGCTACGTGCGAGAACCAACCCTGGAGCTGCGTTATCCCCACCTGTGGATAAGTTGTGGGTATTCGACTGTTGTTAAGTGGATAACTCCACCCGGGGCCGCGGCGAGCTGAAACTACGGTGGAGTCAGCGCCCCACGGTTGCCGGTTCAACGATCGGAAAGCATTGCCGGGAACTTATCCACAGGGAGTCCACACTGTTAATAACTAACGGGCCTGTCTTTCCGGGTGGACCTGGCTTCCCGCACTGGATTCTGATGGCCACAGTGCCCGGGGAAGGCGGTATGCAGGGGCCGGAGTCCGCAAATAGTTTTCAACATTGTGGATAACTTCGACCCGAGTTGTGCACACCGGCGGTCTCAGCGTGGCCAGACCCCCGAGCTGCCCCGGCGGTGGCTGTCCACCAGATGGGTGTCGATCATGCCGATCGCTTCCATCAGCGCGTACATCGTGGTGGGCCCGACAAAAGCGAAGCCCCGCTTCCGCAGTGCCTTGGACAGGGCAATCGACTCTGCCGAGGTGGTGGGGATTTCCGCGTGGCAGGTCGGCTCCGGCGTGGACTCCGGCTGGAAGGCCCAGACGAAGTCAACCAGCCCGGCGTCGTCCCTCAGGGCAACAGTGGCCTGGGCGTTGGTGATGGCGGCCCGGATCTTGAGCCGGTTGCGGACGATTCCGGTGTCGAGGAGCAGCCGGTCCACATCCGCCTCAGTGAACGCGGCGACCGTCTCGGGATGGAACCCGTGAAACGCGGTCCGGAACGCTGGCCTTTTCCGGAGAATGGTGGCCCAGGACAGCCCAGCCTGGGAGGCCTCGAGGCTGATGCGCTCGTAAAGGCCCTGCTCGTCCCGCACCGGCATTCCCCACTCGGTGTCGTAGTAAGCGCGCAGCATCGGATCCACAGCCGCCCAGGGGGGCCGGGCCAGGCCGTCGTCGCCAATTACCGAGCCGGTCACTGCCGGGGCCATGGGGATTCCTTCGCTCGATGATTTCGCTGTTCCAGCATTATCGGCCGGTTGGCGGCGCCGGCGTTAACGCGAAGGACCGGCACACAGGGTGTGCCGGTCCTTCGCTAGTGCCAGGAGGTTCAGGAACGCCAGCGGGTGGTCATCAGGAACCCGATGATGGCGATGCCAAAGCCGGCGACGATGTTTCCGGATCCCCAAGCGGCGACGGGAAGGGCGCCTTCGCTGATGTAGAAGGTGATAATCCACAGGAGGCCGAGGATCATCAGGCCGAACATCACCGGCTTGAACCAGACCGGGTTCGGCTTGTTCGCGCGCGGGGCGGAGGTCTGCGTCGTGGCGGGGGTGGTGCTTTTACGGCGCTTTGACTCGGGCACGGGTCCTCCTAGGCGGCTGGAACAAGGAGCTGGACCATGGCTTGATATCCTGCAAGAAGGAATACACCGGCGGTCAACGTGCTCTTGGTCCTGTTTGAGTTCTTATTCGGAGCCAATTCTAGCCGTAATTCAGGCCACGGGGGTGTCCGCCGCGAACGTCCGGGAGGCAGTGATGGTCCGGTTCCCTTTTTCCTGGATGGCAAAATCCACCCAGTTCACTGATTCAACGATTGGTTCAGCAAGGCACCCATGAGCACAACCAAAATCCTCGTCGTCGACAACTACGACAGCTTTGTGTACACCCTGGTGGGCTATCTCCAGGAACTGGGCGCGGAGACCACGGTGGTCCGCAACGACGACGTCACCCTGGCCGAGGCGATCGACCTGGCGGAAGCGCGCGACGGCGTACTCATCTCGCCGGGTCCCGGCAACCCCGCCGGCGCGGGGGTCTGCATCGAGTTGATCAAGTGGTGCGGAAGCCACAACAAACCGATGCTGGGTGTCTGCCTGGGACACCAGGCGCTGGCTGAGGCCTACGGCGGAACGGTCACGCATGCGCCGGAGCTGATGCACGGCAAGACCTCACTGGTGGAGCACCACGGCAACAGTGTGTTCGCCGGCCTGCCCTCCCCTTTCACCGCGACCCGCTACCACTCCCTTGCAGCCGTCCGCGAGAGCATCCCGGACGTCCTGGAGATCACCGCTGAGACGGGGACCGGGGTCGTCATGGGGCTTCAGCACCGCACAGCGCCGCTCTGCGGGGTGCAGTTCCACCCGGAATCCGTGCTGACCGAAGGCGGCTACCAGATGCTTGGGAACTGGCTTGAATCCCTCGGCATGGCCGGGGCGGCCCAGCGTGCAGCGGCGCTGAGCCCGCTCATCAAGCACTAGACCCGACCCGGCAAACTTAGCCGTCCTTATCGCTCTTCGTGGGCGTAGGGGTCGGCGTGGGGGTGGGAGTCGGTGTCGGCGGGGGCGGTGGAGCCTTGGCCACTGTGACCGTGACCGTCTTGCCCTGTTCCACCAGGGCATCCGCGGCGTCAGCCTGACCGGTGACCTTTCCAGGCTCCACCTGGGTGTTTTCGACTTCCGTGGCGTTTATGCCGAGGCCGAGCGCTTTCAGGGCGGCCTCAGCCTCGGCCAGCGGAAGCCCGACGAGCTGGGGAACCACCACCTTGCCGGTGGAGACGATGATTTCCACCGTGCTGCCCGCTGCCACGTTTTGGCCCGGCGCAGGGTTGGTCGTGATCACGATGCCGGCCGGGACCGTGGGGCTGTTGGCCATGGTGGTGCCGGGAGCCCCGGCGAGACCCTTCTGGCGCAGGACATCGCGGGCCGCGGCCTCCGTGCGCCCGGGCAGGTCCGCGGGGATGGTGATGACGCTCGGGCCCTCGGAGATGTTGAGCGTGATGTCCGAATTCGGGTCCAGTGAGGTCCCGGTAGCCGGGACGGTTCCGACGGCGAGGCCCTTGGCGATCGTCTCGTGCCGCATACGGCTGAGCTGGGGTTTCAGGCCGGCGTTGTAGAGCTTCTGGAGGGCTTCGGTCTCGGTCAGCGAAGTCACGGAAGGCACCAGGACCTTGGCTATGGGAGGCGGCGCCTGGTTCATCATGTTGTAGAGCCACAGACCGCCGCCGGCCAACACCAGCACCGTGACAATGACCAGCGCCGTGATCCACGTCCGGCGGCGCGACTTTTGCCGCGCGGTGTGCTCGCGTCCGGGAGGCAGGACCAGCGGCAGGCTGCCGGTGTCTTCGGCGCCGTAGGCCACACCTTGCGCCATCAGGGCGTTCTCGTCCCCGGATTCGGTCTCCTGCACCGGACGGAGCCGGCCTGTGGGGGCCTCATCGAGGAACTTCGCACCGGTCACGGGGAAGGCGGCCGTGGCCGCGTTGTCCGGCGTCGGTATCGTGTTATGGGGGTCAGTGGCAGCTTCGCTCGCCGCCGGAGCGGCGACGCCGACTCCGCTCCGCGCGGCCCGCAGGGCGCGGCGGAATGCGGCGGCATCCTGGAAGCGGTCCGCACGGTTCTTCTGCAGCGCCTTCATCAGAACGCTGTCCAGTGCCTCCGAGACGTCAGGATTCAAGCTGCTGGCCAGTTCGGGGATTTCGCGCACGTGCTGGTAGGCCACGGAAACGGGGCTGTCACCGATGAAGGGCGGGCGCCCGGTCAGCATCTCATACAGGAGGCAGCCTGCGGAGTAGAGGTCGCTGCGGGCGTCCACGGTCTCGCCGCGGGCCTGCTCCGGGGAAAGGTACTGGGCGGTCCCCACCACGGCCTGCGTCTGGGTCATGGTCGCTGCCGAGTCGGCCATGGCGCGGGCAATCCCGAAGTCCATGACCTTCACACTGTCGGTTTCCGGGCAGAACATCACATTGGCGGGTTTGATGTCGCGGTGCACGATCCCGGCCTTGTGGCTGTAGTCCAGAGCGGCGAGGACACCCAGGGTGAAATCGATCGCATGATCGATGCTGACTTCCTTGGCGCGAAGCAGATCCCGGATCGTTCTCCCGGAGACAAACTCCATCACGATGTACGGCACCCGAACGGTGTCCTCGTGGTCGCCGGGGACCGGGTGGTCACCGGTGTCATAGATGGCAACGATAGAGGGATGGTTCAGGGCGGCTACCGCCTGCGCCTCACGTTTGAACCGGGCCTGGAACTGCGGGTCCCGGGCCAGGTCCGGGCGCAACAGTTTGACAGCCACGGTGCGTCCCAGCCGGGTGTCGGTGCCGCGGAACACGTCGGCCATGCCGCCGCGGCCGATCAGCTCACCCAGCTCATAGCGTCCGCTGAGGACGCGCTGCGTGTTCACGGGGCCGCGGTCCTCCCGGTGCGATGGGGTGCGGGGTGAATCGGGCATGGTGGCCTACGTTCCCGTCGGGGTCGGCGTTGATTCCGCGGTCGCGGCCGGGGCCTTGGCAAGATGGTAGGTCACGAGGGAACCCGCGGCCACCTTGCTGCCGGAAGCGGGCTCGGAGCTGACAAAGGTGCCCGGTTCCTCGTTTTTGCTGGTCGGATTGACATCGGCCCCCTTCGCCCAGCGCAGGCCAGCATTCACGATGGCCTGCTGGACGGCAGCTTCGCTTGCACCGGACTGCAGCGTCGGGACCGAGACGGACTCCGGGGCCTTAGTGGGCTCCGGCCCCTTGGAGTACGTCACGGTGATGGTCTCGCCCCGTTCAACCGGGCCCGAGGGGTTGATGTCGAGGACCGTGCCCGCCGCGGAGGGATCAAAAACGGGATCTCCGCTGACTTTAAGGCCCATGCTGTTCAGCTCCGTGCGGACGACGTCGAACGCCCGGCCCTTGTAGGCGTCCGGGATCAGATTTATCGCAGCCGGTGTTGACTGGGTGGGTGTCGGGGAGCTGCTGGTGGGGCTGGCGCTCGTGGCGGTCGGCGAGGCGCTTGTGCTGCTCGGCGCCGCGCTGGTGACGGCGCTGCTGCTCGCGGGTGACTGCGGGAACAGGATTCCGGCCTGGGTCAGCATGACCCCGACCAGGGAGAACAGGACCAGCAGGATCAAGGCAATCAGCGGCCACGTCCAGGGGCTGCGGCCGCGGCGTTCTGGCTGGTTGGCCGGCTCGTCGTCGTAGTCGTCGTCCTCCTGGACCCAGTTGCGTTCCGCCGCGAGGGCGTCGGCGCGCGAGAGGGTGTTGCGGGCGCCGTACGCGCTGGCGGCAGCGGCTCCGGCTGCCAGCCCTGCCGCAGCGCCTGCCCCGGCGCCGACCACCGGCAGTGCCGAGGTGGCCGACGTCGTACGGTTCGCCGCGCTGATGACACCGGTCGGGGCAGTGTGGATGTCCACCGGAGCCGTGATGGGTCCGGTGGCTGCCTCGAAGAGGAGCATGCCCGGAACTGCGGCGTGCGCTGCGGCGATGTCGCCGTTGCGGATGGCTTCGGCGGCCTCGGAGAGTTTAAGCGCGTCGGCCGGGCGGTTCTTGGGGTCCTTGGCCAGCATGGACATCAGCAGGGCCCGGACCGGCTTCGGCAGGGTTTCCGGCAGCGGTGGCGGGGCGTCGTTGACCTGGGCCAGCGCGATGGCGATCTGGGACTCGCCGGAGAACGGGCGGTGTCCGGTGAGGCACTCGTAGCCGATCACACCCAGGGCATAGATATCCGAAGCGCCGGTAGCCAACTGGCCGGTGGCCTGCTCCGGAGCCAGGTACTGGGCGGTTCCCATCACCTGGCCGGTCTGGGTGAGCGGGACCTGGTCCGCAAGGCGGGCAATGCCGAAGTCCGTCACCTTAACGCGGCCGTCCGGGGTGATCAGCAGGTTGCCCGGCTTGATGTCGCGGTGGACCAGGCCTTGGGCATGGGCCACCGAGAGGGCACGCGCCGTCTGGGCGATCATGGAAAGGGTGCGGTCCGGGGAGAGCACCTGTTCGTGTTCGATGATGCTGCTCAACGGCTGGCCCGGAACCAGTTCCATCACGAGGTAGGCGGAACCGTCCTCCTCGCCGTAGTCAAAGACGTTGGCGATTCCCACGTGGTTCAGGAGCGCGGTGTGGCGGGCCTCGGCGCGGAACCGCTGGAGGAAACCGGGATCACCCGTGTACTCCTCCTTGAGCACCTTGATGGCCACGATCCGGCCAAGGATGAGGTCTTTGGCTTTCCAGACTTCCCCCATGCCACCGATCGCAATACGTGTGGTCAGCTGGAACCTGCCGCCGAGGGTGGTTCCTGATGAAGGCCTCACTTATTCAACACCGCCTCAAAAATCTTCTTCGCGTTCGGACTGGTTAGCTGTGCGCCGGTGGTGATGTCTACGCCTTCCATGACGATTGTGACAGCCACCTGCGGGTCATTCGCCGGGGCAAACCCGGTAAACCATGAGTTGTTCAGGCCGTCGCCGAGTTCCGCGGTGCCGGTCTTGCCGGCAACCCTGACGCCGGGCACGGCCGCGCCGCGGCCGATGCCCTCACTGACCACGCTGACCATCCACTCGTTGATCTGCCGGGCAATGTCGGGCGTGGTGGAGGTCTGCAGCACCTGGGGCTTCGGCTCGCTGATCGGCCGCAAGTCCGGGGACCGTACGGCCTTGATCAGGTTCGGCTGCATCTGCACTCCGCCGTTGGCGATTGCGGCCGTCATCTGGTTGATCTGCAGGGGGGTCGCCCGGACGTCCCGCTGGCCAATCGACGACTGGGCCAGGCTGGCGTCATCCAGCGGCTCTGTCGGGAAGAAACTCGGGGCCGAGTCCAGTTTCAGCTGGTCGCCGAAATCCTCGCCGAAACCGAACTTCTCCGCCTGGGCCGCAATGGCCTCCTGCCCCAGGTCCAAAGCGATACTGGCGAAGGGCGTGTTACAGGACTGCTGCAAGGCGAAGGCAAAACTTGCCGTGTCGCGGGTGTAGCAGTTGCCGCCGGCGTAGTTGGGCAGCTTGTACTGGATGCCGGGGAAGGACATCTCTGCCGGGTTGGGCAGGGTGCTGTCCTTGTTGTACTTTCCCGAGCTGAGGGCAGCGGCCGTGTCGATGAGCTTGAAGACCGAGCCCGGTGCCAGCAACGCGCCCGTGGGACCGCTGACGTTCTGGTTCAGGTTGATCCCGGGGACCTTGTTCAGGGCGGCGAAATTGGCGGCCTCTGCCACCGGGTCCTGGGTGGCGATCAGATTGGGGTCATAGGAGGGCTTGGACACCATGGCAATGATCGCACCGGTTTTCGGATTGGTCACCACGATCGATCCGCGCCGGCCGGCCGGAATCAGGTCGTAGGCAAGCTTCTGGATCCTCGGATCCAGCGTGAGTTCCACGGAGGCGCCCTTGGGCTGGTTGCCCAGGAAAAGCTGGCCGACACGGTCCAGGAACTGCTGGTCCGAGCTGCCCGCGAGCTCCTGGTTCATCGCCTTCTCCAGCCCGGTGACACCGTAGCTCCTGGAGAAATAGCCGGTGATCCCGGCGTAGGGCTCCGGCTGGGTGTAGGTGCGCTGGAACTTGCAGCTTTCTGCGGCCGCTACGGACTCTGCCACCGGGGTCCCGCCGACGATGATCGCGCCGCGGTCGTTGCAGTAATTCTGCAAGAGGGTGCGCTTGTTCCAGGCATTGGCCTCCAGCTCGTCCGCGCCGACCACCTGCACGTAGCTGAGGGCCCCGAAGATCAGCACAAACATCGCGATCGCGGCGATCCAGGCATTGCGGATGGCTTGGTTCACAGCGTCACCGACTCGGTCGGGGCGTCCGGACTGTTCCGTCCAGTGCCGGGCACGGCGGCCGGCTTCGAAGGCATGGCAGGAGTTACTTTCTGTGGGTCGGGTTCTCCACCCGGGGCCAGCGGTGTTGTGTCCACCGGGCCGCGGGCCGTGTGCGAGATCATCAGCAGGAGTCCGACGATGATCCAGTTGGCCAGCAGCGAGGAGCCGCCCGCGGCCAGGAACGGGGTGGTGAGGCCGGTGAGCGGAATAAGCCTGGTGACGCCGCCGATGACGACAAAGCACTGCAGTGCAATCGCGAAGGAGAGCCCGGTGGCCAGCAGTTTCCCAAACGCATCCCGCGTGCCGAGCGCCGCACGGAAGCCGCGGGTGAAGAGCAGAAGGTACATCAGGACGATCGCGAAGAGACCAATCAGCCCCAGTTCCTCACCGAAGGAGGCGATGATCATGTCGCTGTTGGCGAAGGGAACCAGATTGGGGCGTCCCTGGCCGAGGCCGGTTCCCACGAGGCCACCGTTGGCCATGCCAAACAGTCCTTCGACGATCTGCAGGCTGCCGCCGAAGGCCCGTCCGTAGACCTCGTCGGTGAAGGCGTTAATCCAGCCGTCAATCCGCAGGCCCACGTGGGAGAAGACCCGGGAGGCGACGAACCCGCCGGCGGCGATGAGGACGACGCCGATAATCACCCAGCTGATGCGGCTGGTGGCGACGTAGATCATCACAAGGAAGAGGCCGAAGAACAGGATTGAGGATCCCAGGTCGCGCTGGAAGATCAGCACGCCGATGCTCACGAGCCAGGCGGCGAGCATCGGACCCATGTCCTTGAACCGCGGGAATTGGAGGGGCCCGATTTTCCGGCCGGCCAGGAGGATGAGATCGCGGTTGGACGAAAGATACCCGGCAAAGAATATAGCGAGTGTGATCTTGGCGATTTCACCGGGCTGGAAGGTCATCGACCCGAATTTGATCCAGACCCGAGCGCCCAAAATTTCCCCGGCCGAGATACCGGGAACCAGTGGCAGGATCAGAAGCACTGCACTGACGGCCAGGGAGATGTAGGTGAAACGGCGGAGGATCCGGTGGTCCTTGAGGAACCAGATCACGGCAATCGAAACAGCCATGGCCACCAGGGTCCAGCGCAGCTGGTTGTTACCGGTGTCTTCCCCCACACGGTCCAGCCGGTGGATCATGGCGAGTCCCAGACCGTTCAGGGCCACCACGAGCGGAAGCATTACCGGGTCGGCATATTTCGCCCGGATGCGAAGCACAACGTGGAATGCGAGGGCGGCGGCGGCCAGCAGGCTCGACTGGAACCAGAAGTCTGCATCGAAAGCCTTCTGCTGGTCCACGCCGACCAGGGCGTTCGCACCAATGCCGACGGCAAGAGCCAGCACCAGCAGGGCCAGTTCAACGTTCCGTCGCGGTCTGGGCGTGGGATCGATGGGTGTCACTGGCCGACCTCGCAGGTGGGCGTCGGCATCGGGGAACCGGGGATTGCGGTTGCACCCGGACTGGCCGGGGCGCCGGGGGTTGCCGGGGTCGGGGACGCGGTGATGCATTCGTCCGCGGGGGCTGTGGTGCCGGTGCGCTCAAGGTTTTTGACGATCCGCTGGGCGTCATAGAGGTCCCGGGCCGGAACGGTCTGGCGCACCCGCTGCTGGGAAAATTCGGGGAGATCGGACATCCGGATATCGGTCACCGTTTCGAGGGTGGAAAGCTGGATGGGTCCCAGACGCTGTGAGACCCCGTTAAAGATGGCGACGTGCTGGTCCTGCTCGCCGATGTAGTACCGCGTCTGGGTCCAGGCGTAGCCGAGCCACAGACCCAGCGTCAGGAGTGCGATGATGGCCGCGGCGATGGCGACGGTCACCCAGCGGCGCGGCGGGCGGGCAGCCCGATCGTCGTCGGCTTCTTCCCTCGCCTGTTCAGCTTTATGGGTCAGCACGGTAGCGGCCCGGCGGGCCAGGGTGCGCCCCGCAATGGTGGGGATGGAACCCGTTTCCGCGGCGGAGGCGGCTGCGCCGACGAGTTCGTGGGGGCGGCTGGCCAGGTCCTCACGGAGCACCTCGGCGGAAAGATGCTCGCCAAGGTGCGGATCGGTGGAGGTTACAGGCTCCCCCTTGTCGGCGGCCCCGTCGGCCGGCTGGTCAACCGCTGCACCGGCGTCGTCGGGGTCCGGCTGTTCTTCGGGAGTTTTTGCTGCACCGAAGGTGCTTCCGGCCAGCCGGGCGGCGCTTTCTGAGACAACGGCGCTCACGGTGGACGTGGAGGCGGCCGGCACAATTTCGACCGCGGCGGTCCGGACGTCGTCGGTCGTCTGTTCGGCAATTTCCAGCATCACAACCGTGACGTTGTCCGGAGCCCCCGCCTCGAGGGTGAGGTCGACCAGCAGTTCCGCGCATTCGCGCAGGTCCGGGTTTTCCCGGACGGTGCGCTCCACCACGTGGCCGGCAACATAATTCAGACCGTCGGAACAAAGCAGCCAGCGCTCACCCGGCTCGACCTCAAGGGTCGCCAGGTCCAGTTCAGGGCTGGCATCGACGTCACCGAGGACCCGCATGAGGACGTTCTTGTGCGGATGGGTTTCCGCCTCTTCGGGGCGGAGCCGGCCTTCATCGATCAGGCGCTGCACGAACGTGTGGTCCACGCTGACCTGTTCGAATTTGCCGTTCCGGAGCCGGTAGGCGCGGGAGTCGCCAATGTGGGCGAAGTGCAGCTTGCCCTCGGCCAGCAGGAGGGCCGTGACCGTGGTGCCCATGCCGGCCAGCTTGGGGTTCATGTGGACAAGTTCGGAGAGCAGCGAATTGGCGGTCTGGATCTCGTCGGCCAGGACGGTGCCGGCGTCGCCCTCGTAGTCGTCCTTGTCCAGATGGATCATGTCCAGCACGGTGGCGGCCGAGGCGACATCGCCGCCGGCGTGGCCGCCCATACCGTCGGCGACGACGGCGAGGTGGCGGCCAACGTACGCGGAGTCGTCGTTCTTGGCGCGCACACGGCCGACGTCAGAACGCGCGGCATAGCGCATGATGAGCGGCCGCAGCGGGGCAGGTGTTTTGCCTTCGGCCCTGTCTGCGGGACGATCCGGGGCAGCCACGGCTACGGCCTCAATTCGATGACCGTCTTGCCGATTCTCACGGGGACACCGAGCTCAACGGGCAGTGCCCTGGTGAGCTGCTGATCGGCCAGATAGGTGCCGTTGGTCGAGCCCAGATCCTCGATGAACCAGCGGCTGCCCTGCGGGAACAGGCGGGCATGGCGGCCCGAGGCGTAGTCGTCCTCCAGCACCAGGGTGGCCTCCTGCGCGCGGCCGAGCAGGATGGGGCTCGCCGCCAGCGGGATGGTTGTGCCCTTGAGTGGACCTTCGGTCACGACCAGCTGTCGGGGCTGCTGCTTGACCGGGGCGGGCGGCTCGGCCAGCGCCGGGTTCTTGCGCACCTGCCGCGCGGTCGGGGCGCCCGCTGCCGCCTTGCTGCCGATCATGAGGTCGCGGCGCATGGCGGCCACGATGCTGAAGATCAGCACCCACAGGAGCAGGAGGAAACCGAAACGCAGGGCGGTGATGGTCAGTTCGCTCACTGGCGGCCCCCTGGGTTGGCGGGCAAAAGGCGGAAGATGATTTTGGTCCGTCCCATAGTGATGGTGGAGCCGTCGGTGAGTTCCGTGGATCCCGCGACCTTGTGGCCGTTGACGTAACTGCCGTTTGTGGAGCCCAGATCCACGGCCTGGGCGGTGCCCGGGCCCGTGCGGATTTCCAGGTGGCGGCGGGATACGCCGGTGTCATCAATCGGGATGTCCGCATCGGATGAGCGTCCGAGGACGATCGATGGTGCGTTCAGGGAGTAGCGCTGCCCATCGATATCCAGGACGGGCTGCATCCGGGAGGGCTGGCGCGTCGGCGCGGGAGGCATCCCGGCATGTGCCGCCGGCGCGGGTGCGGAGGGGGACGAGACCTTTTCGGTCCGGGATTTGATTTCGAAGTCCCCGGCGCGGCGTTCCCCGTCACGGCGGAAGCTGATCCGGACGGGACCCTGGAGCGTGTAGCCCTGGCTCCGCACGTGGTTGATGACGACGTCGCACAGTTCTTCGGCGAGCGGGGTGCCCCACTCCTGGGCCCGCTGGAAGTCGTCATCACTGAGGAGGACGTCAAAGACGTTGGGGGCAAGGGTGCGTCCTGCGGCGATGGTGATCGCCTTGTTATCCACCTCGCGGCGGAGGTGGCTGGCGATCTCGACCGGCTCAACCCGGGCGCGAGAACCGGTGGAGAAGACTCCGCGGACGGCCTTTTCGATGCCGCGCTCGACTTTGTCCAGCAATCCCATGGTCCTTCTCCTTTCGTGACGGCTGCAGGACAGCGTTCGTTCCGGAACTCGGTTTCCAAATCTGCGGGTCCCCGCCGCTGACGGGCACTCCTACATCAGATACTACTGGGCCAGTCTGGGAATGGCCTTAATGCGCGTCGGCACACCATGCCGGGAAACTGCGTCTGACCGGCCCTGACGTGCGCTGGCACTGTCCCGTCCGGGCTGGTGTTCCGTCGCTCCGGGTGGCCGATTGGTGTTTTGCCGCAGTTGTCCGTTATGCTTGATCTCGCTGCTTTTACGAGGTTGGCGGCCCGGATTCCGAGCCACAATTGAGTGGAAGAAGTTGCGCGCGAGTGGCGGAACGGCAGACGCGCTGGCTTCAGGTGCCAGTGTCCGAAAGGGCGTGGGGGTTCAAATCCCCCCTCGCGCACGCAATGTAAAGAACCCCGGTCTAAGGACCGGGGTTCTTTTTTCTTAAGACGGCCCGCGCCGCCAGCCCGGGGGAGCCGGCAAGCCTACGCCCGAAGCGCCCCGAAGCGCGCGATCATCGCCTCAAGCCCCAGGTTAAAGGCGACGTCGGCCGGCTTATCATAGCCTTCCAGGTCCTGCTGCTTGACTGCGGCGGTGAAGTTTGGCGTGGACTCGGCCATGCTTCCGGAGTCAAAGATGTCCGCGGGGGCCGTGACGTCGTACGCGGAGCCGAAAATGAAGGACTCCAGGGCCACGATCGCCGAAACTATCCGTTGCTGCGGGAAACCCGCGCGGCTGAATCCGGCGCTGACGGCCTCATACATGGCCAGCGTCTTCGGCGCGTCGGTCACCGGGAGCACGGCGATCACCGGGATCAGCGGCGTGTGTTTGGAGAATACGTCGCGGTAGCTCCAGGCCCAACTGCGCACGGCCTGGTCCCACGGTTCGGCGTCGAAGGCAGACACCTCAACGAAGGACGTGAGGTGGTCCTGGACCAGGACCAGTACGTCCCGTTTGGACGAGACATGGTTGTACAGGGCCGACGGCGCCACATTCAGCGTCCGCGCCAGGGCCGCCATGGTGAACCCGTCATAGCCGCTCTTTCCGATCAGCTGCAGCGCGGCCGCCGTAATGCCGTCCTGGTCGAGGACGGCGGCAGCAGGCCTGCCCACCCGGCGGCGCGGTGTCGCGTCCGGGTGTGGATCTGCTGGGGCGCTGGTTGATGCCGACATTTCTGGCCTTCCTGCTGTCGGGGGTGCTCCCATTCTGCCCCGTTTTTCCCGGCGCAAATTCCTGGACGGAAGGTCTTCCCTGCCGCATCCAAAGGGTCTATAGTCGAGTCGAAATGAATGGCATTCATTTAGTGGTCCGCCTCACTTTCGGGCCACAGAGAGGACATCATGCTGGAACTTGACCGCGACGTCGTCATCGTCGGAGCAGGCCCCGCCGGGCTGACTGCAGCCCGGGAACTGAAGAAGGCGGGCCTGAGCGTTGCCGTCCTGGAGGCACGCGACCGTGTCGGCGGCCGCACCTGGACGGACGTAATTGACGGCGCCATGCTGGAAATCGGCGGCCAGTGGGTCTCCCCGGACCAGACCGAACTGCTGGCGCTCCTCGACGAGCTTGGCCTGAAGACCTACTCCCGTTACCGCGAAGGCGAGTCCGTCTACATCGGCTCCCACGGCCAGCGGACCCTATATACGGGCGATACCTTCCCGGTCAGCGAAACCACCGCCGCGGAAATGGACAAGCTCACCGCCCTGCTGGACTCGCTCGCCGCCGAGATCGGCCCCACCGAGCCGTGGGCCCACCCGAAGGCCCGGGAGCTGGACACCATTTCCTTCCACCACTGGCTGCGGGCAAATTCCTCGGACGAGGAGGCCTGCAACAACATTGGCCTCTTCATTGCCGGCGGCATGCTGACCAAACCGGCCCATGCATTCTCCGCCCTGCAGGCAGTGCTGATGGCTGCCTCCGCCGGATCCTTCACCCACCTCACCGACGAGGACTTCATCCTGGACAAACGGGTCGTCGGCGGAATGCAGCAGGTCTCCGTGCTGCTCGCCGCGGAACTGGGTGACGACGTCGTGCTGGACAGCCCGGTGCGAACCATCAACTGGGCGCCATCCTCCGCAGGAGAAACCGAAGAAAACACGGCAGGACAGCGGGTGACCGCTATCTCGGAACGCGCCACCGTGACGGCGCGCTTCGTGATCATGGCGGTGCCGCCGAACCTCTACTCGAGGGTGTCGTTCAACCCGCCACTGCCGCGCCGCCAGCACCAGATGCACCAGCACCAGTCCCTGGGTCTGGTCATCAAGGTGCACGCCGTCTACAGCACCCCTTTCTGGCGCGAGGACGGCCTCTCCGGAACCTGTTTCGGCGCCGGCGCCCTGGTCCAGGAGGTCTACGACAACACCAACCACGAAGACCCCCGCGGCACCCTGGTCGGCTTCGTCTCGGATGAGAAGGCCGATGCCGTGTTCGAGCTCAGCGCCGAGGAACGCCGCCGCGCCATCCTCGAATCGATCGCCGGATTCCTGGGGGACAAGGCCCTCGACCCGGAGGTCTACTACGAGTCGGATTGGGGCTCTGAGGAGTGGACCCGCGGAGCCTATGCCTCCAGCTACGACCTCGGCGGACTCCACCGTTACGGCAAGGACCAGCACGCGCCGGTCGGCCCGATCTACTGGTCCTCCTCTGACCTCGCCGCCGAGGGCTACCAGCACGTTGACGGCGCCATTCGGATGGGACTCCACACGGCGGCCCGGATCGTCGCAGCGGCCGACCGCGCCCCCGTCGCCGCCAACTAATCCAGTGCTTCAACCCAGCCCGTCCAACAGTTCAGAGAGGAACTGCCAGATGCGTTACGTAGTGGGATATTCAGCCAATGCCAGAGGCCGCGATGCGGTTAATCTGGCCGTAGCGCTGGCCCGCGGCCGCGGGGCCAGCCTGGACCTTGTGCAGGTGGTGCCCGAAGTCCAGCAGTTCGGGGCCGCCCATGCCCCCCAGGCCGGGTTCGAGAACCTCCTGAACGAGCAGGCGCGCCAGTGGCTCGACGAGGCCCTCGCCCTCGTCCCGGCCGACGTCCCGGCGCAGGGGCACATCCGCACCGGTGACTCCGACGCCCAGGCGCTGATCGAGGCGGCTGAGGAGCTCGGGGCCGACATTCTCGTCATCGGGGCCACCAGCTCGGGGCTGTTCAAGCGGTTCAGCATCGGTTCGGTAGCCAGCGCGCTGCTCCACGCATCGACCGTCCCGGTGGCTCTGGCACCCCACGGCTACCACCGCAAGGATGCCCTGACCCGGATCAGTTGCGGCCTCGGCACCCGGGCGGGAGCGGAGCAGCTGCTCGACTCCGCCCTGGGCATGGCGGCGAACCGGAAGGTCCCGTTGCGGGTGGTGTCACTGCTGGCCCTCGACGGCGGCGATTCGGCCGCGGCTGCTGAAGCCGCCCGGGAGTGCGCGGAGCAGACAGTCGCGGCGGGTGCGCCGGTCGATCCGGACGGCGTCCAGCCGGCGGCGAAGACGGAGGTCGTCGTCGCGCAGGGCCGGAGCATCGAAGAGGCCGTGGACGGCCTCGACTGGGAAGACGGTGAGGTGCTGGTGATCGGCTCGAGCCGGCTGGCCCAGGCCCGCTCCATCTTCCTGGGCAGCACCGCCAACCGGATCCTCCGCGCGTTGCCGGTGCCCATGCTCGTGGTGCCCAGCGGCTACGAACTCAAGCACCAGAACCAGTCAACCCCGAATGACACCTCCCGAGAGGCACACCAATGAGCACCGAACAGGCGACGGCCAAGACCTCGCACGACACTCACGCAGGACTGAGCGCCAAAGGCCTCAAAGCCGGATCGGTCGGCCTGCTCGGCGCCGTCGTCATCGGGGTGTCCTGTATTGCCCCGGCCTACACCCTGACCGCGGCCCTGGGCCCCACCGTCGCCGAAGTCGGGGTCCAGCTGCCGGCGATTTTCCTGGTGGGCTTCATCCCGATGCTGCTCGTTGCCTTCGGCTACCGGGAACTGAACAACGCCATGCCCGACGCCGGAACCTCCTTCACCTGGGCGTCGCGCGCCTTCGGCCCGTGGATCGGCTGGATGGGAGGCTGGGGGCTGATTGCCGCGACGATCATTGTGCTCTCCAACCTGGCAGCCGTGGCGGTGGACTTCTTCTACCTCATGCTCGCCCAGCTTTTCGGCAACCCCGAACTGGCAGACCTGACCCTGAACCTGCCGCTGAACATCGCCACCACGCTGGTGTTTATCGCCCTGGCCTGCTGGATCTCCTACCGCGGCATGGAAACCACCAAGGGCGTCCAGTACGTGCTGGTCGCGTTCCAGCTCTTCGTGCTCGGCTGGTTCGCTGTCGCCGCCTTCAGCCACGTCGCCAACGGCTCGGCTTTTGATGCCACCGCGATCACGCCCGAGTGGTTCAACCCGTTCGCCGTCGAGTCCTTCTCGGCCTTCGCCGCCGGCGTCTCCCTCTCGATCTTCATCTACTGGGGCTGGGACGTTACCCTGACCATGAACGAGGAAACCCGCAACCCGGAAAAGACCCCGGGCCGCGCCGCCACCGTCACCGTGCTCGTCATCGTGATCATCTACATGACGGTCGCACTGGCCACGCTGGCGTTCGCCGGCATCGGCCAGGAAGGCCTGGGAGCGGGAAACCCGGAAAACCAGGGCAGCATCTTTGCCGTCCTCGCCGGACCGGTCATGGGCCCCTTCGCCATCCTGATGTCCCTGTCCATCCTGAGCAGCTCGGCCGCCTCCCTGCAGTCGACATTCGTCTCGCCGGCCCGGACCCTGCTGGCGATGGGCCACTACAAGGCGCTTCCGTCGAAGTTCGGCAAGATCAGCCCCACCTTCAAGTCCCCGAGCTACGCCACGATCGCGGCGGCCGTCGCCGCCGCGGGGTTCTACGTGATCACCCGGACCACGTCCGAGAACGCCTTGTGGGACACCATCACCGCGCTCGGCATGATGATCTGCTTCTACTACGGCATCACCGCCCTGGCCTGCGTCTGGTTCTTCCGGGCCGAGGCCTTCAGCGGGGCGCGGGCGTTCTTCTTCAAATTCCTCGCCCCGCTGCTGGGCGGCGTGATCCTGCTGGTGATGTTCGTCAAGACCGCCTATGACTCCATGGACCCGGCGTACGGTTCCGGGTCATCGGTCGGCGGCATTGGCCTCGTGTTCATCCTGGGCATGGGCGTGATCCTGCTGGGCGCCGTGCTCATGCTCGTCATGGCGAGGATCCGCCCCGAGTTCTTCAAGGGCCAGGTCCTGCCGAAGAGCTAGTACACGCCGGAAGCTACAGGTGGGGAGGTCCCTCTCCCGGCCGCCATTGGAAAGTAAGCACACTTACCAATAGGCTGGCGGGAGGGGGACTTTCCCCCGTTCGGAACCAGAACGAGGTGACAGCATGTCGGACGCAGAAAACATCAGCAAAGTTACGGGCATCATCAACGATTCGCGGATCGGGATGTTCACCACCGTCAACGAAGAAGGCGCGCTGGTGAGCCGCCCGCTGGCCGTCCAGGACGTGAAGGACGACGGCGACATGTGGTTCTTCACCTCCGCCACCACCTCCCAGGTTGCCCATGTCCGTGCGCACCCGGGCGTGAACGTCTCCTTCGGCAAGGGCACGGAATGGGTGTCGGTGGCCGGAACGGCAGAAGTTGTCACGGACCGGCAGAAGATCCACGAGCTGTGGAACCAGATGGTCGAAGCCTGGTTCCCGGACGGTCCGGACACCCCGGAGGTGGTGCTGCTGCATGTCGACTCCGACTCCGCCGAGTACTGGACCAGCCCCGGCGGAACCGCTGCGACGGTGCTGCAGTGGGTCAAGTCCAAGGTCATGCACAGCCGCATGAGCGTCGGCGAAAGCGGCACGGTGGAACTCTAGGCCCGCCGGCCTCCACCGGTCAGTCGAGGATCTTCAGCCCGGTCCCCCAGTTGAACGCCTTGTAGGCGGGGTTGGCCTGCAGGGCCATTACGAGGAGCTGGAATCCCTCCAGTTCCCGGGCATGCCGGAGCCCGCCGACCCGCAGGGGCCGGAGACCGGCTGCTGCCGCGAATGAGGCGACCTGGTTGCTGGCCTCCTCTGAGTCGGAGGCGATGAAGACATCGAGCGGCATCCCGCCCGCCGCTCCGGCCGTCAGCGGGCCGGCGAACGTGGTGTTGAACGCCTTGACGACGGCGGCCCCCGGCAGCAGGGCAGCGATTTCCTCGGCGGCGGAGGACCCCGGTTCGACGGTCAGCGAATCGAAGGTTTCCGCGTTGGCCGGGTTGCTGATCTCCACGACGGTCTTGCCGCTCAGGGTGTCGCCGTAGTGCGTCGCCACCTCCTTGGCAGGGCCGAAGTCGAGGGCCAGCACCACGATGTCACCCTCCGGGATATCGCCGAGTCCTCCGAAGGTCGTGTCACCGCCCAGCTCGGCTGCGAGTTTGGCCGCGTTTTCCGGGGTCCGGTCTAGGACCTGGAGCGAGCGTCCGGCGGCCACGGCGCGGGTTCCGATCGCCCGTGCCATGTTGCCGCTGCCGATGATGGTGATGTCAGTCATGGTGCTTCCTTCCGGGGACAACCGTGGAACGCAGGGGCTTCCCCCGGCGGTGGGCTGCAGCGCGCGTCAGCCGAGGGCAGGATCCGCGGCCGGGAATCCGGCGGCGCGGACCGGGGCCTTGCCACCGACGCCGGCGGCCCGTTCGGCGTCGGCGAGGGCCCGTTCCAGCCGGTCCACCGCCGGCGCGTAGCCGGCATCCGTGCCGCCGCGGAGCTGTTCCGCGGCCCTCATCGCCCGGATCAGGGCTGCCGTCTCCGGCTGCCGCGGGTCACTCATGGCGGGATAGTCGATGCCGTGCGCGGGGTCCAGTTCGTAGCGCTGCCACCGGGCCAGGGCGCTGCGGTGCCGGGCCGCCGCCACTTCGTTGCTGGCAGCTGTTTCCCGGACGAAACGCCGGTCCGCCTGCCAGCTGAAGACTCGGGGCGTCCAGACATAGGAGGCGGCGGCCGCGCCCGCAGCGACACACCCGAGCAGCAGGCCGGCCCATGGCGCCACCAGGGCGGGGACGATCACGGCGGGCGCAACGATGGCGAGCCCGGCGAAACCGTCCCAGAACACCGCATCCGGCAGGCCGTCGTCGGCGGCCAGATGCTTCCGGAGCGCATAGACCGAGGCTCCCGCCGCGCAGACGACAACGGCGGCCAGGGCAACTAGTTGCCAGAGCGCAAAGGGGGTGGGTTCGAACAGAGACGGCATTCCAACACCTCCAGGGATCCTGCCCGGGGCGGGCACGGTTCCGCTGATTCCATTGGAATCCATCGAAGGCGGGCCGTCAATGGTCCTGCGGCCGGGCGCGTAGGTCCGGTTCACACCCGGGCCGTCCCGGCGTAGCCTAGGCCCCATGCGACTGAAAATGTGCAGTATCCACGTCAGGGACCCCGCCGCCGCCCACGACTTCTACACCGGAATCCTGGGCTTCGATAGCCTCCTGGTCATACCGGAGCACAACCTGTTCATCGTGAAGGACCCGGCCGGAACCGGTGGCGGAACCGTCGGGCTCCTGCTGGAGCCCAGCGACAACCCGATCGGTGGCGCTTACATGAACGGACTCCACGACGCCGGGATGCCCGCGATTGTCCTGGGCGTCACCGATGTCCGGGCGGAGTTCAAGCGGCTCACGGCCAAGGGCGTGATCTTTCAGGGCGAACCCTCCGACGGTCCGGGCGGCACGACGGCAGTGTTCGACGACGGGTGCGGGAACTTCGTCCAGCTCCACCAAGACTGAGGCGGACCTGAGCCGAGCCGGCAGCCGGAGGGTGCAGCCCCAGTGGGTGTGGGCCTAACGGCTCAGTTTCTTCTCGTCAGGATGCTCGTCGCCGATGATACCGGTCGGGTTGCGCGCGAAGGAGTTGGCGCCCCAGGGCCGGGACCCCCAGTCAATGGCGTTCTTCAGGGCTCCGGGGATGGAGCGGTTGTACTCCGGCGAGACGAACAGGATGCCGTCCGGGGCCGCGACCGCATCCTTCAGGGCCTGTCCCTCGGGAGGGTGGACGGCGTCGAAATCCGGTCATTCCGCGACCGTGGACCGGCACGTTCCCGTTGGGAACCGCCCGGCGGAGGGATTAGCCGGACTCCTGCCCGCGCGCAGCGATCCCGACCGGAGCAGCGGCGGCTACTCGGCCGCGGGGCGTGCCTTCTTGGCGTCCTTCTTCGCGGCCTCGTCCTTGACCCGCTGGGCCTCGGTGCGGACGGCAGCGTGGGTGGAGCGTTCGGCGACCAGCCATGCCGGGGGAGCCTGCAGCAAGGCGGTGATTTCCGCCGTCGTCAGCGCTTCTTCAACGCCGCCGCGGGCGAGGCCGCTGATGGAGACGTTCAGCTTCTGCGCGACCACCGGGCGGGGGTGCGGGCCGTTGCGGCGAAGTTCCGCCAGCCACTCCGGCGGGTTGGCCTGGAGCTCGGCGAAATCGGCGCGGCTGATTTCCGAATCCTGGAACTCCTGGGGTGTTGCGGGCAGGTAGATGCCAAGCTTCTTGGCAACGGTGGCCGGCTTCATGGACTGGGAGTTTGCAGAGGTCATGCTTCAAGGGTATCCGGCGGGGCACCAAATCAGCACCAAAGAGCCAGCCGGGCGGAAGCCTACGCCAGCCCGGGCGGTACTGTGAACATGTGTCCGCAGCAGAAGAAACATCCCAGACCCCCGACGAAACCGCCGGTACCCCGGCCGAAGCAGCAGCGCGGGAGTTGCGGTTCGCCTACGTCGCCGGCGTGACCCCGGGCAAGTGGACCCGGCGCTGGGAAGAGCGCATGCCGGATGTTCCGCTGCACTCCTTTATGTCCGACGACGGCGCTCAGCTCACAGTTCTGCGCGACGGCTCCGCTGAACTGAGCTTCGTCCGGCTGCCGGTGGAGCGCGAGGGCCTGAACGTCATCCCGCTGTACGAGGAACAGCCCGTGGTGGTGGCACCCAAGGGGCACGAGATCTCCCTGTTTGAGGAGGTCGCCCTGGCCGACCTCGCCCGGGAGACGTTCCTCGACGTGGCCGAACTCGGCGGACCGGAAGCGGCCCTGCAGGTCGTGGCTACCGGAGCCGGTCTGGTGATCCTGCCGATGTCCGTGGCCCGCCACTTCAACGTCAAAGACACCGTGGCCCGCAGGCTAACCGGGGCGCCCACCACCGAGATCGCCCTGGCGTGGCCCAGCGACAGCACGGACGAGGTGATTGAGGAGTTCATCGGGATTGTCCGCGGCCGTACCGCCGCGAGCTCCCGCCAGCCCTCCGCCCAGCAGGAAAAGCCCAAGAAGGAACCGAAGCCGGACCGGCGGGGACCGGCAGTCAAGAAGCCCAAGGTGGCGCAGCGCTACGCGCCGAACCCGGACAAGGGCCGCGGCAAGGGATCCCGGAAAAAGGGCAAGCGCTAAGGAACCGCCCGAATCCCGGGCGCTACTTGGCGCAGGCGTCCTGCAGGGCCTTGATGGAATCCGCCGGAACCTGGTCGCCGGAGTCGGCGATCTGGCGCAGCGGGGTGGTGATCTCGGCGGGAACACCCGCAGTCTCCGCGCCGGCGACCAGGCCGCCCAGCAGTTCCTTGTCCTGGACACTGACCAGGCCGTCCTCCACCAGCGTGCAGGCCTGCTTTTTCACTTCACTTCCGGCCGCCGTGGCAACCTGGGATGCCCCGTCGCTGACGGCCTTGTTGGTGGCGTCCTGCACCTGACCGCAGCCCGTCAGCGCGATCATCAGGGCGGCAGCGGACAGGGCGGCGAGGCGAAGTTTCATTCATCCACCCTACCAATCGCGGCTGGAAGGGGAGGCCGATGAAGCTTCCCGGCTCATTGGCCGCAGTCCGGGACCTGCCCACTCTCAGGGCAGAATGGAAGCATGACCCTCACGACGTTCGCCCTCGTCCGCCATGGCCAGACAGACTGGAATGCGCAGCGACGGCTGCAGGGGTCCACCGACATTCCGCTCAACGACGTCGGCCGCGGCCAGGCGCGCGACGCGGTCGGCGTTCTCTCCGGCTACGAGTGGGACGCGATCGTGTCTTCGCCGCTGAGCCGCGCCGCTGAGACCGCGAACCTCGTTGCCGCCGGGCTGGGACTCAAGGTGGCCCGGCACGTTCCGGAGCTCACCGAGCGTGGCTTCGGACCCGCCGAAGGCCTGCAAGCCGGCCCCGAATTGGAAGCCCTCCGCATTCCGGGAGGTTTCCGTGGCGCGGAAAGCGAGGACGAGGCAGCCCGCCGCGGGTTGGCAGCCCTGGAAGCACTGGCGGATGAGTTTAGCGGCGGCCGCGTCCTGGTCGTCGCGCACGGTTCGCTCCTCCGGGTGAGCCTCAGCCGCGCGATCGGCCGCACGCTGCAAAGCATCGACAACGCCGCGCTCAACCTGGCCCACCACCATGCCGTGGACGGCTGGCAGCTCGAATACTTCAACGGCGAGCGGGAAATGGCTGCCGCGCAGGGCTGATTGGCGGCGGTCCCATCCTCAGCCCCGCGCCCAGACCCGAGGCGGCGGAAAGTGCCGCCGCGCAAAGCGGAACGCGCGGCGCAGCATTGATGACCTGGTTCAACGGCGACGAAGGACCGCCCTGATCCGGGGATCGCGGCGGACGCGGCGCGGGGAGTGCACGCTTCTTCTGTAGATTGGAATCCATGCCGATGAATGCCGCGCTCGAAGGGATCTCCGAGGAGGTCCAGGCCACTCACGCCCACACCGGATCGTGGGTGGCCGCCGTGCTGCGTTCGCGTATCTCGGCAGGCCAGCTCGCCCCCGGAACGAAACTCTCCGAGCAGAAACTCTCCGAGGTCCTCGGCGTCTCCCGAAACACGCTGCGGGAGGCTTTCACCGTCCTCGCCGGTGAGTCCGTGGTGCAGCGCATCCCCAATCGCGGCGTGTTCGTTTCCGCGCCGCAGGCCGAGGATGTCCGTGAAATCTACCGGGTCCGCCGGCTGATCGAGCCGGCGGCCGTGCTGTGGGGCGAATACCGGGCAGAGACCCTGGATGCGCTGGAGGCCATCATCGACCGGGCCCGCGCCGCCGCGAGGGCGGGGGTCGTGACGGATATGGCCGATGCCAACCAGGACCTGCACAAGGCGCTTGTGGCGCTCTCCGGGAGTGCGTCAGTGGCTGAACTTATGGACAAAGTCCTCGCCCAGATGCGGCTGGTCTTCCACGCCATGACCACCACGGCGGACTTCCACAGCCACTACGTGGAGCGCAACGCCGCCCTCGTGGCGCTGCTGCGGGCCGGCCGCCGGGAAGAGGCCGCGGCGGAGTTGCGCTTGTACCTGGATGCCGCCGAGCACGAACTCCTGGCGCATATCGGAGCCCTGCCGCGGGATTACAGCTCCGTGACCGAAGCTTCATGAGTCTGAACACGGACCCCGCCAGCCCGCCGGAACCATCGGTTCCGGCGGGCTGGCGGGACTAGTCCGGGGGCTTTCCGAGCCCGGCAGCCTACGGGACCTGGTAGGAACTATCGCGCGCGTCCGTGATGAGCATGTGCCCCGGAGCATGGCCAATCGCCAGTGCCGGTTTCGACTCCATCACGGCTGCCTGCGGCGTCACCCCGCACGCCCAGAAGACGGGCACATGGCCGTCCGGGATGTGCACCGGGTCGCCGAAGTCCGGCCGGCCCAGATCAGCGATGCCCAGCTCGGCTGGGTTGCCCACATGGACCGGGGCGCCGTGCACGGCCGGATAGCGCGACGTGATGCGGACGGCGTCGGCCACCTGGGACGCCGGAACGGGACGCATGGAGACCACCAGGGGGCCGGCCATTTGTCCGGCCGGTTCGCAGCGGACGGACGTGCGGTACATGGGCACGTTCGTTCCCTGGTCGATGTGGGCCACCCGGATGCCGTTTTCCTGGAGGGCAGATTCGAAGGTGAAGCTGCAGCCGACAATGAACGTCACGAGGTCTTCGCGCCAGTGCTCCGAGATGTCGGTTGGTTCGTCGACTTTCCGGCCGTCCCGGTACACCACGTACTTGGGCACATCGGTGCGGATATCCCCTCCGGCCAGCAGCGCACCGGAGGTCGCGCCGGCGTCCAGCACGCCCAGGACAGGACAGGGCTTGGGATTGCGCTGCGCGAACAGCAGGACGTCGAAGGCCTGCGCCTTGGGCACGATGATCAGGTTGGCCTGTGCGTAGCCGCTGCTCCAGCCGGAGGTGGGCGTCACGAGACCGGCGCGGAACAGGGCCCGAGCCTCGCCCGGGAGCAGGCCCTCCGGGTGCTCGGGACGGGCGAGGGGGGTCGGCGCGTTCACCGGAGGGGACATCATTGGTTCTAGGCCCACAGCTTGGCCAGGCTGGTGAGCGAGCTGTAGCCGAGGAACAAGGTCAGCAGCCAGGCCACTACGCCGATGACGAGCAGGCCCTTGGGGTAGACGTAGCCCTGCATGAGGTCCCGGCGGCGCCAGGCCACCCACAGCAGCACGCCGAAACCGACGGGGAGGATGAGGCCGTTGAAGGCACCCGCGAAGATGAGGAGCTGCTGCGGGGCCTGGCCGATCAGCAGGTAGGCCACGCTGCAGAAACCGATGAAGCCGACGGTGATCAGGTTGCGGGTGCGGTCCTTGGTGCTGGACTTCGTCACGAAGGAGACCGAGGTGTACGCCGCACCGATTACGGAGGTGATGGAGGCAGCCCACAGGATGACACCGAAGACGCGCATGCCGATATCTCCTGCTGCGGCCTGGAATGCGGAGGCGGCCAGGTTGCTGCCGGTCAGGGCCACGCCGCCGGCGACGACGCCGAAGATGGCCAGGAACAGCAGGATGCGCATGACGCAGGTGACCAGGATCCCCACGATCGAGCTCTGCGTGATCTGTTTGACGTTTTCAACGCCGGTGACGCCGGTGTCCAGCATGCGGTGGGCTCCGGCATACGTGATGTAGCCGCCGATCGTTCCGCCGATGAGGGTTGTGATGACCAGGAAGTCCACCTTCTCCGGCATCACGGTGTTCTTGAGGGCCTCACCCAGCGGCGGCGCGGAAACCACGGCCACATACAGTGTCATCAGGATCATCAGGGCACCGAGGATCACCACGATCCGGTCGAGGGCCACCCCCGCCTTCTTGCTCAGGAAGATCGCGATGGCCAGGACGGCGGACACGGCCCCGCCGATTTTGGGATCCACGCCCATCATGGCATTGGTGCCGAGCCCGGTTCCGGCGATATTGCCAATGTTGAAGACGATTCCGCCCAGGAAGACGAGCCCGGCGAGGAACCAGCCCACACCGGGGAGAACCTTATTTCCGAGCTCCTGGGCCCGCAGGCCGGAGACGCCGATGATCCGCCAGACGTTGGCCTGCACGGCAATGTCGACCAGGATGGAGACCAGGATCGCGAAGGCGAAGGCGGCGCCGAGCTGGACGGTGAAGGCTGTGGTCTGGGTGATGAACCCGGGGCCGATGGCGCTGGTGGCCATGAGGAACATGGCTCCCAGCAGGGCGGAACGCCGGGCGGCCGGTTTGAGGGCGGCCTTGACGGTGGTGGTTTCCATGGGGGTCCCAACAGTTGGGTGACTGGCGTCACAACGATTGTCTCCCGCCACTGTACAGACTGTTGAACAATCTGCGCAAGGGATTGTTCAACAATAAAGTTTCCGGCTACGTTGGTTCAGTCGCCGTGGACGGCGCGCTGCTTCTGCTCCGAGCGGTTCAGGTAGGCCAGCAGCAGGTCCCCGGCGCGGTCCAGTTCGCCGGCTTCGAGCGCCTTGCAGATCTCCTCGTTGTCGTCGAGGTAGCTCCGGTAGAAATGGGCATCCACGGTGGCCTTGTGGAAAAACAGCCGCATCTCGGCCAGCACCTGCGCCATGATCGTGTTGAGGCGACGGCTCCCGGCCAGCGCCACGATGGCGCCGTGGAAATGCTGATTGGCGGTGCCCAGGGCTTCCTCGTCGTCCGCTGCCGCCGCAGCTTTGCCTTCCTCCACCGCCGCGCGGACGGCGGCCACCCGCCCGGGGCTCCCTCCGCCCCGGATGGCGCTCACCTCAATGAACCGGCGGACCGTGTAGACGTCATGGATGTCCCCGGGCCCCAGGCTCGCGACGAATACTCCGCGGTTGGGGTGCCGGACGACCAACCGCTCGGCCGCGAGTTCGGCAAAGGCCTCGCGGACGGTGTTGCGCGAGACGCCCAGGTCCTCGGAGATTGTTGATTCGGTCAGCCGCGCGCCCGGCAGCAGCAGTCCCTCCGCCAGCTGCAGCCGCAGTTCCGCCGCCACCCGGTCCGCGACGGAGGGGACGGCCACCCGCAGCCGGGCCGCCGACCCCGGAGCCGCGCCGGCCGCGCCGGAGGCATGGTCCCCTCCGGCGGGGGTTGTGCCGGGAAGGTCGGGGAATCCTGGTGCGGCGCTCGTCATACCTGAGAATTTACACGAGCGTCGTATCGTGGGATCGAAGAATTGTTGAACAATTTTAGGATTTAGGGCATCCTAGATAGGGAACCCACTGAGACGAGGATCACAAATGGCAACCATCGACCTGAACAGCGACGTCGGCGAGTCCTACGGACGCTGGAGTCTGGGAGACGACACGGCGATGTTCCGCTCGGTTTCCAGCGCGAATGTCGCCTGCGGATTCCATGCCGGCGACCCCAGCGTGATCCGGAAGACCTGCCGCGAGGCGGTGGCCGCCGGCGTCGTGATCGGCGCCCATGTCGGCTACCGGGACCTTGCCGGTTTCGGCCGCCGCTTCCTGGACATCGACCCGATCGAACTCGCGGACGACGTCGTCTACCAGATCGGTGCGCTGCAGGCCCTGGCCGCCGCGGAAGGCGGCAGGGTCACCTACGTCAAGCCGCACGGCGGCCTGTACAACGCGATCGTGGCGCACACCGCGCAGGCGAAAGCCGTCGTTGACGCCGTGAAATCCGTCGACCCGAACCTGCCCATTCTGGGCCTGCCGGGCTCCGAAGTGCTCCGCCTGGCCGAGGCTGCCGGTCTCCGTGCCGTGACCGAAGCCTTCGCGGACCGGGCCTACAACCCGGACGGCACCCTCGTGTCCCGCACGCTGCCCGGAGCCGTGCTGCACGACCATGCGGAGGTCACTGAGCATGTCCTGCGGATGGCCTCCGATTCCGCCGTCCGCACCATTGACGGCTCCATTTTGAAGATCCGTGCCGAGAGCATCTGCGTGCACGGCGACTCCCCGGGAGCCGTCACCATGGCCGCCGCAGTCCGCGAGGCCCTGAACGCCGCCGGCATCAGCACGGCCGCGTTCGCCCGCGCCTAAGCGGCGGGGATCCACCATGAAGCACGGTCAACGATGAAGGCAGCTCATGATTGAGACAGCAGGGCAAACCCTGGCAGTACGAAAGGTCCGCTCCGTGCGGGCGGTCGGTACCCGCGCGGTACTCGCCGAGCTCTCCGGAACTCAGGACGTGCTCGCACTGCAGGCACTTCTGCTTGGGAACCCGTTGCCGGGGCAGCAGGACGTGCTGGCCGCGGCCGAGACGGTGCTGGTCACCGCAGACTCACCGGTGTCAGCCCGGCGGATCGCCGCGCTGCTGCTCCAGCTCGGCCTCACCGCGCCCGTGCAGCGGGATGGCGAGCTGGTGGTCATCGACACCGTGTACGACGGCGAGGACCTCGCCGAGGTGGGGGAGCTGACCGGCCTCGGAACCGACGGCGTGATCGCAGCCCATACCGGGCAGATCTGGACCGTGGCCTTCGCCGGCTTCGCCCCGGGCTTTGGCTACATGGTGGGGGAGAACCAACTGCTCGAGGTGCCGCGGCGCAGCTCGCCGCGCACCGCCGTCCCTGCCGGTTCGGTGGCGCTGGCCGGGAACTATTCGGCCGTATACCCGCGCCGCTCGCCCGGCGGCTGGCAGCTGATCGGCCGCACCGGCGCCGCCATGTGGGACCTGGACCGGGAACAGCCCGCGCTGGCCGCCCCCGGCCACCAGGTCCAGTTCCGGGCGGTCCGGGACATCGTGGCGCTGGCCCCGCAACACCCGGCCCGGATCCCGGCCCCGGAGGTGACGGACGGGCTCCGGGTCCTCTCGCCGGGGCTGCAGAGCCTGATCCAGGACCTCGGCCGCCACGGCCACGCCGGCCTGGGCGTCTCCGCGGCCGGCGCGCTGGACCGGGCCTCGCTGCGCCGGGCCAACCGCCTGGTCGGGAACACGCCGTCGGCCGCCGCCGTGGAGAGCGTCGCCGGGGGTCTTAAGGTGCAGGCAATCGGTGACCAGGTCCTCGCCGTCGCCGGCGCGCCGGCGGAACTGACCATCGAGGCGCCGGACGGTTTTGGCACCGACGACTCCGACGACACCGACGAGGAGACCGGGTCCGGACCGTCCCGGCGGACCGTCGCGATGGCAACCCCCTTCGCCCTGCTCGACGGCGAAACCCTGACCATCGGCGCGCCGGAAAGCGGCTTCCGCAGCTACCTCGCCGTCCGCGGCGGCGTGGACACCGCCCCGGTGCTCGGCAGCCGCTCCACCGACACCATGTCCGGGATCGGCCCGGCACCTCTGGCCGCCGGACAGCTTCTCGCCGCCGGCGGGGAGGCCGAATCCGGCGTCGTCGGGTCCCCCGAACTGCAGCCGGAATACCCGGGCACCGGCGTCACCGTGCTCGACGTCGTGCCCGGCCCCCGCGCCGACTGGTTCGACGCCGGGGCGCTGGAATCCTTCTGCGGCCAAGACTGGGAAGTGACGCCCCAGTCCAACCGGGTCGGCATGCGCCTGCAGGGAACCCCACTGCGGCGCACCCGCCAGGGCGAACTCGCCAGCGAGGGCACCGTCGCCGGAGCCCTGCAGGTCCCGCCGGAGGGGCTCCCCGTGCTCTTCCTGGCCGACCACCCGATCACCGGCGGCTACCCGGTCATCGCCGTGGTGGTCGACGCCCAGCTGGACCGCGCCGCCCAGGTCCCGATCGGCGGCAAAATCCGCTTCCGCTGGGCCGACACCACCGACTCCGTCACCCCCGATTCCACCGACTCCGTTATCCCCGAACAAGAAGCGAGCAACTGATGCGCAAGGTCCTGATCGCCAACCGCGGAGAAATCGCCGTCCGGATCGCCCGGGCCTGCGACGACGCGCAGCTGGCCTCCGTCGCGGTCTACGCGGACATCGATGCCGACGCCCTGCACGTCTCCGCCGCGGACGAAGCCTATGCCCTGGGCGGCAACTCGCCCGCCGAGACGTACCTGAACATCCCCAAGCTGCTCGCCGCCGCGGCCGAATCCGGCGCCGACGCCCTGCACCCCGGCTACGGCTTCCTCTCGGAGAACGCTGATTTCGCCCAGGCCGTCCTCGACGCCGGACTGACCTGGATCGGACCCACCCCGGACGCCATCCGGCTGCTCGGCAACAAGATCACCGCCCGCGAGACCGCCGTCCGCGCCGGCGCACCGCTCGTCGCGGGCAGCGACGGCCCGGTGGAATCCGCCGCCGAGGCCCGCGCCTTCGCCGAACAGCATGGATTGCCGATGGCCATCAAGGCGGCCTTCGGCGGCGGCGGCCGCGGCATGAAGGTGGTCCGCGCCCTGGACGAGGTCGAGGAAGCCTTCGACTCCGCCGTCCGGGAAGCGGTCGCCGCCTTCGGCCGCGGCGAGTGCTTCGTGGAGCGCTACCTCGACCGGCCGCGCCACGTCGAGGCGCAGGTCCTCGCGGACGCCCACGGCAACGTCGTCGTCGTCGGAACCCGCGACTGCTCGCTCCAGCGCCGGCACCAGAAGCTCGTGGAGGAGGCCCCCGCACCGTTCCTCACCGACGAGCAGACCCAGCAGATTTACGACGCCGCCAAGGCCGTCTGCCGCGCAGCCGGCTACACCGGCGCCGGCACGGTGGAATTCCTGGTCGCCGCGGACGGCACGGTGGCATTCCTGGAGGTGAACACCAGGCTCCAGGTGGAGCACCCCATCACCGAGGAAACCACCGGGATCGACCTGGTCCAGGAGCAGTTCCGCATCGCCGCGGGGGAGCCGCTGCGCATCACGGAGGACCCGGCCCCGCGCGGGCACTCCTTCGAATTCCGGCTCAATGCCGAGGACGTGGGGCGAGGCTTCCTGCCCTCGCCCGGCACCGTGGAGGAGTTCCACGGCCCCACCGGCCCCGGCATCCGGCTCGACACCGGCGTCCGCTCCGGCTCCTTCGTTCCGCCGCAGTTCGATTCCCTACTGGCGAAACTCATCGTCACCGGCGCGGACCGGCAGCAGGCGCTGCGCCGCGCCCGCCGGGCCCTCGCGGAAATCAGCATCACCGGGGTTGCCACCGTGCTGCCGTTCCACCGGGCGGTGCTGGAATCACCGGACTTCACCTCCGAAACCGGCCTCGGCATCCACACCCGCTGGATCGAAACAGACTTCGCGGACCGTGTCTCCATCGCCGCGGATCCGGGCTACAGCACTACCGCGCCCGACGGCGAACGCCGCACCATCACGGTCGAGGTGGACGGCCGCCGGATGGCTGTCGGGCTGCCGGCGGACCTGCTGGACGGCTGGGCGCGCTCGGGAGGGCCCCTGCCTGCCGGGGTGTCCGTGGACGGGGCATCCGACGCCGGAGCTGCCGCCGCCGACCCCGGGGAGCTGCGCGCCGACATGGCCGGGACCGTGGTGAAGTGGCTCGTCGAACCGGGCGCCGAAGTCTCGGCGGGGGATCCGGTCGTCGTGCTGGAGGCGATGAAAATGGAAACCCAGATCTCCGCCCACCGCGGCGGGACCGTGACCGGCGTCCGCGCGGAGGCCGGCGGCGTCGTTACTGCTGGAGCGGTGCTTGCCCTGATCGGGTAGCCGGGGATGGCTGCGGCTGCTGCGGCGCGCCGCCGCGGACGACATGAGGTGCTCTGCACTGGTCCCGGCGGTGCGGGGATACCGTGGGACGACGGTGCAGGTCTGCGGGCTGTGGCCGTTTTCCTCGGGTACGTCCTCGCCTATGGGCGGCGTCCCGCTGGGCCGGCACGAGGAAACCCAGGCCACGGTCTGCTGTGATCCGATCAGCTGGTTCCAGCGCGCGCACCTGATTTCCAACCCCTCCGCGTTCGTCCTGGGCAAGCCCGGGCTGGGGAAGTCCACGCTCGTGCGGCGCATGATGCTGGGCCTCTCCGGCCAGGGCGTCCATCCCCTCGTTCTTGGGGACTTGAAGGGCGAACACGTGGACGTCATTAGCGCCATTGGCGGGCAGGTCATCGAACTCGGCCGTGGCCGCGGCTACCTGAACATCCTGGACCCGGGCCAGGCCATTGAGGTCGCCCAGATCCTCGAGGAGCGCGGTCACCATGAAGCTGCCGTCCGGGTCCGGGTCCGGGTCCGGGTCCGGGCCGACGCCCACGGCCGGCGCTTGAACATGGTCGTTTCCCTCATCACGATCAGCCGGATAACCCGTCCATGGATCAGGAACAGACCATCCCGGACCGCGCACTGCGCGTCCTCGATGACTCCTTCGACGGTGTTCTGGTCCTGAAAGACCTGCTCGACGTCATCATCGCCGCCCCGGACGAGCTGCGCCAGGTCGCGCTGGACCGCGGGGACATGACCGTCTATCTGCAGGAAACCCGGGCGCTGGAAGCAACCCTCCTCGGCCTAACCGGCGTGGGGCAGCTCGGAGAAATCTTCTCCCGACACACCACGAACCCGATGCGGCGTGACCGGGCCGTGGTCTTCGATGTCTCCAGCATCGATGAGACAGAAACGGACCTGCAGGCCGCCGTGCTGCTGGCCTGCTGGTCCTACGGCTTCGGCACCGTGAACGTCGCCAATTCCCTCGCCGACGCCGGTCTGGAACCGCGCCGGAACTACTTCGTCGTCCTGGACGAGCTCTGGCGGGCACTGCGCGTCGGCAAGCGCATGGTGGACCGGGTGGACGCCCTCACCCGCCTGAACCGTTCAGTCGGCGTCGGCCAAGTCATGATCTCCCACACCATGTCCGACCTGCTGGCACTCCCGGCAGAGGAAGACCGGATGAAGGCCCGCGGCTTCGTGGAACGCTCCGGCATGGTCATCTGCGGCGGCCTTCCCGCCTCCGAGATGCCGCTGCTGACCGCAGCGATCCCGCTCTCGCGGCAGGTACAGCAGAAGCTCATCTCCTGGCAGGACCCGCCCGCCTGGGACTCCCGCGGCGGCGACGTCGGACCTCCCGGACGCGGGAAGTTCCTGATCAAGGTCGGCGGCCGCCCCGGCATCCCCGTCCAGATCGGCCTCACGTCCATCGAGGCCTCCCTGAACGACACCAACAAGCGCTGGCACGCCCCGGCAGAGTCCCTGCTGGAAGCCGCCGCTCCGGTCCAGGAAGAGGGTGCAGCATGAGTGCTCCGAACCGTAAAGGCACAGGTCTTGGCGACGGTCTGGGGATCTGGCTGGCCATCGGCGCAGCTGTCGTCATTGGGGGCGGGGCCTGGGTCTCGGCCCATCTCGGATCCTGGATGGCCGGTCTGGCCTCGCCACCGGCCCACCCGATTGATCTGGTGGCCGGGCTGGTCAAGGGCCGGGTGCCCTGGCCGGTCCAGTCCAGCATCGTGGCCTGCGTGCTCCTCGGAATATTGATTGCCCTGACGGTGACAGTGTTGGTGGTCCGCTCCCGAACAGCGCACAAGCGTACCCGGGTGGATAAGGCCGCCGTCCACATGGGCCGCGGCAAAGACCTCGATCACCTGGGCACCAAAGGGGCCACGGCCACGGCCGTGCGTCTCGGCGTGGCCAACTCCACAGGGGTGCCGCTTGGCCGCAGCGTCGCCGGGAAACGCCCGCTGTGGGCCTCCTGGGAGGACATGCTGATCCTCATCGCCGGTCCCCGCACGATGAAGACCACCTCCTACGCCGTCCCGGCAATCCTGGACGCACCCGGCGCGGTGATCGCCACCTCGAACAAACGCGACATCGTGGACGTGACCCGCCCGATCCGGGCAGAGGCCGGCGCCGTGTGGGTCTTTGACCCGCAGACCGTCGCGGAAGAAGATCCCACTTGGTGGTGGAACCCTCTGTCGTATGTGAAGAACGAGGCCACAGCAGGGAACCTGGCGCAGCACTTCGCCAACGGCTCCCGGGAACCCGGGACCAAACCCGATGCCTACTTCGACCCGGCCGGGCAGAACCTGCTCAAAGCCTTCCTGCTCGCCGCCTCACTCGACTCCGCCCCGGTCACACAGGTCTACACCTGGCTGACCCGCCCGCACGACGAGGCCCCCGCAGAACTGCTCCGGACCGCCGGCTATGACCTGCTCTCGGACATGGTGATGGGCCACATCCGCGAACCGGAAAAACAGCGGGCCGGTGTCTACGGCACCGCCCGGCAAATGGTTTCCTGCCTGACCGACCGCGAGGTCAGCCAATGGGTCACCCCGGCCCGGAACACGACGGTGCACACCGACCCACGGCCGCAGTTCGTCCCCGAGGACTTCGTGCGCGGCAAAGGCACGCTCTACAGCCTCTCCCGCGAAGGCGTCGGCACCGCCGGCCCACTCGTCACCGCCCTGACCGTCGCCGTCGTAGAAGCGGCCGAAAAGTACGCCACCTCCCAGCCCGGCGGACAGCTCGCGACACCGCTGCTCGGGATCCTCGATGAAGCTGCGAACGTCTGCCGGTGGAAGGCCCTCCCGGACCAGTACCGCCACTACGGCTCCCGCGGGATCATCCTCATGACCATCCTGCAGTCCTGGTCCCAGGGCGTGGAGGTCTGGTCCCTGGAAGGCATGCGGAAACTCTGGTCCGCGTCGAACGTGAAAATCTACGGCGGTGGCGTCTCCGAAGTCGGCTACCTCGACGAACTCTCCCGCCTCATCGGCCAGTACAGCTACATCAATGTCTCCCGCAGCCACAGCAAATCCGGGTCATCGTCCTCCCGGCAGGAGAACAAAGACGAGATCCTTTCCGTCGCCGACCTGACAGCACTGCCCCGATTCCGGGCCATCCTGCTCGCCTCCGGCGCCCCCGCCACCATGATCGAAACCATCCCGTGGATGAACGGTCCCCACGCCCTGAAGGTCAAAGACTCCCTCGCCACCACGGCGAGGATCGCTAGCAAGCCTGTGGCCGTTCCTGCGCACAACCCCTGGACAGACAGCGGGACGGCGTGAGTGAGGAGTTCGGGGACGCCTTTGCCGACGAAGAAGGTAAGTCCACGAGCGGCGCCCACAGCCATGACCAGCCTGAACCGGAGCTCGTGTACTCCAGTGCGGTGGAGTTCTTCGCAGATCTCCTGGCCCAGTCCTACGTCCGGGAAGTTAACGAGGGCGCCGCCTTCGCCTGGTGCCCCGAGTGGTACAAACAGCCCGAAGCCCTCATCCGAATGGAAGCCATCTGGCGCGCCTGGGAACACCTACGCCTGGAACCCGCCCTAGGCATCAGCACCTGGTGGCTCGACCACGCCGACCCCCACATGCACACCCTCATGGACAAAGAAGGCCCCTTTAAGAAGTGCGCCTACGAGGGACACAAAACCCCAGCTCTGGACAAGTCGTCCTTGCCCCACAAGCTGCCCGAAGAAGGGATCTTTGGCTAGGAACCTTGAGTAAGTCGGGGACCGGTGGCACTGCAGACGCTTAGAACCCGGACCCGCTGAGGCTATAGGAATGACACCTATGACCTCTGAGAAAGCACCTCTGGAAAGAACCGTTCGAAGCCTAATCTGACAGGTCTCAACGACGGGAGCTGCCATCAGGTTGGGGGATTATTCTGACCGAGACCAGATTGCCGGAAGTGCGAGGACAGTCCGCCGGAAGTCGCCTCAACCACAGTTCGAAGGTGAAGACGGCTGAACCAGCCGCATGAACGCCCCCAAAGACATATGAGTAGAAACCTCTTGATCCAGGAAGCCACCCCGGCCTGGTCGGTGGGGAGCTGTAGGCGTTGTTGGCGATTTCGACGCCGACGCAGCGTCTGCTCTCGTCGAAGACCCGCCGGATGGCCGTCCAGCTTGCTCACTGAGACTCCACGGCCCCCTGTCTCGTGGATTCGATACTAAGGGCCTAAACCGGCCGCTGAGTCTGCTCACCGTCGGTTACGCGGCGCGCATTTCCGACGACGGGTGGCCGGGACAGGCCGCCGGATGGTGTGAGTGGGTGGGACTCGTCAGGGGCAAGCACCGGAAGCGCTTTCAGCCCGGCTGCACAGGCCACAATCCCCACGATGAAAAAGAGTCTGAGGACACTGAAGGATTCGTTTCCCGTGACCATGGCCCAGCCCACCGTCAACGCAGCGCCGATCCCCACCCAGACGGAGTAAGCCGTGCCGAGCGGAATACAGCGGATTGCCAGGCCCAGCCCGACCATACTGAGGGTGGCCGTCACGGCGAAAACAAGGGTGGGCATAAGGATGGTGAGGTTGCCGGAGAGGCCCAGAGCGGTGGCCCAAACAGCCTCCAACACGGCGGAACCCAGCAGCATCAGCCACGCCAGTGAACGCTGAGTCACTACGCCACCACCTTCAGTCCGACCACACAGGCGGCGATACCGCTCAATAGCAGCAGGCGCGCGGTCGTCGGGCGTTCCGCCTTGGTCATGATGGCGTAGGTCGAAGTGAGCACCACGCCCACGCCCACCCACACTGCGTAAGCCGTGCCGGTGGGGATGGACTGCATGGCGATGGCGAGGCCGGCCATGCTGGCAAGGACGGAGAGCAGGAAGAGAAGTGCGAGTGCGAGCCTGCGCCTACCTGAGGCCTGGAACGCCCGGTGCAAGGCTGCCGCCCAAACAGCTTCCAGCGACCCCGAAAGAATGAGAATCAGCCACGCCATAAGAGCTGCTTTGGCCAGTGTTGTCGCGTGCCGGGCATTGAACCATTGTTCTGAAGGTCCGTTGCGGAGCCTTGCTTCCGGCGAGGCAATGCGACCGGGTTGGTGGCCCACGTAATCGCTGGGGCGCCACGCCATCGGTCAGCAACAAAGGTCACTTTTGTCGGAACCGGGCTTTGCATGAGGATCATTTGCCCAGATGCTTGGTACCGGGGCCTCCCGCGCTCTGAAACGGAAGGCCCCGGGGTACTATGCGCGCTCAATCCGTCTCCGGTCCTGTGCAGAAGAAGCACTCCCCGGACTCGAGGCTTAAGAGGCAAATCTTTTCTATGAGGTATTTATCGGTGTTGGTTCGGGCCACACTTAGGGTTCGGGTTCTCATGGCCGCTGCTTCCGCTTGTGGACGCGTTCCGCGTTCGGCGCTCGACAGGCTGATAAGTGTAGGCCGAAGCGAATCATGGCGGTGTCAACCCGTCTTAGCAACGTCGTCGTTGAGTAGCTTGGTGAATACTTCCCTCGGTGTGAAGTAGCCCAGGACGGCGCGTGGTCTGTCGTTGAGTTCATCGGCGATGGAGTCCAGGAACGGCTGGTGGCTGGGAAGGACTTCGCCTTTGGGCAGGTATTCCCGGATGAGGCCGTTGGTGTTTTCGTTGCTGGGCCGCTCCCACGGTGAGTGCGGGTGGGCGAAGTACACGGGCAGGTCCGTGGCGAGTGTCAGCTGGGCGTGGCGGGCCATTTCGGTGCCCTGGTCCCAGGTCAGGGATCCGCGCATCAGTGCCGGCAGGTCATTGACTTTCTCGATCAGCACATCGGCCAGTCCTGCAGACTTTTTGCCGTCGGGAAGGCCGAGCATGATCAGGAATCTGCTGTTCCGCTCCACCAGCGTGGCCACAGCGGTCCTGCCGGCCTTGCCGACCACGAGATCCCCTTCCCACGCCCCTGGAACCCGCCGGTCCGCGGCCTCTTCCGGGCGGTCATCGATGCTGACCATGCCGATGATCCTCCCGCCTGTCCGCTCACCCAACGGCTTGCGGGTTTTTCGCTTGGTTCGTTTGGACTGCAGCAGGATCCCGGACTTCGCCAGCTCGCCCTTGGGCAGGGCGTAGATCCACCGGTAGATGGCCTCGTGGGAGACGGTCCGGCCTTGCGCGTCAGGAGATTTAACCATGGTCTCAACGCTGGTCTCCGTGGCTTCCAAACGCAAGCGCCCGGCGATCTGCCGCGGCGTCCTGGACCGGAACAGGTCAGCCTTCACCCGTGCCGCGAGGACAGGATCGGTGTCCATCTTCCGGGCCTGCGGACGGCTGCGTTTCCGCTCCGCCCTCACGTCTGCGGTGACAGGGCGGTAGCCACGGGTCTTGGTGGAATTCCGCCGCCGTTCACGCCACACGATCGTGTGGTCCCGGCCGATATCGGACCCGATCTGCCGGTCCGTTTTACCGGCCTGAAGCCCCACCGCGATATCCGCCCGATCCGAAAAAGTCAACGCCCTGCGCGCCACCGGCAACCCCTCTATTCAACGTGTTGTTGCTTCGAGGGTATGACACCGCCCATTCTTATTCATAGGATTAACATCTCCAGCGTCATATCCCCGCATGAGGGACGTCCGCTCAAGCCGCCATGGTGGCGAACATGAGGGCCATAATGGTTGCGCCAAGGGCTTCGAATCCGTGTTCTGTACGGAGGGAGAGTCGTGGGGCTGCCGTTTTGTTGGGGGTCTTTGCCGTTATGTGGCTGCGCAGGAAAAGGATAAGGAAAATGACTGCCGCAGCCCCGAAGAGTACGGTCAACAGGATCGCCAGGGTGGGCTGCTGGTCAATTGCTGTTGCGGCTGTGTTGTGATTTTCGCCTGCTATCGCCTGGTGGCCGTGTGACATCGACATCCCGCTGGCGTTAACAGGGTTTCCAGGACTGGCAGCCGCATGGCTCATCATTGCGATCATGAAGGCAGCGCCGCCCATGCTGAGGCTGTGGTAGCCGCATTTCACTCGGCCCTGGCTACCCGCGCAGAGTAACTTGAATTCGGGCCGGGCTACGGCCTGGATAACAAACCACAGTGCCGCGCCGGTCAGGACTGCGATCTGAGCCAGAACGGTCGACGGCACGAGGTTCCACAACATCACAGCCATCAGGACGTTCATGAGGGCATGGAGGCTTTTGTTGATCTGGTCCGTGCGCGTGTGGGACTTCACAGCCTGCAGTAAGTAGTAGCTTCCGCTGAGCAGCAGGATGACCGTGAGGGTCCAGGTAACTGCGGGGATATTTAACACGCCGATCACGCTCTCACTACTGTGGTTTGGGTAGGGACGGGAACGGTCCCCGGAGTGGCTGGCGCCAGCACCGGGGACCGTATATTAATGGCTGCTATTTCTCCAGCTCTAGTTCATTCAGCTCCAGCCCCCGTGGCATGCTGCAGCTTGGTTTCTGCTTTGTCGCTTAGTGCGCTGTTTGTCCGGTTTCTGAGCTGCAGTGGTTTGTGGTTTCTGGGCTGCAGTGATCGGAGGGGGTCGCCGAGCTGGGCAGGTTGAGGGTTGGGTTTTGGTTGAAGAAGCCGTGTGGTTCGAGCATGAAGCCGATGTTTTGGCGGGGCATGACGGGCCAGTCTTCGAGGCGGACGACGTGGTGCATGCCGAAGGTGTACCAGACCACGATGTCTTCATCGACGATGTTCCGGTCTGCCTGGGTCCAGATGTGCAGGCCGTCGTCGGCGCCGGTGGCTTGGTTCGGGAATTCGCCGGCGGCGAAGCGTTCGGTGCGGTCGTAAGCGGTGACCCAGAGGTTGTTGCGGGCGAATTGTGCTCGTTTGCTGACGAAGGACTCATCGCCGGCGGCCAGGGTGATGGCGTTGGTGGGGATGAGGCGGTAGGCGACTGGTTCGTCCACGAGGTTCCTGCTGTCGCGGTTGGCGATTTTCCAGAAGCGGTGCTTGTCGTGGTCTGCCTTGCGGATTGCTGCCTGTTCGGTTTCGAGCAGCCGGTCCACGGCCTTGAACGCGGTGTGTGTGGGGTTGTTCTCGGGGATTTCCATGTCCACTTCGTAGACGACATTCTTCGGTCCGTCGATTTCGAAGTCCATGCGGACGTTGAACATGTGCTGGTGGATGGGTCCGTAGAGCCCGTCGTTGTTCAGCGTCTGACCGTACGGGGTTTTCTCGCCGGGCTTCTGGGCGGCGGTGGACAGGATGCCGGTGGCCTTGACCAGGAACTCGATGCTGCCGTCGAGGAACAGGTGCCAGTAGAAGGCGTACTCGTAGTTCGCGACGGTGGCGATGAAGGAGATCACGAGCTTGCGGCTGCGCCGGGTTTCGGCGGTGCCCTCGCGGAAGTCGAAGTGCTTCCACAGGATGGAATCGTCTTCCTCGTGCATGCAGATGGCGTTCTCGATGGTCCATGGGTTGCCGTGGCTGTCGGTGGTGATGCCATCGAAGTACTTGATTTCGCCCAGGCAGTCGCAGCCGAGGGTGAGGGAGTTGGCCATGTTGCCGATGTTGTATTCGCCGGAGTCGAAGGCGTTCTTCTTTGCCTGGACGGGGGCGGTGTCACCATAGGGGACCACCATTTCGGACAGTGATGCCCTGTTGATCACCGGACGCTCCACGCCCTGGTCCTGGAAGCGGAGCTGGTGAAGCACCAGGCCTTCCCGGGGAGTGAACCCGACCCGGAAGGACCAGTCGGCCCACTGGACGTGGTTTCCCGTGACCTTGAAGGACGCACCCTCGGGCTGGGTGATGGAGATGGGCTTGAGGTCAGTGCGGGCCGGCCCGACGTACTTGGGCAGGTAGTTGCCGCTGGCACTGGGTACGGGGATCGCCTGGTCGTCCTCGACTTCTACGACTTCGCCGGAGTTGAGGTCGACGATGACGATGAAGTTCTCGATCGGGTGCGCGTAAGGGCTGTCATCGGGCTCCTGGCGGACGAAGACCAGGGCGCGCATCAGGCGCCGTCCTTCGTTGTCTTCACCGAAGTAGCCCACAGACCACGGTTCGAAGCAGACAAGGTCCATATCGGTGATGCCCCGCTTGGCAAGGGCCGCCTTGACCTCCGGGTTCTTTCGGCAGCTCTCTTCACCTTCTGCAAACTCGTCCAGCATGAAGGGCGGCTGAACGCCGGAGGCCAGCTGCTTCCACGACGTGACGATGCCCGAATCAAGGTTGACGATGGCTTCGTAGGCATTTCCCGCGCCGCGGTCAACGAGCACCGAGTCCGCTTCGCGTTCGGTCTCCCCGCCGGTCCTCAGGGCTTCCTTGGACGGCTCGCGCAGCTCAACGCTAATGAAGCGGAACGACTCAGCCGCAGCCGGCCCGTCCTTGAGGATCGAGACAGCCCGCGAAATCTCGGCCCGGGACAACGGATCCAGAGGGTGCGCTACCCCTACTACAGTTTCGGTTTCAGTGTTGAGAGTCATGCTTTTCTCCTTAAATTCTTTCTTTCAGGACGAGGATCCCGACGGCCTGAGTGCCGAAGTGCCCCGTTAACAGATCGGGGTTTGGCTAAGCAGCCACCGAGTGTGCTGGAATCTGCCTTTAAGGACGCCCGGACAGAAGACCCAGTGAAGCTCTACTCTGAACTCCCCTGGGGTGATGCCGATCACGCGCTTCTCCTTGCCGCAAAGCTACGCGATGTAAATCATTTAGTCCAGACTTGTTTATACCTGCACTTGTGGAATCCAGCTATCACCGCAGAGTCTGTGAAACCTACGCAGCCGGCTCACCGGCCGCCCTTATTGTCTGGATCGGCACGGGTTGTGTTGCCTGATCAGCCAGCTAGCAGCCAATCAGCTGCCGCTTTGCGGTAGCGAATGATGCCTTTGTACTCGGCCATGTCTTCCGGTAGTTCGGCCAACACGTGGCCCAGCTTTTCTCGCCAAGCAGGTACCTTGGCGATGTCGGCGAGGGGCAGGAGGTAGCTCCGGATCAGGAACAGCAGGACCCCGGTGTGTGGGAGGCGGATCAGGTGCTGGACTTCCACTCGGAGGTGGAGCTTGTTGGGCAGGTCGGGATCCGTGGCGATGGTTCCGCGGTCGGGGCCCCATTCAGGGTAGGTTTCGGTCGAGGTGTCCAAGCGCTGACCGATAGTCATAGTCCAGTTTGTCCTGCGGAACTGTTCTCCGGGTTGCAGCCGCAGGAGGAATTGCTCCGCGCGGCGGATGATGTTCTCTTCCTTGACCCGCGGGACGGGGTGGTGGATCTCGAGGAAGTTCATGCCGACGTCGAATCCGAAGGACCAGTCCGCGGCGAAGCTGACCAGGCCGGCGTCGAGCCACATCGTGTTGTCTCTAACGTCGAGGAGAACGATGTCATCCTGGATCTGGCTGCCCAGGAACCGCAGTGGGCCCATGGGCAGCGAGTCATCGTCGCCGACGGTGAACTCAATGTCGAGGCCCTGCAGGGTGTTCTGCCAGCGGCAGGCGTTTCCTTCGCGGTGGAAGGACATGATGTCCGGGTATTCCTGTGCCATGGTGGGCAGCAGGGTGGCGATCGTGTCCCACACAGCCGGCCGCATGTGGGGCAGGACCTGCATGCGTGAGGGGTCGCGGGTCAGGATCTGGTCGCGGTCGGCCAGTTCCGGGAGGTAGAACTCATCGATGTCGATGAGCCCGGCCCCCCAGGCGCCAGCGTCTGTTGGCACGGTTTTGTTGGCCGGTTCGACGTTAGCGCTGTAGCGGTAGCTGTCACCGGTAAAAGGGAAGGGAAAGCGTCTGATGCGTTCCGGGAGGACAGCAATGTCAGGGTCTTTGTCGATGGTGATGCTCAAAGGTCCAACTCCAATTCTGGGTCTTCGCTGCGTGAAACGCAACACATCATGGTGGTGTTAGCTGCCTTTTCCTCGTCGGTGAGGTAGAGATCCCGGTGCAGTGGGGTTCCTCGAAGGACGGGCAGAACACAGTCACCGCAAATGCCTTTGCGGCACATGTTGGGGATGCTTTTCCCTGCCCTTTCGAGTGTCTCCAGCAGCGACACGCCGGCGGGCACCTCTAATCTGAGGCCGCTGCGAACCAGGTTTACTGCGAAGGGTTCGCCGTCGTCCAGCTCGGCCGCGCCGAAGGCTTCCGAGTGCAGCCTCGCCGATGTCCATCCAAGCTCACGCGCCTGGTCCAGAACCGCATCCATGAAGGCAGTCGGGCCGCAGACATAGAGGTGGGTTCCCAGGCTCTGGGTTGTTAGCGATTCCGTCAGAACCTTCTCGAAACTGCCGCGATCGGTACACTCAATGAGCGCGGTCAGTCCCGGCCCTAACAGCTGCTTGGCTTCCGCCATGTGGGCTCCGGCCGCTGGCCGGTGGACGTAGATCAGGGAAGCTTTGGTGCCCCGTTCGACAGCGGCCCTTGCATGCGAAAGAATCGGCGTGATTCCAATTCCTGCAGCAACAAGCAGATGATGCGTTGCCGTTGATGCAGGGGCAAAGGCGCTTCGGGGCCGCGAAACCTGAACACGGTCACCCACTGAGAGCTGGTGCATGGCGACCGAACCGCCGGCACCGCCTTCGACCCGGAGGACTGAGATGGTGTAATCCGACGGGCCGTTGCCAGAACCCGTAAGCGAATAGGCGTTTACGCCGCTTCCGTACTGGACCACCAGGTGGCTCCCCGGAACATAGGACGGCAGTTTCCTGCCCGCTGGGTCAGCCAGCGTGATGGTGACGATGGATTCCGTCTGAACGGCGACCTTCGTCACCTCCAGCTGGAGACCTCCCGCCACGGCTGGATGCGCACTGATCGGCAGCGCCGTGATAGTCATAATGCCTCCTCGGCGTGAGCGGAGTACCCTAGGTACGCGCCAAGCCGGCGCGAAAAGTGGTCAGTGGTGGCCAGGACCGTGCCGCATCCCTGGCACTGCACCTCCGAGCCGGCTGCCCGGCCGGTTTTAGTGGTGGAATGGCAGTGTGGGCAGTAAATAACCCGCGGGGCGGTGTCATCACTCAGCAGGGTCATTTCCTCCTGCTGCAGTCCACACTCCGCGGCGGCGGCTGCGGCTGCCCGTATGTCCGCCGGGGGGCCGACGAGCACGAGGCGGACCCCGACGTGCGAACTTCCGAGCGCAGACTTCAACTCCGAGAGGGTGTCCGCGGTTGCAGCTTCGAAATGGAGATCGTGCCGGGGCTGGACATCGGCGTCTAGACCCGCGGTGTCACCTGTGGAGCCGAAGCTTACACAGATGACACCGCGGAAACCAGGTGCCACGCCGGCGCCTATTGCCGACGGCATGGACACGGAACGCATGATCGATCCTTACGGGGCGAAAGAGCGGTGGCCGGTGAAGAACCCCAGAGCATACTCAGGGGTCTCAAACTTGACCGTTGTGCCCTTGGGGAAGAACAGCACGTCGCGCTCTTTGGCGTGTGTGACTTCGCCTGTCGACTGGTCGGTAAGGATGAACTCACCCTGCACGACGACCTTCATCTCGTCGTAGGTGTACGTGTATACCAAGGGCTCGGAAGCCTTCAGTTCGAAGAATCCGGCGCTCATGACGGACCCCTCCGGGTTGTGGAGGGAGTCGCCGATCGCAGCGACCGTTCCAGGTTCGTTCATGGACGGCAGCCCGATATAGCCGCCTTCTACCTTGTGGATGGATCCAGCTTTACTGAGTGTTCCTACGAGTGTGGTTTCCATGATTTCTCCTTTGAATAGTGCTATGGAAGGCGGGTCATCTTTAGGTCAGAACGCCGGGTGTCGTTTCGGGAAGCTCCTCGCGGACCGCGGTTTCCTCTGTTTCTCGAGGATCAGCGGAGCTCTCCTCGGAATTCTTCCGTGTGATCTGAATCACTGGCCTCATCCCATTAGCAAAGCTACGTCACGCAATTCATCTAGTCCAGTCTTTTTTGTGAAAATTCGGATTCCGCCCACAGGTTTTGCGATCCGCGGCAGCTGCTAGGTGGAAGCTGTCAAGGGCAACTGCCATCATGCTCGACGAACCCGTCCTACTTCCTGTGAAGCGCCCCTCCTGTCTATGGGACAGCACTTGATTGCGCGCCGAAGAATCCGAGGAACTGGACCTTACCCCAGGCTTGGCGTATCGAAAGCGACCTCGCGCCCCACCCGAAGAACTAGATGCCGGTCCTGTTATCGGGGATCCAGAACCCTGTCGGGGTCTGCGGCATCGTTATCTGAATCGATGTCTGACAGTGGGGCAGTGGTTGTTTTGTTGTTTGAGCGCCTTGATTCGTGCTGGGAGTACCACCAGATTGGTATGTAGAGCGACAGTACGATGAAGCCGAGCCAAGTGGAGGTCCAGCCGATTTCTAGGCTGTTCAGGTAGACCACGCCGAGCAGGCACAGTGGCACATTGAACAGGCCGAAGATCATGGCGACGTTTGTCCATCCCTTGGGTGCTTTGAAGGGTCGTTCCAGACCAGCGAAGGCCGGGTGCCTTTTAGCTTTGACGTAGGCGAACAAGCTGATGCCGTTGGCAAAGGTATAACCGATCGCGGCCGCGGCGAGAATTGCAGCGAGGGATCCCATGGAAATCAGCACCATGTTAAACGCTGCGGTGACGATCAGCGCAATGAACGGGGTCCCGTGGCGGTTGGTTTTGCCGAAAACCTTAGGAAGGTTGCCTTCCATTGACATGGAGTGCATGGCGCGGGAGGAACCCAGGTAAGCGGTTTGGATGATGAGCACCATGGCGGCGATCAACATGATGATGGTGACCACGGAACCGGCTTCGCCAAAGACAGCCTGGGCGACTGGAATCAGGGGCGACACATGCTCGGCCTGGACCCCCTCAACACCGAGAACGCCGATCACCGAGGTTTGTACCAATACGTAAAGGATGAGGCAGATGATGCCGCAGGCAAGAAGTGCTTTGGGGACATCTTTGGACGGGTTTTTGTATTCAGGGCCGTAGATGGCCGCGGTTTCCCAGCCACAGGCACTCCACTGTGCGATCCCGAAGATGCCAAAGAGGATCAGGATATGGTGCATATCCCAGACCCAGTCAGTCGGCCACCAGTTACCGGTGATGTTGGCCATGTCAACGTGTCCGGTAGCAAAAGGCGCCACGGCCAGGATAACCAGCGGTATCAGAGATACGGCCGCCAGGATGTAACCCAGCATGGCGCCATCCTTCAGACCGAACCAGTTAACCACGAACAGTCCGACGAAAATCACCCCGCCTGATATCAATGCGAGTTGAAACTCGGTAAATGTCTCACCCAGCACCGGAAACAGCCCATGAAGGTAACCGCCGACCAGGATTGCGAAGATCGCCAATACAGGGTTCCAGGCAAACCAGTAGCTCCAGGCGGTGAAGCCACCGATCAGCTTGCCCTTGTCGTACTTGCCTTGGTAGTTTTCGGTGCGAAACACATGCTGCGCAAAACCTGGCAGGCCGGAGGCCTTCGGAAAGGTAGTAGCCAATTCGGCGTACGCGGCGTTCTGCATGAAACCCTGAAGGACCGATAACCCCCAGATAAGAATCGCTGCGGCAGACACATACATCGGAAAGTAGCCTAGCGACGGCAGAATCAGCAAGGGCACACCCATAGCGATGGCCATGCCCTGCTTCCAGTCGATCGACCTTTCCAGATGGTCGACCCCATTTACACGATTTTCACTCATAAAAATCTCCCTTAGAAAGCCTAAATTCGATTATTAATCTGGACGCATAGCTCGTCCTGGCGGCAACCGGCTACGACCGGCGATTGGCCACCAACCCTCCTGCGGATCAGGTGGGGCCGATGGTTCAAAGCCCAGTGCGTTCTCCGATATGCATTACGTCAATGTAAGAACGTGGAAAACGCGGGGTATGCGCGGTAGGAAGACACCATCTGGGTTGAATTCGCAACGACTTCGGCGTGGGTGTGTCTAGTCGGAGAAGACTCTTCATGGTTCGCGAGAGCTTGAGCAAGACCTGCGAGTGGCGACGGTATCCTCTGTGAAATGGATCACTCCCAGAGGTTACAGCTAATAGCTGCAGTCCGACAGGTTTTCGAGAAAAATATTTTTTTCGATCTACACCTTGTCGCGGAGGTCGCTTGCCGCTACCGCGTTCGCTCCCAGCAGACCTTCAGCACCCGCTGCTTCGGGAGCGCGAAGCGACTTTGTGTAGACCAGCGATAGTCCCAAATGGGGAACATCCAGAGGCGTTTGATGCTGGTCTGAAGCGCCGGGTTTGATCCGCTCGCCGACCAGGTACCTCCCTGAGTTGCCGAGAATGACGCGGTTGCTGGCGTTGATGAGGGCGGCATCGCTTGAGACGGCGCGCAAACTGGGCATGAGCAGGGGTTCTAGGTCCTTGATCCTAATGTCGCATCCAGCTACCCCCGTGAAGTGTCCGTGGACGGAAAACGGTGCCGTGAACGTAAGGATGTATTCCTCGAAGCCGAGATAGTCTATGTACGGGCCCCAGACAGTCTGCTCACCTGTGGAAGCGGCGGTCGAGAAGAACGGCAGCTTTTCGTAGTCGTAGTATCGATTACTCCCTGGAGTCCGATCAGCATCAAGCCTTTCCATGGCTCCGGAGGTATTGCGGATCCACCATTCCAAGGCCCGACCGCCCTCCTCGACGGACTCCGCGGCGAAGAACGTCCCGGCGCCCACAGCATAAGAGTTCCCAGCCAAGAATGCCCGCGCGACTTCGTCCAGTCCGACTAGTGCAGTTTTGTCGACTTTGGATTTTCCCGCGAGATTTCGTTCCACGAGCGAGGCCACGTTCCTGGAGAGTTTCTTGGTTTCGTCGGCGACGCCGCTTATCCACGCAGTGAGGGCATCGGCAGCATGTACGACTTCGTTGTCGGTGTTCATTGGCCATCCTGGCTAGATTCGGCGTAACGCGAGGCGAGTTGGGGTCAGGGGAGAGGTGTTTCGCCTAGTGTGCTCAGGTCCCGTGTGTTTCTGGGCACTCTCGGGTCGGTCCTGGTCACTGCCCAGGCCGCCTTCAAGTGTTGGGCGGTTGCTGGTTCCAGGTCGAATGCTACTCCTGGAGGTCATTAGCATTTTCACTTGACGCAGCGTAACTGAGACTGAGTTTCGTGTCGATCAGGTGAAAAATGTTTCGCTTAATATGCGCCAGTACCAGCGTCTGGGCCCTTTCGGGTTGATCCTGGGCTACGGCCCGGACTAGTTCCAGATGTTCAGCGGTTGCCGCCTCGGGGTCAAGTGCGGCGGCGAGCGGGGCCCATATCTGTTGGACTGTTTCTTGCTGAAGGCGGATTTCCGCATTGACTAGCCTGGGTGATTGCGCGGAAACTGCTAATTCGATGTGGAAGCGGCTGTCGGCAGGTGCACGCACTTGAGGGGTTGTGGCCAGAACAAGTGCCCGCGCAAGTTCCTGAAGACGGTCGAAGTCGTGTGGTTCGGCGCGCTCACAGGCCAGACGGACGGTCGTGGCGGCTATGGCCGAGTGTTCGTCGCCGATGTCTCGTATCTCCGAAATAGACGTGGAGAGAAACCACTTCCGTATGGCGTCGGTTTGGGTTGGCGGCTGGTTGACGATAAAGGTTCCCCCGCTCCGGCCTCTGCGGGTCTCCACGACTCCCTGGTCCCTCAGCTCCGCCAAAGCCTCCCGTAGGGTGGCGCCGCCGACCCCAAACATGTCCGAGAGTGCGGCTTCGGGTGGTAAGCGTTCGCCTACTTTGAGAAGACCAAGGCCAATGGCTTTGGAAATTCTTTCAACGATCGCATCGGCCCTCTCGATTTCCGGTAAGGACCGGTATATCTGGGATTGGAATGGGGTTGGCGAGGCCAAGAGTCTGCGCTCCGAAATGGGCTTACGGGTTTGGTCAATCCTAACCAGTCAGGGTCGAACTTTTCTGGACTTTCGCCGCTCTTAAGAATCTATTCAAAGTAATCCCTCACTACTCGCTCCACAGCCTGCGTGGCGTTCCCCCTTCCATGTGGCCCCGCGAACGCGGTCCGTCAGCCCAGAGTCCTGATGATGGCGGTGGCAGAAGGCTGTAAGGGGCCATGAGACGCAGTTACGCCGCCTACCTCACTGGCACCAATCCTTAAGTGTAGTTAGAACCGTCAAAAAACAGTGTTACCCCTGCTCTTCCGCTTCGGGATTATGGATATCAACCGCAAAGCATCGTTCGGCCGCTCCCAGGCTGACGACCGAATGGAAAGGACAAACCGTGAATCCGACAGCAAATGCGACGCGTACCGGGTACAGCACCACGGATGACATCGTCCGGAATCTCTCTCTCGTCAAGGACGAGATCGCGGACACAGCGGCCAAGATCGACGAACAGCAGATTGCTGATCTGGCCCGCCACCTTACCCAACCAGGCCGCGTGTTTGTCGCCGGTGCCGGCCGGAGCGGGCTCGTCCTGCGGATGGCGGCCATGAGGCTGATGCACCTGGGCCTGAACGTCCACATCGCTGGTGACACCACGACCCCCGCAATCAGTTCCGGCGACTTGCTCCTGGTGGCCTCCGGATCGGGAACGACCTCGGGGGTGGTCAAGTCAGCGGAAACAGCGGCGAAGGCCGGAGCGCGGATTGCCGCGTTCACCACCAACGCGAGTTCACCACTTGCCGCCCTCGCCGACGCGCTGGTTATCATTCCCGCCGCCCAGAAGACCGACCACGGCTCCAACGTTTCCCGCCAGTACTCCGGGTCCCTCTTCGAGCAGGTACTTTTCCTCGCCACCGAGGCCCTCTTCCAGTCCCTGTGGGACAACACGGATGTGCCTGCCGAAGAGCTCTGGCTCAGGCACGCAAACCTCGAATAATCCAGGCTCACACTTCACCTACTGCAGTTTCCACTCAATTTTCAATACCCACCGCATTTCCCAACAGAAAGAAAACACCATCATGAAGCTCCAAGTTGCTATCGACCTGCTGACCACCGAAGCCGCCCTCGAACTCGCCGGCCAGGTTGCCGAATTCGTTGACATCATTGAGCTCGGTACCCCGCTGATCAAGGCCGAAGGCCTCTCCGTCGTCACCGCGATGAAGAACGCCCACCCGGACAAGGTTGTTTTCGCTGACCTCAAGACTATGGACGCCGGCGAACTCGAAGCCGACATCGCCTTCAAGGCCGGCGCTGACCTGGTCACCGTGCTCGGTGCGGCCGACGACTCCACCATCGCCGGCGCAGTCAAGGCTGCCAAGGCCCACAACAAGGGCGTTGTCGTTGACCTCATCGGCGTCGAGGACAAGGTTACCCGTGCCAAGGAAGTCCGCGCCCTGGGTGCGAAGTTTGTTGAGATGCACGCTGGCCTGGACGAGCAGGCAAAGCCCGGCTTCGACCTGAACGGTCTGCTCCGCGCCGGCGCAGAAGCCCGCGTTCCGTTCTCCGTGGCAGGCGGCGTGAAGCTCGCCACCATTGCAGACGTCCAGAAGGCCGGCGCCGATGTCGCCGTCGCCGGCGGCGCCATCTACGGTGCAGCCGACCCGGCATTGGCAGCCAAGCAGCTCCGCGCGGCCATCATCTAACCAGCCGGTTGACGGAGGTGTCCCGTAGGCCCAACAAGCCGCGGGACGCTCCCTCCGGGCTGCAGCCACCTTGTGATTGGGGCCTGGTCTGCAGCCCGGAATGTGTTTCCTGTACTGCCCGCGGACAAACGTAACCGCGGGCAGTACAGGTTCGGTGGAAGAACTAAAACGATCCCGTCGCACTGAACCCGATCCAAGATCACAACACCGCAGGATGCGGAGTGGCAGACAGGGAGCCCTAACCAATAGGAAGGAATCTGTTCATCATGCGAAGTCAGGCCACACACAAATTGGAAGTCGTCGTTACTGAGCCCAGTCGACTCTACGAGTTGCTCGACGATGCAGAGTCCGCGCTCCGGCAGGTAGCGATGCCCAATTGCTATGCGGGCATTCTGGTCACCCGCCATGATCCGAGCCGTTACACCCTCGCGCTCAGCGACGCTGTTCCCTATGGGGAGACCCGCGAGCAGATACTCTCGTGACCGTCGTTCCGCGGCCACACTGCCGTGTCAAAAGTTAGAAGCAGCAATGCCACTTACCTACGTTGATACAAGCGTGACGTCCGGGCCGCGAACCGGAAAATCGGGCCGTAATCCTTTGCGGGATCCGCGGGACCGTCGCCTGAACCGTATTGCGGGACCGTCATCGCTGGTCCTGTTCGGGGTCACGGGGGACCTCGCCCGCAAGAAACTCATGCCGGCCGTGTACGACCTGGCCAACCGCGGGCTGCTGCCGCCGAGCTTCGCCCTGGTGGGTTTCGCCCGGCGGAACTGGGAAAACGAGGACTTCGCCGCCGAGGTGAAGGCCGCGGTCAAGGCCTACGCCCGGACGCCGTTCGATGAGACGGTGTGGGAGCAGCTCGCGCAGGGCGTCCGCTTCGTGCAGGGCGAGTTCGACGACGACGACGCCTTCAAACGGCTGTCCGAAACCATCGACGAACTCGATGAGCAACGCGGAACACGCGGCAACCACGCGTTCTACCTCTCCATCCCGCCGAAGGCCTTCGAACTGGTCTGCCGGCAGCTCTCCAAGCACGGACTGGCCCAGGCCGAGGGTGACAAGTGGCGCCGCGTCGTGATCGAGAAGCCGTTCGGCCACGACCTCGAGTCGGCCCGGCAGCTCAACGACATCGTGGAGTCGGTCTTCCCGCAGGACGCTGTCTTCCGGATCGACCACTACCTGGGCAAGGAGACGGTGCAGAACATCCTGGCGCTGCGCTTCGCCAACCAGCTCTTCGAGCCGCTCTGGAACGCGAACTACGTGGACCACGTCCAGATCACCATGGCCGAGGACATCGGCACCGGCGGCCGGGCGGGCTACTACGACGGCGTCGGCGCCGCGCGCGATGTGATCCAGAACCACCTGCTCCAGCTCCTGGCGCTGACCGCGATGGAGGAACCGATCTCCTTCAACGCCGATGACCTCCGCGCCGAAAAGGAAAAGGTCCTCGGCGCCGTCCGGCTCCCCGAGGACCTCTCCACCCACTCGGCCCGCGGGCAGTTCACCGGCGGCTGGCAGGGCGGCGAAAAGGTGGTCGGCTACCTCGAGGAGGACGGCATCCCCGCTGACTCCAAGACGGAGACGTTCGCCGCGATCCGGGTGGACATCAACACCCGCCGCTGGGCCGGGGTGCCGTTCTACCTGCGCGCCGGCAAGCGGCTGGGCCGCCGGGTGACCGAGATCGCCGTCGTGCTCAAACGCGCCCCCAACCTGCTGTTCACCGACCACGGCGAGGACGACTTCGGCCAGAACGCCGTCGTGATCCGGGTCCAGCCCGACGAGGGAGCCACGATCCGCTTCGGTTCCAAGGTTCCCGGCACGCAGATGGAAGTCCGGGACGTCACGATGGACTTTGGTTACGGCCACTCCTTCACGGAGTCCAGCCCGGAGGCCTACGAGCGGCTCATCCTCGACGTGCTCCTCGGCGAGCCGCCGCTGTTCCCCCGCCACGCGGAAGTCGAGCTGTCCTGGAAAATCCTCGATCCGTTCGAGCATTACTGGGAGTCCCTGGACGAACAGCCCGAACCCTACGCCCCCGGCAGCTGGGGCCCCGCCTCCGCCGACGAGCTCCTTGCCCGTGACGGACGAACCTGGAGAAGGCCATGATCGTAGATCTTCCCGACACCACCACCTCCAAGATTTCCAAGAAGATCATGGCCCTGCGCGAGCAGGGCGGCGTGATCGCGCTGGGCCGGGTGCTGACCCTGGTGGTCGTCACCCGGTCCGGGCTGGAAGAGGACGCGATCGAGGCCGCGAACGAGGCCAGCCGGGAACACCCCTGCCGGATCATCGTCCTCGCCGACGCCGGCGCCAAGGCGCCGACCCGGCTCGATGCGCAGATCCGGGTGGGCGGCGACGCCGGAGCCTCCGAGGTCATCGTGCTCCGCGGCTACGGCGAACTGGCGGAGGAAAGCGAATCCCTCGTCGCGGCCCTGCTGCTGCCGGATGCGCCGATCGTGGCCTGGTGGCCGCACGGCGCCCCGAAGAACGCGTGTGAGACCTCGATCGGGCGCATCGCGCACCGGCGGATCACGGACTCGGCCAACGAGGCCGATCCGCAGCGCGCGCTGGACAACATCCGCCGGACCTACAAAGCCGGCGACACGGACCTGGCCTGGACCCGCCTGACCAACTGGCGGATCCAGCTCGCCGCCGTCCTGGACCAGGTGGACGGCTCCCCGGTCACGGCCGTCGCCGTCGAAGGCGCCTCCGACTCCCCCAGCACGATCCTGCTGGCCGCGTGGCTCACCCTGGCCCTGGACGCGCCGGTCACAATCGTCGCGGATCCGGCCGGCACCGGGATCCGGCGCGTGCGCCTGACCCGCACCGCGGGCGACGTGCAGCTGTTCCGGCCCGGACTCACCGTGGCGGAACTGACCCAGCCCGGACAGCCGGTGCAGCGCATCTCCCTGCCCCGCCGGAGCCTGAAGGACTGCCTCGCCGAAGAACTCCGCCGCCTCGACCCCGACGACGTCTTCGGCGAAACGGTTCGTAGTCTTGGTACTTCCAATATCCACCAAGAAACCCACCTGACGTTCACGTGCAGCGGGGAGCCCAGACGCAACGGAGATGCCTTATCACTGGTCGCAGTCTAAAGGACCGCGCCACCGAGGCCTGGAACCCCAACGCGCCAGTTAGATTGGCACTTGGTGCCGATTCACCGGTGCCGGCCGGATCCACGAAAGGAACACAAGAAATGGTCCATAAAGTTCAGGCCGTCATCGCCCGGGAGAAGAATGCCCCGGTTTCGCTCGAGACTATTCTGGTCCCGGATCCGGGGCCGGGGGAGGCGCTGGTGGACATTCTCACGTGCGGGGTCTGCCATACGGACCTGGACTACAAGCAGGGCGGCATCGGCGATGAGTTCCCCTACCTGCTGGGCCATGAGGCCACGGGTGTGGTCAGCGCCGTCGGACCCGGCGTCACAGACGTCGTCCCGGGCGATCGGGTGATCCTGAACTGGCGCGCTGTCTGCGGGGAATGCCGCGCCTGCGCCAAGGGCCAGCCCCAGTACTGCTTTGACACGCACAATGCCACGCAGAAGATGACGCTTGAAGACGGCACGGAACTCACTCCCGCGCTCGGCATTGGCGCCTTTGCGGAGAAGACCCTGGTGGCAGCAGGGCAGTGCACGAAGGTTGACGACGACGCCGATCCCGCCGTCGTCGGGCTGCTCGGCTGCGGCGTGATGGCCGGCATCGGTGCCGCCATCAACACGGGTGAGGTCAAGCGGGGCGAGTCCGTGGCCGTGATCGGCTGCGGCGGTGTGGGCATCGCCGCAATCGCCGGCGCAAAGCTGGCCGGTGCCACCACAATCATTGCCGTGGACATCGACGCCAACAAGGTGGAAATGGCCAGGCACCTGGGCGCCACCCACGGAGTCGACTCGAGCCGGGAGGATCCCGTCGAAGCCATCCGTGCGCTGACGGAAGGCCACGGCGCCGACCTGGTGATTGACGCCGTCGGACGTCCCGAAACGTACAAGCAGGCGTTCTATGCCCGCGACCTCGCCGGCCGCGTGGTGCTGGTGGGCGTGCCGAGGCCGGACATGAAGCTTGAGCTGCCCCTGCTGGACGTCTTTGGGCGGGGCGGGTCGCTGAAGTCCTCCTGGTATGGGGACTGCCTGCCCTCGCGTGATTTCCCCATGCTCGTGGCGCATTACAGGCAGGGCAACCTGGACCTGGATGCCTTTGTCACCGAGCGCATCACCATTGACCAGGTGGAGGAAGCCTTTGCCAAGATGCATGACGGCAAGGTCCTGCGCTCGGTTGTCGAACTACAGACTCTGAAGGAGCTCTCATGAGCGTCACCATCGAAAACCTCGTCACTTCGGGCACGTTTTCGCTCGACGGCGGCACTTGGGACGTGGACAACAACGTCTGGATTGTGGGCAACGAGGATGAGTGCGTGATCATCGATTCGCCGCACGATGCAGGCGCGATCATCAACCAGGTCCGGGGCCGGAAGGTCCTGGCCATCCTGCTGACCCACGCCCACAATGACCACATCGGCCCGGCGCGGGAGCTCGCGGCGGCAGTGGATGCCCCCATCCATCTCCACCCTGATGACCTCATGCTGTGGGAACAGGTCTACCCGGACCACAAACCGGACGAGGAGCTCGCCGACGGCGACGTGTTCAAGGTGGGCGGGGTAACCCTGCGGGCCATCCACACCCCTGGCCACTCTCCGGGCTCCAACTGCTTCTACCTGGAAAGCGAAGGAACCGTGTTCACTGGAGACACGCTGTTCAACGGCGGTCCGGGTGCCACGGGGCGTTCCTACAGCGACTACAACACGATTGTTGCTTCGATTCGGGAACGGCTGCTGACCCTTCCGCCTGAAACGGTGGTCCGCACCGGCCATGGTGAGAACACCACTATCGGGGCCGAGCGCGACACCCTGGACAGAATCCCGCAGTAAGGACATATCGAGGTTGTCGAGGGCGCTAGGACGGATCCGGCGCAACCGGCCACTGGGAGGGTGGAGAGAGAGCATCCATGGATCCGCATTAGCTGACTGGCCGGTTTATGGACTACCCCGGTTGTCCGTTGCCTAATCGGACACGAAGCGTACTCGGGACCGAGTTCTGCGTTTGGCGTTGGCCCGCATTACTGAGTTATGGCTGTCGGTATGCAGCCGTAGGGAATGCCGGGCTCGTTCCATTTCGACTTCTATTCAGAACAGCAAAGGTGCCAGTCGTGACGTCAGGTCGCGGGCCGCTTCCGAGTGTTCGCAGATTATGGCAAACCGTTCTGCAGGACTGGAGAGGCAAAGGGCTGCGCCGACCGGTTCGTTAGGCAGTCTTACTGGAAGTGCCAGGCTGGCAGATCCTTGCTCTAATTCGTTAATTTCAGAGGCCTCGCCCTTGATCCTTATTTCCGCGAGTTGTTCTTCCAGTTGACCCCTGTCCGTGATGGTGTGCCGTGTCAGTTGCCTCAGCGGCCCTTTCGGGAACGGGGGTGCGGAATCGGCAAGTTCAGCAAGCATCAGTTTCCCTGCGGCAGAGCAGTGTGGATACCGAAGCATTTCGAATACTGAGTGGAGCGGATAATCGGGATCTTCATCTGCGATTCTGAGGGAAGCGTTCCGGAACATGATTAAGTGCACTGCAAAACGGTTTCCACTTCGGAATTTTTCTATGACGGTTCGGGCCGCGGTGGGAACGGTGGGGGGAGTCGCTGCCGTAACCAGGCCCGACAGGGCGTGTCCGAGCGCGAATCCGCGGAGGTTAGATGTGCGGACTAAATATTCATCCGCGACGAGCGAATTCAGAATCCGGTAGGCGGTCGCCTGGGGCATCTGCAACGCGTTCGTGATCTCTTTCGCCGTAGTCCCTGTCCCGAGCCGTGCCACGATCTCCAGGATTCGGAACGAGTTGGACGCTGCATTGGAATGCGATGCCCTGTAGTTCATCGGTCGGGCCTACCGCGAAACAGGTCTAATTCCCGGGTCTCGTCGTAGATGCCCACCGCCGCCAGACGCTCGGGTAGCCGGAGGTGCAGGAAGGTGGCGTAGATGAGGCTGCCGAGGACGACGCCACCATAGATGACGGCCTGCAGGTTGCCTGTGCGAACTGATGCCGCCGCTGCCGTCCAGAGCACGGCCCCGAGGGTGACGGTGGATAACGCTCCCAATATCCAGCTGACCTGAGTGTTTTCTCCTATCCGGCGTAGGAAGAAGGGTAGGGAGGCGGTGGCAAGAATATAGGAGCCCAGATATCCGTAGGCGCCCAGGGTGAAGAGGTCCACTAGGCCCCGCTCAGGACTTGTACCAGAGATGATGATCGCGATTGGGACCATGGCAACTACCGGCATTACGCAAATGATTGCCGTCGAGGGGGTTCGAAAGGCGGGATGGGTGCGGCCGAATATTCGCGGCGCAACCCCTTCTCTTCCCATACAGAAAACTATGCGAGCAAGGGCATTTACCGATGCGATAGTGCACGCAAACCAAGATGCCGCGATGCCCAGGTCGAGGACTGCGGCGAACACGGGGGAAGTCTGCGAAAACAAGTCAGACAACGGTGTGGAACTGGCTACAATGTTTGGCGGTGCCCCTTTGAGAGCCACGTCCTGGGAGATCACGGCCAGAAGATAAAGCACGCCCGCCATGATGGGGGTCCACGTGATGGCCCTCGGGACGCTGACGAAAGGACTCTGCGCCTCGCCTCCCAATGTTGTCGGGCTTTCGAAGCCGACAAAGGCACTTACAGCAACGACGATTCCGATTGGTAACAAGTCTAAGTTCCCGGTCCAGACAAACAAGCTCTCGACGTTAACCTTCGGCGCGTGAAAGGCGAAGTAGGCAATCATGAGGACGGCGAGGACTCCAATTGAAATGGACTCCATTAACAACGTGGACCACGCGGATATCTGGATTCCCCGAACCATGAGGAAACAGGCGGCGGACGCCGTGGCAAGAATAACCAGCACAGTGACGACTCTAGAGTCCGCGGGGGTTACCCCAAGGTTGATGAACAGCTGAACGACATATGTGCCGACAACCAGTAGGCCGGCCATGGCGACGACGGCGTAACCGAACATGGCGGACCAGCCAGCGGTAATTGCGGTCCGCTGCCCAAGTCCCTTCGCCGTGTAGCTGTAGAGGCCGCTGACCGCAGCCATGCGCTTTGCCATCGGTCTCAGACAGAAGGAAACCAGAACCATGACCGCCATGGCTATACCGAATGTCAACACAAGGTTCGGTCCGCTGGATCCAAAGACAAGACCGGGAAAGACAAGAGCCGGAATGACAGACATGGCACCCGCGGGCGCCACGGCGGCTATCGCTTGTGCGAAAACCGGCAGGAATGAGAGTTTCCGGCGGTTCAGACCCTCCACTGGAGAACGGGGAGTAATGAACCGATCAGCACGGGCAGACACCAGGCACCAACTTTCCCTCACGCTCGGCCTGCTTGCTGGAGACGCAAGTCACAAGCCTCAAGTGCCAAACCTTAGCACCGCGGCCAGGGCGAGGATGCTCGCGGTCCCGGTTACCAATGTTTCCAACATGTTAACTGAGGTGGGAAGAGGTGGCCCTGAAGTTCTCACGCGAATAGCTATAAACAGCTCGCCTAGATGAATTCTGTGGCGTAATTTTTTCTACACGGACGGAATGTGCGTGATCGGCGTCATGCCCCAGGGGAGTTCAGAGCAGAGCTCCATGGGCCCTTAGCAACTTATGGGATGCCGGTCCGTTCGCCGGTGCCGGGATGTTGCGGGTCAGGTGCCGCTAGTCCTGTCCGGGCGTCCTTAAAGGCAGATTCCAGCACACTCGGTGGCTGCTTAGCCAAACCCCGATCTGTTAACGGGGCACTTCGGCACTCAGGCCGTCGGGATCCTCGTCCTGAAAGAAAGAATTTAAGGAGAAAAGCATGACTCTCAACACTGAAACCGAAACTGTAGTAGGGGTAGCGCACCCTCTGGATCCGTTGTCCCGGGCCGAGATTTCGCGGGCTGTCTCGATCCTCAAGGACGGGCCGGCTGCGGCTGAGTCGTTCCGCTTCATTAGCGTTGAGCTGCGCGAGCCGTCCAAGGAAGCCCTGAGGACCGGCGGGGAGACCGAACGCGAAGCGGACTCGGTGCTCGTTGACCGCGGCGCGGGAAATGCCTACGAAGCCATCGTCAACCTTGATTCGGGCATCGTCACGTCGTGGAAGCAGCTGGCCTCCGGCGTTCAGCCGCCCTTCATGCTGGACGAGTTTGCAGAAGGTGAAGAGAGCTGCCGAAAGAACCCGGAGGTCAAGGCGGCCCTTGCCAAGCGGGGCATCACCGATATGGACCTTGTCTGCTTCGAACCGTGGTCTGTGGGCTACTTCGGTGAAGACAACGAAGGACGGCGCCTGATGCGCGCCCTGGTCTTCGTCCGCCAGGAGCCCGATGACAGCCCTTACGCGCACCCGATCGAGAACTTCATCGTCATCGTCGACCTCAACTCCGGCGAAGTCGTAGAAGTCGAGGACGACCAGGCGATCCCCGTACCCAGTGCCAGCGGCAACTACCTGCCCAAGTACGTCGGGCCGGCCCGCACTGACCTCAAGCCCATCTCCATCACCCAGCCCGAGGGTGCGTCCTTCAAGGTCACGGGAAACCACGTCCAGTGGGCCGACTGGTCCTTCCGGGTCGGGTTCACTCCCCGGGAAGGCCTGGTGCTTCACCAGCTCCGCTTCCAGGACCAGGGCGTGGAGCGTCCGGTGATCAACAGGGCATCACTGTCCGAAATGGTGGTCCCCTATGGTGACACCGCCCCCGTCCAGGCAAAGAAGAACGCCTTCGACTCCGGCGAATACAACATCGGCAACATGGCCAACTCCCTCACCCTCGGCTGCGACTGCCTGGGCGAAATCAAGTACTTCGATGGCATCACCACCGACAGCCACGGCAACCCATGGACCATCGAGAACGCCATCTGCATGCACGAGGAAGACGATTCCATCCTGTGGAAGCACTTCGACTTCCGCGAGGGCACCGCCGAAACCCGGCGCAGCCGCAAGCTCGTGATCTCCTTCATCGCCACCGTCGCGAACTACGAGTACGCCTTCTACTGGCACCTGTTCCTCGACGGCAGCATCGAGTTCCTGGTCAAGGCCACCGGCATCCTGTCCACCGCCGCCCAGAAGCCCGGCGAGAAAACCCCGTACGGTCAGACGCTGAACAACGACGGGCTCTACGGACCCATCCACCAGCACATGTTCAACGTCCGCATGGACTTCGAAATCGACGGACCGAAGAATGTCGTCTACGAAGTGGACATGGAAATCCCCGAGAACAACCCCACACACACCGCGTTCAAGGCCGTGGACCGGCTGCTCGAAACCGAACAGGCAGCAATCCGCAAGGCAGACCACGACAAGCACCGCTTCTGGAAAATCGCCAACCGCGACAGCAGGAACCTCGTGGACGAACCAGTCGCCTACCGCCTCATCCCCACCAACGCCATCACCCTGGCCGCCGGCGATGAGTCCTTCGTCAGCAAACGAGCACAATTCGCCCGCAACAACCTCTGGGTCACCGCTTACGACCGCACCGAACGCTTCGCCGCCGGCGAATTCCCGAACCAAGCCACCGGCGCCGACGACGGCCTGCACATCTGGACCCAGGCAGACCGGAACATCGTCGATGAAGACATCGTGGTCTGGTACACCTTCGGCATGCACCACGTCGTCCGCCTCGAAGACTGGCCCGTCATGCCCCGCCAAAACATCGGCTTCATGCTCGAACCACACGGCTTCTTCAACCAAAACCCAACCCTCAACCTGCCCAGCTCGGCGACCCCCTCCGATCACTGCAGCCCAGAAACCACAAACCACTGCAGCTCCGGACACGAATCATGAGCACCCAAAGTCCTCGCGCTGACGCTCCCTCCAAGCACGGCTCCAAACCAGGCAAGCTGAAAGCCAACACCCTGGGGTTGTGGGATGTTGTTTTCATGGCTGTTGCGACGTCCGCACCGATTACGGTGATGAGCGGAAATGTCCCGTTTGCGGTTGGCTACGGTGTCGGAACCGGAACCCCGGCAACATATATCTGGGCGACGGTTATCCTGTCGATCTTTGCGGTCGCATATGTCACGATGGCCCGCTATGTGACCTCAACGGCCGCCTTCTACGGATTCATTTCCCGCGGTTTGGGACGCGTTGTTGGCCTCGGGACCGGCTACATGGTTACCTTCGGCTACATCATCTTTGAAGCCAGCATCATCGGTATTTTCTCCTACTTCGGCCATCTGGCTTTCCTGAGCCAATTTGGGGTGGACATCCCATGGGTTGTTTTCGCCTTGGTGGGCCTCGTCCTCATCGGGATACTGACCTACTTTGAGATCAGCTTCGCAGCGAAAATCCTGGCTGTACTGCTGGCCACTGAGATCGGGATTTTGGCAGTCATGGCCTTCGCCGTGCTCTTCAATGGCGGGGGCCCCGACGGGCTGATGCCTGAGACGCTGAATCCGGTAAATGCGTTCAAACCAAACGGTCTGCAAGTCGCCGCGACGGGACTCGCCATGTTCATCGCGTTCTGGTCATGGACCGGATTCGAGTCGACGGTCATGTATGGGGAGGAATCGAAGAACCCGAAGAAGATCATCCCTATCGCCACGATGATCGCGGTCACCGGCGTCGGTATCTTTTATACGTTTGTCTCCTGGATGTCCGTTGCCGGGAATGGTGCCGCAGGAGCCATTGCTTTGGCGCAAAGCGCCGAACCCCTGGACATGTTCTTTCACCCCACGGAAGTCTTTGTCGGCCCCGGATGGGTTTCGATCATGTTATGGCTGATGATGAGCGGATCCTTCGCTTGCGCCATGGCCTTCCACAACGCCGCATCACGGTACCTCTACGCGCTGGGAAGGGAAGGAGTCCTGCCCAGCGTACTTGGCAAGACCCATAAGAAGCACGGATCCCCCCACATCGCGTCGTACCTCCAGACAGGTCTTGCAACCCTGTGGATACTCGGGTTCTGGTACTTCAAGAAGGACCCATACCTGGATGTCTTTGTCCTCCTGGCCGTGCTCGGGACATTCTCGCTCCTGATTGTGCAGACCATCACCATGGCCGCCGTGTTCAACTATTTCCGCAAGCACCACCCGGAAGAAAAAGCGTGGCGCACCAAAGTCGCTCCCATAGTCGGGGGACTGGGGATGCTCGGTGTTGTCATCCTGATGGTCCTGAACTTGGACTCGGCTGCCGGGCCTGCAGCGTCGTCTCTGCTCTTCAAGCTCATCCCCTACATCGCCGCTGGGCTCTTCATCGCCGGGGCAGGTCAAGCACTGTACCTGAGGAAAACCAATCCGCTCAAGTATGAAACCATCGGCCACGTCGTTCTCGCCGAGGACGGTCACGGCCCGGTCCTGGACGAAGAAGATCCAGAGCCGATGCGCCCGATCGATCTCGAACGCATCAGGGAACTCGAGCGGAAGAATCCCTTGGGTGAACTCGAACTGAGTGATGAAGATGAACTAGAGCTGGAGAGGGAAAGGCCCTGAACGGGCGGTCCCCGGTGCTGTGTCAGCAGCGTCGGGGACCGGCCCCGTTAACTAACTCAAACCAGTAGGAAGAGCGTAATCCGCGTGTTCGATAGCCCCGCCATTACCTGGTCCCTCACGGCCTTCCTGCTACTTACCGGAAGCTATCAGGTTCTGCAGGCGACAAAGTCCAAGCAGCGCACGGACAGGATCAACAAGGGCCTCCATGCCCTCATGAACGTCCTGATGGCTGTCATGCAATGGAACCTCGCGCCGTCATTCATGCTTGCTCAGGTCGCCGTTCTCACCGGCGCGGCACTGTGGTTTGTCATCCAAGCGGTCGCACGGCCGGAATTCAAAACACTCTGCGCGGGCAGCCAGGGCCGGCTGAAATGCGCCTACCACAGCATTGCCATGGCTGGCGCTGCTCTCATGGTCGCCATGATGGGTCACGTGACCACAACGAGCAATGAAATGCAGGCAGGCGGAACGTCGACGCCTCACGCTCACCACGCGATGACAGCCGAAACCAAAAGCCTTCCGGCCGCAACATTTGATTACTCACCCGACCTCGCGCTTCTTCTAACAATAGTCTTCGGAGTTGCTGCGGTGGTATTCACCGCCCTTCTGCTCCGTTTCCGGGTACCGACAACCGCACTCCCCAACAAGGCGGCGCCAAGACTGTCTGTCCGCACAGAACACGGACTCGAAGCTCTCGGCGCCGCTGCCATGGCCCTAATGTTTGCCACCATGTCCGCATGATGGTATCTGCGCTTCGCCACAGCGCTCTCGCATGAAACCGTCCTTGGTCTCGGCCGCGCTTACTGCACCGCCTTCCGGACCGAGTCCTGCACTTTTTTCGGCTCTCCTGACGTGAATGTGGGTTCGGTTATGTCTGGTATGGGAGTTTGATTTCGACGGGTCCGCAGGCGAGCATGATCAGGGCGAGGGCGGCTTCGGGGGTGTGGAATCCGTAGGATCTGCGGGTCATGGTGCGGATCTTGTTGTTCAGTCCTTCGTGGCGGCCGTTGGAGAGTTTCCTGGTGACTGCTGCGTGGATCCCTTGGGTGTGGGATCGGATCGTGGCGGCGGCCCTGGCGAACTCGCGGATGTTGGATTTGGCGGCGAGGTCGCACCAGGTGGTGATCATCTCCATCACGTCATCGGGGTTGAGGTCGCCGGCGAAGACCTCCCGGAGGGATTCCTTGAGCTGGTAGGCGTCCCAGAGCAGCCCTCCGGTGCGTTCGAGCCCGGCCAGGGTGGCTTGTTGTTTTTCGGTGAGGTTCTGCGGGTTTTTCAGCAGCACCCAGCGGGTTCCTTTGAACTTCTTCGCGATGTCCTGATCGGGCAGCTCACGGGTCCGTTGCCAGATGGAACGGCGGAAGGCTTCCAGCGCGTTGGTGGCGACCTGGATGACGTGGAACGGGTCGTAGCAGATGACCGCGCCGGGTGCGTTGGTCTTCACGGACTTGGCAAAAGCCGGGCCCATGTCCATGCTGACGGCCTCTATCGCCGCCGTGTTCACCGGTCCGATCTCCTTGAAGAATCCATCCAGTGTCGCCGCGTTCTTTCCCGGTGCGCCCCAGACGATCTTCGAGGTGGCGTGGTCCGAGACGAGGGTCAGGTAGCGGTGGTGTTTGCGCCAGGAAATCTCATCCACGCCGATATTGACCAGGCCTTCGAAGCGGCTCTCATCGAGTTGTTCGGCCACGACGCGTTCACAGATCGCCCCGACGGTCCGCCACGCTATCCGGGCGAAGGTGGACACCGTGGTCTTGTCCGCACGGGTGACCAGCCAGGCGATCATGTCCTCAAATTCCGTGCTGAACCGGGAGCCGGGCCGGGCGAACGGCACGCCCTGCACCACGACGCCGTGGCTGGGGCAGACCAGCCGCCGGCGGAGCATTGTGAGCACCAGGACCCTGCCGGCGAAATCCAGATGCCGCCACGACGATTCCGCCCACCGGGTGTCATACCCGGCCATCGTTGAGTAGCTGCAGTGCGGGCAGTCCAGGCGCTTGCGGGCCTTCAACGCCACCCGCACCAGCAGCGGACCCCCGGCGCCAGGATCAACGTCAACAACCCGGACCCCGGCCAGATTCAAGACGCCGTTGAGTAGAGTAGTAGCACGCATGGGTAGCTCCGAAATTTGGACAGTGTGAGAACTCCCAAATCTACCGGGCTACCCATGCCTCATAACACGCAAACCCTGACCCACACTTACGTCAGGAGAGCCCTTTTTTCCACCTTGTTTCTCACGCTGTCGATGGTCCAGATGCCGGAATCCTGACCTGCTGACTATCGGGCAGCAGCGCGGCGGTGCCTCGTCAGAAGTAGGCCGCCCATTGTGCGGTCATCCATGGATGCGGCAGGTTGTTCCGCTACCGCAGTGTCTTTTTACACGGTCAACGGAGCCCGTGGCTGTGCGCCAGGGCGATCGCCTCGGTGCGTGAGCCGACCTCGAGCTTCTTGAACAGGTTTCGTACGTGAAACTTGACCGTATTCTCGCTGATGCCCAGCGTTGACGCGATGGTCCGGTTGCGGTGCCCCGCAACAAGGTACTGGAGCACCTCGAGCTCCCGGGCGGCAAGGTCCCAGCCGGCCACATCGCCGGCGGGACGCGTTGGCAGGTCCAGGGGGAGGGTGACAAAAACGTCCGCACCCCAGCCCGGCATAACGTCGATCCGCAGCTGTCCGGTGAGCGCCTGCACCCGGCGGTCCAGGCGGGCGATGCTCGGCGCGTCGGCTTTGAGTGCACCGCGGCCGTCGTCGCGTACGTTAATCAGCAGGTTCTCGCCGTCGCAGTCCCACTGCGTCCGTACCCTGCTGACATCCGGTTGTTCCGTCATGACCAGCACAAGTCCGCGGACGATGGCCCGTGCCGCGTGGGCAACCTCGCCGGGCAGGGCCCTTCCGTTCAGCGGCGGTTCGATGAATTCGATCTCGATGCCGCTGTAGCGTGTGAGCGGCCGCAGGTCCTCCCGCAGGCGTTCGAAGGCCTTGGCGACGGGCTCTCTTACGAGGTCCGTGGTGCGGTCGCTGTGAGTCCGGAGCCCGATCAGAGCCTTGGCGGTGAGGTCGGTGACGGTTGTGCGGGCTGCAGCATCGTCCAGGGAAGACGACCGTAGGGCTGCCATGAGCGTCTCTAGGGTGGTGGAGTGCAGATCGGTCAGTTCCGCCGTCACCCGGAGGCGTTCGGCGGATGCCGCCCGCGATTCCAGCAGGTACGAGGGCGGCGCGTCAGCCACTTTCTCGCGGATCCGCCGCGCAGTAAGGCGCCACAGATACGTCACCAGCTCAAGCCCGGCGTTGCGCCCCGGATCGGCAGGGGGATCCGTGAGGACGAGGAGGGCATTGCTGGAGGCGTGTTTCAGGGCAAGCACGGGGAGGGTCTGGCCGGCGAGCTCGGCTTCGCCGAACCAGGGTCCCTCATCGGAAAGGGTGTCGCGAAGCGTGTCCAGCTCGATGATGGAGACCTTGGAAATGATCTCTTTGTCGCCCGCCTTCTTCTGCGGCCGGCCCGTGCAGTCTTCGGTGAAGATGACCAGCGCGCTGCTTCCCATGTAGGGGAGTGTGGCATCACGCAGTCGCTCTGCTATCTGGGCCAGCGGGGCATCTGCCAATGCTGCCACGCTCTGCAAAAGCGGCCACGGCAGGTCTGCAAGGGGCGTGGTCGATTGTTTTAGGGATGGGTCGTGGGCGGCGCTCATCCTGCCAGCATACCGGGGCGGGGTGTGTGTGATCGACTATTTGTAGGCCGTTTCAGCTAGGAAATCCTGCCAAGTTAGTGGCTGGTTTCCTGCCAAAAGAGCGCTAAGAATCAGGCCAGGCAATTCCCCTCCAAATCATGGATTCCGGGAGTGCGCAGATAGAGATCACCCGGTGGCCCGGGCCGTTCCCAGAGTGTTGGGAACATGGGCCCGCCACCCCAGATAGGTTCCTTACGGCGCTGCCATTGCGAAGCGTGTGCGCCGGAAGGGCTGGAAAGCAGATGACGGTACCCATGTCCGTTCAAGAAAATATCAGAAGACTCGATTCCCAGGGAGTCCCGGGGCGTGAGATCGCCCGGAGATTGGGAGTGAGTCGTGATTCGGTGGCCAGGTACGCCGAGCAGCAGGACTTCTCCCCGGCACCGCCAACACCGTTGGCCCGGCCCGGGGGCTCGGTGTTGGCCGGGTTCGAGCGCATCATTGAGCAGTGGCTGGGCGAGGACCAGCGCCGGCCGCGCAAGCAACGGCATACGGCCAAGCGGATCTTTGACCGGCTCCTGGCCGAGCATGGTTACCTCGGCACCTATTCCCCGGTCCAACGCCACGTGAAGAAATGGACGGCCCGGAACCGGCAGGCCGGGGAGGGCTTCACCGAGCTCGTATGGCCGGCCGGCACGGTGCAGGTCGACTTCGGGCAGGCCGAGGCCATCATTGCCGGGATCCGGCAGGTCCTGCACATCCTGGTGGTGACCTTCCCGTTCTCGAACATGCGCTTCGTGCAGGGGTACCGGGGCGAGACCGCCGAGTGTGTCTGCCACGGGTTGCGCAGGGTGTTCGAACATATCGGGGCCGCGCCCCGGCACATGGTCTTTGACAATGCCACCGGCATCGGACGCCGGGTCGGTGCCAAGGTCGTGGAGACGAAACTGTTCGGCGCGTTCAAGCTGCACTACCGGGCAGAACCCTATCGGCCAGACTCGTTAGAGACCGCTTCTTGAACGAGAATAGAGGCTGGAGGCAGGAGGGAAACTTCACCATGAATACATCCACACCAGCAGGGACTGGACAGCCCGTACCGGAAGAAATAGCCAGCCAGGACCAAGGATCAGCGGAGCAGGGCCCGCGTTCCAACCGGTCGGCACGCAGGACCTTTACCGCCGAGTTCAAACGCGCGATCGTCCAGGAATACGATGCGGCACCGAACGGTTCCAAGGGCGCAGTGCTACGCCGCGAACGGCTCTACGATTCCCATATCCAGGAATGGCGGGCCGCGTTCGATGCGGGCAGGCTCGCGAAGCCGGCGGCACGCCGGGGCCGGCCGAAGAACACGGACGAGCAGGCCCAGATCGCCCAGCTGACCAAGGACCTGGTCGCGGAGCGGGCCGCACACGAGCGGACCCGCGGGAAGTTGGCTTCCTCGGATGCCGCCCTGGATACCTTGGGAAAAGGAGTCGCGTTCTTGGAAGCTCTCTCATCGAAGAACGCGCAATCACCAGCACCGCACACCAGTCGTGGCAATCAGCAACCGCAACGGAACTGACCGGGCACCTCGGGGTGGTGAGGGCCTGCAGGCTGGTGGGCCGCTCCCGGGCCACCCATCACCGGCAGGCCGCGCCCAAGCCCCGGATGCACGGGCCCTGGCCCAAGGCCCAGCACCCGGCGGAGCTCTCGCCGGCCGAGCGTGCCGAGATCCTGTCGGTGCTCAACCGCCAAGACTACGCGAACCTTTCACCGACCCAGGTCTATGTCCGTGAGCTGGACGAGGGGCGGTACTGGTGTTCGCAGCGCACCATGTATCGCGTGCTGGCGGACGCGAAGATGGGCGGGGAACGCCGACGGCAAGCCACTCATCCGACCAAGGTGATTCCGGAGCTCATGGCCACAAAACCGTGCGAAGTGTGGTCCTGGGATATAACGAAGATGCGTGGCCCGGCGAAGGGAATCTGGTATCACGCCTACGTGGTGCTGGATATTTTTTCCCGTTACGTGGTGGGCTGGCGCATCGAGCGTATCGAGGACGGCCAGCTGGCCGCGGACCTCGTGCAGGAGATTGTCGCCGAGACCGGTGGTAACCCTCCGGGGTACCTGCACGCCGATGGTGGGGCGGCGATGACGTCCAAAGCCCTTGCCTCGATGCTGGTGGACATGGATATCACCAGGTCGCATTCCCGAGCCCATACATCGAATGACAATCCGTTCAGCGAGGCCCAATTCAAGACCATGAAATACACCTCTGACTACCCGGAACGGTTCGACTCCGTGAACGAGGCCAGGACCTGGATGGAAGGATTCACCGCCTACTACAACCACGAGCACAGGCATTCCGGGATCGGCTATCACACCCCGGCCAGCGTGCACTACGGCACAGCCGAGGACGTGCGTGAACAACGCCAGCACACCCTGGACCGGGCGTACGGCGCGCATCCCGAGCGGTTTGTCCGCCGTCCTGCCGCACCTCCGCTGCCGCTGAAGGCGGCGATCAACGACCCGGCAAAAAGAGCCGCGCCCTCGGTGCATTTACAACAACCACTACGTCTCATTTGATTTGACAAATTCCGGAATCCCGCTACTGCAACCCGTACTCAGGGCACGAGAAAGGCAACGTGGAAAACGCGGTCGGATTCCTGCGCCGCAACCTCATGGTCCCCGAACCCGAGGCCGCCACCTTGGCCGGACTCAACGAGGTGCTGCTGGCGCGGTGCGATGCCTTGGCCACGACCACGCATTACCGCAAGGGCCTGGCGTTGGGCGAGCTGTTCATCCAGGACCTGGCGGCGTCCCTGGCCCTGCCAGGGGTCGGGTTCGACCCGGTGCGCTACGAGTCACGCAAGGCCGATAAGACCGGGAACCTGCTCATTGACGGAAACACCTACGCCGCCGGGTCCTCCTTCCACAGCCGGAGCCTCACCGTGGGGTTGCGCCACGACGTCATCCAGATCCTTGACGAGCATTCCGAACCCGTCCGGTCCTTCCCGCGGGCCTTCGGACGGCAAACCGAGACGATCTTCGAACCGGCATCCCTGCTGCCGTTGCTGGCGACCAAGCCCGGCGCGTGGTCCCATTCCCCGCTGCGCGCCCTGGTCACCGACCCGGTGCGCGACTGGCTGGATAAAGCCACTGCCACCGACCGGCGCCGGCTGCTCAACGCGGTGGATGCCGCGTCCGGGTCCGCCGGCTTCGACGCCGCAGTCCAGGCCGCCGACACCCTGATCCGGCGCGGGGATACCCCGGACATGGCAGCGCTGGGGATGCTGGCCCGCCGACTGGCCCACGGGACTGAACCGGCGGCCGCCAACGTGGACTTGAGCGTCTATGACACCTTCACCACCCTGGACACCACCACGGGAGAAGTCGCATGAACCCGATCACCGTCCAAGACATCATCGAGGCGGGCAAGCACGCCGCCCTGACCGGCAGCGTGCTGACCGAATGGGCCGAAAAAGGCACACCGAAACAACGCGAATACCTCCACGGGGTACTGGTCGCCGAACACGACTCCCGGCTCGAATCACGCCGCCAACGACTGCTGAAATCCGCGAGGCTCCCGGCCCTGAAAACCCTCACAGGATTCGACTACACCAGTGTCAGGTTCCCCGAAGACTACGGACGCGAAGCCCTGGCATCCCTGGAATTCATCAACCACGCCCAGGACCTGGTCCTCTACGGCGACGTCGGCACCGGCAAAACCCACATGGCATCCGCCCTGGTGGCAGCGGCCTGCCGGCAAGGCATCCAAGCCCGGTTCTTCACCACCTCCGCCCTGGTGATGATGCTGCGCAGGGCCAAGGACGAGGACCGGCTGGACAAGGAACTGGCCGCCCTGGCCAAAAACCAATTGCTCGCAATTGACGAGCTGGGCTACCTTCCGATCGATACCGAGGGGGCCAGGCTGTTGTTCCAGGTAATCGCGGACGGGTATGAAAAGCGCAGCCTGATCATCACCACCAATTTGGAGTTTTCCCGCTGGGGAACGGTGTTCGGAGATGACAACATGGCCGCCGCCGTTATCGACCGGCTGGTCCACCACGGGCGGCTGTTGCAGTTCCGTGGTGAGTCCTACCGGGTCAAGAACGCCCTCATGAAATAGCCAACTGCTGAAATGGCCTGGAAACGTGCCGCGGTGGCCTGATTCTTAGCGCTGAAATGGCCGACTTGAAGTTGACGAAACACAGGCGGGGCCTCCAACCAACCCAAAAGGGTAGTAAGAACCGTCAGAAAACAGTGTTACCCCTGCCCGTTTGTTTCGCAATCATGGATATAAACCAGAAAGCATCCGTCCGGCCGTTACAGGCCGACCAGATCCAAGAGGACAAACCGTGAACCCCACAACAAATGTGATGCTCTCCAGCACTGCGAATTCAGCGGCACTTGACTGGACTCCCGCGGACGAGCGCGCCGTGGACACAGCCCGTGTTCTGGCCGCGGACGCCGTCGAGAAGGTCGGCAACGGCCACCCTGGCACGGCCATGAGCCTGGCCCCGGCCGCCTACCTTCTCTTCCAGAAGCTGATGCGCCATGACCCCCGCGACCCGGACTGGCTGGGACGTGACCGTTTCATCCTGTCACCCGGTCACTCCTCGCTGACCCTTTACATCCAGCTGTTCCTGTCCGGTTACGGCCTGGAACTGGACGACCTCAAGGCGTTGCGCACCTGGGATTCGCTGACCCCCGGCCACCCGGAGTACAAGCACACCGCTGGTGTTGAAATCACCACCGGCCCCTTGGGCCAGGGCCTTGCCTCCTCCGTGGGTTTCGCCTACTCCCAGCGCCGGATGCGCGGCCTGTTCGACGCCGACGCCGCCGAGGGCACATCCCCGTTTGACCACACCATCTGGGTTATCGCGTCCGACGGCGACATCCAGGAAGGCGTAACCTCCGAGGCTTCCTCCTTGGCGGGTCACCAGGAACTGGGCAACCTCGTTGTTGTCTACGATGAGAACCACATCTCCATCGAGGACGACACCGACATCTCCTTTACTGAGGACGTCCTGAAGCGCTACGAGGCCTACGGCTGGCACACCCAGCGCGTTGACTGGACCGAGACCGGCGAATACGTCGAAGACGTCCAGGAGTTGTACGCGGCCCTGCTCGCCGCGAAGGCCGAGACCTCCAAACCGTCCATCATTTCGCTGCGCACCATCATCGGGTACCCTGCGCCGAAGAAACAGAACACCGGCAAGATCCACGGTTCAGCACTCGGTGCTGATGAAGTAGCCGGACTCAAGGAGGTTCTGGGCTTCGATCCGGCCAAGTCCTTCGAGGTGGATCAGGACATCCTGGCCCACGCCCGCGCCGTCGTCGACCGCGGTGCCGCTGTCCGCAGCGAATGGGACGAGTCCTTTCAGGCCTGGCAGTCGGCCAACCCTGAGGGCGCCGCATTGTTGAAGCGGATAGAAGCCAAGAAGCTTCCGGCCGGACTCGACGCCGCCCTGCCCGTCTTCGAAGCCGGCAAGGATGTCTCCACCCGTGCAGCGTCGGGGAAGGTCCTGAACGCGCTGGGTCCGGTTATGCCCGAACTGTGGGGCGGGTCGGCCGACCTCGCCGAGTCCAACAACACCACCATCGAAGGATCGCCGTCGTTCATCCCGGCCTCCCGCTCCACGGATGCATGGAAAGGCAACCCCTACGGCCGGGTCCTGCACTTCGGCATCCGCGAGCACGCCGCAGCATCGATTGTGAACGGCATCTCGCTGCACGGCCGGACACGCGCTTTCTCGGGCACGTTCCTGATCTTCAGCGACTACCAGCGCCCTGCAATCCGCCTCTCCGCCTTGATGGGTGTCCCGTCCATCTATGTGTGGTCCCACGACTCCATCGGCCTTGGTGAGGACGGCCCCACCCACCAGCCCGTGGAGCAGCTCGCTACCCTGCGCGCCGTTGTTGGCCTAGACGTGGTCCGTCCCGGTGACGCGAACGAGGTGGGCATAGCGTGGAAGACCATGCTGGAAAACCACGAGAACCCGGCCGGCATCGTTCTGACCCGTCAGAACGTCCGCACCTTCGCCCGCGGCGAGGGTGCGGCCGACGGTGACACCTTTGCCTCCCCGGCGGGCGTCGCAAAGGGCGGCTATGTTCTGGCCGAGGCTTCGAGGGACGGCGCTACCGTGCCAGCCCAGGTGTTGCTGATCGCTACTGGCTCCGAGGTGCAGCTAGCCGTCCAGGCCCGTGAAGCCCTCCAGGCCGAAGGTGTCGCCGCCCGCGTCATCTCCATGCCGTGTGTCGAGTGGTTCAACAAGCAGGACGCCGCTTACCGGGAGTCCGTGTTGCCGGCCGCCGTCAAGGCCCGCGTCTCGGTCGAGGCCGGACTGGCCCTGGGCTGGCGGGAATTTGTCGGCGATGCCGGCCGGTCCGTCAGCCTGGAGCACTACGGTGCTTCGGCGGACTACAAGCGCCTGTTCCAGGAGTTTGGTATTACCGCGGAGGCTGTCGCCGCGGCCGCCAAGGACTCCTTGGCCGCTGCCCGCGCCTGACCGCTGCGGCCGGCGCCGCGGGACGGCCTCATTGGGGGACGTCCCGCGGCGCCGCCGCGAACTGTCACCAGTCCGTACTTTATGAAGGAAGAAGCAGAAGCCATGATCAAAGCAACCCCTACCGCCCAGCTGTCCGATGCCGGTGTGTCCATCTGGCTCGATGACCTTTCCCGCGAGCGTCTCGCCAGCGGAAGCCTGCAGAAGCTCATCGACGAAAAGAACGTGGTGGGCGTGACCACCAACCCATCCATCTTTCAGGCCGCGATCACCTCCGGCTCGGACTACGACGCAAAGATCGCCGAACTTGCCGCGCAGGGCGCCGGCGTCGAGGAGACCATCTTCGAGATCACCACCACCGACGTCGCCGACGCCTGCGATCTGTTCGCACCGATCGCCGCCGCCACCAACGGCGTAGACGGCCGTGTCTCCATCGAGGTTGACCCCCGTCTCGCTTGGGACACCGAGCGCACCATCGCCGAGGCTAAGAACCTCTACAAGAAGGTGGACAAGGACAACGTCCTGATTAAGATCCCGGCAACGCTCGAAGGCTTGGCGGCCATCACGGCCACCCTGGGCGAAGGCATCAGCGTCAACGTGACCTTGATTTTCTCCCTGGACCGCTACCGCGCCGTCATTAACGCCTTCCAGTCCGGCCTGAAACTGGCCAAGGAGAACGGTCACGACCTCGCCAAGATTCACTCGGTTGCCTCGTTCTTCGTCTCCCGGGTGGACTCTGAGATCGACAAGCGACTGGACGCTATCGGCACCGACGAAGCCAAGGCACTCAAGGGCAAAGCGGGAGTGGCGAACGCCCGGCTGGCCTACCAGGTCTATGAAGACCTCTTCGCCACCGAACGCTGGGCGGTCCTGGCCGAAACTGGCGCACTCCCGCAGCGTCCCCTGTGGGCCTCCACCGGCGTCAAGGACCCGGCCTACCCCGATACCCTCTACGTGACCGAACTGGTTGCTGCCGATGTCGTAAACACCATGCCGGAGAAGACGCTCGACGCCACCTTCGACCACGGCGTGGTCGCCGGTGATACCATCACCGGCACCTACGCGGAAGCCAACCGCGTGCTGAACGCCCTGGACGAACTGGGCATCGCCTACAACGAGGTGGTGGCCCTCCTGGAGTCCGAGGGGCTGGACAAGTTCGTGGCCAGCTGGAAGGAACTGCTGGCCGACGTCGAAGGCGCCCTCGCCACCGCAGGGAAGTCTTCCTGACCCACCGAGCTCTGACCGCCACCGAAAGGTAGACATCATGTCCGCATCACCTTTGAACTGCTGCATCAACCCCAGCATCCTCTCGGCCGACTTCGTCAACCTCGAGGCCGAGCTTGCCCGCATCAGCAACGCCGATGCCGTACACGTGGATGTCATGGACAGCCACTTTGTGCCAAATCTGACCATCGGCCTGCCTGTCGTGGAACGGCTGCAGAAGGTCAGCACCATCCCATTGGACGCCCACCTGATGATTGCCAACGTCGACCGCTGGGCGCCGCAGTATGCCGACGCCGGCCTGAGCTCGGTGACGTTCCACGTCGAGGCATCCAATGCTCCCATCAAACTTGCCCGCGAACTTCGGGCACGTGGGGCCAAGGCGGGCATGGCATTGCGCCCGGCCACTCCGGTGGAACCGTACCTGGACATGCTCCCCGAACTGGACATGCTGTTGATCATGACGGTGGAGCCGGGCTTCGGTGGCCAGGCGTTCCTGGACGTCATGCTGCCTAAGATCCGCCGTGCCCGGGCGGCGGTAGAGGGCTCAGGGGTCAACGTGGCCATCCAGGTGGACGGCGGTATCACGGAGGAAACCATCACCCGCGCAGCGGAGGCCGGTGCCAACGTCTTTGTGGCAGGATCCGCCGTGTACGGCAAGCCGTCGCCTGCGGATGCCATCGAGTCGCTGCGCGCGAACGGCCAGCTGGCCTTCGGCCCGAGGGCTCTGCACCTCAACAACACACCCCAACCAGCCTGAAGGGCCACCGATGCGCGTTCATATCGCAACCGACCATGCCGGAATGGAGCTATGCTCCCACCTCATTACTGTACTTTCAGCCAAGGGCTACCAGATGGTGGACCACGGACCGGCGTCCTATGACGCCGAGGACGACTACCCTGCGTTCTGTATTAAGGCAGCGTCTGCCGTTGTGGCCGATCAGGCCGCGGGCGTAGACGCCCTCGGGATAGTGTTGGGCGGCTCGGGCAACGGCGAGCAGATCGCCGCAAATAAAGTCAAAGGTGTCCGCGCGGCCTTGGCATGGAACCTAGACACGGCGAAATTGGCCCGTGAACACAACAACGCCAACTTAGTGGCAGTGGGTGGACGGCAGCACACCGTTCAGGAAGCCACAGAACTGATCGAGGCATTCCTGGCAGAACCGTTTAGCAACGCCGAGCGCCACGAACGCCGCATTGGCCAGATCGCAACCTATGAGACCACCGGTGAGGTTGCCGGATAGCTTGGCATTTTCATATCTTCGTCCCACGGGGCGGGCTATGAGCAGCCGCTTTCCGTTGGCTGGAACCCAACGGAAGGCGGACAATGCCTTGACCAGCAGGGAAGGGCGCGCAGACGAACACCAGCACAGGAGTCAGCATGCCCATTGCAACCCCAGAGATCTACTCCGAGATGATCGACCGCGCTAAGACGGGCGGCTTCGCGTTCCCGGCCGTCAACGTCACCTCCTCCCAGACCCTTAACGCAGCCCTCCGCGGCTTCGCCGGGGCCGAGTCCGACGGCATCGTCCAGGTCTCCACCGGCGGCGCCGCGTACTGGTCCGGAGCCTCCACCAAGGACATGGTTGCCGGCTCGCTCGGCTTCGCCGCGTTTGCCCGCGAAGTCGCCAAGAACTACGGCGTCAACATCGCCCTGCACACCGACCACTGCCCCAAGGACAAGCTCGAGGGCTTCGTGCTGCCGCTGCTGGCAGCCTCCGAAGCCGAGGTCAAGGCCGGCCGCAACCCGCTCTTCAGCTCCCACATGTGGGACGGCTCGGCCGAGACGCTCCCGGAGAACCTGCGCATCGCCCGGGAACTGCTGGAGCGCACCGCTGCCGCGAAGATGATCCTCGAGGTCGAGATCGGCACCGTCGGCGGCGAGGAAGACGGCGTCGAGAACGCCATCAACGACAAGCTGTACACGACCGTTGAGGACGCCCTGGCCACCATCGAGGCTCTCGGCTCGGGTGAGAACGGCCGCTACATCACGGCGCTGACCTTCGGCAACGTGCACGGCGTCTACAAGCCCGGCGGCGTCAAGCTGCGCCCGGAGATTCTCAAGGACATCCAGGAGCAGGTCGGTGCCAAGATCGGCAAGGCCAACCCGTTCGACCTGGTCTTCCACGGCGGTTCGGGCTCCTCCGAAAAGGAGATCGCCGACGCCGTCTCCTACGGCGTGATCAAAATGAACATCGACACCGACACCCAGTACGCGTACACCCGCCCCGTCGCGGACCACATGTTCCGCAACTACGACGGCGTCCTGAAGGTCGACGGGGAGGTCGGGAACAAGAAGCTGTACGATCCCCGGGTCTGGGGCGCCTCCGCCGAAGCGGGCCTCGCGGCACGCGTCGTCGAGGCTGCCCGGCAGCTCGGCTCGACCGGCAAGACGTTCTAGGGATGTCGGACGAGTTCCGCAAAATCTGATGGTGGGTCGTCCCGCAGAGTTCGGCCCGTCGCAGAGCCTTCTGGGCAGCCTGCTAAAAGGAGTGTTAAATGAGCGAGAAACTGCGTTGGGGCGTCCTGGGAGGCGCCCGCATCGTACGCAAGACAATTCCGGCGTTGCAGGGAACGAAAAACGGTGAGGTAGTAGGTATCGCTTCCCGCACGGAGGAGAGGGCTAGAGAGTTCGCCAACAAGCACGGCATCTCACGGGTATTTGAATCTTATGAGGCGCTGCTCGCTTCCCCGGACATCGACGCTGTTTACATTCCGCTGCCGAACGCGCTTCACCTCGAGTGGATTCTGAAATCCTTGGACGCAGGCAAGCACGTCCTCTGTGAAAAGCCTTTGGCGATGAGCGTCACCGAATGCGAGGAGATTGCACGCAAGGCCGATGCGACCGGTCTTAAAGTCTTAGAGGGCTTCGCTTACCGTTTTCACCCGCGTTTCGAGAAGTTGCAAGAGCTGCTCGAGGCTCGTGTGGTGGGCAAGTTGACATTTGTCCACGTTGGTCACACTTTCGACGCGGGCGGAGACGACAACATCCGCTGGTACACGGGGCTCGGCGGCGGCGCACTTTTCGATACGGGCTGCTACTGCGTCAACGTGAGCCGGATGGTCACCGCCCAGGAACCCGCTCGAGTTGCGGCCTTTGGTAACTACCGCGACGCCAACGACAGCGGTCGAATTGAGCTCAGCATTGCTGGCATGCTGCGCTTTCCCGGCAACGCAACCGCGCTTTTTGATACCGGACTGAACCTCGAGCGCCGCAACTTTTTGGAAATCACGGGGACCGAGGGGCGACTCTACCTCGACAATCCTTTTGGCCTCTTGGAGGAGGACTCTGTCTTAGAGGAGCATCACTTCGGGCAGGACACTACCTATCACGCGGTAAAGGGCGAAAACAACTTCGTACGGATGGGCGAACACTTCGCCGACAGCGTCATGGGCGGTACGCCGCTCCGCTACGGTCTAAGGGACGCGGCAAACAACGCGCGGGTGTTGGAAGCTCTCGACAGGGCAGCGCGGAAACAGGAACAGAGCGTCTGAACCGAGACCGCATTCTGGCGCTGTCCAACCTGCGGTTGTGGCTATGGGTGCTTCTGGTGGCCCCTCGTCTAGCACCCGCTGAAGAGATACATGACCAGCCTAGGGGGAGTGCCCGGTTCAGCCGAACAGGACCGCGGCTTCGTCGTAGCGGTTCTGGGGAACAACCTTTAGCTGGCCGAGGGCCTTCTCAAAGCTCACATGCTCAATATTGGTGCCTTTCAGAGCCACCATGGTGCCCCAGCGGCCCTCCACCACTGAGTCGATCGCCGCCATGCCCAGGCGCGTTGCCAGGACGCGGTCGAAGGCAGAGGGAACGCCGCCGCGCTGGATGTGCCCCAGGATGGTGGCGCGGGTCTCGATGCCGGTACGGGCCTCAAGCTCGGGGGCTAGCTGGTCCGCGACTCCGCCCAGCCGCGGCCGGCCAAAGGTGTCCAGCCCGCGCTGGGAGTGCGGGGACTCCATGTGCTCCGGAACAAATCCCTCCGCCACCACCACCAGGGGTGCACGGCCGCGGGCGTGGGCTTCCTTCACCCACAGGGTGATCTGCTCAATGCTGACCTTCTGCTCCGGGACCAGGATGGCGTGGGCGCCGGCGGCCATGCCTGCATGGAGGGCAATCCAGCCCACATCGCGGCCCATAACCTCGGCGATCATGCACCGGTGGTGGGATTCTGCGGTGGTGCGGAGCCGGTCGATGGCCTCGGTGGCGATTTGCACGGCCGTGTCGAAGCCGAACGTGTAGTCGGTGGCGTCGAGGTCGTTGTCCACGGTCTTGGGCACACCTACGATCTTGAGGCCGGCGTCGGTGAGGCGCTTCGCGGCGGCCAGGGTCCCTTCGCCGCCGATGGCGATGATGGCGTCGATGCCTAAGCGTTCCATGTTGGCCTTGATGACATCCGGGCCACCGCCATTTTCGAAGGGGTTGGTGCGGGACGTACCCAGGATAGTTCCACCCTGTTTGGCGATGCCGCGGACCATGGTGCGGGGGATGTCGATGATGTCGCCTTCAACCACCCCCCCGCCAGCCGTCTAGGAACCCGACAAATTCGTGGCCTTGGATGGCGATGCCCTTAAGGACCGCTCCGCGGATCACGGCGTTCAGTCCGGGGCAGTCGCCCCCGCTAGTGAGAATTCCAATTTTCATGTATCGGCTCAAATTCTGGGAAGAGGATTAAGGCATGGTGCAAGGGCTGAGCTGACGGACAGAAGCTCCTGCTTGGACTCCGCCCTACTTGACTGGCGCATCGCACCCCGCTGCGAGAAGAGCGAGGTCGTGGATGAGCTGCTGCACCTCACGTTCACGGCCTCGCGGGAGCAGTATCGGAGGAGATGGTGCAGGTCTCTTTGGAGGAGCGGGACGCGGGCCGGTGACCGGTGACCGGTGCCACGAAAGGCCGGTCCTCAGCCGCAAGCGGACCAACATGCATTGAATTTCCTCAGATTCATTCGTTAGGGATTCAGCCGGCGGGATTGGCGCAGTCGTTTAGCCGATCTTGTTGGCCGACTCGGCGTCGGAGTCCGGCGCTGACGCGACAGTCGCCGCACCTAGGTTGGCCCGCAGCTTGGCGCCAAGCTCGGTGTCGACGTTGGTCCAGTACTGGATGGCGCGTTCCTTGATCCCGGCATTCTTGACGCCGCCGACGGCGTCGGTGACGGTGTCCAGCAGGCGGGCCTTCTCGCTGTCGTTGTACACCTCGCGGTACAGCGTGCCGGCCTGGCCGAAGTCGCCATCCTCGGCGTGCAGCGAGTGCGCGGAGAGGGTGAGCTCACCGTCGTTATCCCAGCGGGGGCACCAGACTGGGTTGTTGAAATGGCAGTCATTGTTCTCCTATATTTCGGCGCTTGGGCTTGAAGTGGGAGTGCAACTGCTTCTGCCTCTTCGTTTCGTTGATTTATTCCCTACGTATCAAGGGTGGGTGAAGCACCTAGACGGATCCCAAGGCCGCAAGCACCGACATGGCCTCCTGAACCACTCCCGTTGCGGGGAAGGACGGCCGATTCACGCCGGCCATTTCCTCCATGACCCGGACCACCTGGCAGCTGTAGCCGAACTCGTTGTCGTACCAGACGTACAGGACCAGGTTCTTCCCGGTGGAAACGGTGGCGAGGCCATCCACGATGCCGGTACGGCGTGAACCGACGAAGTCGGTGGACACCACTTCGGGTGAGTCGATGTAGTCGATCTGCTTGCGCAGGTCCGAGTGGAGGGACATCTCCCGGAGGTAGTCATTGACTTCCTCCTTTGTGGTGCCGTTTTCCAGGCTCACGTTGAGGATGGCCAGCGAAACGTCCGGTGTGGGGACACGGATGGAGCTGCCGGTGAGCTTGCCGAGCAGCTCGGGCAACGCTTTGGCTACTGCCTTTGCGGCACCGGTTTCGGTGATGACCATGTTCAGCGCGGCCGAGCGTCCGCGGCGGTCGCCCTTGTGGAAGTTGTCGATCAGGTTCTGGTCGTTAGTGAAGGAGTGCACCGTTTCCACATGGCCGTGGATGACGCCGAACTTGTCGTTGATGGCCTTCAACACCGGGGTGATGGCGTTGGTGGTGCAGGAGGCTGCCGACACGATCTGGTCGGTGTCTTCGATCGTGTGGTGGTTGATGCCGTGAACGATGTTCTTCAGTTCGCCCTCGCCGGGGGCCGTCAGGAGGACGCGGGCAACGCCCTTGCTCTGCAGGTGCTGCGATAGGCCTTCGGCGTCGCGCCAGCGGCCGGTGTTGTCCACCACCAGGGCGTCGTGGATGCCGTAGGCGGTGTAGTCGATGGCGGCCGGATTATCGGAGTAGATGACCTGGAGCTGCACACCGTTGGCGGTGATGGTGTCGGCTTCCTCGTCAACACGAATGGTGCCCTCAAAAGAGCCGTGGACCGAGTCGCGGCGCAGGAGGCTGGCACGTTTGGAGAGGTCGTTGTCCGACCCCTTCCGCACTACGATGGCCCGCAAGCGCAGGCCGTGCCCGCCACCGGCCTTTTCGATCAGGACGCGGGCCAAGAGCCGGCCGATGCGGCCAAAGCCGTAGAGCACGACATCTGTGCTGGTGCGGTCGTTGTTGCCGCGTTTGCCCACGACCTCTGCGAGCTCCTGGCGGAGAAAATCCTCCAGGGTAGCGTCGCCGCCATCTTCCTTAAACTTCTGGCTCAGCCGGGCAATGTCGATCGCTGCCGCTCCGAGTTCCAGCCCTGCCAGAACGTTTAAGAGGGGAGCGGTCTCCTCCAGGAGCAGTTCGTCATTGCTGATCCTGCGGGCGAAGCGGTGCGCCTTGAAGATGTTCATGGTGGACTTGTTGATCAGGCTCCGGCCATGGATGCTGGTCACCACGTTATTCTCGCGGTAAAGCCGGCCGATCACCGGAATCATGGCCTCGGCGAGGGCCTCCCGGCCCATCCAGGCATCAAAACAAGAATCTGAGGTTTGTAGCACCGGGCTGCCTTTCCAAAAGCGGGGTCTCCTCCTACAGAGATGGCGTTACATCCAATGGTCCTGTCATTTGCGGATAGGTGAAACGCTAATTCAGGATGGTTTAAACCACCCTTTATGATGGGCCCGGACCTTCACGTTTCGAGTGTGGCTTGAGTGACACGGGGTGCCCCGCTGTATCCAAGGGCCGCAGTATCCACTGACAACGCGGTGGTGACAGAAATCCGACCCCCATTGCGCCTCCCTGCCGCCGCCGGCGATAGCGGGCGCAGAGTCGACGCCGTCGATTCGCCCGAAGCGCGCATGGGGCCCGGGCCGGCCGCTGTGAGCGTAGTCCGGTTGATTGTTTATTAGTCGATAGGCGTGAGTTGGCCCGGCCGTCTTTGCCGTCGCCGGCGGTGGTAAGTCCGTTCGATCCAGGGCGTGATGGCAAGGCGCAGGTTCTTGCTGGTGAGCCAGCCGACGGTTCAGGACGTTCTTCTGCAGCGGCAGACTGAGCGGCGCGGAACCGCCAAGCCCCCTAATCCATGTTCGTGATCTGGTCGACGTCCGCAGCGGAATGTCCCAAGCGTCAGCTGACAGTTCGCCGCTCGAGCCGGAGATGAAACAGCAAAGCTGGCTCATGCCTTCCCATAGGAAGCCACGAATGTGCTGATCCCGTCGACGGCGTGAGTGCGACCTTGTCGACCCATTGGCGAAGTCGATCTAGCTCACGGTTACCAACTGTTGAGGAAGCGCCAATCGTTTGTCGGATATCCTCGGGCTGTTCGGAGCTTAAGATACTGCCTAATCGGTTTTGGATCCGGGTGCGCAGCCGCGCATTCGAACATACCCGTGCGTTCCCGTTCCGGTCTCTGCTCCTGAAAGCGAGATCATTTCGGTCGTTTATCTCTCCGCGTGGCACGGTTGACGGCAGACGAGTTTTAGACGCCGGCCCTGGTCAGCAGTGCATCAAGCGTCATGAAGAACAAGGCGCGGTGATCGGTCGCTGTGGGGTCAGTCAAGTATTGAAGGGCCGCGCCGTCGTAGATCATAAGGAAAGACCTTACGAGGTCGGGGACGCCGATGCGGCACTGATCACCATTGTTTTGGATCGCGGAGGAGAAGAGATTTCCAAGCTCCACCTCGTAGGCAGGATAGATCTTCGCGGCCAGCGGGCTGACGGGGGCATTGCGTGTTGCCCACAAAATGAGTTCGATCTCAGCAAGGAGACTGGCCGGCTCTTCTTCCAACGCCCGCCAGTAGCCTTGGGCTACTTGTTCCACCGCCTTACGGAGGCCCACGTGGACCGGGATGTCACCGGAAAAACTGCTTAGGTTCTTCAGCCAGGCCTCAGCGGCCGCCTCCATGAGCTCTTCTTTACCGCTGAAGCAATAATGCGCAGTTGCCAAGGGGGCATTAGCCTCTTTAGCAATGGCCCGCATGGTCACGGACTGAACACCCTCACGCCTCATCAGTTCCACAGTTGCTGAAATCAGCTGTTCTTTTCGATCTTTTGCGGACACCCGCATAGCTCGCTCTCCAGTCTCGCGATTTTTGGCCCGCCTAGGACACCTCCTAAGAGTATTGCTTGGAGAGTGAAAGGTTGTAGCACTGTCTGGAACGCCTGATCTGAACTTCTGTTCGTGCTTGAAGGAACGCATATCGCGTTGGAGGCCGCGCCGGTACCTAGACGATCGCAGCGGCCGGCTGGATTGCTAGTTTTCTAGCGGGCACAAATACCTTCGCGTCAGTTTAGTGGGGGATGAGGCGCCATATTTTGTGGGGTCTTCCCTTAACTTGGTGCTACATCTTCGACCTAGACGTGCCCTGCGGAGTAGAGGTCGTCAGAGACTGTGACAGGTTCGTCTGACTTCAGGCGCGACCAATCGGCTGCGTGGAACGGCGGCCTCGGGACTGGGACATGACCGTCGTTCAAGTGAGAGAAAAGCCATTGCCATGACCGAGTAGCAACCCGCCGAAGGCATAAGAGATCCCTAGCCGTTGTGATGGCCAGGCCGAACTGTTCCTCGGCCATGAGGGTGTTGTCGGTGTCGATGTCCGCCACCAAGGTGATGGGGTGTAAGTAGACCCGCTGGTTCGTAGGCGTGGCAGGCCGCCGTCTGGTAAGACCAGTCGGCGGCCTGTCACTGCCGGGGACACCCCTGCTGCCTTGGGAGGCCTCGAGGGCGAAGGCTGTTCCTCGCCCTCAATAGCGGAGGGGATCTAGAGAAGGTGCTCGAGCTGCATCGGGGACGGCCGGTCGAGGCCGCCTGCTAATCCCTGTTCGTAGGGGTACCCGAACAGCCACGTACGGGTCCTTCGTTACCCGGCGGCTACTGTCTCGGTGAGATTATCGGGTGTCATGTTGTCCAGATTCTGGGAGGTGCCGTGCAGGTAGCGCTCCATGGAGTCATCCATTGCGTTGATCCATCGGGTGTGGTGCTGGGTCGCCAGGGTACCGGTGACCACTGAACGGTGGAGCATATCGCGGTACCCGAGGATGTCATCGTGCTTGTGGTGCATCCAGTCCTTGAACAACTGGCAGACGGCGTCGAGATCAAAGGGCGGGTAATCTGTAGCTTCGATGAGTTCCCGCAGATAGTCCGTCTGGAAATCGGCTTCTGCGTCGTGATCGGACAGTGCGGCTTGGCGCTCGAGCCAGAGCTGGATGTCCGCGTCGCGCTCAGCGAGCGACGGAAGGTCGATCTTTCCGGTCATCACATCGCGGGCAAACCATGCCTGCGCGTCGAACATGTTGAACGTGTAGTACTGGTCCTGGGCACCCAGATAGAACAGGTTTTCGTTCTGCTGCCATACCACTCCCTTGTAGAGGTTGCCGGGGTACAGCACGTTCGGTGACTTCAGCGACAGCTCGCTGGGCAGATACGGGTATTTGTGCTGGTATCCGGTGCAAAGAACGACCGCGTCAAAGTCATCGTGTGTGCCGTCACTAAAGTAGGCCGTGCGGCCCTGAAAGTGGGTGACCAGCGGGCGCTCCACCGTGTTCTCCGGCCAGTGATAACCCATGGGGGCCGTGCGGTAGCTGAGGGTGAGGGACGCGGCGCCCATCTTGTGGGACTGCATGCCGATGTCCTCGGCGGAATAGCTGCTGCCGATCATGAGCAGCTTCTTGCCGTAAAAGCGCTCGGCACCGCGGAAATCATGGGCGTGCAGAACCTCGCCCGGGAAGGTTTTGATGCCCTTGAACTCGGGGATGGCGGGAACATGGAAGTGGCCGGTGGCCACCACCAGCTTGTCGAATACATGGGTCTCCGTGAGGTTGGTTTTGAGGTCCTCAACCGTCAGCGTGAATTCCTGCGTGGCCTCGTTGTAGCTAGTGTGGCGGGCAACCGTATTGAACTTGACGTACTTGCGGACGTCTGACTTTTCCACGCGGCCCTTGATGTAGTCGAAGAGGACCTCGCGAGGCGGGAATGAGGAAATCGGACGGCCGAAGTGCTCGTCAAAGGAGTAGTCCGAGAACTCCAGGCACTCCTTGGGCCCGTTTGACCATAGGTGGCGGTACATGCTGGAGTGCACCGGCTCACCGTGCCCATCCAGCCCGATCCGCCAGCTGCTGTTCCACTGTCCGCCCCAGTCGCCTTGCTTCTCGAAGCACATGATTTCGGGGATCGAGGCGCCCTTCTGACGTGCTGATTCAAACGCCCGCAGTTGTGCCAGTCCGCTGGGTCCGGCACCAATGATTCCGACTCGTAATACCATGGTGTTCTCCTCTACAAAAAGATCTTTTAGGTCGCCGGTATGCGGCGCTTTTATTGGGCTACGTGTCTCAGTCCGGGTGCGGCCAGTGCAAAGCCCACGCCCGTACGTCGAGAAAGCGGTTAGAGAATGCGGGAGGGTGGCGCCATCCTTGCCAGCTCGCCCGGAGTGGTGCTCCCAAGCCCGGAGATGATCCGACCCCCGACCCTTCAGTCAGGCATCTCAGGTCCGAAAAAGTCTTTACGGCAAACCGCCTTGGCCGGCGGGCCCCGTCAATGCCGCACGTTAGACGCCCGGTTCCACCGGCGCCTGGTGGCGACGGCATGGAACCGACCCGAGTTGTTTGGGTCTAGGGGGCGAAATTGCGGTCGCCGGCGAAGAACCCTAGAGCGTACTCAGGGGTCTCAAACTTGACCGTTGTGCCCTTGGGGAAGAACAGCACGTCGCGCTCTTTGGCGTGTGTGACTTCGCCTGTCGACTGGTCGGTAAGGATGAACTCACCCTGCACGACGACCTTCATCTCGTCGTAGGTGTACGTGTATACCAAGGGCTCGGAAGCCTTCAGTTCGAAGAATCCGGCGCTCATGACGGACCCCTCCGGGTTGTGGAGGGAGTCGCCGATCGCAGCGACCGTTCCAGGTTCGTTCATGGACGGCAGCCCGATATAGCCGCCTTCTACCTTGTGGATGGATCCAGCTTTACTGAGTGTTCCTACGAGTGTGGTTTCCATGATTCTCCTTTGAATGGGGAAAGACCTGGTGGTCTGGGATGCAGGCAGAACTGCCTTGAAGATCAAGTTGGTAGCCCCGTGAGGGCTCGGGGGATCATCACAAAGTTGATATTCTCTAGTTTCCTAGAGGCCTTTCGGGCGCAGGCACGAGCCTTGGTACTGTGATGCTTCTCACGTTTGCTCGTACAAAAAAGATGACATGAACAAGCGTGCAAGTCAATCGTTCAAGAAGACTTTTCCTCAAGCGGGCCGATAGGGATGTTGGATCTTACCCATTCTTTTAGACGATTGACTTGAACGCACGTCCCTGTCAAAGTGGACAGCGGCGGGACCCAGATCGCGATGACGCGCTCTCCCCGGATTCACAGGAGCATTCCGCATAGCAGATGACGCGCTGAAGAAAGGGGTCAAAAAATGGCCACTCCCACTCCCACCACCTCTCAGCCCCCGGCACCTAAGACCGGGGAAAAAATCGACTTTTGGCCAATGAAGGCCATGACGCCTATGAAGGATGAATGGCAACGATTGCACTGCAGGTTCATCAACGCCGATCCAGTAGGCGGCTGGGATGATTTCATACTCTCCGAGTGGGAACTGAACTCCTGTGGCTGGGAAGACTTCCACCCCCACACCGAGACGAACTTCGTTCTGGAAGGCGAGCTCCACATTGCCAGCGAAGGCAAGACTGTCATCTTGAGGCCGGGCGATTCGGCACGCGTAAACCCCGGACAGCTCGGCCGGTACTGGGCACCGGTCTACGCACGCATGGTCACCATCTACGGACCCAACCCCGAGGGCCTGGAGTCACACTCCTTCCGATACTTCGAAATCTAATACGCGCTACTGCTACACCCGCCTGCCGGCCGTCGGTGGCCTGCCCGTTGAGAAAACGGCCCGCCCTGTGATTTGGTTGGCAAGCGTTATAGCGAAGGCTTTTACTCCGAGGTGGTGCCGTGCAGCCATTGGCACCACCTCGATTTCTGTGGACGATGACATCGACTTCGTGATGGCAATCCAGGGTGGATGCGGATGAGGACCAAACAACTGCGCTGAATAGACACCGACTGCCTGGTCATCGGCATGGAACTGAGCTCCCGGCCCATCTCGGGCACAGGTGGAGCGCCCGGTCTTGACGGACTCGGTGCCGCGCTCCTGGCCCCCGGCGCGGAGCTGACTGACCACGGTAGCCATGCGCCGCTACTCGCCCGCCGAAACAGGTTCCCTTTCTATACTGCTGCTCGTGGCCAATAACGTCAGGTCCTCCCAAACACTGCCGGCTGCTTCACCGCAAGAAATGCCGTCGTGACGGCGGAGCTGGCCTGCGAGGCCCTCGAAACGGAATGGGCCAACCTCTAAGTCATGGCAGCAGAGGACACGCTCCTGCCCCATGCCGTAGAACTCGTCAGTGCCACTGAGCAGCTCGTCAACCGTGGTTTCAAAGTCTCATACACCAACGACTCCCCGTAACGCCTCTGACGCTGCCTTCTCAATGGAATTGGGCAGTGACGCCGCGCTGCTGGTCACGGCCGTGACCAGGGAGCAGAACCGCGTGTTCATGGGCGAAGCCTTGAAAGCATGCAGCCATCAGCGGTAGCTGGCGAAAGCCGCCGGGCGGATCCCGCGCCGCGAGCATGCACAGGCGTCGTCCGCGATGGAAGGCCGGGCAAGTTCCTAGAGGACGGACGGAGCCAGCGTTGGGCCCAACATCCGGAGAAGGCTGAGTGCACCCATGTTCGACGCCTGAGCAGGCAACCACACCGCTGGCTACTTCAATCGAGGCACCTCCGACGCCCTGCCACTAAACTACAGCGTCGACGGCCAGACTGAGGCGGTCAACCCCATGCATAGCGTCTGCCGCCCTGACTAGGGTTAAGTGTGAGAATGCTTGGGGGAAGTTCCCGGCCATCCGCTTTTCGTTCGTTGCGTACTCTTCGCTAAGCAGACCGAGCTCGTTGGCAAGCCCTACGAGTTTATCCATAAGGATCTTTGCCTCGGCTTGTCTACCTGTGCGCGCGTACTGCTCCACGAGCCAGAAAGAGCATGCGAGGAAAGGATGTTCACCCGGTGCCAGGCCGTCGACGCCACTTTCTGTTCGATAGCGCAGGAGAAGGCCGTCGTCGGTAAGGAGTTCTTCTTCCAGCCGTGTGACTGTGCTCAGCATGTGCTTGTCGTTGTAGGGGAGAAAGCCGACCTGTGGCATGACCAGTAGCGCCGCGTCTGTTTGCCTTCCGCCATATGTCTGCGTAAAGGAGTCAATCCTTTGGTCGAATCCCTCGCGCATTATCTCTTCACGCAACCGCTCTCGGAGGTGCTCCCACTTCTCAGCATTTCCAGGTAAACCGTGAATCCGTACCGCCCGGATCCCGCTGTTGAAGGCGGCCCACATCATTACCCGGGAGTGCGTGAAGTACTGCGCGTCGCCGCGCATCTCCCAAAGGCCGAAGTCCTTGTCGTCGAAGTGTTTTTCGACGAATCCCAAAAGTGCCCGCTGAAGCGCCCAAGAGAAGTGGTCTTCTTTACCTCCGGCCATACGCAGTCTTTCCAATGCCACCATCACTTCGCCGACAACATCAGCCTGGAACTGCGATACTGCCGCATTTCCAACGCGCACAGGCTTAGAGTTCGCATAGCCAGGGAGGTGATGGAGCTCGCGTTCAGGGAGTTCCCGTTCTCCCCCAACGCCGTACATAATCTGCATCTGCTCGGGATCGCCGGCGAGTGCCCGAAGGAGCCAGTTGCGCCATTGAAGCGCCTCTGTTTCATAGCCGTGGGTCAGCATCGATTCCAGTGTCAGGGCCGCATCCCGCAACCAGCAGTATCGGTAGTCCCAGTTCCGTGGTCCACCGAAATCCTCGGGGAGGGACGTCGTGGGCGCTGCAACAATCCCCCCGTTTCATAATGCGTAAGAGCCCGGAGTACCAACAACGAACGTTTAACCGCGCCCCCATAGACACCATCTTGCCGGCAATGGCTTCCCCAGCGGCTCCAATACTCAGTGGCTTCTTCAAGAGCGAAATCAACGTTAATCGCTGCTGGCAGGAGGCGGTGCGAGGGGAACCACGTTAGCTCGAAATCAACCTGCTCGCCCTTCGAAATGAGGAACTTTCCCTCGTGCCCGTGCTGATGTGCTTGTGGAAGATGAGGTCCTCTCAGTGCGAGAGCATCCGGACCGGCCATGGCCAACAGGACCGGTGCCGCCGTCTGCGCAGTGTCGCGTACACGACTCGCCCAAGGTAAGACCGTTGAATATCCTGGCCGGATCCGAAGTTCCTGACGCATTTCAACGCTGCCTTCCAGCCCGGTAACACGGCGGACCAGGGACGAACCGTTATCCCCAAGCGGCATGAAATCGGTAACTAGGACGTTTCCGCCACCAGTCTTCCAGATGGTCTGGAGCACGAATGTTGAGTCTATGTAGTGTCGATCGACAACGACAGCGCCTGGCTCGCTGGGCGCCAACAGCCAGCGGCCGTGGTCATCGGTGCCTAAGATGCTGCTAAACACGGACGGCGAGTCGAAGCGCGGGAAACAGAGCCAGTCCACGCTGCCATCCCGGGATATGAGAGGCCCGGTTTGAAGATCCGATAGCAATGCGTAGTCCTCTATTGGTGCAGCCATGCTCCACTCAATCACACCTTGTTCATCCAAGTTAGGCCCGTGGGCTGTCCTACCTGATCGGCGCCGAACCGCCAGACCATCAGATTCCTCATTCGGGATCTGGTTGGACTACCCCCGCCCGCCACCTCGCGTTCGCTGTTCATCGTGGGAGCCACCTCGGCAGGAAAGGCCGACCTGTCCCAGCCGTCGTACGTAGATTTACGGTGCTACCTATCCAAAGGGGTGGTTAAAACCATTCCAAATTAGCGTTTCCACTGCCTGCAAATGACAGGAGGATAGATGCCAAGCCCACCTCCGGCGGAAGAGGAGATAGTTCCCTTTCCAGCAATTCATGACCTAGCGAGAAAGACAGATCGACATGACACGAGAAGAAGCCTATGCAGGGTGCCCCTCGGATTCGTACGTGGAATTTTATGGCGGGCAATGGCTGGTAGTCCCATTTGCGCCCGTACAGCAGCCTGCCTTTTTCACGTGTCTGCCCGGCGAGGGCCGGGTCACCGGCCGTTGACCCCTGAATCGACCAAACTCGACCTCGAAACAATGGGATGAGACCAGAGAGACGGGCCTGCGCGGCATCCCCCTTGACGATTGACCACCGCTGCTCAATCGAGCCGCGGTCATTATTACTACCAGCCCGCCAGAGGCTATCCGGCTAGTAGCAGCAGAAAGGCAAATCCAGATGAGCATAACCTTCCAGCCCAGCGAACTTTTCGAAGGGGAGCTAGACGAATCCCTACTCGGCCCGCCCCTCGCCGAGGTACTGAGCGACGACATCCCGACGCGAATCACTATTCCCTTTACGAGCGCTGACTCTCGCATTCTCTCTGGAGTCTGGGAAGCTGAACCAGGCCTTTCTCGGTGGGAGTTTTTGGAGCGCGGTGAGGTGATTCACGTCCTTGAAGGCCGAATGGTCATCACTGAGGATGGCGGTAAACCGGTCACTGTGGAAGCCGGAACTGCAGCCGTCTTTCCCATCGGGTGGCGAGGGACTTGGGAAATCCAAGAACGGATTAGAAAGTTCTTTGTAATTTTTGTGCCCTGACACAGAACTCTGCCGCTCCGGGCCCGGGGGCGCACTCCGGGCCCGACAGATGATCATGAGCGGGCTTTGCTAAGAACAACGAATCAGCACGACATCAGACTGCAAACGCGCCGTACGGGTAAAAGACTTCGTAACAACTCTGACCAACCAGATCACAGGGCGGATACTCGCCTCCGATAGGCAGGCCGCCGACGGCCAGCGACCAACACAACACCTAGCCCTCCATGGATGCAGCCCTGTTCCACTCCGCGACCTGCTTAACGTCAGCAGCGGAGAAGGAACTAACTCCGGGCCCGCCACCCAGGGGCTCGAACTTCACAGTAGAAAGGGCGCTGCTCGGTCGAGCAGCTGTCGACACCGCCAGCCGGAGACGGTGTCGGCGAGTAGCAGCAGAAGGGTAAATTCAAATGAGTATGACCTCCCAACCGAGCGAGCTCTCCGAAGGGAGGCTGGACCTATCCCTCGGTGACGGTGAGGACGCTGCGCTGAACCGGAGTGTTGCAAGGGATACTGTCCAGAGCGTCAGCTCGGCAGACGGCCCAGGTGCCACCCCAAGAACTGGTGCGGAAGAATCAACCTCCAATGAAGAGAAGAGCCCCAGCGAGGACCCCCTGAGGATACGGAACCAAGTAAGAGTAAGTGAGCCGCTCGAGTCAGCACTGGCCCAACGTTATGGTGCAGTGCTCTCCGATCTCGACGGCGTGGTCTACGCAGGTCCGTCGGCAATCCCCGGAGCCACCGAAGCGCTTGAAAAGCTCGAAGACATTGGCGTCGCACTGGCCTACGTAACCAATAACGCGTCTCGGTCCTCAGCCGAGGTAGCTGCCCACCTCCGGGCACTGGGAGCGCCGGCAACAGCTGAGCAGGTCTTTGGTTCCGCACTCGCAGGTGCGGAACTGCTGGCCGAGCAGGTGCCGCCAGGAGCCACGGTACTCGTCACGGGCAGCGCTGTTCTTGCCCGGCATGTCGCGGAGCAGGGATTGGTCCCCGTGACCACTGCCGACCCCCTTCCGGATGCGGTGATACAGGGCTTCGAGCCCACGCTCGGCTGGAAAGACCTGGCAGAAGCCGCGTTTGCGGTGGCGGGGGGCGCCGTCTGGGTAGCCACGAACACGGACATGTCCTTTCCACAGGCGCGCGGAATCGCACCCGGGAACGGCACTCTCGTTGCCGCAGTGAGTGCCGCCACGGGCAAAGCCCCAATAGTTGCAGGCAAGCCCGAAGCGCAACTATTCAAGACGGCGGCGAATCACCTTGGCGTCCACGAGGCGCTGGTGGTCGGGGACCGACTTGACACAGATATCCTCGGCGGGAACCGTGCCGGTATGGCCACTGCACTGGTGCTCACCGGGGTAGACACGGCGGAGAACGCGCTGGCCGCCGTGACCGAGCAGCGCCCCATGTATCTGTTCTCAGACCTCGGCCAACTGCATCAGCCGTACCCGGACATCACCGAGAGGGATGGTGTCTACACCTCCGGCGGATCTCGCGCGAACGTTGAAGATGGCGTCGTCATAATGGGCGGCGCACGCGAGAATGTGGACACCTGGCGGGCAGGCTGTGCGGCTTGGTGGGCGGCATCACCCCGTCAACACACAGCAAGTCTGCCGCCGCTGCGATTTCTTGACGAGGAATAGGCCATTGAGAAGTGAGGCCTTAGGGAGCCCTCGTCCTCGGCCAGAGTCAAATTACGCCACTGGGGTAACTTCACCTTGGCGGCAACGATTTATCAACCTTGAGTCTTTGGCGAAGACGCCCTGGATTGAAGGGCTACATTCCTCCATTGCGGGACCAACTAATTTGGGAGTTTTGATGACAGCACACATCGGTGTCACCGGCCTTGCGGTGATGGGGGCCAACCTCGCCCGCAACCTGGCCCGGAACGGCTTCACCGTTGCCCTGCACAACCGGTCCGTTGAGAAGACCGATGCCCTGCTGGCTAAGCACGGCACGGACGGCGACTTCATCCGCACGGAGACCCTGCAGGAGCTCGTCGACTCGCTGGAGAAGCCGCGCCGCGTGCTGATCATGGTCAAGGCCGGCAAGCCGGTCGACTCCGTGATCGAACAGCTCGAGCCGCTGCTGGAACCGGGCGATATCATCATCGACGCCGGCAACTCCCACTATGAGGACACCCGCCGCCGCGAGGCAGCGCTGGCCAAGAAGGATCTGCACTTCGTCGGCATCGGGGTCTCCGGCGGAGAGGAAGGCGCCCTTATCGGCCCCTCAATCATGCCCGGCGGCTCGAAGGAGTCCTACGACGCCCTGGGCCCGCTGCTGGAGAAGATCGCCGCCCACGTCGACGGCAAGCCCTGCTGCGCCTGGATCGGCACCGACGGCGCCGGCCACTTCGTCAAGATGGTCCACAACGGCATCGAATACGCCGACATGCAGGTCATCGGGGAAGCGTTCGACCTGCTGCGCTCCGGCGCAGGGATTGAACCGGCCGAGCAGGCCCAAATCTTCGCCGAGTGGAATAAGGGCGACCTCGCCTCCTTCCTGATCGAGATCTCCGCCGAGGTCCTCGGCCACGTGGATGCGAAGACCGGCAAGCCGTTCGTCGACGTCGTGGTGGACGCCGCCGGGCAGAAGGGCACCGGCCGCTGGACGGTCATCTCCGCGCTCGAGCTGGGCTCGCCGACCTCCGGCATCGCCGAATCGGTCTTCGCCCGGGCCCTGTCCTCCCAGACGGAGCAGCGGAAGCTGGCCCAGGAACTGCTCGCCGGCGGCGAGACCGACGTCGAGGTCCCCGAGAGCTTCGTCGAGGACGTCCGCCAGGCGCTGTACGCCTCCAAGCTGGTCTCCTACGCGCAGGGGCTGGACATGCTCACGTCGGCCGCCAAGGAATACGGCTGGGACCTGAAGCTGGACGAGATCGCGTCGCTCTGGCGCGGCGGCTGCATCATCCGCGCCGAGCTGCTCAAGGAGATCACCAAGGCCTACGCCGCGGCGGAGAAGCCGGCCAACCTGCTCTTCGCCCCGGCCTTCACCAAGGCGATCGCCGACGTCCTCCCGGCCTGGCGCCGCGTGGTCGCCACCGCGGTCCAGCTCGGTATCCCGGTTCCGGTATTCTCCTCCTCGCTGGCCTACTACGACGGCCTGCGCCGCAAGCGCCTCCCGGCCGCCGTGATCCAGGGCCAGCGCGACCTCTTCGGCGCGCACACCTACGGCCGCGTCGACGCCGAAGGAACCTTCCACACCCTCTGGGGCGAGGACAAGTCCGAAATCGAAGCCGTGGACACCCACTAGGCCTTCAAGACAGGATTCGCGATGCTTATGGCGTTCGCAAGATGACAAAGGAATTCTGTGCCGAGGCGGGTCTTCGGGGTTCACGAGCTGCCCGGCGATAGTCGTATCTACGTCCTTGCGAGAGAAGAGCGGAAATGGCCAAGCACGCCGAAATTCACATCCGCGATGGGAACTCACGTCTATTTCTGTGATCCCGCGAGCCCCTGGCACCGAGAACGCCAATGGCATTGCCGTCGATACGTCCCCAAAGGCATCGAGCTCAGCGTTGTTGTGGCAGCTGACCTCCGTCAGACGGCAGAAGAGATTAACGATTGCCCCCACGCCGTCCTCGAATGGGTTCCCGCGCGGGCGCACAAGGTCTCAAGACCCACGGCACACGGCACACCAGCGTCGACGACCTCGTGGCGGCCACTGCCGGCGAGCCTGATGGGTGGGGGAGTGGTCAGGACCAGCAGAAGCAAGGGTGCGCGGTTGCCGCTGTGCGCCTGCAGGCAGAGCAGCTCCCGAGGAAGCTGCTAGACATTGAACGTGGCGCCTTTCCTGAAGCCTTTGGCCTCCACTAAAAGTTGGATCGAGGGGCTGCTGTCGCACGTCGTACCCGAGGCCGGTATCTTCGGCTGAGCAAATCCGTCGGAGTGACGGGCACCTGCTCCTTAGGATGGAACCCATGACTGATCCGCGTGACCTCGCCCTTCCCCTCGGCTACACGGATCTCCTGAGTGAGCTCAAGCACCGGGTCAGGACTGCCCGCACCGCGGCGCTGCGGACGGTCAACACCCAGCTGATCGCGCTGTACTGGTCCATCGGGAACGACGTGAGGACACAGCAGGAGGGCCAAAGCTGGGGGAGTGGCGTCATAAAACGGCTGGCGGAGGATCTGCGCGCTGAATTCCCTGAGATGAAGGGGTTCTCTCCTCGGAACCTTCAATACATGACCACCTTCGCCAAAGCCTGGCCGGAATCCTCAATTGCGCAACAGCCTGTTGCGCAATTGCCATGGGGTCACATCACCGTGTTGCTCGATAAGATTCAGCCCCGGAAAGACAGGGACTGGTATGCCGCAGCTGCCGTTAACTATGGCTGGTCCCGGAACGTCCTCATGAACATGATCATGAACAAGACGCTGGAGCGCACTGGCGCCGCACCTTCTAACTTTGCGCAACAGCTTGTTGCGCCACATTCTGAGTTAGCGCAGCAGGTCGCCAAGGACCCCTACAACTTCGAGTTCCTGGGCCTGTCCGGTGAAGTCGCCGAACGCGACCTCGAGAACGCCCTGACCAGCCGGATCACGGAGACCCTGCGTGAGCTCGGACCCGGCTTCTCCTTCGTCGGCCGTCAGGTCCACTTCGACGTCGACGGGGACGACTTCTACGTCGACCTTCTGTTCTTCCACGTCGAACAATCCCGCTACGTCGTCATCGAACTCAAAACCGGCAAGTTCCAGCCCGAATATGCCGGCAAGCTCAACTTCTACGTCGCCCTCGTCGATGACGTCCTCCGGCGCGGCCACCACAACGAAACTATTGGCATCCTCATCTGCGGCACGAAGAATGACCGCAGCGTCCGGTACAGCCTGGGACGCTCCACTTCACCTATGGCCGTCGCCGCGTACACCTACGACAAGCTCCCCCCCGCGGAACAACAAGTACTTCCTAACGAAGGACACATCGTCGCAGCCCTGGAATGGGCAGAACCAGACGCCAAGGACAACGCCACTCCAGGGCAAGCCTGACGACCGAATAGTCATACCAAGACTGCTCCGGTCCTGCGGCAGGGAAAAGCCGAACCCATGGTGTATCTTGCATTTCGATCCAGTAAACGCATCAGAGGAGAGAATCACCGCAGTGGCAACCGATTACGACGAAGTACGTTCCGACGTCATGGAATCACAGGACCGTTCCCTGGAGGCCTTGCAATCCGCGAACGCACCGGATGCCAGAAGCGTCGTCCGCGACCTGGACGAGGCCGACGCGCTGGATGAGGCGATGACGCCCGGCGGAGAGTTCGTCGCCGAGGAACTGACCGTCCAAGTTATTCCCCAGGCCGGAGACGAGTTCACCTGCTACTCCTGTTTCCTGGTCAGGCACCGTTCCCAGCTGGCACGCGAAAAGGACGGCCACTCGTACTGCGTCGAGTGTGAAGGCTAGCGCGCAGCTCCTTCCTATGCCCGAACCAACAGCAACAGTGTGAGATCGCCCGCAAGCCGCTTACCACAGAACGGAATCTAGGCCAGCAAGCCTCCTGGAGCGGTCAATCTGGCGCCGGCGCACAAGGTCTTAAATCCAAGGCGAAATTATCCTCGACCGGTGAGCCTGACGGGTGGGGGAGTGGCCAGGATCATCAGGACCAAGGAGGTATAGTCGCCGCTGCGGCATCCAGCAATGGGCTGAGAATCCTATCGTTGGCAGGGGAACTTGTCGATCTCGACGGGCACCGCAACGGCCTGGGTGAGCCCATCGACCACTCAGCGGGTGAACTCCTAGGCTCACGAGAGGAGCCCTCCCGCTCTGCCTTCCATCCGTCTTCACCTGGTACTACGAGATAGCTATTGCGTTCAGCCATTTGAATCACCCCCGACGTAGCTGATGAAGGCAACGTACCAAACGGGGCCGACAGAATGTTGTCGGGAGGCGGAATTTTTCAAGCTGAACGGTACCAAGGGGAGTTAGGCGGCTGACTGTTCGGTGATGTCCTTGGGTTGGTTGATCCACGCGGGTCCGGGGAGGGCGAGGATTCTGGGGTCCCGGGTGGTGGTGAAGCGTTCGGGGTGTCTCGCCCGTGCGGCAGCGAGTGAGCTGCTGCGGTGATTTCGGACAGCGGAATTAGTGGATTCTTCTACGCTGCCAAGGCTGGCTGTTGATAACCATAGTGGACTTCGTTGGGCCGCCGGTAACCCAGCGCGGAGTGACGGCGCCGGCTGTTGTAAAACCCCTCGATGTAGCGAATGACATCTCTCCGGGCTTGTGATTTAGTCGCGTAAACGGTCCGATAGACGCGCTCGTTTTTCAGGGCTGAGAAAAATGATTCGGCCATGCTGTTGTCCCAGCACACGCCGGTGCGGCCCATCGAGGAGCGCATGCCCAGGCTGGCCACCAGGGCCCTGAAATGAGTCGAGGTGTAGACGCTGCCCCGATCGGAGTGCCAGATCGCGGACGGCTCGATCCGGGTTGTCTCGGCGGCGTTCCTGAGTGCGTCGGCGACGAGCTCGGTGCGCAGGCGGTTTCTGGGGGTCGACGCAACAGATGCGTGTTTTTTGGGTGTATTTCCCGGTGCTTTGAGGCTATCGCAAAGCGGCGGCCGGCGCGGTGCGTTCGGCTTTGAATCGTGCTGCCGGGGTGTCGTAGTCGAGGGTCTTCCGTGGCCGTTGGTTGAGTTCGCGCATCACGTGAGAGACGTGCTCAGCGCTGTGAACGGAGAGGTTGGTGCCTTTGGGGAAATATTGGCGGGCCAGCCCGTTGAAGTTCTCGTTAGCGCCGCGCTGCCAGGGGCTGGAGCGTTCGGCAAAGTAGACCGGAACCCCGGTCTTCTTTGTTAGTGCCTCGTGGCTGGCCATTTCCACGCCTTGGTCCCAGGTGAGTGTTCGCTTCAGGTGTGTTGGCAGGTTCGCGAACGCGCTGATGGCGGCCGCGTTGACGCTCGCAGCGGTGTGATCCAACGGCAGATTCACGATGATTCCGTACTGGGTTTTCCTTTCCCTGAGTGTCATCATCGCCGAGACTGACCCGACGCCGACGATGAGATCCCCTTCCCAGTGGCCGGCCTCTAGACGGGTTTCGACCTCGGCGGGCCGTTGGTCGATCATGGTCATGTTGCGGATCCGTGATCCCTGCCCGGTGCGGGTACGCCATCGCGTCTTGCGGACGCGGCGACCGGTGCGCAGCTTCGTGGCATACCGCTGGTGGAGGCCGTGGTCCTCACGCAGCAGCAATGCCCGGTAGATCGTTTCCGGGCATAACCGCATCGCCTGGTCATCGGGGTATGTCCTCTTCATCCACCCGCAGATTTCGTCCGGCGACCAGAAACGGTTGAGTTTGCGTTGGACGAGGGAGCGCAGCCGGGCGTTGGCAACGAGCTTATGCACTTTCGGTCGGGCCCGTTGCAGCCGGGCGTCATGATCGGCAGTACGGGGCAGGTAGAAGCCCTGCGCGTCCCGATGACGATCCAGTTCCCGTTTGATCGTGGAGGCGTGACGGCCCAATTCCACCGCGATGCGCCGCATCGAGTGCCCCAGCCGCAGCAGATCCGCGATCCGCAACCGCTCCCGCGCATCCAGGTACCGGCCCGCCGTTACGGACGGCACTGTGATGGATGGGATCTGGAAATTGCTGGCTCGACGCAGCTGCGTCCCCGTTCTTCTGTGCATACCAAGAAGTCTGCACGCTTCTGCGTTGCTCACCCCGTTGCGCATCAGCTGCCAATACTTCTCGGCCCGTGCAGCACGGCGTTGCTGCGCCTCTGAGAGCACCGAGCCGAGCATCTGGTCTGCATAACGACCGGAGGAGAGGAAAGCGGCGTGCTGCGCCGCCGTTGCCGCGTTCCGCTCTTTCGATAGACGCGATAATCGGTCGCGCTCGAGGTTCAGGCTGAGGCGGTCCGTCAGACGCAATTGGCCCTGGCACCGCCCAACGGTCACCTTGGACTGACGCAACTGGTCGAAGCGATTGTGCATCCACCGATACCCGGTCGAACGGCTCACACCGGCATTCTTAGCTGCCTCCCCAAGGCTTTTCCCGCGATCAAACGCCGCCCAAAACTTGGCCTCCTCGTCCACGTCTACTCGAAGATGATGGCGGTCCTTGACCAAGCCGACGTCGGCTTCCCACGCCACGAGCCGGGACGTGGTGAACCCCAGCTCCGCCGTCGTCTCGCTCGGAGTCTTGCCATCGCGACGCCGCTGCAAGTATTCCTCGCGCAGCCAGCGGTAGCCGACCTCTTTATCAATGCCAGCATGTCGGGCGGACGGTTTGAGACCATGCCCGTGCTTTACCGAGGCAAGAAACCGGATACCTGCTGCTGAAGAGGAACTGAGATGCATGTCGAACCACCTTGAAAGAAGGTGTTGCTTCGATCAACAGAATCCGGTCCTGGCTACCAGGCTCCTGCTGCTTTGGACCCCTCTCCAGTCCCGCGCCTCGCTGCTGGGGCGGCCGCAATGGTTTCAGAGCGATCGATTAACGGCTTGGTCAGCTCCTCCAGCGTTCCGCAGCTGCGCCACACCCGCCGCGGGTGTTGCGCGCCTTGGCTGCCCCTTAGCCTTGCTTCAGCGGTTGTTCAGCCGCATGCTGTGTCGCGGCCCAGCTGGCGAGCAGCCGCAGCGCGTCCTCGGTGGTGGACCCGGGCTCGGCGGTATAGACGAGCAGCGACAGCCCGGCGTCGGCCGAGAGATCCAGGGCTTCGTACATCAGGTGGAGGTCCCCGACCACGGGGTGCCGGAGTTGCTTCAGCCCGGTGTAGTGCAGGCGCACGTTGTGGGCCGCCCACCGGGTCCGGAATTCCTCACTGCGGGTGGACAGTTCCCCGACGAGGTCGGTCAGGCCGCGGTCGTAGGGGTCCCGGCCGGCCTCGGTGCGGAGGATCGCCACCGTGTCGTTCGCGGCGCGCTCCCAGTCCGGGTAAAACCCGACGGAACGGTCGTCCAGAAAGACGAACCGGGCGTGGTTGGCCGGGCGGACGGGGCTGACGTACATCTCCGAATACAGGGCGAAGCCGAGCCGGTTGGCAGCGAGGATGTCCATCCGCCCGTTACGCACAAACGCCGGGGCATTGGTGATCGCGTCCAGCATGAGCTGCACGCCCGCGCGGACCGGCTGGGTGGTGGCGCGGCGGCGCTGCGGCCTGCGGCTGCTGCTGGCGGCCCGGGCCAGGTCGAACAGGTGCGCCTGCTCCGCCTCATCCAGCTGCAGCGCCCTCGCCAGCGCTTCCAGGACTCCTTCGGACACTCCGGAAAGGTTCCCCCGTTCCAGCCGGGTGTAATACTCGACACTGACCCCGGCCAGCAGGGCAACTTCCCCGCGCCGCAGTCCGGGGACGCGGCGTTTGCCGCCGTAGACCGGCAAACCCGCCTGTTCCGGTGTGATTTTCGCCCGCCGCGTGGCAAGGAAGTCCCGGGTCTCGTTCTGGTTGTCCATACCTTCAACGGTAGAGGGTGCCGCCCCGTGAGGGAGTCCCTGCCAGTACCCCTAACAGCAGGGCCTCCCTCATCGGCGGCCGAGTGGTGTTTGATGGATAGTGCCCCGTATGACGACCGGGCCGAAAAGCCGCACCTGACCGGTGCCGGACGCCGGGGCATCCCCCAAACCATCCACAAGCAGGAGATCCATGCTTACCGTTAACGCTTACGCCGCCCCCTCCGCGACGGAATCCCTCGTTCCGACCACCATCGAACGCCGGGACGTCGGCCCGCACGACGTCCTGATCGACATCAAGTTCGCCGGCATCTGCCACTCCGACATCCACACCGTCCGTGGCGACTGGGGCCCGCAGCAGTACCCGCTGGCACCGGGCCACGAAATCGCCGGCATCGTTTCCGAGGTCGGCTCGGCCGTCACCAAGCACGCCGTCGGTGACCGGGTCGGCGTCGGCTGCATGGTGAATTCCTGCCGCGAGTGCGTCAACTGCCAGAAGGGCGAGGAGCAGTACTGCCTCGCCGGGAACACGGGAACGTACGGCGCCGTGGACCGCGACGGCACGATCACCCAGGGCGGTTACTCCACCCACGTGGTGGTGACCGAGGACTTCGTCGTGCGGATCCCGGAGGGCATCGAGCTCGACGTCGCCGCACCCCTGCTCTGCGCCGGCGTCACCACCTACTCGCCGCTGCGCCACTGGGGTGCCGGACCCGGCAAGAAGGTGGCCATCGTGGGCCTCGGCGGCCTCGGACACATGGCCGTCAAGCTCGCCCATGCCATGGGCGCCGAGGTGACCGTGCTGTCACAGTCGCTGAAGAAGCTAGAGGACGGGCTGAAACTGGGTGCGGACCACTACTACGCAACCAGCGACGAAAACACCTTCGCGGATCTGGCAGGCTCCTTCGACCTGATCATCAACACCGTCAGCGCGAAGATCGATATCAGCTCCTACCTGCAGCTGCTGACCCTCGACGGCGCCCTGGTGAACGTGGGCGCCCCGGCTGAACCGCTGCCCGTCAACGCGTTTGCCCTGATTACGGGACGCCGGTCTTTCGCCGGATCCATGATCGGCGGCATCCGGGAGACCCAGGAAATGCTCGACTTCTGCGCCGAGCACAAGCTGGGCGCCGAGATCGAGGTCATCCCGGCCGGGAAGATCAACGAGGCCTACGAGCGCGTGCTGGCCTCCGACGTGCGGTACCGCTTCGTGATTGACACCTCCACGCTGAGCTAGCCCACGCGGCGGCGGCCAGGAGTCAGGGGATGGGGCCCGGCCGGTTTTCAACCGGCCGGGCCCCATCCATATTCCTACAATGCATGAGACCTCACAGCGTCGCTCTGTGCCGGTGCCACGACACGGAAAAGTACCGGGGGACACCCCCGACGCCGGACCGTTCAGGTCATTCCGTGAAGGGAACCTTCGTCCAGGCGAGCACTTCCCCGGTGGCCTCGCTGTTTGCTCCCACGGTGAACTTCACATAGTTGGTGGCATTGGCGGAGCCGTCAACGGTGATGCGTTGCAGGTCATCGGCGGCGGTGTCCTGGCCGTAGACCTGAAGCCAGGGTGACGCGCCCCCGAGGGGATGGTCCTCGGCGTAGACGTGGCTGTCGCCGTTGACCAGGTACACCGGGGCGTCGAAATTGTTGGTTTCCTGGACCAGAGTGTCGATGATTTCCCGGAAGCCGGACATGGCGGCCGGGTCCGCAGTAGCGGCCGCCAGCAGCGAGGGGTCGAACATGTCGGCCTGGGCCATGATTACCACGGCCCGGTCATTGCGCCGGGCTGCGTCGGTGAAGGTTTCACGCAGCTGCTCGACGGCAGCGTCGATCCGGTGTTCGACTTCGGCCTTCTGCTCCGGCGTGGTTTCGGTGCGGCCCAGCCCGGTCCACGGCTGCAGCGAATTGTTGCTGCCCTGGATATTTAGCACAGAGAAGGCCACACGGTTGCGGGTGAAGCGGACGTTTTCGGGCAGGCCAACAGCGTTTTGCGACTTGACCGGCATGGTCGCGCCGAGGGTCTTTCCGGCGGTCGGAAAGAAGACCTGTCGCAGTTTGTCCAGGCGTTCCAGGGGGTTGTAGGCGCCGTTGTTTTCCCGGTGGCAGTCCACCCATTCGTTGTCGCCCGGCGTGTAGACCAGGGGGTGCTCGAACGTGTCGAAAGCGGCACGGATGCTGGTGAAGTACCCATCGGTGCAGGCCGAGGAGCCGTTCTTGATGTCGCCGACGTGGGCCACGAAGTCGAGATCCCGGTCGGCGTTGATGTCCCCGATCCTGGAGGGGAACAGTTCGGCTTCCCGCTGGCCGTAGGGGATGTCTCCGATCACGCCAAAGCTGAAGGATTCGTGCGCGGTGTCCTCGGGCGGGACAGGAGCTGCGTGGGCCGGCGCGAGTGTAGTGGCGGCCGTGAGCACGGCAAGGCCGGCGGCGGCAAAAAAGCGAAATGGCATGGAGAGTCTCCCGGGCTGAACAAGGTCACGTGGTGAAACGGTCCCTGTCAGTGTGGTCAGCCCCGGTGAGCAGCAGGGGGCCGCCGAATGGCCCGCCGGTGAAAACCCGGGAATCTCTGCAGTTCCGTGCGGTGCTCCGAGGGGTTGCGATGGGAAAACTCCGAAGGGCAATGCAGCACAAGCCGGCCCCCTTCCGGTTCCGCTGGGCGGAAGTCCCACCTTGCCCGGGGCCCCTTGGGCGGGCACGCTGGCAGGATGACCAAACTGCAGCCCGAAGCCAATCTTTCCGGCCTGGACATCTCCGCGGGCATCGAGGCTGAGCCCGACGGCGTCGTCGTCCTGGACCCGGAACTGGCCGCCCTCTGGGATCTCGCGGCACCGTATTTAAAGGTCCGCGACAACGACGCCCACACCCTGTACGCCTTCGGGCTCGCCCGTGCCCTGCTCGATGCGCACCCGCAGGCGGACGCCGCCGTCGTCCTCCCCGCGATCATGCTGCACGACATCGGCTGGTCGCAGGTGCCGCCGGCAGAGGTCCTGGCAGCGATCGCGCCCGGCGGCGGCAGGCCTGATCTGGTGCTGCTGCACGAGAAGGAAGGCGCCCGGCTCGCCGCCGGAATCCTCGCCGCGGCCGGGTACGACGCAGGGAAGGTGCCGGCCATCCTGGACATCATCGACGGCCACGACTCCCGCCGGGAGGCACTCTCCATCGAGGACGCGATCGTCAAGGACGCGGACAAGACCTGGCGGCTCAGCCCGCACGGCATCGACACGGTGATGGACTGGTTCGGCCTGGACCGCGGCCAGGCCCTCCGCCTCTGCAGCCAGCGCGTCCACGGGCATCTGTTCACCGCAGAGGCCCGGGCCATCGCCCTGGCGCTGTCCGCGCTGGAGTCGGTGACGCTGTGGCCGCAGCGGCAGGCGCTGCCCGGCGGAGCGTAGAACAGCCGGAAACCGCGACGGCCGGCCCCGCCGGTTTGCGGACCGGCCCGGCCGGGCTCTGACTACGCGCCCAGCCGCCGGTACTTCTCCAGCCTGCGCGGCAGCAGCTCGCCCATTCCCGCGGAGGACAGTTCAGCCAGTTCGTACTCGATGGCCTGTCCCATGCGCTGGCAAAATGCCTTGCCCTCGAGCGCGGCGTCGCTGCGCTCGTCGACAATGTGTTCCACCAGCCCGTTGGCGTAGAGGGACGCCACGTTCACGCCCTGGGCCTCGGACATGGCCGGTGCGAAATCCGGGGTCCGGTGGACGATGGCGCTGGCGCCCTCCGGAGGGAGCGGGGACAACCAGGCGTGCTGGGCCGCGATGGTGCGGTCCGCCGGCAACAGGGCCAGGGAGCCGCCGCCGGCTCCCTGTCCGAGCAGTACCGACACGGTGGGGGTGCCCAGCCCGATCAGGTCGTGCAGGGACCGGGCGATCTCACCGGCCAGCCCGCCTTCCTCGGCCTCCTTGGAGAGTGCGGCGCCGCCGGTGTCAATGACGGTGAGCAACGGCAGCCCGAGTTCCTCGGCGAGCCGCATTCCGCGCCGCGCTTCACGCAGCGACGCGGGCCCCATCGCAGTCGGCTCCGAGGGCCGCGGCCGGGTGTGCCCGATAACCACACAGGATTTCTGGCCGAAGCGGGCCAGGGCCAGTTGCAGGCCGGGGTCCTTTTCGCCCTGGCCCGTGCCGTTCAGCGGGAGCACATCCAAGGCTCCATGGGCCAGCAGCTGCCGCAGGTCCGGCCGCCGCGGGTTCCGTGAAATCTCGATCGATTCCCAGGCGCCGGCGTCGGACGGTTTTACGGACAGGGTGGCCGGTGCGGTGACCTGCGGATTCGGTCCGGCGACCAGAATCCGGAGGGCGCGGTCGAGGACGTCGGACAGTTGCCCCGCCGGGACCACGGCGTCAATAAGCCCCTTGTCGAAGAGGTTCTCGGCCACCTGGACGTTCTCGGGAAAGGGTATGCCGTTCAGCGCCTCGTAGACGCGGGGACCAAGGAATCCCAGCAGGGCACCGGGCTCGGCGACCGTGACGTGGCCGAGCGAACCCCAGGAGGCCATAACGCCTCCGGTGGTGGGATGCCGAAGATAGACCAGGTAGGGCAGTCCGGCCTGGCGGTGCAGCCGGACGGCTGCGCTGATCTTCACCATGGACAGGAAAGCGAGGGTGCCTTCCTGCATCCGGGTGCCCCCGGAGGCGGGGCCCGCCAGGAGCGGCAAGCCCTCCCTGGTTGCCCGCTCGACGGCGTTGACGATCCGTTCCGCCGCGGCGAGGCCGATCGAGCCGGCGAGAAAGCGGAACTCGCTGACGATGACCGCAACGCGGCGGCCGCGGATGAGTCCCTCTCCGGTGAGGACGGATTCGTCCACACCGGTTTTCGCCCGGGCGGCTGCCAGTTCCTGCCGGTATTCGGGCCCTGCGGGAGGGTCCGTCACGGCCGAGTCCCAGCTGCGGTACGATCCGGGGTCCAGCACGGCGGTGATCAATTCCGTGGCGTCAAGATGCCGGACTTTCTGGTCCGCCAGCACGGTCAGTGCCCTTCCCGGGACGGGCCGGCTCCCGCGGCGGGCACCAGTCCGAGCCACTGCCGGATCTGCTCGCCGTCCTGGTCCAGCAACGGCGGCGCGGTGTGCGCCTTCGGCGTGGTTTCGGCAGTGTCGGCCGCGCTGAAGAACCGCAGCGGAGGACCGGGCAGGCTCACGTTTCCGAGAATCTTATGGTCGACGTCGATCACGAGGCCCTGCGAGTGGACCTGCTCCCATTTGTACACTTCGTCCAGGGTCCTGACCTTTCCGGCCGGGATCCCGGCCTCGTTCAGTTTGGCGAGCAGCGGCTCGGCCTCGAACTCGGAGAACACCCGCTCCACTTCCTCGAGGACTTTCTCGTGGTTCCGCACACGGTCCGCATTGCTGGCGAATTCCGGCCGCGTCGCGTCGATCCCGAACGTGGCAGCAAATTTACTCCACAGCTTCTCGCTGCCGACGCTGATTTGGACCCGGCCGCCCCGGCAGTGGAACAGCCCGTACGGGGATATGGAGGGGTGGTGGTTGCCCTGAGCCCTCGGCACCTCCCCGGCGACCGTCGCCCGGGTGCCCTGGAAGGCATGCACCCCGATAATTGCCGCGAGCAATGACGTCCGGACGATCTGGCCCTGACCGGTGCGTTCACGCTGCAGCAGGGCCGCCAGCGTGCCGAACGCCCCGTACATGCCGGAGAGCAGGTCTGCGATCGGGACGCCCACGCGCTGTGGATCGTCCGGCCCGGACCCGGTCAGGGACATCAGGCCGGCCTCGCCCTGCAGGATCTGGTCGTAACCGCTCCGCTGGGATTCCGGCCCGTCGTGCCCGAAACCGGTGATCGACAGGACCACCAGCGCCGGATTCAGCGCATGCATCTCCGCGGCGGAGAACCCGAGACGGTCCAGGACGCCCGGGCGGAAGTTCTCGATCACGACGTCGGCGCGTTCCAGCAGCTCGCGCAGGACCGTTCGCCCGTCGTCGCTCTTCAGGTCCAGGGCAATGGATTCCTTGTTGCGGTTGCAGGACAGGAAATACGTGGCCTGGGGATCGTCCTCGGGGCCGACGAACGGGGGCCCCCAGCCGCGGGTGTCGTCTCCGGTACCCGGGTTTTCGACCTTGATCACCCGCGCACCCAGGTCCGCCAGCATCATCCCGGCGTGCGGGCCGGCGAGGGCGCGGCTCAGGTCCACCACAACGTACCCCGCAAGGGGTCCTTCGGTTTGAGGAGTGGAATCAGTGTTCATGGTGGTGTTCCTTCTCTTGCTTATCGTGCAGCTGCAGGTCCGGCGATGCCGTGGGTTGCGGTTTTACCGGCTACATCCAGCCCGGGACGACCATGATCAGCCAGGCGATGGCGGGTCCGGCCACGACGACGATGCCGCTGTAGCCCAGGATCTGCTTGTAGAAGCGCTCCTTGTCCATGCCTTCGGGTGCGTTGGCCAGCACCAGGGCGCCGTTGGTGGAGAAGGGGGACACATCCACGATCGTCGAGGCCACGGCCAGGGCAGCGATCACGCCGACTGCGCCGATCTCTCCGGAGGCCAGGAACGGCACCGCCAGCGGAATGAGGGCCGCAAGGATGGCGGTGGAGGAGGCGAACGCGGAGACGATGCCACCGATGTAGCAGATCAGCAGGGCGGCCAGGAGTGGCATTCCAAGGCTCGCCACACCGCTGGACACGAATTTGATGGTGCCGGCTTCTTCCAGGACGCCCACGAAGGTGAGCATGCCGCAGATGAGCAGGACCGTGGACCAGCTGATCTTGTTGACGGCGCCCTTTTGGGCGGCCGGGGACACGAGGGCCAGGACGATGGCGATGGTGATGGAGACGAAACCGACGTCCACCTTGAAGCCCAGGGAAATGACGGCGAGGGCGATGAGACCCAGGATGGTGACGATCTGCGGCACCGAGGCACGGGGATCCGTGGTGGCCGGGCCGCCTGCCGGTGATTCCTTGGACGTAACCGAGGTGCCCTTCGATGAGACGCCGGCTGAGGAAATGTCGGACCCTGAACCCTGCAGCGTCACGCCGGCCGCGCGGGCGCCCAGGCTGACGGACATGCGCTTTTCAGCAGCCTGTTCCACGACTCGTCCGGCCGGGGTGGACAGCAGCTTGCTGCCGCCCAGAACCAGGAAGAGGACCAGTGCAATGGCGAGGTTGAAGAAGAAGCTGGCCAGGAAGATCGCCATCGGGTTGGCATCCAGGTCGGTCTTGGCAATGATGCCGTTGACTGTGACGCCGTAGACGGCGATGGGGGAGAACCCGCCGGCCTGGGCGCCATGGATCACCATCATGCCCATCATGAGCGGGTTGATCTTGTGCTTGGCCGCGAAGCTCAAGGCGATCGGCGCGATGATGGCGACAGCGGCGGGTGAGAGGGCGCCAACGGCGGTAATCAGGGCGGTGATGGCGAACATGACCCAGGGGATGAGGGCCACTTTGCTGCCGACCATCCGGACGGCGCCCCGGACTAGGAGGTCGATGGTGCCGTTGTTTTGCGCAATGGCGAAGAGGTAGGTCACCCCGACGATGGTGAGGAACAGGCCGCCGGGGAAGTTGGCGAGGATGTCGTTGGTGGACATACCCAGCACGACGGAGCCCAGCAGGAAGGCCCCCACGAAGGCCAGGGCGCCCATGTTGAGCGGCAGCACGGTGGCGAGCAGGAACATCACCACCAGGATGATGATTGAAAGGACGGGAGCGGACATCTTTGTTCCTCCGGATAGAAGTAGTAAGCGACAGGCTTAGTGGCCTAGCCTCCTAGACACTAGGTGTCCTTGTCAATAGTTTTTCGGTAGTCTTAGTCCCGAGGACCTCGCCGGAAGGACGCGCATGGCTAAGCAAGCAGCAATGAACCAGATTTCCCGCGTCACGCGGCCCCGGCTCTATGAGCAGCTCGTGGAACAGATCATGGACTTCATCGAGTCCGCCCAGCTGGGTCCAGGGGACACGCTGCCGGCGGAACGGGAGCTTGCCGAGCGGCTGGGGGTTTCGCGGGCCACGCTGGCCCAGGCTCTCGTGGCGTTGGAGGTGCTCGGCGTCATCGACGTCCAGCACGGCACGGGCGCGGTCCTGGTCTACCGACCCAATGTTCCGTCCGTGATCAAAGGCCTCCGCGAACACCGCAGCCGGCTTCCCGAGATCGCCGAGGCGCGAAGCACGCTTGAGGTCAAGCTGGCCGAGCTTGCCGCGGACCGGCGCACCGACGCGGACATGAAGGCCATCGAGAAGGCGCTCGATGCCATGGCTGAAGAGGTTGCCTCAGGTGCCCGGGGTGCGCACGGCGACGAGCTGTTTCACCAGGCCGTGACCGCCGCCGCGCACTCGGCAGTGCTGGCGCAGCTGATGACGTTCATCGCCGGCATGATCCTGGAAACGCGCATTGAATCGCTGGGGCAGCCCGGCCGGCCGGAGGAATCGCTGGCCTCGCACCGCAAGATCGCCAACGCGATCAGGGCCAAGGACGCCGAGGGCGCAGCGGCGGCGATGCTGGAGCACATTGCCATGGTTTCCGATGTTGCCCTGCTGAAATAGGCGCCAGCGCCGCTGCTAGCATGACCGTCATGGGAAACCCCGAGACGCATATTGCCGACACCCACGATCTGATCCGGGTGGTCGGCGCGCGCGAGAACAACCTCAGGGACATCAGCCTGGAGATCCCGAAGCGCCGGCTGACGGTGTTCACCGGCGTCTCCGGTTCGGGGAAAAGCTCGCTGGTGTTCGCCACGATTGCCGCGGAGTCGCAGCGGATGATCAACGAGACCTACAGCGCCTTCGTGCAGGGTTTTATGCCGACTCTGGCGCGGCCCGACGTCGACGTCCTGGAGGGCCTCACGACGGCGATCATCGTCGACCAGGAGCGGATGGGTTCGAACCCCCGGTCCACCGTCGGCACCGCCACGGACGCCAACGCGATGCTGCGGATCCTCTTCAGCCGGCTCGGGCAGCCGCACATCGGCTCTCCCAACGCGTACTCGTTCAACGTCCCCTCGGTACGGGCCAGCGGCGCAATCACGATCGAGCGCGGCGAGGGCAAGACCAAGACCGAAAAGGCGACCTTCAACCGGCTCGGCGGCATGTGTCCGCGCTGCGAGGGGATGGGCTCGGTCACCGACTTCGACCTGACTGCGCTCTACGACGACAGCAAGTCGCTCAGTGAGGGCGCGCTCACGATCCCCGGCTACAGCATGGACGGCTGGTTCGGCCGCATCTTCAGTGGCTCCGGCTTCTTCGACATGGACAGGCCGATCAGCAAGTTCACGAAGAAGCAGCTGCATGACCTGCTCTACAGAGAGCCGACCAAGATCAAGGTCGAGGGCATCAACCTCACCTATGAGGGGCTGATCCCCAAGATCCAGAAGTCCATGCTCTCCAAGGATGTCGATGCGATGCAGCCGCACATCCGCGCCTTCGTGGACCGGGCGATCACGTTCACGACCTGTCCCGAGTGCGAGGGCACCCGGCTCAGCAAAGAGGCCCGGTCCTCGAAGATCAACGGGAAGAACATCGCCGAGGTCTGCTTGATGCAGATCAGCGACCTGGCCGACTGGGTCAGGGACCTGGACGCGCCCTCGGTCGCCCCGCTGCTTGCCGGGCTGCAGCACCTCCTCGACTCCTTCGCGGAGATCGGGCTGGGCTACCTCTCGCTGGACCGGCCCGCCGGAACCCTGTCCGGGGGAGAGGCGCAGCGGACCAAGATGATCCGGCACCTCGGCTCGTCACTCACCGACGTCACCTATGTCTTCGACGAGCCAACGATCGGGCTGCACCCCCATGACATCCAGCGGATGAACCAGCTGCTGCTGCAGCTGCGGGACAAGGGCAACACGGTGCTCGTCGTGGAGCACAAGCCCGAGACCATCGCGATCGCCGACCACGCCGTCGACCTCGGCCCCGGAGCCGGCACCGCCGGCGGCGAAGTGGTGTTCGAGGGCACCGTGGAGGGGCTGCGGGGAAGCGACACCACGACCGGCCGCCACCTCGACGACCGGGCAACCCTGAAGGATTCGGTGCGTTCCTCCGGGGCCGTAATGGAGATCCGCGGCGCGTCCACAAACAACCTCCGGGACGTCGACGTCGACATCCCGCTCGGAGTGCTCTGCGTGCTCACGGGAGTGGCCGGATCCGGGAAGAGCTCGCTGGTCCAGGGCTCGGTCGCCGGCCGGGACGGCGTCGTCGTGATCGATCAAGGTGCCATCCGCGGTTCGCGCAGGAGCAACCCGGCGACCTACACCGGACTGCTCGAGCCGATCCGCAAGGCCTTCGCCAAGGCCAACGGCGTGAAGCCGGCGCTGTTCAGCGCCAACTCCGAGGGCGCCTGCCCGGTCTGCAACGGCGCCGGCGTCATCTACACCGACCTGGGCGTGATGGCCACCGTCGAGTCCACCTGCGAGGAGTGCGAGGGGAAGCGCTTCCAGGCGGCGGTGCTCGAGTACACGCTCGGCGGCCGGAACATTGCCGACGTGCTGGCGATGCCGGTCACCGAGGCGACCGGGTTTTTCGACTCGGGCGACGCGAAGGTCCCGGCCGCCCACAAGATCCTCTCCCGGCTCTCCGACGTCGGGCTGGGGTACCTCAGCCTCGGGCAGCCGCTGACCACACTCTCCGGCGGCGAACGGCAGCGGCTCAAGCTGGCCACCCAGATGGCCGAGAAGGGTGACGTCTACGTCCTCGACGAGCCGACCACCGGCCTGCACCTGGCCGACGTCGCGCAGCTGCTCGGCCTGCTCGACCGGCTGGTCGACACCGGCAAGTCGGTCATCGTCATCGAGCACCACCAGGCGGTCATGGCCCACGCCGACTGGATCATCGACCTGGGACCCGGCGCCGGCCACGAGGGCGGCCGGATCGTCTTCGAGGGAACACCCGCTGACCTCGTCGCCGGCCGCTCCACGCTCACCGGCGAGCACCTCGCGGCCTACGTGGGCAGCTGACCGGGGGCCTCGGGACCGTCCCCTGTCCCGCAGCCCTATCCGGAGGAGACCCGCGGTCCTAGAGTCGTGCCATGGCGACACGACGCAGGACAGTGGACGGGGACCGGGGGAGCAGCGCGGCCTGGGTGTGGTGGAACGCCGTCCGGGTCCACCGGCAGGGCCCCGAGGCGATCCGGCACCGGCAGCAGGCGCGGCTGGCTGAGTTGGTGACCTACGCACGGCAGCACTCGGCTTTTTACCGGGACCGGTACCAGGGGCTGCCCGAGCCTATCGAGGATGTCACTTTGTTGCCGGTGACGAACAAGGGCGAGCTGATGGCCCACTTCGACGAGGTGGCCACGGATCCGGCGGTGACGCTGGTGGCGGTTCAGGAGTTCGTGGCGGACCCGAGCCGGATCGGGGGCCGGTTCGCCGGGAAGTACCTGGTGGCCACCACCGCCGGAACCACCGGCACCCGGGGTATCTTCGTGCTCGATGACCGGTACTGGGCGGTGACCTCAGGCCTGATGGGCATCCTGGCCGCGAAATGGCTGTCCTGGCGGGACGTGATGGGGCTGGTGCGCCGCGGGTCTCGGTTCGCCGAGGTCGTCGCCACCGGCGGGCACTTCCTGTCCGTGGCCGCCGGCACCCGGGAGAGGCGGGAGAAACCACGGCGTCACCGCAGCCTGGGAGTGTTCTCGGTCCACACCCCAATGCCCCAGCTGGTGGCCCAGCTCAACGGCTTCGGCCCGGCCCTGCTCGGGGCTACGCCAGCGTGCTGCGCCTGCTGGCCACCGAGCAACAAGCCGGGAGGCTGCAGCTGCACCCGGTACTGGTGCTCAGCACCGCCGAGGGGTTGCCGCCGGCCGAGCGCGACCGCCTGGAGCGCGTCTTCGGGGCTGCCGTCCGTGAGGTCTACGGGTGCACGGAGTCCGGCTACGCCGCCTACGGCTGCGCCCAGGGCTGGTTGCACCTGCTCGAGGACTGGGTGATCGTCGAACCGGTCGACGCCGGCCACAATCCCGTGCCGCCGGGGACCGTGTCCCACACGGTGCTGATGACGAACCTGGCCAATCGCGTTCAGCCGATCATCCGCTACGACGTCGGCGACCGCGTCCTGGTCAGGCCCGATCCGTGCCCGTGCGGGGACCCGGCCCCGGCGATCCGCGTGCAGGGGCGGGCTTCGGACGTGCTCACTTTCCCTGCCGCCGGCGGCCGCGGCGTGGTGACGGTGCCGCCCCTGGCGCTGGCGACCGTCGTTGACCGCACCCCGGGGGTGGAGCTGTTCCAGATCGTCCAGACCGCCCCCACCAGCCTGTCGGTGCGGCTGCGCCCGGACCCGGGCGCAGACCCCGACCGGATCGGGGCAGCAGTGGAAGAGGGGATCGCCGCCCTGCTCGCCAACCTGGGCCTGGCCCACGTCACCGTCGACCCGGCCCCGGACCCCCCGGAACAGACCACCGGCGGCAAGTACCGCACCGTCATCCCCCTGCCGCCGGCACCGCCGTCGTCATAACCGGTTCCGCGGCCTTGGGCCGGCCGGCTGGGGCTGTCAGTCAGTTCCCGGTGCCAGCTGAGGGATTGGGCCGGAGGTAGTCGCGCAGCAAAGGGAACTCCGTGCGCACATGGGCCTCCAGGTCCGCGGCGAACCGGGGCGTGAAGTACAGCCGCAGCAGCGGGTCCAGCACCCGGCCGATCCCCGGCCACCCGGCGGTGATCGTGTGCCGCACAGACACCCCGCCCGGCACCGGGTTGAGCTCCAGGGACAGGCGTGCCGGAAGAGGCACGACCTTGCGGAACCGCCACACGAGCCTGCGGCCGGGCTCCACCGCCTCGACCACCCCGCGCAGGCGCAGCCGGCGGCGGCCGACGAACTCGTCCATCACCACCACGTCTCCCACCCCGCCGGTGGCCCGCCCCAGCACGTGCAGCTGCAGGTGGGTTCCCGGCCACCACGCCTGGTACTTCTCATCGGTGCAGGCCACCATAAAGTCGGTGACATCACGGCCGGTCAGCCCCGAGACGTCAACTCTCGACTCGATCACCAGCATCGGGGCGGATCACTCGTCCTGTACCCGTACGTCGCCGGCCGCGCCGGTGGAGATACCGCTCAGGGTGTCGATGTAATCCAGCGTTTTGGGGCTGACGTGCCGCACGGACGCAAGGGCCTCGCGAAGGACTGTCCTCGTGTCCTGGTCACCGAGCCGGTCGCGGAGTTCGATTACTGTTTCGATGCCTTCACGCTCGAACACGCGCGTGATGTCCTCCACCTGGGCGAGACGGCCAGGCGACGGCCAACTGATAACTTCGGAGAGTTTCCCCGTATCAAGGTGCCGCCGGAATCCGCTGGTCGTGGCGGCATCCGGCCAGGCCGCAGCCAGAGCGACGACCCGGGGCTTGACGGTCTCGTGATAGTTCTGCCGGCGCTGCAACGTGGCATCGACAATGATGGCCCCGATGTGGTCCCAGCCCCGGCCGACCTCGGTCGAGGCGTCTGTGCCCTGTGATTCCGCAGGCTCGGGAAGGTTGGCAGCATCATTATCGGTAGTCATAAGTGAATTCTTCCACGTGCCGGTGGCGGGTGGCTGCCTCGGCCGAGGTGCCCCGGGAAACCCCGAGCTGCCTGCCCAGTACCCTTGGAGATCTTCCCCCTTCTCACGACCGCTGAACTCAGTCAGGTCAGGTCCACAACCTCCGGTGCCGGCGGAAAGAATAGAGTCACAACATGGGAAAAATCATCACCGTACTGATCGTGGGTCTGCTGGCCACCGTCCTGGCAGGTTGCGGGCCAACACCGGGAACCTCGGACACGGATTACGCCGCCAAGTACAAGGCAGCGGTCCAGCCGCTGGCTCACGTGGCCAGGGTGGACGCCAGCTACAAGTCCTCCGGCGGCATCGGCCGGAGTGGGGATGTCTTTCTGCACGCCGACACCGCGGACCGGGAAACCATGATGGGACTCCTTCGGGATGCATTTCCGGCGATTGTGGACGCCGCCGCCGGCGATCCCGAGGCAAATCCGGCGATCCAGGTAATTTCAGCGGATGGCGCTTCGGCTGTGTCGCCCACCGATCTTGGGTATTCCGGGACCGGGTCTTTGACCAGTTATCGGCAGTTCCTCGGCAAGTAAACGTTCCGGCCCGGACGCCGGTCCGCGGACATCGCGGCGGGATCGCATGAGACGGTGCGGAGCAGACCGGCCCCGGCGATCCGGAGGCTGTCGCCATTCAAATGAAACTGAGTATCACTTGACGTGACACGCAGTTTCACGGTAAAACGGTGACATGGTTCCTGACAATGTCGTTGAAACTGCCACGCTCGCTGGGTCCGGCGCAGCCGTCCCCCGAGTCCCCGGAACGTCGGCCAGCGCGTACGCGGCGGCCCTCCTGGCCGCGGAGCGGCACGGGCCGCGCGGCGCGACCGGAGCGGAACCGCGCCCTGTCCGAAGTGTTGGAGTACTGGGAGCCGGGCTCATGGCCAGCCAGCTTGCCCTGCTCTTCGCCCAGCAGCTTGGGGTTCCGGTGCTGATCACCGACCTGTCCCAGGCAAAGGTGGATGAGGCACTTGGCCGGATCGCTGCGCACCTGGACAAGCTGGTTCTGCGAGCGGAGCTCACTGAAACGGGGGCGCGGGAACTTGGCAGCCTTGTCCGCGGAACGGTGGATAAGCGCGACTACCGGAACTGCGACGTCGTCATTGAGGCCGTCTTCGAGGAGTTGAGCGTCAAACGCGCCGTCTTCGCTGAGATCGAGCCCCTGCTGCGTGCTGACGCGCTGCTGCTGACCAACACCTCGTCCCTTTCCGTGGCAGCAATCGGCCAGGGCCTGACCCATCCGGAACGCCTGGTGGGACTGCACTTCTTCAATCCGGTGGCTGTGCTGCCGCTGGTGGAGATCATCAGCACCCAAGACAACGACGACGTCAGCGTCGCCTCCGCCTGTTCGCTCGCCCGGCTGATGGGCAAGACGGCGGTGCTGGTTACGGACACGCCGGGCTTTGTGGTGAACCGGATCCTGAGCCGGCTCTTCTGCGAACTTCTCCGGACCATCGATGACGGGGCCGATATACAGCTGGCGGACCACGCCTTGGATCCGCTGGGACTGCCGATGACCCCGCTGACCCTGCTGGGCTTCATCGGCCCCGCCGTCCAGCTGCATATCTGCGAGACCATGCACGCCGCCTATCCGGACCGTTTTGACGTCAGCACAAGCCTGGCCGCCGTTGCCAAGGCGGGCCTGCGCGGCTATCTCGACAAATCGGGCACCGTGCTTCCCGGGGCGGCCGCCCTGCTGACGCCGGCCGACGCCGGCCGTCCTGCACCCGGCGCGGAATCCATCAGGGCGCGGATCCTTGATGCCCTGGCGGAGGAGGTGGGGCTGATGCTGGCCGAAGGGGTGGTGGCCGGACCGGCGGAAGTGGATCTGTGCATGCTGCTCGGCGCCAACTTTCCGGAGCATCAGGGCGGCCTTACCCCGATGCTTGACCTCAGCGGCGCCTCCCGGCGCGTGTGGGGGAAGGAATTCCACCCCGGCCCCGGATTCGCCGAATAGCCACACCGCGCGGACCGTCCAGACAGGCGCCGCCTCCCGTCACCCCGTTCCTCAATTCCTCCGCTAAGGATGCAAGCCATGCCTGACTATGACGTCACCGAACCGCTCGACACCGACTACTACTCGGTCTTTGCCAATATTCCGGCCCCCGACCGTGAGGTCTGGGACCGCGCCAGGGCCTTCACGGCGGAGGCAATGCCGCAGATGAACGACTACTGGGAGCGCGCCGAATTCCCCGCCCACCTGGTGAAGCGGATGGGAAGCATGAACCTGCTGGCCGACGGCATTGACGTCCAGGGACTGGAACTGATGTCTCCGCTGGGCGCCGGACTGGTCAACATGGAAGTCTCCCGCGGGGACGGTTCGCTGGGTACCGTGATCGCAGTCCAGGGCGGCCTGGCCATGCGCTCGATCGCACTCTTCGGGTCGGAAGCCCAGCGCGCGACCTGGCTTGGCCCGCTGGGCCGGGGCGAAAAGCTCGGTGCCTTCGCCCTGACGGAACCGGAGCACGGCTCGGACTCCGTGGCACTGGAAACCACCGCCACACTCGAGGGCACGGAGTACGTCCTCAACGGCGAGAAGAAGTGGATCGGCAACGGCTCGGTGGGGGATGTAACCGTGGTCTGGGCACGCGATGACGCGGGCGACGTCCGCGGCTTCCTGGTGGAGCAGGACCGGGAGGGGTACGAGGCCGAGACCATCACCGGAAAGGCGTCGCTCCGCGCGATACACCAGGCCCGGATCAGACTCAACAACGTCCGCATCCCAAAGGACAATCTGCTCCCCGGAGCGCGCACGTTCAAGGACACCTCCACGGTCCTTGTGGCCACGCGCCTGGGCGTGGCCTGGTCGGCCCTCGGCCACGCCACCGCCGTCTACGAAGCCGCGCTGAACTATGCCACGCAGCGGACACAGTTCGGCAAGCCGCTCGCAAAGTTCCAGCTGGTCCAGGAACGGCTGACCTACATGCTCTCGGAGCTGACCAGCATGCAGCTGCATTGTGCCCATCTGGCGGGTCTTGATGCGGCCGGCCTGATGCGCCCCACCCAGGCCGCGATGGCGAAGTACCACAACACGCGCAAGGCCCGCGAGCTGGCATCCATTGCCCGCGACATGCTGGGCGGGAACGGCATCCTTCTGGAAAACCATGTGATCCGGCACCTGCTGGATATCGAATCCATCCATACCTATGAAGGCACGCAAAGCATTCAGACCCTATTGATCGGCCGCGATGTCACCGGACAAAGCGCCTTCGCCTAAAGGACCCGCCATGACCACCATCGAGCGTCCCAACGAAACACCGCTGAGCCCCCTGCGGTTCCTCCAGCGCTCCGCCGAGGTCTTCGGACAGAGGACCGCGATCATCCACGGCGACCGCTCCTACACCTACTCGGACTTCGCCGCCGAAGCCCAACAGCTGGCCAAGGCGATCAGGAGCAAGATCCAGCCGGGGGACCGGGTGGCCTTCCTGTGCCCCAATGTGCCCGAACTGTTGATTGCCCACTACGCCGTTCCCCTCGCCGGCGGCGTCCTGGTGGCCCTGAACACGCGGATGACCGCCCGGGAACTCCAGTACATCCTGGAACACTCCGAAGCCAGGCTGCTGTTTGCCGATTCGGAACTGCTGGGCACCGTGGCGGGACTGGACCTTGGCCTGACGCAGCTGGCCGGCGTGATCGAAGTGCCCGACAGCACCATCCCCTATCCGGTGGTTCCGGAGGATCTCGGCACCACCCGCTATGCGGAATTCCTCGATGCAGCGGATAGCCGGGATGTGGACCTCCCCTGGGGGGTCCAGGACGAACGCGCGCCCATCACGCTGAACTACACCTCGGGGACAACGGGCAGGCCCAAAGGCGTGCTGTATTCACATCGCGGGGCTTACCTGAACTCACTCGGGGAAACCATCCACAATCAATTCACCGGCGACACCCGCTATCTGTGGACTCTTCCGATGTTCCACTGCAACGGCTGGTGCACGACGTGGGCAGTGACCGCCGTGGCGGGTGTCCACATCTGCCTGCGCGCCGTGCGCGCGGACGCGGTCTGGGATGCCATCGACACACTCGGCGTCACCAACCTCTGCGGCGCCCCCACGGTGTGCAGCATCATTGCCGAAGCGCCCCAGGCGCACGAGCTGCACGCACCGCTGCGGATCACGACGGCGGGCGCCCCGCCCTCGCCCGCGATCCTCACGTCCCTGGACTCACTCGGAATCACCGTGGTACACGTCTACGGCCTGACCGAGGTGTACGGCCCCTACACGATCTGCGAGTATCAGCCCGAGTGGGATGAGCTGTCCCCTCAGGACCGGGCCGTGAAGCTCTCACGGCAGGGAGTGGGGATGCTCCAGGCCGAGACGGCGCGCATCGTGGACCTGGACATGATCGACGTCCCGGCGGACGGCACAACGCTGGGCGAGATCGTGCTGCGGGGCAACAACGTGATGCTTGGATACTTCAAGGATCCTGAGGCCACGGCAGAGGCCTTCGCCGGCGGCTGGTTCCACACCGGAGACCTCGGCGTGATGCATCCGGACGGCTACATCCAGCTCAAGGACCGGGCCAAGGACATCATCATCTCCGGCGGGGAGAACATCTCCACCATTGAGGTGGAGCAAGCCATCAGCAGCCACCCTGCGGTATTGAACGTGGCCGTGATCGGCGTCCCGCAGGAGAAATGGGGCGAACGTCCGGTTGCCTTTGTCATCCGCAGCAGCTCCAACCCGGTCACGGCCGAGGAAATCCGGTCCCACGTCCAGGGCCTCCTCTCCGGATTCAAGGTGCCGGACCGAGTCATTTTCCCCGACGAACTCCCGCACAACTCCACCGGCAAAGTCCTGAAGTCCCAGCTGCGCGCCCTGGGCGTCAGCGCCACGGCCCTCAGCCAGGAAGCCGCCAAATGAGCGGGCAGGACATCGTCATTGTGGGCGCGGCCCGCACGCCGCAGGGAAAACTGATGGGCCATCTTTCCGCTCTGAGCGCCGTGCAGCTGGGCGCCGCCGCCATCGCCGCGGCCCTGGGACGCTCCGGGATCGAACCGGCGGCCGTCGACGCCGTCATCGTGGGCCAGGTCCTGACCGCCGGCGCGGGCCAGAACCCCGCGCGCCAGAGCTCCGTGGCGGCAGGAATACCCCTCAAAACCCCCGCCGTCACGGTGAACAAGGTGTGCCTGTCCGGGTTGACGGCCATCATCGAGGGCACCAGGCTGCTGCGACTGGGCGAGGCCGACGTGGTCGTGGCCGGCGGCCAGGAATCCATGAGCCAGGCGCCGCACCTGCTCGCCCGCTCGCGCGCCGGTTACCTCTACGGCAATGTCACGGCCCTGGACTCAGCCAGCCACGATGGACTGACTGATGCGTTCGATGACGAGCTGATGGGCATTGCCACGGACCGCGCCAATGCGGACCTTCAGCTCTCCCGCGCGGCGCAGGACCGGATCGCGGCGCTGTCGCACCAGCGTGCGGCCGCGGCCCAGGCGGGGGGCCTGTTCGACGCCGAGATAGCCCCCGTCGCGGTGCCGCAGAAGCGCAGCTCACCCACGCTGGTGAGCATTGACGAGGGAGTCCGCCCGCAGTCCACCCCGGAGGCTCTTGCCGGGCTGAAGCCCGCCTTCACCGCCACAGGGACCGTCACGGCCGGAAACGCCTCGCCGTTAAGCGACGGCGCCGCGGCGGTCGTGCTGGTGAGCCGCGGGTACGCGGACGCCAACGGCCTCGAGGTGCTGGCCGTCGTCGGGCCCGCCGGACAGATTGCCGGCCCGGACACGACGCTGCCAGACAAACCGGCGCAGGCGATCACTGCGGCACTGGCCCGCGCGGGCTGGACACCCGGTGACCTTGACTTCGTGGAGATCAACGAGGCGTTCGCCTCGGTGGTTGAGCACTCCGCGGCCGCTCTGGGCGTCGGGCTGGACAGGGTGAACGTGAACGGCGGTGCCATCGCCATCGGACATCCGATCGGCGCCTCCGGAGCTCGACTGGTCGTCTCGGCCGTCCATGAGCTGGTGCGCCGCGGCAGCGGCAAGGCCGCCGTCGCACTCTGTGGCGGCGGCGGACAGGGCGACGCGCTGTTACTGTACCGGGATGGCATCAGTGGCTAATTTCCGTTCCGAGGTGGCCGAGGCCGCCCTGGATCTGTTCACCGACAACGGCTACGACCCGACCAGCGTGGAAGATATTGCCTTGGCGGCCGGAATCTCCCGGAGCACCTTCTTCCGCCAGTTCCGTGCCAAGGAAGACGTGATCTTTGCAGACCACGAAGCCTTGCTCGATGAGCTGGGCAGCTATCTGGCCGCGAGTCATCCCGATCCGTGGGAAGCGGTGTGCCAGGCCGCGGCACTCGTCTTCGGGATGTTTTCTGAACGCCGGGAAATAGCTCAAAAACGCTATCACGTGGTGCAGGCGGTGCCCGCGCTCCGGGACCGGGAAACGATCATGGTGTCCCGCTACGAGCGCCTTTTCTCGGACTACCTGCGGCGGGCCCTCCCAGGCCTGGCGGCACTTGATGCGATCCGGTTCGCCGCGGCGGTCACGTCCACGCATAACTATGTGTTGCGCGAAATGATGCTGGATTCCCCCCGCGGTTCACTCCAGAACCTGGAACACGAACTGCTGACAGTACGCCGCATCTTCGGCGTGCTGTCCCCGGATGACGCGTCCGCCGCCCCCGCCGAGGATGACCTCGTTGTGGCCGTTTTCCCCCGGTCCACCCCCACCGCGGAAGTGGCACGCCGCATCCAGTACGCGCTGGACGGGCGCTCCGCGTAGGGACCGATTCCCATGCAAAACGCCCGGCCGGGTTACCCCGGCCGGGCGTCCTGCGTGGCCCTTATTGCGGGGCGCTTAGCCCATGATGAGGCTCAGGATGAACAGCAACGGGATGGAACCAGCCCAGACGGCGGTGGTGATGCCCGACCAGCCGCGAAGCGCTGCGGTGCCTTCGAGCCCGGCGAACCGGGTGACCACCCAGAAGTAGGAGTCATTGAAGTAGCTCAGGATCATGGATCCGGCGGTGCAGGCCATTGCAGCCACCAGCGGATCGATACCGAGCGTTCCCACCAGCGGGGCCGTGACGGAGGCAGCCGTGATCATCGCCACCGTACCCGATCCCTGGGCCAGCCGGACGAGGGTGGCTACCAGGAAAGGCACAAGGAAGGCCGGCAAAGGCGTGGCGGCAATGGCCTCCGCCAGCGCATCGCCCACACCGGAGCTGCGCAGCACCTGTCCCAGCGCGCCGCCGGCGCCGGTGATCAGCAGGATGAGGCCAGCAGAGGCAGCCGCATCGGCGAACCAGCCCTGGACCCTGCTGCGCGGAGTCCACCGCGGCAGCAACACGTAGACGGCCAGCAGCACGCCAATGATCAGCGCGATCACCGGGTTGCCGATGAAGGCGAAGGGAACAACCCAATCGGACGGCACGTACTTTCCGCCGACAACGCCCTGCGCATTTTGGTCGATGGCGCCCGTGACCGTGTTCAGCACGATCAGCAGCAGCGGGACCAGAAGGGGCAGGGAGGCGAGGAACGCCCCGACGCGGTGCGGTTTGGCGCCTGCGGGCGGAGTGCCGAGTTCCAGATCAGGATCGGCCGGGAGTTCTGCCTCCGCAGGAGCGTCGGCGTAATCCGCGGTGATCGTTCCCGCGCCGCCGTGATGCGATCCTTCGGTGGCGCCGACCAGCGCGGCCCGGCCGTAAACTGCCTCGCGGACCTCCTCGGTGACGGAACTTTCGAGCTTGGGTCCCATCCACTTCGCGTACGCCACCACGACCGGAAGCAGCAGGACGGTGAAGACCAGGCCCGTAACGATGACTGCACCCAGATCCGCGCCCAGCAGGCCGCTCACGGCCAGCGGGCCGGGCGTCGGCGGCACGAGGTGGTGCGTCAGGGTCATGCCTGCGCCCAGTGCCAGGGCCAGCGTTACGTAGCCGGCGCGCTTGACCCGTGCGATGGAGCGGGCCAGCGGGTTCATGATCACGTAACCGGAGTCGCAGAATACCGGGATGGACACCAGGGCGCCGACGGTGCCCAGCGCCCAGGGTTCCCGGCCCTTGCCGAAAAGCCGGAGGAAGGACAGGGCAAGCGCGTTGGCGGCTCCGGAGACCTCCAGGATCTTTCCGATGGCCACACCAAGACCGATCACGATGCCAATGGAGGCGAGGGTGTTGCCGAAGCCGGTGGTGATTGCCTTGACGATGTCGAGGGGGGACTGGCCGGCCACCAGGCCGGTCACGAGGGCGGCTATAAGCAACGCCACGAAGGCGTCAAGCCGGGTGCGAAGCACGAGCACGACGATCGTCGCGATGCCCAGAACCAGCGCAAGTAGTAGTTGTAGATCCACGTTGATGTACTCCTTGGGGGACAAGAGCTCGGGCGCTCTGCCCGGCCACTCCTCGAAGGCGCCAGGTGCCGGGCGGAATTGACTCCATCGAGTGACGGGTGCCACACTAGCCGGACGTAAGACATCTGACAAGCCGAAGGAAAATGCCGATGAGCCGCCGAACGCTCGCTGATTCAGTGTTCGCGGATCTCCTCGAACGCATCCTCTCCGGGGACATCGAGCCGCACGCGTCGCTGCCGGCGGAGGCGGAGCTAGCCAGGGCCGCGGATGTCAGCCGGCTGACCGTACGCGAGGCCCTGAAGACGCTTCAGGCCCAAAATATCGTGACGGTGCGGCGCGGTTTGGGCACCTTCGTGAACCCGGTGGAGGAGTGGACGGGGCTCGAGGCCATCCTCCGCGCCGCGGCCCGCGGCACCGGCATCGGCGAGGTGGCACTGAGGCTTCTCGAAGTCCGGCGCATGGTGGAAACCGGAGCCGCCGAGCTGGCCGCCCGCCACGCCACGCCTGAACATCTGGCTGCCATGGGAGCGTCGATCTCGGACTTGGAGAAGGCCCATGAAGCCCGGGACCTCGACGCCGTGACCCTCGCAGACCTCGCCTTCCACAACACGGTTTTCCGGGCCTCGGCCAACCCGTTCCTCCCGGCGCTGCTTGGCCAGCTCGGCCAGCTGCTCTACACCACGCGCCGGGAAACCTCAGCGTTCCCCGAGGTCCAGCGCCACGCCCTCGAGCACCACCGGCTGGTCCTGGCAGCGATTGCCACAGGGAACCCGGAAAAGGCCCGCAAGACCATGGAAGCGCACATTGACCAGACCTACGACGATTATGAACGCTTCATCAGCAGCCAGGAATCCAACACAGGAGTTGAAATAGCATGACCGAAACCGCAATTTTCCCGACCGAGCGCACTGCGGTCCTCACCGGAGCCGCGTCTGAGCGCGGGATTGGGCGCGGAACAGCCGACCGATTGGCCCGTGACGGGTGGAACATTGCCATCCTGGACATCGACGGCGAAGCAGCCGCCCTGGCGGCCAAGGAGATTCAGGCAAAGCACGGGGTAAAGGCGCTGGGCCTGCAGACCGACGTTTCGGATGAGGCCTCCATTTATGCCGCCATCAGCCGCGTGGAGGCGGAGCTGCCCCCCATCGTGGGCCTGGCGAACATTGCCGGTATCAGCTCCCCGCGCACCTTCATGGACGAAACGAAGGAAGGCTGGGAACGCGTCTTCGCGATCAACATGACCGGGACCTTCCTGGTGACCCAGCGCGTCCTTGGCGGCATGATTGACCGGAAGATCGGCCGGGTGGTCAGCATTTCCTCCATCTCCGCCCAGCGCGGCGGCGGCACCTACTCCAAGGTCGCCTACAGCGCGGCCAAGGCCGGCATTATTGGCTTCACCCGCGCCCTGGCGCGCGAGATGGGTGAACATGGGATCACCATCAACTGCATCGCACCGGGGCCTGTGGACACGGACATCATGGGCGGCACCCTGACCGAGGAACGGAAGAAGGAGATGTCCAAGGACATCCTCGTGGGCCGCGTGGGCACCGTAAGCGAGATGGCAGCTTTGATGACCTTCCTCATGGGAGAGGAAGCCGGCTTCATCACAGCGGCCACCTACGACATCAACGGCGGACTGCAGGTTTCCTAAGCATGCGGACGGCAGCGAACTGAAGCTCTACTCCAAGGAGCAGGTGGATCAGGGCGGGAACATCGCCAGCCTGCTCATTAGCACCGCCACCGTGCGGCTGCGGGACACTGTGGAGAACGGTGACGTGGCTGTCGCAATTTCCGGACAACCCGATCTCGCCGTCACCCACGGCCTGACGTTAAGGACGACTCCCTGAGGTGCGGGCACCTGGGCGGGCAGGACCGGATGGTCCTGCCCGCCTTGATTTTGGGCCGCGAATGGCGCACAAGCTTTTCCAAAGCTCACCGAGGCACCATGATGCCAACGCAGTTCACGTTGGCATAGGTCCTGAGCTGGGCTGGGCCGACGCCGATCCCGGTCCCGTGCAATGCAGCGCGATCCGGATGACGAGTCCTTCAGCGCCCACCAGAAACGGCGATAAAGATGAAAAAAACCCTCCGCTGGCTTAGCCAACTGGTCGTGCTATCAGTCGTCGTTGCAGGTGGCCTGCTGGGCGTCTCCGCCCCGGCCCAGGCGGCCACAACCGGCACCCCCAGCATCACTTACTCCGGCGTCAGCAACCCTCCCACCGCGGACAAACCACAGAGCAAGTTGTGGTGGAACGACGGTTCCTGGTGGGCGAACATGTGGACGACCGGAAGCGGATGGTCCATCTACCGCCTGGACCGGGGCACAGCCACCTGGGTGGACACCGGGGTGCGGACTGACAGCCGGGCGAGCACCTCCTCGGACACGCTGTGGGACGGCACCCACCTGTTCATCGCCTCCAACGTGGTCACCTCCGGCGCCTCTGCATCCGGCCAACCTGCCCGGCTCTACCGCTTCAGCTATTCCGGCGGGGCCTACACCCTGGACACTGGTTTCCCTGCCACGATCTCGAACAACAGCAGCGAGACGCTGACCATCGACAAGGACTCCACCGGGGCCATCTGGGCGACCTGGACCCAGGCCACCAGCACCACCAGCACCGTGTACGTCAACAACTCCCAGCCCGGCGGCACGGGCTGGGGGACACCGTTCGTCGTGCCGGGCGCCGCGGACCCGAACCCGACGCCGGACGACCTCTCGGCCATCGTTGCCTACCGGAGCAACAAGATCGGGATCATGTGGACCGACCAGGCCACCGGGACAGCGTACTGGGCGACCCGCACGGACGGCACCAGTCCGACGGCGGCGTCGTCCTGGAACGTCCAGGAAGCGGTCAAGGGAAACAACCAGGTCGATGATCATTTGAACATCAAGACCCTGCAGGCCGATCCCAGCGGCCGGGTGTTCGCCGCGGTCAAGACCGGCCTCGACGACGGCTCGTCCGACCCGACGCTGGCCCAGCTGGTCCTGCTCGTGTTCAAGCCCGGCACTGGCGCCTTCGAGAAAACGACGATTGCCCGGACCGGGGACTGTGTTTCCCGCCCCCAGATCATGCTCGATACCCAAAACAACCTGGTGCGCGCCTTCCACACCGCACCGTCGAGCTCCGTCAGCGGCTGCGCCTACTCCGGCGTGGCCGGCAGCATCTACGAGAAGACCGCCTCCATGGACAACCCGGTGTTCGGGACCGGCCGCGGCACCGTCGTGATTGAAAACGCAGCGTCAGCGAACATGAACAACGTGACCAGCACCAAGCAGAGCGTGAACGCCACGACCGGGATTGTCGTCATGGCCACCGACCACGTGAACAAACGCTACTGGTTCTCCGACCGCAGCCTCGGCACCCCGCCTCCGCCGGGGGATACCGCTCCGGTTGCTTCGTTTACGGCCTCGCCTACCTCCGGGACGGTTCCGTTGACGGTGAACTTCACTGACACCTCGACCGGTTCCCCGACGTCCTGGGCCTGGGATTTCGGTGACGGCGGCACGGCAACCACGCAGAACCCGTCGCACGTCTACGACACCGCCGGGAGCTACACGGCGAAACTGACGGCCACCAACTCCGCCGGCGCCACCTCCAGCACGAAAACCATCACGGTGAACCCGGCCAGCACCTCGCCCGGGATCAACGCGCGCAGCTCAACCACGGCGTTCTCGGCAACGGCGACCGGCACGGTCTCCCTGGCCGCACCGGCGGGCAGAACGGCCGGGGATGTCCTGGTCGCCTCCTTCACCGCGGACAAGAACCCCACCGTGGCCGTCCCGGCGGGCTGGACCGCCATCGTCAACGGGCTCTCCATCGGCGGCGGCGCACGCGTCTTCTCCTACTACCGTGTCGTCGGTTCAGCTGACCCGACAAGCTACACCTGGACCCTCAGCACCGCCATGAAGTGGGGCGGCGGCATCACCGCCTACACCGGGGTCAACACCACCACACCCCTGGACAGCGCCGTGGCCACCGCCGTCAACACCACCTACACCGCCTCCAGCATCACCGTCGCCGGCATCACCACCGCCAGCAACGGGGCCCTGCTCATCGGCGGCGTCGGGTTCGACAGCTCCAATCCCGCCGCGACCGCGCCAACCGGATGGACCGAACGCTGGGAATCCACCGACGGCCAGATCGCCGAACAGGCCGACCGGATCCAGGCCACCGCCGGCGCCACCGGCACCGCGACCTGGACCTTCAGCACCGCCAAAGCCGTCGCCGCCTGGCGCACCGCCCTCAAACCGGCCGGCACCCCGCCTCCGCCGGGGGATACCGCTCCGGTTGCTTCGTTTACGGCCTCGCCTACCTCCGGGACGGTTCCGTTGACGGTGAACTTCACTGACACCTCGACCGGTTCCCCGACGTCCTGGGCCTGGGATTTCGGTGACGGCGGCACGGCAACCACGCAGAACCCGTCGCACGTCTACGACACCGCCGGGAGCTACACGGCGAAACTGACGGCCACCAACTCCGCCGGCGCCACCTCCAGCACGAAAACCATCACGGTGAACCCGGCCAGCACCTCGCCCGGGATCAACGCGCGCAGCTCAACCACGGCGTTCTCGGCAACGGCGACCGGCACGGTCTCCCTGGCCGCACCGGCGGGCAGAACGGCCGGGGATGTCCTGGTCGCCTCCTTCACCGCGGACAAGAACCCCACCGTGGCCGTCCCGGCGGGCTGGACCGCCATCGTCAACGGGCTCTCCATCGGCGGCGGCGCACGCGTCTTCTCCTACTACCGTGTCGTCGGTTCAGCTGACCCGACAAGCTACACCTGGACCCTCAGCACCGCCATGAAGTGGGGCGGCGGCATCACCGCCTACACCGGGGTCAACACCACCACACCCCTGGACAGCGCCGTGGCCACCGCCGTCAACACCACCTACACCGCCTCCAGCATCACCGTCGCCGGCATCACCACCGCCAGCAACGGGGCCCTGCTCATCGGCGGCGTCGGGTTCGACAGCTCCAATCCCGCCGCGACCGCGCCAACCGGATGGACCGAACGCTGGGAATCCACCGACGGCCAGATCGCCGAACAGGCCGACCGGATCCAGGCCACCGCCGGCGCCACCGGCACCGCGACCTGGACCTTCAGCACCGCCAAAGCCGTCGCCGCCTGGCGCACCGCCCTCAAACCGGCCAGCTGAGGAACGGCACCGGCCCGTGCAGGGCCTGGGACGGCACCGCGGAAACCGGCCGCCGTCCCAGGCCCTGATGGCTGGCTCCCTCTGCTCAGGAACCCTGCGCAGCGTCCGGGCGCTCGATCGTGACGGTACCGGCGTCGCCGTCGACGCGGATCCGCTGGCCGTTGGTGAGCCGTTGGGTGGCAACGCCGGTGCCCAGAACGGCCGGGATGCCGTACTCCCGGGCCACGATGGAGCTGTGGCTCAACGGGCCGCCGACGTCGGTGACCACGGCGGAGGCCATCGCGAACAGCGAGGTCCATGCCGGAGTGGTGATCCGGGCTACCAGGACATCTCCGGGCTCCATCCGGGCGAAATCCTGCGGCCCGCTCAGCACACGGGCAGGAGCACTGACCCGGCCCGAGCTGGCGCCGGCGCCCTTGATGATGTCCCCGGACTGGTCCTGCGGTCCTGCCGGCATCATTGACCCGAAGGCCCGTTCCATCCACCGGCTCTCCGGGAGCAGCTGCGGGGCAGCAGCCTTGGCCTGGCCCCGCCACAACATCCTGCGCCCCTCGACGGCGCCGGCGCGGACGGGCCGGTCTGCTCCGGTGATTGCCACTGCCGCCGGTGCGCCCGGGGCGGCGAGGCCGAAATCGACGGCGCTTTGCAGCTCCCGGTGGCGCAGCCAGAACACGTCGGCGGGCTCTGCGATGACGGCGGAGTTCACCAGCCGTCGTCCGAGCTCGAACAGCATCCGCCGCAGCAGCGGCCAGGCCAGGCCGACGTCGGCCAGGGCATCCTCGCGGATCGGGGCCGCGCTCTGTGCCCAGCGGAGCAGCCGGTTGAACGCGGCCCTGCGGCCCGGCCCGAGCCGGGCCACCGTGCGGCTGGTTTGGTCCTCCCTGCGGGCAGCGGACAGCCGCTGGCGCTCGTGCGGGTCGCTTCCGTGCCCGCGCAGGTAAAACTTCACCGTCTCCAGCAGCGGCGAGGGATCGTCGGCCGGCACCGGGGTGACGAAGTCCAGGTTGTAGACCGCATGGCCGAAGCGGCCGAGGTGGTCCTGGAGGCGGGGATGCCATTGCTGCCAGAGGGCCGGGGCCATCCCGGCGGGCGGGAACCCCGTGCGCTGCGACTCCACCAGCGCCGGGGTGGGCGCATTAAGGATCGCCGGGGCCAGCCCGGGAACTCCCCGGGCCCAGACTGCCAGGTCGTACAGCGACTTCTCCGCCCGGATGGGCTCGCTGTCGTAGCCGAGGAGGAACGTCTGGGCCGGGGGATCCCCGTCGCGCCGAACAAACTTGTCGTAGTAGGTCCGGAAGGATATTTCGCTGGTTGCGGCGACCGGAATGATGGACTGCACGGCCGTGTAGTACACGGTGCCGGCGTCCAGCAGCGCCTGCACACCCTCCAGCAGTTCCTCGCCGGTTAGCTCCCCGACGGGTCTGGCCGACCAGTCCTTGATCACCCGCTCGTAGAGGGGGTGCGAAAACTCCCGCCAGCCGGCCACTCCCATGTGCGCCTTGCCGCGGACCAGCGAGCGGACCGCGGCCAGGGACTTGCCCGTCACCCGCCACAGTGCCGAGGTGCGGTAGTAGTAATAGGCGTAGCCGTTAATAGTGGGCAGGCCGACGTCGTCCTCGCGGATGAGGTTCTTGCCGAGGGCCCGGGCCAGCAAAGCCCTCAGCGACCGGGACACCGAGCCGTCAATCAGGTCGGCGAACAGCGGCGAGAGCGGGTCAGGCAGCTGCTCCACGATGCTCGCCCGGAAGTAGAGCCCCTTCGGGTAAGGGACCGTCCAGGTGTCCGGGGTGTCGGCCGCCGGTTCCGGCAATGCGGTGACGGGCCGGGACTGCAGGATGAAAAACTCGTCACCGGCCCGTGCCCATTCGATGTCCTGCGGTGCCCCGAAATGATCGGCGATCCGGGTGCCCAGGCTGGCCAGCTCGGCCGCCGCCGGGTCGTCCAGCACCGGCAGACGACGGCGGCCCGCCGGCACCGGCTGCTCCCGGGTGCCGTGGTCCGCGGAGACCGTCATGATCTCCTTGTCAGCTGTCCGGCGCGACAGCACACGGCCCGTCCCGGCGTCGACGACGACGTCGTCCGTACTGACCGCTCCGCTGACCACGGACTCGCCCAGGCCCCACGCGGCACTGATCACGATCTGGTCGCGTCTGCCGTTGGCGGGATTGGCGGTGAACATCACCCCGGCTGCCTCGGCCTCGATCATCCGCTGGACCACGACCGCGAGTCGTACGGGGTCCGGTCCGACGCCGGCACGGGCCCGATAGGCCATGGCGCGCGCCGTCCACAGGGAGGCCCAGCAATCTGTCACGGCGGCGGCCAGGGCCCGGGTCCCGATGACGTTAAGGTAACTTTCCTGCTGCCCGGCAAAGCTGGCCGAGGCGAGGTCCTCGGCCGTCGCGGAGGAGCGGACCGCCACGGCTGTCTCCCCGTTGCCGAGACGGCCGTAGGCGGCGCCGAGTTCCGCTGCGATCGCGGCCGGCATGGCTGCGCCGGTGAACAGGGCGCGGATGCGTTTCGAGGCGTCCTCGTAGTCCCGCGGTGCCGCCTCCGGTGACAGTGCGGCCAGCTCACGGATGCCTGCCTCCAGATGGTTGGTTTCCACAAAATCGGCATAGGCTGCGGTGGTCAGTACAAACCCCGGAGGGACCGGCAGGCCGGCCTGAATGAGCCCGCCCACGCCGACGCCCTTGCCGCCGGCCACGGCGACGTCGCCTGGTCGCACATCACCGAAATTGCTGACGTAGGTCATGACCGTGTCTCCTCCTGCAGAGCCGGGGCGCCCGCACTGAGCCTGATGCCCAACATACTGGCACTGCCGTAAGCGCGGGGCTATAGCTCCGCCGCGGCGGGAACACAGGAAATTGCATCGTTGTTATAAGCAGTGGACCTAAAATGAGCACCAAATACAGAGCACTGATAATTCCGGTCCGGATCAGCGAACCCGTCCGGGTCGAAACCGTTGAACCCGATCTGCACACCCTGCAGGGCCTGGTTGGCGGAGACATTGAAGCGGTCACCCGCGGTGACTGGCATGTCTACCTCAACGCTGAGGGCGTGATCAGCAACCTGCCGCCCAACCTGCGCGCCGCCCAACTGATGCGCGACTGCGGCCTGGACCTCGCCGGAGTGGCGCGGGGCACCGCAGTCTTTCTCGGCCATGGCCCCCATGGCGCGGAAGCGGACGCGCCCCGGCACCTGATCCGGCTGGCAGAGGATCTTTGGGACACCAAGCTGGTGGCCTGACCGGCCGTTTCAGGGCGGCGTTTGGTTCAGTGCGCGGCCTGCGCGGCTGTCGCTTCCTGCGCCTGCCGGTAGAACCACTCGATGTGCTCGCGCAGAAGCCAGGCCGCAAGCTCCCCGTTGTGGGCCTCGACGGCGTCGAAGATGCCGTGGTGCTGCGCCCGCAGTGCAGAGAGGACGTCCGGCCACTCTTCCATCGCGTCCATCGCACCCTTGACATACCCGACGATGGAGCCGCTCAGGGATTCCATGATGGTGGCGACCACGGCGTTCCCCGCGAGCGAGCTCAGTGCGACGTGGAAGCGGGCATCCAGCTCGTGGAAGGTCGCCCGGTCAATCCCGGGATCGTCCATGGCATGCAGCAACCGGGCCGCCTGCTCCAGGTCTTCATCCCCTCCGGAGAGGGCGGCGCCGGTTCGGGCCGTCCAGGTTTCGAGCAGGATGCGGGTTTCCACGATGTCCGCGACCGGCAGCCTGCTGCTGGCGACATGCAGCCGCAGTGCGGAGGACAGGCCCGCGGAGGGATCGGAAATGATGATCGCCCCCGAGGTGGGACCGGATCCGACGGAGCTGCGCAGCACACCCATGGCGTCCAGGATCCGGATGGCCTCCCGGACTGACGCCCGGGAAATTCCGTAGCTCTCCGCCAGTGTGCGTTCACCCGGAAGCCGGTCCCCGACCTTGATCTTGCCCGAGCGCAGGTCCGCTTCGATGTCGTTCAGGAGCACGTCATAGGTGCGACGGCGTGGGGTTGCTCCTGCTTCAGCGGGTGTCACGGGCGTTTCCTTCGGGTGGTGGGAGTGCGGGCGCGCCGGAGCCTAGGGCAGCATCTAGCCGAGGACGGGGGTGGACTGCAGGTTGGAAAGCGTGCAGGGCACCAGCAGCAGAGCCTCGCTCCACCCGACTACTTTACGCAGGATCACAGGCTCCCGCCCTTCGAGGGTGACCGCGGATGCCGCGACGGTCAAAGCGACGGGTTGTGGTCCTATACTGGCGTTCAATCGGTGGCTTGGCTGCGGAGGCAGCGGGCAGTGGAAGAGGCGCCGGAGCTTCGCCGTTGGGGGCAGGCAGGGTATGCAGCGTCGAGGCAAGATCGCTCTGGCGGTCACAGCGACCATCGTGGCAGGGGTTGCCGGGTTCTCCACGACTGTCCATTTTCAGAACGAGGCCAACATCAGTCAGATGAAGGCAATCGCCGATCGGTTGCAGGCATCTCCCGGGTGGGAACCCCTTGGAGGGACACAACCCCCGCTGGGCGGGGCGTTCTGCATCCCCATCGACGGCCCGTGCGCCACCTTCGCATACCGGTGGGACACGCACACGCCCTATACAGACGGTGACCTTGAGCGGTACATGGATCAGGTCGGCCTGACTCCCAATGAGTACAAGCCCTGCGTCAGGGAACAACGGTTCAATTCGGGTGGCCCGAGCTGCCGTGGGATCGGGACGGTTGACGGCTGGGACGTACGGATCACCATTGAGGACTATGGTCCTGAGTCCGACGGTTACACGACGCAGATCGCGGTTCTGCGCTATGGCTACTGAACTGAGCCGGAATCGTCGCTGAGTTCGATCAGTTCCCCGACGGCGTCGAGGTCGCCGCGGGCGGCTTGTTCCCGCGACGCTGGGAGTTCAGCATCTGACATTGGGAAACCTCCCGTGTGTGTCGGGCCAGTCATTGCGGGCCGGTTCCGGGCTCCGCCCCGCAGGACGTCGCCCGGAACCGGGAGGCGATGTTGAAGCCTGCCGCCGCGGTCGAATTGGCGTGAAGAGCACCTAGTGTGTCAGGTCCTTGCCCTTGGTCTCCGGGATGGTGAAGACGAACAGCACGCTGACGATCAGGAGCGCCACGGCATACAGGTTGAAGAGCTGGGAAAGGCCGATGGTGCCCAGCCAGGTCTGCAGGTACGGGGCGGTCCCGCCGAACAGGGCCACGCAGATGGAGTACGGGACGCCGACGCCGATGGTCCGGATGCTGGTGGGGAACAGTTCCGCGTAGACGGCCGGAACGATCGCAGCGCTGGCGGCGATGAAGATCAGCATGACGGACATTGCCACGGCCAGCTGCCAGGCCGAATCCTTCAGCAGCCACGTCATCGGGAAGTGCATAACGGCGCTGCCTGCCGCTCCGGCCCAGAGCACCTTTTTGCGGCCGATTCTGTCGGACAGTTTGCCCCAGAAGGGCAGGGCGCCGATGAACACGATGTTGGCGATCACGCTGGCCCAGAGGGTTTCACCGCGGTCGATCTTCAGAACGGTGGCGGCATAGCTCGGGGCCACGACGCCCCAGATGTAGTAGATCACTGTGAGACCCACCGTGAGCCCGATGACCTGGATGGCCTGCTTGCGGTACTGGACAATCTGCGGCCAGATCGGGGCGCGCTTCTCGGAGGCAGTCTCGCCTTCGAAGGCCTCGGTCTCGTGCAGCTTGGAGCGCATGATCAGGGCGTAGAGGCCCATAACGGCGCCGACCAGGAACGGCACCCGCCAGCCCCAGGCATTCATGGCCTCGGCGCTGAGGGACATGTTGAGGATCGCACCCAGCAGGGTGCCGGCCAGGATTCCGACGGTGCCGGAGGTGTAAATCAGGGTGGCCCACAGGCCGCGTTTTTCTTTCGGGGCCACCTCGGAGAGATACGTCTGCGAGGACGGCAGCTCGCCGCCGTGGGCCAGGCCCTGGATCAGCCGCGCCGCCAGCAGCAGCACCGAGGCCCAGACGCCGATCGTGGCGAAGGACGGCGCGACGCCGATCATCAGGCTGCCCAGCGAGGCCAGGCCGACCGCGAGCGTCATGGAGGTCTTGCGGCCGATCCGGTCGCCGATCCAGCCGAACAGGAACCCGCCGACCGGACGTGCCACGAAACCGACGGCGAAGATCGCCAGCGTTGAGAGCACGGCCGAGGCGGGATCCGCTTTGCTGAACAACTGGCTGGCGATGAAGGGCGTGAACGTGGCGTAGATCGCCCAGTCGTACCACTCGACAGCGTTGCCGATACCCGTCCCGAGGAGGGTCTTCCGCGTGGCCGCCCGGCTGGCGTGCTGCTGGTCAATGATGGTGGTCATGATTTTCTCCGGAGAAGTAGGGCTAGGAAGCGAGGGAAGAAGGGCTGAGGGCGCCAAGGGTTGCGATGCGGGCGATGGCAAGCTCTGCGTAGAGCGCGGCACCGTCGGCGAGGACGCCGTCGTCGAACGTGGCGTAAGGGGAGTGGTTGAAGGCGGAGGCGGTATGGTCCGCTCCCGGGGCGACGGCGCTGAGCCCGATGAAGGTCCCGGGCACCTCTTCCATCACCCGGGAGAAGTCCTCGGATCCGCTGAGGGGGGTCGCCCAGCGGGTCAGCCGGGCGTCCCCGAACAGATTCTGGATCGTTTTCTCCGCGGTGCGGGTCTCGTTTTCGTCTGTGATGCTCAGCGGGTATTCGGCGCGGTATTCGACGTCCACCTCCAGTCCGTGGGCCTGGGCAATGCCTTTCAGGAGGACCGGCACGGCGGACATCATCCGTTCGCGGGAGGCGTGGGAGAACGTCCGGACGGTCGCCTCGATGCGCGCCGATTCGGGGATGACATTTTTTGTGGTGCCCGCGTGCAGGACGCCGACGGTCACGACGACCGGGTCGAACATGTTGAACTGCCGCGTGACCATAACCTGCAGCGCGGTCACCATCTCGGCGGCTGCCGTGACGGGGTCCTTGGCCGCGTGCGGAGCCGATCCGTGGCCGCCGGCGCCCAGAACCGTGACGAACAGTCCGTCCGAGGCGCTCAACATCACGCCGGGCTTGGTGGCGAACTGCCCGTGCGGCTCCAGGGAGGAGAACACGTGCATGCCGTAGGCGGCGTCCGCACGCCGCCCCGCGGCGTCAAGGACCCCTTCGCGGATCATGTGCCCGGCTCCGTCGAACCCCTCCTCGCCCGGCTGGAACATCAGGACAACGTCGCCGGCCAGCTGCTCGCGGCGTTCAGCCAGCAGCGTCGCGGCCCCGGCCAGCATCGAGGTGTGCAGATCGTGGCCGCAGGCGTGCATGGCGCCGTCGACCCTGGAGGAGAAGCCGACGCCGGTGCGCTCCTGGACGGGAAGGCCGTCCATGTCGGCGCACAGCAGGACGATGGGTTTCTCCGCAGAAGTGTGTGGTGCGCCGCCGCGCAGAACTGCGGTGACCGACGTCGTCGTTCCGCCCAGGTTGATCTCGTAGGGCAGGCCGTCGAGGGCTTTGAGGACTTTCTCCTGGGTGCGGGGGAGCTGGAGGCCGATCTCCGGCTCCTGGTGCAACTCGTGGCGCAGCCGGGTGATCTCGCCGTGCAGCTCCCCGGCATCTTCTGTGACCGACATGTGTTCCCGCTTCCCGAACGTTTGGTAAGTACCTAGCACCAATTGTGGGGTGACTGGAGTCACACGTTGAGGAATGGCTGGAAACATGCAAAAGTTCGGGGTAAGAGGCAGGAATCATGCAGCAAGGGAGGGCCCGGATGGAGATCAGTGAGGAAGACCTGCAGCTGGTCAACGCCCTGCAGATTGCGCCGCGGATCAGCTGGTCGGATGCCGCCGGTATCCTGGGCGCGCACGCCACCACTTTGGCCGCCCGCTGGGACCGGCTTAGAGCTTCCGGTGCCGCCTGGAGCACGGCTCATTTGATGGGGGATCCGAAGCAGATGTGTCTGGCGCTGGTCGATGTCGACTGCGAGATGACGTTGCGGGCCGACGTCACGGCGGCGCTGGCGGCCATCCCGGAAGTTGTCACGGTGGAGGAGGCTGCCAGCAACCGGGACCTCATGCTGACAGTCATCACGCCCACGCTGGCCCACTTCAGCGATGTTGTGCTGGAGCGGCTCAAGGAGATCCCCGGCCTCACGAAGTACCAGACGTCGTTGTGCACCCGCCTGCACTCAGGCGGTTACGCGTGGCGGCTGAACGTCCTGGACAAGGCGCAGATGGCCGCCCTTCAGGCGCTGGCAGGGCCGGAGGCTTCCGACCCGGCGACGGCGGGCCAGGGCGCGCCGCTGCCGCCGAGCCACCTGGAGCTGATCCCGTTCCTGGCCAGGGACGGGCGGGCGGCGGCCGCGGATATCGCCCGGGCCCTTGGACGCAGCCCGGCCACGGTCCAACGGCAGCTGAACCGGGTGCTGGCCAGCCAGGTGCTTTCTTTCCGGTGCGAAATCGCGCAGAAATACTCGGGATATCCGGTCAGCTGCCAGTGGTTCGCCAACGTTCCGCCCGGCCAGCACGAGGCCGCCGCTGCCGAGCTGCGCAGCTTCCGCAACGTCCGGCTCAGTGCTTCCACCACCGGCCGCACCAACTTCGTGATCCTGATGTGGCTGCATTCCCTGGCGGACGTTATGAACGCCGAGCAGGCACTGCAGCTGCGGATCCCCGGAATCGAGCTGATGGAAAGCGTTGTGGTGCTCAACTCCGCCAAGCGGGTCGGCTGGATGCTGAACCCGGATTCGACGGCCACCGGCGCCGTCGTTGTACCCGCTGCCGAGACGGCGCCGAAGGTCTGAGCTGCCCGTTCCGGTATCTGATGCCGGAGCTACGGTCAGCCGGCAATTTCTGCGCGCCCGGCGGTGGGCGGGCACGAAATAAAGCCGCCCACTTTTCGTCGCGTAAATTCGAAGCCCGAAAGCACTCAGGAAATTCGAGGGGCGAAAACGTCGTCATTTTCTGGAATTCCAGCCTGGCGGGAATGGCACCGTCGCTCACCTGATCAGGTGACCGGCCGGCGTCGTTATGCCTTGTCAGCGGGGTGGAGCGTCAGCAGTGCGGTGGCGGGGTGGCCCCTACCGCAGGATCACGGTCCGGTTGCCGAGGAGCAGGATCCTTCCCTCGCAGTGCCAGCGCACGGCGTTGCGCAGGGCCGCGCACTCGGCGTCCCGGCCCACCGCCACCAGGTCGTCGGCGGTGTAGGTGTGGTCCACGTCGATGACCTGCTGCGAGATGATCGGGCCCTCATCCAGCTCGGCGTTGACGTAGTGGGCGGTGGCGCCCACGGTCTTTACCCCGCGGTCGTGGGCCTGGTGGTAGGGCTTGGCGCCCTTGAAGCTGGGGAGGAAGGAATGGTGGATGTTGATCGTCCGTCCGGCGAGCTTGGCCGAGAGCCCGTCGCTGAGGACCTGCATGTAGCGGGCCAGGACCACGAGTTCGACGTCGAGTTCGTCCACGATGTCCAGCAGCCTGGCTTCAGCCTCCGGCTTGGAGTCCTTGGTCACCGGCAGATGGAAGAACGGGATGCGGTGCCACTGCACCAGGGCCTCCTGGTCCCGGTGATTGGAGACGACGGCGACGATTTCCATCGGGATGTCGCCCGTGCGTGCCCGGAACAGCAGGTCATTGAGGCAGTGGCCCATCTTGGACACCATGACCAGGACGCGGCGTTTGCGGCCCTGCGGTTCCAGTTGCCAGTTCATCTTCCAGGTTTCCCCCAGCGCGGCGAAGTCCTGGCGCAGCTGCTCAGTGCTGAAGGACTCCGGGGCGGAGGAGAAATGGACGCGCATGAAAAAGTGCCTTTGACTGCGGTCGCCGTATTGCTTGATGTCGATGATGTCGCAGCCGTGCTCCAGCAGGAATCCCGAGATCGCGTGGACGATGCCGGGGGACTCCGCGCAGTCGACGGTGAGCACATGCTCAACCGTGGGGACCGGTTTCAGGGACTCCGCGGTGGCAGTTATTGTCTCGGCGGTGTTCATCGCGGCAACCTTTCGAACCGGTCAACGTCCTGTTTCATGTCCTGGGCGAGATCGGCCTGGAACTCCGCGTAGCGGGCCAGGTGCGCAGGGCGGCGGCGCAGGATGACCCAGGCGACGCCGAGCAGGATGAACCAGACCGGCGTGACCAGCAGGGCCAGGAGCGTGTCCGGCTGCGTGGTCAGCGCCCAGAGCACGAAGGCGAAGAAGGCAAAGACCAGCCAGACCATGGGGATGCCGCCGGGCATCTTGAACTTGGACGCGTCATGAAGCTGCGGGCGGCGCTTGCGGAAGGCAAGGTAGCTGGCCATGATCATCGACCAGACGAAGACGAAGCAGACCGCGGCAACCGTGGTCACCATCTCGAAGGCCTTGCCGATGTCCTGCCCCGCATACATGAGGACAACGCCGGAGAGGAGCAGCACGCAGGAGAGGAACAGTGCGTTCTGCGGGACCTTCCGCCGGGACAGGGCGCCGAAAACGGACGGTGCGTCGCCCTCCTGCGCCAGTCCGAACACCATGCGGGACGTGGAGTAGATGCCGGAGTTGGCCGAGGACATCGCCGAGCTCAGCACCACCAGGTTCACCACGGTGGCGGCGGCACCCAGGCCGGCCAGGGAGAACATGGCGATGAACGGGCTGTGGCCGGCCTGGAACTCGGTCCAGGGGGTGACGGACATCAGGATGATGAGGGCGCCCACGTAGAAGAGCAGAACGCGGATCGGGATGGAGTTGATGGCCCGGGGCAGGTTCTTCTCAGGGTCCTTGGCCTCCGCGGCGGTGGTGCCCACCAGCTCAATGCCGACAAAGGCGAACACGGCGATCTGGAAACCGGCGACGAAGCCCATGAATTCGTTCGGGAAGAAGCCGCCGTGGCTCCACAGGTTGCTGAAGGTGGCCGGTCCGGCGTCGGACTGGAAGCCGCTGAAAATCATGAACAGGCCCACTATGATCAGTGCCGCTATGGCGATGATCTTGATCAGCGCGAACCAGAACTCGGTCTCGCCGAATGCCCTCACCGTGGCCAGGTTCAGCAGCAGGAGGATGCCGATGGTGACCAGCCCGGGGATCCACAGGGGAAGCCCCGGCCACAGTTCCTTTGAGTAGCCGGCTATGGCGATAACGTCCGCGATTCCGGTGATCACCCAGCAGAACCAGTAGGTCCAGCCGGTGAAGAAACCTGCCCAGGGGCCGAGCAGGTCCGCGGCGAAGTCGCTGAAGGACTTGTAGTGCAGGTTGCTCAGCAGCAGTTCGCCCATGGCCCGCATGACGAAGAAGAGCATAAATCCGATGATCATGTACACGAAGATCACGGACGGCCCGGCCGCCGAAATCGTCTTGCCGGAACCCATAAACAGGCCGGTGCCGATGGCGCCGCCGATTGCGATCAGCTGGATATGCCGGTTGCTGAGCTGGCGCTCAAGGTGGGGGGCTTGCGCCGCCGTTTCAGTCTGGGTTTTCATTCTGCTCCTCCTGGAACGGACACGAGTTCGGTGGTTGCGGGACCCGATGGAGGGGTTGGCTCGCCTGCCACCGCGTTCAGGTGGTTGAAAGTGTAGAAATGGATGCCCGCGACCCGGTCCGGGTGTTCGGCGAGCTCGGAGATAAGTGTCGCCGGCTGGTACCGTTCCCCGCTCAGGAGCCGGCGGGCCAGCGGGCCCTTGCGGCTCAGGAACTTCAGTGAGGCGCCGACGCCGATCTGGGTGCCCAGGGCGACCAGCCGGGTTCGGGGCACGGCGCCGGCGACGCCAGCCCAGACCGGCAGCTCCACGCCTTCGCGGCGCAGCAGTCCCACGTAGTCCACGATCTTCGGGGCGGAAAAGCACATCTGCGTGACAACGCGGCTCGCCAGGTGCTGCTTGGCCAGCAGCGCGTCCAGGAGCTCGATCCCGACGACGGACGGGTGGCCCTCGGGGTAGCCGGCGACTCCGATGGAGATGCCGCCGCCGGAGTACTGGGCGATGTCTTCCATCAGCTCTCCCGCCGTGCCGTAGGACCCGGCGGCCCGCGGCGAGTCCCCGCCGATGGCAAACACTTCCCTGATGCCGGCCGCATCGCACTCTCGCAGGATGCCGACGAGCTGGGGGCGGTCCTGCAGGGCCCGTGCGGCAAGGTGCGGAACCACCGGGTAGCCCAGCTCGGCCAGCCGGACTGCCGCGCGCATGGTGCGCCCGACGCCGTGCTGGGGCAGGCAGGTGATGGTGAGGGTGGTGCCCAGCGGCACCGCAGCCGTGACTTTTTCGACGATTCCCTCGGAGGGGATAATTTCTAGTCGTGTCGGGAACATCGTTGGTCCTTTACGGTGGTCAGACGCCGGCGTGCGCGGCGAGGATGGTGCTGGCTTCCTGGCGGGTGGTGCCGGAGGACTCGATGTGGGCGAGGTGGGCGGGGATTTCGCGGCCCTTTTTGCGCATCGCGGTGGCCCAGAGCCGGCCGGCGCGGTAGGAGGAACGCACCAGCGGTCCGCTCATGACCCCGAGGAAGCCGATCTCGTCGGCTTCGTGCTGGAGGTCCACGAATTCCTGGGGTTTGACCCAGCGGTCCACGGGCAGGTGCCGTTCGGACGGGCGCAGGTACTGGGTGATGGTGATCAGGTCGCAGCCGGCCTCGTGCAGGTCCCGGAGGGCTTCGGAGATTTCCTCGCGGGTCTCGCCCATGCCCAGGATCAGGTTGGATTTGGTGACCATGCCGAGTTTGCGGCCCTGGGTGATGACGTCCAGGGACCGCTCGTAGCGGAACGCCGGGCGGATGCGCTTGAAGATCCGCGGGACGGTCTCGACGTTGTGCGCGAAGACCTCGGGTGCGGACTCGCAGATCGCGGCGATGTGTTCGGGTTTGCCGGAGAAGTCCGGGATCAGGAGCTCGACGCCGGTGCCCGGGTTCAGTTCGTGGATCTTGCGGACCGTTTCGGCGTAGAGCCAGACGCCCTCGTCGGCGAGGTCGTCGCGGGCCACTCCGGTGACGGTGGCGTAGCGCAGCTGCATGGCCAGGACTGAGCGGGCCACCTTGGTGGGTTCGAAAACGTCCACGGGGGAGGGTTTGCCGGTGTCGATCTGGCAGAAGTCGCAGCGCCGGGTGCACTCGGAGCCGCCGATCAGGAAGGTGGCTTCCTTGTCTTCCCAGCATTCGAAGATGTTGGGGCAGCCGGCCTCTTCACACACGGTGTGGAGGCCTTCCTTTTTGACGAGGTTCTTGAGCTGGACGTATTCGGGACCCATCTGGACCTTGGCCTTGATCCATTCCGGTTTGCGTTCCACCGGGGTGGCCGCATTGCGCTGCTCAATACGCAGCATTTTCCGGCCTTCTGGTGCCAGGGTCACGAGATCTCCTGGCGGCGGGCACCGGGGTGCCGGTCTGCAAGCGCGGAAAGGGTGGTTTTAATCGTCACGGGGAACTCCATAATTCAGGTGGCACCGAGGTGCCACGTTGATTCGGGTTCCTCCCCGCTCTGTCATGGACCTGAGAGTTTCCGCGGAGCCTGCTGTTACAGGGCGCCGCTTGCACCTTCGGTGAGTCCGGAGACCGGACTGCTTTCCAGAGTTGCCTCGCCGCGGCGGTACGTGGGCCTGAGAGATTCCTGGGGAGGATTTGCTCCTACGGCGCCTGCTGAACGTACCGGCAGGACTCTCCCGCCGCAGATCAAAAGCGTGTGTCACTGGTGGGTGACACGCCTCACACAGTAGCTGTTACGTGGACCACACACAAAAGTTACTTCCACGCATCCGTTTTTTGCGCGCCCATTTGCGCGCCCGGCAGTGGGTTCCCCGGGGGGCGGAACCGGATGGCGTGGCGGCGAAACCGCGCCGCGGACTGCGAAAGCGGACCAGGCGGATCAGGTCACCTGTTACGGCGCTTCGGCCACTTCACGTTCAGCAGCAACAGCCCCAGCAGGAGCCCATCAACGGTCATGATTCCGGCTATGAGGTAGGCCCAGCCGATCATCATGAGTTGCTCACCGCCCACCGACAGCACGAAGTGCGGGGGTGCATCACAATGCCCATGACGATCTCCTGACTTGGAATCCCCCCAGTCAATCGATAGTCATCACAGTGTGCCACGGCGGCGCCCCGGAAGGAACGGCGTGTGCGGAATTGGCGCCGCGCTTTGTCCGTCCGGAAGCGGGCGCCGGGGGTGCGGCAAGGAGCCAAGGCGACGCGGCCCGCCGCACCCCTAAGGGCAGTATGTCAGCGCAGCACGACGGTCCTGTTGCCCTGCAGGAAGACACGTCCCTCGCAGTGCCAGCGGACGGCGTTGGACAGAGCCCTACGCTCGGTGGTGCTTCGTTCTGCTCGGCCAAAAGACCGGCGCCACCGGCATGGTCCTGGCCCGGGCCGCCTTTGGCCGGCGCGGAAACTACCTTCCCGCCGCCATCCAGGCGCTGCTGGTCATCGGCTGGTGCGCAGTCAACACCTGGATCATCCTGGACCTGGTGATGGCGCTGTTCGGCACCCTTGGCTGGGTGGACCCGACTGCACAAAACTACAGTTGGAAGATCGGGGTGGCGACGGCCATCATGGCCGCACAGGTCGCCATCGCCTGGTTTGGCTACAAGGCCATCGCGGCGTTTGAGAAGTGGACGGTGCCGCCAACCATCATCATCCTCGCAGTGATGTCCGTCGTCGCCTGGTTCGGCATGAAGATCAACTGGTCCTACGCCGGCCCGGCCGGGAACATCCTTGAAGGCTCGGAGCGGATCGCCGCCATGAGCGCTGTGATGACGGCCATCGGCATCGGCTGGGGCATCACGTGGTTCACCTACGCCGCCGACTACTCCCGCTTCGTCAGCACGGAGGTCCCGAAGCGCAAGGTATACCTGGCCTCGGTCCTGGGGCCGCGGTCCTCCCGCGCTTCGACCGGCTCCCGGTGGTTCCGGAGCGGACACCCGCCACCGGTTGCCTGTCATCGGCCGCCGGCTCCAACGCAGCCAAGGGCGGGTTGCTGTACGGACAGGTCGTCAAAGATCTGGCCTTGGATCTCGGAAGTGAACTGGTCCGTGAGCCCGCGCCTGCGGTTGTTCCGGCGTAGGGGACAACGACCCCACAGGGCAACGCGATTCACCCAGTGAAACCATGGCGCCGCGGGAGACTTTCCCGCGGCGCCTTTCGTGTCACGGCAGCCCCAACGCGGGGTCACTTAGCGCCCATCGGCGGCCCCGGGATGGGCGCTAAGTGACCCCGCGTTGCTTGATTTACTGACCGACTGGCCAGGTGTCGGCACTTGCGGACTACACTCGATTCCGGGCAGCCTGACGGCCCGGCTGACGGCCAAGCCAGATAACGAAGCTGGCATCAAGCCCGCAACGAGGAGGTCACGATGGCCGGCGGCAGCCGCGAACCCGGCAGGACCGTGACCTCGAAGGTCCTCGCTATCCTCGAAGCCTTCGAAAAGTCCCGGGGCGCCCTCAGCCTCACCGATATCGCCGAAAAATCCGGGCTGCCCTTGAGTACAGCCCACCGCCTGGTCAACGAACTCACTGACTGGGGCTTCCTCTCGCGCGAACCCAACGGCCGCTACCAGCTCGGCATCCGTCTGTGGGAGCTCGCCCAGAACACCGGGCGGCAGCTTCGCGATGCGGCGCGGCCCTACGTCCAGGACCTGTTCTCACTCACCGGCGAAACCGCGCATCTGGCGGTCCGCGCCGGCCACGAGGTGCTCTACATCGATCGGGTCTACGGCTCCAAGCGGGTGCCCCGTGCCGGCCGGGTCGGCGGCCGGCTGCCAATGCACGCGACCGCCGTCGGGAAGGTCATTCTCGCCTTCGAGGAGGACTGGGTCCGGGACGCCTACCTCAATCGGCAGCTGGAGCGGCACACTGCGCACACCCATGTGGACCCCAAAAAGCTGGCCGCCGAGCTGACCCAGATCCATGAGCAGGGCTACGCCACCACCCTGGAGGAAGTCCGGCTGGGCTCCTGCTCGATCGCCGTCCCGGTCTTCCACACCGGCAGGATCGGCGCGTCGATCGGGCTCGTGCTGCCGACCAGCCAGGCCGCCACCATGACCCGGCACCTGCCCGTGCTGCGCGGAATCGCCGCCCAGATTGAGCGCGCCACGGCCCGGATCCCGCTCGAAACGCTGCTGGGCAGCCACGTCACCGGCACGGACTGAACCGCCACGGGCCCCGCTATGGTCCAGCAGCCCGCCGGACGGCCGGCTGCCCGGAGTGGCCGGGTGGCTGGCAGCCAATGTTTGCGGCCGGGCACCGTCCGTCCGGGGGCACTTTGGGGGCAATATTCGACGCCGGCGGTTTAGCCGGCGGCGTGTCCGTGTCGAAGTGCCCCGGACCGCGGCCAACCCGGGACTGCTGCAGGCACGGAAATAACCGGCTTCCGTCCAGTGGAAGTGAACGCTGCCTTCCCGGAGTGATGGGGGCCACACTGGTGAATAAGAACCCCGGCATGCACTGGCGCTGCCGGCGGTACCGAAAACCAAGGAGCTTAGATGTCATCGTCGACGGAAACGGCAGGCCGCTGTCCCTACGGACACGGCGCCGAGGCCCCCGCAGGGCACCACGGCTACGAGCCGTTCCAGATGAAGAATCCCTTCCCGGCCTACGCTGAACTCCGGGCCGAACAGCCGGTCATGTTCGACGAGCGGGTCGGACTTTACATCGTCTCCCGCTACGACGACATCAAGGCCGTCTTCGAGGACTGGGAGACGTTCTCCAGCGAAAACGCCCAGGCCCCCGTCCGCGAACGCGGCGCCGCCGCGAAGAAGATCATGGAGGACGGCGGCTTCACCGCGTATTCGGGCCTCTCCGCCCGCCGCCCCCCGGAGCACACCCGCATCCGCGCCGTGGTCCAGAAGGCCTTCACGCCCCGCCGCTACAAGGCACTGGAGCCCTTCATCCGGCAGAACGTCGTCGGGCTGCTCGAAAAGATGCTCGCCCGTCCGGACCGTCACGGCGACCTGGTCAAGGATCTCGCCTACGACGTCCCCACCATCACCATCCTCACCCTGATCGGCGCGGACGTCTCCCAGGTGGACACCTTCAAGCGCTGGAGCGATTCCCGCGCGGCCATGACCTGGGGGGACCTCAGCGACGAGGAACAGATCCCGCACGCCCACAACCTCGTGGAGTACTGGCAGGAGTGCCTGCGCCTGGTCAAGGTGGCCCACGAGGAAGGCGGCGACCACCTCGCCGCGGACCTCGTGAAGTCCCAGCAGGAAGGTGCGGAAATCTCCGACCACGAGATTGCCTCCGTCCTCTACAGCCTGCTCTTCGCCGGCCACGAGACCACCACGACGCTGATCTCCAACGCCCTCCGCGAGCTGCTGGCCCGGCCCGAGCAGTGGAAGCAGCTCGTTGAGGACCCTAAGAAGATCCCCGCCGCCATCGACGAGGTCCTGCGCTACGCCGGCTCGATCGTGGGCTGGCGCCGCAAGGCCCTCAAGGACACCGAAGTGGGCGGCGTCGCCATCGAAGAGGGCGCGCAGCTGCTGCTCCTGATGGGCTCGGCCAACCGCGACGAGAACAAATTCAGCGCCGGGGAGGATTTTGACATCACCCGTCCCAACGCCCGGGAGCACCTCTCCTTCGGTTTTGGCATCCACTACTGCCTGGGCAATATGCTCGCCAAGCTCCAGGCCAAAATTGCGCTCGAGGAAGTGGCCAGGCTCGCCCCCGGGCTGCAGCCGGAGAACCCCGAAGCCATTTCCTTCCGGGAAAACCTCTCTTTCCGCGTCCCCGAGACCGTCCCCGTCAGCTGGAAGGCCTGAGAAATATGCAAAGCAACGAATACATCCAGTTCTTCGACGGCGGCATCGAACCGAAGCTCGAAAACCTCGGCGGCAAGGGCGCGTCCCTGGTCACCATGACCTCCGCCGGCATGCCCGTCCCGCCCGGCTTCGTGGTCACCACCGCCCAGTTCGATGCGTTTATGGAGGAAGCCGGCATCACCCGGCACATCCACCAGCTCCTCGCCGACCTGGACCCTGAGGACATGGGACAGGTGGACAAGGTCTCCGCCGCCATCCGGGAGGACATCTGCTCCCGCCCGGTGCCGCAGGCGATGCGCGAGCTCACCGTCGGCGCCTACGAGGCCCTGATGTCCCGCTTCGACGCACCCGTCCCGGTGGCCGTCCGCTCCAGCGCCACCGCCGAGGACCTCCCGGACGCCTCCTTCGCCGGCCAGCAGGACACCTACCTCTGGCTCGCCGGCGTCAAGGCCGTCACCGAGCACATCCGGCAGTGCTGGGCCTCGCTCTTCACCTCCCGCGCCATCATCTACCGGCTCAAAAACAACATCCCCAACGAGGGCCTCTCCATGGCTGTCGTGGTGCAGAAGATGGTCAAAGCCCGCGTCTCCGGCGTCGCCATCACCATGGACCCCACCAACGGGGACCGCTCCAAGATCACCATCGACTCCTCGTACGGGGTCGGCGAGATGGTGGTCTCCGGCCAGGTCACCCCGGACAACATCATGCTGGACAAGGTCACCCTCACCGTCATCTCCGAACACCTCGGGGACAAGCACGCCGAACTCGTCCCGGACGCCGCTGCCGGCCACCTGGTGGAGCGGGAGGTCGACGCCGAACGCCGCGGCCGCCGCAGCCTCAGCGACGCTGAACTCGCCGCCGTCGCGCAGATGGCCAAGCGCGCGGAAAAGCACTACAAGTGCCCGCAGGACATCGAGTGGGCCCTCGACACGGACCTGCCTGACGGCGAAAACCTGCTCCTGCTGCAGTCCCGACCGGAAACCGTGCACTCCTCCAAGCCGGCTGTCCCGTCGACGGCCACCGCCGGCGGCTACTTCAGCGGACTGAGCCCCGCCAGCCCTGCTGCCGCGCCCGCTTCGACGGCGCCGGGCGGCCCGGCGCCGTCGGCCTCCGCCGGCTTCAGCCTCGGCAGCATCACCGCGTCCCTCCTGAAGCCCTCCGTCTAACAAAGTTTTGACCCGCTCGTCCGCTTCCTCACCCAGGCTCAACGCCGAGCCCGCATTGAAAGGACCGCCATGTCCCTGAAGTCCTTCCCCAAACCCTCCGAGCTCGCGGTCCCCGCCGGCGCCGAGGGCTGGGAAAAGATCTACCCGTACTACCTGGTCTTCCAGGACAAGCTCAAGGAACAGGAAGACGCCAAGTTCTGGTTCTGCGACAGCCAGCACTGGCCCACAGTGTTCAAGCCCTTCGAGACCATTGGCGGCGAATTCGCGGTCAAGTGTCTGGGTCAGTACAACGCCCGGCACCTGATGATCCCCAACGCCAACGGCATCGAGTTCCGCGTGCACCTGGGCTACCTGTACATGTCGCCCATCCCGGTGCCGGAGGACCAGATCGCCGCGCGGGTGCCCCTGTTCGAACAGCGGGTGGGCCACTACTTCCAGAACTGGGACCAGCTCCTCAAGCAGTGGCACGTCAAGGTCAAGGGCACCATCGACGAGATGGAAACCATCTCCTTCCCCAAGCTCCCGGACGTGGTCCCGATGGAGGACATCCTCTCCGGCAAGGGCAAGGACGGTTCCGAGAAGCTACTGGAGAGCTACGACCGGCTGATCCAGCTGGCCTACCAGAACTGGCAGTACCACTTCGAGTTCCTCAACCTCGGCTACATCGCCTACCTGGACTTCTTCAACTTCTGCAAGCAGGTCTTCCCCAACATCCCGGACCAGTCCATCGCCACCATGGTCCAGGGCGTGGACATGGAACTCTTCCGCCCCGATGACGAGCTCAAGCACCTCGCCAAACTCGCCGTCGAACTCGGGCTGCAGACTCATTTCAGCAACTCCAGCAACACGGACGACGTCGGGGCCACCCTGGCTGCCATTGCGGCGGCCCCGGGCGGGGACCGCTGGACGGCCCAGTACGAGGCCGCCAAGGACCCGTGGTTCAACTTCACCGTGGGCAACGGCTTCTACGGCCATGACAAGTACTGGAACGAACACCAGGAAATCCCGCTCGGCTACATCGCGGACTACATCCGCCGCGTGGACGAGGGCCAGGAAATCATGCGCCCGGTGGAAGCCCTGATCACCGAACGCGACCGCATCATCGAGGAATACCGGGACTTGCTGGAGGGCGAAAACCAGGGCCTCTTCGACGCCAAGCGCGGACTCGCCGCCACCGCCTACCCCTACGTGGAGAACCACAATTTCTACATCGAGCACTGGACCATGGGTGTCTTCTGGCGCAAAATCCGTGAGCTCAGCCGCATGATGCAGGCCGAGGGCTTCTGGACCGAACCTGACGACCTGCTCTACCTGGGCCGCAACGAGGTCCGCGACGCGCTCTTCGACCTGGTCACCGGCTGGGGCGTCGGCGCCAAGCCGATCGGCCCGGACTACTGGCCGGAAGAGGTGGAGCGCCGCCGCGGGATCGTGGACGCGCTCAAGACCGCGCGGCCGGCCCCGGCCCTGAACACCCCGCCGGAAATCATCACCGAACCCTTCACCCGGATGCTCTGGGGCATCACCACGGAACAGGTCCAGCAGTGGCTGGGTGCCGGCGAAGCGGTGGAAGGCGGCGGCCTGCGCGGCATGGCAGCCTCTCCCGGCGTCGTCGAAGGCCTGGCCCGCGTTGTCACCGACGCGGACCAGCTCTCCGAGGTGCAGCAGGGCGAGATCCTGGTCGCGACGGTCACGGCGCCGTCCTGGGGCCCGATCTTCGGCAAGATCAAAGCCACGGTCACGGACATCGGCGGCATGATGAGCCACGCGGCGATCGTGTGCCGCGAGTACGGACTTCCGGCGGTGACCGGGACCGGCTCGGCGTCCACCACGATTAAGACCGGACAGCGGTTGCGCGTGGACGGGACCAAGGGCACGGTCCAGATCCTTGACGCGCTGGAACCAGAGCTGCAGGTCGCCGGACCCGGGGCGCACAGCCACAGCCATGTCTGAGCCGAATATGCCTGCTGCGGAATATGACGGTGCCGGCCAGCCTGCCCGCACCGTCCTGATCACCGGTGCCGCCGGCGGGCTGGGCCGGGCGTTCGCGCTCGGCTTCGGCCGCCGCGGCTACCGCGTGGCCGTTGCGGACGTGAACCTCGAAGGCGCGGAGGAAACGGCAAAGCTGGTCATCGATACCGGAGCCGAGGCTGCCGCTTTCCACGCCGACGTCACAAGCGTCGACTCCACCGAGGCCCTCGCGAAACGCTGCGCGGACTTCGGCAACGGGAACATCGACGTCGTGCTGAACAACGCTGCCGTGTACGCGGGGGTGACCCGCAGTCCGTTCGAGGACATCGACCCGGCCGAATGGGACCTGGTCATGAACGTGAACCTCAAGGGCCCCTGGCTCGTCACCCGCGCCGCGAGCCCGTACCTGCCGGAGGGCGGCCGCGTCATCAATCTCTCCAGCGCAACGATCTACAGCGGCTCGGAGCAGTGGCTGCACTATGTCGCCTCCAAAGGCGGGGTGGTGGCCCTGACCCGGGTGATGGCCAAGGAACTGGGCCGGCGGGGGATCACCGTCAACGCGATCGCCCCCGGCTTCACCCTGACCGAGGCAAGCTACGGGCTGATGGAGAACGCCGAGAACTACGGTGTGGACCGCGGTGCGATCAAGCGGGCCAGCCAGCCGGAGGACATTGTGGGCGCCGCCCTCTTCCTGGCCGGGCCCGACAGTTCCTACTACACCGGCCAGACCATGGTGGTCGACGGCGGACGCCAGTTCATCTGATTTGCCCACCTGACCGATCTGACAATTTTCCAACTTCAACCCCAAGGAGGACCAATGCCAACGGTCCATTTCACCGGCGCCGACGGCGCTGTCCGCGACGTCCAGGGCAATCCCGGCGACTCCGTCATGGAAACCGCGGTGCGCAACGGCGTCCCCGGCATCGTGGCCGAATGCGGCGGATCGCTGTCCTGCGCCACCTGCCACGTCTTTGTCCGCGAGGACTGCCTCTCGCAGCTGCCGCCGATGGAGGACATGGAAGACGAGATGCTGTACGGCACCGCCGTGGACCGCGAGGAGAACTCGCGGCTGTCCTGCCAGCTCCGGCTGACGGACGAGCTCGAACTCTTCGTCACCACCCCGGAAACCCAGGTGTAGGGATGGGCATCCATGTCGCCGCCGCCGAGCAGACGTCCGCGGGCGCCGCAGCGCAGCCGGACCGCCCAACCCGCACCGGCCTGCTGATCATCGGCGCAAGCCAGTCCGGCGTCCAGCTCGCAGTCTCCCTCCGCGCGCTGGGCTTCGACGAGCACATCACCCTGCTCGGCGACGAGGACCACCGCCCCTACCAGCGTCCGGCCCTGTCCAAGGAGTTCCTGCAGGGCACGGTGGAGAGCGAATCCCTGATTTTCCGCTCCAACGAGTACTGGGCCGAACACAACGTCGCCCTGGTCAAGGGCGAACACATCGTCAGGATCGACAAGGAGGCCGACGGCTCCGGCGTCGCGCACTCCTCCTCGGGCACACAGTTCCCCTTCAAACGCCTCGCCCTCACCGTGGGCGCCCGCGCCCGGAAACTGGAGATCGAGGGCAGTGACCTCGACGGCGTGCTCTACCTGCGCAACGCCGACGACGCCCTGGCACTCAAGGCCCGGGTGGGGGACGCGCAGGACGTCGTGGTGATCGGCGGCGGATTCATCGGCCTCGAAGCCGCGTCCAGCCTGCAGAAGATGGGCAAGAACGTCACCGTGCTGGAATTCGGCCCGCGCCTGGTGGGCCGCGCCGTCGGCGAGGAAACCGCCGAGTACTTCCTGCAGGCACACCGGGCCCGCGGCCTGGACATCCGGCTCAACACCAGCGCCAAACGCTTCACCGCCGGACACTCCCCGGGCGACGCCCCGGGTGACGGCCGCCGGGCCGTCGCCGGCGTCGAACTCCAGGACGGCACCGTGCTCCCCGCACAGATCGTGCTGGTGGGCATCGGGGTCATCCCCAACACCCAGCTGGCCGAACAGCTTGGCCTCACCGTGGACAACGGGATCGTGGTGGACCGCTTCGCGCTGGCCTCGGACGGCACCACGGTGGCGATCGGCGACTGCGCCAACATGCCCAACCCCGTGCCCGGGACGGAACCCGGCGAACGGATCCGGCTGGAAAGCGTCAACAACGCGATCGAACACGCCAAGGTGGCCGCCTACTCGCTCACCGGCCGGCGCGAGGAATACGCCGGCATCCCGTGGTTCTGGTCCAACCAGGCCGACCTCAAACTCCAGATCGCCGGACTCTGCAGCGGCTACGACCGGACCGTGCTGCGCCGCGACGAGGAACGCGGAAAATTCACCGTTCTCTACTACCGCCAGGGCCGGATCATCGCCGCGGACTGCGTCAACGCCCCGCTGGATTTCATGGCCGTCAAAAACGCGCTCGCCAAAGGCCAGAACATCCCCGCCGACGCCGCCGCGGACCCGGCCACACCCCTCAAGACGATCACCACGGACAGCTAGCCAGCCGGCTGGCCCCACCCGAAGGAGCACTATGACCACCCCCAAGACCCCGGTCGCCGAAGCCGGCGCCGGCACGGCGGACCAGGTTTCCGAAAACCCGGCGGCCGTCAATCCCGCGGCCGATGCCTTCGCGGCCGCGTACCCGGTCCGGCCGGTTCCGTCGCCTGGACCGGTGGACACCGCCCCGATCGCCACCACCCCCGCGGCGCTCGAGGAACTCGACGGGCTCTGGCGCGCCGTGGTGCACGAGACTCGCACCCGCGGCAACGACATCCACCTGCCGATCTCGCTCGCCTTCGCCGAACGGCTCTGCCGCGCCTACCCCGAGGCAGACGCCGAACTGGTCAGGGTGGCCACCCTGCTGCACGACACCGGCTGGGCCCACGTGGACGAATCCCGCATCATCTCCGAGGGCTTCGCGGGGGACTGGCGCAAGGCCGCCATCCGCTACGAACACGAGAAGCGGGGCTGCGACGTGGCCCGCCGGGTGCTCCCGGGCCTGGGCTACGCCCCGGAATTCGTCGAGCGGGTCTGCACGATCATCGACGGCCACGACACCCGCCCGGTGGCCCAGTCGCTGGAAGACGCGCTGATGCGTGACGCCGACCGGCTGTGGCGCTTCGACCAGGCCGGGATTGCCCTGGCCTCGTCCTGGTTCAAAATGGACCCTGCCACCTACACGGACCGGCTGGCCACGGAAATCGTGCCCGAACTCATCACCCAGGCCGCCCACGAGATGGCGACCGCCGACCTGAACCGCTCCACCGCCCTGCTCAAGACGGCGGTCATCCGATGACCGCCGCGACGCACGCCGCTCCGGCCCTGGCCGCCCGCGCCGCGCTCAAGCTGCCGTACACGCATGTGGACGATGTCTTCGTCAACGGCGCCTGGACCCCGGCGCGGGGCACAGGCCGCAACCCGGTCACCGATCCCGCGTCCGGCGAAGTCTGGGGATCCGTCCCGGACGGCGCCCCCGAAGACGTGGACGCCGCCGTCGGCTCCGCCCGCCGGGCGTTCGACGACGGCGAGTGGCCGCGGCTGGCGCCCTCCGAACGGGCCGCGTACCTGCTGCGGATTGCCGAGGAAGTGGAGAAGCGGGCCGAGGAACTCTCGCTGACGAACACCCGCGAGAACGGCTCGCCGGTCTCCGAATCCGCCGGGGCCGCAGCCAACGCCGCGGGCATCTTCCGCTACTTCGCCACCCTCGCCGGCTACCTGGAACGCGAGGACGTCCGGGCCTTCCCCAAGGGCGGCGGCGAATCCGTGGTCCGGCGCGAACCGATCGGCGTGTGCGCGCTGATCGCGCCCTGGAACTTCCCGATCAACCTTGTCGTGATCAAGCTCGCCCCGGCCCTGCTGGCCGGCTGCAGCGTGGTGATCAAGCCGGCGTCGCCCACCCCGCTCTCGCTCCGGGTGGTCATCGATGCGGTGGCCGCGGCCGGCGTCCCGGCCGGCGTCGTCAACCTGGTGACCGGTTCCGGCCGGCTGGGAGACGCGCTGGTGAAGCACCCGGGCGTGGACAAGGTCGCATTCACCGGTTCCACGCCGGTGGGCCGGAAGATCGCCGCGGCCTGCGGCGAGCTGCTGCGCCCCGTCACACTGGAACTCGGCGGCAAGTCCAGCGCGATCGTGCTGCCGGACGCGGACCTGGACGCGATGTCGAAGGTGCTGATCCGCTCCTCGATGCGCAACACCGGGCAGACCTGCTACATCTCCACCCGCATCCTGGCCCCCGCCAGCCGCTACGAGGAAGTCGTGGACATGGTCACCAGGACCATCGCCGCCGGCAAACAGGGCGACCCGCTGGACCCGGACACGGTCTTCGGGCCCTGCGCGACCGAGTCGCAGTACCGCACCGTGCTGGAGTACGTGGAATCCGGCCTGGCCGAAGGCGCCCGCGCCACCACCGGCGGACGCGCGGCCTCCCTGGGCGGCGGGCTCGAAGGCGGGTACTTCGTGGAACCCACCGTGTTCGCCGACGTCACCCCGGACATGCGGATCTCCCGCGAGGAGATCTTCGGACCGGTCATCTGCATCCTGAAGTACAACGACGCCGGCGGCAGCGCCGATGAGGCGGTTGAGCTGGCGAACAACACCGAGTTCGGCCTCGGCGGGCTGGTGTTCGGGACCGATCCGGAAGCGGCGCTGTCCGTGGCGGACCGGATGGACACCGGCTCGGTGGGCATCAACTTCTTCGCCTCCAACCACGCGGCGCCGTTCGGCGGCCGGCACGACTCCGGCCTCGGCACCGAGTACGGCGTCGAGGGGCTCAACGCGTACCTGAGCTACAAGTCGATCCATCGGAAGGTCTGAAAACTCCAACGCGGGGTCACACAGCGCCCGTCCGGGGGCCTCGGACCGGCGGGATGTGACCCCGCGTTGCTTCTTCGGCAAAGCGGCTGACCCCTCGGGTAAATCGGCCCTACCGGCAGGCCGACAGCCTGGCCGATAATCAGGTATCCACCCCTTGCAGACTACGGAGGCGATCAACGTGTCGGTTTATACGCTGGGAATCTGGCTGGTACACCCGGGACGCGAGAATGATTTCGTGCAGGCCTGGCGGGATCTGGCCCGGAAGACCCAGGAGGACTTCCCGCACGCGAAGGCCGTGCTGATGCATGACCGTGACGTTCGGAACCGGTTCATCAGCACCGGCCCGTGGGAATCCCTGGAACAGGTCGAACAGTGGCGGGCCTCCGAGATGTTCAAGCAGACCATGGAGGGCCTGCGCGAGATGCTGGAGCATTTCGAGTCGCGCACCCTGGACGAGGCTGCCAGCATCGGCGGGGATTCGCCCTAGGCGCCCGTTTCCCGTCGGCCGCCGTCGTGCAGGCAAGCCGGGCAGCCAAGTCGAGCAGCAATGAGGTGCTGACGACGCGAAGAGGGGACGCCCGCCGTGGCGGGCATCCCCTCTGAAAGCTTTCCTAACCGCCGAACGCGGTGAGGTGGTGCTTTGATGCCTCCAGCAGGCGGGTGAAGACGGCCTTCGCGTCGGGTGCCGTGGTGGCGCCCTCAACCGCGGCGGTCAGGCCCTCTATATCGGTCTTCTCGACGGTCCGCCCGGCCTCAAGTGCGCCCTCCTGGCTGGCCTGGCCCTGTACGAGCAGCTCATCGTAGAGCTTCTGCAGGCTCTCGTCCGAGAAGACGCCCGCGACGTGGTCGACGGTGGGATCGGTGACGCCGTAACGTTCCATCAGGTTCCGGACTGCCTCAAGGTGCTTGGACTCTGAGTTGGCGACCCGGCCGAACACCGGGGTGTCGTACAGGCCGGCAAAAGCGGTGTACAGGTCATGGGCCACCAGTTCCTCTTCGGCCATAAACGCAAGTTCTGCCTTCTGCTCGTCCGTCATGGTGCCGGTGGCGCTGCTCCCGGCGTCGAGACCCGCACCTGAACCCATTCCTGGCCCCTGCCCGCCGGCCTTGCCGTGGCCCGAAGACTTGCCGCCGGTGTGGTTGCCGGCCTGATCGCCTGCGCCGCGGCCATGGCCGTTCGGGGACTGCTTCTGCCCGCTTTGCTGGTGCTGGCCGTTCTGGGCGCCCTGCACGACGGCGGCCACGCTGGGCCCTGCAACGAGAGCGGTAATTACGGCCCCGCCGGCGATGGCAGTGGCAATCATGGTCTTCTTTCGCATGGTGTGCTCCTTGTTCGTTGTGCCGGAAATCAGCTTGTAGATCCAGAATGCCGCCGGCGTGTGCAGTGCCGCTGGCGTCCGTGTGCAGATTGTGTGGAGATTCGTTCCACCTGCCTCGCGGCGCAAAAGCTGGCATTAGTGTTAGCCCTATGCCCACCGTGCTGGTCGTCGAGGACGAAAAAGACATCCGTGAAGTGCTGCGCCGGTACCTGGAGCGGGCGGGGTTCTCGGTTCTGACTACCGGCTCGGGCGCCGAGGCCATGCGGTTCCTGCCAACCGCTGACCTTGTGGTGCTGGATCTCGGTCTGCCCGACGTCGACGGCACCGACATCCTCCGCGAGATCCACGCGATCGGAAGCCTTCCGGTGATCGTCCTGACGGCCCGCAGCAGTACCGAGGACCGGATCCGCGGTCTCGAACTGGGAGCCGACGACTATGTGACCAAGCCCTTCAGCCCGCATGAACTGGTCCTGCGGGTGCAGGCGGTCCTGCACCGCTTCGGCGGTGTTGCTGCTGCGGACGCGGCGGCAAGCTACGGGGACGGCAGGCTGCGAATCGACGCGGGCCTGCACAAAGCATGGCTGGACGGGAACCTGCTGGATCTGACCCCCACAGAGTGGGACCTGCTCGACGCCGTGGCGGCATCGCCGGGACGGGTTTACTCGCGGTACGAGCTGGTGAACCGCGTCCGGGTTACGAATATGCCGGTTATGAGCGCACCATCGACTCCCACATCAAGAACCTCCGCCGGAAGCTCGGCCCCGGAGGCTCGGACGTCGTGGAAACGGTGACCGGCGTGGGTTACCGGCTGGGCCTGCACCGGGACGAACGGAAATGAGGCGCACCGGGGAGGGCCTGGGACAACTCGGGAAGCGGCTCTTGCTGGCGTTTGTGCTCGTGGCTGTTTCGTCGGTCCTTGTGCTGGTCGGGGCTGCCCTGATCGGGGTGGACCGTGGTGTTCATGCCGCGCAGCTGGCGGAGCGCGAACAGCTGGCCGTCGCGGCTGCCGCTGCCGCCGCGGACGCCTATCGGCAGGCTGGCGGCTGGGAGGGCGCCGAGCTGAGTCGTTCGCTGGCCATCGGTGACGCCGCATCGGCCCGCCTGAGTATCGTCGACTCCGCCGGTACAGTGCGGGCCGGCTCCGGCAACCCGGCCCGAGGAAACGCCGGCCAGGCAGATTCCGGCGGCCAGGGAACGGTGAGCGCCGATGTCATCGTTGATGGCGCCCGGGTCGGGACAGTGCGGGTCAACCTCGGAGGGAACCTCGCAGGGAACAGCGGGACGAGGATCCTCGACGTCGCCTGGCTGTGGATTACCGTCGCCGCACTGGTGGCGCTGACGATGGCCTTAGCCGCGAGCTGGTTCGTCACACGGAGGCTTGTCCGGCCAATCCGCAGCATGACGGAGGCGGCGCGTTCATTCGGCGCCGGAGACCGGAACGTCCGGACCGCCGGGGAAGCGCCTGGAGAACTCGGCGACCTCGCCCACGCCTTCAATGACATGGCGGATGCGGTTGTCCGGTCCGATACGGAGAGGCGCAACCTCACCGCGGATGTGGCCCACGAACTGCGCACGCCGCTCGCGGCGCTGCAGGCCGGGCTCGAGGAACTGCGCGACGGACTCGTTGAACCGACGCCGGCCGGTCTGGCCGGTTTGCACGACCAGTCGCTCAGGCTTGGCCGGGTTGTGGCAGACCTCGCGGAGCTCTCCGCGGTTGAAACGGCGGCGCTGTCCCTGGACCTGGCACCCGTGGACCTTGCCGCGCTCGCAGCCGATGCCCTGTCCCGCTCTGAACCGCAGTTGAGGGCGGCCGGCCTGGCCACGGAGCTGGAAAGCGTCGGCCCCGTGTGGGTCAGGGCCGACGCCGACCGACTGCACCAGGCAGTGGGCAACCTGATGGCCAACGCCGCGCGCTACTGTCGAAAGGGCGACACGGTCACCCTCAGGGCATCAAGCGAGGGCGGCGATGCCGTGCTCACCGTCGCCGACACCGGCCCGGGAATCCCCGCCGAGGAGCTGCCGCATATCTTTGACCGGCTGTGGCGGGGGAAGTCCGCAGAACACATCGCCGGCTCCGGAATCGGGCTTGCCCTGGTCCGCGAAATCATCACCAGCCATGGCGGACGCGTTCACGCTGTGTCCGCGCCGGGAGAGGGGACGGCCATCTCCCTGCGGCTGCCCCGGCTCCGTTGAGCTGAACCGGGCCCGCACCCCGCGTTGCTTGGAGGCGTTGCGGGAGTATTGGCTCCGGGCTCCGGGCTCCGGGCTGTGGTCAGGCGAACAGGCCGTCGCCGACGAAACCGCCCTCCCGGCAGCCCGGCGGAATGGCAAACACGGCCGAGCCCACCGGCGTCGTCCACTGGTTGAGCATGTCCATTTCATCGAGCCGGCGCTGGATGGGCGTGAACTGCCTGTCGACGTCGGCCTGGTAGGACACGAAGATCAGCCCGGAGTCCGAGACCCCTCCGGCGCCGGGAGCGGCGTCGTAGTTGTAGGCCCGCCGGAAGATCCGCTGGGAACTGTCCTCGGGCCGGGCCCGGCGCAGGTGCGAAACGTCCGAGATGACCGGGAACCCGAGCTTGGACACGGCGGCCAGGTCCGGCTCGTCGTGCTCGTGCGTCCCGGTCAGGGGTGCCCCGTTGGACAGCCGGCGGCCCACTGATTCCTCCCGTCCGACGCGGTCCACCTCGTCCCACTTGTCCAGGTTCATCGCGATCCGGCGGATGACGACCGACGTGCCGTTCTCCGTCCACGCGGGAATGTCCCCGCCGCCCCAGACCACGCGCTCGTGGTCTGTGCTGTCCGGCGCCGGGTTCGAGGTCCCGTCCACCTGGCCGAAGAGGTTCCGCATGGTGGTCCCGGACTTCTCGCTGCCGTTCGAACGGCGGAAGCCGGTCTGCACCCAGCGGACGGTCGCGAAGCTCCGGCTGTCCTTCAGGAGCATCCGCTGGGCGTGCGCCACGGTCAACGGGTCATCCGCGCAGATCTGCAGCAGCAGATCACCGTCGGAGAACTCGGGCTGCAGCCTGTCGATGCTGAAAGCCGGCAGGGGTTTCAGCCAGCCGGGCGCCCGGGCGGGGTCCACTGCGGCAACCAGCCCGGGTCCGAAGCCGAACGTGACCGTCAGCCGTGCCGGCACCTGGGCGAGTTCGGCCTCGGTGTCGGCCAGTGCCGGTTTTCCCGCGCAGAGGTTCGCGGCATCGTCGCTGAGCAGCCGCAGGAGCGCTTTGACCTTGGCGCGCGTCGTCCCGGGCCGCAGGTCCAGGGCGACAAAGACGCCGTGGGCCTGTGCCGCCGTCGTGATACCCGCCTGCCGGTCGCCGTGAAACGGAACAACGCCGCCGCCGTGGAGGCTCTCCTCGGCTGCGGCTGCGGCTGCGGCTTCGGCTTCGGCCGGGGCAGGGCTCCCGGGCTGCTGGCTGCCCGCCCCGGCGAGGTGGGCGCCGGCCGCTGCCAGTGCCCCCAGGCCTGCCGCGGCGCCGCCGAAGAGGAGTCCGCGCCGCGGCAGTTTCCTCGGGGCGCCGGACTCGTCGCTGCCGGCGGACAGGCCCGCGGGCTGCTGGTTCCCGGCCATTACTTCGAGGTCGGCGACGGCGCGGAAGGGGTTGCGCTGCCGGCGGCTCCGGACGGCTGGCCGTGCTGCATGCCGGCGCCCTCGTCTTCGACGTAGTTCTCGTTGGCGCCGCTGAAGTCCTTCGCCACGGCGGTGAATTCGAAGCTGCCGCCGCCGGCCAGCTCCAGCGTGAAGGTGACGTCGTCACCGGCAGTGATGGGTGCGGTAAGGCCCATCAGCATGAGGTGGTCGGCGCCCGGCTCCAGTTTCAGTTCGCCGCCGGCCGGGATCACAAAGCCGCCCTGCTTGGCCTGCATCTGCATGGCGCCGTTGGCTCCAGCGGCGGTTTCATGCAGCTCCACCATCCGGGCCGCCGGGGTCGAGGCGCCGGTGACGGTGATGCCGGCGTCGGAGGTGTTCTTGATGACGCCGAATCCGCCGGTCATGCCGGATCCGGCGGCCTTGACCCAGGGCTGGCTGACCGCCGGCGCGGCGGCCGCACCGGCCGGGGTGGTGACGGCGGCGGCCGAGGACGGTGCCGGCGTCGAGGCTGAGGGAGCGCAGCCGGTGAGGGCCAGGGCCGCGGCGGCGAGAACGGAAAGGGCGGGGTAGACGAGCTTTTTGGACATGGTGGTACTCCTGAATCGTCGCAGGCGGCCGCAGCGGGCCGGCCCGGAAAGTGTTATTCGCTGGGGGATTGGACGTTGCGCTTGATGCGCCGGAGGCCTGCAAAGGCCAGGTAAATGCCGAGGCCTGCGGCCGCAGCGATTCCGGCGGCAGGCAGCCAGCCGGGTACGCCGGTGCCGGTTGCGGCAGGCGCGCCTGATTCAGCGCCGGGAGCCGGGCTGGCGGGGGCCTCCGGCGTTGCGGCGGCGGCCGGGTTGCCGACGTGGAACCGGTAGCCGCCATTGATCGGATGGCCGTCTGCGGAGACAACCCGCCAGCTGACCTGGTAGCCGCCGTCGGGGAGTTCCGGGAGCGGCTGGGTCAGTGTTTCCCGGCTGAGTACCGGCGAGCCGGCTACCCAGTTCTTTGCGTTGTCATCGACGACGCGGACCTCGTGGCCCAGCGTCAGCAGGGGCGAACCGAAATTCAGGGTGATGCTGGCTGGCGTTTTGTCCAGGCGCTCATCGGGCGCCGGGCTGGACGAAATCAGCTGGTCATGGGCGAACGCCGCAGGTGCTGCCGGGAGGCTGATGCCTACGCAGAGCAAGGGGGCGGCGAGCAGTGATGCTCCCAAGCCAGGATTCCGCCATGTTTTCAAGGGTTTTCTTGTCATGGCTGCTTTCCCGCCCCGGCGCTGTTCGGCAGCGCTGCGGGGCTTATCGGGTGAAAGGCGCGGGCGCCTAGGACACGAGCGGAAGCAGGGGTGGCCCGCGGTGGCGCATCACCAGCAAGGGCGCGCCGAGGTTGCGCACCGGCCGGACCGGCCGGTTGGCGGGCAGGGCTGCGGCGGCCGGGCGCACCGGAAGAGGCTGGAAAAGCGGGAAAAAGGCCGTCACGCGCAGGCGCATGGCCTGCAGCAACCGGACGACGGCGACCTCGCCGTGGCGCAGGACGGCCACGGTCAGGATGGCGGCAACGGCGTGTCCCAGCCACATCAGCGGCGAGGCGTGGTCCGTCGCGGAGGAGAAGATCGTTCCGGCAGCAGGGTCCAGCACGGATGAGTGCGCCAGGTGGCCGCCGGCCGGAGCGCGGGACACATGCGGAGCCGCCGCCCCGCTGAACAGCCAGTGGAAAAGCCCCTGGCTCAGGACCACGCCGACGGAGAGCCGCCACAGGGACAGGCCTCGGTCGGTGAGGGCGGTGCAGGCCAGCCCGGACAGGGCCAGGGCGAGCAGGAGCAGCGGAAGTTCCGGAGCGTTGCCGCCGGCCAGGAAATGCGAACCGGCGGCGATGGAGGTCGCGACGACGGCGCCGATCCAGCCGCGTACAAGGCGCAGGCCGCGTGCCGTCATCTTTCCTCCTCGCTCACGGGTAATTCTACAGGCTGTCGAAGACGTTCCCGGCGCCTGGCCGCGTTCAGGGCGATCACGGCCCGCGCAGGGGAGCCCGGGTTCGTTTGTGGATAGTCCCCTCAGCGCCGGTCGGCGAACCAAAACTTGGACGCAGTATCTCACATACCCCTAGGGGTATGAAAGTTCCGGCGTGGAAACAGCGCGGAACGGCCGCGTCCGGCTCGGATGCCAGGGGTGGGTTATGCAGTAACGTCGTAATGCCAGCAGCTTTGTGGAGCAAATCGGTCGGGAGCGATGTGAAGGATCACCAGGGGCCACCGTCCGCGTCCGGAGCAAAGGGGGCTGTTGAGCGGACCAAGGGCGGCCCGCTCTGGAAAACCGTCAGTGCCGAGCTTCTGGCGGAAGTCCTCGCCGGAGAGTTCGCGGCAGGCTTCCCGGGCGAGCTGGAACTGGCCCGGCGCTACGGAGTCAGCCGCGGCACGATCCGGGCGGCCCTGAAACCCTTGCGCGACGCCGGGCACATCACGGCGCACCCCGGGAAGAAACCCACGGTGGTCGCCGGAAGAAGTACGGCGTACGGGCCGATCTACAGCGTCCTGGCGTCCATCCGGGAGTCCGGGATGAAACACAGCAGTGTGGTCCTGGAGCAGCACCTGGTGGTCAACGCGGAGGTGGCTGCAAAGCTTGCCCTGCATCCGGACGCGGAGCTCTTTCACCTCTCCCGGGTCCGCTTCGCCGACGGCGAGCCGATTGGGCTGGACCAGGTCTGGCTTCCCGGAGCGACCGCCGGGAAGCTGCTGGAGGCTGACTTCCGTGACGCCTCCCTATACGGCGAGCTCGACCGGCGCTGCGGCGTCGTGCTCGACGGCGGCACGGAGCAGCTCACTGCAGTGCTTGCCACCCCCGGGCAGGCGGTCCTGCTCGGGTGTCCGGAGGGCTCCCCGCTGCTGCTGATCGAGCGGACCGGCTGCCACCGGGCTCGTGACCTCGAATTCCGGCGCAGCTATGTCCTGGGCGACCGCGTGGCGATCGCGACCGCCTTCGGCTGCAAGGCCACGCCGCCGCGTCGAGGCTAAGGGGCCCCCTGCCCCCGGCCGCCGGCGGCCGATTCCGCCGTGACGGCCCGCACGCGAGGCGCCGGGCACCGATCCTCGGAGGTTGCCCGCCTCAGGAAGGCCCACAGCAGCAGGGCGATGGAGAGGGCCGCCAGCACGGGCTGGATCGGTTCGAAGTACTGCATGGCGCCGGAAGTGCCGAGGGCCAACAAGACGAGCTTGTTGCAGACCGGGCAGCCCACGGCAAAGAACGAAACGATGGCCCCGGCGGCCCCGAAGCGGCCTTTGCCGTCGGACTCTTCCCCGCCCGCCCCGGCGTCGGCCGCGGGTTCACGGGAAACATAGGTGGCCAGCAGCAGCCCGGTGAGGACCGCTGTGACGCCGAGGACCGGGAAGGACCACCAGGTGGGCGGGACCTCACGGCTGAAAAGCGGCGTGTCGATCAGGTCCGTGGGCACGGCCACCACGAGGTAGGTGAGGGCGGCGGCGACCGCCGCGGCCAGCCAGCGTCGCACCGGCCACTGCGCCAGGGCAGGGATCAAGGTTTGGTATTTGCTGCGCATCATCTGGCATCCCTGTCTGCGACCGGGCCAGGGCCAGCGGTGGCTGTCCCGGTGGCCGTGGTGGTCTCCGGCGCATTCTGTTGGTCGACCGCTCCGGGGAGGTCGCGGTGGGTCACGGCCGGCTCGTTTTGCCGGCTCTTGAAATACAGTGCCATGCCGATGGCGAGAACGACGGTCGCGACCCCGGCGACAACAAGGTCGGGGACGCCGGCGGCGGCCTCGGTGGCAGCCGATTCCGCCCGGAACTGGTCCTGGACCGTCAGCACGCCGCCCAGCCCCGCCGTGCCGTCGCTGACCAGCAGGAGCACGCCGATGCCGACGGAAATGAGGCCGGAAATGAACATCAGCCAGGAATTCGACCACGTCCCGATGGTGAGCGGCCGCGGCCGCAACCAGCGGCGGCCGGAGATGCCCAGCCGGTCCCACAGGAGGGCCAGGACAAAGAGCGGCACGGCCATGCCAAGCGCGTAAACTGCCAGCAGCGCGCCGCCGTAGACGGCGTTGCTGCCCACTGCGGCCACGGTCAGGATGGAGCCCAGAATCGGACCGGTGCAGACGCCGGCGACGCCATAGACGGTTCCCAAGGCGAAGACGGACAGCCGGGACGACCCGGTGCCCGCTGCCGGCGTCAGCCCGGAGGGAAGCCGGATTGCGGCGATCTGGGCGGCGCCCAGGAGGATCACCAGGCCCGCTGAAACTGCGACCAGGACGGGCCGGTGCTGCGTGACGAGGGACCCGAGCACCCCGGCAAATACGCCCAGCGGCACCAGGGTGGTCAGCAGGCCCAGATAGAACAATCCCGTCCGTGCCACCAGCCGGGTCGTGGTGGAGAAGGCGTAGGCAAAGAATGCCGGCAACAAGAGGGCTGAACAAGGGCTCAACAGGGTAAGAATGCCGCCCAGGAGTGCGCCGGCGTAGCCGATATCCATCAGTTGCCCTTGGCAGACTTCAGTGCAGCATCGATGGCCTTCTCAAAGGCGGCCAGCGGCTGTGCACCAACGAGCGGGGTGTCGTTCACCAGGAAGGTGGGGGTCCCGGTTGCGCCAAGGGACGCGGCCTCCTGGGCATCCTTCGAGACCGCGGCTTTGAGCTCGGGGGAGTCCAGGTCCGCTTCGAACTGCTTCAGGTCGGGGACTCCTGCATCGGCCGCAAGCTTGACCAGGCGCTCCCGCGGCAGCTCGGCGTGGCCGCGTTCGGGCGCGATGGAGAAGACGGCCTTGTTGAACTCCCAGAACCTGCCCTGCTCGCCGGCCGCACGTCCGGCGACGGCGGCGGCGGATGACTCGGCCCCAAAGACCGGCAGATCACGCCACTCGACCCTCAGGTCGCCGCGGTCAACGTATTTCGCCACCAGCGGGGGAAGGGTGTCCCGGGAAAACAGCCCGCAGAAGGGGCAGCGGTAGTCCGCGTACTCCACCAGGACGACCGGGGCATCCCGGCTGCCGATCGCGGTCGGATCGTCCGCTTCCCTGCGGGACATGTCCAGTTTTTCGTCGGCGGAGCCTTTGGTGTCCTGGGACTGCTGCCGTGGCTCGGTGGCGTCTTTTTGCGCCGCTGCGCCCTGGTAGGAGAGCAGCCCCACGAACAGCAACAGCACGGCGATGCCCAGTGCCGGCAGGACTATCGATGCGGTGCGGCGGCCCGGCTTGGCCGCTGCAGGCTTGGATTTGGTCAGGGTGGGCATCCTGGCTCCTCGAACGTGCCGTAGGGGAAATGAAATGTTTAGACATTTAGTAGGGTGCGAGGCTACGTGACATGCGTGCCGTTGTAAAACACCGGTAAGCCGGCTGCGGGACTTTGCCGGCAGGCTTTGCCCGTCTGCCCCGGGTGACTATGGAGGAATGTTTGTACATTTGAGCGGCGGCCGCTAGCATGCAGGGAAACTCCCTGAACCGGCTGCACTGCGGGCGGGCCTGTCCGTGCCGAGGGGGACTGCGTGTCTGAATTTGGAGCCGAAAACCATAACGGGGACACCGCCGGGAACGGCAGGCCCGGGCCGGAGGGGCGGACGGTGCAGGCGCGGCGCGGGCTCGTGGCCCATGCCGTCGGTTCGTTGCCGGACGGGGCGCTTGCCGGGGTGCTGCGGAGCAGCCAGAATGCTGTTGCGGCGCTCGGACCGGAGGTTCCCGTCGAGGCTGTCATCCAGGGCCCCGGAGTGGCCCTCCTGGCGGAGGGATCGGGGTTCGGTGAAGCCATTTCCACCGCCGTCGCCGGCGGTGTCCGGGTGCTGGCCTGCGGGAACAGCCTGCGTTCGGCGGGAGTGCCGGCCGAACGCCTGCTGCCCGGCGTCGGGATGGTGCCGGCGGCCATCGCCCACCTCGCCAGACGGCAGTGGGACGGCTGGGCCTACGTCCGCCTCTAGCCGGTGCCGGCCCTGCCCTGTCGGCTCAGCCCTGCGGCCGCGGCCTGGCCGGGAACAGCGGGCGGCAGTCGGTGCAGACGTCGACGTCGGAATCCGGCGATCCGCTGCGGCCCAGTGTGGCCCTGCGCTCCAGCTCCAGGCGGCCGTGCAGGGCCCATGCCATGACGGCCACGGACAGCAGTCCGACGGCGACCTGGACTGACGGGAGAGTCTCCCTCGTCGAGCTCGCCCAGACCACGCCGAAGAGGCCCAGGACGGGCCAGCGCAGATCGCACAGCGTGGCCGCCGCGCCGATCGGCGCGTTCACATAGCTGCCTGCCAGGAAGCCGGCCAGGACCGATCCGGCAGCCACCAGGGCGTAGCCCGTCCAGCCGGTGCCGGTGCCGGAGATCATGCCGTTGGCGGCCATCAGGAAGACGCCGGCGAGGCCGGCCGCGGCCATGGTTGTCGCCACACGTGCCCGGGGCCAGCTGCGGAGCACCTGGGCGAGCTGGTGAACGCGGCCCCGGCCTGCGGGTGTCTCGGCCGCGTCCGGGCGGATGTTTTCTTCGGGCCTGCTGTTGGCTGTCATGCCTGGTCCTGTTCCTGGTTGGGATGCCGTGGCTGCAGGGTGGTCCAGACGATCACGGCGACCACCAGGGCAATGGAGAGGAAGCCGAGCCCGGAATACCCGACGGCGGCCAGCACCGGTCCGGCCAGTGCCCCGCCGGTCGCCCCTGCTGCGTTCATGCTCAGGTCCGAGACACCCTGGATCGCCGGCCGGTCCTGCACATGGGCGGACTCGGCCACCAGCGCGGACCCGGCGACCACGGAGGCGGACCAGCCCAGCCCCAGCAGGATCAGGCTCGCGGTCACGGCGGTGCCGGAGTCCGGCGCGACTCCGGCCAGCACCAGCGAAATCAGCAGCATGGCCTGGCCCAGCAGGATGGTGCGCAGCCGCCCTGCCTTGTCCGCCATCCAGCCGAAAACGGGAGACAGCGCATACATGCCGGCGATGTGCAGGCTGATCGTCAGGCCGACCACCGTGAGGCTGGCCCCATGGTCGCGCAGGTGCACGGGAGTCATGGACATAAGCCCCACCATCGTGGCGTGGCTGAGGGCGACGGCGGCCACCGCATACCGCGCCCTCGGGTTGCTGCGCAGAATCCGCAGCCCGCTCTTGGGCTGGGGTGCTTCGAGATCGGGCACCCGCGAGGACATTGCGGTGAGGAGGGGGTCCGGCCGCAGGCCCGTCGCATAGACGACGGCGGCCGCAAGCTGGGCGGCCACGGAAAAGGCGAAAGCGCCCGTCAGCGGGGGGAGGCCAAGGGCGGCGCCGACCATCTCGCCGGGACCGAACAGGTTCGGGCCCAGGACGGCGCCGATTGTTGTGGACCACACCACGATCGAGAGGTCCCGGCCCCGGGACCCCGGGCGGGATAGGTCGGTTGCGGCAAAACGTGCCTGCAGATTCACCGCGGATCCCGCGCCGAGGAGCATCAGGCCCAGCAGCAGCAACGGGAAGACCCCCAGCGCGGCGGAGGTGATTGCCACGACGGCGCCCGCCCCGGCAATCAGGGCGCCGGTGGACAGCGAGATCCGCCGGCCGCGGGCCTGGGCCAGCCGGGCCAGGGGGACGGCGGCGAAGGCGGCGCCGAGGGTGCTCATCGTGGCGGCCATGCCGGACCACGCGTTGGATCCGGAGAGCTGGGCTGCCAGCAGGGAGCCCAGGGAGAGTGTGGCTCCCATGCCGATGCCGCCGAGGATCTGGCCGCCGACGAGGACTGAGACGACTCGGCGTTGCAGCCGGTGATTTTCCGCTCCGGGCCGGGCCGGGGGTGTGATGGTTCCCGGTCTGGCGGCCTCGCCTGGTTTCAGGCCTTCCGGACGTTCCTGTGTGTTCATGCTGATCCTTCTGTGCTCCCGGCCATGGCCCCTGCGGCCGGGGCTCCCCTCAATATACCCCATGGGGTATTATTGTTTGTATTAGGTGTTGCATCCGCAGCACCCCGAGTTTGGAGATCCTATGTGTGCTGCAGTTCGTTGTAATCGTTGCGGAAAAATCACCTGGGCCGGCTGCGGCGAGCATGTCGACTCAGTTATGGCCGATGTGCCCCAGGACCAGCGCTGCACCTGCGACGGCTAAACCAACGCGGGGTCACCTCGCGCCCATGCTGAAGCCTCGGATGGGCGCTGTGTGACCCCGCGTTGTGGTGGGGGTTAGAGTTTCACCCTAGGGGACACCCCAGGACGAAGTTTTCAGCAACCGCCACGAATCCGCGGCGGGGAAGCAGCCGGGAGTCATCAGTGCGGCACGGATCCAAGCCCACCATCCGCGACGTCGCGGAGGCGGCAGGGGTGTCCCTGACCACGGTCTCCTACGTGCTGTCCGGCCGCCCCGGCGGAAACACCCGGATCAGCCAGCCCACCCAGGACCGTGTTCATGCCGCGGCCCAGGCGCTGGGCTATATCCCCAACCGGGCCGCGCGCGGCATGCGGCGCGGACGCACCGACGTCGTGGCCGTGGCCATCACCGACCTCGACGACTCCTGGGACCGCGCGCTGGCCGCAGCGACCGCCAGGATCCTGCCCCGGCACGGCTACCAGCCGGTCATCCTGATGGGTGAAAGCTGGCGGCAGTTTATGCTGACCGGCGGAGCCGACGGCGTTGTCCTCGGCTCCAAGCCGGCGGACCGTTCCTCCGAGGACCTGGAGACTATGACGGAACTCGCAGACCGCGGTGTGAGCCTGCTGGTTTTCTCGGACACCCTGCAGCCGGACGGCTTCGGCGTGCTGGCACCGGGGCACCACGCGGCTGCCGGGACGGGCAACCCGCCGGCCGGCGGCAACCCGCTCTTCGAAGAGGCCGTCTCCCTGCTGCTCGCCCGGCTTCGCGGCTGAGTGCCTTTCCCGTCACGGGGACGGGGAAGGGCCCGGGGACGGAGCCTTCACGGTCCGCGGCCCCACAGGGTCCCACGGTAAAGTTGCACCTGCAGGGCCGGCCGCGACGCTTCCGGCCGACGCCCTTGCCTCGTTACCTCCCTTTCGGTGCGGTGTCGCGCCCCATCCTTCACCTGTTTGCCGGCGTTGCCCACGCTTTGCTGAATACGAAAGCCGCCGCGGCGCGTCTTCCCGAGACTGAACGGAGCCAGCAATGGCCACCAAAACCGCCGGAACCGTCCCGGTCCTGACCCCGGAACAGCTCCAGTCCGTCCGCGGCACCCTGCGGTCACCGCGCCGGCTGAAGACCGAGGTCCTCGGCGGGCTCGTCGTGGCGCTGGCACTTATTCCGGAGGCCATTGCCTTTTCGATCATCGCCGGTGTCGATCCCCGGATCGGTCTCTTCGCTTCGTTCACGATGGCGGTCACGATCGCCGTCGTCGGCGGACGACCGGCCATGATCTCGGCGGCCACGGGCGCCGTCGCCCTGGTGATCGCCCCGCTGGTGAAGTCCCACGGCCTGGACTACCTCATCGCCGCCGTCATCCTCGCCGGCATCTTCCAGATCATCCTGGGCCTGTCCGGGGTGGCCAGGCTGATGCGGTTCATTCCCCGCTCGGTCATGGTCGGGTTCGTCAACGCCTTGGCCATTCTGATCTTCATGTCCCAGGTCCCCGAGCTGATCGGCGTCACCTGGCTGGTCTATCCGCTCACCGCGGTGGGCCTGCTGATTGTCTTCGGCCTGCCCGGGCTGACCAAAGCCGTGCCGGCACCGCTCGTTGCGATCGTGGCGCTGACACTCGTGACGGTGCTGGCCGCCGTCGCCGTCCCCACGGTGGGGGATAAGGGCGCGCTGCCCGACTCGTTGCCGTCCTTCTTCCTTCCCAACGTGCCGCTGACGCTTGAGACGCTGCAGGTGATCTTCCCGTTCGCCCTGGCCATGGCCTTCGTGGGGCTGCTCGAATCCCTCATGACCGCGAAACTCGTCGACGACATCACGGACACGCGCTCCCACAAGACCCGCGAGGCCTGGGGCCAGGGCGTCGCGAATATTGTCACCGGCTTCTTCGGCGGCATGGGCGGCTGCGCGATGATCGGGCAGACCATGATCAACGTCAAGGCGTCCGGCGCACGCACCCGGATCTCGACCTTCCTCGCCGGGGTGTTCCTGCTCATCCTGGTGGTGGCCCTGGGCGACATCGTGTCCCTCATCCCGATGGGCGCCCTCGTGGCCGTGATGATCTTCGTCGCCGTGGCCACCTTCGACTGGCACAGCATCCGGCCGTCCGCGCTGAAGGCGCTGCCCAAGAGTGAAACGCTCGTCATGGTGGCCACCGTGATCGTCACTGTGGCGACGCACAACCTGGCCATCGGTGTTGGCGTCGGCGTCCTGGTGGCGATGGTCATGTTCGCCCGCCGCGTGGCGCACTTCGTTACGGTGGACCGCACCGTGACAGAGGTCGACGGCCGCCAGGTCGCCACCTACAAGGTCGACGGCGAACTCTTCTTCGCTTCATCGAACGACCTCTACACCCAGTTCGAATACGCCCTGGACCCGGAGCGGGTGGTCATCGACATGCACGCCAGCCACCTCTGGGACGCGTCCACCATCGCTTCGCTGGATGCCATCACCGAGAAGTACCGGCACCACGGCAAGACCGTGGAGATTGTGGGCCTCAACGACGCCAGCCTGCTGATGCGCGAACGCCTCGCCGGAAAGCTCGGCGCCGGCCCCGCCCCGGCAGGCGGTGTCAGGCCAGCGGGGCCGGGGTGGCGGCTGAACCGGACCGCTGTGTTGCCGCCGCGGCAGGATCCACCAGCGGGTCGATGAAGGCTTCGGCGGAGGTGTGGGTGTCCTAGACTCCGTGCAGGCCGATGAGGGTGGGCAGGGCTGCGGCGGCCGCGGCGATGGCGCAGACGATGAACGCCTGGGAGAAGCCGTTGACGCCCCGTGGTCCATCTGGGCTAGCAGCAAGCCCCGGGTTCCGGGCGGCGGCGCGTTGAGCGCGCGTTCCTGCCCAGTTGCTCCGCACCGGACACTTATGAGCCCGGCGGGTCCCTTGGATCCGCCGGGTTTTTTGGCTGCGGCCGGGGTTTGACCGGGCAGTAACTGGGCAGGAACGCAGCCGGTGCGTGTTGCCGGGGGAAGGACTACGCTCGGGAATATGACGCAGACTTGGGATCCTGGCCGGCCCGGAATCCTGGAATTGCCGTCCGGCCGGCTCATCCGCGGCCGCGCTCTGCTCAGGCCGCTGCCCGCCGGGCAGCGGCCCGAGTTTGGCCTGTACTTGCTGGGAAGACGCCCTGGCCCGGTGGCCTGGGATTCCCGCTGGGTCCGCTGGCGGGACCTGCATGTGCCAGCCGACGACGCCGACACCCTGGACTCGCTCATCGAGGCCTGGCGACGTGCCGAAAACGAGCGGGTCGAGGTGGCCTGCTGGGGCGGCCGTGGCCGGACTGGCACCGCACTGGCCTGTATCGCGGTCCTGGACGGTGTCCCGCCTGCCGAGGCCGTAGCGTTCGTGCGAGCCCGCTACCGCCGGGGCGCCGTTGAGACACCGTGGCAGCGGAAGTACGTCGCCCGGTTTCAGAACCCAGGGGCATGACGCGCCGTGCCTCGTTGCGCCATCCCAACTCGATGCCCTGACATTAGGTCACATAATTGGGTCTTTTTGTTTGCTTCCGGGCGGCCTACCGTGGACTTGCCGAGCCGCCCGGCCCGGGTGGCCGAACCACGGAGGAATTTCCAATGACGACGCACGTGGCCGACTGCACGGTGAGCAACTGCTCCTTCAATGACCATTCCAACTGCAACGCCGCAGCCATTACCGTCGGTGGCGCTGAGGATCATGCCTCCTGCGCCACCTTCATCGATATCGGAGTGCATGGAGGGCTCCCCAAGGTCCTGGCCGACGTCGGCGCCTGCCAGCGTTCCGAATGCGCCCATAACGACCATCTGATGTGTAAGGCGCCCGAGGTACATGTGGGACCAGGCGTCGACAACGCCGATTGCCTCACCTACGCACACCGATAAGCCGCACGCACCTTCCCTCAGGCAAAGGATCAAAGACTTTCTCGGGAATTAAGTCACACTAGTTTGACGTTAAGGCTCGCCTAAGTAAGGGTTGGCTTAGTCGATGCTGTCTAACGTCAAACAAAGGATTCCTCTGTGGCGCCCACAACCCCCACATCTGTTCAGCCCGTGCCTCCCGGCACCCAGGCCGGTTCCGGTTCCCCGCCCGAGCTCGTGCAGGATGCCACCGCCCATCTCTTCAACGCCCGCAATGCAGCCGGCTACACGGCCCAGATGCTCAGGGGCGTGACGGCGGTCGCGGCCAGAGTCTCCCGATGCACCCGCCCGTTCACCGGGGCCACCCCCGCGGAACTGAAGAGCCGGGTCGACGGTGTGGACCTTGGCCTCCCGCTGGGGGATACCGCCTCAGCCCTCGAGGAACTGGAGGACGTCTACCTCCGGGACGCCGTCTATTTCCACGACGCCAAGTACGCGGCGCATCTGAACTGTCCCGTGGTAATCCCGGCCCTCGTTGCCGAAGCTGTCCTGTCCGCCGTGAATTCCTCGATGGACACCTGGGACCAGAGTGCGGGCGCCACAATGATTGAGCGCAAGCTCATTTCATGGGCCGCTGGGGAGCTTGGGCTCGGCGGCTCCGCAGACGGTGTCTTCACCTCGGGCGGAAGCCAATCCAATTTCCAGGCACTGCTGCTGGCCCGGAACCAGGCCGTGGAATGGCTGAGGCTGGACCCGGAACATGCCGGGTTCCGGCTGCCGGCGCTCCTCGAGAAGCTGCGGATCTACACCTCAGCGGACAGCCACTTCAGCATTGGCAAGTCCGCGGCGATGCTGGGGCTGGGGTACGACGCCGTTGTATCCGTCCCCTGCGGAAGGGACCACCGGATGGAACCGGCGGCGCTGGCCGGGGAACTGGCTCGGGCCCGGAACGCAGGACTCGTCCCCCTGGCGGTGGTGGCCACTGCCGGCACCACCGACTTCGGGGCGATTGATCCCCTTAACGAACTGGCCGCAGCGGCCCGCGAGAACGGTGCCTGGTTCCACGTCGACGCAGCGTACGGTGGCGGGCTGATGGTGTCCGGGCGGCACCGGCATCTGCTCGACGGCATCCACCGGGCAGATTCGGTCACGGTTGACTTCCACAAGACCTTCTTCCAGCCGGTCAGCTCGAGCGCCCTGCTGGTCCGGGACGCGGCCATGCTCCGGCACGTGACCCACCACGCCGACTACCTGAACCCGGCCGGAGCCCTCGACCGCCCCAACCAGGTGGACAAGAGCATCCAGACCACCCGCCGATTTGACGCGCTGAAGCTCTGGCTGACGCTGCGGATCATGGGCGCCGACGCGCTCGGGGCGCTCTTTGACGAAGCCATTGGCCTGGCGTCGTGCGTGGGTGAGGTCCTGGACTCCGATCCTGATTTTGAGCTCGCCGCCCCGCCACAACTCAGCACGCTGGTGTTCCGTTACCGGCCGCTTCAGCCTGACGGCCGCCGGCTGCACCAGGACGCCGCCGACAGGCTCAACCAGGACATCCGTTCCGCCGTCTTCGCCTCCGGCGAGGCCGTGGTGGCCGGCACCACGGTGGCGGGCAGGCATTACCTGAAGTTCACCCTGCTGAACGCCGAGGCCGGCGTGGCGGATATCCGAAGCATCATCGAGCTGCTCCGGACTACCGGGGCATCGCTGCTGGAAGCTGCGGAGGTGTCCGCATGACCGCCGGCGCCTGCAACGCAACGCAGCGCGTGCACGAATTCGCCGCGATCGGCGTCGGGCCCTTCAACCTGGGCCTCGCGGCACTGAGCGAACCAGTCCACGGGCTGGACGGGGTCTTCCTGGAGCGCCAGGAATCCTTCGATTGGCACCCGGGCATGATGCTGGAACCTGCCCATCTGCAGGTCCCCTTTCTGGCCGACCTGGTGACTCTGGCGGACCCGACGTCGCCATACTCGTTCCTGAACTTCCTGAAGCAGACCGGCCGGCTGTACCGTTTTTACATCCGGGAGAACTTCCAACCGCTGCGCGCGGAGTACAACCAGTACTGCCGGTGGGTGGCCGGCCAGCTGGATTCGGTCCGGTTCGGCACGGACGTCCGGGAGATCAGCTACGACGACGGCGTGTACCGGCTCGCGGTCGAAGCCCCGGACGGTCCCGAGGTGCTGCACGCGCGGCGGCTGGTGCTCGGCACCGGCACCTCGCCCTATGTTCCCGCGGGCTGCGGCGGCATCGTGGACGCCGGCGGACTGGTTCTTCACAACGCCGAGTACCTGCTGCGCAAAAGCGAACTCCAAACGCGGGGGAGCATCACGATTGTGGGCAGCGGCCAAAGCGCGGCCGAAATCTACCATGAGCTGCTGCAGGAGATCGACGTCCACGGCTACCGGCTGAATTGGGTCACCCGCTCCGGCCGGTTTTTCCCGCTGGAATACACCAAACTGACGCTGGAGATGACGTCGCCGGAATATGTGGACTACTTCCACGCGCTCCCGCAGGAACAGCGCGACGGCCTGATTAGGAGCCAGAAGAACCTCTACAAAGGCATCAACGCGGAGCTGATTGACGCCATCTACGACCTCCTCTACACCAAGAGCCTGTCAGGCATGGTGGACACCCAGCTGCTGACCCACTCGGTGCTAACCGGCGCGGCCTGGGATCCGGCGTCGGAGTCGCACACCCTGCAACTGCGGCACGAGGAAACGCGCGCCGACTACGCCCTGGAAACCGAAGCCGTGGTGCTCGCCACCGGCTACGGCTACCGCGAACCGGAGTTCCTTGCCGGCGTGCAGGACCGGATCGCACGCGACAGCAGCGGCAGGTTCGCCGTGGACCGCGACTACAGCACCGGCGTTGAACCCGGCGAAATATTCGTCCAGAACGCCGAACTTCACACCCACGGGTTCGTCACCCCGGACCTGGGCATGGCCGCGTACCGCAACTCCTGCATCCTGCGCGAAATCACCGGCCGGGAGGTCTATCCGGTGGAGCGGAGCATCGCGTTCCAGCAGTTCGGCCCGCCGCCGGGGACTGCGCGGCAGGACGTCGGACGCGGCGATGTCCGAGTAGCGACGGGGGTGCCGGCATGAGCTTCACCTTCCGCGGCCTGGACCCCGTGGCTGACGCGCCGATCCTCCACGCATGGGTCACCCGGCCCTATGCCAGTTTCTGGGGCATGCTGGGCAGCACCGTCGAGGACGTTGTGGAGGAGTACTCCAAGATCCAGTCCAGCGGCCACCACAACGCGCTCCTCGGGCTCGACGACGGCATCCCCGCCTTCCTGATGGAGGCGTATCTTCCGGAATCGTCACCGCTGGCCGGCGTGTACGCCGTCCGGCCAGGCGACCTCGGGATGCACCTGCTGGTCGGCCCGTCGGCCGGCCCGGCCCGGCCCGGCTACACCACGAACGTAATGGACGCCGTACTGGAGAAGCTGTTCTCCGACCCGGGCGTGGAACGCGTCGTGGTGGAACCCGACGCCCGCAACACGAAAATCCACGTCCTCAACGCCCGGCTGGGTTTCCTGCCCGCCGGGGAGGTGGCCCTGCCCGATAAGCGGGCCCTCCTCAGTTTCTGCACGCGGGCAGCCTTCGGTGCCGCCCGCCTTGATCTTCATCCGTCCCCGATCCGCCAGGGAGCATCTTGATGACAATCGCTGAACTTGAATCCGTGCTCACCGCCGGCAACGCCACCGCCCACCTGACCCGGGAACGCTGGGCCGCCGCCAACCGTCACGTGGTCCGCAAGGCGCTCGCTGAGTTCTCGCACGAACGGATCCTCACGCCTGAACTACTCCCGCCAGAACTCATGCCCGAACGGCCCGCGGGACTCCCGGCGCCGGGCCCGGCCGTTTCTGCGGGTCCCCGGGAGCCCGCCCAGTACCGCGTCACCAGCGACGACGGTTCCGTGGAGTACCGTTTTTCGGCCCGAAGACTCGATCTCGACCACTGGTCCATCGCGGACATGTCCATCCGCCGCCTCGAAGCGGGGGCATATCCCGACATGCCCTCGCCGGGTGCCGAAGAAGGGGCATGTCCCGCGGGGGAAAGAACGGAACTGGATGCCCTTCGCTTCATCACCGAGTTCCGGGACACCCTGGGAATCCGCGAGGAAATGCTCCCCGTCTACCTTGAGGAAATCAGCAGCACACTCTCCAGCCACGCGTACAAGCAATGGCGGGGCCAGCCCTTGGCCGCGGAACTGGCGGCAGGCGTGACGGGCGGGGCAGACGCCGCCGTTGATTTCCAAACCATTGAACGGAGCATGACCGAAGGCCACCCCTGCTTCGTGGCCAACAACGGCCGGCTGGGCTTCGGGATCGCTGACTACCGTGCCTTCGCCCCGGAGGCGGGAGACCCCGTGCAGCTGGAGTGGATCGCGGTGCACCGGGTCAAGGCCGTGTTCACGTCCGCCGAGGGCCTCGGGTACCGGAACCATCTCGACGCCGAACTGGGGACGTCCGCCATCGGATACTTCGACGCCGAGCTCGGGGCCCTGGGCCTGGATCCGGCTGGGTACTTCCTGATGCCGGTCCACCCGTGGCAATGGGACAACAAGCTGAGTGTGACGTTTGCCGCCGAAATAGCGCAGCAGCACATCGTGCATCTCGGGTTCGGGGCGGACGGCTATCAGGCCCAGCAGTCCATCAGGACGTTCTTCAACACGGTCTCGCCGGAGAAGTGCTACGTCAAGACGGCCATGTCGGTGCTGAACATGGGCTTCATGCGGGGACTGTCGCCGCAGTACATGAAGGACACCCCCGCCATCAACGACTGGCTTCACGGGCTGATCCTCAGCGACGCCGCCCTGCAGAAGTGCGGACTGAAACTCATCCGCGAGGTCGCCGCCATTGGTTACCACAACGGCTACTACGAGGCCGCCGCGGCGACGGAGTCACCGTACCGGAAGATGCTGTCCGCGCTCTGGCGGGAAAGTCCGTTGCCGCTGCTGGCCGACGGGCAGCAACTGGCCACCATGGCATCCCTGCTGCACGTTGACGCCGCGGGAAAACCGATGGTGTCCGCGCTGATCGAACGTTCCGGACTGGAGCCTGCGGAGTGGCTGCGCCGGTATTTCGAGGTGTATCTCGTCCCGCTCGTGCACTGCCTCTATTCCTACGAGCTGGCCTTTATGCCGCACGGCGAGAACGTCATCCTGATCCTGGAGAACGGTGTCCCGGTCAGTGCCGTGATGAAGGACATCGCAGAGGAGATCGCCGTCATGGGTGACCGCCTGGAGCTGCCCGAGGACGTGGCCCGGATCAAGGTCGGGATCCCCGACGAGGAGAAAGTCCTGGCCATCTTCACTGATGTCTTTGACTGCATTTTCCGGTTCCTCAGCGCACTGCTGGATCAGGACGGCACGCTCAGCGGCGAGGAATTCTGGAGGACCGCCGCCGCGGTCCTCCGGAACTATCAGGGCGAGCACCCCGAGCTCGCGGACCAGTTTGCCCGGCATGAGCTGTTCGCCAAGGACTTCCCGCTGTCGTGCCTCAACCGCCTGCAGCTGCGCAATAACCAGCACATGCTGGACCTGTCCGACCCCTCCGGCGGACTTCAGATGGCCGGCCGGCTGCAGAACCCCTTGGCGCGGTTCGCCTGATCCGCACGGACAGCCTGTCTTTCGCGGCGCAAAAAACCTGCCGCTACCGGAATTCCGGTCGCGGCAGGTTTTGTGCGCCGCGGAAACGCCTGGGCGGCGCGGGATCGGGAAGGCAGGCCGGGCGAGCTGCCGGTTAGACGGCGGAACACCCGATTCGACCTGTGTGGGGGCGACGGAACCCTTGGGCGGGACCCACGGCAGCGACGACGGCGTGGAGCGGCTACCTGGTGACCGAACTGGCGTCCGGAGGTCCGGTGGCTCCGCGCCTCGACCGGGCGAAGGCCACAACGGCAGCGGAGATGCCGAGGACACAAATGGCTGTGGCGACAAGCTGGGACGCCGGGTACGCGTCCGTGGAAATTCCCAGGGCAATGGACAGCGGGAACCAGATGGTGAGCCATCCGGCAACGGCCGCGACGGTTCGCGGCAGGGACAGCCCCCCGCGTCCAATCAAAACGGCGAGTCCAATGGCAGCGGTTGTCAGGCCGCCAACGATCATCGCCGCAAGACCCAGCCGTGTCAGCCCGCCGTCGACGGCTTCTACGGAAAAGACCCTCACTGCCTCAAGAATGCCGGCCAGCAGCGAGAACAGCCCCGCCGCCGTCAACAGCGTGGCCATGATCGTCATCCGCGTATCTGGGGTCATAGTCCCAGAACCTAGCATCCGCGGACTGGCTGCGGGCCGGGGCCCGCGCCGGTCCTACCCCTGCGTCAGCCGGTACCGCTCGATCTGCTTGAGCCGCCGCTGGAGGCTGTCGCGCCGCGGGTGCGGGACGGCGTCGGCCGGTTCGGCGGTGAGGTCAATGTGTTTGGTGCCGTACTGCCAGAGCAGCAGGTCATCGAGGAGCCGGTCGGGGCCGGGGGAGTAGCGGTGGTCCAGGGCCTTGCGGACCTCGGTGATCCGGTTGGCGCTTAGCAGCCCGGCCAGCTGCATGGTCTGGTTGAGGCCGTGGGCGGCCATCAGTTCGGCCGCCCAGCCCCAGTCGTCATCGACCTTCCGGTCCACGTGGGGCAGCAGCGTGCGCCAGACGTCGCGGATCCGGTTCGGGGTGAGCTGCGCGGCGCCTTCGCCGTCCATGTCCCAGAAGCTGCGGACCTCCTCGTAGCGTTCATGCAGGTCAGCGAACGCACTTTCCACCGTTTCCAGCATGGCTGCGGTGGCGGTGAACTGGCGGTCAAAGTGCGGGGTCCAGGCGCGCGGGTCCTCGGCTTTGAAGCGGATGTCGTGCTCGATTTCGCTCCAGGCGTGCGCGAACACGGTGCGGATCTGGCACTCGAAGAAGTAGCTGCCGTTCGGCGGGACTTCCGGGTTGTAGGCCTGCTGGTACTCCTTGACGGCTTCGTTCTGGATCGTCCGCAGGATCAGGTGGCGGCTGGAGTAGCCGTAGGTCCCGGACTCGATGGATCCGATGTCCTTCTCGCGGTCACCGCGGCAGTCGAAGAGCTGGCGCTGGCGCTTGATCAGGTTGGCCACCACGGCGTTTTCAGTTGGCAGCTTCGTGATCACCCGGATGCCCACCATGTCGTTCAAAGTCCGGAACGGATCCGGAAACTTCAGTACCGGCGGACCCCCCGGCTCCAGCGGCTCCTCCGTGCGGGAGATCTTCTCGCGGAAGGATTCGACCGTTTTGGTGCGGCCCGTGACGAACAGCGGCGTCACCTCGGTGCCTTTGAGCATGGTCCGCAGCGTCAGCAGGACCTCGCGGGTGACCAGCTTTAGGGCAGGACGCACCCGCTCGTAGAGTTCCACGTTTTCCTGCACGGATTCGCGCAGTTTTGGATCCAGCCGATCCCAATTGCTCGCCATGCATCCAGCTTACGGCCGGGTTGCGACGGCGGCGGGGCTGACACCCCAGCGCAGGGCTCAAGGTAGGCTCGGCACATGGCTGATGTGCGGCGTCGGGCTTTGCTGGCGGCCGCAGCGACGGTGACTCCGGGGGCAGTCTCCGCCGCCTGTTCACCGGGCCCCAAGGAGGACACTGTGAAGCGGCATAAGTACAGCTACGGCGATGACGCCAGCCAGTGGGGGGAACTCTTCCTGCCGGAGGCCGCCGCAACCAAGGGTGTCGTTGTGGTGATCCACGGCGGCTACTGGCGCTCGCAGTACGGCGCCGAACTCGGCGAACCCCTGGCCAAGGACCTCGCGGCGCACGGCATGGCCGCCTGGAACCTGGAATACCGCCGAGCCGGCAACGGCGGCGGCTGGCCCAACACTTTCTCGGATGTGCTGGCCGGCATCGACAAGCTCGGCGACGTTGCCGGTGAACACGGTCTCGGGCTGGATCGGGTCGTGGCACTGGGACACTCGGCCGGCGGGCACCTTGCGGTGTGGGCTGCGGGACGAAGCCGCCTCGCCCAGCTTGGCGCCCCGGACGCGGACCGCCAGTTGCTCCGCCGGGACAACGGCGGCGCGGTGCACCTGACCGGCGTCGTCAGCCAGTCCGGGGTGCTCAACCTCGCTGAAGCCGAACGGCTGAACCTCAGCAACGGCGCGGTCAGCAACCTGCTGGGCGGCTCATCCGTGAAGTACCCGAAACGACACAAATACGTGGACCCGATGAGCGCGGTGCCGCTGACGATCCCCGTCTATGCCGTCCACGGCACGGACGATGACACTGTTCCCGTGAGCCAGTCCGACTCCTACGCCGCGGCGGCAAAGTCCGCCGGCGCCCCGGTCCAGCTCCTGAAGGTCCCGGGCGACCATTTCGCGCTGATCGACCCGAAGGCCGCCGCCTACCGGAAATGCCGCGAACTCGTGCAAATTCTGCTCGGCTGAGCGCCATCCGCGGCGGCCGCCGCCCGGTGGTAGCGTGACCCCTATGCAAGTCGAAGCTCCCGCAGTCCCGCGCGCCCTGGCTGCGGGCTTCACCAGGTTCGTCCGGGCATTTGCGCCGCGCCACCCGGCGCAGGTGATCGTCCTCGGCTTCGCCGGTGCAATCGCCGCAGGAACCGGGCTGCTCCTGCTACCGATGGCCACGGCAGACGGGCACGGGGCCACCCTGCTGGAGGCACTGTTCACCGCCACCTCCGCCGTCTGTGTCACCGGCCTGATCACCGTGGACACGCCGGTCTTCTGGAGCGGATTCGGGCAGGTGGTCATCCTGGCGATGATCCAGATCGGCGGCTTCGGCGTGATGTCCTTCGGCACGCTGCTCGGGGTCCTGACCGCCCGCCGGCTTGGCCTGAGGTCCCGGATTTCCGCCGCCGCCGAGACCAAGAGCAGCGGTTTCGGTGACGTGCGCCGCGTACTGGTTGGAGTCCTGCTCATCAGCCTCATCGTGGAAGCTGCACTGGCGCTGATTCTGACGATGCGTTTTATGGCCGGGTACGGCTATCCGCTGGGCGAGGCGATCTGGCAGGGGGTTTTCCACTCCATCTCATCCTTTAATAACGCCGGCTTTGCGCTCTACTCGGACAGTCTGATGGGGTTTGTCGGCGACCCCTGGATCTGCCTGCCGATAGCCGCGGCCGTCATCATCGGCGGCCTCGGATTCCCGGTCCTGTTCGAACTGGGACGGCAATACCGGCGGCCGATCCACTGGAGCATGAACACAAAACTTGTCCTCGTCGGCTCAGCCGTCCTCCTGGCCGGGGGTACCGTGTTCCTCACAGCGGTCGAATGGACCAACGCGGCAACCCTCGGCGGACTCCATCCCGCCGAGAGGGTGCTGGCCGGTTTCTTCCAGTCCGTTATTACCCGCACCGCTGGCTTCAACAGCGTCGACATTGCGCAGATGCATCCGGTGTCCTGGCTGGGGATGGACATCCTGATGTTCATCGGCGGCGGTCCGGCCGGTACCGCCGGCGGCCTGAAGATCACTACCTTCGCCGTGCTGTTCTTCATCCTCAGCACCGAGCTCCAGGGCGGAACGGCCGTCAACATCTTCGGCAAGCGGCTGTCCCGCGCGGTGCACCGCCAGGCCATTACCGTGGTGCTCCTGGCGATCGCCCTGGTCACCGGCTCGACGATGTTCCTGATGCTGATCACCGACTTCGGGCAGGAGCGGATCCTGTTCGAGGTCATTTCGGCCTTCGCCACGGTCGGGCTGTCCACCGGCATCACCGCCGCGATGCCGCCGGCCGGGCAGCTCGTCCTCATTTTTCTGATGTTCGTCGGGAGGCTGGGCCCGGTGACGCTCGGTGCGGCCCTGGCCCTGCGCGAACGACCCGCGCTCTACGAGTACCCCAAGGAAAGGCCCCTCATTGGCTAGGAACATCTTCTCGTCCCACTCCGCTGCCGCCAGCGAAAAGGCGTCCTCGGTGGTGGTCATCGGCCTGGGCCGCTTTGGCGGCTCACTGGCCCTGGAGCTGGAGGCGCAGGGTACCGAGGTGCTCGGCATCGACCTCAGCGAAGAAACCGTCCAGTCCTTCAACGGGCGCCTCACCCATGTGGTCCGGGCCGACTCCACCAAAGAAGAGGTGCTGCGCCAGCTCTCGGTCCATGAATTCGACCGGGCGGTGGTCGGGATCGGCTCGGACATCGAGGCCAGCATCCTGACGACGTCCCGGATCCTGAAATTCCAGCGCCCGCAGATCTGGGCGAAGGCCATCAGCGAACCGCACGCCGAGATCCTGGGCCAGCTCGGCGTCGAGCACGTCATCCGGCCCGAACACGACATGGGCAAGCGCGTCGCTCACCTGGTCCTTGGCTCGATCCTCGACTACGTGGAATTCGAGGACGACTTCGTTATGGTCCGGACCGGTCCGCCCGCCGTCGCCCGCGACCGGCCCCTGGGCGTCCTCGGCCTCCGTGACAAGTACGGAATCACCATCGTCGCGGTCAAACGTCCCGGCGGCACGTGGGGGCACACCACGGCGCAAACAGTGCTCTACGACGACGACCAGATCATCGTCCAGGGCAGCAAAGCCAAGGCCGAACGGTTCAGCACGATGCCCTGACCCACTAGACTGGGTTGCAGGTGCGCCGGGAAGTCTGGTCGGCATAGTTCTGTCGACCCAAATTTTAGGACCCCCGCATGAGCCCCAGCACTCCTCCCACCCGGCCGCGCATGACCATCTTCGGCCGCGGCAGCTACGCCGAATCCCTCCGGATCGGCGAGATCCTCCGCAAAGAGACCGTTGGGGGCGCCCTCCTGGTCGCCGCCGCCGTGATCGCCCTGATCTGGGCGAACTCACCGGCTTCCGAGAGCTATTTCGCGCTGCGGGACTTCAAGTTCGGCTACGAACCCTGGCACCTGGAATTGAGTCTGGGCGCCTGGGCGGCCGACGGGCTGCTGGCGATTTTCTTCTTCCTGGTCGGACTCGAGCTCAAGCGTGAGTTCATCGCCGGCGACCTGCGGCAGTTGAACAAATCGATCGTTCCGGTCGCAGCGGCCGCTGGCGGTGTCGTCATCCCGGCGCTGATTTACGTTGTGGTCAACCTCGTGAGCCCGGAGACCCTGCGCGGCTGGGCCATTCCCACCGCCACCGACATCGCCTTCGCCGTCGCCGTGCTGGCCATCATCGGCTCGCACCTGCCCAGCGCCCTGCGGATCTTCCTGCTGACCCTTGCGGTGGTGGATGACCTGATCGCCATCACCATCATCGCCGTGTTCTACACCAGCGACCTTCAGCTGCTGCCGCTGCTGCTGGCACTGATTCCCCTGGCCATTTACACCTACCTGGCGCATAAGTACCGGCGCTTCTTCAAGATCAAAGCCTCAGCGGCGTGGCTGATTCTCCTGCCGCTGGGTGCGGTCACTTGGGCGCTCGTCCACGCTTCGGGCATCCACGCGACCGTGGCAGGTGTCCTGCTCGGCATCGCCATCCCGGTCCTGCGCTCCCAGGCCAGCGGCGGACCTGACGCAGGTCCGGGCCTCGCGGAGGTCTTCGAGCACCGGTTCCGCCCGATCTCGGCCGGCATCGCCGTCCCGATCTTCGCGTTCTTCTCGGCAGGTGTGGCGGTGGGCGGCTGGGACGGGCTGGTCTCGGCGCTGACTGACCCGGTGGCCGTCGGCATCATCATGGCGCTGGTCCTCGGCAAGCCGATCGGCATCATGGGCACCACCTGGCTGCTCACGAAGGTCACCAAGGCCCGGCTGGACACCAGCTTCAAATGGATTGACGTCTTCGGGGTGTCCCTGCTGGCCGGCATCGGCTTCACCGTCTCGCTCCTGGTGGCCGAGCTGAGCTTCGGCCACGGAAGCATCCACGACGACCATGCAAAGGTGGGCATCCTCGCCGCCTCCGTAGTGGCGGCATTGCTCGCAACGCTGGTCCTGAGGACCCGGAACCGGCAGTACCGGCAGGCCGAAGAGGCGGAGAAGGTCGACTCGGACATGGACGGGATCCCCGACGTATACCAAAGCGGGGCCAACTCCTAACGGGGCGGCTGCTCCCCTCAAATGATCGCTACTCGGGAGGGAGCTTGGCATGGCACCGCAGCCACTGACGCCAGCAAAAAACAGTGAAGAGCTCCCGGCGTGGCACGCACTGGCTTCCGAAGAGGTGTTCGCTGAGCTGTCGTCCGGGCCGGCCGGCCTGGGGGCGGCGGAAGCCTCCCGCCGGCTGGCGGACGCCGGGCCCAACGAGCTGAGCTTCGCGGGCGCAACACCGTGGTGGCGGGTGCTGCTGCGGCAGTTCGTCAGCCCTCTGATCGGGATCCTGCTGGTGGCCGCCGTCGTCACGCTTATCCAGCAGCACTGGGTCGACTCCGCCGCCATTTTCCTGGTCCTCTCCCTCAACGCCGCCCTCGGATTCGTCCAGGAGCGCAAGGCGGAGTCGGACGTGCGTGCCCTCCAGTCGCTTTCCACGCCTTCCTGCCGGGTGGTGCGGGGCGGCGCCGAGCAGGTGGTTCCAGGCCGCGACGTCGTTCCCGGTGACGTTGTGCTGCTGGAAAGCGGAGAACGCGTACCGGCTGATCTGCGCCTCTTCGAATCCAACAGCCTCCAGCTTGATGAGTCGATGCTGACGGGCGAGCCCTTCGCTGCCACGAAGGACACGGCACCGCTTCCCGAGGGCGTCGGTGATGCGGACAAATCCAACGTGGCCTTCAGCGGCACGTTCGTCGGCAGCGGACGGGGAAAGGGCGTGGTCATCGCCACCGGGGCCGGGACCGCCCTTGGCGAGATCAACGCGCTCGTCCAGGGCCCGCCCGGCAAATCCCCGCTTCAGCTGCTCACGCACAGCCTGGAGCGGCGAATCGGGCTGATCGTCCTGGGCGCCCTCGTTTTTATCTTCATAGCCGGCCTGGTCCTTGGCAACGATGTCTCCACGATGTTCCGGACGGCCGTCGGGCTGGCGGTTGCCACCATCCCTGAGTCCCTGCCGATCGTGCTTACCGTCGCCCTGAGCCTGGGGGTGTCCCGGATGGCGAAACGGAATGCAATCGTTCGTACCCTGCCGGCGGTGGAGACGCTGGGATCCACCAACGTCATCGGATCCGACAAGACCGGGACCCTGACCGAGAACCGCCTGACAGTGGAAAGAATCTGGACCACCGCAGGATTCCTGGACATCTCAGCCGGCTCCGGGAAGGAAGGTCACACCGACCCGCCGCTGGTCCGGGACGTACTTCGGGCGGGCGCGTTGACCAACGAAGCGACGCTCTCCGCCGAGGAGGACCTCGAATACTCCGGTGACGCCGTCGACGCGGCCATGGCCAGGACCGCTGTGGCGCGGGGAACGATCACCGAACAGGAACGCGCCGGCGAACCGCTTGCCCATCAGCCGTACGAACCCCATGTCCGGTATTCGCAGACCATCCACGCGGACGCGTCCGGGCGCCGGGTCCTGTATGTCAAAGGCTCGCCGGAAGCCTTGATCGGCGCGGCCGTCACTATGGCCGGAGTCGACGGCGACCGGCCGCTGGACACTGCCGGGATCCACGCCGCCAATGAGGCGATGGGCCGGGACGGTCTTCGGGTCATCGCGGCCGGCTCCCGTGTCATCGCCGACGACGAGGAAATCGAATCGCCCCTGCCGCCGCCGTCCGGACTCACCTTCCTGGGCATGGAGGGCATGACTGACCCGCCGAGGGACGGAGTGGCCGCTGCCGTGGCCAAGTGCCAGCGCGCCGGCATCAAGGTCATGATGATCACCGGGGACCACCCGGTGACGGCCATGGCCATCGCGGGGCGGCTGGGGCTCTCGGTCGACAAACCGGCCCTGACGGGCACCGAAATGGCGGAACTCGATGACCATATGCTGGCCGCGCGCCTCGACGAGACGAGTGTCGCGGCCAGGGTCTCCCCGGTGGACAAGCTGCGGATTGTGCACGCCCTGCAGAGCGCAGACAAGGTCGTCGCGGTAACGGGCGACGGCGTCAACGACGCCCCGGCCCTGAAAGCGGCCGCGATCGGCGTGGCGATGGGAAAATCCGGGACGGACGTGGCCCGCGAAGCAGCCGACGTCGTGCTGACCGACGACAATTTCGTCACCATTGTGCACGCCGTGGAGCAAGGCAGAGTCACTTTCGCCGCCATCCGGAAGACCACCTACTTCCTGCTGTCCACCGGAGCGGCCGCGCTGCTGGCCGTGACACTGAGCGTCTTTGCCGACACGCCCCTGCTGTTCCTGCCCGTCCAGATGCTCTGGATGAACGTGGTCACCAACGGGGTCCAGGACATCGCCCTGGCCTTCGAATCAGCGGAGGGCGATGAACTCAGCCGCCCGCCACGACCGCTGTCCGAAGGCCTGCTCTCGCGCACACTCTGGTTCCGTGCCGGGATCACGGGTGCCTGGATGGCTCTCGCCGTGATCCTGAGTTTCATGCTGACGCTCGACGCCGGCTACTCCGAGATCCATGCGAGGACCCTCGCGCTGACCATGTTCGTGATGCTCAGCTTCTTCCAGGTCTTCAGCTCCCGGGCCGAGAACAAATCGCTGTTCCAACTCCGGCTGCTTGGAAACAAGCCGCTTGTCTACACCTCGCTGGCCGCCCTTGCCCTGCACTGGTCAGTCATGACCTGGCCGGTATCGGCCGGCCTCCTGGAGCTCACCCCCCTGACGGGCTGGGAATGGGCGCTGTGCGTGGCAGTGGGCTCGACCGTGCTGATCATCGTCGAAGCCGAAAAGGCCGTCCGGCGCTGGACCCACCGGCACGACCCGGCCGCGGCATAAGCGCCGGTTCGCCCGATGACCTGCCCGCGGTCCAATCCGGTCTTGCCTTCATACCCTAGGGGGTTTGATGATGGGAAGTGCAGCCCGACGGCCGCCCGGCCGATCCCCGCTCCCAGGTACGCCAGGAGGAAAGCATGGACGTCATTGTCATCGAGACCACGCAGCTCGGGGACCGCAGCTACCTCGTCCATGACGGCGCTGTGGCGCTGGTCATCGATCCGCAGCGGGACACGGACCGCGTCGAAGCGGCCGCCCGCGAGGCCGGCGTCACCATCACGCACGTCGCCGAGACCCACATCCACAACGACTACCTCAGCGGAGGTCTCGAACTGGCCAGAACGCACGGCGCCAGCTACCTCGTGAACGCCGCGGACCAGGTGAAGTTCGAACGGCAGCCGATCACGGACGGGCAGACCGTCCGCGTCGGCTCGCTCACGGTCAAGGCAGTCGCCACGCCCGGCCACACCCACACCCACCTGTCCTTCATCGTGGACAACGGCGAGCAGCAGGCAGTCTTTTCCGGCGGAAGCCTGCTGTTTGGCTCGGTCGGCCGCACGGACCTTGTCGGCGCCGGCGACACGCTGGGCCTTACCCATGACCAGTACTCCTCGGTGCGCCGCCTCGTCGGGGAGGCCGCGCCCGAGGTCGCCCTGTTCCCGACGCACGGCTTCGGATCCTTCTGCTCCTCCGGTCCGGCCAGCGGGGCCGAATCCTCGACCATCGGTGAACAGCTCGCCCACAATCACGCGCTGACGGACCCGGATGAGGACCACTTCGTCCAGGAACTCATCGCCAACCTCACGGCCTATCCCTCCTACTACGCCCACGGTAATGATGGTAAAGGTCCTGAACTGGCGTGACTCGTCGCCCACCTGACGCGTGTGAACGCTGTCTTTCCCATGATTTGTCCACCAGTTCAGGACCCGCACCAAGCTCGTTGAGCCAGGCGGACATGACCTAATAGGAGCCTGAATCACCACAGTCCCGTTACCGTGCTGTCTGCCGGCCTGGCCAACGTGCAACACTCGAAGACCAGGAAGAGCAGGGCTGCCACCATTTTGACCGAGGAACGACCCCAAGTCATTGTCGGTGTTGATACCCACGCCGACACCCACCACGTCGCTGTTGTCACCGAGTACGGCAAACCCATCGCTGATCAAAGGTTCGCAGCAACAGCCGCCGGCTACAGCGAAATGCTTGATTTCATCACCAGCCACGGCATTGTGACCGCGGTGGGGGTGGAAGGGACGGGATCCTACGGGGCCGAATTGTCCCGGGTGTTAGTCAAAGAAGAACTGACAGTCTTGGAAGTGAACCGGCCGAATCGTCAGCACCGCAGGATCCGGGGAAAGTCAGATCCACTGGACGCCTACCAGGCAGCCCAATCGGTGCTCGCCGAAAGAGGCATCTCGACCCCCAAGACCAAAGATGGACCCGTGGAATGCCTTCGCGTCCTGCGGACAGCGCGGACCTCAGCGATCAAGGCGCGCACAGTCGCCATCAACCAAATCCGGAGCCTGCTTGTCTCCGCACCAGAAACGATCCGATCGAAGTACCGCGGGCTCCACACATCGGCGATGATCGCCACGCTTGTCCGTTCGCGTCCCTCCGGGCACCCCGCGGACACGGGATACATCACGGCGTTGACATTGAAAACACTGGCCATCCGCTACCAATCCCTGCGATCCGAAATCGCTTCCACTGACGCGCTCCTGCAGGAAATCCTTGATTCGTACGCACCAATGCTGACCGAACTTCCAGGCGTCGGCGTTGAAGTCGCCACCCAACTCCTTGTCACAGTCGGGGACAACCCCGAACGGATCAACAATGAAGCCCAGTTCGCAGCCCTCACCGGCACCGCCCCCGTGCCCGCATCATCAGGGAAGACCAACCGTCACAGACTCAGCAGAGGCGGCGACCGCCAGGCAAACAGCGCCCTCCACCACGTCGTACTCTCCCGCATGCAATCGGACCACCGAACCAAGGACTACGTTGCCAAACGTACCGCCGACGGCAAGAGCAAACGAGAAACCATGCGCTGCCTTAAACGCTACGTCGCCCGGGAAATTTTCCGCCAGATTTTCAACCCTGTTGCAGCGCCTGACATCACTGACCTCCGAACCGTCAGGAAGCAGCTCGGCGTCACGTTGCAGCAAGCCGCCGAACAACTCAGCCAGTGGCCCTCCAATCTTTCCCGCATAGAACGAGGGATCGCCAGAAACGACCATGTCGCCGAAAGTTACCGGCAATGGCTCGCCCAACAGCAGCTCTCCCCAAACATGTGAAATGGCTCCAAGGGTGAAGTGCTCGTCGCTCTCAGTAGCTGCTTGTTCTCCGCTGCCCACAACCGGGGACAATTCCCATGCGTTATCCACCGCTACCGCTGGCGAGGGAGCTACCCCAATGGCTCCCAAAGAATCAGCCGTGGACAACCCGAATTGACCCCAATCGTGGACAGCCCAAAGTCAGGGACTGTGGAATTAGCGGTGTATCCGGCTCGACACGCCGGGCGGTAAGCCTGGCGGGAAGGAGCCCGATATGGCCGCAACACTTGAGGCTGTGCCGAGTACGAAAACCGTTGACGAACTGACAGAGAAATCCGAGGCCGAGGCTGCCCGCGAGCTGGTCAGGATGGCGAGGGAGCAGGATCTCTCCCTGACCGGTCCTGACGGACTGCTAAAGCAGTTGACCAAGACCGTCATCGAGACCGCCCTGGACGAGGGATGGTTTCCCGATGTTCTGCTGAGGCCTCCCCGACGGGCATAGACGCGACGGGTCCTGAACGCTGAGAAAAACTGTCAACCGGGGTAGACCCGCATACTTCCGCGGCGTGATTTTCGATTACGGTGGCGGACTTTCAGCTCATAGAAGGCGGGGCGGAATTCGTGCGCTGGCCGCCATCCTTCGGGCACCGATCAGACGTGCAGAACGTATTGCTTTAGATCATTCATGGTCTGCGTCATGTGGCTGTCCATCGCCTGGCGTGCCCGTTCGGGATCTCCGGATTCGAAGGCCTCTACGATGCGGCCATGTTCCTCAATCGCGTTGGCTTGAATCTGCACCACTTTGGACGTCTCTGCGCGCCGGGCAGCAAGCACAACGGACAGGGGCTTGAAGAGAACCGCTAGAAAAACATTTCCGGAGGCATGATGGATCACGTCGTGGAACGCGAGATCCGCTTCGACGAAGTGGGCTACGTCGTTGGCTTGGTGGGCTGAACGCATCGCAGCAAGGTGCCTGCGGATGCTCTCGAGATCCTCAGCTGACATGCGTTCGGCGGCGAGTTCCGCCGCTCCCGTCTCGAGCATCCGCCGCAGTTCGATCAATTGGATGGAGGCCAAAGCATCATTTTCGCCCTCGGAAACTGCGCGCAAAACCGCCTCCATTGTCGTCCAGCGGTTTAGCGGATTCACAAACGTTCCGCGGCCACGCTCAATGCGCACAACACCTTGCGCTTCCAAAGTCTTGACCGCTTCGCGGATGGTCATCCGGCTGACTTCTTGTTGCGTCGTGAGCTCCAGCTCGCCGGGGAGGGTTGATCCAGGGGGAAACTCGCCGGACAGAATTCGGTTTAAAAGGTCATCGTAGACCATGCCGACCAGAGACTGACGTGCCACGTTGACCTTCCTGACTGTTGTCTGTTCATCATACGGTGACGGCTGGGGAACGAACCCTCTTCCACGTATATATATACGATGTCAGATGTATGATCTACGGTACGTGGGGCCGTGAATAAGCATCCGGCGACCGAAGTAATTACTCTAGGAGGTAAAACCATGGCACCGACAAACCACGCCGGCGTTTCAACTATCGCAGTGCTGGGACTTGGCGCTATGGGCCTGCCAATGGCAGCTCGCCTAGCCGGTCAGCTAACTGTTCGCGGCTTCGATATTAATGAAGGCCGCCGGAGGCTGGGCAACAACGCCGGCATAGAAACTTTTGATTCCGCTCGCGAAGCAGCGGCCGGAGCGAGCGTGGTTCTGGTCGCCGTGCGTAACGGCGACCAACTCAACGAAGTACTGTTTGGCCCGAACGGGGTTGCCGAGATCCTCACCCCTGACTCCGTCGTGATCCTGACCAGCACCGTCGGCACAGACTCAGTCCCCGCCGCGGTGGACGGACTGGCCAAGTACGGCATCGCATTGGTGGATGCCCCGCTGTCCGGCGGCCCCCTGCGCGCGGGTGCAGGAGATCTGCTGATCGTTGTAGGCGCAGAGCCCAAGGCATTGCAACGTGCCCGCCCTGTTCTGGAACTGCTCGGGTCCACTATCACCGTCGTCGGAGATAGGCCCGGGGACGGCCAGGCCCTGAAGACCGTAAACCAACTGCTCTGCGGGGTGCACATTGCAGCAGCAGCCGAGGCTCTGGCGCTGGCAGATGCCCTCGGCCTTGATCTGGACAAGACGCTCGAGGCACTTCAAGCGGGGGCGGCAGGGTCGTTCATGTTGTCCAACCGGGGTCCGCGAATGATTCAGGCCTATGACGATGACGGCGCCGAAGTATTGAGCCGTCTGGATATTTTCGTTAAGGACATGGGAATTGTGGGCCAGGCGACACGTACCGCTGGACTGCCGTCACCAGTGGCTGCTGCCGCCGAGCAGCTCTACCTGCTGGGTCAGGCGCAGGGCCTGGGCGCTGCGGATGATTCCGCAGTCATCAGCGTCGTTGCACCTGCCAAGCGTTCCTGACCAACAAGAGGGAGAACCCATGCGCACTCAACTCGACGTTCTAGTCACTTCTTCACTGGCCCGCGGAGCAGCCGTGCCGGCTTTCACCTGCTATGACTTCACCACGGCGCTGGCCATCGTGGAGGCCGCTGAAGCTGCCGGCGCGGGGGTCATTTTGCTTGTTGCTCCAAAGGCCGCCGCTTCGACATCCGGGCTTCGGCTGGTCCGAGCCCTGCGTGGGCTCGCCGACTCTGCCGCGGTTCCTGTTTGCGTCCAGCTCGACCATGCAAGCAACCTCGAAGCCATTAGGGCAGCGGTGGCGGCTGGCGCGGACGCGGTCTTGGTGGACGGGTCGGCTATGGATTATGAAGCGAACATCCAGCTGGTCCGGTCCGCACGGGATGCTATCGGCGACTCCAGCATTGTGCTGGAGGCTGAGCTTGGCGGGCTAGCCGGGGATGAGGACAGAGCTTTCGCCATGAAGGCCGCCGGACTAACCGATCCCGGCAAGGTGGCTGACTTTGTGACCCGCAGTGGTGCTCAGTTGCTCGCCGTTGCCGTCGGTAACGTGCACGGAAAATATGTGGGCGCGCCCGAGCTCCGCTGGGATCTCCTTCAGGCCATCTCAACCAGAACCAACATTCCTTTGGTACTCCATGGAGCGTCCGGGGTGCCTGCAGAAGATCTGGCCGCGACTCCTGAAATGGGGGTGGGGAAGGTCAACTTTAATACAGAGCTGCGCACCGGCGTTTTATCTGTTCTGGAAAGGCAAATCTTGCCCCACCGCAGCGACGGGGAGAATCTGCTGGGATTGTTGGGAGTATGGCAGGCGACCGTGCGGGGCTTCACTGGGGCGTCTCTGGATACGCTGTCGGGACGCGCGGCCATCAGGTAGTCATCGCTCAGTTTCAGCGATGACTACCTGATGAGGGGAACACATTGGGCAGGAAGCTACGATCGTAGGCGCGTCAGTCTCCAAATGCGGAGCGCCAGACATGCCTTAGCCCGTTTACCCCGACCGTAATACCCCGGCGCGAAAAGTCCTTAAATCTGAGGAAAATCGAATGTAGCGGGATCCCCGCTGGTGCGCAGACCGGACTCGAGCCCCGAGATCAAAACAACCTCCTGCTCACTCAGGGAGAAATCGAAGACGTCGATGTTTTCCTGTATGCGTTCAGCAGCGACCGACTTGGGAATCACTATGTGTCCAAGTTGCAGATGCCACCGCAGGATGATCTGGGCGGGCGTGACTCCATGCGTTTCGGCGAGTCTCCGTACGACGGCACTATTCAGGTCCTCCCCTTGGCCGAGAGGGCTGTAGGCCTCAACGGCAATCCCCCGGGCGGCCGAGTAGCGGGTCAGGTCCGCTTGCTGGAAGCTCGGGTGGAGCTCGATCTGGTTTACGGCCGGGACGATTTCGCCCTCGGCCAGGATGCGGTCGAGGTGCGGTTCCAGGAAGTTGGACACTCCAATGGCCCGAACGGCACCCTCCGCGTAGAGCTTCTCGAGTGCCTTCCAGCTGTCGACGAAACGGTTGTGGCGCGGGTAGGGCCAGTGGATTAAATACAGGTCTATGACGTCGACTCCCAACTCCCTACGACTATCCTCGAAAGCGGCCAGGGCGCTTTCATAGCCCTGATCGGCGTTGCGTAGTTTAGTCGTGATGAAGATCTCGTCCCGGGGGATTCCGCTGTTCCGGACTGCCTGGCCGACGCCCGCTTCGTTGGCGTAGGCCGCTGCGGTGTCGATATGGCGGTAGCCAGCATCCAGAGCCAGTTCAGTGGCACCTCGAACTTCGTCCGGTTCGATCTGGTAGACACCGAAGCCGAGCTGCGGGACCTTTACGGCGTTGTTGAGGACAATTGATGGAACGGTTGACACTGGTTCTCTTTTCGGTTGGGTTGGTCTCTTCGTCAGGACCGTCAGGGCTGACGGCGCTGGTACTTCCACTTGTTATCCCTACGTCGCATTTGCCCGGGGCCAGGAGCGTCCGGGCTCCCTGAGGGAAAGGGTCTACCTGTTGTAGCTTGACATGGGGCCGCGCAGCATCTTTCCGACGTCATCGCAGGCAGCCACTATTTCGGCAGGAAGCGGGCCCTCTTGCGCAACTCTGATGTTGAATTGCATTTGCTCGACGCCAGAAGCGCCCAGCAGGATGGCGCCGACAGCCCGCTGGCTTATCAGCCAACGCAACGAGAGTTCGACGAGCGTGATGCCGTTACTGTTGGAGATTTCCTTAAGCAAATCGATTGCGGCGAAAAGCCGTTGGTCCCAATACCGCTTCTTGTACATGTCGGCCAGTTTTGAACTTCCGAACCGTCCTTCAGCGGGCATCTCCGTGAAATTGTGCTTTCCCGTGAGCAAGCCGCCGCCCAGGGGGTTGTAGACCATGGTCAGCAGGCCGGTTGTCGCAGCGAACTCGACGTACTCCTCTTCGATTCGTCTGGCCACCAGGTTGAAGAGCTGCTGAGCTACAACGGGACGCGGTGTGCCGATGGCATCCGCGGCGTGGTTCAGTTCGCTGATCTGCCATGCTGCGAAGTTCGAGACACCCAGAGCACCGATGGTGCCCTGCTGAACTAACTCCGCAATGGCACCCATTGTCTCCTGCACGGGCGTGGCACGGTCCGGCTGGTGTAGATAGAACAGGTCGATGCGGTCCACACCCAGCCGGCGAAGACTGCCGTGCACAGACCGGTGCAGACCGGCGGCGGAGAGCGGCGGGTACTCGCCCGCATCAGGATGCGGGATGCCTGCCTTGGTCGCGAGCAGAAAGGAATTTCGGCGCTTTGGCAGGAGGGACGCGAGTATTTCTTCGCTGGCTCCGCCTGCATAGCCGTTGGCCGTGTCAATGACGGTCACCCCCGCGTCCAACGCAGCATCCACCATCGAAGCAGCCCCGTCCGCGTCGACGGTATCTCCGAAAGCCATTGTGCCGAGAACCAATTGCGAGATGGGCAAATCAAGGCCTTCAACGCGCGTTCCGTGCATTGCGGTACTTCCTTTGGCGAAGTGTCCTCTTATCGGACTCCTAATCCTGTCAGTATTGCGCGAAACACGCAACTTGCGTAGCGTGTTTCTCGCAAGGGTGGATCCTGTCGTTATGATTCTTTCGGGCGTCGTCATGGAAGGAACCATTCCAGGCGGCGTGCCGGCCGATGACTACACGGCTCCCGAAACAGACACCCAGAAGTGCGAAGAGGTCCGAATGAAGCGCATTATTGCCATCGCAGATGACCTTTCAGGCGCTGCCGAAACAGCAGCGGCCCTCACGCAGCTCTCTGCGCAGATGCCGCAACCCGGCGGCGATGTAAACTTCGACACAGCACATATCGTGCTGGTTCCGGAAGATCCTGAGGTCGCCGGGTTCGAGCACCCCGGGCATTCATGCGTGGTCTTTGATTCGGACAGTCGCAGGGTGGATGCCCACGAGGCGTCCGTGCGGCTGGAAACGCTCTTGCGGCGCATATATGAAAGCAGGGGACGTGATCCCCTCGTCTTTCTCAAGGTCGATTCCCTTCTACGCGGTCACATGTCCGCCGAGATCGGAGTACTGCTCAAGCGGGGCCCGATTATATTCGCTCCCGCACTCCCGGTGCTGGGTCGCAGCACGGTTGGCGGAGTCGTTCACAGCGCCGGCATTCCCTTAAACGAGTCCTCACTCTGGTCTGCCGAAAGGAAAGCGGCACCGGCAACAATTGCGGACGCATTGACGCCGCTGGCCTCAGGGCTGGTCGGGTTGAACACCATCCGCGGCGACACAAGAGAACTGGACCGGGTTCTCAGTGAGCTAGCAGATCGCCACGCAATCGCAGTTTGCGATGCCGAAACCACGGAAGATCTCGACATTATCGCCGCGGCAGCCCTAAGGGGGAAGGGAATCCAGTTAGCCGGCGCTTCAGCCCTCGCGGCGGCACTCTTCCGCGCCGTGGACTCAACACGGCCCCCTTCAGTACGGAAAATCGATCGGGATCGGGGCGAACATGCGGACCCTTCCCCGACCATCGAGGCCAGCTTGCGCCGGAAATCCGAACTGAAACCAGTACTCCTGGTTGTCGGTACAGCATCAACGCAGAGCCGAACTCAATTGCAGACCCTGGCCTCCTCCGGAGTCGGGCTGTTTACAGTGACCCCGGCTGAGCTTCTCACCGGCACCGCCGATTCCACCGCCCTGCGCACGGCATTGCTGACCGGGCCGGTCGCAGTGAGTATCAGCGCGACGGAGACCGCCAATGAGACCTCCACGCTACTGACCGCAGCTCTCGCACGGTTCATCGCTCCGATTGCCGAACGGCTTCCCCTGGTGCTCACCGGTGGCGAAACGGCACGTGCCGTCTTGAACGCCCTGTACGTCCATTGGCTCGAACCCATCGCCGAAATCGAACACGGTGCGGTGCTGTCACGGACCGACCACGACACGATTGTCGTCACTAGACCCGGCACATTCGGCGGCCCCGACAGCCTGCGCACCATTCTTGGCTACATTCACTCACATCTGGCATCCGAGACGGCAAGTCCGCACATGCCAGGAAAGGCACACGCATGAAAACCCTTGATCCAAACGACGTTCCCTTCATCGCCGTCACAATGGGCGACGGCGCAGGCGTAGGACCTGAAGTCGTGGTCGCTGCGCTCCTGGACCCGCACGTGAATGCGGAATGCCGGCCCGTCGTCATTGGCGATGCTCTCCGGCTGCGGAAAGCCGCCGGTCTCCTTGGCGTCAAGTCCACCATCGTGCGGATCGACAGCGTCAGCGATGCCATATTCGCGCCGGGTCGCATTAACGTCATTGACCTTGCATTGCTTCCGGAAGATCTCCCCTGGGGGCAGCTTTCCGCCCTCGCCGGGAACGCGGCATACGAATACATCAGAGTCGCTGCAGAGTTGGCCATGTCCGGCGACGTCCAGGCAATCTGCACCGCTCCCTTGAATAAAGAGGCACTACACGCGGCCGGCCACATCTACCCGGGCCACACAGAGCTCCTGGCCAGCCTCACCGGCACAGACGAGGTATCCATGATGCTGTCGACCAGCAAGATCAAGGTCATCCACGTGACCACACACATTGGTTTGGTAGACGCAGTAAAGAAGATCAACCCCGGCTTGGTGGAACGCACGATTCGGCGGGGGCATCAGGCACTTGTGCGGGCGGGCATCCCTAACCCGAAAATCGGTGTCTGTGCCATCAACCCGCACGCCGGCGAGGGCGGACTATTCGGCCAGGGGGAAGAAGCGGAAAAAATCGAACCAGGTGTCCGTGCCGCGCGTGAATCCGGCATCGATGTCTACGGTCCGCTGCCGGCCGACACACTTTTCTTCTTGGCAGGTCGCGGCGACTATGACCTTGTAGTAGCGATGTACCACGACCAGGGCCATGGCCCTGTCAAGGTTCTGGGAATCGAAGCCGGCGTGAACATTACCGTGGGGATGCCCGTCATCCGGACATCGGTGGATCACGGTACCGCCTTCGACATCGCAGGCAAGGGCATCGCGGACCCGCAGAGCATGGTCGAAGCGTTGCATCAGGCTGCCGAAATGGCTGCCCGACCGCCGGCCGATGGATAGACACTCCGGGAACCCCCATCGGAAAGGAAAGACAGCATGAGATCCTCGGACATTCGCAGGGAGGAAATAGTCAGCTTGGCCACCATGGCGGGCACGGCCAACGTTGAGGACCTGTCCAGCCAATTCGGCGTCACCCCTTCAACAATTCGCCGGGATCTCGCCGCGCTGGACGCACAGGGCAGGCTGGCGCGAACCTACGGTGGCGCGCTCGGCCTGATCCCGCATCCCGAATCCTCATTACGCCAGCGCATGGGGGTGGCCTACGAAGAAAAGCAAGCCATCGCACGATGGGCCGCGGCCCAGGTGAAGCCCGGCGAAAGTCTGCTCCTGGATGCCGGCTCCACCGTCGCCGCCGTCGCGCGTGAGCTGCGTTCCGCCAAAGACCTTCGCGTGGCATCCGTCGGGCTGACGGTGCTCGAGGAACTCTCCGACGCCGAAGGTATCCAACTTGACTGTCTGGGGGGGCGAGTTCGCCGGCTGAGCCAGAGTCTCCTCGGTCCGCTGACAGAAGCCGCACTGGAACGAATGACCTTTGATCGCGCCTTTCTGAGCGCCGACGCCGTCATGGCAGGCAGAGGCATCTGCGAAGCAGACCTAGAACAAACCAGGCTGAAAGAACTAATGGCTCAGAGAGCAGAGAAAGTCTATGTGCTTGCGCATGCAACCAAGCTGGGCAAGAGCCCATTCCACGCGTGGGCTCACCTCCCGTTGCCGTGGATTCTCGTAACGGACGATTCCGCGACTGAGGAAGACATCGAACCCTTCACTGCCGAGGGGATCGAAGTCATTGTCGTGGACCGCGCCGAACCCTGACTCCAGCGCCAGCCAATCTGCTTGCCTGATACGTCCAGCAGGGCCGCTGACGGTTGCTTGACAGCTTGACTTGCCCGAAGAATTGGTCAGATCTTGAAGACTGAGTCTCAGGCCGCTTGATCAGGGTCCTGAATGACGAAGTCAGCGGTTGTAGAGGGTCTCGATGTAGTCAAGGATCGTGTTTGCAAGGTCGCCCCGGGTCATTCCGCGTATCTGGTCCAGCAGTTCGATCTGCGTCACCGACGCCTCACCCCTCCGGGCCACATCAATAGCACCCTGGCGGAACTCAGCCCCATAAGTCGCATGCATCGTCAACACCCTTCCACGAGCCAACGCCCGCCAGGTCAGGGAGTCCACAAAACCGGGGCAGTCCCGAACCAGCCCACGACCCTCCGCCCGAACGAGTCCATCACGGATCAGCAGCAGACGTTGCTCGCCCTCGTAGACCGCCGGCGGAGAGTTCTGCGATCACCGTGTGGATCCTTTTGGGGTGCGGCTCGTCATCGCCCAGAAGCCGGGGCGCACCTGCGAATCTCAGCCGCCGCCTTCAGCTGACGGGTCCATTTCCGGCGTTGAGTTCATGAGGGTTCATCGGGAGACCTGAGACCCAGGTAAGCGTTGATTCCAAATTGGGACCCTAGGGTATTGACAAGCCCGGACCGCTCCGGAAAGATAAGTTGTAAGTCATCAGACATCCGGCGTCATACCAAGAAGGGGATGATTATCGTGTCAAAGAAGATCGCGATTCTGCATACAAGCTTCGTATTTGTTTCTGTCGAGCCTGTGATCAATGACCTCATTGCCGAGCTCATACCCGATGCTGAAGTTATCCATTTTGTGGACTCAGACGTTTTGGCCACAGTCGTGCGCGAGCAAGGGATATCGACAAATAGCGAGGCACGAATGACGCATCTTGCGCAGGCAGCAGAAGCGGCCGGCGCCGACATCATCTTCTCCGCGTGCTCATCGTTGGGACCGGCCCTGGACGTCGCGGCCCGCAGCGTTCATACACCGGTGGTGAAGATTGACGACGCGATGGCCATGCGGGCCGCCCGCGAAGGAGCACGCATTGGTGTCCTGGCCACCGTGCCCACCACACTCGGTCCGACGTCAGATCTCATCCAGAAAAAAGCAGACGAAATCGGGCGCAGCATCACGCTTGAGAAGCGGCTATGCGAAGGCGCGTTCGCTGTCCTCATGTCGGGAGACCGCGAAAAGCACGACGCGATGGTCACTGAACAGGCCACCGACCTCGCCAAGAATGTTGACATGATCGTCCTGGCGCAGGCATCCATGTCCCGTCTCGCCGGCGTTCTCCAGGAGAAGACCAAGATGCCGGTTCTGTCGAGCCCCCGCATCGGCGTGGAGTACCTGGCTCGACGTATCGCGGAACTCCCTGCGTGAAAAGGCCGGATCTGACCTTGGAAACCAGAAATTCAGATGAGTTGCTTTCCTCCGGACCAGCAGTCCTGCGCATTCCGGACTCCCGACTCCGCATTCGGGAAGCAAACGCTGCCGACAAGATCTGGGTGATAGTGCTCGACGACGACCCCACCGGAAGCCAGTCGGTCCAGGGAGTCCCGGTGCTTACCAGATGGGATGATGAAGATCTGAACTGGGCCTTCGAGCAGCCTGGCAACGGTTTCTTCATCCTCACCAACACCAGAGGACTCAACGATGAGGAAGCGCGGTCCACGGTCACAGCTGTCGCAGAGGCCATCAGACGTGTCGGCGCTGAATTGGGTGCCCGCTACACACTGATCACTCGCAGCGACTCCACCCTCCGCGGGCATTATCCTCTCGAAACCGATGTCCTCAGGGCCATGGCTAGTTCTTCAGGCGAACCCTATGATGCCTTACTCCTTGCCCCCGCATACATCGCGGCGGGAAGGGTGACGGTAGGTGATGTGCACTATGTCGGCAGTCGAGACTCATTTGTTCCGGTTGGCCAGACAAACTACGCAAAGGACGCCACGTTCGGGTTCACCAACTCAAACGTCCGGGACTACGTCGAGGAGAAGACACACGGGGCCATATCCTCGAACGAGGTTGTGAGCCTCAGCCTCGAAGACATCAGAATAGGTGGCGCCGATCGGGTGCGCGACGTCATCCTCTCCTGCAAGAACGCCACTCCCGTAGTTGTGAACGCGGTTGATGAGGCCGACCTTGACGTAGTCGTTCTGGGCCTCATCCTGGCGGAAGAGGCTGGCGCCCGGGTCCTGAGCCGGACCGGACCCTCCTTCGTGGCGGCGCGGCTGGGCATCAAGGCTCGCGCCCCGCTATCCCATGATGAAGTCTTCACTTTCGGAGAGCGCGCCGGTAACGGATTGGTAGTTGTGGGTTCGCACGTTGAGCTGACTACCCGTCAGGTATCGCGGTTGAAGAACGAATTCCCGGACATTGAGACCGTCGAATTGGATGTCCCGAAACTGCTCGATCCGGCTCAGCGCGCGGGCGAAATGGCCCGATGCGGTGACGCGCTTGTAGCAGCACTGAAGAAAACGGACGCGCTGCTTGTCTCGAGCAGAGAGCAAATCGTCGGAGACACGGGCCATTCAAGCCTGCTGATTGCCCAGACTGTGTCCCACGCGCTGGTCACCCTTACCGCGCGGGCGGTCCATGAGGTAGCAACCAAGTGGGTGCTCGCCAAGGGAGGAATCACCTCAAGCGATGTCGCCACTGAAGGGCTCGAGATTCGGCGGGCGACGGTCGCTGGGCAACTGTTCCCTGGAATCGTCTCCGTTTGGGTTAACGAAGGTGGCAGCAGTCAGGGACTTAAGGGCCTTCCCTATGTCGTCTTTGCCGGGAACGTTGGAGATGAATCGACTCTCGCCGACGCGGTCAGGATTCTGCGGGGGCCCGCCGCGCTGACCAACAGCAAAAGCGAGGCCCTCGGCCAGGGCGCTCCTCGGACTTTCTGACGGGAATCGGGAATACGCCTGCCAGAGGCATGAAGGTTTCCAGCCGTTTCTCACGGCAATTAAGAAATCGCACCAAGCCAAAATCTTCACAGTTTTACACCAGAGTCGCTTTGCAATAATTACAAAGGAGTAGTAATGCGTAAGATCACAGCCGTAACTGCAATGCTGGCCACAGCGGCGATTGCCCTCACCGCTTGCAGCGGGGGGACCCCCTCGGGCGGCGCCTCCGGGGCCTCCGGGGCCTCTGATGAACAGGGGGCATATGTCTTCCTACCGAAGTCGCTCAACAACCCTTACTGGGTTGACGCCCGCAAAGGGATGGAAGACGCAGCCGCCAAGCTGGGCGTAACGGCGAAGTTCCTGGGTCCGGACTCGGATAACGCCGCTGCGCAGGTCGCCATCTTCGATTCCGTCCTCGCCACGCGCCCCGCGGGTATCGCCATCTCACCGAACGACCCCGCGAGCGTCGTCGACAACATCGCCAAGGCGAAAGCGGCCGGCATCCCCGTTATCGCATGGGACGGACCCGTTCCGAACAGCGATGTGCTGGGCTATATCGGGACGGACAACGTCGCCGCCGGCGTCCAGGCCGGAGAAGCTCTCGCCAAGAGCATCGGGAACAAGGGCAAGGTCGCCGTTGTGATCGGCAGCCTGAGCGCGGTGAATCTCAACCAGCGGTTGGAGGGCGTCAAGAAGGCCCTTGCCAACCACCCGGACATCAAGCTTGTTGCCACCGAGGTCTCCGGCGAATCCATTGCCACCGCACAGACGAGCTCGGAGACTATCCTTCAGGCCAACCCTGACCTAGCGGGACTCGTCGGTATCGGCGGTTCTGACCTGCCCGGCATCGCCGGTGCGCTGAAGTCAGCCAATAAATGTGGGACGGTCAAGGCGATCGGCTTCGACGTTGTCCCGCAGGGTGTTGAAGGCATGAACGGAGGATGTGTAGACGCACTCATCTCACAGAAGCCGTTCGGAATGACCGCACAGGCTCTCCAGATTCTGGTGGACTTCCACAACAACAAGTCGAAGCTTGACAAGAACTTCTTCGTCGACACCGGCGTCGTGACGGTCACTCCGGACACGTTGGCGGAGTTCCAGAAGACCGCCCACTAGCTGTCCATACGGGTTGCGGGGCCGGCGCAGAATCACGTCGGCTCCGCACCTCACAACCGTTTCTAAGGAGTAGCTATGGCTACGCATCCGCTCATTGCCATGCGCGGTATCGTCAAAAGGTACCCCGGGGTCACCGCACTCCGCGATGTTAGCCTGTCGGTCGAGTCCGGCGAGGTTATGGCTCTCGTCGGTGAGAACGGCGCGGGCAAGAGCACCTTGTTGAAGATTCTCGCCGGCGCTGCACGTGCTGACGAAGGCGTCATTGAGGTTTCCGGAGAAACAGTTCAGGTCCATTCGCCCCGGGAGTCCCAGGCACGCGGAATTGCGGTCATCTATCAGGAGCTGAATCTCGCAAACGATCTGAGCGTAGCCGAGAACATCTACGTCGGCCGCGAGCCAAAAACCCGGCTGGGAACCGTCGATTTCCGTGCGATGAAGCGAGGCGCAGGTGAGCTCCTGTCCAGCCTGGGCATCGACATCGCCCCGACCGAAATCGTGGGAAACCTGAACATCGCACTGCGGCAGATGGTCGAGATCGCCAAGGCATTGCTGATAGACGCGCGCGTCGTCGTGATGGATGAGCCAACATCGTCGTTGACCGAGGAGGAAGTAGAAACCCTTCTCAAGCTCGTCCGTCAGCTCCGGTCCAATGGCGTGAGCGTCATCTACGTTTCACACCGTATGCGTGAGATTTTCGAGATCGCAGACCGCATTACCGTCATGCGGGACGGGGCGGTAGTGGGCGTCCGTGACGCCAAGACCACCACCCCGAACGATCTCGTTCATATGATGGTCGGACGCGAGCTCGAGGATCTCTACGGAGTGCGGACATCACCCGTGGACGCCACCGCGACCCCCACTCTGGAAGTCCGCGGGCTCAGCTCCGGAAAGCTCCTGCACGACGTGAGCTTCTCGGTGCGTCCCGGAGAAATATTTGCTCTGGCAGGGCTAATCGGTGCCGGTCGTAGCGACGCGGCAATGACCATATTCGGTGCGGCGAAACGCGGTGGTGGCGAAATCCTCATAGACGGACAGCCCATGGCGCTGCGCACGCCGCGTGAAGCGATGGACGCCGGGATCGGTTTTGTTCCTGAGGACCGTAAACACCAGGGCTTATTTCTCGGACTGCCGGTCCGGGAAAACATGTCTTCGGCATCCTTGTCCAAGATCAGCCGCCTGTCCTTCGTGTCGCGACGCCGCGATCGAGACCTCGCACGCCAGTATGCGAAGCAGCTGGGCCTTCGAGAGTCCGCGATCGAGGTCGCCGCAGGCACCCTCAGCGGCGGAAACCAGCAAAAAGTGGTGCTCGCCCGATGGCTGGCGCGAGTCCCCAAGCTTCTCATTCTTGATGAGCCAACTCGCGGCGTAGATGTTGGTGCAAAGGCTGAGATCTACCAACTGGTCCGCAAGATCGCCAGCGAAGGTGTCGCCATTCTGGTCATATCCTCCGAACTGACCGAGGTACTGGGGATCGCCGATCGCATTCTCGTCATGCGAGAGGGCTACGGCGTAGGCGAACTGGCCGCCGCGGAAGCAAGTGAAAAGCGCGTTATGGCTATGGCAACGGGAGTACAGGAAGACGTCTCATGACAATCAATGGAGGAGAGACCGTGAAACGAGAAACACAAACGACGCTAGACGGTGGTCCCACCTTGCCGGCGGCCGCTCGAACATCGTTGAGCGAGAAGATCCGCCACAGGTTGTTGAAGATCATCACTGCACGAGAGTCCACCCTGGGTGGCGTTGTGATTCTCCTGGTTATCTACCTCTCGTGGGCTTCGCCGTACTTCTTTACCGCCGGGAACCTAACGGTCGTCGGACGGCAGATTGCTCTGGCACTGCTGATCAGCGTTGGCATGACGTTCGTCATCCTGATCGGCGGGATTGACCTTTCTGTCGGCTCCGTCGTCGCGTTGGTGAGTGTCCTGTCAGGTGAGGCCATGGTCAACGCCGGGCTACCGCCGGTCGTGGCTGTGATTCTGGCCCTGGCCGCCGGTGCGCTCGTCGGGCTGGTGAACGGCTCGATCAATGCCTTTGCGGGGATACCTTCGTTTGTCGTGACTCTGGGCATGCTCGCCGTGGCGCGCGGATTGTCGCTCGGTATTACCGGCGGTTCGACCATCAGCGGCTTCCCGCCAGGCTTCCTCTACATCGGGCAGGGAGCATTCCTCGGTATCCCCGTCCCCGTCTGGATCGCAGCGGTCGTTGCGATTGTGAGCCACTTCGTGCTGACACGCACTACATTCGGCCGCCACATCTATTTCGTAGGCTCAAATGAAGAAGCGGCCAAACTATCGGGCATCCGAGTGCGCCGTGTGAAAATTTCCGTATTCGTTATTTCCTCCACCCTCGCCGCGGTATCAGGCATCCTGGAGACCGCGCGGCTGAGCGTCGGCCAACCGGCTGCAGGAAACGGGTACGAACTCCTGGCCATCGGGGCAGCCGTCATCGGTGGAACGAGCCTGTTCGGTGGTGTGGGCGGGATCCTGGGAACCGCACTGGGAACTTCCCTGCTCCTGCTTATCCAGAACGCGCTTATCCTCCTGGGTATTTCCGCCTACTGGCAGCAAGCATTCAGCGGCGTCATCATCGTCGGAGCCGTTGCACTGAACATGTGGCGTAGAAAACGTAACTAGAACGCGAAGACCAGCGCCTCGCTAGGGGCGCACATCAAACAAAGGAGCAATCATGAAGGTAGTAATCACTGGAGCCCACGGTAAAGTCGGTCGCGCAGCGACCCAGGCGCTGCTGGACGCCGGCCACGATGTTCACGCAGTGGACTTGACCCGACCGGGGTTTGAACGCCGCGCAGAAGGAACCGCCACTTACCAGATGGCGGACCTCACAGACGCCGGAGAAGCATACGCCGTTGTGCGCGGCGCAGACGCGGTTGTGCACACCGCCGCGATCCCCGAGCCCACCGGAAACCCGGCCCAAGTCGTGTTCCACACGAACCTCATGGCAACTTTCAACGTTCTTGAGGCTGCAGTCAGGTTCGGCGTGAAGCGTTTCGTAAACATCTCGAGCGAGACCGTCCCCGGCTTCTTCTTCCCGGAGCGCGACTTCCTGCCGGACTACGCTCCCGTTGACGAGGAACACCCCATCCACCCCCAGGATCCGTACGCGATCTCGAAGCACTTCGGCGAGCAGCTGATGGACGCCGCAGTCCGACGCTCCGACATCCGCTGCATCTCGCTGCGCCCAAGCTGGGTACAGTACGAGGGCAATTATGAGCAGAACCTCGGCCCCCAGGTTCGCGACGCCTCGGTCCTCAGCCCCAACCTGTGGAGCTACATCGACGCCTACGACCTTGCGGACTCAATTGTGCTTGCAACGGAGTCTGACCTGCCCGGACACGAGGTCTTCTACATCGCTTCACCCGACAACGTCGGTGGACGAAACTTCGGTGAGATCCTGCACACCTACTACGGGGACAAGATCGAGCTCCGCCCCACCGCACGCCCGGACGCCTCAGGAATTTCCAGCGCCAAGGCCCAGCGCATGCTCGGCTGGAGCCCGAAGCGGTCCTGGCGCGACTACCTGGATTCCGACGGCAAAGCTCTTCCGCGAGGCTGAGACAGTTCGCCCTATCGCCTGGGGTGCGGACCGCGTTAGGCGGCCCGCACCCCAGGCAACAACTGAATCCTGTCGATCAGGGCCAGACAATCCTAACGACCAGAGAGCAAGAGGCAACCAGTGAGACGCAACAACGGCACCTTGAATGCGCAACTGTCGCGAGTCATATCTGAGTGCGGGCACACCGACTCGATCGTCGTGGCGGACGCCGGCCTACCCATCCCCGCATCGGTCGAACGAATTGATCTGGCATATCGGGCGGGCGCACCCGCCTTTTTGGATGTACTCGACACCGTTTTGGCCGAATTCGTTCTTGAGAAGGCGGTTGTTTCCAGCGAGATGGTCGAGAGCAGTCCAGACATGCTGAACGCCATCAGGCAGCGGCTGGACCGGGCTGACGTTGAGATTGAGCTTGTGCCTCACACCGAGTTCAAACGGAGAACACACGTTGCTCGCGCGGTCGTTCGGTCAGGCGAATTCACACCCTATTCCAACGTCCTCCTGTTCTCAGGAGTTCCCTTCTAGGCGTACTCGGTCGGGTCGCCGGTTCCACAAGAATGAGTAGAGACCTCTTAGATTGGTGGTTAAAATGACTCCCAACTTAAGAGGCTTCATGGTCGGCGGTGATGCCGGTCTGACTTCTGCCGGGACGCGGCACCCATCGTAGAGGCCGCCCGGACCACGCCGCACACGCTCCGACGACGTGACATTGGCCGAACCCGGCATCCCCTACGGATTCGATAACGACCTCGCCAGCCAGATCACGGCGACGTCAAACCGGATCCGCAGTGCCCAGCACGTCAGAGGATGACTTCTGCGGCAACCTCGGATGCCTAGAAGCCATCACCGGGCGACTGGCCCTCCCCGTGCCGGGGATCCCATGAACCAGCGCAGTAAAGGAGGCGACCCGTGGTGAAGAAGACATTGCCACGCCCAGCCGAGGCGTCCTTCCCGGCCCAAGACTGGACCAACCTCGGGCCGGGACAGCCAGTCCGCGTCCAGGACAACAACGGGCAGAATTTCGTCGCCGTCATCGAAACGAAGACCGGTAATTCACGTGCTGTGTGGATCATCCGTGATGACACAAGGACCCGGCAGGTCATCGGAAATACCGAAGGCGTCGAGCTACTGCTGATCAATCAGTCTCCCTCTCTCCATCCAACAGCCGCGGTCCAAGACCCTTCCGGAAAGAACCAATGCTCGTAAAGACAAGCGCCCACTCTGTCCACGTCACTATCTCCTCTGCAGCCAATCTGGAAGAGACCCTCAACAAGGCTGTTGACATTCTCTTCCGGACAGCAGTTGCCAACAAATGCGGCATTCTCGTAACACGCCACAGCCACGAGCTGTATACGGCGGATGTCCACCCGAGCGTTCCTTTTGGCCTGACACGCGAAATCAGCATGTGAGGCTGGTTGGGTCCCCGCGTAGAAGTCGGGGGTCTGTGTGATGGGCTTTGCCGGCGTCGATACCGGAAAATTTCGCCAAAACAGCCGCCTGTCTGTCGGATGGGTGGAACCCGGCAGATAACCGCCGTCGTGTCCCTATCCGGCGATAACGTCGCGTCTCTCAATGAGCGGTCGGGCCATCGCGGGGTGACGGGCGGCCAATCCTTCGGAGCCGTCACGACGTGAATCGTCCGGCCAAAGTAACAAAGCCATACCCACCCCTTGGGTAGCCACGACCCTACAACGGCCACAGACAACTACCCGTCAACACCATAAGGTGTGATTCGCGGCGGTATTTGGCGTTGTTCTGTAAGCGGTAAATGCCGGGTGCCCGTTTCGGGTGCCATGTAGTCGACGACGTAACGATGGGGCGGCGAGGGCGGCGGCAATGATCCGGCGCCTGCTCTGAGCGACGGCCGGTTCTACGTCCTGGTCTCGAAGTCAACAGGCAACATGGCCAACGCCGATGGCGCCCCTACTCCCTGCCGTCCTCGAGCGGGATGAGCATAGTGCGGAACGGGCCCTCGACGGCGTGGAGGCCCCAAATGCGATCGGCGACGTCGTCGATGCCATTGACAAGCCGAAGCTTAGGAATGCCCCCGGGGATTACGAGTTGCGCGACACGGACGCCCTCACCCTCGAGTGCGTCGTGGAGCATCTCACCGTAGGCGCTCTCGGCCGGGAACGCGACCGATGTGCCTGCGAAGTCGGCGCGTGCCTTCACCGAGGTTCCGCCGTTGATCAGGATGATACTGCCGCGTCCTGCCTGGCGCATCGCTGGTAGCACCGTGCGCACCGCGTGAATGAGCCCGAGAGCCGAGAACCGCAATGCTTCCAGCGCGAGCTCGGGAGTCATGTCGAGTACCGGCTTCAGGTATTCACGCGCCGGGAGCGGGCTGTACTGCAACGTGGTGATGGATCCCAGTTCTGCCGCGGCACGTGCAAGGGCTTCTTCAAGCGCCGCCGGTACTAGCACGTCCGCGGCGTAACCACGCGCGGTCAGGCCGCCGGCCTCGAGCTCCGCGGCCATGACGTCAAGCTTCGACTGGTTCCTCGAGATCAGGGCTATCGAGAAGCCTTCGCGCCCAAACCTTCGCGCAACTGCCGCTCCAAGACCCGGTCCAGCTCCGATGATAGCGATGACAGACACGGTGGGTTCCTTCGATTGATTTATTGTCTTGACAATAGCGCGGTCAGGTTGGGCGACATTTTGTCGGCATCACCGTCGACAAACCCGAACCCCTGTGAGTCTAGTTCACGTCATCACTCCTCACGAGCGCGCGCCTCAGCTGGAGAGCTCGGCCGATCGGTGCCGAGCTCAGGCGAACCGCCTAACCCGCGGTCGTCAAGGTGCTCGGGACGCGGATTAGTCAAGCCAGACTGTCCGCCGGCCAACCATAGTTCACGGGCTGGCCCAGATGACGCGCCACGTGCTCAAGAAGCTCGGTCTCGAATCGGGGGCACGCCGGCCTTGGAACAGGACAGCAGCCAAAAACGCAATTTGACGCCTATAGGAGCATCATGGGCGTCGCCAATGCCGCCGGTCCCGGCCCAGCGGACCTGGCCGTCCCGGAATCGCTGGACCCCTCGGAACTCACGCGGCGCCTGGCGGCCGACGAGTGGGTGGTGGACCTGCGCCGCCGCGTGGCCTTCGCAAGCAACCACCTGCTGGGCAGCGTGAGCTTCGAATACGGCACCAGCTTCAGCACCTACCTGGGCTGGATCCTGCCCTGGGGCGAGCAGCTGACCCTGGTGGGATCCCGCGACGACGTGGAAAACGCCATCCGAGACCTCTCGCGGATCGGCATCGAGTCCACGGACGCCGCCCTCGGAACGGACCCGCACGCCCTGGCGCCCCGCGCCGCGCTCGCCTCCTATCCCCGCGTCGGCTGGGACGGGATGCTGGCGGGCCGCGCTCCCGGGGACACCGTCATCGACGTCCGCCGGGCCGACGAATTCGCCGCCTCGCGCGTGGCCGGAGCGGTCAATGTCCCGCTGCACGACCTGCTGCGGCAGCTGGATTCCGTCCCCGCAGGGAAGCTGTGGGTGCACTGCACCTCCGGCTACCGGGCAGGCATCGCCGCGAGCCTGCTGCAGCGCGCCGGCAGGGATGTGGTCCACATCGAAGCCAACTTCGACGACGCCGGGCCCGCCGGAATCCCGGTGGACGCCGGCGGGGATCCCTCGGCCTCCCCGGACTGAACCAGACATCCCGCTCCGAAACACTGGGGCGCCGGCCGGCGTTCTCTGGCAGAGTATGAGCATGCTCACAGTTATTGGTGAGGGCCTGGTTGATGTGGTCCAGCGTTCCTCCGGTATCCAGGCCCATGTCGGCGGAAGCCCCCTCAACGTCGCCGTGGGTCTGGCCCGGCTCGACCATCCGGTCCAGTTCATCGGCCGCTACGGCCGCGACGCCTACGGTGAAGCCGTGGCGGCCCACCTGAAGTCCAGTTCGGTGCTGCTCCCGCTGGGCCCGGACGAGCTCCCCACGTCCGTGGCCACCGCCCTGATCGACGACGACGGCTCCGCCAGCTACACTTTCGAGCTCGCCTGGCAGCTGCCCGGGCTCGCGGACAGCCTGCCGTTCATGCTGCAGGCAACGACGCTGCTGCACACCGGCTCGATCGCCACGATGCTGGCTCCCGGAGCCGCCGAGGTGCTCAGTGCCGTCGAACATGCCCATCCCCAGGCCACCATCAGCTTCGACCCCAACTGCCGGCCCAGCATCATCACCGACGTGGACTACGCGCGGCGGCAGGCGGAAAAGTTCGTCACCCTCGCCGACGTGGTCAAGGCATCGGACGAGGATCTGCAGTGGCTCTACCCGGGCGAGGATCCGCTGGATTCGGCCCGGCGCTGGCTTTCGCTCGGCGGCTCGGCAGGACCCGCCCTGGTGGTGGTCACCCGCGGGGCCCGGGGCCCCTGGGGCGTGAATGCGGCCGGCGAAGCGCACTTCCCGGCACCGTCCGTTAAAGTGGCGGACACCGTCGGCGCCGGGGATTCCTTCATGGCGGCGCTGCTTTCCGCGCTGGTGGACCTGGGCCTGGACGGGGCGCAGAACCGCAAGGACCTGCGCGAACTCTCCGCCGAAAGCCTCCGTGAACTCCTGGCCCACGCAGCCCGGGCCGCCGCGGTCACCGTTTCCCGGCCCGGCGCCAACCCGCCCACCCGTGCGGAACTGAAACGGATGGAACTCGGCACGCAGGCGCGGCACCCTGCGGAAACCGCGGGCAGCAACCCCGAAAGTGCAAAACTCCCCAGCAACTGAAAGGCAGCCATGACACACCACGATGCCCCGTCCTTCCGCGTCAGCAGTGAGTCATTCCAGGACGGCCAGATCCTGCCGCCGGCCCAGCGCGGCGCCGCAGCCGGGGCGGGCGCGAAGGACGAGTCCCCGCAGCTGAGCTGGAGCGGCGCCCCGGCCGGGACCTTGAGCTATGCCGTGACCATGTTCGACCCCGACGCCCCGGGCCGCGGCGGATTCTGGCACTGGGCCGTGCTCGACCTTCCCGCAGACGTCACGTCCCTGCCGGCCGGGGCGGGATCGCGCCAGACCGGGCACCTGCCGCCCGGCGCCTTCCAGCTGAGGAACGACGGCGGTGCCCCCGGCTATCTGGGGGCTGCGCCGCCCAAGGGCCACGGGCCGCACCGGTACATCGTCACGGTCCACGCCCTCGACGTCGCGCACACGGGGCTCGACGCCGGAGCCCACCCCGCCAAACTCGAAGCCAAGCTCGCCCCGCACACCCTGGCCAAGGCGACCCTGACCGGCGTCTACGAGCGGCGCTAGGCACGGGCCGCGCTGGCCCGCCTGCGCCCGCTCCCGCCGAGATCGCGGGTAGCCTTCGACGGAGCTGTTTCGTTCCGGCGAACGGGCACGTTTTCCGCGGTTTCGGTGCCGGGGAGCGTCGCCCGGGACGGAGCCCGCCCCGGCACCGCCACGTAGACTGGCAGTATGCGGCTGGTAGCAAGTGACATTGACGGAACGATCCTCGGCCACGACGGCAAAATCAGTGACCGTACCATCCGCGCGTTCCACGCCTGCCGGGCCGCCGGGATCGAACTTGTCTTCGTCACGGGACGCCCGCCGCGCTGGCTGCACCCGCTCCAGGAACAGCTGGGCCACACCGGCACCGTCATCTGCTCCAACGGCGCCGTCGTCTGGGACCTTGAGGCGGACCGCATGGTCTCTGCCCGTGCGCTGCAGCTCGACGCCATCTTCGAGGCCCGCCGCATCATCCAGCGGCTGCGCCCGTCCGCGCTTTTTGCCGCCGAGACCCTGACCGGTTTCCACCTGGAACCAGGGTTTCTCGAGAACGGCTCCAGCCGGCTGCTTGCCGAGTTCACCCCGGCGCCGCTGCACACCACGCTCACCGCCTCGGATTCGGTGGTGAAGTTCCTCGCCGTGGTCCGGGAGGGCTCGGCCGACGATTTCCTGGCCGAAGTCACGCCCGCCGTCGCCCACCTGGCCGCGGCAACCCACTCGGCGCCGAACATCGCGATGCTGGAACTCTCCCTGCCCGGCGTCAACAAGGCAGTCACGCTCGCCGAATACGCGGCGGCCCTTGGGGTCGACTCCGCCGACGTCGTGGCCTTCGGGGACATGCCCAACGACATCGAGATGCTGCGCTGGGCCGGCGACGGGTACGCGATGGCCAGCGGCCACCCGGAGGCGATCCTCGCCGCCGGGCAGCAGGCGCCGCACTTCGACGACGACGGCGTCGCTAAGATCCTCGAGGCCAAGCTCGCAGCCCTGGGCGTCCGGCTGCCCTGACCGGACGTCGGGCGGCTCTGGCCAGCCCGCAGGCCACTGCTTTGCGCACGGGACGCCGCCCCGCACGGACACCGGACTCCCAGCTGAGAGTCAACTAATGTTCACCTTGGCGCCCTACGCTGAAATCTCACGACGGATCAGCTGACTGACGGTGGGAATCATGGCCAAGTACCGCACGGAAAAGACGGACGAAACTCCCCTGCGCCGGGTTGCGCCGGACGCACACTGGCAGAGCCTGCAGCAGGGTGACCGCGTCAGCGTCCGGCTGGCTCCCGGCTTCGAAACCGAAGGCCTCGTGGACGCCGTCACCGCGGACCACACAGCAGTATGGGTGCACCTCGACGGCGGCCGTGGCCGCACGCTTCTGCATTGCAGCGACGGCGTGGAAATACTCCCGCCCGCGAACTGATCCCTGGCCCCACCACCCCGCAGTCCGGGGCTCCGCTAGGCTTCAGGAGTGAGCACTCCGCACCCCTTCTTTGCCGCCGGTGACGGGCCGGAGTTTCCCGTGGCCATGGCCCACCGCGGCTTCTCCCCGGACGGGCTGGAAAACACCATGGCGGCGTTCCGCGCCGCCGTCGAACTCGGCTTCCGGCATTTGGAGACGGACGTGCACACCACCGCCGACGGAGTCCTGCTGCTGTTCCACGACGAAACCCTGGACCGGGTCACGGATGGCCGCGGAAGGATCTCCGAGCTCACGGCCGAGACCGTGGCGCTGGCGCGAATCGGCGGCGCGGAGCCCATCCCGCTGCTTGCGGAACTCGCCACAGCCTTCCCGGACGTCCGGATCAACCTCGACGTCAAGGACTGGAACTCGGTGGACACCCTGGCTGCGGCGATCGAACGGTACAGCCTGCATGACCGCGTGCTGATCGCCAGCTTCTCGGACCGCCGGCGCCGGGCCGTGCTCAGACAGCTGAGCCGCCCCGCCGCGAGCTCGGCCGGTATGGTGTCCAACGCCCTCTTTGTCCTGCTTGGCCCGGTCCTCCCGGCGCCCCTGCTGCGCCTCACGGCGGGACGGGCGCTCCGCGGCGTCCAGGCTCTGCAGGTGCCGGTCAGCTACGGTGGCGTGACCGTGGTGAGCCCCGGATTCGTCCGGCGCGCCCACCTGCACGGGCTGCAGGTGCACGTCTGGACCGTCAACGATCCCGCGGAAATGCACCGGCTGCTCGACCTCGGCGTCGACGGGATCGTCACCGACCGCGCGGACCTGCTCAAGGCAGTCCTGCAGGAGCGCGGCCGGTGGAAAGACTGACCCAGCCTGGAAAACCGGTCAGGAACCGAGCTCCATCATCAGTGGCGGCAGCTCCTCCGTGAGTTCGCGGGCGAGGTAGCCGAGACCGCCCAGCCGGCTCGCGAGCCGGTCCCCGGCGCTCGCATGCAGATGCGTGCCCCAGCAGACGGCCTGGGCGTCCGCGGTTCCGCGCGCCCGAAGACCGGCAATCGTCCCGGACAACACATCGCCGGAACCCGACGTGCCAAGGCCGCTGTGTCCGGTGGTGATTTCCCAGAGCGTGGCCCCGGTCCCGCCGCCGTGGGTGTCGTCGGCCCCGCCGGCATCCCCGGCCGGCCGCGCGATAACCCCCTGGCAGCTCACCACGGCGCCATACTTCTCCGCGAGCTCCGGCACGTCCCGGGCCAGCTCCCCGGTCTCGTGCCCCAGCAGGATGCCCGCCTCGGTGACATTCGGGGTCAGGATCAGCCGGCCCGCCCAGGGGTCCAGCTCCCCGGCCAGCTCGGGCAGGCTGCCCAGGGCAAAGGCGTCGAGGATGATGGCCGGCGGCCGATTCCCTGCCGGCACCTTGAGGAGTCCGCGGAGCAACGCGGTGGCCTCGTCCTTGTCATCGAGCCCCGGCCCGATCAGCACCGCGTCCGCGGCTTCGACCGCTGAGGCGAGGACGGCGGCCGCCGAAGAGCCCTTGACCGTGCCCGACGCGGTTTCCGGCAACCTGAGCACGCCCGCCTCGGGCAGCGCGACTGCCAGTTGTACAGCAACCGATTCCGCAACGGCCAGGGTCAGCCGTCCGGCGCCGGAGCGCAGCGCGGCCACCCCGGCGAGCAGCGCGGCGCCCGGCGTCATCCGCGCGCCGCCGATCACCAGCACCGATCCGCGGTCGTCCTTGCCCGAGCCGCCGCCGGGCAACGGCCAGGCCCGCAGCAGGGTGGGTGTCACGGGCTGAGGGTGGCCCGGCTTCTGTCCGCCCCCGGGGGCAGCCTTACCGCGGGTGGACATTGGTATCTCCAGCGTGTTCGGTCACGGGGACTCCCTCGTTCATCAGGTGGTCTGCCATATTGAAGCTCTCGAGTTGCCACGGACCCGTGCCGCCCGGCCGGACGAAGCGGCTGACGGAGGCGTTGAGAATCGCGGACGTGGCGGCGATGTCCAGCACTTCGCGTTCCGTCAGCCCCTCCAGGATGTAACGGAACAGCACAATGATGGCATCGTGGCAGACCAGCAGCACACGCTGGCCGGAGTACAGCCGGTCCAGGTCGGCCAGCAGGGAGCGCAGCCGCAGCACGACGTCGGCCCAGGATTCGCCACCGGGCGGGCGGTAATAGAACTTGCCCAGCCAGCGCCGGCGCTCCGCCTCCTGCGGAAGCCTCGCCTCCACGCCGGCGGAGGTGAGCATGTCCAGGATGCCGAGCTCGCGGTCACGCAACCGTTCATCCAGCACGGGCTCTGTCTGCCAGCCCCCGGTGTGGACGGCCAGTTCCGCCGTCTGCCGGGCCCGGAGATAGGGCGAGGACACGACCGCGGCACGCCGGTCCGCCGGAAACCCGGCGAGCAGGCGGCCCAGGGCCAGCGCCTGCTCGCGCCCGGTGCCGGATAGCTCGACGTCGGCGTCCCGGGCCGGAACGTTGATGACATGGGCCCCGGACTGGTGTGCCAGCGTGGCGGCCACGTTACCCTGGCTCTCGCCGTGCCGGACGAGCAGAAGCTCGGTCATTCCGGGCAGGGCGGTCATGCCCTGCCGGGTCGTTCCGTTTTCGTTCACCGTTGCCCCCTGAGTCGGGTCGATCGAGTGTGGCTGCCACGTTACTACCGACGCCGGGGCCTGTCGCCGCTGCCCCGGCGTCGATCCTCGCCCCGGCGTCGATCCTCGCCCCGGGGTCGGTCCGGGTCCCGGGTGCTGGCAGGATGGAACCATGCGTATTCTGATCGCCCCGGACAAGTTCAAAGGCTCCCTCACGGCCGCCGAAGCCGCCGCCGCCATCGCCGAGGGGGCCTTGCGCGTCTATCCTGACGCCGAGGCCATCCAGTTTCCGGTGGCCGACGGCGGCGAAGGAACGCTTGAGGCGGCCGTCGCCGCGGGGTATGAGGAGCGCCTGAACGCGGTTGTCGGCCCCATCCTGGCGCCGGTCGGCGCAGCCTGGGCGATCCGGAAGGACGCCTTCGGCGGGGCCACCGCCGTAATTGAAACCGCGCAGGCCTCCGGTTTGGCGCACATGGATCCCACCCCGGCCAACGCCCTGCGGGCGCACAGCTACGGCTGCGGCCAGCTGATCGCGGCCGCCCTCGACGCCGGCGCGACGGAGATCGTGCTGGGCCTGGGCGGCTCGGCAATGAGCGACGGCGGCAGCGGCGCCCTGCGCGCGTTGGGCCTCAAGCCGCTCGACGCCGCAGGCAACGTGGTCCCGCTCGGTGGTGGCTCGCTCGCTGAGGTGGCCCAGCTCGACGCCAGCGGCCTCGATCCGCGGCTCAGCGCCGTGACCTTCCGGATCGCCGTCGACGTGCAGAACCCGCTCGTCGGCAGCGACGGCGCAGCCCACGTGTTCGGCCCGCAGAAAGGCGCCGACGAGGACGCCGTCGAGCTGCTCGACGCCGGACTCCGCAACTGGGCCTCGGTGCTGCGCCAGGCCACCGGACGGGACGTCAATGTTCCCGGCGCCGGAGCGGCCGGCGGTTTCCCCGCCGCCTTCCTGGCCTTCAGCGGTGCAGCCCTGGAAGGCGGCTTCGAACTCGTCGCCGGGCTCACCGGACTCGCCAGCAAACTCGCGCAGGCAGACCTCGTGATCACCGGTGAGGGCTCGCTGGATTCCCAGTCGCTCACCGGCAAGGCGCCGATTGCGCTTGCGCACGCCGCCCAAAGCCTCGGAATCCCGGTGATTGTGGTCGCGGGACGGATCCTGGTCACCCCGGAGGACCTCGCCGAGCACGGTGTGGTGGCCGCGGCGCAACTGCTGGACGTTGCCGGAAGCCCGGACGACGCCGTCGCAAACGCCGCGAAGTACCTCGCCTGGGCGACCAGCAAGGTGCTCGAGGGGGCCTGAGAGCTCAGGCGCCAGTCTCATAGTGCGGCTCCGCGACCGGCTTGGATTCGGGGGAGCCCCTCTCCCTCAGATACACCGAAGCGCCGACCAGGACGGCGACTGCCAGGAACTCGCTTTGCCAGTTCTGGAACGACTCAAACCAGAAGCGGCTCGTGGCGAGGTACCCGAGGACGGTCACCGGCGGCTGTCCGTGGCTTTGCTGTTCGGAACTGTATTCCTCGCTCCCGCCGATGGCGTGGAGTGTCATCGACGCCACGAACAGCAGCAGGAACATGATCGACAGCGAATGTTCATAGAGCTTGAGGACCCAGCCGCCGCGCCTCACGGGCCAGGGGGTGGCCGCCTTCAGGGCCGCGTCCCGGGGATCCTCATCCTGCGGAGCGGCCCGGTCCATGGGCTTGGACTCCGAGGATCCTTTCTGGAAAAGGAACACCGTCAGGATGACGTACATGCCCATCTGCAGGAACTCGGACTCCCAGTTCTCAAATGTCGCCTCGAGGAAGGACCCCGTGCCGAGGTACTGCAGGGCTGTCACGGCCGGCTCGCCGTGGGCCAATTGGTCCTCGCTGTAGGCGGCGGCGCCGCTGAAGACCATGCCGCCGAAGAACAGAAGGAACAGGCCGATGTTGGCCAGCATGAGTCCGTGGTCCTTGACCCACCCGCTGTCCTTTCGCGGCTGGGTGCTGCGTTGTTTGCTTGCGGCGTTCGTCATGTTTACGTCCTTTCCGCGGCCTGCCGGCGGAGCCGGCTCGGCACGTAAACGAGCAGGATGAGCAGCACTGCCAGCAGCATGGCCCCGGCAGTCAATCCCGCCGTCCGGCCCGCCGCGACGTCGAAGACCAGCGCGGAGGTCCCGACGCTGAGGAGTCCGATGCCCGCCAAGGCAGCCTTTGCGATCCTGTCCGCACTGGCCACGAGGGCCGCCCTGAGGTGCAAGCGGAACAGTCGGCGGTGCACGCTGACCGGGAGCAGGATCAGTGCTGTGGTGAGGGCGGCCAGCGCCACGTTAGCGAGGTAGAGGGTGACCTGGAAGTCGTCCAGCGATTCGAACCTCGACTGGAACGGCAGGGTCAGCAGGAAGCCCGCCAGGATCTGCACCCCGGTCTGCAGCACCCGCAGTTCCTGCAGCAGTTCCATCCAGTTGCGGTCCAGTTTTTCGATGGCGGTCTCGTTCCGCTGGTCCGTCGAGGGCTCCTGCGGAGCGGACTCTGGCTCAAGCTTGGACACTGGTCGCCTCCGGGTGAATGCGGGTCGAACTTCGGGGGAAGGTAACACTCAACCTAGACTTGAGTGTTCGGAAATTCAAGACAGTACTAAGGTTGCTGATGAAATTCCGGGTAGGGTGGAACTGTTTACTTCATGGGGACAGCTTCGGAGGCCCGCGTCAGTTCCGGGGCCGGGAAGCAGCCCTTGGAAAACCGACACATTGGGTAGGTGGACTATGAGTGATTCAAACAAGCAGCAGGACCAGCCGCGCGACCCCCGGGACGGTTACTACTCCGGGTCCTTTCCGGAGCAGGTCCAGGAACAACCGGGCCTGACCGCGCCCATGGACCCCCAGCCGGACCATGGCGAGGAGAGCTACGAAGGCAGCGGGGCCCTCGAAGGCAAGGCTGCGCTGATTACGGGCGGAGACTCCGGGATCGGCAAGGCGGTGGCCATCGCTTTCGCCCGGGAGGGGGCCGACGTCGCCATCTCCTACCTGCCGGAAGAGGAAGCCGACGCGCAGGACACAGCCGCCTGGATCCGCAAAACCGGCCGCAAGGCGCTGCTGATCGCCGGCGATGGCCGCAGTGAGGATTTCGCCACCAAAATCGTGGCCGACACGCTCGCCGAGTTCGGCCGCCTGGACGTCGTGGTGCTCAATGCCGCCTACCAGAAGAACCGCGACAGCTTCGAGTCCCTCCCGACTGAGGAGTTCGACCGCGTCTTCAAGACCAACCTTTACTCACTGCTCTGGACCGCACGGGCCGCCGTGCCGCATCTGAGGGCGGGCGCGTCCATCATCACCACCGCGTCGATCCAGGCGTTCCACCCCTCGCCCCAGCTCATCGACTACGCCATGACCAAAGCGGCGCAGGTCGCTTTCACCAAGGCCTTGGCACAGGAGCTCGGCCCGAAGGGAATCCGTGTCAACGCTGTGGCTCCCGGCCCCATCTGGACGCCCCTGATCCCGGCGACCGAGTGGCCGGAGAAGCTGCCGTCCTTCGGCCAGGACACCCCGTTGCAGCGCGCGGGTCAACCGGCGGAACTCGCGCCGGCCTACGTGCTGCTGGCCTCCGATCACGGCTCGTACATCTCCGGTGCCGTGGTTCCCGTTACGGGGGGCAAGGGCCTCTGAGCCCTGCACAGCATTTTCCGACAGATCCACGAATTCACCAGATCCACGAATCCGCACAGTTCAAGACTCCAGAACGGGAGGGAACGGTATGTCCCAAGAGAAACAGCAGGATCCGATCGAAGAGGCTGGCGGCTACGGGACGCCGACGGCGGAGCAGGAGCTCCCCGGCGGCGACACTAAGAAGTTTGCCCAGCCCCGCGAAGAGGAAGCATTCGACGCAGCTGGCCTCAGCCAGGACAGCCCGGACGGGGAAACTTACCCTGCGGGCGCCCCGGACCTGAGCCAGTTCGGCGCCGAGGACCAGGACAGTGCAGGAGAACCCGGAGCAGGACGCTTCGGAGGAACGGAGGAACAAATGAGTTCAGAAAACGCGAGCACAACCCCCGGATACGACTCAGACGCGTCGGAGAATTCCGAGGTGGCCATGCCTTCCTCGGAGGCGGAGATGGACGAGTCCAACACTGAAGAGCCCGACGCCGGGCGGCCGTTCTCCTCGGAGCCCGGCCAGGACGCGGCCGGCCTGCCCGACGGATCGGGAACGGATCTGCCCGAGGACAGGGCCCCCAAGGACCGCGACGGCGACGATGAGGAAGCCTTCGACGCCGGCTAACAGCCGCCGTCCCAAGAGCGAAGGCCGAACAACAAGAGGCGAAGGCCGGGATCCCCGCACCCTGTGGGTGTTGGGGTCCCGCCTTCGCCTTGCGATTGGCTGGCGCGGGCGTCCAGCTGGTGCCTGCGTGTCACCAACCTGCGTTCACCGCGCTGGATCGGCCCGCAACTTGGCCGGTCAGGCGCCGGGTCAGGAGGCTTTCCGGAGGGGGTCGTTGAGGGTCTCTGGCCAGTTCGGGGCTGCCGTGTCCGCGGTGGGGGACGGCTGCCCGGCCGTGGACAGGTACCAGTCGGGGAAGGGGTCCGCGGGCAGTTCCTGTTCCTGTTCTGGATTCGGGCCGGGGTCCGGGGGCAGGCCCGTGTCGAAGTCCAGGTCCGGATCCACGCCCGGTGGCGGGTCCATGCCCATGAGTGCGTCCAGGTCCATGCCCGTGGCCGTGCCTGTGTCTGATTCTGATCCCGAATCCGGCCAGTCGTCCGGCCAGTGGGGTGGTTCCCAGTCCTGCTGTTCGCTGGGGTAGTTTCGCCCAGAGGGGGAGGTCCAGCCGGGCGGGGCGGTTTTGCTGGCCCCGGCCGGTGTCCAGGCTGAGTTGTGTTTGAGCTTGTGGTGTTTGCGGCAGGGCTGTCCGAGGTTGGTGATCCCGGTGGTGCCTCCGTCGGCCCAGGCCAGGAGGTGGTCCGCTTCGTTGTCCAGGGAGTGGTTGTTGCACCCCGGGAACGGGCATCTACCGTCACGGAGCATCAGCCAGTGCCGCTGGGCTTTGGTGAGGCGGTAGCTGGTGCGGCCGATTTCCAGCGGCGCCCCGTCGCGGGGGTCGATCAGGACCCGGTGGAAGGACCCGGCGCCGTCGGTGATCAGGCGGCGGGCCATCGAGGGCGGGATCGGCCCGTATCCGTCCAGCATCGCCGGTTCCTGTCCGGCGCCGAGCAGGGACAGGACCGGGACGGTGATCAGGACCTGCGCCCGCGGCGACGGCACACCCCCGCCCACCGCATCTCCGCACACCGCACCCTCCCCACCAGCGCCGGTGGTGCCATTGTTACTGGTGGCGCCGGTGGTGAGGAGCCAGGTGGCGGCGATGTCGGCGCGGAGCTGGGTGAGGGTGCGTTCCTCGTCCGGGCCCTGCAGGGCGCGGGCGGCGGCGGTGGTCCGTTCCCAGATCCCAGCGGCGGTATCGGCCGGAAGGTAGGCGGAGAACCAGGCCATCCCGTCAGTGTCCGGGCGGAACTCGACCCGCCGGTCCGCGGCGCACCTGGCATGGCGCTGTTCGATGCTCTCCCGGTGGTGGCGTTCACGCCACGTGCGGGCCTTGGCCCGGAACCTGCCCGGGACCAGCTCCCCGGCCGGGCACCCCCGGGCCGGGTTCGGGGCGGCCGGGTCCAGGAAGTGCGCCTCCAGCGCCGCCGCCCCGGCCGGGTCCAGGCTGGTCGTTTCGTCCACCATGATCCGGGCGTGCGCCCAGGAAATCGTGCCCGCCGTCAGCGCCGCGAGGGTCAGCGGCAACGTCTTCGTCAGCGCCAGGCAGTCGCCCAGGAACGCCCCCGCGGTCTGCTCGCTCACCGTCAGGGCACACGCGATCTCCGCCGTCACCGCCATCTCCTGGCCCATGTTGTCGTGCAGCGCCACCGCCGGTGGCGCCAGAGCGTCGGCGGCCTGCAGATAGGTCGCTGCCAGCCGCACCTTCAACGCAGCGGCGCGCGCCTCCCACCGCGCCATGACGGTCAGGCCATCCAGGCAATCACCCGCCAAATCCCGCAACGGATCCTCCCACAACGGATCGACCCCTGACGAACCCGTCAGAACAGCACCTGACGGACCAGTCTGAACAGCACCCGGCGGACCCGTCTGATCAGCACCCGGCGGACCAGCCGGATCAGCGTCAGCGCCGGCCGCGGGGACGGAATCCAGCGCCGCGGTCCACGCCGCGACAGCCGCCAGCGCCGCCCTGCCCTCCGCACACCAGTCCGTGCATTCCATGAACCCAGAATCTCAGATGGCATCGACATTTTTACGAAACCAGCCGCAGTGCAGCGGAACAGGCGCCGGCACCGGCCGACGACCCGGAAGATGGCATGGGATCAAGGGGCGGGCAGAGGGTCGCCGAACCCTAGCGACGCTTCTTCGGCGCGCGCTTCACAGCGGCCGTGGCGGCGGCCACGGGCCCTTCCGTTTCCGGCTCGGCAACTGTGCCGCGGGCCTTGGCGATCGCCTTCATGCCGTGGTAGATCACCAGGGCCGCCGCGGAGCCGAGGGCGATGCCGGTGAACTTCAGGTCGCCGATGGTCCACGTGTAGTCGGCGATGCCAACGATCAGCGCCACGGCTGCCGTGGTCAGGTTGATCGGGTTCGAGAAGTTCACCTTGTTCTGCACCCAGATCTTGACGCCCAGGACACCGATCATGCCGTAGAGCATAGTCGCGGCGCCGCCCAGCACGCCGGCCGGGACGGTGGCGATCATCTCGCCGAACTTCGGGGAGAAGCTCAGAACCACGGCGAAGACACCGGCCACCCAGTAGGCCGCCGTCGAATAGACCTTCGTGGCGGCCATAACGCCGATGTTTTCCGCGTAGGTTGTGGTTCCGGAGCCGCCGCCCATGCCGGCAAGCACGGTGGCGGCGCCGTCGGCCATCAGTGCGCGCCCGGAGACGCCGTCGAGGTTCTGCCCGGTCATGGCGGCGACGGATTTCACGTGGCCGATGTTCTCGGCCACCAGCACCAGCACCACCGGCACGAACAGGCCCACGACGCCGAGGTGGAATTCGGGGGCCTGGAAGAACGGCAGTCCCACCCAAGCGGCGGAGTCCACCTTGGAGAAGTCCACTTCACCGCGGATCATGGCGACGACGTAGCCAAGTACGACGCCGACGAGGATGCTCAGCCGGCCCAGAATGCCGCGGAAGAAGACGCTGACGATGATGATCGTGGCCAGGGTGATGAGGGCCGTGACCGGGGCTGCGTCGAAGTTGTTCTTCGCTGCGGGCGCGAGGTTGAGGCCGATCAGTCCCACGATGGCGCCCGTTACGATGGGCGGCATCAGGCGGTTGATCCAGCCAGCGTCGAACTTCTGCACCACCGCACCGATGATGGCCAGCCCGACGCCGGCCAGCACCACGCCGCCGAGCGCGCCGGCGACGCCGTACTGCTGCTGCGAGGCCATGATCGGCGCGATGAAGGCGAAGCTCGAGCCGAGGTAGCTCGGCACCTGGCCCTTGGTGATGACCAGGAAGAGCAGCGTGCCGATGCCGGAGAAGAACAGCGTGGTGGCCGGCGGCATGCCCGTGATGATCGGGACCAGGAAGGTCGCGCCGAACATGGCGACAACGTGCTGCATCCCGACGCCAATGGTCAGCGGCCAGGCAAGGCGCTCATCGGGCTTCACGACCTCGCCCGGGCGGATGGACTTGCCGTTGCCGTGGAGCTTCCATTTGGTACCGAGCATGCTCATTGCCGGGGCCTTTCAGAGAATGTGTGGCGGAGCGGGAAGGAATCTTCCGGAGCAACTTTACCGCGCCGGTGTTTCCGGCATGCTTCACTGGCGGCGCCGCTGTGCCGGACGTCACGGGGCGATTCGGGAAGCGTAAGGCAAAGGTTGAAGTTGCAACTATGGACAGTAAGCAGTGGCCGCCGCCCCGGCGGGCACGCTGAGCGAAAGGTACCCCCATGACTATCGCCCACGACGAAGCAGTAATCGACGCCTCCGCAGTGGACGCCATCTTTGCCGAGGCCCGAACCGCCAACACCTTCACCGGCGAGGTCACCGAAGAGCAGGCCCGGGCCATCTACGAACTCACCAAGTTCGGCCCCACCGCGTTCAACTCGCAGCCGCTGCGCGTGACCTACGTGCGGTCCGCGGAAGCCCGCGATGCCCTGGTCGAAACCCTCGCGAACGGCAACCGAGCCAAAACCGCCACCGCACCGCTCGTCGCCGTCCTCAGCTACGACACTTCCTGGCAGGAGCAGTGGGACAACTTCCTGCCCGGGTACAACGCACCCAAGGCCATGTACGACGCCGCCCCGGACCTCGCCGCCGCGACCGGCAACAACAACGCCCACCTTCAGGCGGGCTACTTTATCCTCGCCGTGCGGTCCCTCGGCCTCGCCGCCGGGCCGATGACGGGCGCTGACTTTACCGCGATTGATGCGGCCTTCTTCCCCGACGGCGACCAGAAGAGCTTCCTCGTGGTCAACATCGGCCAGCCCGCTGCCGGCGCCTGGGGTGAAGCGAAGCCGAAGTTCGCTTACGAGGACGTTGTACGCACCGTCTGACGGAAAGGCGGAGGTGCCTTCGGGGCTGACCCGGGGGCTTTCGGCACTGAGTTGACGCGGAGGTGCCTCCGGCACCATGGGGGACAGGCCGGAGGCACTCGGGACGCTATTCTGCGGGTGAGCGCAAGGCCGCATCCGGGGCCATTTCCCAGTCTAGTCCGCCTCGATGCTTCCCCACAGGGCACCCGGGGCCGGTGGCAGGTCACATCGGAGGTAGAGGTCACATATTTGGCCGCGGGGGTGCAATACTAGGGTCACCTGCGGCGCGGAGTCGACGCGAATCGGGCTATTGCGAGCGGACCGGGGGGCCACTACATGATGCTTGACACCGCAACCCTGCGTGTGGCCCTTGCGGTGGTCGATCTAACCCTGCTGCTGCTCTTCTACTTCATCACTTATCGCCGGACGCGTTCGTCGTACAGCGGCTGGTGGTGTCTGGCTTTGCTGTTGTTCCTGGCCGGCAATGCCGCCTACCTGATGGACGGGACGCCCCACCAGGCGTGGGCCAACCCGCTCGGGAACGTGCTTCTCGTGGCGGGCGCGGCCAGCATCTGGGCGGGGGCGCGGTCCCTGCGGACCGCGGCTCCCGACATCTGGTACCTCTCGGCCGCCCCTGCCATCACAGCCGTTGCGTCGGCGCTGGACCAGCCGGCCATCAACGTGTGGTCCGGTGCGCCCGCCTACCTGGGGTTCATGGGCCTGCTGATCGGCCTCGGCTGCCGGGAACTGCTCCTGCTGGAACGGCATTTTTCCCGCGTGCACCTCACCTTGGCCGCGGGTTCCGGCATCCTGGCCGCGTTCTATCTCGGCCGCTTGGCAGTCTTTCTGGCGGAAGGACGTGACGGCCCGGTGTTCCAGTCCGTCTTCGGCTCGGTGACGACGACGCTCTTTTCGGCCGTGATCCTGGTCGTGGCGTCCTTGACGATGGCCGAGCTGAGCTACGAGCAGCAGACCCGCGACCTCCGGGCGCGCGCGACCGTTGACGGGCTGACCGGGCTGCTGAACCGCACGGCATTCCTGGACCTCGCCGAGGACGAGCTGCGCCGCCTCAACCGGGGCAGGACCACTGCGTCCCTTATCCTGGCGGATCTGGACCATTTCAAGGCCATCAACGACGAGTTTGGCCACTCGGCCGGCGACACCGCTCTGCAGGCCTTCGCGGAGGCGTGCACGGCCACGGTCCGATCCACCGACCTCGTGGGCCGCTATGGCGGGGAGGAATTCATCATGCTCCTGCCGGGAGTGACGGCGCAAACGGCGGGGGAGATCGCCGCCGACATCAGCACCCGGCTGCACGCCTCATCCTCGCCGGTGATCCCGCGCCTGCCCACCTCCAGCTACGGGATCGCGTCGACCGCGCCCGGCCGCGTGGATCTGGACGCGTTGATCGCCTCCGCGGACGCCGCTCTCTACCGCGCCAAGACCTTGGGCAGGGACCGTTCGGTGCTCGCCGTCGGCATCGAGGAAGAGCCGGCCTGAACGAGGCGGCCTCTTAACGGGTCGCCTGCCGGGCCGCCCAGGGGCTGCGGCCCGGCAGGCGGCTAGGAAATGACTCCGTCCACCAGCGCCTTTGCCTCGGCCTGGACCTGCTTGAGGTGCTCGGCTCCCTTGAAGGACTCGGCGTAGATCTTGTAGACGTCCTCGGTGCCCGAGGGGCGGGCCGCGAACCAGGCGTTCTCGGTGACAACCTTGAGGCCGCCGATCGCCGCCCCGTTGCCGGGCGCTTCGGTCAGCTTGGCAAGGATGGTTTCACCGGCAAGTTCGGTCGCGGTGACGTCCGCCGACGAGAGCTTCGCCAGGGCCGCCTTCTGCTCCCGGGTGGCGGCGGCGTCGATCCGGGCGTAGACCGGGTCCCCGAACTGGTCCGTGAGGCCCTTATAGAGCTGCGAGGGTGACTTGCCGGTGACCGCCGTGATCTCCGACGCCAGCAAGGCCAGCAGGATCCCGTCCTTATCGGTGGTCCAGACGCTGCCGTCCTTCTTGTTGAAGGAAGCGCCGGCGGATTCCTCGCCGCCGAAGGCGCCCTCGCCGGAGAGCAACCCGGGGACGAACCACTTGAAGCCCACGGGCACTTCGACGAGTTTGCGTCCCAGGCTTTGGGCGACGCGGTCGATAATCGAGGAGGACACGAGGGTCTTGCCGATCACGGACTGCGGGTTCCAACCGGTCCGGTGGCGGTAGAGGTAGTCGATCGCGACGGCGAGGTAGTGGTTCGGGTTCATCAGCCCGCCCTGCCCATCGACAAACGGTGTCACGATGCCGTGCCGGTCGGCGTCGGCGTCATTGCCGGTGGCGATGTCGAAGCTGGCACCTTCTGACATCCGGTTGATCAGCGAGGCCATCGCCGCCGGCGACGAGCAGTCCATCCGGATCTTCTCGTCCCAGTCGAGGGTCATGAATGCCCACTGCGGGTCGACGGTGGGATTGACCACCGTGAGGTTGAGGTGGTGGCGTTCGCCAATCTCGCCCCAGTAATCTACCGACGCGCCGCCCATCGGGTCCGCGCCGATCCGAACGCCGGCCTCGCGGATCGCATTGAGATCCAGGACGGAGGGGAGGTCGTCAACGTAGCTGCTGAGGAAATCGAACTTGCCCGTGGTGCCGGCGTTCAGGGCCTCGGCGATGGGAACCCGCTTAACACCGCGCAGGCCGTTTTCCAGCAGTTCGTTGGCGCGGTTGGCGATCCACCCGGTGGCGTCCGAGTCAGCCGGCCCGCCGTGCGGGGGGTTGTACTTGAAACCGCCGTCGCCGGGCGGGTTGTGGCTGGGGGTCACGACGATGCCGTCCGCCTGCGGAGCCCCGGCGGGGGAGTTGTTGTTGTGCGTCAGGATGGCGTGGCTCAGCGACGGAGTGGGGGTGTAGCCGTGGCGGGCGTCGATCAGCACGTTGACGCCGTTGGCTGCGAGGACTTCCAGCGCGGAATTTTGCGCCGGTTCGCTCAGGGCATGGGTGTCTTTGGCGAGATACAGCGGGCCTGTGATTCCCTGGCCGGCCCGGTACTCCACGATCGCCTGGGTGATGGCCAGGATGTGGGGTTCGTTGAAGGAGGCCTTCAGGCTTGAGCCCCGGTGCCCGGAGGTCCCGAAGGCCACCCGTTGGCCTGGGTCGCCCAGATCCGGGGAAACGTCATAGTACGCATCCAGGAGCGCAGTGAGATCAACAAGGTCTTGGGGTTGGGCAACAGTGCCCGCGCGGCTAGCCATGGCACCAGCATGCCAGACCGGGGTGGAAGGCAACATGATTACGGCCCCTATGACGCTGAAATACCCTGCCCAGCACAACGGGACGGCGGTAGGCTGAATCCAGAGACGTCCATGAGGGGGAAAACCATGACTGACCAGCCGAAACCGGAGAAAGACGGGACACCGGAGGGCTACCGGCCGCCGTCGTACATTCCTGCGCAGGAATCCGACGTTCCCTCGCCTCAGACCCCGCCCGCGACCGTGAAGTTCGATCAGCCGGGCTATGGCCAGCAGCCGTACGGAACCCCGGGACAGTCCGGCGGGCACGACGGGCAGCCGGCACCGGACTACAACCAGCCCACGGATCCGTATGGCACGCCTTATGGCGCGGCGCCGCAGCAGCCGTTCGGGCAGCAGCCCTACGGGCAACAGTCCTCCGGTCAGCAGTACGGTGCGCCGGTACAGTATGGCCAGCCTGGCAGCCCGTTCAACGCCTACGGCCAACCGTCCTATTACGGTATGCCTGAACCCAAGGGCCTGAGCATCGCGAGCATGATCTGCGGCATCGCGGCCTTTGTGGGGCTGGGCTTTTTCCTCCTGCCGCAGTTCGCGGCGGTCATCCTCGGGCACATGGCACTCAAGCGCGAGCCGTCGGGCAGGGGCATGGCGATAGCCGGCCTGGTGCTGGGTTACGCGGGGATCGCGCTGACCGTCCTGGCAATCGTGATCATCGCGCTGGGGTTGGCCATCGGCACCTCCGGCCGCATGTACTACGGGGCCTAGGCCCAGCCGTCAGCCGGTAAGGGCCGCAACCAGCCGCCCGGCGTTGTCCTCGAGCCACGTGCCGCGGCGTCGGATCATCCCGCCCACCCCTTCGTCCCACATCCGCGCCCACCCGCCGCCGAGAGTGCGTGCGTTGTGCTGCATCCGCTCGTGGCTCAGCGCCGTAGCCTCAATCCCGAATGCGGGCAGCCGCCGTCGTTCCTCTTCGTTCCAGCCGTAGGCGTCGGCGAAGATCCGGAGCCGCCGGAACGGATCCGTAGCCTCCCAGCCCGGCCACGCGTCGGCAGGATCCCGCAGGGGCGCCCAGTGCATCGCGGTGTTGAAGGAATCCTTGAAGGCCGTCGTGGGACCGGCCAGGTCGAAGTCCACCAGACCGGCGGCGCGGCCGTCCCGGACCACGACGTTTTGCGGGGTGACGTCCAGGTGGCAGACAAGTTCGGCCGGATCCTGCCGGACCGGGCGGGGCGGGAACGGGTGGGCGTCCGGCACAAACGCGGCCGAGGCCGCATGCAGCCGGCGCAGCAGCTGCGCCACGGAAACCAGGAGCTCCTCGGACTGGACCCAGGCCTCCGGGACGGGCCCGGCGCACTGTCCGGGCAGGAAAGTCAGCACGTCCCTGCCCTCCGCGTCCCGGCCGAGGAACCGCGGGGACCCGTCGAAACCGGCATCTTCCAGCCAGTCGAGGTACGCGGCGACGGCCAGGGACTGCGGCTGGTGCGGGCGGCGGACGGTTCCGCCGGCCCGCAGCACACCTGCGGTGACATCGCCCACCGGCATAAGTTCGACGTCGGACCCCTCGCCTGCGGCGGGGACGTGGACGCGGGACTCAAGCGGTGCGCGGTGCCTGGAGCTCATCGCGAGGCTACCCGGCGTCGAACATGATGACCTGGCGCACCGCTTTCCCGTCGGCGAGCTGGTCCATGGCCTGGTTGATGTCGGCCAGGCCGATGCGCGCCGAGATCAGCTCCTCGACCGGCAGTTTTCCTTCACGCCAGAGCTGGGCGTACTTGGGAATGTCCCGGGCCGGCACCGCGGAGCCAAGGTAGCTGCCGACGATTGTCCGGGCCTCGGCGGTGATGGTCAGCGGCGAGATCTGGGCACGGGCGTCCGGGTGCGGCAGGCCGGCGGTGATCGTGGTGCCGCCCACCGCGGTCGCGGCGAAGGCGGTTTCGAAGGCGCGAGGGTTCCCGGCGCATTCGATCACGTACCTGGCCTTGACGCCTTCCTCCAGGACCTGCTGCGGGGTGTACGTTTCATGGGCGCCCAGCCGTCGGGCGTGGTCAAGTTTTTCATCCAGCGTGTCCACGGCAATGATCCGCGAAACTCCCTGGGAGATCGCCGTGATCAGCGCGGCCATGCCGACGCCGCCGAGCCCCACGATCATGATGCTGTCCTGCGGCCCGGGCCGGGCCGCGTTCAGCACGGCGCCGCCGCCGGTCAGCACGGCGCAGCCGAGGACGGCCGCGATGTCCGCCGGGATGTCATCGTCGACCGGCACGGCCGAGGCGCGGTCCACCACCGCATGGGTGGCGAAGCCGGAGACACCCAGGTGGTGGAAGATCTTCTCGCCGTCGCGGTCCAGATGCATCGATCCGTGCAGCAGGGTGCCCTCACCGTTGCTCTTCGACCCCGCGGTGCAGGGGAGCCGTCCATCCTCGGCGCAGTTCGCGCACTTTTCGCAGCGAGGCAGGAAGGACATCACAACGCGCTGGCCCGGCAACAGGTCGTTCACCTCGGAGCCGACCTCGACGACGCGTCCGGCAGCCTCATGCCCCAGCAGCATCGGCACGGGGCGCACCCGGTTGCCGTCCACAACACTCAGGTCCGAGTGGCAGATACCGGCGGCCTCGATCCGCACCAGGATCTCGGTGGGTCCTGGGCCCGCCAGCTCCAGCTCGGAGATGCTGATGGGCTTGGAGTCCGCGAACGGGCGGGGGCGGCCGATTTCCTCAAGTACTGCACCGGTGATCTTCATTGATCCCTCTCGTGTGGGAAGTTTCCAGACTGGACATGTCCTGATCTTGCTCCGCTAAACCGTATCCCCGCGGGCCCGGGAAATCACCACCATCCGGCGGGTCGTGGGGCTAATACCCCAGCTGCACGGAGAGCTGCAGCAGCAGCGCCTCGGAACCCATCGGCCCGATCAGCTGGATGCCCATCGGCAGTCCGGCACCCTTGGCGCCGCCGGTCCAGTGCACCGGAATGCTGATCGCGGGCAGCCCGCACACGTTCACCATGGACGACCAGGGAGCGTACTCGCACTGCTTGCGGTAGTCGCCGTCGGCATCTCCCGTCCATTCGGCCGCCGGCCAGTAGCCGTCGCCGTGGGCTGCCCCGGTGAACCAGCCCACCGGGCGGGGCGTCTGAGCCAGCGCCGGCATCAGGATCAGGTCCCAGGCGGCGTACTGGGCGATGGTGTCCCGCCGGAAAAGCCGCAGGAATCCCAGCGCCTCGGCGAGCTGGGCCGGTCCGCGCTGCTGCGCGCGGCGCCGGAACGTCCGGGTCAGCGGGGTCAGGAGCGCCTCGCGCTGGGGAACGATCCGGGCATCCCCGACGGCGGCGGTCCAGGCTGTGGTGAACGCCGCCGGGTAGCGGTTGTCGTAGCGGAGGGAGGCCTCCGAGGTTTCGTGTCCGGCTGCCTCCAGCCGCCGGATGCCTTCGGCGAGGGCGTCGAGGGCCTCAGGGTCCGGGGTGAACGGGAAGATCGTCTGCCACGGGCTGTCCAGGCTCACGCCGATCCGCAGCCTGGGCGGGTCCTGCGAGGCGAGCTCAACGTAGCTGGGAGCGGGAATCCCGGCGTGACCTGACCCGGCCGGGCCGGGCACCAGCGCATCGAGCAGCAGCGCCGCGTCCCCCGCGGTGCGGGCCATCGGGCCGGAGGCGACCAGGCCGGCGGGGTCGCCGGTGCTTTCACCCGCGGGGGCCAGGCCGCGGCCGGGTTTCAGCCCCACGAGCCCGCAGGCGGCGGCGGGGATGCGGACCGAACCGCCGCCGTCGGAGCCGGGGGCAAAGGGAACCAGCCCGGCGGCCACGGCCGCGGCGCTGCCGCCGGAGGAGCCTCCCGAGCTGCGGCTGAGGGCGTGCGGGTTTCGCGAGGGCGGCGCGATCCGGTTCTCGCTGTACGCAGTGAGGCCGAACTCGGGAACCTGGGTTTTGCCCAGCGAGAGCACGCCCGCGCTTTTGAGCGTCGCGACGATGGCACTGTCAGCCAGGGCCGGCTTGTGGTCCAGGGCGGCGCTGCCATGGGTGGTCACGACCCCGGCGACGTCCGTCAGGTCTTTGAAGGCCACGGGCATGCCGTGCAGCAGCGCCAGCCCGGTGCCGTCCCGGACCGCTCGGGTGTGGGCCTCGTCCGCGGCGGCCGCGTCCTGCATGGCCTGTTCCGCGGTGACGGTGATGAAGGCGCCGAGGTGCCGGTTTTCAGCGGCGATGCGGTCCAGGAAATGCCGGGTGGTCTGCCGCGCGGACAGCTCCCCGGAGCGCAGCGTGTTGCGCAGCTCCACCGCCGAGAGCTCATGGATTTCAGCCAAGGTAGCGCGGCCCAGGTTCCCCGGCCGTCCGCTCCGCGGGACATGTCCAGTGGTGGCGCGGGCGGGTGAACATGGTGGGAATGTGCCCAGTACTCGTGCCCGGGGGAGGGCATGTCCGGCGGGGGGAGGTGCGGGGAGTTGCCTGAATCGTGGGCCGGTCAGCTGCCGTGGATCTCCATTGCGCCATGCCAGAAGCGTAACCTGCGACGGCCAGGGGTGTGGCGCAGGCGGCTGGCGATACGCTGGAGGCAGACCATGCATTCTGCGGAAGGGACGACCATGAGCGACTTTGACACCGTAACCGTGTCCGACATTCCTGACGGGGCCAAAATCCTCGACGTCCGCGAGGACTATGAGTGGGACGCGGGCCACGCTGCCGGAGCGCTGCATATCCCTTTGGACCAGCTCCCGGCCCGGCTTGAGGAACTCGATCCGGACGAGGACCTCTACGTCATTTGCCGCACCGGGGGCCGGTCCTTCCGTGCCGCCCAGTGGCTCTCCGGACAGGGGTATTCTGCCCTGAACGTGGCCGGCGGCATGGACCAGTGGCTGGAAACCGGAATGCCGCTGGTGTCCGAAAACGGACTCAAGCCCGTCATCTTGTAGTTGAAGAAAGAAGCACCGATGCCCGCATCACCCCTCACGTACACCTTCCTCGGACCCGCGGGCACCTTCACCGAGGCGGCCCTGATGCAGGTTCCCGATGCGGCGGAGGCCATCCGTATTCCGTCGTCCAACGTCAACACGGCGCTGGACAAGGTCCGTGACGGCTCGGCGGACGCGGCCATGGTGCCGATTGAAAACTCCGTGGAGGGCGGCGTCACGGCCACCCTGGATGCGATCGCCACGGGACAGGAACTGCGGATCCTGCGCGAAGCCCTGGTGCCGATCAGCTTTGTGCTGGTGGCCCGGCCCGGGACCCGGATCGAGGACATCCGCCGGATCTCCACCCACGGCCACGCCTGGGCGCAGTGCCGGCTCTGGGCCGACAATAATATTCCGAATGCAGAATATATTCCCGGCTCGTCCACGGCCGCCGCGGCCATGGGGCTGCTGGAGGGCGACGTCCACTACGACGCAGCCATCTGCGCCCCGATTGTGGCCACGGAGCAGCCGGGGCTCACCGTCCTGGCGGAGAATATCGGGGACAATCCCGGCGCGGTCACACGGTTTGTGCTCGTCGGCCGGCCGGGCGTACTGCCGGAGCCCACCGGCGCGGACAAGACCACCGTGGTGGTTCCGCTTCCGGAAGACCGCCCCGGCGCCCTGATGGAGATCCTGGACCAGTTCGCCACCCGCGGCGTGAACCTCAGCCGGATCGAGTCGCGGCCCACCGGCCAGTACCTGGGCCATTACTTCTTCAGCATTGACGCCGACGGCCACGTGGCCGATGCGCGCATGGCGGACGCGCTGGCCGGCCTGCACCGGATCAGCCCGGCCACCCGCTTCCTGGGTTCCTACGGCCGGGCCGACGGGCACCGGACCATCGTGGAGCCGCACACCTCGGACCAGGCATTCCGCGCGGCACATGCCTGGGTCAAAGACATACTGTCGGGGGCATCTGTGGTGCCGGAATATTTGCACAAGGCTTCGCCCACAGCGTAGACAAATGCCACTTCCGGCACTTCCGCCCCTATGAAACTGTGCGTATGCTTGCCTGATCCATATTGGGGAAGTCCTCTACCGAGGGAGCAGGTCATGGCAGATACCAGCCTTGAAAATGACGGCCAGGGAATGATTGTGAATCCCAAACCGACCGCTGAAAACCAGGACTGGGACGGCGACGACGCCGACCGTGCAGACCGGCTGCGCTTCGAAGAGGAGCAGGCAATGATCCGCGAGCAGTCCGAGGCCCGCGCCGCCAAGGCCGCGGCGGAAGCGAAAAAGTCCGCGGATGCGGACAAGGAATCCTCCAAGAAGTAACGAAGCCGGCGCCTAGAGTGCTTCGGTGCCGTCCTTGACCCGGACGAGCAGCGAGCCGGGGGCAACCTGCACGGTGACCTTCGTGGCCTCACCGGACGGGTCGCCGTCGACCTGGGTGGGCATCGGCTCCGCGCAGCGGATGGTGATCTTGCCGGAACGGTAATACGTCATCACCGGCAGGTGTCTCTTGTGCTTGAGCACGATCTTCCAGTACATCGCCAGCCAGCCGATCGCGCTGCGCGGACTCATCACCACGACGTCCAGCATCCCGTCGTCGATCATGGCCTGGGGGATGAAGTCGATCCCGCCGGGGATCAGGCCGCAGTTCGCGAACAACACGCTGCGGATCTTCCGGCTCTGCTCCGGCTGGTCGTCCAGCGAGATGGAGACCCTCTTCCGGCGGCCGGGCAGATGCCTCACCCCTGCCTCGGTGTAGGCCAGCCAGCCCACAGCCTTCTTGAGGCCGTCGTTGGTGTCGCCCACTACCTCCGCGTCCATCCCGATGCCGGCAATGACCAGGAAGGTGTACTCCGCGGTCTCGTTCGTCCGGGAGTTCTCCACCCTCATCCGCGCCGTATCGATGAAGCGCTGGTGCCCGAACAGGGCGGTTTCGACGCTCCCATGCAGGTCGCCCACGTCAAGGTGGATGTTGCGGGCCAGCAGGTTGCCGGTGCCGAGTGGGACCAGCCCCATGGCGATGTCCGTGCCGGCGAGAATGTCGGCCACCACCCGCACCGTGCCGTCACCGCCGCCCACGACGACGACGTCGGCGCCGTACTCGACAGCGGCCCGCGCCTGTGAGAATCCGGGGTCCTCGGCGGTGGTGTCGAAGAACCGCGGCGGCACCCATCCTGCCGCGGCGCAGGCACTTTCAATCAGCTTGCGTGCCTCATCGGACCGGGACTTGATCGGGTTCATCACCACGGCCACTTTTTGCTGGCCCAGGCCCGGACTGTGCGTTTCCTCCCACACGGCGCTGCGCGTGTGCCTGGCCCTGAGCTTGCGCACTCCCCACCAGCTGGAGACGGCAAACGCCAGCACTGCCGCGATGATGAGGTAAAGCAGCCAGTCGCTCATTGTGCTCCAACACTATCCCGCCGGTGACCGCTGACCTGATTGCCCGCCGATTGCCCGGTAACGGCGGCCGGATTGGATAGTCTTGTCAGGTGATCGACGTAAAAGACCTCAGCGAAAATCCGGACAAGTTCCGGGCCAGCCAGCGCGCCCGCGGCGCCGACGAGTCCGTGGTGGACGCGATCGTCGCCGCGGACGCGGCCCGCCGCGCCGCCCTGATCCGCTTCGAGAACCTGAGGGCCGAGCAGAATGCCTTCGGCAAGAAGGTCGCGCAGGCCAAGGGCGAGGAGAAGCAGGCCCTGCTCGCAGAGGTCAAGGTCCTCGCGGGCGAGGTCAAGGCAGCGTCCGCTGAGGCGGACGTCGCCCAGGCCGCCCAGGAGGAACTGCTGCGCGGCATCCCCAACCTCATCGAGGACGGCGTCCCCGCGGGCGGCGAGGACGACTACATCGTGGTCAAGACCGTCGGCGTCCCCCGCGAATTTCCCGACTTCGAACCCAGGGACCACCTGGAGATCGGTGAGCTGATCGGCGCCATCGACATGGAGCGCGGCGCCAAGGTCTCCGGTTCGCGCTTCTACTTCCTGCGCGGCGCCGGAGCCAGGCTGGAAATGGCGCTGCTGCAGATGGCGATGGAGCAGGCGATCGACGCCGGCTTCGTGCCGATGATCACCCCGACACTGGTGCGTCCGGAGACCATGCAGGGCACCGGCTTCGACGTCAAGCACGACGCCGAGATCTACCGCCTCGCCGAGGACGACCTTTACCTCGTGGGCACCTCGGAAGTGGCCCTCGCCGGCTACCACGCGGACGAGATCCTGGACTTCTCCGCCGGCCCGGTCCGCTACGCCGGGCAGAGTTCCTGCTACCGCCGCGAGGCCGGCTCGCACGGCAAGGACACCCGAGGCATCATCCGGGTTCACCAGTTCAACAAGGTCGAAATGTTCATCTACACCACGGTCGAGGAGGCTGCGGCCGAGCACGCCCGGCTGCTGGCCTGGGAAGAGGAGATGCTGGCCAAGTGCGAGCTGCCCTACCGGGTGATCGACACCGCAGCCGGCGACCTCGGCAACTCCGCCGCCCGCAAGTTCGACTGCGAGGCCTGGGTTCCCACGCAGGGCGCCTACCGCGAGCTGACCTCGACGTCCAACTGCACCACGTTCCAGGCGCGCAGGCTCAACATCCGCGAACGTGTGGTGAACGGGGAGGGGGCGCCCAAGGGCACCCGCG